>NZ_JBITGM010000001.1:1076279-1473130 GCF_044457025.1 Streptomyces sp. NPDC050658
CGGCGGTGTCAGCGGCGGCGGGGGTGGCCGGTATGGCCGGAGCCGCGGCCTCGGCGGCGCCCCCGGGCGGGCCCGCGGGGCGCGACGCCGCACGGCGCCTGCGGCGCGGCGGCAGGGTGTCGCTGGGGGTGTTGTTCTCCGAGCCCTCAGTGGGTTCGTTCGGCTCAAGCATGCGGGCGGTTCTCCCGTCAGGCCCCCGGGCGCCGCGCCTGGTCCGGTGATGTCCGCGGCCCTCGCTTCGCTTGCGCGGGGCCGCCATCCGGGGGCGTGGGCGCCGCACGGGAGCTCTATGTGTCTGTCTCGCCGGTTCCGTACGCCCAAATGCGGACGGCCTGGCGAAAGTCTCGGTCAGTGCGCTGCCCGACCCAGGTGGCTCCCGAGTACAAGGGCGGCGCTGCTGTTGCTCTCGACTGACTTCCCTACGCGGGACCTTCCGGCGCCGACGCCTTCGCGGCGGCAGCGGCTGCCCCTTCGTTCTGAAGTGGGGCCGTGGCTGCCTCGCGGTCGGGCGCGAGCGGGTCGGTCACCGTGCCGGTCTCCTCGTCAAGGAGCCCCTGCGCCAGCCTGGTCACCGCTGCGGGGACCGGCGGCGCCAGGTCGGCCACAGCTCGGAGGCCGGACAGGACGTCGTCGGGTCGTACGGCAGGTGTCACGTGCCGAACAACCAGCCGCAGTATCGCACAGGGCTGGTCGGTCGGCCTATCAGTGTCGTGAGCAAGCGCTTCGTCAGCCTTGACGGCCGCCAGGCTCACGACGGCCTCGCGGGCGTCGAACGTCCGGATGCCGTTCTTCGTGCGGCGCTGGACCTCGACGGTCTCCGCGGCCCGGAAGGCCTCGGCGGCCCGCTCGGCGTCCGCCGGCTCCACGCCGTCGAGGCGCAGCTCCCAGATGGACGCGGTGAGCCGGTCGGCGAGACCGGAGGTGTGCGACTCGACGGCGTCCACGATGTCGAGTCCGACCGGCATCGACTCGTCGAGCAGCTCGCGCAGCTTGTCGGGGTCACGCGGCTCGGTGAGCGCGATCTCCAGATACTCGGCCTCACTGCCCGTGCCGGTGGGTGCGGCATTGGCGTACGACACCTTCGGGTGCGGGGTGAAGCCCGCCGAGTACGCCATGGGCACCTCGGCGCGGCGCAGCGCCCGCTCGAAGGCGCGCTGGAAGTCACGGTGGCTGGTGAACCGGAGGCGGCCGCGCTTGGTGTAGCGCAGGCGGATGCGCTGCACCGCGGGAGCGGGCGGCGGGCCTACGGGCTGTCGCTTGCCCAGTGTCGTTCAGTCCTTCGTGAGTGCGGTCGTACTGCTACCTAGAGTACGTGCCTCGGCGGGATGTGGTTCCCGCCGGGCCTGGGGCACGGGCTCCCGGCCGTGCGGCGCGACCGCCACCGGCACCCGCTCCTTCGGCGCCCCGAACAGCATCCGCCGCACATCCGCCCGTGCCTCGCGCACACTGCGGCGCGCCGATGCGAGGGCCTGGCGGGTGGCGCGTCCGGCCTCCTTCGCGGCCTGGACGGCGGGCCGCCAGACCGTGTCGCGCACGGCGTGCCCGACGGGCGTGAGGAGGGACCGGTAGACCCAGCGCACCGGATCGACGAACAGCCACCGCAGGAGCCTGCCGAGGAACCGCCAGAAGGCCCGCGACACATGCCCGGCGACGCGCCACGCGTGCCCGAGCGCGTCACCGATCTCGCGTACGACGACACCGATGGCCCGCCCGACGGGTACGAACACCCAGCGCCACACGGCGACGGCGGGCACGACGAAGATCCAGCGCAGTACGGTCCCGATCCCGCGCAGCAGCCACCAGACGCCGGCCCCGATGCCCACCGCGAGCCGGCCGATCCCCCGGCCGGCCCACGCAACGCCGGCCCAGATCCCCCGCCCCAGCCACGCGATGCCTTGCCCGATCGGCGTAAGGACGACCTCGTACAACCAGACAGCCGGAACGACGACCAGCACCCGCCCGAGCCACCCGAGCCCGCGCCCCACCGGCACGACCACATACCGCCACAGCCCCACCCACGGCCACACGAACAACGCCTTCAGCAGCCACACCGCACCGACGCCGAGCCCGCGCCCCGTGGCCGCGATCCCGACGCCGATCGCCCGCGCCAGCCAGGTGATGCCGTGCCCGATTGGCGTCAGCGCCGACCGGTAGAGCCAGACCGCCGGGATCACGAAGAGGGTCCGCCCCAGCCACACCAGCGCGGCGCCCGTACCGCGCACGCACCACACGATGCCGTGCCCGAGAGGCGTGAGGACCGCCTCGTACAACCACACGGCGGGAACGACGACCAGCACCCGCCCCAGCCAGCCGAGCCCGCGCCCCACCGGCACGACCACATACCGCCACAGCCCCACCCACGGCCACACGAACAACGCCTTGAACAGCCACACCGCACCGACGCCAAGACCCCGGCCGACCGGTGTGAAGACGTACTCGTTCAGCCAGTCCAGCGGCGTCACGATCAGGGTCCGGCCCAGCCAGGCCACGGCGCGGCCCACGGGGCGCAGCCCGCGGAGGTGGACGAAACGGCCGCACGCGGCGAGCGCGTCCCACAACAGGCGGACGGGGACGACGAGTACGAGCACGACGATCCGCACGGGAAGGCGGATGGCGACCGCGAGGCAGCCTTCGGCTCGTTCGGCCTCTTCCGGCTGCCGCGGAGGCCGCTTTTCCAGGTCCATGCCGTCCTAGACGCGTCAGTTCGGGTGCTGGTTCGGCAACGCGCCGGTCGGGACGGTCGCAACCCAGTAGCGGAGCTTGCCGCCCCGCTGGTCCTCGAAGACGCCGCCCGCGCCCTCGATCACCTTGCGCGAACCGGTGTTGTCGGTGTCGCAGGTCACCAGGACGGATTCCAGGCCCAGTTCACGGGCGTACGGCAGAGAGCCGATCAGCATCGCCGTGGCGTGGCCGCGGCGGCGGGCGGTGGGGCGGACGTCGTAGCCGATGTGGCCGCCGTACTCACGCAGGAAGCGCGTGCCGACGTGATGACGGATGGCGAGGCGGCCGAGATACTCCGCGCCGTCCGCGTACCAGAGGGTCGTGACGGGTACGGAGAGCGGCTCGGCGGGGTGGGCCGCGGCGCGGACCTCGGTGACGTAGCGCTCGAAGACCACCGGGTCGTGCCATTTGTCGCCGTAGTCGCGCAGGGTGCTGCCGAGCGTCGTGTCGTCGTCCGGGCCGCCACGCCCCTCGGCGCGGAACTCCTCCATCGCGGCGACGAAGGAGCGATGCACGGAGCCGGTGGGCAGAACGAGTCGAGGACCCGCTCCGCCCACCGGCTCCGGCTGCGCCATCTGCTTCTTCTGCTTCTGCTTCTACTTCTACTTCACGACCGTCAGCGGCAGCAGCTTCTTGCCGGTCGGGCCGATCTGGATCTCGGTCTGCATCTGCGGGCACACGCCACAGTCGAAGCACGGGGTCCAGCGGCAGTCCTCGACCTCGGTCTCGTCGAGCGAGTCCTGCCAGTCGTCCCAGAGCCAGTCCTTGTCGAGACCGGAGTCCAGGTGGTCCCAGGGCAGGACCTCCTCGTACGTGCGCTCACGCGTCGTGTACCAGTCGACGTCCACACCGAAGTCGGGCAGCGTCTTCTCGGCGCACTGCATCCAGCGGTCGTACGAGAAGTGCTCGCGCCAGCCGTCGAAGCGGCCGCCGTCCTCGTACACGGCACGGATGACCGAGCCGATGCGGCGGTCGCCGCGCGAGAGCAGGCCCTCGACGATGCCGGGCTTGCCGTCGTGGTAGCGGAAGCCGATCGAGCGGCCGTACTTCTTGTCGCCGCGGATCTTGTCGCGCAGCTTGGTGAGCCGGGCGTCCGTCTCCTCGGCCGACAGCTGCGGGGCCCACTGGAACGGCGTGTGCGGCTTGGGCACGAAACCGCCGATGGAGACCGTGCAGCGGATGTCGTTCTGGCCGGAGACCTTGCGGCCCTCGGCGATCACGCGGGTCGCCATGTCGGCGATCTGCAGCACGTCGTCGTCGGTCTCGGTCGGCAGGCCGCACATGAAGTACAGCTTCACCTGACGCCAGCCGTTGCCGTACGCGGTGGAGACGGTCCGGATGAGGTCGTCCTCGGAGACCATCTTGTTGATGACCTTGCGGATGCGCTCGGAGCCGCCTTCGGGGGCGAAGGTGAGACCGGAGCGGCGGCCGTTGCGCGTGAGCTCATTGGCCAGGTCGATGTTGAAGGCGTCGACGCGGGTCGAGGGGAGGGACAGACCGATCTTGTCCTCCTCGTACCGGTCGGCGAGGCCCTTGGCGACGTCGGCGATCTCGGTGTGGTCCGCGGAGGAGAGCGAGAGCAGGCCGACCTCTTCGAAGCCGGTCGCCTTGAGACCCTTCTCCACCATGTCGCCGATGCCGGTGATGCTTCGCTCCCGCACGGGGCGCGTGATCATGCCGGCCTGGCAGAAACGGCAGCCGCGGGTGCAGCCGCGGAAGATCTCGACGGACATCCGCTCGTGGACCGTCTCCGCGAGCGGCACGAGCGGCTGCTTCGGGTAGGGCCACTCGTCCAGGTCCATGACGGTGTGCTTGGACACGCGCCACGGGACACCCGACTTGTTCGGTACGACGCGGCCGATCCGCCCGTCCGGGAGGTACTCGACGTCGTAGAACCCGGGGACGTAGACCGAACCGGTCCGCGCGAGCCGGAAGAGGACCTCTTCACGGCCGCCGGGGCGGCCCTCGGCCTTCCACGTCCGGATGATCTCGGTCATGTCGAGCACGGCCTGCTCGCCGTCACCGATGATCGCGGCGTCGATGAAGTCGGCGATCGGCTCGGGGTTGAAGGCGGCGTGGCCTCCGGCGAGGACGATCGGGTCGTCGATCGTGCGGTCCTTGGACTCCAGGGGAATCCCGGCCAGGTCGAGCGCCGTGAGCATGTTCGTGTAGCCCAGCTCGGTGGAGAAGCTGAGCCCGAACACGTCGAAGGCACCGACGGGGCGGTGGCTGTCCACGGTGAACTGCGGGACCTTGTGCTCCCGCATCAGCTCCTCGAGGTCGGGCCACACGCTGTAGGTGCGCTCGGCGAGGACACCCTCGCGCTCGTTCAGTACCTCGTAGAGGATCATGACGCCCTGATTGGGCAGACCCACCTCGTACGCGTCCGGGTACATGAGCGCCCAGCGGACGTCGCAGGCGTCCCAGTCCTTGACGGTGGAGTTGAGCTCTCCGCCGACGTACTGGATGGGCTTCTGGACGTGCGGGAGAAGCGCTTCCAGGCGTGGGAAGACGGACTCGACAGGCATCTCGGCGTCTCTCATGAGCTGGCAGGGGTGACCATCAAGCGTACCCCGGCGCTCAGCCCTCCAGCGCCGCCCGCAGTTTCCCTTGCGACGCCTGGGCCCACACCTCCGGCAGCTCCCGCTCCCGGTCCGCGGCGGCCGACTCCTCCTGGCCGTACAGGAGGCCCCAGGTGAACGCCGTCTCGC
The DNA here is from genome assembly GCF_044457025.1 of Streptomyces sp. NPDC050658. Taxonomy (NCBI): domain Bacteria; kingdom Bacillati; phylum Actinomycetota; class Actinomycetes; order Kitasatosporales; family Streptomycetaceae; genus Streptomyces; species Streptomyces sp. NPDC050658. Next base: position 1,081,712 of record NZ_JBITGM010000001.1, read on the forward strand.
CCGCCGTGTGGGCCTGGATCGCCAGGTTCCGCAGTGCGTCGCGGGCCACCACGCTGTCCTGGTGGTCGCCGAGCACGGTCTGGACGGCCTTCATCCGCTTGGCGAACCGCTTGGCGGGTCTGCCGAGCGCCGGCGTCGCCGCCTCGCCCGCGTACCGGGCGCGCTTGGCCGCCTTGCGGGCCTCGTGCATCGCCAGGTCCCGCTCGCCGCCGGGCGGCAGCGCGAGGGCGTGCTCGACGCGGCCCGCGAGACGGTCGTAGTCCTTCAGTACGGCCTTGGGGAGGGCGTCGGCTGCGGGCGCGGCGGCGGCCTTCCGCAGCAGCGGGGGGTCGGCGAGCAGCGCGTCCAGGGACTCCAGGAGCGCCAGGTACCGCTTCCCGTCGAGCACGGCGACCGTCCTGCGCCGCGAGCCGCTGCGGCGCGCGACGGTCCAGATGCGCAGGCGGCCGCGGACCGGGCCGAGCAGGAGGGTCCGGGGCAGGGCGGCGATGCGGGCGGTGAGCCGCTCGGTCAGGACCTCCTGGTCCCGGTCGACACCCAGCTCCCCCGCGAGCCACTTCAGCTCCTCGCCGATGGGGTCGGTGACGGCGCGGTCGAGGAGCTTCCCGTACGACCGGAAGGCGCTGCGCATGCGGCGCGTGGCGACCCGCATCTGGTGCACGGAGTCGGGGAGGTCGCGGCGGACGTCGGGGTCGAGGGCGACCAGGGCGTCGCGCTGGGTGCGGAGGTAGGCGAGGACGTGGTCGGCGGCTGTGACGGGCGTGGATTCCGCGGCGGCCGCTTCCGGGGCCTTGGCCGCCTTCTTGCCGCCCTTGGACTTGTTCTTCTTACGTTCCTTCGGTGCCGTCTCCGCGAATGCCCTGCCCAGCTTCGATGCGGACGTCGACCGCTCCACGCCCGCCTTGCGCAGCCGCTTCTCGACCTTGTCCAGGAGCGCGGGATCCGCCTCGTCCGCCAGCTCCACCTCGATCTCGGCCCACTCCGCGGTGCCGCCGCCCTCGCCGAGCCGCTCGGCCCGCACCCGGTCGACGCTCAGCTCGGCGAGCAGCGTGCCCTTGTCGTCGACGAGATGGCTCAGGTCCCGCGCGGACAGCAGGCGGACGACGGGCGCCAGTTCGGCGTCCCGCACCCGGGAGCGCACGAGCCCGGACAGCGCGCGCGGCACCGCGTCCGACAGCGGGGCGTGCACCTCGTCGCGCACGCCCTCCGCGAGCGACACCGGCAGTTTCAGGTGCCAGCCCGCGTCGTCGCCGCCGGTGCGGCGGCGCAGCGTGATCGAGGAGGCGAGCAGGGCCTGGTCGGCCGTGTCGTAGTAGACGGCGTCCAGGTCGACGACGCCCTTGTCGAGGACCTGTGCGATCCCGGCGACGCCGGTCAGGTCGGGCAGCGCCAGGTTCGGCGCCCCGACGTCGTACTTCCGCTCGATCTCCCGCTTCGTCTGCCCCATGAACCGAATCTAGACGCGAAACGGAACCCTGGGCAGCCCCGCTGCAGCGCTAGGCCGACAATGGCCGTTGCACCTTGATCGACTGGAGCAGGCCGACCGCCACCCACACCGCGAACATCGATGATCCTCCGTACGAGACGAACGGCAGCGGAAGGCCGGCCACCGGCATGATGCCGAGGGTCATCCCGATGTTCTCGAAGGACTGGAACGCGAACCAGGCGATGATCCCGGCGGCGACGATCGTGCCGTACAGCTCCGTCGTCTCGCGCGCGATGCGGCAGGCCCGCCAGAGCAGGACGCCGAGCAGGACCAGGATCAGTCCCGCGCCCGCGAAGCCCAGCTCCTCGCCCGCGACGGTGAAGACGAAGTCCGTCTGCTGCTCGGGGACGAACTGTCCGGTGGTCTGCGAGCCCTTGAACAGGCCGGTTCCGGTCAGGCCGCCGGAGCCGATGGCGATGCGCGCCTGGTTGGTGTTGTAGCCGACGCCCGCCGGGTCGAGCGCGGGGTTGGCGAAGGCCGCGAAGCGGGCGATCTGGTAGTCGTCGAGGACGCCCAGCTGCCAGACGGCGACCGCGCCCGCCGCGCCCGTGCCGAGGAGTCCGAAGACCCAGCGGTTGGAGGCACCGGAGGCGAGCAGGACGCCGAGCACGATCATCGCCATCACCATGACCGACCCGAGGTCGGGCATGAGGAGCACGATCAGTATCGGTACGACGGCGAGACCGAGGGCCTGGACGACCGTGCGGTGATCGGGGTGGACCCGGTCGCCCGCGTCGACGCGCGCCGCGAGCAGCATCGCCATGCCCAGGATGATCGTGATCTTCACGAACTCGGACGGCTGGAGCGAGAAGCCGCCGCCGATCACGATCCACGCGTGCGCGCCGTTGATGGTCGCGCCGAGCGGGGTGAGGACGAGGAGGACCAGGAAGACCGAGATGCCGTAGAGGATCGGCACGGCCGTGCGCAGGGTGCGGTGGCCGAGCCAGATCGTGCCGGCCATCAGGGCGATCCCGATGCCGATGTTCAGGAGGTGCTTGAGCACGAAGGCGTACGGGTCGTCGCCGACGAGCTCGGTGCGGTTGCGGGTGGCCGAGTAGACGAGCGCGGAGCCGATCGCGGAGAGCGCGAGCGCCGACAGCAGTATCGGCCAGTCGAGCCTGCGGACCAGGGAGTCGCGGGCGAGCAGCCGCGACATCGACATCTTCGAGCGCTCGGGGCCGTATCCGGAGACGGAGAAGCCACTGTTGCCGGCCACTAGTCACGCCTCCAGTTCTCGGGCGTGCCCGCCGCCAGTTCCTGCTGCTCCTGCGGCGGCTTGGGTGCCTCGGGCTTGTACGGCTTGATCTTCGGGGAGTCGATCGAACCGTCGGTCTCGATCTTCGGCAGGTTCTTCTGCGGCTGGGGCAGCAGGGCCTTCTTGAGGTCCTGCTTGCCGTTCTCGTCCAGGCCGTAGATGCCGTCGTAGATCTTGCGGACGGCGGGTCCCGAGGCTCCGGAACCCGTACCGCCCTGGGAGATCGTCATCACGATCGAATAGTCCTTGGTGTACGTCGCGAACCACGAGGTGGTCTGCTTGCCGTAGACCTCCGCCGTACCCGTCTTGGCGTGCATCGGGATCTTGTCCTGCGGCCAGCCGCCGAACCGCCAGGCCGCGGTGCCCTGGGTCGCGACGTCGGCGAGCGCACCGTCTATGTCCTTGCGCGTCTTCTGGTCCATCGGCAGCTTGCCGTGCGACTTCGGCTTGAGCTCCTGGACCTGCTTTCCGTCGGCGCTGATGATCGCCTTGCCGACGGTGGGGTCGTAGAGGGTGCCGCCGTTGGCGATCGCGGAGTAGATCGTCGCCATCTGGATCGGCGTGACGAGGGTGTCGCCCTGGCCGATGGAGTAGTTGACGGAGTCACCGGCGCGCATCTTCATGCCTTCGAGGCAGTTCTCGTACGCGATCTTCTGGACGTAGTCGCCGTCCTTCTTGCCCTGCTTGCACCAGCCGTCCTTGTTGGCCTTCCAGTAGTCCTTCTTCCACTGGCGGTCCGGGACGCGGCCGCTGACCTCGTTGGGCAGGTCGACGCCGGTCTCCTTGCCGAGGCCGAACTGGTGGGCGGTCTTGTAGAACCAGTCCTTGGCGTCCTTCTTCGGCTTGTTGCCGCCGTCCTTGGCCCACTGGTCGTGCGAGAGCTTGTAGTAGACGGTGTCGCAGGAGACCTCTAGGGCCTGGCCGAGGGTGATGGAGCCGTGGCCCTTGGACTCGAAGTTCTTGAAGGTCTGGCCGCCGATGGAGTATGAGCTGGGGCACGGGTAGCGCCCGTTGAAGTCGTAGCCCGCGTTGACGGCGGCGGTGGTCGGGATGACCTTGAAGATCGAGCCGGGGGCCGCCTGGCCCTGGATGGCGCGGTTCAGGAGCGGGTAGTTGGACTTCTTGCCCGTGAGCTTCGCGTAGTCCTTGCCGGAGATGCCGCCGACCCAGGCGTTCGGGTCGTACGTCGGGTTGGAGGCCATGGAGACGATGCGGCCGGTCTTGTTCTCCATGACGACGACGGCGCCCGCGTCGGCCTTGTAGTTCTCGTTGGTGTTCTTGTCGAACTCCTGGCGGGCCTTCTTCATCGCGTCGTTGAGCCAGTACTCGGACAGCGCCTGGACGCGCGCGTCGATGCTGGTGACGACGTTCGCGCCGGGCTCGGCCGGGTCGGCCTTGGCCTTGCCGAGGACGCGGCCGAGCTTGTCGACCTCGTAGCGGGTGACGCCGGCCTTGCCGCGCAGCTGGGCGTCGTAGGTCCGCTCAAGTCCTGACCGGCCGACCTGGTCGGAGCGGAGGAACGGCGAGTCGGTGTGCTCGGCCTTGGTGATCTCCTCGTCGGTGACCGGCGAGAGATAGCCGAGCACCTGCGCGGTGTTGGACTTGCCGGGTGCGGCGTAGCGGCGCACGGCGGTGGGCTCGGCGGTGATGCCGGGGAAGTCCTCCGAGCGCTCGCGGATCTGCAGGGCCTGCTTGGGCGTGGCCTCGTCGGTGATCGGGATCGGCTGGTAGGGCGAGCCGTTCCAGCAGGGCTGCGGGGTCTTGGAGTCGCAGAGGCGGACCTTCTCGGCGACGTCCTTCGCGCTCATGCCGAGGACGTCGGCGAGCTTGGCGAGGACCGCCTTGCCGTCGTCCTCCATCTTCATCAGGTCGGTGCGGGACGCGGAGACCACCAGACGGGTCTGGTTGTCGGCGATCGGGACGCCGCGGGCGTCGAGGATCGAGCCGCGTACGGCGGGCTGGACGACCTGCTGGACGTGGTTGCCGGAGGCTTCCTTGGCGTACTCCTCGCCGTTGCGGACCTGGAGGTACCAGAGGCGGCCGCCGAGGGTGAGGAGCAGGGAGAGTACGAGGATCTGGATGACGACGAGGCGGATCTGGACCCGTGGGGTCCGTCCGGTTTCCGGGATGTTGGTCACTTCTCCCCTCCCCTGGGGCTGAAACCTGGCGTGCGGTGCCGTGCCCTCAAGTGCCGTGCCCTCACAGGCGCTTGACCCCCTTGATGCGTCCGGCGCGCGCGACGCGGGCCTTGGCGGCCTTCATCCGCAGTCCGCCGCCGCGCTGGCTGCCGATGCGCAGGCCGGTGCCCGAGGAGAGCCAGCCGGCCGATACGTCGGTGGCCTTGCCGCCCGAGGAGCTCTCGCCCAGCGGGTCGTTCTCGGCACGCCGGGCGAGCGCGATGATCAGCGGCACGGTGAACGGCGCGAGCAGCAGGTCGTAGAGGGCGGCGGTGAAGAGCAGCCCGCCCAGGCCCACATGGCGGGCGGCGGTGTCCCCGACGAGGGCGCCCACACCGGCGTACAGCAGTGTCGAGCCGATGGCGGCGCCGACGACCACGACGAGCGGGCCGGACGCGGACCTGAGCCGCCCGGTCTCCGGCTTGGCGAGGCCCGCGAGATAGCCGATGACGCAGAGCACCAGGGCGTACCGCCCGGCGGCGTGGTCGGCCGGCGGGGCGAGGTCACAGAGCAGTCCGGCGCCGAAGCCGATGAGGGCGCCGCCCACATGGCCGTAGACCAGCGCGAGGCCGAGCACGGTGAGCAGCACCAAGTCCGGGACCGCGCCGGGCAGTTGCAGCCGGGCGAGGACGCTGACCTGGATGACCAGGGCCACGACGACCAGGGTGGTGGAGAGCAGGATTCGGTTGAAGCGCATGGGTCCGGATCTCCTACTGCTCGTTGCCGTTGTCGACGCCGTCGGCCGGGGGCTGCCCCGAGGGGGTGGCCGTGACGGTCACCGTGGGGGTCGGCTTCGGCTTCTCGGGCTTCTTCGGCAGGACCGTGTCGCGCGGGTCCTCGCGAGGCGCCTCGACGACGACGCCGACGATGTCCAGCTTGGTGAAGCCGACGTACGGCTTGATGTAGATGTTGCGCGTCAGGTCGCCGCCGGAGGGGTCGACGCGGACGACCTCGCCGACCGGGACGCCCGGCACGAACGGCTTGTCGGCCTGCGAGCCGAAGGTGACGAGCCGGTCGCCCTTCTTCACCTTGGCCTTGCCGTTGAGCATCTGCACCGAGAGCGGGCGGTCGCCCTGTCCGGTGGCGAAGCCGAGCTCGTCGGTCTTCTCCATGCGGGTGCCGACGGTGAAGTCGGGGTCGTTGGCGAGCAGCACGGTCGCGGTGCTGGGGCCGACGGTGGTGACGCGGCCGACCAGTCCGTCGCCGTTCAGTACGGTCATGTCGCGCTTGAGCCCGTCATTGGCGCCCGCGTCGATCGTCACGGTCCAGGAGAAGCCCTGGGCCGCTCCTATGCCGATGACCTCGGCGCCCTTGATGCCGTACTGTCCCGCGCCGGCCTTCTTCAGCATGCTGTCCAGCTGTCTGACCCGGCTGCGGTTGCGGTCGTCGCTGCCGAGCTTCGCCTTCAACGCGGCGTTCTGACGCTCGAGTTCGGCGATCCGGTCATGCCGGTCACCGGAGTCCCGGACCGCGCCGATGGCATTGCCGATCGGGTCGACGGCGGACGATACGCCGTCCTCGACCGGGCCGAAGACCGTGGCGGCGGCCTGTCGGGCACCGTCGACCGGCGAGTCCTCGCCGCCTCGGATGTCCACCGTGATCAAAGCGAACGCGATGGCGATCAGCAGCACCAGGAGCAGCCGGCTCTCTCGTGTGTCCCTCACGTGCGGCGGCCGTGCCTTCCTCAGTTGGAAATCCGTTGAATTGTGAGCAAGTCTGCGTGGCTCTGGGCATCTGGGTAACTCAGAGCAAAGGTATGCAATCGGATTCCGCGGCGTCTGCGGTCGCCGCGGAATTGTTATGCCTTTTCTTGTCTGTCTCGTCTGTCCGGTCTTGCCTCTATATCAACGATCCGCCGTACGAAGTGGCAGGCACTCGTACGGCGGACCTTTTCGCGTCAGATCATCTGCGCGGCTGGGCGTCAAGCACCTGCTGCAACGCCTCGAACTCCTCGACGCACTTGCCGGAGCCGAGCGCCACGCTGTCCAGCGGGTCCTCGGCGATGTGGATCGGCATGCCCGTCTCGCGGCGCAGCCGCTCGTCGAGGCCGCGCAGCAGGGCGCCGCCTCCGGTGAGAACGATGCCGCGGTCCATGACGTCACCCGACAGCTCGGGCGGGCACTTGTCGAGGGTCGTCTTGACCGCGTCGACGATCGCGTTGACCGGCTCCTCGATGGCCTTGCGGACCTCGGCGGCGGAGATGACGACCGTCTTGGGCAGCCCGGAGACCAGGTCCCGGCCGCGGATCTCGGTGTGCTCGTCGGCGTCCATGTCGTACGCCGAACCGATGGTGATCTTGATCTGCTCGGCCGTGCGCTCGCCGAGGAGGAGGGAGTACTCCTTCTTGATGTGCTGGATGATCGCGTTGTCCAGCTCGTCGCCCGCGACGCGGATCGACTGTGCCGTGACGATTCCGCCGAGCGAGATGACGGCGACTTCGGTGGTGCCGCCGCCGATGTCGACGACCATATTGCCCGTGGCCTCGTGGACCGGCAGGCCGGAGCCGATGGCCGCGGCCATGGGCTCCTCGATGATGTGCACCTGGCGCGCACCGGCCTGCGAGGAGGCCTCGATGACGGCGCGGCGCTCGACTCCGGTGATGCCGGAGGGCACACAGACGACGACCCGCGGGCGGGCGAGATAGCGCCGCTTGTGGATCTTCAGGATGAAGTAGCGGAGCATCCGCTCGGTGATCTCGAAGTCGGCGATGACGCCGTCCTTCAGCGGACGCACGGCCACGATGTTGCCGGGCGTGCGACCGATCATCTTCTTGGCTTCGGCTCCGACGGCGAGGATGCCACCGGTGTTGGTGTTGATCGCGACGACGGACGGCTCGTTGAGTACGATCCCCCGACCCCTGACGTACACCAGCGTGTTGGCGGTCCCGAGGTCGACAGCCATGTCACGGCCGATGAACGACATGTTGTTCCCCATGAGGATGCGTCTGGCCTTCCCAGGTGAAGCGTGTGATGGCTTTTTAGGTAGGCGAGGTGGGTGCTGTGTGGCGTGGAGGCTTACATCGTAGTCTCGCCTGCACGAACACGGCGCTAGGGTCTTCGCCATTGTCAGCAGATGATGAGCCGTCCCGCTTCTGGAGACGTGCCATCGGAGGCACGGGTTCCCCCAATGGGGGTGCATATGCCAAGGGGCGGCCGATTTTTCCTCGGCCACCCCTGGTCAGGGCGCGGGCCCTGCTGACTGAGCGTCAGAAGTCTTTACGCGATTCTTTACGAACCCGCGTACGCGATCGAACTAGGCGACACCCGGGAAGAAGATCTTCAGCTCGCGCTCGGCCGACTCCTCGGAGTCCGAGGCGTGGATCAGGTTCTCCCGGACGATGGTGCCGAAGTCGCCGCGGATGGAACCGGGCGCGGCGGCGATCGGGTCGGTCGGACCGGCGAGCGCGCGCACGCCCTCGATGACCCGCTCACCCTCGACGACGAGCGCGACGACCGGGCCGGAGAGCATGAACTCGACGAGCGGCTCGTAGAACGGGCGGCCGACGTGCTCGGCGTAGTGCTGCTCCAGAGTGGCCCGGTCCAGCGTGCGCAGCTCCAGCGCCGTGATCTTCCAGTCGGCCTTGCGCTCGATACGGCCGACGACCTCGCCGACCAGTGAGCGGCGGACAGCGTCCGGCTTGAGGAGGACGAGGGTGCGCTGGGTCATGTGGTGCGGCTCCTTGCAGACCAGGAAACGTGCGTGATGAGCCCGAGGCTATCGGGTGCGGCCGCCTGGGCGGCACCCGGACCGACCTGGCAGCCCCGCATGCGCGGGAGCAGGATCCGCACCAAGGCGACCAAAAGGGAAGGCCGGGACCATCCCCGCAGAGGCGGGGAGCACGGACCGGGTGCCGCGACGCGGCAGATGCGCGTGCCAGGCCGCCGCGTCCCGGGCAAGATCCGCCGGACAGGCCCTAGGCCCCGGCCTCCGCCTCGGGCCCCGCCTCCGCCATCGCCGCGAAGCGGGCCTTCGCCTCGTCGATCTTCCGGCCGAAGTGGATCGACGCCCACCACAGGGCGGCGAAGACCGCGCCCAGGAAGAACATCGTCGGCACGATGAAGCCGCTGGCGATCAGCGCGATCTGCAGCGCCCAGCCGAGCTGCACGCCGCCGGGGCGGGTGATCATTCCGCACAGCAGCACGCTCAGCAGCATCGCGATGCCGCTGACCGTCCAGACCGTGCCCATGGACAGGTCCGGGTCCTTCATCGCGACCAGACCGGCGAAGCCGATGACGAAGAACTCGCCGATCAGCGTCGAAGCACAGAGCGTACGCACGGAGTCAGCCCCTCCCCAGGAGCAGTCGGGCCTCGCCGACGGTGATGACGGAGCCGGTGACGAGGACACCGCCGCCCGCGTACTCCCCCTCTTCCTCGGCGAGGGTGATCGCGGCTTCCAGCGCGTCCGGAAGGCGCGGCTCGACCTGGACGCGGTCGTCGCCGAAGACCTCCACGGCGATCGCGGCAAGGGCGTCCGCGTCCATCGAGCGATGGCTGGAGTTCTGCGTGACGACGACCTCGGCGAAGATCGGCTCGAAGGCTTCGAGCAGCCCCTTCATGTCCTTGCCGTCGCTCGCGCCGACCACGCCGATGAGATTGCTGAAGTCGAAGACCTCGCTGATCGCGGCGGCGGTGGCGCGGGCACCCGCCGGGTTGTGCGCGGCGTCCAGGACGACCGTGGGCGAGCGGCGCACGACCTCCAGGCGTCCCGGTGACGAGACCGTGGCGAAGGCCTTGCGGATCGTGTCGACGTCCAGCGGCCGGGCGTGCTGGGAGCCGATGCCGAAGAACGCCTCGACGGCGGCGAGCGCCACCGCCGCGTTGTGCGCCTGGTGCTCGCCGTGCAGCGGCAGGAACACTTCCTCGTACTCCCCGCCGAGACCGCGCAAGGTCAGGAGCTGGCCGCCGACCGCGACCTGACGGGAGACCACGCCGAACTCCAGGCCCTCGCGGGCGACCGTCGCGTCGACCTCGACGGCCTTCTTCAGGAGCACCTGCGCGGCGTCCACCGGCTGCTGGGCCATGATCACCGTCGCGTCCGGCTTGATGATGCCGGCCTTCTCCTTGGCGATCTCGCCGGGCGTGGAGCCCAGGCGGTCCGTGTGGTCCAGGTCGATGGGGGTGATGACGGCGACCGAGCCGTCGATCACGTTCGTCGCGTCCCAGCTGCCGCCCATGCCGACCTCGACGACGGCGACGTCCACGGGCGCGTCGGCGAAGGCGGCGTACGCCATGCCGGTCAGCACCTCGAAGAACGAGAGCCGGTACTCCTGCTGGGTGTCGACCATCTCGACGTACGGCTTGATGTCGTTGTACGTCTCCACGAAGCGCTCGGCCTCGATGGGGGCGCCGTCCAGGCTGATCCGCTCGGTGATCGACTGGACGTGGGGCGAGGTGTAACGCCCGGTGCGCAGCTCGAAGGCCGAGAACAGGGCCTCGATCATGCGGGCCGTGGACGTCTTGCCGTTCGTCCCCGTGATGTGGATCGACGGGTACGCCCGCTGGGGTTCGCCCAGGACGTCCATCAGCGCGGCGATGCGGCTGACGGACGGCTCCAGCTTCGTCTCGCCCCAGCGGCCCGCGAGCTCCGTCTCGACCTCGCGCAGCGCCTTGTCCACCTCCGGGTCGGTGGGGCGGGCCGGGACGTCGCCCTGCGGCGGGCCTGCCTGGGTGCGCAGGGTGCGGCTGCCGGCCTCGATCACGGCGAGGTCGGGGTCGCGGTCGGTCTCGGCCTCGACGATCTCGTCGAAACCGTCGCCGCTGCCGGGGTGGTCGTCGTTGTCGTGCGGGCCGTCGTGCTGGGGGAGGTCACTCACGTACCTCAGTCTACGGAGCGGCACCGACAGCCGCCGTCGGGACCTGTCGGGACTTTGGTCCTTACCGATTCAGGACCAAGGTCCCGCCCATCCGGGGAATCGGCGGGCAAACTTGGCGATCATGGACATAGGCATCGACCTCGGCACAGCGAACACCCTCCTCTACGTGCGCGGTCAGGGCATCGTGCTCAACGAACCCTCCGTGGTCGCCGTGAAGGAGGGGGCGCGGGCGGCCCTCGCGGTCGGCACGGAGGCCAAGGAGACGATCGGTCGTACGCCGGGGTCCATCACCGCCATCCGCCCGCTCCGTGACGGGGTGATCAGCGACTACGAGGCCGCCGAGGAGATGATCCGGCACTTCGTGCGCAAGGCGGTGCCGGGGCGCCGGCCCCGTACCCGGATGGTGGTGTGCGTGCCGAGCGGGGTCACTCCGGTCGAGCGGCGGGCGATCGTGCAGGCGTCGCATCGGGCGGGGGCACGGGCCGTGCATCTGGTGGAGGAGCCGATGGCCGCGGCGATCGGGGCGGGGCTTCCGGTCGCCGAGCCGCGGGGTTCGATGGTGGTCGACATCGGCGGCGGCACGTCGGAGGTGGCCGTCATCTCCCTGGGCGGGATCGTCACGGCGCAGTCGCTGCGGGTCGGGGGCGACCGGCTCGACGCCGCCGTCACGGACTACGTACGCAAGGAGCACGCCCTGCTGATCGGCGAGCGGACCGCCGAGGACATCAAGGTCGCGATCGGCTCGGCGTGGCCGGTGCCGGGCGAGGACGACATCGAGTCCCGGACCTTCACGGTGCGGGGCCGGGAGAAGGTGGGCGGCCTCCCCAAGACGGTGGAGCTGACGGTGCGGGAGGTGCGGGCGGCGCTCGACGAGCCGGTGGAGGCGATCATCTCCGCGGTCCGCGCGACCCTGGAGGAGTGCCCGCCGGAGCTGTCCGGCGACATCATGGAACACGGCATCGTCCTGACCGGCGGCGGCGCCCTCCTCCCCGGCCTCGACCTCCGTCTGGCCTCGGCCACCGGCATCCCGGTCTTCGCCGCGGAGAACCCCCTGGACAGCGTGGCACTGGGCTGCGGGAGGTGCGTGGAGGACTTCGACGCGCTGGAGAGGGTGATGTCGGCGGCGTAATTGCCGGCTTCGCTGTGGGCAGGCGTTCCGCAGGGCGGAACGGGTGGGCACAGCCCCACCGCCGGGCAAGCGATAGGGCAGGCCCCAGGGCAGGGAGAGGACCGGACAGAGCTAAGCCAGGTCACCCGCCGGGAGGGTGGCCAGGACCTCGTAAGCGGAATCCCGCGGCCCCGCCGCGAAACTGCCGCCCACCGTGTGGACCCGCTCGGCCATCCCGGCCGTGCCCGTGCCCGACGAGACCGGCGGGGTGCCCGGGGGGACCGCCGCCAGCGCGTTGCGGACCCGGACCCGCAGCTCCCCCTCCGCCAGCTGCACCCGGACGTCCACCCGCTCCCCCGGCGCATGCTTCGCCGCGTTGGTCAGACACTCCTGCACCACCCGGTGCACAGCCGCCTGCCGAATCGGCGAAAGCCGGTACGCCGCCCCGTCGATCAGCAGATCGACCGGGCTCCCGGCCAGCTCACTGCGCGCCGCGAGCTCGGCCAACGCGTCCAGCCCGGGAGTGGGCGCACCGTCCACACCCCGCCGCACGATGATCTCGTTCAGCATCCGATGCGCCGACCGGGCAGTCTCCGAAAGCTCCTCGAAGCCCTCCTCGAAGAACCCCTCCGAGTGCCCACCGCCGGAGGCCCGCCGCGCGAGCACCTGCGACCGCACGCTCAGCAGCGTCAGCTCACGCCCCACGAAATCGTGCACGTCACGCGCGATCCGGGTCCGCTCCCGCTGCACGGCGTGCAACGTGTCCGTCTCCGCCCGCTGCGCCTGCAGCTCCCGCACCAGGTCCTGCCGGTTGGCCGCGACCCCGACCCCCGCCGCCAGCACCCCGATCGGCACGACAAGGCTCAGGAAGGAGCTGACCGTGTCCCCCCGGTGCACCGGCCAGCCGGGCATGCTGAACATGGCGTACGAGAAGGCCACATAGCCGATGACACCGAGCGTCCCCGCGAGCCGCCCCCGGTACCGCCCCAGGGAGTACAGCGCGAACTGCGCAAGCGTCAGCTCGTGCAGCCAGCCGATGAGGGCGAGCGCGACCGCGTACGTCACCCAGGGCGCCGACCGGCGCAGCAGCAGCGAGGCCGCGCCGAGCGTGAGGACGAGGGCGGCCGAGGCGCCGTTCAGGGAGTTGTCCGCCTCCGCGAGGCCGGGGATGTCCAGGCTCATCAGGGCCAGACAGCTCAGCGCGGTCAGCACGTCCTGGACGCGGGGCGCCCGCGCCCAGCGCCCGGCGAGGCGACGGCCCGCGGCCGCCGCCTGGCGAATCGCCGGGACGGCGGGCAGGTCGTGCATGCTCTCCATCATCCAAGGCCCTTCGGTCCGAATCATCGGACTTAAGTCATGAATTAGGTGATTTGGCGCACGCGGAGTCCATGATCCGGCGCGGCAGCCCCCGCGTTCCGCGCACCGGGGGTCAAATCGGACCATGTGGTATGCCCAGAATCCCGGCCGGCGGACCCGTCAGCTCCTCGGCGACGGCGCGATCCTGCTCTGGACCGCGCTGTGGACCGGCGCCGCCGTCCTCGCGTACCGGCTGGCCTCCCTGCTGACCCGCCCCGCGCAGGAGGCCCCCGCCCCGCCCCTCGGCGCCCCGTCCCGGCTGCCCCTGGTCGGCCACCGCGTCGACTCCGCGCTGCGCGGCGTGGCGGACGCCGCCGACACCGGGGACCCGGTGATCGTCCGCGCCGCGGTGATCGCGGGCGCCGTCGCCGTCTTCCTCGTACCCGTCGGACTCGTACTGAACAGCTGGCTCCCCCGGCGCCTGCGCTGGATGCGGCAGGCCGCCGCCGCCCGCGAGCTGGCCGCCTCCGACGACGGCCGCGAACTGCTCGCCCTGCGCGCCCTGCTGCGCCCCCTCGACGAGGTCGCACGCACCGCGGCCGAGCTCGACGAGGCCAGCGCGGGCAGCCTCGCCGAGGGCTGGCGCGACGGCGACCCCGAGATCCTCGACGCGCTCGCGGAGGCGGAGCTGGTGCGGCTCGGACTGCGTACGGCGTAGGACCTGACGGCGAAGGCCCCCGGAACCACAGGGTTCCGGGGGCCTTCGCCGTCAGGTCAGCGCGTCACGCCTGCGGCAGACCGTCCAGCTGTGCCTGCAGTCGGGCGATGTCGGCGTCCGCCTTGGAGAGGCGGCCGCGGATCTTGTCGACCACGTTGTCCGGCGCCTTCGCGAGGAACGCCTCGTTGCCGAGCTTCGCCGTGGCCTGCGCCTTCTCCTTCTCGGCGGCGGCCAAGTCCTTGGCCAGGCGCTTGCGTTCGGCGGCCACGTCGATCGTGCCGGACAGGTCGAGGGCGACCGTGGCGCCCGAGACCGGCAGCGTCGCCGTCGCCGTGAAGGCGTCGCCCTCCGGCTGGAGGCGCAGCAGCTGGCGGATGGCGGCCTCGTGCGGGGCGAGCGCCGTGCCGTCCAGGGTGAGCCGGGCCGGGACCTTCTGGCCCGGCTGCAGGCCCTGGTCGGCGCGGAAGCGGCGGACCTCCGTGATGACCTGCTGGAGCGTCTCGATCTCCCGCTCGGCGACGGCGTCGCGGAAGCCGCTGTCGGCCGGCCACTCGGCGATGACGACCGACTCGCGGCCGGTGAGCGCCGTCCAGAGCGTCTCCGTGACGAACGGGACGATCGGGTGGAGCAGGCGCAGCGTGACGTCGAGGACCTCGCCCAGGACGCGCGCCGAGACCTTGGCCGCCTCGCCGCCGCCCATGAACGTGGTCTTGGACAGCTCGACGTACCAGTCGAAGACCTCGTCCCACGCGAAGTGGAACAGGGCGTCCGACAGCTTGGCGAACTGGAAGTCGTCGTAGAGCGCGTCGACTTCGGCGACCGTCGCGTTCAGCCGGGACAGGACCCAGCGGTCGGTGGCGGACAGCTGCTCGGCCGGGGGCAGCTCGCCCTCGATCGTCGCGCCGTTCATCATCGCGAACCGCGTGGCGTTCCAGATCTTGTTCGCGAAGTTCCGCGAACCCTGGACCCAGTCCTCGCCGATCGGCACGTCCGTACCGGGGTTGGCGCCGCGGGCCAGCGTGAAGCGCAGGGCGTCCGAGCCGTACTTGTCCATCCAGTCCAGCGGGTTGACCGCGTTGCCGAAGGACTTCGACATCTTCTTGCCGAACTGGTCGCGGACCATGCCGTGCAGCACGATCGTGTGGAACGGCGGGGTGCCGTCCATCGCGTACAGGCCGAACATCATCATCCGGGCGACCCAGAAGAAGAGGATGTCGTAGCCGGTGACCAGGACCGAGTTCGGATAGAACTTCTCGAGGCTCTCGGTCTGCTCGGGCCAGCCCATCGTGGAGAACGGCCACAGGCCGGAGGAGAACCACGTGTCGAGCACGTCGTTGTCCTGCGTCCAGCCCTCGCCGGTGGGGGCCTCGTCGTCGGGACCGACGCAGACGACCTCGCCGTTCGGCCCGTACCAGACCGGGATGCGGTGGCCCCACCACAGCTGGCGCGAGATGCACCAGTCGTGGAGGTTGTCGACCCAGTCGAAGTAGCGCTTCTCCATCTCCTGCGGGTGGATCTTGACCCGGCCGTCGCGGACCGCGTCACCGGCGGCCTTGGCGAGCGGGCCGACCTTGACCCACCACTGCATGGAGAGGCGCGGCTCGATGGTGGTCTTGCAGCGCGAGCAGTGGCCGACCGAGTGGGAGTACGGGCGCTTCTCGGCGACGATGCGGCCCTCGGCGCGCAGCGCGCCGACGATCGCGGAGCGGGCCTCCAGGCGGTCCAGGCCCTGGAAGGGACCGGGGGTGATGATCACGGCGTGCTCGTCCATGACCGCGATGTTCGGCAGGTTGTGGCGCTGGCCGATCTCGAAGTCGTTCGGGTCGTGCGCCGGGGTGACCTTGACGCAGCCCGTGCCGAACTCGGGGTCGACGTGCTCGTCCGCGACGACCGGGATGGAGCGGTCGGTCAGCGGCAGCTTGATGAGCTTGCCGACGAGGTGCTTGTACCGCTCGTCGTCCGGGTGGACGGCGATGGCGGTGTCGCCGAGCATCGTCTCGGCGCGGGTCGTGGCGACCACGACGGTCTCGTCCCCGTCGCCGTACTTCAGCGAGACCAGCTCGCCGTCGTCGTCCTGGTACTCGACCTCGATGTCCGAGATGGCCGTCAGACAGCGCGGGCACCAGTTGATGATGCGCTCGGCGCGGTAGATCAGCTCGTCGTCGTACAGCTTCTTGAAGATCGTCTGGACGGCCTGCGAGAGGCCCTCGTCCATGGTGAAGCGCTCACGGTCCCAGTCGACGCCGTCGCCGAGGCGGCGCATCTGGCCGGAGATCTGGCCGCCGGACTCGCCCTTCCACTGCCAGACGCGCTCGATGAACGCCTCGCGGCCCAGGTCGTGGCGGGACTTGCCCTCCTTGGCCAGCTCGCGCTCGACCACGTTCTGCGTGGCGATGCCCGCGTGGTCCATGCCGGGCTGCCAGAGCGTCTCGTGGCCCTGCATGCGCTTGCGGCGGGTGAGGGCGTCGATCAGCGTGTGCTCGAAGGCGTGGCCCAGGTGCAGCGCGCCCGTGACGTTCGGCGGGGGGATGACGACGGTGTACGGCGGCTTCTCGCTCTTCTCGTCCGCCGCGAAGTAACCCCGTTCTACCCAGCGCTCGTACAGCGTCCCCTCTACCTCGGCCGGCGCGTACTGGGTCGGCAGTTCGGTGGTGGGCGCTGGATGCTGCTGCTGAGCGTTATCGGTCACGGGCTCAGTTTAGGGGTGTCACGGGCCCGTCCCGAAACCGGATTCTTCAGTAACGGTTGCGGTCCGATGACCCACGAGGCCTGCGTCCCGGTAGAGGATGTCGGGAACACATAAGCGTTCGAGGGGAACCCACGCAATGAGCTACAACCAGCCGGGCCCGTACGGCGGGCAGCAGCCCCAGCAGCCCGGACCGTACGGCCAGCAGCCGGGTCCCTACGGCCAGCAGCCGCAGAACCCGCAGCCCGGCTACGGCTACCCCCAGCAGGCCCCGCAGGGTGTCCCCCCGCAGCAGGGCGGCTACAGCCAGCCGCAGCAGCCGGGGCCGTACGGGCAGCAGCCGCAGGCCCCCTACGGGCAGGTTCCGCCTCCGCCGCCGCCCGCGGGTGGCGGCGGCAAGAAGACCGGTCTCATCGTCGGCGCGATCGTGGCGCTGGTGGCGATCGGCGGCGGCGTGTGGTGGTTCACGGCGGGCAAGGACTCCTCGGGCGGCAACTCGGCGGTCGCCGACGACGGCGCGCACAAGCTGGTCACTCCGGAGACGGTGCTGTCCGAGTACAAGAAGAAGGCGTCGACCGACGAGGGCTTCACCGACGAGGACATGAAGGACGCGGAGAAGGACGGCGTCAAGAACGGCACCCCGGTGGACGCCGAGTACCAGTCGGGCGACGAGAGCAACCCGCTCTCCGGGAAGATGCTCAAGTTCATGGGCGTCTACGGAGAGATCGAGGACCCCTCGAAGGTCGTCGACGGGATGTTCGCCAAGATGAAGGAGAAGTCGTCCGAGGACGACAACGAGATGGGTGAACTGACCGGCAGCCCGAAGAGCTTCGACGCGGACGGCGCGGTCGTCAAGTGCCAGGAGACGGTCATCAAGAACGACTCCTCGACGGGTGACGCGGCCTCCGGTCCCAAGGAGATCCGGATGCCGGTCTGCATCTGGGGCGACAAGAGCACCATCGGCATCGTGATCCCGGTCGAGATGGCGACCGCCATCACCGGCAAGAGCCCCTCGCTCGACGACGCCGCCGACACGACGACCAAGTTGCGCAAGGAAGTCCGCGTCAAGTCCTGACGCCCGGCACAGCCGTCCAGCGCTCAGCAGCCCCGGTCGCCAAGGCCGGGGCTGCTTCCGTCAGGATGTCGGGTACGCATAAGCACGGAGGGAATCAAGAATGAGCTACAACCAGCCGGGTCCGTACGGCGGCCAGCAGCCCCAGCAGCCCGGACCGTACGGCGGCGGGCAGCCCCAGCAGCCGGGTCCCTACGGCCAGCAGCCCCCGGCCCCCCAGCCCGGCTACGGCTACCCCCAGCAGGCCCCCCAGCAGGGCGGCTACAGCCAGCCGCAGCAGCCGGGCCCGTACGGCCAGCAGCAGCCGCAGCCCCCTTACGGCCAGGTCCCGCCGCCCCCGCCCCCGCAGGGCGGCGGCAAGAAGACCGGCCTCATCATCGGCGCGGTGGCCGTGGTCATAGCCGCGGCGGTCGGCGGCTACTTCGTCTTCGCCGGCGGCGACGACAAGGACGGCGGCAAGAAGGGCGGCGGCTCGTCCGTGGCCGACGGCGGCAACGGCGGCGGCGTCAAGGACGACGGCCCGCACAAGCTGATCACGCCGGCGACCGTCCTCACGGAGTACAAGAAGAAGGAGGGCGCCACCGAAGACGGCATGTCCTCCAGCGACATCCAAGAGGCCGAGAAGAACGGCGTGAAGAACGCCAAGGACGTCGCGGCCCAGTACCAGTCGGGCAGCGAGGACAACCCGCTGGCGCAGAAGATCCTTCAGTTCAACGGCGTGTACGGCGACATCGCCGACCCGGAGAAGGTCGTCGACGCGATGTTCGCCGAGGCGGAGAAGAACGCCAACGAGGGCGGCAGCGGCAGCACCGGCGAGTCGATGACGCTGGTCGGCACCCCCAAGTCGTACAGCCCCGCCGGTCTCGACGGCGCGGTCCTGAAGTGCCAGGAGATGAAGCTGGACCTCGGCGGCTCGTCCTCGGGCGGGAGCAGCGCGGGTCCGAGCAACATGTCGATGGCGACCTGCATCTGGGGCGACAACAGCACGCTCGGCATCGTGATCACCACGGACATGGCGAGCGCGATGGGCGGCAAGGCCGCCGACCTCGACGCGGCCGCCGGCACGACGGCCAAGTTCCGCGGGGAAGTCCGCGTCAAGCTCTGACGGCACTCCTTCGGGGTCACATCGAATACGTGGAGGGGAACCCACGCATGAGTTACAACCAGCCTGGTCCGTACGGCCAGCAGCCGCAGCAGCCCGGTCCCTACGGGCAGCAGCCGCAGGCGCCGCAGCCGGGGTACGGATACCCGCAGCAGGCCCCGCAGCAGGCCGGCTACGGCCAGCCTCAGCAGCCGGGGCCCTACGGGCAGCAGCCGCAGGCCCCTTACGGCCAGCAGCCGCCGTACGGGCAGGTGCCGCCGCCTCCGCAGGGCGGCGGTGGCGGCAAGAAGACGGGCCTCATCATCGGTGCCGTGGTCGCGCTGGTCGCGATAGGCGGCGGCGTGTGGTGGTTCACCGCGGGCGGCGGCAGCGGTGACGTCGCCGACGACGGGAAGACGTACGAGCTGACGACGCCCGCGACGGTCATCGGCGGCGAGTACAAGAAGGACGACTCGGGCGGCAGCGCCGGCGGCATGTCGTCGACCGAGCTGAAGGACCTGGAGAAGCAGGGCGTCAAGAACGCCAAGGACGCCCACGCCGCGTACAACGCCGGCGAGGGCGCCACCATGAAGAGCGTCAACTACTCGGGCGTGTACGGCGAGATCGACGACCCGGAGGCGGTCGTCGACCACATGTTCGCCAAGATGAAGAAGAAGGCCGACGACAGCGCCGGGGAGACCGGCAGCACCAAACTCGTCGGCAGCCCCGAGGAGTTCACGCCCGACGGCTTCGAGAACGGCGTGATGAAGTGCCAGGAAGCCGAGTTCAAGATGGGCGAGACCGGCGAGGACGACATGGGCGTCCCCAACAGCTTCAAGACGCCCATCTGCATCTGGGGTGACCACAGCACGGTCGTGTACGTCGTCCACTCGGACACCGCGGCGACCGCCAAGGGCACCGGCATCCCGCTGGAGGACGTCGCCGACCTGGCCGCCAAGCTCCGCTCCGACGTCCGCGTCGAGGTCAAGTAGCCGACACGGCAAGGGCGTTCACCGCTCAAGCGGAAGGGGCGCCCGGCGATTCGATCGCCGGGCGCCCCTTCCGCGTACGTAACAGCTGGTACGTAACAGCTCGTACGTAACAGTGATCCGCTACGCGGACTTCTGCTCGCCCGCGCCCGGGCCCCGCGCGTCGCGCGGCACCAGCGTCGGGTTCACGTTCGAGTGGACGACGTCCGCCGTGATGACGACGCGGGCCACGTCCTTGCGGGACGGCACCTCGTACATCACCGACTGGAGGACCTCCTCCATGATGGCGCGCAGACCACGCGCGCCGGTCTGCCGCAGGATCGCCTGATCGGCGATGGCCTCCAGCGCCTCACGCTCGAAGTCCAGCTCCACGCCGTCGAGTTCGAACAGCCGCTGGTACTGCTTCACCAGCGCGTTGCGCGGCTCGACGAGAATCTGGAGCAGGGCCTCGCGGTCCAGGTTGTGGACCGAGGTGATCACGGGGAGGCGGCCGATGAACTCGGGGATCATCCCGAACTTCACCAGGTCCTCCGGCATGATGTCCTCGAACCGGTCCTTCTCCTGGAGCTCGCGCTTGGAGTGGATCGTGGCGCCGAAGCCGATGCCCTTCGCGCCCGCCCGAGACTCGATGATCTTCTCGAGGCCGGCGAAGGCGCCGCCCACGATGAAGAGCACGTTCGTCGTGTCGATCTGGATGAACTCCTGGTGCGGGTGCTTGCGGCCGCCCTGCGGGGGAACCGAGGCCGTCGTCCCTTCCAGGATCTTCAGGAGGGCCTGCTGGACGCCCTCACCGCTGACATCGCGCGTGATCGACGGGTTCTCGCTCTTGCGGGCGACCTTGTCGATCTCGTCGATGTAGATGATGCCGGTCTCGGCCTTCTTGACGTCGTAGTCAGCGGCCTGGATCAGCTTCAGCAGGATGTTCTCGACGTCCTCGCCGACATAGCCCGCCTCCGTCAGCGCCGTCGCGTCGGCGATGGCGAACGGAACGTTCAGCATGCGCGCGAGCGTCTGCGCGAGGAGCGTCTTTCCGGAGCCGGTCGGACCGAGCAACAGGATGTTGGACTTGGCGAGTTCGATCGCGTCGTCCCGTCCCTGCGCCCCGCCGGTCTCGCCGGCCTGGACCCGCTTGTAGTGGTTGTACACCGCTACCGAGAGGGCCTTCTTCGCGGGCTCCTGGCCCACGACGTACCCCTCGAGGAATTCGTAGATCTCGCGAGGCTTGGGGAGTTCCTCCCACCGCACCTCGCTCGTCTCCGCGAGCTCTTCCTCGATGATCTCGTTACAGAGGTCGATGCACTCATCGCAGATGTACACACCGGGGCCTGCGATGAGCTTCTTGACCTGCTTCTGACTCTTCCCGCAGAACGAGCACTTGAGCAGATCGCCGCCGTCACCGATGCGTGCCACGAGGTGCTTCCCCTTCGCCTGGGAGACGCCACGTTCAGCGGCTCCTGGTGCCTCATATCCGACGGTACCTTGCCGGGCCCCCCGTTCGGGCCCCCCTTGGCACGGTTCGCTTTGACGTGAACCGATCGGGATCGGTTCGCGAACCATGCCAAGGAGCGGCAGATGCTACAGCTCTGCGTCAGACGACCGAGGAGTTGTTCATCTTCCGGGTGGAGATGATCTGGTCGATCAGGCCGTACGACAGCGCGTCCTCGGCAGTGAGGATCTTGTCGCGCTCGATGTCGTCGCGGATCTTCTCGATCGGCGTCGTGGAGTGCTTGGCCAGCATCTCCTCCAGCTGCGCACGCATCCGGAGGATCTCGTTGGCGGCGATCTCCAGGTCGGAGACCTGGCCGCGGCCGGTCTCGCTGTACGGCTGGTGGATCAGGACGCGGGCGTTCGGGAGCGCCATGCGCTTGCCCGGCGTACCGGCCGCGAGGAGCACGGCGGCGGCGGACGCGGCCTGGCCCATGCAGACGGTCTGCACGTCGGGCTTCACGAACTGCATCGTGTCGTAGATGGCCGTGAGGGCGGTGAAGGAACCACCCGGGCTGTTGATGTAGACCGAGATGTCGCGGTCCGGGTCCATCGACTCCAGGCACAGGAGCTGCGCCATGACGTCGTTGGCGGAGGCGTCGTCGATCTGCACGCCGAGGAAGATGACGCGCTCCTCGAAGAGCTTCGCGTACGGGTCGTACTCGCGCACGCCCTGCGAGGTGCGCTCGACGAAGCGCGGGATGACGTAGCGGGACTCGGCGCTCGGGCCCGTGTACTCGGCCTTGGTGCGCTCGTAGAGGCCGCTGCCGGGGAAGTTGTTCATCTCTGTAGGTCTCCTGAGGAGCGTGGGCTGTGGTCGGCTGCTGCGGGGCGCTGAGCGGGTGGCTCAGGCTCCGGTGCCGCCACCGCCCGGCATACCGGCCGCGGTGGGCATGATGTCGTCGATGAGGCCGTACGCCTTGGCCTCTTCGGGGTCGAACCAGCGGTCACGGTCCGAGTCGTGCGTGATCTGCTCGACGGTCTGACCCGTGTGGAACGCGGTGAGCTCGGCCATCTTCTTCTTCGTGAGAAGCAGCCGCTCGGCGTGGATCTTGATGTCCGAGGCGGAACCCGCGAGGCCGGCGGAGGGCTGGTGGATCAGGATCTCGGCGTTCGGCAGCGCGAAGCGCTTGCCGGGCGTGCCGGCGCTGAGCAGGAACTGGCCCATGGAGGCCGCCATGCCCATCGCGATCGTCACCACGTCGTTCTGGATGTACTGCATGGTGTCGTAGATCGCCATGCCGGCCGTGATGGATCCACCAGGGCTGTTGATGTACAGGAAGATGTCCTTGTCCGGCTCTGCGGCAAGGAGCAGCAACTGTGCGGTGATCTTGTTGGCAATGTCGTCGTCGACCGGCTGGCCGAGGAAGATGATCCGCTCGCCAAGCAGCCGGTTGTAGACCTGGTCGCCGAGGCCGCCACCGATGGAAGGCTCGCCGGCGGCGGAGGGCATCAGATTCGTCACGTATCCACCTGCTCGTCTTACGACGGCGCCGGGCCGTCTCACGTCTTCTGCGTAGGCCTGGGGCCCCCGGTACAGCCTGTGCCGTGCCCGGCGGCTCGCGGAGACTCCCCTGCCCTCGTATTCATGGACCCTAACGCTCAGCCCCGTCCGGGGAATCCCGCATCCGTAGCTGTTCGCTGTGAGCGCAGGGTCTGGGCGCCGCCCCGTAAGGGGCGCAAAGGGCCCCCGGGAGGAATTCCTCCCGGGGGCCCTTCATGCTTCAGCCGAGCGCAGCGGTCACGCCTCGGTCTTCTCCTCGGCCGGGGCCTCGGACTCGGTGGCGTCGGCGGCGACCTCCGCGGCAGCCTCCGTCTCGTCCTCGTCGTCGAGGTCCACGACCTCGCCGTTGGTGTCCTTGACCGTCGCCGCCTCGACGACGACCGCGAGGGCCTTGCCGCGGGCGACCTCGCCGACCAGCATCGGGACCTGGCCGCCCTCGACGACGGCCTGGGCGAACTGGTCGGGGGACATGCCGGAGGACTGCGCGCGACGCATGAGGTGCTCGGTGAGCTCCTCCTGGTTCACGTTCAGCTTCTCCTTGTTGACGAGCTCGTCGAGGACGAACTGCGTCTTGATGCCCTTCTCGGCCTGCTCCTTGGTCTCGGCGTCGAACTCTTCCTCGGTCTTGCCCTGGATCTCCAGGTACTTCGCGAGGTCGAGGCCCATCTGGCCGAGCTGGTGGTTCACCAGGTTGTGCTTGCGGGTCTCGATCTCGTCCGCGAGGAGCTTCTCGGGGACCGGGACCTCGACCAGCTCGAGCAGCTTCTCCAGGACGCGCTCCTGGGCCTGCGTGGCCTGGTCGTACTGCTTCATGTTCTCGAGGCGCTTGCGGCTGTCCGCCTTGAGCTCGTCCAGCGTGTCGAACTCGGAGGCGAGCTGCGCGAAGTCGTCGTCCAGGGACGGCAGTTCACGCTTGGCGACCTGGGTGACCTTGACGGTGACCTCGGACTCCTTGCCGGCCGCCGAGCCGCCCTTGAGCTCGGAGGTGAAGGTGGCCTCGCCACCGGCCTCCAGGCCCTTCACGGCGTCGTCGATGCCCTCGAGGAGCTCGCCGGAGCCGATCGTGTAGGAGACGCCGGACGCGACGCCGTCCTCCAGGACCTCGCCCTCGACCTTGGCCTCCAGGTCGATCGTCACGACGTCGCCGTCCTCGGCGGCACGCTCGACCGGCGAGGTGGACGCGAAGCGCTCACGGAGCTCCTCGACGGCCTTCTCGACGTCCTCGTCGCTGACCTCGACCGCGTCGACCTCGACCTCGATGCCGGAGTAGTCCGGGATCTCGATGGCCGGACGGATGTCGACCTCAGCGGTGAAGTTGAGGGTCTCGTTGTCCTTCAGCTCGGTGATGTCCACCTCGGGCTGGCCCAGGACGTTGAGCTCGGCCTCGTTGACCGCTTCGGTGTAGAACTTCGGGAGCGCGTCGTTGACGGCCTCTTCGAGGACGGCGCCGCGGCCGAACCGCTGGTCGATGACGCGGGCCGGGATCTTGCCCTTGCGGAAGCCCTTCACCGTGACCTGCTGGTTGATCTTCTTGTACGCCGCGTCGAGGCTGTCCTTGAGCTCCTCGAAGGGCACCTCAACAGTGAGCCGAACCCGAGTCGGGTTCAGGGTCTCCACGGCGCTCTTCACGGTTCGGTCTCCTTGGGGCTGACTTCTTGGGATTCTGCCCGGCTCAGAGACACACGGGCACACAGCTTGCATAGTAACGGCAAGCGGGAGCCGACCCACAATGCGATCTTGAGAGGCCGATCATGCGGCTGATCACCGGGGCGGCGACGGACGGTCACCAGGCGGATCCGGCGCGATCCTGCTGGTCGGACCTGGTGGGACCTGGTGGTCGGGGTGGCGGGATTTGAACCCACGGCCTTCCGCTCCCAAAGCGGACGCGCTACCAAGCTGCGCCACACCCCGTCGGTGCGACACGTAGGGTACATGCCCGCAGGCAGTGCGGCCCCCGCTCGGCCGCGAGCACACGCGAGTCCGTACGGGGTGTGCGGGAAGGTCCTCCGACCCGCTACGATGCTTGCCGTGCCGCGGTCGCTGACCAGCGATTCCCGCGGCGCGAGCTGTGCGGGTGTAGCTCAATGGTAGAGCCCTAGTCTTCCAAACTAGCTACGCGGGTTCGATTCCCGTCACCCGCTCCACACCCTCAGGCCCGGTTCACCCGAACCGGGCCTGAGTCGTCTGTACGGGCCTCAGAAGCTGATCGAGTTGATCGTCTCCGCCACTTCGTTCAGGAAGCGGTTTATGGACGGCGCCATTCCGGTTGAGGCGAGGAAGAACCCGAAGAGCACCGCGACGATCGCGGGCCCCGCCTTGAGCGATCCTCCGCGGATCAGCACCACAAGGATGATCGCCAACAGCAACACCACTGACAGCGAAATGGCCACACTGATCACACCCTAGGTCGGTCTCTCCCCGGCCCGGGGGGTACGACCCCGCACACCCCCGCCAGAACCATCGTGCCACCAACGCGCCTTCCGTATGCGGCCGGTGACACATCGTCGGCCAACGCCACACGTGCCCGGCGCGGCACCGGCGGCCGGGGGGCGCCCATGGGGCGCATGAACAGGGCTCCCCCACACGGCAATTCGAGCCCCGCGCGTGTCCGCTATTTAGGCTTGATCGTTTCCATCGCCACACAAGTTGTTCGCGGGAAATTCGAATTGTCGCCGGGCCCACACATGTGGCGCCATGACGCCCCAATCAATCGGACATTTCACCAGAGTCGCCTGCGGGCGTTATGCGCCGTTTAAGCGGGATGAGTTGTGACGTTCGGGACATACGGACGGCCATCGACAGGACTTCGGAAGGGGCTCAAGGAGCTGAATCGCCATGTCGACTTCAGTGATTCCAGGGGTACTCGGACCGCATCCGACCGTATTAGCCATGAACCGTCTGTGATTGAGATGACAGCTGAGTTGAGGGTTTTACGAAAACACTCGAGCGGCGCTAGGGTGCCTCAGATGTTCCACGCTGCCACCATCCCCGCAAGCGCAGTGCGGTCCCGGATCGTCTCACCGAGCTCATGGTGGGAGGGCCTGTGACGAATTCGGTTCAACCGCACGGCCGCCACCGGGCGCCACTCCCCCCGGCCCAGACGCCGGCGGACGGAGTGCCTACTCCCCGCGCCCCCCAGTACCCCACGGCCGCGACCCCTTCCCCCGCAGCGGCCGGTCACACCCCCCGAACCGGCACGCAGGGTTCGACGGCTCAGCAGCCCGCCAAGCAGCGCGACGCCTTCTTCGACAACGCCAAATATCTGGCGATCGTCCTGGTGGCCATGGCTCACGCCTGGGAGCCGCTGACGGATCACAGTCGTACGGCCGAAGCGCTGTACATGACCGTCTACACCTTCCACATGCCGGCGTTCATCCTGATCTCCGGCTACTTCTCGCGCAGCTTCGACATGCGGGCCGACCGGCTCAAGCGGCTGGTCACCGGTGTCGCGGTGCCGTACGTCATCTTCGAGGTGGCGTACACCTTCTTCAAGCGCTACGCGGACGACGACCCGACCCAGCCGATCAGCCTCCTCGACCCCTGGTACCTCACCTGGTTCCTGGTCGCGCTCTTCGTCTGGCGTCTGACGACTCCGCTGTGGAAGATCGTGCGCTGGCCGGTGCCGCTCGCGATCGCCATCGCCGTACTCGCCACGATCTCGCCGGACATCGGCGACGACCTCGATCTGCAGCGTGTGCTGCAGTTCATGCCGTTCTTCGTGCTCGGCCTGTTCATGAAGCCCGAGTACTTCCAGCTGGTGCGGCGGCGTGAGGTGCGGATCCTGTCCGTGCCGATCTTCGCGAGCGCCCTGCTCATGGCGTACTGGGCCGCTCCGCGTATGACGTCCGCGTGGTTCTACCGCCGGGACAGTGCGCAGGAGCTGGGTGCGCCGTGGTGGGCCGGTGTCGTGATGACGCTGGCGCTGTTCGGCTGCTCCGCGGTGCTCACCGCGTGCTTCTTCGCCTGGGTGCCGCGTCGCAAGATGTGGTTCACCGTGCTTGGCGCGGGCACGCTGTACGGCTATCTGCTGCACGGATTCCTCGCCAAGGGCTCGCGCTTCTGGGGCTGGTTCGAGGACTACGAGTGGATGCACAAGCCGGCCGGTGAGGTGGTCGTCTCGCTTGTCGCCGCCGCGGTGGTGACACTGCTCTGTACGGCGCCTGTGCAGCGGATGTTCCGCTTCGCCATGGAGCCGAAGATGGAGTGGGCGTTCAAGCGGGATGCGGCGGCTTTGGCTCGGGAGCGAGCCAAGGCAGGCGGCTGACTGTTATCTGTCAGTTGTTATCTGTCAGCTGATATCTGTCAGCTGACAGCGACGCCCAACAGGGCGCGCATGTTTGCGTACTTCGCCGTGAGGCGGGTGCGGGTCGGCCCGTCTAGCGCTGCTAGACGGGCCGGGTTCGCGTTATGGGCCAGATCTGCTTCCTTGACGAGCCGGGCACCGGGGGTGGCGAGGATGCGGGCGGCGTAGTCCTCGGGGGACTCCCCCTCCCTCTTGGTGAGGGCGAGCACGATCTCTTTGGTGCGCCGACTGAGCGCCGCGCCCCTCAACCACTCCTCGGTGAGGGCACCGTCCTCGATGGCGTCATGCAGCCAGGCGGCGGCGATCTGCTCACCGGTGCCGCCCCTCTCCCGGGTCCCGTCAGCCACGGCTTGCAGATGCTCGACGTAGGGCCGCCCGGCCTTGTCCTTCTGGCTGGAATGGGCGGCGCGGGCGATGGCTTCCACTTCGGGGAGGGGCATTTCGGGGAGGGGCATTTCGGGGAGGGGCATTTCGGGGAGGGGCATGAGGTCCATACGGCGATTCTTCCCCCAACCGGGTCAGGGGCGCAGTGCCGCCCTTGCCGGGAGGAGGGCTGCCGTCAGGCCCAGCGTCAGGACTGCTGCCACGAACGAGGCGTACAGGAACGGGGGGATGTAAGGGGACTCGCCCGTCAGGCCGTTCATCATCGGGATCAGGGTCGCCAGGGCTATCGCCGAGCCGATGACTATGCCCGCGCAGGAGACCAGCAGCGCCTCCCAGCGCACCATCCGCAGCACCTGGACCCGCGTCGAGCCGATCAGTCGCAGCGTGCCCAGTTCGCGGCGGCGGTCGAGGACCGTCATCACCAGCGTGTTCACCGCGGCCACCGCCGCGAACCCGCCCAGCACCGCCGCCATCGTCGTGTTCGCCCACGCGTTCAGCTTGCGGTCCAGGGACCGGGCGGTGGCGTACTCGGAACTGTCCTGAAGGGTGCCCAGCGGGGAGAGTGCCTTCGCCGAGCCGCCCTTCGTCCAGATCTCCGTGTCGAAGGGGGATGTGACGTGCTGCTTCACCGCCGACGCCGGCAGCGTCACCTCCGAGAGGCCGAGCCCCCTGCCGTACGTGGCCACCACCTTCGGCGACGCCTTCGTACCGTCCGGCAGAAGGATGTCCATGCGGTCGCCCGTGCGGACATGCGCGGACTGTGCGAGGTTCGCGTCGAGAGCGATGTCCCCCTTGCCCAGCCGCAGCGCCCCCGTCTCGACCTTCAGGTCCTGCACCGCCGCCAGATCCGCCGCCGAGCCCGTCACCGCCTGCGTCGACGCCGACTCCAGCCAGCGGTCGCCGCCCGAGCCCTTCTGCACCAGTACGGATGTCTTGAGCAGTCCGACGGACGCGGCCACCCCGTCCGTCCTCGCCGCCTTCGCCGTCGTCCCCGGCGGCAGACCCGTGTCCGACGTGATGATGTGGTCAGCCGTGATTCCCTTGCGCTGCTGGTCCGCGGCAACCCTGTCCTCGCTCGTGTGCATGAAGACGAGGACGGACGAGAACGCCATGGCCAGCACGATCGGCGTGATCGCCGAGGCCAACCTCCGCGCGTTCGCCCGGGAGTTGGCGGCCGCGAGCGAGGCCGGCGCGCCCGCGCCCCGCAGCGGAAGGCCGAAGAGTGCCGCGCAGGCCCGCGCCACCAGGGGGCCCAGCAACGCCACCGCGAGCATGAACAGCATGACCACGCCCAGCGCCGCGTTCGCCGCGTCCTCGCCCGTGGCCTTCGCCGCGAACCCCGCGAAGAAGAGCCCGCCGACCAGGGCGGCGACACCCAGCGGCGTACGGATCCAACCGATCGGCAGCCGCTCCACCGAGGCCTCGCCCAGCGCCCGGCCCGGCTTGATGCGGGACGGACGGCGGGCCGCCATGTAACCGGCGAACAGCGCCGTGACGACGGCGATGCCGATCGCCGAGACGAGCGGAACGAACGACACCGTCAGGTCCACGGCCTGCGGCACCGCCCCCTTCTCCCGCAGCTGCCCGAACCACCACCTGGCCAGCGCGATGCCCGGCAGTACGCCCACCGCCCCGGCCAACGGCGCGACCAGCAGCGCCTCCGTGGCGATGGTGCGCCGGATCTGCCGCGGGGTCGTGCCGATCGCCCGCAGCAGCGCGTACTCGCGGGCCCGCTGGCCGACGGAGAGTGCGACCGTGCCCGCCGCGGTGAACACCGCCACCATGGTGGCCACGCCGCCGAACGAGCCGCCGAGTCCGGTGAGCATCTCCTTGGCGTATGCGAGGGAGTTGTCCTCGACGGCGCCGCGGTCGTCGCCGGTGTGGACGTCGGCCTTGCCGCCGACGGCCTGTGCCACCTGGGACTTGAGGGCCGCCACGGAGACGCCCTGCTTCGGCAGTACGGCGACCGCGTCGACGCGCCCGGGGTGCCCTGAGACGCGTACGGCATCGGAGTCGGCGAACCACGCTGCCGGGGACGCGGCCTCGACGGTGCCGGAGACCCGGTAGTCGCGGGAGCCGTCGGCCGTGGCCAGCGTGACGCGCTCGCCTACCGAGCCGCCGGCTGCGGCGAGGACGACCTCGCCGGGTCCCGGCGCTCGCCCCGCCGTCAGCTTCTCCCCGGTGAAGGCGGTCGAGCCCCAGCCGTGCGCGGTCAGCTCCTTGCCGCCGGACCGCACGGGGAAGGTGACGTCGGCGACGGCCGTACGCGCGCCGGGCACCGAACCGGCCTTCGCCACCAGGGAGTCGTCGATCCGCGCCCGGTCGGGCAACGGCGTACTGCTGCTGGACTTGTCCTCTCCGCTGCCGGTGACCAGATGCGCCTGCTGATCGGCGGCGACCAGCACGGGCGCGCCCGCGTACCGCTCGGGTGGCACGGAGGCGCGCACCCCCGTCTCCAGGAGGATGCCGCAGGCGGACACGATCATCGCGGCCATCATCAGCGCGACGAACGTACCGACGAACGCGGCAGGCTTGAAACGGACCGCTGCGCGGGCGAGGCCGTTGGGGCGGAACTTCACGGAAGACTCCTGGGAAGGGGTACGCGGGTGCGCCGGTGGTTACGCCGCGGCCGCGGCGAAGGCGGGGGCCGTCAGGGATGTCATGCGGGCGGCGATCCGGTCGGCCGACGCGCGCTCCAGGCGGTCCACGATCGAGCCGTCCGCCAGGAAGAGAACCCGGTCCGCATAGGCCGCGGCCGCCGGATCATGCGTGACCATCACCACCGTCGCCCCCATCCCGTCCACGGCAGCCCGCAGCAGCCCCAGGATCTCCGCGGCCGTAGTCGTGTCCAGCGCCCCCGTGGGCTCATCGGCGAAGATCACGTCCGGCGCGGTGACCAGCGCGCGGGCGATCGCCACGCGCTGCTGCTGGCCGCCGGAGAGCTCGCCGGGGCGGCGGCGCCGCTTGTCGTCGCCGAGGCCCACGCGGGCCAGCATCTCCGCGGCCGCGCGGCGGTCGGGGCGGCGTCCGGCGAGCCGCATGGGCAGCACCACGTTCTGCTCGACGGTCAGCGAGGGCAGCAGGTTGAAGGCCTGGAAGACGAAACCGAGGCGGGCCCTGCGCAGTTCGGTCAGCTTGTTCTCGCTCATGCCGGTGATCTCGGTGCCGCCGAGGCGGACCGTGCCCGCGTTCGGCCGGTCGAGCCCGGCGGCGCACTGCAGGAAGGTGGACTTGCCGGAGCCGGAGGGGCCCATGACGGCGGTGAAACTGCCGCGTTCGAGGGCGAGGTCGATACCGCCGAGTGCGTGTACGGCGGAGGAGCCGCGGCCGTACTGACGGCGTACGCCGCGCAGTTCGACGGCCCAGTCGGGGCCGGGTGCGAAGCCCGGCACGGGCGGTACCGCGGAACTGCCCTTATCGGTCCGCTTCTTGCGCCGCAGCCCCATGGCTCCGTCCACCTTCCGTCCGTACGCGTCTGAGATCGTCCTGCTCGACCGTCCTGGCCGATGTCTCGAACGTACGGATTCGGGGGTGGTGGGGACCATGAGGTCCCCCGGCGGATCGGGGGTGGGGAGAACCCCACCAGGGGGCGGCCGGTGTCACCAGATACTTGCCGTCTAAATCATTTGGTAAGCTAACTATTGACGCGTTCTTGACGTTCTCTTTGCCATTCGTGTGTGGTGGGAGCGTCGCTGACTACCAGGAGGAACGGGCCCATCGGACACGCAGACACCCTGATAGCCATGGGCGGCGCCTTTCTCGCCGCCGCCGTGCTCGCCCGCGTGGGCGGCCGCATCGGACTCCCCACCATCCCCCTCTTCATCCTGGCCGGGATCCTCCTCGGCCCGCACACCCCCGGCGTGGTCCTGGTCTCCGACCCCCACGACCTGGAGATGCTCTCGGCGCTCGGCCTGGTGCTGCTGCTCTTCTACCTGGGCCTCGAGTTCCACATGGACGACCTCAAGTCGGGCGGCCGCAAGATGGCCCTCGCCGGCGGGACGTATCTCGCGCTGAACGTCGGCGCGGGCCTGGGCTTCGGATTCGCCCTCGGCTGGGGCACCTCCGAGGCGCTGGTCCTCGCCGGAGTGCTCGGCATCTCGTCCTCGGCGATCGTCACCAAGGTGCTCGTCGACACCGGGCGGCTCGGCAACCCCGAGACCAAGCCCATCCTCGGCATCATCGTCGTGGAAGACATCTTCCTCGCCCTCTACCTCGCCGCCCTGCAGCCCATCCTGTCCGGCGCCGACAGCCTCGCGGCGGCCGTCATGGACGGCGGCAAGGCATTCGGCTTCCTGCTGCTCCTCGCACTCGCGGCCCGCTTCGGCACGAAGGTCGTCGGGCGGCTCATGGACACCCGCGACGACGAACTGCTCGTCATCTCCTTCCTCGGGGCCGCCGTCTTCGTCGCCGGGGTCTCCGAGTGGTTCGGGGTCGCGGACGCGATCGGCGCGTTCATGGTGGGCCTGATGCTGGGCAGCACCGCGTCCGGCGACCGCATCCGGGGGCTCGTCCATCCGCTGCGGGACGCGTTCGGGGCGATCTTCTTCTTCGCGTTCGGTCTGTCGATCGACCCGGGTGACCTGCCCGTCGTGGTCTGGCCGGTGCTCGCCGCCGTGGCGCTGACGCTGCTCATGAACGTCCTCGCGGGCCTCGGTGCGGCGCGTGTGTACGGCTTCGGGGCGGGCCCCGCGGCGAACATCTCCACCACACTGCTCGCCCGCGGCGAGTTCGCCCTGATCCTCGCCACGATGGCGGCCACCGCGGGCCTCGACGAACGCCTCTCCCCCTTCATCGCGGGGTATGTGCTGGTGCTCGCGGTGCTGGGACCGCTCGCGGCGGGCCGGTCGCAGTGGCTGGCCCGGATCCTGCCGGGCAAGGGCAAGGGCGAGGGCGCGGAGCAGGACGTACCCGAACTGTCAGGCGCCCGCTGACGCCTCGCGACGGATCACGCGGTCGCCGACGCCTCCCGGCAGATCAGCAGCAGCGCCCGGTCGTCGTTGACGTCCTTGGCGACCGCCTCGATCAGATGCCAGGCGGCGCCGTGGAAGCCGCCCGCGACATAGCGGTCGGCTTCCCCGGTGAGGCGGTCGATGCCCTCGCTGATGTCGCGGTCGGAGGCCTCGACGATGCCGTCGGTGAACAGCATCAGTACGTCACCGGGGCGCAGGGTGCCCTTCACCGGGTCGAACTGCGCCCCGTCGTACACCCCGAGGAGCGGGCCCTCCGCGGCCTTCTCCTCCCAGCGGCCGTTGCCCGCGCTGAGCTGGAGGCCCGGCGGGTGGCCCGCCGAGAAGAGTTCGTAGTCGCCGGTCTCCAGGTCGAGGACCAGGTGGATGGAGGTCGCGAAGCCCTCGTCCCAGTCCTGGCGCAGGAGGTAGCCGTTGGCCGCCGGGAGGAAGGCGTGCGGGGGCAGCGAGCCGAGCAGTCCGCCGAAGGCGCCGGAGAGGAGCAGGGCGCGCGAGCCCGCGTCCATGCCCTTGCCCGATACGTCCGTGAGGACGGCCTCCAGGGTGCGGCCGCCGTTCGTGCGGGCCGCGACGACGAAGTCACCGGAGAAGGACTGGCCGCCGGCCGGGCGCAGCGCCATCTCGCGGTGCCAGCCGCGGGGCAGCTTCGGCAGCTTGCTCTGGACGCGGATGCGTTCGCGCAGGTCGAAGAGCATCGTGCCGCCGCCGCGCCACGGCACCCCGACGCGGGTGCGGAACTGCGCGATCAGCAGCCCGAAGAAGCCGCAGGCCGCGACCACGAGGACCACGCCGGGCGTGACCCGCGAGGGGCCTTCCTGGTACGGGCCGAGCTGGACGGACTCCACGATCAGGGCGGCGGCCGACGCCGCGTACAGGCCGAGCAGGCTGGAGGGGCGAAGCAGCAGTCCGCCGGCCACGATCGGAAGGACCAGGGCGGCCGGTGAGCACCAGACGTTGTTGATGATCGTGCAGACGGTGATCACGGGGATGGTGAGCAGCAGTCCGGCCAGGGCGATCCAGTCCGAGCCGTCGCCGCGGAAGTAGTCGACCCCGGATTTGCGCAGCCCTATCCGAGCCCGGTGCAGCCGCTTCTTCATCCGGGCTGTAGAGGTCTCGGCTTCCGCTCGCTCGCCTGCCATTGCTCCCGGACCTTATCTACCGGGCAAGACACTTCGCACGGGAGGTGCCGGTTGTCCCCCGTCAGGGGCACGCGGTCGGCGCGGGTAAATCCGGTCGCTCCGTCCGCTTCGCCCTGGTAGGCATGGCATATGACGACGGAATTGCGGGAGTTGAAGCCTGAGGACTGGGACGAGTACTACGGGACGCTGGAGCTCGCCTTCGGTGGCGTCGCCGAGGCACCGGAGGAACACGAGCTCTGGAACGGGCTGACCGAGTTCGACCGCTTCTTCGGTACGTGGGACGAGGGGGCCTGCGTCGGCACGACCGGAGCGTTCAGCTTCCGGCTCTCCGTGCCGGGCGGGGCGCTGGTGGACACGGCCGGAGTGACGATGGTGAGCGTCGCGGCGACGCATCGCAGGCGCGGGATCCTCACGTCGATGATGCGCCGCCAGCTCGACGACGTACGCGCGAAGGGCGAGCCCCTGGCCGTGCTGACCGCCTCCGAGCCCGCCATCTACGGCCGGTTCGGGTACGGCGCGGCGACCCAGCAGCTGCGTGCGGAGATCGACACGACGCGGGTACGGCTCACTGTGCCGCCCGGCACCGACGACGTACGGCTGCGGTACGCGAAGCCCGCCGAGGTCCTTGACGCGTGCGAGAAGCTCTACGCGCGGCGGGTGAGCGAGCGTCCGGGCATGCTGGCCCGGCAGCCGGGCTGGGAGCGTCTTGGGCTGCTCGACCCGGAGAGCGATCGGCACGGCGCATCACCGCTGCAGTGCGTGGTCGCCGAGCGGGACGGCGAGCTCGTGGGGTACGCGCGCTTCCACACCAAGCCTGACTGGGACACGTCGGGTCCCAAGGGGACGGTGCGGCTGCGGGATCTGGAGGCGGAGGATCCGGCGGCGTACGCGGCGCTGTGGCGGTTCCTCTTCGGCATCGACCTGATGGCGAAGATCGAGGCGCAGGGCCGTCCGATGGACGACGCGGTGCTGCAGCTCGTCACGGACATCCGGCGCTGCAACGTCCGGGTGCGGGACTCGCTCTACGTACGTCTGGTGGACGTGGGCGCGGCCCTGGAGGCGCGGACGTATCGCGCGCCGGTGAACCTGGTGCTGGACGTCGAGGATGCCTTCTGCCCCTGGAATCAAGGGCGTTGGCGACTGAAGGGCGATCTGAAGGGCGCGGTCTGCGAGCGCACGGAGGACGACGCCGATCTCGCCCTGTCCGTACGGGAGTTGGGCTCGGCCTATCTGGGCGGGCACTCCCTGACGTCGCTGGCGGCGGCCGGGCGGGTGCGGGAGCTGCGGCCCGGCGCGCTGGCGGAGGCGGCGCTCGGCTTCGGCTCGGATGTCGCGCCGTGGCTGCCGCACGGGTTCTAGGAGCGGCTGCTCAGCTCTGCTGGCAGGTGGGGCACCAGAAGAGGTTGCGGGCGGCGAGATCGGCGGTGCGGATCTCGCCGCCACAGATGTGGCAGGGCATGGTGGCCCTGCGGTAGACGTACACCTCGCCGCCGTGGTCGTCGACGCGCGGCGGGCGGCCCATCGCCTCCGGGGTGTGCTCGGGCCTGACGGTGTCGATGCGGTTGAGCCGTACGCCCTCGCGCATCAGGCCGACGAGGTCGTCCCAGATCGTCCGCCACTGGGCGGCGGTGATGTCCTTGCCCGCCGTGTACGGGTCGATGCCGTGCCGGAAGAGGACTTCGGCGCGGTAGACGTTGCCGACGCCCGCGATGACCTTCTGGTCCATGAGGAGGGCGGCGATGGTGGTGCGGCTGCGGGCTACTCGGGCGTAGACCTTGTCGGGGTCGTCCGCGGCGCGGAGGGGGTCCGGGCCGAGGCGGTCGTGTATCGCCCGCTTCTCCTCGTCGGTGATGAGGGCGCAGGTGGTGGGACCGCGGAGGTCCGAGTGGTACGCGTCGTTCAGGAGGCGGAGGCGGACGGTGTCCGTGGGCGGCGGGGCGGGGGTCTCGCCGAGGGTGTACTTGCCGAAGAGGCCCAGGTGGACGTGGATCCAGCCGGTGTCGGCGAAGCCGAGGAAGAGGTGTTTGCCGTGGGCTTCGGCGGTGTCCAGCCGGCGGCCGTCGACGAGGGCGGCGCTGTCGGAGAACTTGCCCTGGGGGCTGGTGACGCGGAGGGGGCCGCGGTTCTGGAACCGCTCCCGGTGGTCCTGCGCGAGCCGGTGAATGGTGTGCCCCTCCGGCACGGGTCCTCCTGGGGTCGGGTCAAGGCGGGTCTTCTTTCCCCGACCCCGCCCTTTCCCGAAACTGGGGCCCCGCCCCGGACCCCGGTCCTCGAACGCCGGACGGGCTGAAAGAGGGTGGGCGGGCAATCGCGGAGCAACGGGTGGGTGGGAAAGATCCGCCGTGGAGCGGCGGCCGAATACAGCGCCGCGTCCGACGACGGCGAAGGCGCCGGGCGGGGCGGGGCCGCTGCCGGGCGGGTGCGCGGGGTAGGGGGGTCCGGGGTCCCGCCCCGGGCCCCCCTACGCCCTACTGCTGGGGGTGGCCCGCCGGGATGGGGGGCAGTTCGCCCGTCGTTTCGTAGGCGGAGAGCATCTCGATGCGGCGGGTGTGACGCTCCTCGCCCGAGTACGGCGTAGCCAGGAAGATCTCGACGAACTTCGTCGCCTCTTCCTCCGTGTGCATACGGCCGCCGATCGAGATCACGTTGGCGTTGTTGTGCTCACGCCCCAGCGCAGCGGTCTGCTCGCTCCACGCGAGAGCGGCCCGCACGCCCTTGACCTTGTTCGCCGCGATCTGCTCCCCGTTGCCGGAGCCGCCGATCACGATGCCCAGGGACTCCGAGTCCGCCGCCGTCTTCTCCGCGGCGCGGAGGCAGAAGGGCGGGTAGTCGTCCTGGGCGTCATAGATGTGGGGCCCGCAGTCGACGGGCTCGTGGCCGTGGCTCTTGAGCCATTCGACCAGGTGGTTCTTGAGTTCGTAGCCGGCATGATCCGAGCCGAGGTACACGCGCATGGGTCCGAGTGTGGCACGTCGCGGGCCCGGCGACCGCGACCGGGGCGGGGCGACGACCGGACCCCGGCCTCTCCGGGCCGGCCCGGAAGACCGGAATACAACGATCCGGAGTCAGGCCTTCCGTCCCGGACACCCCTGAGTTTGAATGCGGGGGCTCGTGACCCGAGAACTTAAGGATTCGTCCATGACCTCGCAACCCTCCCTTGCGAAGGCAGACCGTAACCCCGTCGACCCTGGGGATTCGCAGTCTGGCGACACCGGTGACGGCCTCAAGGCCGGGCTGAAGAACCGCCACCTTTCCATGATCGCCATCGGTGGTGTCATCGGCGCCGGCCTCTTCGTCGGCTCCAGCTCCGGCATCGCCGCCGCGGGCCCCGCGATCCTCGTCTCGTACGCCCTCGTCGGCGCGATGGTGGTCCTCGTCATGCGGATGCTGGGTGAGATGGCCGCCGCACGGCCCACCTCCGGCTCCTTCTCCACCTACGCGGACCAGGCCCTCGGCCGCTGGGCCGGCTTCTCCATCGGCTGGCTCTACTGGTTCTTCTGGGTCGTGGTGCTCGCGGTGGAGGCCACCGCCGGCGCCGTCATCCTCAACGGCTGGATACCCGCCGTACCGCAGTGGGGCTGGGCGCTCATCGTGATGGTGGTGCTCACCGCGACCAACCTGGTCTCGGTCGGCTCCTACGGCGAGTTCGAGTTCTGGTTCGCCGGCATCAAGGTCGTCGCCATCGGCGGCTTCGTCGTCATCGGCCTGCTCGCCGTCTTCGGCCTGCTGCCCGGCTCCGACAACCCCGGCGCCGGATTCGCGCACCTCACCGACGCGGGCGGCTTCATGCCGCAGGGCGCGGGCGCCATCCTCACCGGCGTACTGATGGTCGTCTTCTCCTTCATGGGCTCCGAGATCGTCACGCTGGCCGCCGGTGAGTCCGAGGACCCGCAGCGCGCCGTCACCAAGGCGACCAACAGCGTCATCTGGCGTATCGGTGTCTTCTACCTCGGTTCGATCTTCGTCGTCGTCACGCTGCTGCCGTGGAACGACAAGTCGATCGTCAAGGACGGTTCATACGTCGCCGCGCTGAACTCGATCGGCATCCCGCACGCCGGTCAGGTCATGAACGTCATCGTGCTGACCGCCGTTCTGTCCTGCCTCAACTCGGGGCTCTACACCGCTTCCCGCATGGCCTTCTCGCTCGGCCAGCGCGGTGACGCGCCCAAGGCCTTCGCGCGCACCAAC
Source organism: Streptomyces sp. NPDC050658 (assembly GCF_044457025.1). Classification (NCBI taxonomy): domain Bacteria; kingdom Bacillati; phylum Actinomycetota; class Actinomycetes; order Kitasatosporales; family Streptomycetaceae; genus Streptomyces; species Streptomyces sp. NPDC050658. The sequence goes on from NZ_JBITGM010000001.1 coordinate 1,119,363, forward strand.
GCGCGCGGTGTCCCGCAGGCCGCGATCCTCGGTTCGGTCGTCTTCGGCTTCGTCGCCGTCTGGTTCAACTACCAGTGGAAGGACACCGTCTTCGACTTCCTGCTGAACTCGTCGGGCGCGGTGGCCCTCTTCGTCTGGCTGATGATCGCCTTCACGCAGCTGCGGATGCGCGGCATCATCCTGCGCGAGCAGCCCGAGAAGCTCGTCGTGAAGATGTGGCTCTTCCCGTATCTGACGTGGGTCACCATCGCGATGATCTCGTTCGTCCTCGTCTACATGCTGACCGACGAGGCAGGCCGCAAGCAGGTGCTGCTCTCGCTGCTCGCCGCCGCGTTCGTGGTCGTCTTCTCTCTCGTACGCGAGAAGGTGCGGCCCCGCACGGCCGCGGAGGCCGTCGAGGCCGACGCCGACGCCGACGCCGACGCCAAGGTCGACGCCGACATCGACGCCTAGCCGGACCCGCCGGACGGTGGCGTGGTCGACGTACCCGCCACCGTCGGTGGCCGCGAGCCCGGTCCGGGCGGTGGATCATCCCCGCCGCCCGGACCGCGCGCGGTGAAGAACATGACGGCCGCCACGGCGGCCGCGACCAGCAGGACGAGCGCCGTCAGGACCCGCGGCCGCCAGTCGCCGCCCGTCGATTCCCCCGAAGCCGGTCCCGGAGCAGGTCCCGAAGCCGGACCCGGAGCAGGCGCCGCGAGCACCGCGCGCAGGGCCGCCTCCGTCTCGTCCAGCCCCGGCCGCCGCGCCGGCTCCTTGGCGAGCAGCGCACCGAGCAGCGGGCGCAACCCCTTTGATACCGGCGGCAGTTCGGGCTCCTCATGCAGGACCGCCACCAGTGTCGTCAGCGCCGACTCACGGGCGAACGGCGAACCGCCCCGCAGCGCCGTGCAGAGCGTCGCGCCCAGCGACCACAGATCCGACGGCGGCCCCTGCGGCTCCCCCGAGACCCGCTCGGGCGCCATGTACTCGGGCGATCCCACAAGGAGCCCCGTCTGCGTGAGCCGCCCCGCGCCCTGGAGCGCGGCGATGCCGAAATCCGTGAGGACGACCCGGCCGGCGGGGCCCAGCAGTACGTTCTCGGGCTTGATGTCGCGGTGCAGTACGCCCGCCGCGTGCACCCGGCGCAGCGCCGCCACCAGCGCGAGGCCCACCCGCGCCGCCTCGCGCTCCGACAGCGGCCCCTCTTCGTCGACGTAGCGCGCCAGAGAACGCGCTTCGACCAGCTCCATGACGATCCAGAGCCGCCCGTCCTCCTCGGCGACGTCATAGACGCGGACGACACCGGGGTGGTCGATCCGCGCGCTGGCCCGCGCCTCGCGCAGCGCGCGCTCCCTGCGGACGCGGGCGTCCTCCGGGTCCAGGCCGTCGGCCGCCCCGCCGATCCGCATCTCCTTCACGGCGACACGGCGGTCCAGCAGCTCGTCGGCGGCGCGCCAGACGCGGCCCATGCCGCCCTGGCCGATGACGTCGAGCAGCCGGTAGCGGCCCACGACCACCCGAGGCTCCGGCATGGGCGTCCACCCCCAACCCTCCTTTCATGACAGCACAGTTGGCCCGCTTCCCGAAGAGGCGGACGGCCTGGCGCGGGGCGCGGCAGGAAGGGTGGGAAGGTCGTCAGAAATGTTGACGGCAGGTGTCAAGTTTTCCCGGCAAGCTCGGTCATGTCAGACAGCGCTTCTTGGAGGATCACCGTGGACTTCACCGCACAGCGACTCGTGTTCCGGCCCGGCGACGACGGGTACGACGCGGAGACCGCCGGGTTCCAGACGGGCTTCGCGCAGCGGCCGGAGATCGTGTTCGCGGCGTCGGACGCCGATGACGTCGTCGCCGCCGTCTCGTACGCCGCCGAAGCGGGGCTGCCCGTGGGCGTGCAGGCCACCGGGCACGGACTTCCGGCCGCCGCCGAGGGTGGCGTGCTGATCAGTACGCGGCGGATGGACTCGGTGTCGGTGGACGCCGGGGCGCGGACCGTCACCGTGGGCGCGGGCGTCCGCTGGGGGCAGGTCATCGAGGCCGCGGCAGCGCACGGGCTCGCCCCGCTGAACGGTTCGGCGCCGAGCGTGGGCGCCGTCTCGTACACGCTGGGCGGTGGACTCGGCGTCCTGGCGCGGGAGTTCGGGTACGCGGCCGATCACGTCCGGTGGCTCGACGTCGTCACGGCGGACGGCACCCTGCGGCACGTCACTGCGGAGAGCGAGCCCGAGCTGTTCTGGGGGCTGCTCGGCGGGGGCGCGAACCTCGGCGTGGTGACGGCCCTGGAGATCGGTCTGGTGCCGGTGGCGCGGGTGTACGGCGGGGCGATCGAGTTCGACGGGCACGAGGTCGATCCGGGGGACGTCCTGGAGGCGTACGCGGCCTGGACGCGGACCGTGCCGGACGAGCTGACCTCCTCGGTGGCGGCGCTCGTCTACCCGGACATGCCGCAGCTGCCGCCGCACCTGCGGGGCCGCTATCTGATCACGGTGCGGGTCGCCTACACCGGCTCGGAGGCGGCGGGTGAGCGGCTCGTGGCGCCGCTGCGGGAGATCGGGCCCTCGGTGTCGGACTCGATGCGGGAGATGCCGTACACCGACAGCCACACCATCCACAGTGACCCCGACTTCCCGCACTCCTACTACGGGGACAGCGTGGCCGTCCGCGAACTGGACGTCGAGGCGGCGATCGAGCTGTTCGCGCTGACCGGTCCCGCCGCCGACAGGATGCATGTCGTCCAGATCAACCAGCTGGGCGGCGCGCTGGCGAAGCCCGCCGGGAACGCGGTTCCGTACCGGGACGCGGGGTGGCTGGTGCGGGTGCTCTCGCCGCTCGACGGCACGGACGTCGAGGCGGCGCGGGCCGTGCAGACGCAGGCCTTCGGGCTCTTCGCGGGCGAGGGGCGGCTGCTCAACTTCGCCTTCGGCGCCGGGGACCGGCCCGAGGGTCTGTACGACGCCGGAACGCGGAAGAGGCTCGCCGAGTTGAAGGCCACGTACGACCCGGCGAACCTCTTCAGGCGGAACTACAGCGTGAGCGCAGGAAGTTGATCCAGCGGTCGATCCAGCCGTTGATCCGGCAGTTGATATCCGTCGGTTGATATCCGGCGGTTGATCTAGCGGTTGAGGAACTTCCACGTGGTGGGCAGTACGCCCATCGCCAGCGCTGCCTTCAGGGCGTCGCCGATCAGGAAGGGCGTGAGCCCGGCGGCGACGGCCTGGGTCAGCGACATGCCGGTCGCCGCGGCCAGGTACGGGACGCCGACGGCGTAGATGATCGCGGAGCCGACGGCCATCGTGCCCGCGGTGCGCCATACGTTGCGGTCGCCGCCGCGGCGGGCGAGGGCGCCGACCACGGTGGAGGCGAGCAGCATGCCGAGGACGTACCCGAAGGACGGCATGGCGAAGCCGGAGTTCGCCTCGGCGAACCACGGCATGCCGGCCATGCCGACGAGGGCGTACAGCGCGAGGGAGAGGAAGCCGCGGCGGGCGCCGAGCGCGGTGCCGACGAGCAGTGCGGCGAAGGTCTGGCCCGTCACCGGCACGGGGGAGCCCGGCACGGGCACGGCGATCTGGGCCGCGATGCCGGTGAGGACGGCGCCGCCGACGACGAGTGCCGCGTCCTTCGCGCGGGACGCGGGCAGCAGGTCGGCGAGGACCTGGCCTGGACGGGAAGAGACGGCGGCGATGCTCATCGGGGCTCCGCGGGGTTGGGGGACGGGCAGGGGGAACCCTGCGACGCTATCCCAGCCGGGGGCGCGTTTCACCGGCGATGGGCGACAAGGCCACTGGGTACCCGGTGGTGGGCTTCGCACAAAGTGCGGGGAGTACCCCTGCGGGGGGCGTGATGCTTGTCACTGAGGTGGGCGGCTGCTTGGGTCCGTTTTGCGTACGGGGAGGGACTCCAGGGAGACTGTAGGTTCCCGCTAAGTCTTTGTGAACCCGAGAGCAGCCTGAGCACCATGCACGACGCACCCCCGCCGACCGGCTTGGACGCCGAACCCGAGCCCCTCGGCGGCGGGTTGAAGCAGCGGCACCTCACCATGCTGGGCCTGGGCGGGGTCATCGGGGCCGGGCTGTTCGTCGGGTCCGGGGCCGGGATCGCTGTTGCCGGGCCCGGGATCGTCGTCTCGTATCTCATCGCGGGGGCGCTCGCGATGTGCGTCATGCGGATGCTCGGCGAGATGTCCGCCGCCATGCCCGCCTCCGGCTCCTTCTCCGTGCACGCCGAGCGCGCACTCGGGCGCTGGGCGGGGTTCAGCGTCGGGTGGCTCTACTGGTTCCTGCTGGTCGTGGTGCTCGCCGTGGAGGCGACGGGTGCCGCACAGATCGCGGGCGGCTGGGCGCCCGCCGTGCCGCAGTGGGCCTGGGTGCTGATCTTCATGCTGGTGTTCACGGGGGCCAACCTCGCCGCCGTGAAGAACTTCGGCGAGTTCGAGTTCTGGTTCGCGGCCCTGAAGGTCTTCGCGATCGTCGCCTTCCTGATCCTCGGCCTGCTCGCGATCTTCGGCGTGCTGCCTGACACGGACCCCGTGGGCTTCACCAACCTCACCGGGCAGGGCGGCTTCCTGCCCAACGGCTGGGAGGGCGTGATCTCCGGCGTGCTCGCCGTCGTGTTCGCGTTCGGCGGCCTGGAGGTCGTGACCATCGCCGCCGCCGAGTCCGACGACCCGGTGCGTTCGGTCGCCCGCGCGGTGCGCAGCGCCGTCTACCGCATCCTCTTCTTCTACGTCGGTTCGATGCTGGTCATCGTGACGGTGCTGCCCTGGACGGCGGAGAAGGCCGGCGTCAGCCCGTATGTGACGGTGCTCGACTCGATCGGGGTGCCGTCCGCCGGGACGATCATGAACATCGTGGTGTTCGTGGCGCTGCTCTCGGCGCTGAACGCGAACCTGTACGGCTCGTCCCGGATGGTCTTCTCGCTGGCCGAGCGCGGCGAGGCGCCGAGGGCGCTGCTCAAGGTGTCCGGCGGCGGGGTGCCGCGCCGTGCGGTCCTCGCGTCCGTCGCCTTCGGCTTCGTCTCCGTCGTACTCAATCTGAAGTGGCCGGACTCGGTCTTCCTCTACATGCTCAACTCGGTCGGCGCGGTGCTGCTCTTCGTGTGGGCGCTGATCGCGGTCTCGCAGCTGCGCCTGCGGCGGCGCATCGAGCGCGAGGCACCGGAGCGGCTCGTCCTGCGGATGTGGGCCTTCCCCTATCTGACGTGGGCGGCGCTCGCGGCGATGGCCGCGGTGCTCGGCCTGATGCTGACCGACGACGGGGCGCGGCCGCAGCTGCTCTGGTCGGCGGGGGCGACGGGGCTGGTGCTCGTGATCGCCGGGCTGCGAGAGTGGCACACGGCTCGCGTGAAGCAGACGTAAACAAGTTGTGTCTATTTCTTCACAACGTGTAAGCGTCGTGTCCGTATAGCGGTCAGGTGTTCCCTGTCAGCGGTACCGGACTTCAGACTGTGGGCCGCTCGCTCCCCCGTCTCAGCTACTGAACAGGGCACGCCCATGTCTCGGACGTCCACCCCCCAGGACGCAGCAACCGACGCGCCTCCCAAGGCCGATTCGCCGCTCGTCCACGGTCTCAAGCAGCGCCATCTCTCGATGATCGCCCTCGGCGGCGTCATCGGAGCCGGCCTCTTCGTGGGCTCCGGTGCAGGCATCGCCGCGGCCGGACCCTCGATCGTCCTCGCCTATGCGATATCCGGCGCGCTGGTCATGCTCGTGATGCGCATGCTCGGCGAGATGTCGGCCGCCAACCCGGCGTCGGGCTCCTTCTCCGTGCACGCCGAGCGGGCCATCGGCCCCTGGGCGGGCTTCACCGCGGGCTGGGGCTTCTGGTTCCTGCTCTGCGTCGCCGTCGGCCTGGAGGGCATCGGCGCCGCGAAGATCATGGTGGGCTGGTTCCCGGACAGCCCGGAGTGGGCCTGGGTCGCCCTCTTCATGCTGGTGTTCTGCGGCGCGAACCTGACGGCCGTGAAGAACTTCGGCGAGTTCGAGTTCTGGTTCGCCGCGCTCAAGGTCGGCGCGATCGCGCTCTTCCTCGGCATCGGCGTCCTCGCGATCCTCGGCATCCTGCCCGGCTCCGACGTGTCCGCCCCCGGCATGGACAACCTCACCGGTGAGGGCGGATTCATGCCGAACGGCACGGACGGCCTGATCATCGGCCTCCTCGCATCCGTCTTCGCGTACGGCGGTCTGGAGACCGTCACCATCGCCGCCGCCGAGTCCGAGAACCCGGTCAAGAGCATCGCCAAGGCCGTGCGCACGGCGATGTGGCGCATCGCGCTCTTCTACGTCGGCTCGATGCTCGTCGTCGTCACGCTGCTGCCGTGGGACAACAAGGAAGTCGCGACGAAGGGCCCGTACGTCGCCACGCTCGACCACCTGGGCATCCCCGGCGCCGGGCAGATCATGAACGTCATCGTCCTGATCGCCCTGCTCTCCGCGATGAACGCCAACATCTACGGCGCCTCGCGTATGTCGTACTCCCTGATCCAGCGCGGCATGGGCCCGAAGGTGCTCGGCCAGGTCTCGGGCGGCGTCCCGCGCCTCGCGGTGCTCGCCTCCTCGGTCTTCGGCTTCGTCTGCGTGCTGCTCAGCTACTGGCGTCCGGACGACGTCTTCCCCTGGCTGCTCAACATGATCGGCGCGATGATCCTGGTCGTCTGGATCTTCATCGCCGCCTCGCAGCTGATCCTGCGCCGCCGGATGGAGCGCGACGAGCCGGAGAAGCTCGTCGTGAAGATGTGGTTCTTCCCCTTCCTGACCTGGGTGGCGCTGGCCGCGATGGCGTACGTCTTCTACCTGATGACGGAACAGCCGGACACCCGCAAGCAGCTGCTCGCCACCGGCGCGCTGACGCTGGCGCTCGCGGTGATCGGAATCGTGCGGCAGAAGCTGGCGGAGAAGGGCACGACGGGTATGGGTACGGGAGGAACGGGCACGGGGGCCATGGGTCCCGGCTCCGGCGGCGGCTCCGTCTGACCACACGCACTACAGAGCACGACAGCCCGCCCACTTCTTGTGGGCGGGCTGTCGTGCTCTGTGCGTGGTCCTAGGACGAAGGGCTGATCAACTTCCCGAGCCTCCTGCTGCTAGCCTGCACTTGCACATGAGTTGCAATAAGAGTTGAACTACAGCAGAGCAAGAGCAGCAGTCGGAGGGCTCGGACATGGCCATTTACACGCTTCCAGAACTTCCGTACGACTACGCGGCGCTCGAACCGGTCATCAACCCGCAGATCATCGAGCTGCACCACGACAAGCACCACGCGGCGTACGTGAAGGGCGCGAACGACACCCTCGAGCAGCTGGAGGAGGCGCGCGACAAGGAGACGTGGGGCGCCATCAACGGCCTGGAGAAGAACCTGGCCTTCCACCTCTCCGGCCACATCCTGCACAGCATCTACTGGCACAACATGAACAGCCCGAAGGACGGTGGCGGCGGTGAGCCGCTGGCCGTGGACGGCGTCGGCGAGCTCGCGGACGCGATTGCCGAGTCCTTCGGCTCCTTCGCCAAGTTCAAGGCCCAGCTGACCAAGGCCTCCGCGACGACGCAGGGTTCGGGCTGGGGCGTGCTCGCCTACGAGCCGCTCAGCAACCGCCTCATCGTCGAGCAGGTCTACGACCACCAGGGCAATGTCGGCCAGGGATCGACGCCGATCCTGGTCTTCGACGCCTGGGAGCACGCCTTCTATCTCCAGTACAAGAACCAGAAGGTCGACTTCATCGAGGCCATGTGGCAGGTCGTCAACTGGCAGGACGTGGCCAAGCGTTACGAGGCCGCGAAGCAGCGTGTGAACAGCCTGCTGCTGGCGCCCTGAGCTCCTGAAACGTCCTGCCTCGTGATCGTCTTCTCAACCTTCGCTGAGGCAGGCGGATAGAGGAAAGGCCCCCGTGAGGACGTGACTCACGGGGGCCTTTCGGTATGCCGGGTTCCGGCTCATCCTGCGCGCATGGCCTCGAAGACGAAGGACTGCCCGAGCTGTGGCGGGATGCAGGAGTTCCGGCCCTTGACGGAGCTGGAGAAGGAACTCGTACGCACCCTCAAGGGCAAGCAGTACGTGGACGACTACTGGCGTTGCGCCCGTCCGGGGTGCCTGCGGTTCCAGCGGTGGAACGACAAGGGGGACGGCGGATACCTCTAGCCGAACACCTCTAGTCGAAGATCGGCCCCTGCGTCCGCGTCCGCTTGATCTCGTAGAAGCCCGGCGTCGACGCCACGAGCAGCGTGCCGTCCCACAGCTTCGCCGCGGCCTCGCCCTTGGGGGCGGGGGTGACGACCGGGCCGAAGAAGGCGATCTGCTCGCCGTCGGCGCCGGGGACGGCGATGACGGGCGTGCCGACGTCCTGGCCGACCAGATCGATGCCCTCCTTGTGGGAGGCGCGCAGCTCCGTGTCGTACGTGTCCTTCGTGGCGTACTCGATGAGGTCGGCCGGCAGGCCGACGTCCGCGAGGGCCCCGGCGATGCTCTCGTCGCTCACGCCCTGGCCCTGGTTGTGGATGCGCGTGCCGAGCGCGGTGTACAGCTTGCCGAGAACCTCCTCGCCGTGCAGCTCGCGCGCCGCTATCGCGACCCGGACCGGGCCCCAGGACTTGCCGCCGGGCTTCATGTTCTCGCGGTACTGCTCGGGCAGCTCGTCCAGCTTGTCCTCGTTCAGGACGCCCAGGCTCATCACATGCCAGCGGACCTCGATGTCGCGGACCTTCTCGACCTCCAGGACCCAGCGGGAGGTCATCCAGGCCCAGGGGCACAGCGGGTCGAACCAGAAGTCGACAGGGGTCTTGCTGCCGTTCTCGGACATGTCTCTCCCTAGGGAATCCGTTCGCATCTGGCGGGGAGAACGTCAGTGGCGCACCAGGGCATTCCCGGATACCGGGCGCCGACGGCACATGCGAGGATCGTGACATTCGTACGAGACTGCGTACGAGTCGTGCGATCCACGGCTTCATGCATGCGAGTCACAAGGGAGTGCCGCCCGTGCCCGGTGAGAATCTGTCCCGCGACGAGGCCCAGGAGCGGGCCGCGCTGTTGTCCGTCGACGGGTACGAGGTCTTTCTCGACCTGCGTTCGGCGATCGGGGAGAGCGACCAGGAGCCGCGCACGTTCCGCTCCGTCACCACCATCCGCTTCCGCTCCGCCGAGCCCGGCGCCACGAGCTTCGCCGATCTGATCGCCCCGAGCGTCACGGCCGTCTCCCTCAACGGCAAGGACCTCGACCCCTCCGAGGTGTTCGACGGCACCCGGATCACCCTGGAGGACCTGGCCGGGGAGAACGAACTGGTGGTGGACGCCCAGTGCGCCTACAGCCGGACCGGCGAGGGCATGCACCGCTTCGTCGACCCGGAGGACGGCGAGGTCTATCTCTATACGCAGTACGAGCCCGCCGACTCCCGCCGGGTCTTCGCCAACTTCGAGCAGCCGGACCTGAAGGCGCCCTTCCGGTTCGAGGTGCAGGCTCCGGAGGGCTGGACCGCTTGGTCGAACGGCACCGGTGAACTGACCGACGGCATCTGGAAGTTCGCCGAGACGAAGCCGATCTCGACGTACATCACGGCCGTGGTCGCCGGTCCCTACCACTATGTGACGGACTCCTACAGCCGCACCTTCGAGGACGGCACGACGCTCGACATCCCGCTCGGCGCGCTCTGCCGCAAGGGCCTCGCCAAGCACTTCGACGCCGACGACGTCTTCCTGGTGACGAAGCAGGGCCTCGACTTCTTCCACGACAACTTCGACTACCCGTACCCCTTCGGGAAGTACGACCAGGCCTTCGTGCCGGAGTACAACCTGGGCGCGATGGAGAACCCGGGCTGTGTGACCTTCCGCGAGGAGTTCATCTTCCGCGGCAAGGTGACCCAGGCGTCGTACGAGCGCCGGGCCAATGTGATCCTGCACGAGATGGCGCACATGTGGTTCGGCGACCTCGTCACCATGCGCTGGTGGGACGACCTGTGGCTCAAGGAGTCCTTCGCCGACTTCATGGGCACCTTCTCGATGGTCGAGGCGACGCGCTTCACCGACGGCTGGATCACCTTCGCCAACAACCGCAAGGCGTGGGCGTACCGCGCCGACCAGCTCCCCTCCACGCACCCTGTCACGGCCGACATCCGCGACCTCCAGGACGCGAAGCTGAACTTCGACGGGATCACGTACGCGAAGGGCGCCTCGGTCCTGAAGCAGCTCGTCGCCTACGCCGGGCGGGACGCGTTCCTGGAGGGCGCGCGGCGCTACTTCAAGCGGCACGCGTACGGGAACACGCGCCTCGGCGATCTGCTCTCGGTCCTTGAGGAGACGTCCGGGCGCGACATGGCGTCCTGGTCGCGGTCCTGGCTGCAGACGGCGGGCGTCAACTCCCTCACCCCGCAGGTCATCCTGAACGCGGAGGGCCGGATCACCGAGCTGTCCGTCGTCCAGGAAGCCGCCGGCTCTGCTCATCAGTCGGCTCCGCCGACGGGCACCCCGGAACTGCGGCCGCACCGCATCGCGGTGGGGCTCTACCGCCGGACGCCGGACGGGGCGCTGGAGCGGTACGCGCGTGCGGAGGTGGACGTCGACGGGCCGCGCACGGTCGTGGGCGAACTCGCGGGCGCGGAGGCTCCGGAGCTGGTCCTGGTCAACGACGACGACCTGACGTACTGCAAGATCCGCTTCGACGAGAACTCCCTCGCGACGCTGCGGGAGCACCTCGGTGACATCACCGATCCGCTGGCCCGCGCGCTGTGCTGGTCGGCGCTGTGGAGCCTGACGCGGGACGCGCTGATGCCGGCGCGGGACTTCATCGGGCTCGTGCTGCGGTTCGCGGGGCGCGAAAGCGACATCGGGGTGCTGCAGATGCTGCACGCCTGGGCGGACTCCGCGCTCACGCACTACGCGGCGCCGGCCTGGCGCGAGGAGGGCGGGCGGGCGCTCGCCGAGGGGGCACTGCGGGAGCTGCGGGTCGCCGAGCCGGGCAGCCAGCATCAGCTGACGTGGGCGCGGTTCTTCGCGGCGGTGGCCTCGTCGGACGCGGATCTGCAGTTGCTGCGGGGTCTGCTGGAGGGCACGGCGAAGATCGACGGGCTTGACGTCGACCAGGAGCTGCGGTGGGCCTTCCTCGGGCCGCTGGCCGCGCATGGCGTCGCCGACGAGCAGGTGATCGGTGCGGAGCTGGCGCGGGACGACACGGCTTCGGGGAAGCGGCATCAGGTGCGGTGCCTGGCCTCGCGTCCGTCGGCCGCGGTGAAGGCGCAGGCGTGGGCCGCGGTGGTGGAGTCCGACGCGTTGTCCAACGCGTTGGTGGGGGCGACGATCGCCGGGTTCTCCCAGGCCTCCCAGCGGGAGCTGACCGCGCCGTACGCGGAGAAGTACTTCGCCGCGATCGAGCGGGTGTGGGCGGAGCGGTCCATTCAGATCGGGATGGACGTGGTGAAGGGACTGTTCCCGATGGCGCAGGACCGGCAGGAGACGGTGGACGCGGCCGACGCGTGGCTCTCCTCGCACGCGGCTGCGGCGCCTGCGCTGCGGCGGCTCGTGATCGAGGCCCGCGACGACCTGGCGCGGGCGCTGCGGGCGCAGGGCTGCGATTCGGCCGCCGTCTAGCGGGACGCGTGCGCGCCACGCGAACGTACCCTCTGGAAACGGACCTTTTCGGCAGTCGAACGCCTGCACTTTAGTGCGGGGTTGTCCGGTTATGTCGACGGACGTGTAACAGCGGTTAGGGGGGCGAGTGGGGGCGGGAATGGCCCGGTCATGAACCACAACACCCCGCTTTCCCCCCGCCCCCCGCACCAGCTCGCCGACGTCAGGCGGCGCGTGATGAGCACCGCTCAGCTGCGCACGCACGGCGTCTCGGCCGCCGACGTCGCCGCCCACTGCCGGCCGGAAGGTCCCTGGCAGCAGCTGCTCCCGGGGGTGTATCTGCTGCATCCGGGGCCGCCGACCAGTGAAGAGCGGCTGCACGGCGCCCTGTTGTACGCGGGGCGGCCGCCGGCCAAGGCCGCGAAGACCGTGCCCGCGCAGCCCGGCGCGGGCGAGCCGCACGCCCCGTACGCCGACGCGCTGATCACGGGCCTCGCCGCGCTCGCCCTGCACCGCTTCTCCTCGGCTCCCCCGCTGCTCTCCCTGGACCGCATCGATGTCCTGGTGCCCCGCACCCGGCGGCTGCGCTCCACCTCCTTCACCCGGCTGGTGCGGACATCCGCGCTGCCGACCGCCGTACAGATCACGGGAGTTCCGGTGGCTCCGGTGCCGCGGGCGCTCGCCGATGCCGTGGCGGGGCTCGCCGAGGCGAGTGCGGTGCGCCGGCTGCTCACCGAGGCGGTGCGCGGCGGACACTGCGAACCGGCGGCCATCGTGCGGGAGTTGAACCAGGCGCGGCTGCTCAGCCGCCCCCATGTGGTGAACGCCGTGGACTCGCTGCTCGCCGAGGGGCGGGCCATCGCCGAGGACCGGCTCTACCAGATGGTCGCCGAGCACGGGCTGCCCGATCCGCTCTGGAACGTCGACCTCCGATTGCCCGGCGGGCCGCATCTCGGGGGCGTCGACGCCTACTGGCCCGATCTGTCCGTCGCGGTCGAACTGGACACGCGGGCGCCGCGCGACGGCTTCCGGCAGGACGACGACGCCCTGTGGTCCGAGTACGCCCGTAAGCGCGAGCACCTGGAGCGGCTCGGCATCACCGTCGTACATCTGACGCCGAAGAAGCTGCGGGAGTCCCTCGAACAGCAGGCGACGGTCGTGCGGACCGCGCTGATGGCGGCGACCGACCGCGACCCGGCGGCGTATGTGGTGGTGCTGCCCAGATAGCTCGTGGCAGGCGCTGCCAGGAGGGGAGCGAGAGGGGGCGGGGTCCGGACGGCGGACCCCGCCCCCTCTCGCGTACGCATGACAGCCCTACAGGCGTACGGCCCTACAGCCGTACAGCCCTGCCGCTACTTCCCGCAGAACTCCGCGTCCAGGACCGAACGCCCGTCCCCCTCGGGCCCGTTGAAGTTCACCGCGAGCGCGTGCTTGCCGTCGGCCGTCGCCCCGGCCAGGGAGTGCGAGCCGTGGATGTCGCCGCCGTGCGCCCAGACGACCGTGCCGCAGGACGTCTTGACCCGTTCGAGGCCGAGGCCGTAGCGACGACGGCCGTCGTCGCCCGCAGGGACGGTCGTCTTCATCTCGGCGAGCTGCTTCTTCGGCAGGAGTTCGCCGCGCAGCAGCGCCGAGTAGAAGCGGTTGAGGTCCGCCGAGTCGGAGATCATCGAGCCCGCGGAGTTCGCGATGGACGGGTTGAACTCCGTGAGGTCGTACAGCTTGGCGTCCGGCGCGTCGGACAGTTTCAGGTACGCGCGCGAACTGGGCTGCGGCATCGAGGCGTCCGTGCCGGGCAGGGACGTGTGCTCCAGGCCGAGCGGTTCGATGACGCGGGCGCGGATCTCGTCCGCGTACGAATGGCCCGTCACCTTCTTGATGATCATGCCGGCCAGGATGTAGTTGGTGTTGGAGTAGTTCCAGCCCTTGCCGGGCTTGAAGTCCGGCTTGTGGCGCATGGCGATGGCGACCTCCTCTTCGGGGGTCCAGGTGTCGTAGCGGTGCTCCAGGAGCTTCTCGGTGAAGTACTTCTCCTGCATGCCCGGATCGGCCAGCACGTCGAAGACGCCGCTCGTGTGGTTGAGCAGCTGCCGCACCGTGATCCGGTCGCCGTCGTGGCCGTGCCCCTCGACCACGCCCGGCAGCCACCGCCCCACCGTGTCGTCCAGGTCGATCTCCCCCTCGGCCGCCAGCTGGAGCAGCACCGTGGCGGTGAACGTCTTGGTGACGCTGGCGACGCGGTAGTGGTCGTGGCTGCCGCGCGGGGTGTTCTTCTCCAGGTCGCCGATGCCCGCGGCGGAGTTCCACGGGCCGTGCCGGTCCACCGCCTGGACGGTCACGCCGGGGGCGTCCTTGTTCAGGGCGGCCTCCATCGCCTTCTGCGTCGCCCGGTGCCGGTCCCCGTGCCCGGACCCAGAGGCGAACGCGGGCGCCGCGAACGCGCCCGCCGTCACCGCCACGGCCATCGCCGCCGCCACTGCCGCCATCCCCGTACGTGTCGACATCCGCTGCCCCTTCGTCATCGAACGTTGTCGACTCGGGGGACTCGCGGGCCGGAGGCGGAGGTTGAACAACTCCCCCGGGTTGAGCGGGTTTCAGCCCTTTCTGAAGAATCAGACCTTCCGGGGAATCAGCCCTTCTTGAGGATCAACTCCGTGTTCCGGTCCCCCGCCTCCCCGCCCAGCGCGGGCTTCGCGCCCGGTGCGTTGAAGGACAGCTCGCGGTAGAGCGCCGCGAGGCCGGTCTGCGAGAGGTCGGCGTAATCCGTGCGGTGCGGGGCCGAGGACTCGATGAGGGTGGTGAAGACGGAGATCGTGCCGTCGTGGTTGTCGGCGAGCTCCACCACCCGCGCCAGCTGCGGGAAGTCGATGTGCGATGCCGTCGACACCTCCCAGAAGGAGCCGCGCGGCGTCTGGTGGGCGGTGATGTCGTTCTTGTGGCTGTGGCCGTTGATCCAGGCCAGGACGGAGCGGTGGCGGCCCAACAGGGCGACGATCTCGTCGCCGCCGTGCCGGGCCTCGCGCGGACGGCTCGGGTCATGGCGCAGGTTCCGCATGGTCTTGCTGGTGTGGTGACTGAAGACGACGACGTACGAACCGCCCCCGGCCGCCCGCTCGTTCTTCTTCAGCTCCCGCTCCAGCCACTCCAGCTGGGCGGTGCCGAGCGAGCCTTCGTAGTGGCCGCCGGGGTCGGTCGTGTCGAGGCTGATGCCGAGTACGTCGTCGCTGATGCGGAAGGTGTAGTACTGCGTGCCCGCGTCGAGGTTCTCCTGCGTGTAGCCGTGGCCGACCGGGCCGTGCCCTTGGTACGCCGGGTCCAGGTGCGCCTCGACGTACTCGGCGGGCGTGAACGGCGCGCGGCTCTCGTCCGGGGTGACCGACCGCATCCGGCGGGTCTCGCTCTTCAACAGCTCCTTGAAGTGCGCGCCCTTGGGGTCGCGGCCCTTCTTGACGGCCTTCCACAGGGCGGCGCCGCGCGACTCGTCCAGGGACATCAGCTTCCGGCCGCCGACGGCGAATTCGGTGAAGTGCGAGTCTCCGGGCCCCCAGCAGCCGCCGGGCAGCGCGTCGTGGTTGCCGACGGTCGAGTACCAGGGAAGCCCGAGGCCGGGGCTGTTGACCTCGCGGAGGGCGGCCTCCAGGAAGCCCTCGACGCGCGGGAACCCGAGGCCCTTGTCGGCGTCGCGCAGTGCGGAGTCCGGGTGCCAGTAGAGCTTGAGGCCGCTGTCCTGCACGCCCTCGTAACGGCGCGGGTCACCGGTGTTGGGGGTGATGCGGCCGCCGCTCATCGTCTTGAGGAACCAGTCGAGCTCGGAGCGGGAGTTGTTGTCCGTGTTGTCGCCGGTCGTCACCACGCACTGCAGGGGCGAGGTGGTGACGGGCCCGCCGGGCAGCGCGTTCACCCGCTCGACCAGCGCGACCGCGCCGGCCACCGACAGGGCCTCCTGCGGGCGCCAGGCGCTCGCGGTCTGGGCACGCAGATACTCGTACCGCAGCGGATGCTGGACGTCGACCAGGTGCAGGTCGGTGAACTGGACGAACGCGGCGAGCGCGGTGCGCCGCCCCTCGCGGCCGCTCTTGGCGGCGGCGAGGTCGCCGCGGACCACCCGCTCCCAGGCGGGTCCGTCGCCCAGCCGCCGGTAGCCGGAGCTGCCGCGCGGTGCGGCGACGGAGGCCAGCGTGGTGCCGCCCTTGTAGGGCAGCAGGGGTGCGGCGGGGGCGTTGCGGGTGAGCGCGACGGGGGCGGGGCGGCTCGCGGCGGCGTGGCTGGTGCCGGGCCGCATGGCGTAGCCGACGCCCGCGGAGAGGGTGACCGCCCCGGTGGCCGCGAGGAAGGCCCGGCGGTCCACGGCCGACGCGAGGGAGGCGGCGGCATGGGTGGCGGTCTGGGCGGCGGTGGCGACAGAGCGTATGCGCGACATGGCGCGGTCTCCCCGAGTGCGATCGCGTCAGCAGTGGTCGCGGGGAGCCGCGCGCCACGCCCTGTGCGCCGCGCGCCGTGCGAACTTCCCGCTCGTACTGGATCGTTGGCATCGGGGATGACCTGCACGTTAACGAGACCGCAACGGGCAGCGCCGATCACCGTACGTGGATCACCGGGCACCCTGCGCGGCCACACAGCCCTCTCCGGGCGGAGAGGAATCGGTCACTCCGTGTTCACCTTCCGGGGAAGGGGAGGGGCAGCCGCGGCTCAGGCGGTGCGGTGGCCGTCACTCGGCCGCTCCCGCCAGAAGCCGATGCCGATGTCGACGAGCCCCACCCGGTCGAGTTCGGGGACGGTGTCCAGCGGGTGCCAGGCGGCGAGGTCGGTCGAGCCGTCCGTCTCGTGGCGCAGCTCGCCGCCGGTGATCCGCGCCTCGTAGACGATGCGCAGCCCGTGGAAGTCGGCGACCGCGCCGAGCTTGCGCGGGTAGCGGCGGCGCAGCGAGTCGACGCCGAGCAGCGCGACGGGCTCGACGGCGTACCCCGTCTCCTCGTCGGCCTCGCGGATCACCGTGTCGTACGGGTCCTCTCCGTGGTCCATGCCGCCGCCGGGCAGGGTCCAGCGCTTGCTGCCGTCGCGCGCCACCCAGCGCGCGAGCAGCACCTGCCCGTCCCGTACACATACGGCGTAGGCCGCCACCCGGAGCTCTTTGTGCACATGCTGACGCTAGACCTCATCGGGTCTTTGTACGGTCCTTCTATCAGTCCTCCTTCGGGTTGGCCTGTGAGTATTCCGGCAGCGACCACGCGTAGGGGCTCGCGCCGAGGGTCTGAGCCGTACGCGTGACGGTGAAGCGGACGGTGCGGGAGCCGTCGCCCGCGTGCTCGGTCCGGGCCGTGCCGGAGAGCTGGAGGGTGGTGCCGGTGGCCCAGTCGAGGAACAGCAGCCCGGCGCGGTCGTCGGCGGTGAGATTGCCGAGGCTCAGGAACATGGCGTTGCCGGGATAGTCCCGCCACACCACCTCGTACGGCGAAGGGGCCTCGACGAAGCCGGGGTTGCCGCCCCGGTGGCTGGCGTCGGCGCCGCCCTCGTGGACGGTGGCGAGGAAGAAGGTGTCGGCGGCACCGATGAAGTCCCGCTGTTCGCCGGTGAGCCGCACGCCCTGCCGGGGCTTGGCCGGGCGGCCCGGCGCCCTGCCCTCCAACAGGTCCCGCTTCTGGAGGTACTTGGGGCAGTTGCTGAAGACCTGGTCGGCCTCGATCGCCAGGCCGCGCGGGGTGGGCCGGGCCCGTCCGTTGAGGCGCATGCGGCGGCGGGTGCGGGGGTCGAGGGCGATGGTGCCCACGGGGACGCCCTCTCGCATGAGGGCTTCGGCGAGCGGGTCGGCCTTGCGCAGGCCGCCCGCGACCGAGATCTGACGCTCCCCCGTGGCCCGCACGAATCCGGGGGCGCCGGTGAGCAGCGAGGCCCACACGGCGCCCTCGGTGTCCGCACCGCCGAGCACCAGCATCGGCTGCAGCTCCAGGAAGGCCGCGGCGACGGGGCGGATGCCCTGACCGATGGACCGGCCCACGTGGTCGGCCAGTTCACGTACGCCGACGAGGTCTTGGACGGCGCGGGAGCCGTGGTGATAGGGCCCTGCGTCGGTGATGTGCGAGGCCATGGCGCTGGATGTCCTTTCCGGCCAGAAGAACGGATGCCCTTTCCGGCTAGAAGAAGCCACAGGTGGGGGCCGACTCCACGGGGGCCGTGGCGGTCTCGGCGCCGGTCGGGGCGTAGATCTCCAGGCGGGTGCCGTCCGGGTCGTGGAAGAAGATGCCGCCGGAAGCGGCGCCTTCGCCGTGCGGCACGACGCCTTCGTACGCGAACTCGACACCGTACGCCCGCAGGGCGCTCTCGTATGTGCGCACCTGCTCGACGGTGTCCACCTCGATGGCGAGGTGGTGCAGGCCCGCGTTCCCCGCCGCGTACGCCGCGTCGGCCTGCTGCCAGAGGGCGAGAACGACGCTGCTGCCCTCGCCGAGGAAGGCGAACCTGCGGCCCTCCTCCTTGCCCTCGCCGATCACGCCGTACCCGATGACGTCGCGGTAGAAGGCGAGGGAGCGGTCCAGGTCGGTGACGTTCAGGCCGACGTGGCCGGTGCGCGGGGCGCTGGGCGTACGGGTGGCGCTGGTGGTGCTGGTCATGACTCTCCCCTTGTCATCAATGGCCCGCCGATGGGCGAACTCGAACTAACCATTGACTTCGATGTTAGAGGTTAGAATCGAGAGGCGCAACCGGTCACGTACCCTTTGCTGGTTAGCCTTGAAGGGAGCCCCCATGTCCGCCCCACCCTCCGACCCCCGTCCGCTCATCGGTGAGCCGCTCTCCCTCGACCTGCTCAACACCCGGTGGATCGCGGACGGCGTGCACCGGGACCTGCTGACCGACGTCGAGGGCCTCGCCGTCTGGCTCACCTCGAACGGCCTCGCCGGTCAGTTCCGCGCGGACGGGCAGACCCTGGAGCATGTGCTGCAGGCGCGGGACGCGCTCGCTTCCGTGGTGGACTCGCCGGGGGACGCGGCGGGGGCCGCGCGGGTCAACGAGGTGCTCGGGCACGGGCTCATCCGGGCCACGCTCGGCCCCGAAGGACCTGGCGAGGAGCCGGAGTTCACGGACGCCGGCTGGGGGGCGGCGTGGATGGCGGCGCGGGACTATCTGACCCTCCTCGCCACGGCGCCGGACCGGATCCGGCCTTGTGCGCACGAGGCGTGCGTCCTGCACTTCTTCGACACGTCACGCAACGGCACGCGCCGCTGGTGCTCGATGGCGGCGTGCGGCAACAGGGCGAAGGCGTCCCGCCATTACGCGCGGTCGCGCGAGAACTGAGCCCCACCGCGGCCGATTAGCCCGTAATGCCGCCATTGACGTATGGCGGGATTACGCCACGCCCCGTATCCGGCTCGGACAACTCTCCCCAAACAGCAGTCACTTACGTAAAGCTGAGCGGTCATCTGGTACCGAATTCCGGACCCTTTCGACCTTTACGTACAGGGATGCTGATGCACAGATCCAGTGCTAGACGCACGGCCCGCCTCGCGATAGCCGTCGGCCTCACCGCCGCACTCTCCGCCGCAGGGCCCATACCCATGGCCCTCGCGGCCGATGGTGACCCGGGGGACCAGTCCCCCAAGTCCGCGGGCAGCAAGCTCGGTTCGGCCGACGCCGAACTCCTCGCGGAGGCCAGGACCGAGGGCGAGAAGACCGTCACGATGATGGTCGCCACCGCCCCCGGCGCCACCGAGCAGGTCGCGGGCCAGCTCGACGCCGTGACCGGCGGATCCGTCGGGCGCAAGGACGACAAGCTCGGCTACGTCCGCGCCTCCGTCCCCACCGCGAAGGCCGACGCCGCCATCAAGGCCGCGAGCAAGCTCTCCTCCGTGCACGGCATCGACCTGCGGCACGAGATCGAGCTCGACGACCCGACGCCGGCCGCCGACCGCGCCAAGGGCGCGCAGAAGGCGGCCGAAGGGACGTACGCCGGGCCCGGCAAGAGCACCCCCGCCAAGAACCCGTACAACCCCTCCTTCGAGACCGGCGCCGTCGACTTCGTGAAGAAGAACCCGAAGGCGGACGGCCGCGGCATCACCATCGGCATCCTCGACTCCGGCGTCGACCTGGGCCACCCCGCGCTCCAGAAGACCACCACGGGCGAGCGGAAGATCACCGACTGGGTCACGGCGACCGACCCGATCGTCGACGCCGACGGCACCTGGCGCCGGATGACCAACCCCGTCACCGGCCCCACCTTCACCTGGGACAGCGAGACCTGGAAGTCCCCCGCGGGCTCCTTCCAGGTCAACCGCTTCCGCGAGTCGGCCACCACCGGCGGCGACGCCAAGGGCGACATCAACCGCGACGGCGACACCACCGACAGCTGGGGCGTGCTCTACGACCCGGCGGCCGGGACGGTCCGCGTCGACCTGAACGACAACAACGACTTCACCGACGACGAGACGATGAAGCCGTACAAGGACGACCACCAGGTCGCCTACTTCGGCAAGGACGACCCGGCGACCGACGTCGCCGAGCGCGTCCCCTTCGTCGTCGAGATCCGCAAGGACGTGCCCACCGACCCGTACGGCGGCGACTGGGTCGGCAAGAAGGCCGACTTCGTCAACATCGGCGTCATCGAGTCCGAGCACGGCACGCACGTCGCGGGCATCACCGCGGCCAACGGCCTGTTCGGCGGCAAGATGAACGGCGCGGCGCCCGGCGCCAAGCTGGTCTCGTCGCGCGCCTGCACCTGGTCCGGCGGCTGCACCAACGTCGCGCTCACCGAGGGCATGATCGACCTCGTCACCAAGCGCGGCGTCGACATCGTGAACATGTCGATCGGCGGCCTCCCGGCCCTGAACGACGGCAACAACGCCCGCGCCGAGCTCTACAAGCGCCTCATCGACGAGTACGGCGTGCAGCTGGTGATCTCCGCGGGCAACTCCGGCCCCGGCGCCAACACCATCGGCGACCCGAGCCTGGCCGACAAGGTCATCTCCGTCGGCGCGTCCATCTCCAAGGAGACCTGGGCCGCCAACTACGGCTCCGCCGTGGAGAAGCCGTACGCGATGATGAACTTCTCCTCGCGCGGCCCCCGCGAGGACGGCGGCTTCCAGCCGCTCATCTCCGCGCCGGGCTCGGCCATCAACACCACGCAGACCTGGCTGCCGGGCTCCGCGGTCGCCGAGGCGGGCTACCAACTCCCCGCCGGTTACCAGATGTTGCAGGGTACGTCGATGGCGTCCCCGCAGGCGGCGGGCGCGTCGGCGCTGCTCCTCTCCGCCGCCAAGCAGAAGAAGATCGACCTCACCCCCGCCAAGCTGCGCACCGCGCTCACCTCGACCGCGCACCACATCCGCGGCGAGCAGGCGTACGCGCAGGGCACGGGCCTGATCGACGTCGTCGACGCCTGGGACTCCATCAAGTCCGGTGCCAACGCGCACACCTACTCGGTCAAGGCCCCGGTCGACACCGCCCTGGAGCAGGAGCTGAAGAAGCCCGGCACCGGCATCTACGACCGTGAGGGCGGCCTGAAGACGGGCCAGAAGCGCACGTACGACGTCACGATCACCCGCACCTCGGGCCCGGACCGCGCCGTACGCCACGAGCTGGACATCGAGAACAACCACGGCGGCACGTTCCGCCTCCTCGGCGACGACGAGGTCTCCCTGCCGCTGAACAAGCCGGTCACGGTCAAGGTCCAGGCGAACGCCAAGTCGGCCGGTCTGCACAGCGCGATCCTCACCGTGGACGACGAGCGCACCGAGGGCGTCGACCAGCAGATCATGTCGACCGTCGTCGTCTCGGCGTCGCTCGCCAAGCCGTCGTACACCTTCGCGGCGAACGGCTCGGTGCAGCGCAACGGCACCAAGTCGTACTTCGTGACGGTGCCCAAGGGCGCCAAGTCCCTCGAGGTGGCCCTCGGCGGCCTGAAGGACAAGAGCCAGACGCGCTTCATCTCCGTCCACCCGTACGGCGTCCCGGCCGAGAGCACCTCGTCGCTGGTCTGCTACGCCAACTACGACAACCCCGCCAACACCTGCCGCCCCGACCTGCGTTCGTACGCGGACCCGCAGCCGGGCGTCTGGGAGATCGAGGTCGAGTCGCGCCGTACGTCGCCGCTGCTCGACAACCCGTACAAGCTGGACGTCGCCGCACTGGGCGTCACCTTCGACCCCGCCGTGCAGACGCTCCCGGAGGCGAAGGTCGGCACGCCGGCGCCGGTCTCCTGGAAGGTCACCAACGGCTTCGCCGCCGTCGACGGAAAGCTGAAGGGCGGCCCGCTCGGCTCGGCGAAGGCGGCGCGTCCGTCGATCAAGCAGGGCGAGACGCAGACCACCACCGTGGTCGTGCCCGAGGGCGCGGAGCGGCTCGACGTGGCGATCGGCGCGACGTCGGACAGCGCGGCCGACCTCGACCTGTCGGTCTCCAAGGACGGCCAGGTCGTCGGCTCGTCGGCGGACGGCGACTCGGAGGAGTCCGTCAGCCTGCCGAAGCCGGCCGCCGGCCAATACGAGATCGAGGTCGTCGGCTACTCCATCCCGGCCGGGACCACCGAGTACCAATACCGGGACGTGTTCTTCTCGGCGGCGCTCGGCACGGTGAAGGTCGACGGGTCGGCCCCCGTGAAGCTGGCCAACGGCGCGTCGGCCGAGGTGAAGGCCGAGGTCGTGGCGGACGCCCCGACCGCCGAGGGCCGCGAGCTGTTCGGCGAGGTGTCCCTCCTGAACGGGCGCGGCACGATGTCCGGGACGGGCAGCGTGAAGATCACGAAGGTCGTTCCGTAGCCGTCGGTTAGTGGGCGATACGCCAAAAGTCCCGCCGAATGCCCCTTTTGGGGGCATTATGGCGGGACTTTTTACGCTCCCCGAGCGGGCCCGAGCGGGGCGGGCTAATCGCAGCGGACCTCGCGCGATCCCGGGAGCGCCTTCACGATCAGCGTGCGGAGGCTGTCGCGCTCCTTGCCCTTCGCCCAGTTGTCCGGTTCCGACTCGCCCGTGGGGATCGTGATCAGGACGCGGTCGCCCACCTTCAGGCGCGGGTCGACGTCGTGGTCCATCGGGAACGTGACCTTCCGCGGGCCCGACTCCGGCTTGAGGTAGCGCGCGGCGTCCAGCGTGATCCGGTCCCGCGCGGCGCCGGGCACCTTCTCCACCCGCGTGACCGTGCCCTCCACGATCAGCCGCGAGCACGCCACGAAGCCCTCCGGCGATGTCGAGCCGGCGGAGTCCTCCTGCCTGTCGTCGGGCGCCGCCTTGTCGGCGCCCGACGACGCCGCGTCCCGGTCCGCCGCCCCGCCCCCGGCCTGCACCGCCGCCCAGACCACGAGGCCCGCCACCGCCAGACCGCCCGCCGTGGCCAGCGCCCCGAAGGCCAGGCGCAGGGGGCGGCGGGTGCGCCGGGGCGGGGGCGGCACCGCCGCGGGGCGCGGCGCCGGACGTTCCGCGAGCGCGTCGCCCAGAGCGCCCAGACGGTCCCGCAGCAGCGCGACGTCCGCCACGGCCGCCGCGTGCTCGGCGCCGAACTCGGGGTCGTCGCGCAGCTCGGCGGGGACGGCGTCGCCCGTGACCGCCAGCATCAGCGCGGAGAAGTCCGCGCCGTGCGCGCCGCCGCCGTGCGTGCCGTCGTCGTGCTGCTCGTTCTTTTCGGACACGTCACACCACCTCGCCCTCGTGCAGCCGCGTCCGCAGCACCCGTACCGCCGAGTGCAGCCTGCTCTTGACCGTGCCCTCCGGGATGCCCAGCTCGTCCGCGATGGCCCGGACCGGCAGGTCCGCGTAGAACCGCAGGACCACGACCTGCCGCTGGGCGTCCGGCAGCTCGCCGAGGCCCTGTGCCACGGCCAGGGACAGCGCCCGCGACTCGGCGGCGTCGTCGTCGCCCGCCTCCCGCCACAGCACCGCGAGCCGCTCCCCCAGCCGCTCCTGCCTGCGGCGCGCCCGGTGCCAGTCCATCGCGAGGTTCGAGGCGACGACCGCCGCCCACGCGGACACGTCACGCGGTGCCTCGCGGCCGTCGGCGGCGCGCTCCAGGAGCTTCAGCCTGACCTGCTGGACGCCGTCGGGCAGGTCGGAGTGCGGCACCCCGCCCAGGGCGAGCACCGCCCGCACCCGGTCCTCCTGCGCCGCGTCGAGCGGATCCGTCCTCTCGTGCCTCTCGGCGGCCCGTCGCGTTTTTCTCCGCAGCAAGGCACCCCTCCCATCCCCACGTTTCCCCTAGGACGCCGGGGCCGCCCGAAACGTTCGCCGGGCGGCGGCGGAGGTTTCCCGGCGATGTGACATCCCGTACTTCGGACAATGGATTGGACAAGGCGACGGTGGACAGACGCATCATGGAACGCACCCCGAGCGCCAGGTCAGCGGGCCGCGCGCATGCACATACGGAGGAAGTCCCTGTGAAGGTCGGAATCGTCGGAGCCACCGGTCAGGTCGGCACGGTCATGCGCAAGATCCTCGTCGAGCGGAAGTTCCCGGTCGACGAGCTGCGCCTGTTCGCCTCGGCCCGCTCGGCCGGATCGGTCATCGACGGCGTGACGGTGGAGGACGCCTCCACGGCCGACTACGCGGGCCTGGACATCGTGCTCTTCTCCGCCGGTGGCGCCACCTCCAAGGCCCTGGCCGAGAAGGTCGCCGCGCAGGGTCCCGTCGTGATCGACAACTCCTCGGCCTGGCGCATGGACCCCGAGGTCCCCCTCGTCGTCTCCGAGGTCAACCCGCACGCGATCGCGAACCGCCCCAAGGGCATCATCGCCAACCCGAACTGCACGACGATGGCCGCGATGCCCGTCCTGAAGCCGCTGCACCAGGAGGCGGGCCTCCAGGCGCTGGTCGTCGCCACCTACCAGGCCGTGTCCGGTTCCGGCCTCGCCGGTGTCGACGAGCTGTTCGAGCAGGTCAAGCAGGTCGGCGACGAGGCCCCGAAGCTCACGCACGACGGCTCGGCCACCGAGTTCCCCGCGCCGAACAAGTACGTCGCGCCGATCGCGTACAACGTGCTCCCGATGGCCGGCTCCATCGTCGACGACGGTCTGAACGAGACCGACGAGGAGCAGAAGCTGCGCAACGAGTCGCGCAAGATCCTGGAGATCCCGGCCCTGAAGGTCTCGGGCACGTGTGTCCGCGTTCCCGTCTTCACCGGCCACTCGCTGCAGGTCAACGCCCGTTTCGAGCGTCCGCTGAGCCCCGAGCGCGCCACCGAGATCCTGGCTTCGGCGGAGGGCGTCGTGGTCACGGATGTGCCGACGCCGCTCGTCGCCGCGGGCAAGGACGACTCGTTTGTCGGTCGCATCCGTAACGACGAGACGGTGCAGAACGGCCTGGCGTTCTTCATCTCCGACGACAACCTCCGCAAGGGCGCCGCGCTCAACGCCGTGCAGATCGCGGAGCTGGTGGCGGCCGAGCTCAAGGGCTGATCACTTCCGGTACGCCGGGCACTTTCCGGTACGCCGGTCAAGGGGCGGTCACCGTTCGTCGGTGGCCGCCCCTTCGCGTCACCCCGGTGGTGGCCGCCCCTTCGCGTCACCCGGTGGTGGTCGTCCGTCGCGTGCCCGCCACCACCAGCAGGGCGAGCAGCGCCAGGCCGCCGCCGAGCCAGAGCACATCCGTCGCCCCGAGGCCGTCCGCGACCAGGCCGCCGGTCAGGGCGCCCAGGGCGATCGCCGCGTTGAACACCGCGGCGAAGAGCGCCGACGCCGCCTCGCGGTGGTCCGGTGCCGCGGCGAGCACCCAGTGCTGCGTGGAGACCGAGACCCCGCCGTACGCCAGGCCCCAGGCGATCAGGAGCGCCACCGAAGCGAGCAGCGAGCCGCCCGCCGGGCCCATCAGCGGCATCACGGCGGCGAGTCCCGCGGCGATGACGAGCAGCGCGCGGCGCGGATCGCGGGCCGCGAGAGCGCCGCCCGTGAAGTTGCCGGCGATGCCCGCGACGCCGTACGCGAGGAGCAGCCCGCTGATCAGTCCCGCGCCGAGGCCGGGCACGCGCTCCAGGACCGGGCGTACGTAGGTGTAGGCGGCGAAGTGGCCGGTCACCAGGAGCAGCACCACCAGGAGCCCGGCCCGCAGCGGCGCCGCCCGCAGCAGCCCCGGGAACGTGCCGAGCCGTATCGCCTCCGACGAGGGCAGCTTCGGCAGGGCGGCGGCTAGCAGGGCCGTGACGGCGAGCGCGAACGCGGCCATCGCGGCGAACGCCCAGCGCCAGCCCGCCAGTTCACCCAGGAACGTACCGGCGGGAACGCCGAGCACCGAGGCCACCGCGATCCCGCTGAAGATCACGGTCGTGGCGCGCCCCGCCGCCTGCGCGCGCACGAGGCGTACGCCGAGTCCCGCGGCGATGGCCCACACCCCGCCGATGCAGACGCCCACCAGGACCCGCGCGGCGAGCAGCACCCCGAAGGCCGGGGCGAGCGCGGAGAGCAGGTTGGCGGCGGCGAGCAGTCCCGTCAGCGCGCACAGCACCGTCCGCCGGTCGGCCCGCCGCACGGCCACGGGCAGCAGCAGCGCGGCGAGCGCCGCGACGACTCCGGGCAGCGTGACGGTGAGACCCGCGGTGCCGTCGGAGACGTCGAGCCCGGCGGAGAGGGAGGTGAGGAGCCCGACGGGGAGCATCTCCGTGGTGACGACGGAGAAGGTGGTGGCGGCGAGGGCGAGGACGGAGAGGGGCAGCGAGGGCTGGGGCGAGGCCGGGCGTGCGGGGGCTTCCTGGGTGGCTTTCATGAGGCCAAGCCTTCGTGAGCGGCCCGCGGGGAACAACGCCGAAGATCTCATCCTTGGATGAGTGGGGCTCATCGATGGCGGGCCCGTCGACGGCGGGGCTCGGCGAGGAGAGGCGGGACTGGTTCCTGATGGGCGGGCTTGAGATTCGGGAGCTGGAGTGCTTCATGGCGCTCGCCGACGAGCTGCACTTCGGCCGGGCGGGCGAGCGGCTCTATGTCTCGCAGAGCAGGGTCAGCCAGCTCCTGAGCGCCCTGGAGCGGCGGATCGGGGCGCGGCTCGTGGAGCGGTCGAGCCGGCGGGTGCGGCTGACGCCGGTCGGGGAGCGTTTCCTTGCCGAACTGCGTCCGGCGTACGAGGCGTTGAGCGCCACGGTGGAGTCGGCGCGGGAGGCGGCGCGCGGGGTGTCGGGGCGGCTGCGGATCGGGTTCCAGGGGACGGCGGACGCGCGGCTGATGGGCGCGATCGCCGAGTTCCAGGCGCTGCATCCGGCGTGTGTGACGGAGATCGTGGAGGTGCCGTTCGCCGATCCCTTCGGGGCGGTGCGGCGCGGTGAGGTGGACACGGCGATCGTGCTGCTTCCGGTGGCGGAACCGGATCTGGTCCTCGGCCCGGTCTTCTCGCGGCAGCCGCAGAACGTGGCGGTGTCGGTGGGCCACCCGTTCGCGGGGCGTGCCTCGTTGAGCGCCGCCGAGCTGACACGGACCCCGCTGATCTCGGCGGCGGCTCCGGCACCCGCGTACTGGCGCGAGGCCCACGCCCCTTCCCCCGTGCCCGCGCCGGAGGTCCGGACCCTCCAGGAGGGCCTGACCCTGGTCGCGGCGGGGCGCGGCGCGATGCTGCTGTGCAGCCCGACGGCGGAGTACCACGGCCGCCGCGACGTCACGTTCGTGCCCGTGGAGGGGCTGCCGGACTCGGTGCTGGGGATGGTGTGGCACCGGGACGGGGAGACGGAGCGGGTGCGGGAGTTCGCGCGGGCGGTCAGGGGCGACGTACCTCGAAGTGCAGGCACCCGTACTCGACGGCCCTGACGTGTACGAGGGCGACCTCGGGGTCGCCGAAGGCCTCGGCGAGCGCGGCGTCGAAGCCGGCGGTGGCGTCCTCCGGGATCTCGAAGAGGCGGCCGCCGACGATGTGGCCCTCGGCGTTGTAGCGGCGCAGGGTGCGCAGGGCTCCGGGCCGGGCGAAGGGGTATCCGTCCCCCTCGGGCCCCGCGCACTCCTCGGCGTGGATGAAGACGGGCCCCTGCTCGTCGTAGGCACCCGGGGCGGCACCGGTCGCTGCGGCCCAGCGCCGGAGCGGCGCGTACGAGACGAGGGCGACGCGATCGCCGGGGGCGGTGGGGCGCAGACAGCAGCGGAGGGGGTCGCCGCCTTCCCCGTCCGTGTAAGGCACGCAGGGCCGCCCCGCGTCGTCGGTCACGCGGAGTTGTTCGAGGGCGACGGGGTCGATGGGGCGGGGGGTGTAAGTGGTGGTGGCGTTCACGGCTGTGGTGGTGGCGGTGGTGGCGTTCATGGGTCGAGGGTCGCGCGTGCGGGCGGGTGGAGGCTGGCGGAATCCGGACGTGCACTTTCGTCGCGTACGGGTGCCTGCACCCCGCCCCCCTACCAAGCCCCCCGCATCCGCCGGTATCCCTCCCCCAGCTCCGCCAGCTCCTCCTGTGTCAGGACGTCCTCCACACGGTCGAAGCCCTCGGGGGCCCGCTCCGCGACCGTGCGCAGGACCGTGTCCGCCGGCATCGCGCGGTTCGCCAGGACCACCGCGTTCGCGGAGGCCCAGCGTTCCGCCTCGTACGCCCGCAGGCCCGCCGTCCGGTCGGCGGTGAGCGCCACGCAGCGGGCCAGTACCCGTGCGTCCAGGATCGCCTCCGAGCCGCCGCTCGAACCGACGGGGTACATCGGGTGCGCCGCGTCGCCGAGCAGCGTCACCGGGCCGTGGCCCCACCAGGGCAGCGGATCCCGGTCCACCATCGGGTACTCCAGGATCCGCGCCGTCGAGGCGAGCAGCGCGGGCACGTCGAGGTCGCCGATGCGCCAGCCCGCGAAGTGCGGCAGGACGTCGGAGAGGCGGCCCGAGCGGTTCCAGTCGACGGGGCCCGCGACCCCGTGGTGGTGGACCGGAAACCGCACCTCCGCCACCCAGTTGAGCAGCGCGCGCCCCCGCTCCTCCGCCTCCCGCGAGATCGGGTAGACGACCAGCTTCGCGCTCGCGTTGCTGCCCGCGACCGCCATCGTGCGCCCGCCGAGCACCGGATCCCACTCGGTGACGCCCCGCCACATCCGGATGCCGTTCCACAGCGGCGGCCCCTCACCGGGGTGCAGCCGCGCCCGCACCGCCGAGTAGAGCCCGTCGGCCCCGACGAGGGCCCGCACCGGCACCGCGTACTCCCGGCCGCGTGCCACGTCCCGCAGAGTCACGAGCAGCGACCGCGCGGTGCCGTCCGTCTCGGCGTACCGCACGAACGCCGTACCCGTGCGCACCGCCTGCTCCCCGAGCCGGTCCCGGACCGCGTCGAGCAGCAGCATCTGCAGCGCCCCGCGGTGCAGCGAGTACTGCGGCCAGTGGTGGCCGCGCGCGATGCCCCGCGGCTCGCCCCAGATGTGGTTGCCGTGCCGGTCGAAGTGGATCATCTCGGCGGTCGGTACGGCCGTCGCGGCCAGCTCGGCGCCGAGGCCCAGCTCCGTCAACTCCCTTACCGCGTGCGGGAGGAGGTTGATGCCGACGCCGACGGGCCGCAGCGCGTCCACCGCGTCCACGACCCGCACCCCGATGCCCGCGGCGTGCAGACCGAGCGCGGCGGTGAGCCCGCCGATCCCCGCTCCCGCGACGAGTACGTCGATCATGGCGTGGGCACCACCCGCCGCACCGGCAACACCCCGGTCCGGCCCCCGCCGCGTAATCGTGCCCGTCTGCCACGTGCCCGTGCCCGTCCCATGAGCGCTCCCCCCGGGGCGTTCGTCGCCGCGCGGATGCTAGCGGCGGCGCGGCCCGCCGACAATGGCGCCCGTCGGCCGCCGGACAATGCCCGGGCGCACTGCCGCGGGCACGTGGAAGGATGGCCGGAAACGCCACAAGTCGTGCCTGACCAACATGACGAACCCGATGTACCCGACCTACCTGACGTACCTGAGGAGATGACCGCGTGCCCGGCACCAATCTGACCCGCGAAGAGGCACAGCAGCGGGCGAAGCTGCTCACCGTTGACTCGTACGAGATCGACCTCGACCTCTCCGGAGCGCAAGAGGGCGGCACCTACCGGTCCGTGACCACGGTGCGCTTCGACTCCGCGGAGGCGGGCGCCGAGACCTTCATCGATCTGGTCGCCCCGGCCGTCCACGAGGTGGTCCTGAACGGCCACCCGCTGGAAGTGGGTGCCGTGTTCCGTGACTCGCGGATCGCGCTGCGGCACCTGGAGGCGGGGCCGAACGAGCTGAAGGTCGTCGCCGACTGCGAGTACACCAACACGGGTGAGGGTCTGCACCGGTTCGTCGACCCGGTGGACCAACAGGCCTATCTCTACACGCAGTTCGAGGTGCCGGACGCGCGCCGCGTGTTCGCCTCCTTCGAGCAGCCCGACCTCAAGGCGACGTTCCAGTTCACCGTGAAGGCGCCGACGGGCTGGACGGTGATCTCCAACTCGCCGACTCCCGAGCCGAGCGGTGACGTCTGGGTCTTCGAGCCGACGCCGCGCATGTCGACGTACATCACGGCGTTGATCGTCGGTCCCTATCACTCGGTCCACAGTTCGTACGAGGGTCCCGGCGGCCAGTCGGTTCCCCTCGGCATCTACTGCCGGCCGTCCCTGGCCGAGTTCCTCGACTCGGA
The DNA here is from genome assembly GCF_044457025.1 of Streptomyces sp. NPDC050658. Taxonomy (NCBI): domain Bacteria; kingdom Bacillati; phylum Actinomycetota; class Actinomycetes; order Kitasatosporales; family Streptomycetaceae; genus Streptomyces; species Streptomyces sp. NPDC050658. The sequence goes on from NZ_JBITGM010000001.1 coordinate 1,149,376, forward strand.
CGCGATCTTCGAGGTGACGCGGCAGGGCTTCGACTGGTTCCAGGAGAAGTTCGACTACGCGTACCCCTTCGCGAAGTACGACCAGCTCTTCGTGCCGGAGTTCAACGCGGGCGCGATGGAGAACGCGGGCGCGGTGACCATCCGCGACCAGTACGTGTTCCGTTCGAAGGTGACGGACGCGGCGTACGAGACGCGCGCGGAGACGATCCTGCACGAGCTGGCCCACATGTGGTTCGGCGACCTCGTGACCATGGAGTGGTGGAACGACCTGTGGCTGAACGAGTCGTTCGCCACGTACACGTCGATCGCCTGCCAGGCGTACGCTCCCGACTCGCGCTGGCCGCACTCGTGGACGACGTTCGCCAACTCCATGAAGACATGGGCGTACCGCCAGGACCAGCTGCCGTCGACGCATCCGATCATGGCGGACATCCGTGACCTGGACGATGTCCTGGTCAACTTCGACGGCATCACGTACGCCAAGGGCGCGTCGGTGCTCAAGCAGCTGGTCGCGTACGTCGGGATGGACGAGTTCTTCCGGGGCGTGCAGGCGTACTTCAAGGCGCACGCGTTCGGGAACACGCGGCTTTCCGACCTTCTAGGCGCCCTTGAGGAGACGAGCGGCCGCGACCTGAAGACCTGGTCGAAGAAGTGGCTGGAAACGGCCGGTATCAACGTGCTGCGGCCGGTGGTGGACGTGGACACGTCCGGCAGGATCACCTCGTTCGCGGTCAAGCAGGAGGCCCCGGCGCTCCCGGCCGGCGCGAAGGGCGAGCCGACTCTCCGCCCGCACCGGATCGCGATCGGCCTGTACGACATGGACGACGAGTCCGGCAAGCTGCTGCGCACGGACCGCGTGGAGCTGGACGTGGACGGCGAACTGACGGCGGTGGAGGAGCTGGTGGGCCGGGTGCGCCCGGCGGTGATCCTCCTGAACGACGACGACCTGTCGTACGCGAAGGTCCGCCTGGACGCGGAGTCTCTGGCCTTCGTCACGGACCACATCGGCGACTTCGAGGCGTCGCTGCCGCGTGCCCTTTCGTGGGCGTCGGCGTGGGACATGACGCGGGACGCGGAACTCCCCACGCGGGAGTATCTGTCGCTGGTCCTGTCCGGCATCGCGAAGGAGTCGGACATCGGGGTCGTCCAGTCCCTGCACCGTCAGGTGAAGCTGGCGCTCGACCTGTACGCGGCGCCGGCCGGCCGGGAGGAGGCGCTGGCCCGCTGGACCGAGGCGACGCTCTCGCATCTCCGCTCGGCGGAGCCGGGCAGCGACCACCAGCTGGCGTGGGCGCGGGCGTTCGCGGCGACGGCACGCACGGAGGAGCAGCTGTCGCTGCTTGAGGAACTCCTCTCCGCCAAGCAGTCGATCGAGGGCCTGGCCGTGGACACGGAACTGCGCTGGGCGTTCGTGCACCGGCTCGCGGCGACGGGTCGGCTCGACGAGGCGGGGATCGCGGCGGAGCTGGAGCGCGACAAGACGGCGGCGGGCGAGCGGCACGCGGCGTCGGCGCGGGCGGCGCGACCGACGGCGGAAGCGAAGGCGGAGGCCTGGGCCTCGGTCGTCGAGTCCGACAAGCTCCCGAACGCGATCCAGGAGGCGGTGATCGGCGGCTTCGTCCAGACGGACCAGCGCGAACTGCTCGCCCCCTACACGGAGAAGTTCTTCGCGGCGGTCAAGGGCGCGTGGGACTCCCGCTCCCACGAGATGGCCCAGCAGATCGCGGTGGGCCTCTACCCCTCGCTCCAGGTCTCCCGGTCGACCCTGGACGCGACGGACACGTGGCTCGCCTCGGCTGAGCCCTCGGCAGCACTGCGCCGCCTGATCACGGAGTCCCGAGCAGGCGTGGAACGAGCACTGCGGGCCCAGTCCGCCGACGCATAGCCCTCTGACCGGGCGGGGCAACCCTTCACTGGGCCCCGCCCGGGTGGGTGCTGTCTTCGTCTGCGGGCCGTATCCGCTCCAGCCGCGCTCCGCGCGGATCTCTCCCTCCCAGCCGCCCGTTTACCCCGCGACTTCCCGGCGCGGGACCTCGCGGAGTGCTGAGAGGACCCTGGAGATCGCCGCGCCCGCGCCCGCGCCGCGGCGGACCGCGGCGATGACGTGGCGGCGCGGCCGGTCCGCGGAGAGTTCTCGCATCGTCACGCCGTCGCGGCTCGCCGCCGCCATGCGGGGGACCAGCGCGACCCCCATGCCCGCCTCCACCATCGCCAGGATCGCCGTCCAGCCGGAGGCGGAATGCGCCTGCTCCGGCGAGAAGCCGGCCCCCTCGCACGCCGCCCGCGTGATCTCCGACCAGGGGCCGCTGCCGCCGAAGATCCACGGTTCGCCTGCCAGGTCCGACAGGCGCAGGCCCTCCGCCGTCGCCAGCGGGTGGTCCCCCGGCAGCGCCACGTCCAGCGGGTCGGCGAGCAGGGACTCACGCGTGAAGCGGCTGTCCGCGTCCGGCGAGGCCGGCGCCTGCACCGCCAGGGAGAGGGCGACGTCCACCTCCCCCGCCGCAAGAAGCTCGTACGCCTCCGCCGCCTCCGCCTCCCGGACCCGCACCGTGATGCCCGGCGCCGCCGCCCGCAGCTCCCGCACCGCGGGCACGACCAGCGCGGGCACGGCCGTCGAGAACGCCCCGACCCGCACCTCCCCCGCCTCCCCGTGCGCATACGCCGCCAACTCCGCGTCCGCACGCTCCAGTTGGGCGAAGACCGCCTCCGCGTGACGGAGCACGAGATGCGCCGCGTCCGTGAGGCGGACACGCCGGCCGTGTGCCTCCAGGAGCGGCACCCCCAGCTGCTTCGCGAGGTTCGACAGCTGCTGCGACACCGCCGACGGCGTCATCCGCAGCGCCTGCGCCGTCGCGGTCACCGTGCCCCGCTCGCTCAACGTACGCAGGATCTGCAGCTTCTTGATGTCCCACTCGCTCATGGGGTCAACGTACCGACCGGTCCCGGCGGATCAGCGCGCCGCACTGCCCAGCACCTTGCGCGGGGTGATCCGGATGACGACCCGGACGACCTCCGGGGGCAGGTCGATGTACTCCTGCCCCGCCCCCGCCCCCTCGTACGACTCGGCGAGCGCGGCCGCCACCTTCCGGTCCGCGTCCACGCCCACCGTCGCCGTGCCCCGCACCTCCACGTACCGCAGCGGGTCCGCCCTGTCGTACACGGTCAGGCTCACCCGCGGCTCACGCTCCGCGTTCAGCACCTTGCGCCGCCCCTCCTGGGAGGAGACGACGAGGTCGTCGCCGTCCCACCCCACCCACACCACGGACGTCTGCGGACTGCCGTCGGGGCTGACCGTGCCGAGGACAGCCGGGTTCGGGGCGTCGAGTATCTTCCGGGCCGACTCGCTCATGGTGATCGTCATGCGCGCGAGCGTATCTCCGCCGAGCCCAGCACGACCCCGCCCAGGATCAGCCCCATGCACAGGACCTGCAGCCACCCCATCGCCTCGCCGAGCAGCGCGAAGGAGAGCAGGGCCACGCACACCGGCTGGAGGTAGTAGACGACCCCGGCACGCGCCGCGCCGATGATCGAGATCGCCTTGTTCCAGGCGAAGAAGGCGACCGCCGACGAGACGACACCGACGTACATGAGAGGAGAGACCGTTCCGACCGTCGGCTCGAAACCACCCTGGACCAGATAGCTCCACACGAACACCGGCAGCAGCATCAGCGCACCCAGCACGAACGCCGCGAAGAGGAACGGCAGTCCGCCGATCTCGGCGGGCTTCCGCTTGAGCAGCGCACTGTACGAACCGAAGGCGATCGCCCCCGCGATCACCCATAGGTCACCGACCGCGAAGTCCATGGCGAGGGAGCCGCCCGACACCAGGATCAGCACTCCCGCACAGGCGATCAGCATGCCCGTCACGCGGCGCGCCCCGAGCCGGGTGCCGCCGACCCGCTCGTACACCGCCATCAGGACCGGCGAAGCCGCCATGATCATGCCCATGTTGCCCGCGGTGGTCGTCATGCCCGCCTGGTTCACCAGGGTGTTGTAGAGGGTGATGCCCAGGAACGACGCCAGGAGCAGGAAGCGGAAGTGCTTTTGGAGCAGGGCCCGTTGCCGCCAGGTCTGCCGCGCCGCGAACGGCGCCACCGCCGCGATGGCGATGATCCAGCGCCAGAACGCGTGCTGGATCGGCGGCACGCTGTCGTGCAGGGCGCGGGACGTGACGAAGCTGCCCGACCAGACGACCGTGGCGAGCGCCGCGAGGGCGAGTCCGACGCCGATGGGGCGCGCGGCCCGCGCCGCGCCCTTCGGCTCGCTCGTCGTCGTGGCCGACTCGGTGTGCAGGGGGGTCCGGTCCAGGACAGTCACTGGGTATCCCTCGTCTCTCTCCCGGGCAGGCCGGGGGTTGATGGCGGGACTACCGTCGCACTCCCCGACCAGTCAGGTCCATCGAAACTTTTCGACCATTCCGTTAAGTGAATGCGAATGGTGGTGCTAGTCGGTGCCCCACGCCGCCAGCGCGGCCTCCACGGCCTTCGCGTCCGCCTCCTCCGCCGCCCACGCCACGTACCCGTCGGGGCGGACCAGGACGGTCGTACGCCGTCCACTGGCCCAGTGCGCCACCGCGGCCCGGCCGCTCGACGCGTACTCCACGCCCTCCGGGGCGATCAGCACGAACTCCCCCTCGCGCAGGGCCTCGTAGAGCCGCCCTTCCTTGAGCGCGACATCCGGGGCCCGGTGTCCGGCCATGCGGTGGGCGCCCTTCGGTGCCGGGTAGGCGTAGCCGATGCCGGTGATCTGGCCGATCGCCTTGGTGCGGACCGGGGCCACCCGGTTGACGAAGGCGGCGAGCGCGGCGCGGGCCGCGATCGTCCACGGCCGCTTGGCCATCGCGAGCCGCACGATCCCGCCGCTGCTGCGCAGGACCGCCTTGCCGACGGGGTGCCGCTCCGACTCGTACGTGTCCAACAGGCCCTTCGGAGCCCGGCCTTCGACCGCCGCGGCCAGCTTCCAGCCGAGGTTCACGGCGTCCTGCAGACCGGTGTTCATGCCCTGCGCGCCCGCCGGGGTGTGGACGTGCGCGGCGTCGCCGGCGAGGAAGACCCGGCCGACCCGGTAGTGCGGCGCCTGCCGCTCGTCGCTGTGGAAGCGGGACATCCAGCGGGCGTCGTGCATGCCGTAGTCGCGGCCGAGCGCGCGCCGGGTGAGTTCCTTGACCTCTTCGAGGTCGAGGGGCTCGCTGTCGGGGACGTCGCGCGACCGGTTCCAGCCGATGACGCGGTAGTAGCCGTCGGCGAAGGGCGCGATGAAGGCGAAGGCGTCACCCACGGCGTTCACGGTGAGGACCGACTCGGGCTTCTCGGCGAGCCGCACGTCGGCGAGGACGAGCGAGCGGATGGCGGACCGTCCGGGGAAGGGCAGGCCGATGGCCTTGCGCACGGGGCTGTGCAGTCCGTCGGCGCCCACCGCATACGCGGCACGCAGGCTCGTCGGCGCACCGCCGGGCCCCTCGACCCGGACCGTCACGCCGTCCGCGTCCTGCGTGAGGCCGGTGACCTCGCTCTCGTAGCGGAAGTCGACCCCGGCCTCGACCGCACGCCGCTCCAGGACGCGCTCGACCTCGTACTGCGGCAGGACCAGGAGGTGGTTGTAGCGCGAGGGCAGCTCGTCGAGGCCGATCTCCAGGTGCGCGAAGAGCCGCAGCCGGTCGAGGACCCTGCCCTTGGCCTCCAGCTCGTCGGCGACGCCCCGCGCGTCGAGCTGCTCCAGCGTGCGGGCGTGCAGGACCAGGGCGCGGGAGAGGTTGCTGATGACGTGCGGCCGCTTCTCCAGGAGGGTGACGGGGACGCCGGCGGCGGCCAGGTCTCCGGCGAGCAGCAGCCCGGTGGGGCCGGAGCCGACGACGATCACGGCGGGGTCGGTGGTGCCGGGGGTTCCGTTTCCGATTCCGTTCATGGCGGCCTCCTGATGCCAACACCCGTTGGCCAACGAGTGTTGGTCAACGCTTGTTGGCTAACGTAGGACCGTCGCCATGGACTGTCAACACTTGTTGGCATACGTGTGTTGGCCTACGCTCGTTGGCATGACCGCAAGCGCACCCGACCCCGCCACGGCGACACCGCATCGCCGCTCCGACGCCACCCGCGGCGCGATCCTCGCCGCCGCCCGCGAGCGATTCGCCGCCGACGGCTATGAGCGGGCCACCATCCGCGCCATCGCCCGGGACGCGAAGATCGACCCGTCGATGGTGATGCGGTACTACGGCAACAAGGAGGGCCTGTTCGCGGCGGCCTGCTCCTTCGACCTGCGCCTGCCGGACCTGGGCTCGGTGCCGCGCGAGGAGGTCGGCCGGGTGCTGGTGGGCCACTTCCTCGACGTATGGGAGGAGAACGAGGCGCTGACCGCGATGCTCCGCGTCGCCATCACCAACGCGCCGGGCGCCGAGCGCATGCGGGGCATCTTCCGGGACCAGCTGCTGCCGGTCGCGCACCGGGTCTGCCCGGACCCGGAGGCCGCCGCGACGCGGGCCGGGCTGTGCGCGGCGCAGATCCTCGGCATGGCGCTGACCCGGTTCGTGCTGCGTTTCCCGCCGCTCACGGAGCTGAGCCGCGAGGAGGTCGTGGACTGGGCGGGTCCGACGGTGCAGCGCTATCTGACGGCTGAAGGGCCATAAGGACGCGCGAGGGGCGCCCTGAGTCAAAAACACGTGGAGGACGCTCTTCGTCGACGTGGACACGCATGATGCGTACGTCGACGAAGAGCGCCCTCCACGGAAAGCGGGGCGTTTCTTACGGAAGCGGCGTCAGCTCTGCTTCTCCTGCTTGCGGGACTTGTCACCGACCATCACGAGGCCCGCGATCACCAGGAACAGCACGATGGGCGCCACGACATAGAGCCCGAGCGTTTCGATCACGCTCAGGCCCGGACCCGGGTCGTCGCCGTCGTCGCGCGTGAGCGCGAGCGCGGGGGACGACATGAGCAGCATCATCAGCGTCGTACCGGAAGCCAGGGCGCCGGCGCGCAGGGCGTTCTTCTTGTCCACGGTGCCAACGTAGCGAACGGCTAAACGGGCCGCGCGTCCGGGGGTGCCGTACGAGTGCCGTCGGGGGTGTGGCCGCCGGTTCGGTCGCGGCCGCGGAACACGTCCATGAACGCGTGCAGGCGGGGTGACGCGGCGAGTTCCTCCAGGGTGACGGGGCGGCCCGCGGCGTCCGCGACGGGCAGCCGCCAGTTCGGATACTCGTCCAGGGTGCCGGGGAGGTTCTGCGGTCTGCGGTCGCCGATCGCGTCCGGCAGCCAGATCCCGACCATGCGGGCCGGGGTCGCCAGCAGGAAGCGGTGGACGGCACGGATCTCCTCCTCCTCGTGACCGCCGCCGCCCGGCAGCATGCCGAGCCGGGCGAGCAGCGCGAGCCACTCCCGCACGTCGGCCGCGGCGACGGCCCGCTCCGTGCTGACCGGGCGGGTCAACTGGCCTAGGCTGTGCCGGAGTTGGACGTGCTCGCCGGTGAGCCGGGCGGCGGTTGACGGCAGGTCGTGGGTGGTGGCGGTGGCCAGGCAGTCCGCGCGCCACCGCTCGGGCGGCAGCGGGCGCCCGCCGCCCTCCCAGTCCCGCTCGAACCAGAGCACGGACGTGCCGAGCACTCCGTGCCCGCGCAGGGTCTCGCGGACGCCCGGCGCCACCGTGCCGAGGTCCTCGCCGATGACGGTGGCGCCCGCGCGGTGCGCCTCCAGGGAGAGGATCGCGAGCATCGCGTCGGCGTCGTAATGGACATACGTCCCGTCCGTGGGCGCGCGGCCCTCGGGGACCCACCAGAGCCGGAAGAGCCCCATCACATGGTCGACGCGGAGTGCGCCCGCGTGCCGCAGGAGGGCGCGCAGCAGGGAGCGGTAGGGGGCGTAGCCGGACGCGGCGAGGCGGTCGGGGCGCCAGGGCGGCAGCCCCCAGTCCTGGCCACGCGCGTTGAACGCGTCCGGCGGGGCGCCGACCGACATGCGGGCCGCGAAGTGCCGTTGCTGCGCCCACGCGTCGGCGCCGCTCGGGTGCACGCCGACGGCCAGGTCGTGTACGAGGCCGACGGCCATGCCCGCGTCCCGCGCGGTGCGCTGGGCGGTGGCGAGCTGGGCGTCGGTGAGCCAGACGAGACGGCTGTGGAAGTCCACACGGTCCATCAACTCGCCGCGTGTGCGGGCGATGTGAGGGCTCGACGGGTCTTGGAGCGAGGCGGGCCACGTGCGCCAGTCCGGGCCGTGCCGCTCGGCCAGCGCGTACCAGGTGGCGTGGTCCTCCAGGGCCTGTCCGTGCTCGGCGATGAAGTCGTGGTACGCGGCCCGGCGGCCGGGACCGAGCGGGACCTCCGCGATCAGCTCAAGGGCCTCGCGCTTGAGCGCCCACACCGCGTCGCGGTCGATCAACTCGCCCTCGCGCAGCACGGATTCCCGCAGCCGCGCGGCCCGCATCGCCAGCTCCGCGACCTGCCTGCGCGCCTCGCCGCCGAGATACGCGTACTCGGGAATCTCCTCGATCCGGAGATGGACGGGGTCGGGGAAACGGCGCGAGGACGGCCGGTACGGGGACGGGTCGGACGGGCCGTCAGGCGGCTTCGGCACGGCCGCGTGCAACGGGTTGACCTGCACGAAGCCGCTGCCGACGGCCCGCCCCGACCAGGCGGCAAGATCGGCCAGGTCGGCGAGGTCGCCCATGCCCCAGGAGTGCTCGGAGAGCAGGGAGTAGAGCTGGACGAGGAGGCCGTGGGTGCGCGGGGGCGGCGGCGGAAGCCGCCAGGGGGCCACGATGAGATGGGCCTCGCCCACAGCCCCGGCGGTCGTCTCGACCCGCATCCGGTGCACGCCGTCCGCCAAAGGGCCCGGCGGCTCGGCGGGGGCGAGCCACTCGATCACCTCGCCCTGCTCGGTGACGACGCGGACGCGGGTGTCGGGAGGCAGAGTGGCCCAGGGTGCCTGCTGGTCCCCGGTCCCCTGCCGCTGATCTCCTGCCCCCTGCGGCTGGTCCCCGGCCCCCTGCCACCACACCACGACCGTCGGCGGAAGCAGCCGCTCCCGCTGCTCGGTCTCGTACGCCGCCAGGGCGTGCCGGATCGCCTCGGGGGTGCTCGCGTCCACGTCCAGGGCGGCCAGGGCCGCGACGACGGCGGCGTCCGTGGCCGGGACCGTGCGGTCCGGGGACGGGGAGTATGAGGTCGCCACGCCGTATGCGGCGGCGAGGCGCGAAAGCCCGGAACGTTCGCCGGGTGGGGGCATCTAGACCCCCATGTAGTCCAGGCCCGAGGCCGTACCGGTGGAGGTCGGCTCGCTGGTGAGGGGGGCGGCGTCGGCGAGCGGCGGCTCGCTGGTGAGGGGCGCGGCGTCGGCCAGCGGGGGCTCGCTGGTCAGCGGCGGTTCGAGGCAGCCGCAGGAGCAGGAGCCGTCGAGGCCGGAGTCGGGGTCGGAGACCTGTTTGGAGAGGGCGGAGAGCAGAAGATTCGCGGAAGCGGCCACGTGGGAGCTCCTTTTCAGGGGGCAGGTCATCGCGTCCCTACCCAGCGGGCGGGATCGCAGACATATCCGTTGTATGAACGTGCGCGTGCTCACATTCGTTTCCCCCGGGGCACATCCGCCGCAAGATCTTCCTTTCGCCGGGCCGAGACGGGACTTCCGTGTCCTCCCCGGCAGGGACCGGCTCTCCCCGTCGGTGACAGGCCGGGGAAGGGAAGAAACCCCCCACAACACCCACCCCCGTTGACACCCCCGCCACCCGAGTGGTGGGCTCAGTGACACCCTGAGACAACCGACGCACCACACGTGATCATCACCGCAGGTGAAGACCACAAGGGACAACGAGGAGAGGGCCGTGCAGCTGCGGCGCAGGAAGGGCGCGGCCGCCGTCGCCGTCGCCGTCATCGCGGGCTCACTCACCGCCGCCCCCGGCGCCATCGCCGCCCCCGGCATCCCGGGCCGCCCCAGCACCCCGGCCACCACCCCGGACACGGACGACGGCAACCTCCCCCCGGTCTGGCCCCGCCCCCAGTCGATGACCGCCGCCGGCGCCTCCGTCGCCGTCACGGACGAGGTCGTCCTCGTCACGGGCCACGCCCCGGACCCGTACGCCGTCGAAGCCCTCCGCACCCTCCTGCGCGACGCGGGCGCCCGCGAGATCACCGAGGTCAAGGACGGCGACCGGCTCCCGGCTGACCGGCTCCCGGCGGGCGGCGACAACCGTCTCGTCGTCCGCGTCGACGGCACCGGCGCCGACCAGGCCCTGCGCGGCCTCGGCGCCCGCGACCGCCGAGACCTCCCGGACGGCGGCTACCGCCTCGCCGTGGGCAACGTCGCCGGACAACCCACCGTCGCCCTCGGCGGCGCAGGCGAGGACGGCCTCTTCCACGGCGTACAGACCCTGCGCCAGCTCATCACCGGCAGGACCGTCCCCGGAGTCACCATCCGCGACTGGCCCGGCACCGCCGTGCGCGGCATGACGGAGGGCTTCTACGGCACTCCCTGGACCCGCGAACAGCGCCTGGACCAGCTGGACTTCATGGGCCGCACCAAGCAGAACCGCTACCTCTACGCCCCCGGCGACGACCTCTACCGCCAGGCCCGCTGGCGCGAGCCCTACCCCGCCGACCAGCGCGCCGACTTCCGCGCCCTCGCCGAGCGGGCGAAGCGCAATCACGTGACGCTCGCCTGGGCCGTCGCCCCCGGCCAGGCCATGTGCATGTCGTCGGACAAGGACATCAAGGCCCTCAACCGCAAGATCGACGCGATGTGGGCGCTGGGCGTACGCGCCTTCCAACTCCAATTCCAGGACGTCAGCTACAGCGAGTGGCACTGCGAGGCGGACGCCGACGAGTTCGGCTCGGGGCCCAAGGCCGCCGCGAAGGCACAGTCCCGCGTGGCCAACGCCGTCGCCGCGCACCTCGCCGAGCGCCACCCCGGCGCGAAGCCCCTCTCCCTGATGCCGACCGAGTACTTCCAGGACGGCTCGACCGAGTACCGCGACGCCATCGCCGACGAACTCGACGGCGGCGTCGAGGTCGCCTGGACCGGCGTGGGCGTCGTCCCCAAGACCATCACGGGACGCGAACTGGCGGGCGCCCGCAAGGCGTTCGGCTCGCACCCGCTCGTCACGATGGACAACTACCCCGTCAACGACTTCGCGCAGGACCGCATCTTCCTCGGCCCCTACACCGGCCGCGAACCCGCCGTCGCCACCGGCTCCGCCGCCCTGCTCGGCAACGCGATGGAGCAGCCCTCGGCCTCCCGCATCCCGCTCTTCACCGCCGCCGACTACGCGTGGAACCCCCGCGCCTACCGCCCGCACGAGTCCTGGCTCGCCGCGATCGACGACCTCTCGGGCGGCGACGCGAAGGCACGGGGCGCGCTGCGGGCCCTCGCGGGCAATGACGCCTCCTCCGTGCTCGGCGCGGACGAATCGGCGTACCTGCGACCGCTCATGGCCGACTTCTGGCGCGCCCGTACGACGACGGACAAGACCCGGATCGAGAAGTCGGGGCAGGTCCTGCGCGATGCCTTCACCGTCATGAAGGAGGCGCCGAGGCGGCTCACGGACAGCGACCTCAAGACTGAAGTCGGCCCCTGGGTCGAGCAGTTGGCCCGGTACGGCGAGGCGGGCGAGACGGCGGTCGACATGGTGCGCGCGCAGGCCGCGGGCGACGGCGCGGCGGCCTGGCGCGCCTCACGCACCCTGGCCGGACTCCGCAAGGAGCTGAAGGCCGCACGGGTGACGGTGGGCAAGGGCGTCCTTGACCCCTTCCTCGCCCGCGCGCAGCAGTCGTACGACACCTGGGCGGGCCTCGACGGCGACCAGGCATCGGAGCGCGCCACGGTCCGCATCCCCCGAGCCCGCCCGCTCACCGCGGTGACGGCACTGACCGACCCCGGCACCAGGGGCAGCGTCGAGGCGCACGTCCCCGGCCAGGGCTGGCGCCGCGTGGCCGTGCTGTCCGGCAGCGGCTTCACGGAGGCCGGGGCGGGGAAGCTGCACGCCGACGCGGTCCGCGTCACGGTCACCGAGGGCACGGTGCGCCACCTGGTCCCCTGGTACGCCGACGCCCCCGCCGCCAAGTTCTCGCTGGCCCGCACGGAGGCCGACGCGGAGATCGGCGGCGGACCGCAGCGCGTCACGGCCGAGCTGCTCTCGCTGCGCCCCGGCGAGGTGAAGGGCGAGCTCACGGCGAAGGCCCCCAAGGGCATCGAGGTCCGCGCCCCGAAGACGTCGACGCTGCCGCGCGGCACCCGGGTGGACGTCCCGCTGGACGTCACCGTCCCGGCGGGCACGCGCTCGGGAACGTACGAGATCCCCGTCACGTTCGAGGGCCAGACCCGCACCGTCTCGGTCCGCGCCTACCCGCGCACCGACGGCCGCGACCTGGCACGCGGCGCGAAGGCGACGTCCTCGGGCGACGAGACGAAGGACTTCCCGGCATCCGGCGCCAACGACGGCGACCCGAAGACCCGCTGGTCCTCACCCGCCGAGGACGGCGCCTGGTGGCAACTGGAGCTGGCGGAGCCGGTACGCCTGGGCCAGGTGGTCCTGCGCTGGCAGGACGCGTACGCGGCGGGCTACCGCGTACAGACGTCGGCCGACGGCAGGACGTGGCGCACGGCGGCGACGGTGAAGGACGGCAGGGGCGGCCGCGAGGCGGTCCGCATGGACGCGCGTGACACGCGTTACATCCGCGTACAGGGCGACAAGCGGGCGACGCGCTTCGGTTACTCGCTGTGGTCGGTGGAGGCGTACGCGGTGGCGGAGGGCTGAGGACTGCGGGTGTAAGCGGCCGTTACCTACTGGCCGACCGCATACACCCACACGTACGACGCACGTGCGGCACACATGCGCCTACCTGCACGTACAACAAAGGCCCGGATCATTGACTAGGCAGAAATGCCGTCGATCCGGGCCATCGCGTCGTCCGCGCCGAACGGCTGCAAGTACGGCAGCCAGCGCGGATCCCTATGTCCGGTCCCGATGATGCGCCAGGCGAGCCCAGAGGGCGGCGCGGGCTTGTGCCGCAACCGCCACCCCAGCTCGAGCAGGTGCCGGTCGGCCTTGACGTGATTGCAGCGGCGGCACGAGGCCACCACGTTCTCCCAGGCGTGCTGACCGCCCCGGCTCTTCGGAATGACGTGGTCGACGCTGGTTGCGACGCCACCGCAGTACATGCACCGACCGCCGTCGCGGGCGAACAGCGCCCGCCTGGTCAGAGGAACGGGCCCCCGGTAGGGGACCCGGACGAACCGCTTGAGGCGGACCACGCTGGGTGCGGGGACGGTGCGCGTTGCGCTGTGCATGAAGGCGCCGGATTCCTCGAGGCAGAGAGCCTTGTTCTCCAGGACGAGGACGAGCGCGCGGCGGAGCGGTACGACACCCAATGGTTCGTACGACGCATTGAGGACCAGGACATGCGGCACGGATGCCTCCTTGTACGCCGGCGGCGCGTGGCTCGCGCCGGGACGATCTGTTGCCAGTCTCCCCTCATGCCTGGTCCGAGCGCCACCATGTACCGGTAACGGGCTCGGAGTGTTTTCGACCACACCTGTGCGTCACCCTCATCTTCCCCAAGTGAGCACTGTCTCTCCCTCGAACATCACAACGATCCACACACAATGCCCCGTTAGTGTGGTGTCTCTGTCCGGTGCATCTTCTGGGCAGACCGCTATGCCTGGAGGTACCTGCCGTGTTGCTGTCCGCCGTCCTGTCGGCAGCCGGAACGGACCCGGACGACAAGTCGCCGTCGACGAAGCCCCCGACCCTGGAAGACGCCCAGCAGAGCGCGACGAACGCCGCGAGCTGGGTGGAGCAGAACTGGTCGACGTGGCTCGGCATCGGCCTCCGCATTCTCCTGATCATCACGATCGCGGTGGTCCTGCGGGTCCTGATCCGCCGCGCGATCACCAAGCTGATAGACCGCATGAACCGCACGGCTCAGGCGGTGGACGGCACAGCGCTCGGCGGCCTCCTGGTGAACGTCGAACGCCGCCGCCAACGCTCACAGGCGATCGGTTCGGTACTCCGCTCGGTGGCGTCATTCCTGATCCTGGGCACGGCGGCCCTGATGATCCTCGGCACATTCGAGATCAATCTGGCCCCGCTCCTCGCGTCGGCCGGTGTGGCGGGCGTGGCGATCGGCTTCGGCGCCCGCAACCTGGTGACGGACTTCCTCTCCGGCGTCTTCATGATCCTGGAGGACCAGTACGGGGTGGGCGACTCGATCGACGCGGGCGTGGCGTCGGGTGAGGTGATCGAGGTCGGCCTGCGCGTCACGAAACTCCGCGGCGACAACGGCGAGATCTGGTACGTCCGCAACGGCGAGGTCAAGCGCATCGGCAACCTCTCGCAGGGCTGGTCCACGGCGGGCGTCGACGTGACCGTCCGTCCCGACGAGGACCTCGACCGGGTGACGGAGGTCCTGACCTCGGTCGGCGAGACGATGGCGAAGGACGAGCCGTGGAACGAGCGCCTCTGGGGCCCGGTGGAGATCCTGGGCCTGGACAGCGTGCTCCTGGACCAGATGGTGGTCCGCGTCAGCGCCAAGACGATGCCGGGCAAGTCGCTGGGCGTGGAGCGGGAGCTGCGCTGGCGCATCAAGCGGGCGTTCGACGCGGCGGGCATCCGCATCGTGGGCGGCCTCCCGCTACAGCAGCCGGAGGAATCAACCCCGGACCCGACGGCAGCCATGTCGGCCCCGTCGGCCTACGCGTCATCGACGTCCCCCCAGTCCCTGGCAGCTTCGCCTATAGCACCGCCGCCGAATCTTTCTAAGTAGGGGGCGGCGGTCGGTACGTGGTCTCGGTAGGTGGTCTCGGTACGTGGTCTCGGTAGGTGGTCTCGGTAGGTGGTCTCGGTAGGTGGTCGGGGGGGGGCATCTGGAAGGCCGCATTCCGGGCACCCCACCGACGCACCCGAGATCCACTTCCCCGCGACCCACTCCACAGCTCCACAGCTCCACAGCTCCACAGCTACACAGCTACACAGCTACACAGCTACCGAAGACCGTCACCCGAACCAGCTGACCTGAACGACCACGATCCGCTCGCCGCGCACATCAGTCAGGGACGTCAGCATGAGCAGGCCCCGGCTCTCGGTCCGCACGCCGAGCCCTGGGCCCGTGAAGGCGGCGCCTTCCAGGAAGACCATGGACTCGCGCACCGCGATCTCGCCGGCCAGCCGCTCGGGCCTCCGCCCGGGCCTCGGCAGTCAGCCCGTCTGGAAGATCATCCCGGAACTGCTCCCAGTGCCCGTCAGCCACCGACCGCCTCTCGATGCGCGGCACGCACGATCTCCCCGGCCTCGCGGATCGCCCGGTCCCGCTCCTCCGGATCCGGGCTGTTGACCGCCTGTTCGGCGGCGTGCAGACGGCGGGCCGTCTCGGGGTATCGCTCGATCTACACGACCACGCCCCATCGTCGGTAGAACATCCGGATCGGTACGACGCTGTCCTCGTCGCCAGCCTGCACGAAAGCCTGCTGAAGGTCTTCGAAGAACTCGGGGAGGCGAGACGGAGCCACCGTGGCCACAGCCTGACGCAGGGCCGGGAGCTTGAGCTCGGGGCGGGGAATGAGCGGACGGTCCCCGGCCGCGTACGGCATGGTCATCGGCCACCCCTCCTGATCGTCGAGCGCCTTCGCGGCACATGCCCACGCTAGCGTCATTCGTCACGCGCCCTGCGCCGACGGCCAGATCCCACTCGCACCACACCACTTTCCCCACGCCCCGCCACGGTTGCCTGGCCCTGCGGGACGGCGTGCTCCGCACCGGGCCTGGGTGCCATAGCCCTGCCCCCGCCTGGGACGAACTGCCGTCACCGGCCGGGATGGCTTCGGTGGCAGTGGCGGGTCGTCCTGCCGGGTGCGGACCAGTTCGTTTGGGGCTCGGTCAGGGGGTGGGGCTGGGGTCAGGGCGGCTGCTTGGGGTGGCCCGGTGCCTTCGATGGTGGCCGGGGCCGCCCGGCTTCTGCGGAGTGTGGCGCTTCCGGCGCCCCTGTAAAGGGCGCTCCGCTGCGCTACGCGTCGGCTTCGCCGATTCCGCTTGCGCTCCACCCTTGACAGGCCCGCCTCCACCGCAGTGACCCTTTTGACCGGGCGGCCAGGGGAGGGGACTCACGGGAGGGACCGGTCCGGCGCCCGGTCTTCATGCCGGGTGCGGACTAGTCCGGAGCGGCTCGGTCATGCGAGGAGGGGCCGTCCGACAGATCGGCTCAGCCCCGGGACCTGGGCCGGCCGTCGTGCCGTCTGCGGACTGGTTCGGTGCAGCTCGCCCACTGGGTGAAGTCGGGGCCCGACAGGCCGGCTTCGCTCCGGGGCCTGGGGCGGCCGTCGTGCCGTCTGCGGAGTGGTTCGGTGCAGCTCGCCCACTGGGTGAAGTCGGGGCCCGACAGGCCGGCTTCGCTCCGGGACCTGGGGCGGCCGTCGTGCCGTCTGCGGACTGGTTCGGTGCAGCTCGCCCGCGCGGAAGGGCGCGGCAGCAGGGCGGCATGCGGTGCAGGGGCTGCTTTCCGAGAAAGTCCCACGACACGCCGCCCCCAGCCCCCAATCAGCGGGACTTTCTCGGATCCCGCCCCAGATCCCCCCTTCCAGCACCCGAGATGACCGATATGCCGGAATCGGGGGCGGGAGGTAAGGCCCCGCCCGTCACACACACCTCGACCGCCTCCCCTTCATCGCGCCGCCCTTCCCGCCCCTGCCGTCTGGCCGCCGCCACCGGCGGCACGACGCCCGTCATCCGGCACCCATCTCCCACTGTCCGGCGGCCCCCACCGCCCGCATGGCCGTGATCACCACAGACCGTCCCCCGGACCGGCCGCGCACCCCCAGCCCCTTCCGCCTGGCGGCACCCCCGCCGCATGACGCCCGCCCCGAAAGACCCGGTCGGCAGCCGCTCGACGAAACCGGGACCCATCCCCGCACCGACCGCGCACCCCCGCTCCTCCCAACTGGCGGCGCCTGCACCGAACCAGTCCGCACCCGACATGACGACCCGACCCGCCCTCCGGGGCGATGTCGGGCTGTCGGGCGGCCCCTCCCCGAGTGGGCGAGCCGCACCGAACTAGTCCGCACCCGGCATGAAGACCGGGCACCGGACCGGTCCCTCCCGTGAGTCCCCTCCCCTGGCCGCCCGGTCAAGGAGGTCTCTGCGGTGGAGGCGGGCCTGTCAAGGGTGGAGCGCAAGCGGAATCGGCGAAGCCGACGCGACCGAAGGGAGCGCCCTTTACAGGCACGCCGGAACCGCCACACTCCCCAAAACCGGGCGGCCCCGGCAACCATCAACGACACCGGCCCACCCCAAGCAGCCGCCCCTACCCAGCCCCACCCCCTGACCGAGCCCCAAACGAACTGGTCCGCACCCGGCAGGACGACCCGCCACCGCCACCGAAGTCGAGCCGGCCTGTCGGCCCGCACCTTCACCGAGTGGGCAAGCCGCGCCGAACCAGTCCGCAGACGGCAGCACGACCGCCCCAGGCTCCGGAGCCAAGCCGGTCTGCCGGGCGGCGCCTCCCCGCATGACCGAGCCCCACCGAACCAGTCCGTACCCGGCACGAAGACCGAACCGCCCCACCGGACCTCCCCGTGAGTCCCCTCCCCTGGCCGCCCGGTCAAGAAGGTCTCTGCGGTGGAGGCGGGCCTGTCAAGGGTGGAGCGCAAGCGGAATCGGCGAAGCCGACGCGACCGAAGGGAGCGCCCTCTACAGGCACGCCGGAACCGCCACACTCCGCAGAAGCCGGGCGGCCCCGGCCACCATCAACGACACCGGCCCACCCCAAGCAGCCGCCCTGACCCCAGCCCCGCATGGACCGGACGGCACCCGGCACGACACCCGCCACTGCCACCGAAGCCACCCCGCCGATCGGCACCCGGTCCTGACAGCCATACGCGAAGGGCCGGTCCGCGCCCGGCAGGACGACCCGCCGCCGCACCGGAGCCAAGCCTGTAGTCCAGCGCCCGGTGTGCCAGGCGATCGCAGCCTCCGGCACGGTGCGCAAAGTACCGACCCGCCCCAAGCCGCCCTCGCGCCCGCCCTTGCCAGGGACGGCAGTTCGGCTTCAGGTGGGGACGGAGCCGCGCGATGGGACGCAGGGGCGTGGAGCCCCGGCCCGGTGCGCCCAGCGCCGCCCTACCCCGACAGCGCCCCCCAGCACCCTCACCCCCCAACCCCCGCCCCCACATAACGACTTGGTTGCCGGCCCCACCCCCGCTATTGACGCCCCCGCCACCTCCGGCATACCTTCCCCACACCCAATAGGAAAGTTTCCTAACAGTGCGGCGCCGGTACGGTCCGTACAAGGCAGGTTCAGTACAAGGCAGGTTCCGTCCTCGGCCGGTTCCGTACAGACGTAAGGCGAGGAGCAGCTCATGGGTGGCTCGACCGGTGGTGGGTCCACGCCAGGGACCCCGCGTGTCCTGCGGGCGATGAACGACCGCGCCGCGCTGGACCTGCTGCTCGCCCACGGCCCCCTCTCCCGCACGAAGATCGGCAAGCTCACCGGGCTCTCGAAGCCCACCGCCTCCCAGCTCCTCGCCCGCCTCGAAGCGGCCGGACTGGTCAAGGCCACGGGGACGACCGAGGGGCGGCCGGGGCCCAACGCCCAGCTGTACGCGGTCAATCCGGCCGCCGCCCACGCCGCCGGACTCGACGTCAACCCCGACCGCATCCGCGCCGCCGTCGCCGACGTCACCGGCAGGACCGTGGGCGAGTTCCGGCTGCCGACCCCCGGCCGCCGCGCCGACGCCGTCGTACGCCAGGTCACCGAGGCGCTGGACGGGGCCGTGAAGGCGGCAGGGCTCACCCGCGCCGACATCCACCGCCTCGTCATCGGCACCCCCGGGGCCTTCGACCCCAACACCGGGCGGCTGCGATACGCCTCCCACCTGCCCGGCTGGCACTTCGCCACCCTCCTCGACGAACTCGCCGCCGCCCTCCCGATGCCCGTCGAGTACGAGAACGACGTCAACCTCGCCGCCATCGCCGAGCAGCGGATCGGGGCAGCCAGAGATCACCAGGATTTCGTGCTGCTGTGGAATCAGGAAGGGCTCGGCGCCGCCCTCGTCATCGGCGGGCGGCTGCACCGCGGCTGGACCGGGGGCGCCGGTGAGATCGGGTTCCTGCCCGTGCCCGGAGCGCCCCTCGTACGGCAGGTCACCAAGGCCAACAGCGGTGGGTATCAGGAGCTCGCCGGGTCCCAGGTCATTCCCAAGCTTGCCCGCGAGCTCGGGATCTCCCCCATCCCACACGGTCCGTACGCCGACGTCGCCGCCGCCCTCGTCGAGCAGGCCGCCCGCATCAACGACGGTCCCCACCGGCAACTCCTGGAGACGTACGCCACCGGGCTCGCCACCGGACTCGCCTCGCTCATCGCCGTATTCGACCCCGAACTCGTCGTCCTCAGCGGCTCGTTGCACACCGCAGGCGGCGAACCCCTGCGTGAACTGATCCAGGCCGAGCTCGACGAGCTGGCCGTCTCACGTCCCCGTCTCGTCGTCGGAGAAGTCGCCGAACACCCCGTGCTGCGCGGCGCGTTGGAGAGCGCCCTCGCCGCCACCCGCGACGAGGTCTTCGACACCTCCCGCTGACCACCCCGCCGTCACCTCACCCACCCACCCCGGCCCCACCGCCCCCGCACTCTCCGCCCCTGACGTAACCCCTCGTCCGAGCAACCCCGTCCTGCCAGGGAGTCCTTCGTCATGCCCGAAAACCGCCGCATGCCCGAAAACCGCCGCGCGACCGCCGTCGCGCTCGCCGCGACCGCCTCCATAGCCCTGCTCGCCGGCACCACCGCCTGTACAGGTCAGAGCAGCTCCGGCGCGAACGACGACGCCGGCAAGGAGACGACCATCACCTTCTGGCACGGCTGGAGCGCGCCCTCCGAGGTCAAGGCCGTCCAGGCGAACGTCGACGCCTTCGAGAACGAACACCCCAACATTCATGTCAACGTCGTCGGGAACATGAACGACGACAAGATCAATCAGGCCCTGCGGGCCGGCGGTTCGAAGGCGCCCGACGTCATCTCCTCCTTCACCACCAACAACGTCGGCAAGTTCTGTTCGTCCGGTGCCTGGGTCGATCTCGATCCCTTCTTCAAGAAGGACGGGATCGATCCCGGGAAGACCTTCCCGAAGGCCATGAACGAGTACACGCAGTTCGAGGGCAACCGCTGCGCCGCCCCGCTCCTCGGCGACGCGTACGGCCTCTACTACAACAAGGACGCGTTCAAGAAGGCCGGCATCAAGAGCCCGCCCAAGACCTGGTCCGAATTCACCTCCGTGGCCAAGAAGTTGACGAAGGAGAAGGGGGACTCCTTCTCGCAGCTCGGGTTCATGCCGAACTACCACGGCTACGAGACGAAGACCGAGCACTACTTCGCGCAGTGGTCCCCCACGTACTTCGACAAGGACGGCAAGTCGAACGTCGCCAAGGATCCCGCCTTCGCGGACGGATTCACGTACCAGAAGAAGCTCGTCGACGCACTGGGCGGATACACGAAACTGGAGAAGTACCGGTCGGCCTTCGGTGACGAGTGGGGCGCCAAGCACCCCTTCCACACCGGCCAGGTCGCGATGCAGATGGACGGCGAGTGGCGGCTCGGCATGGCGGAGGAGGCCAAGGTCGGGTTCGACATCGGCGTGGCGCCGCTGCCTGTGCCCGACGACCAGAAGGACAGCTACGGCAAGGGGTACGTCACCGGCACCATCGCCGGTATCGCCGCCACCAGCAAGAAGCAGAACGCCGCGTGGGAGCTGGTCAAATTCATGACCACGAACACGGATGCGGTCGTGAACTTCTCCAACGCCATCCACAACGTGCCCTCCACCCACGACGCCCTGAAGTCGCCGAAGCTGAAGTACGACCCGCGCTTCAAGACGTTCCTGGACATCGCCGAGAACCCGGAATCGACGACAAGCCCCGCGTCGGTCAACGGCGGTCCCTACCTCGTCTCCATCCAGAACCTCGGATACGACTACGAGAAGGGGAAGCAGCAGGATCTCGAGGCCGGGCTCAAGGCCACCGCCGACGAGATCGACACGGACATCGAGCAGGCGAAGTAGTCGGCGTCCGATGAGCACGGTGAAATCGACGAGCACTTCCGGCTCGTATACGTTGCCTTCGAACACGTCGCCCTCGAATACCTTGCGTTCGAAGCGCCGCAGGTCAGCGCTTCGCACCGCCGCCTTCATGTCCCCCTGGCTGATCGGCTTCGCCGTCTTCTTCGCCTATCCGCTGATCTCCACCGTCTATTTCTCGTTCATGCACTACGACGGCTTCAAGCCGCCGACGTGGACGGGGACGGACAACTGGGCCTACGTCTTCTCCGACTACCCGCTGTTCTGGCCCGCCCTGCGCAACACCCTCTGGCTCGTGGTCGTCATGGTGTCCTGCCGGGTCGTCTTCGGCATCGGGATCGGGCTGCTGATCACCAAGATCAAGACCGGTACGGGGGTCTTCCGGACTCTCTTCTATCTGCCCTATCTCGCCCCGCCCGTCGCCGCGACCATGGCGTTCGCCTTCCTCCTCAACCCCGGTACCGGGCCCGTCAATTCGCTGCTCGGCGATCTGGGGCTGCCCGCCCCGGGCTGGTTCAACGACGCCGCCTGGTCCAAGCCCGCCCTCACCATGCTCGCCCTGTGGGGCATCGGTGACCTCATGGTCATCTTCATGGCCGCACTGCTCGACGTACCGAAGGAGCAGTACGAGGCCGCCGAGCTGGACGGCGCGTCGTCCTGGCAGCGGTTCCGGTTCGTGACGCTGCCGAACATCTCGCCGATCGTGATGTTCGCGGTGGTCACGGGCGTGATCCAGACCATGCAGTACTACACACAGCCCCTGGTCGCCGGAAAGGTCGCGTCCGGTGTGATCGGCGGCTCCGGGCAGCAGTTCGAGCCCGGCTACCCGGACAAGTCGACGCTGACGCTGCCGCAGCTCGTCTACAACCTCGGCTTCCAGCGCTTCGACTACGGCTCCGCCTGCGTCATCGCGCTCGTGCTCTTCGCCCTGGCCATGGCGTTCACCGCGTTCCTGATGCGGCGGCGCGGCGGCCTCGTCCAGGCAGGTGACTGAAACGTCATGACGAGTCAATTGCTGGAAGAACAAACAACCAAGCCGGGTGCCGAGCCGGCGGCCACCACCCCCGCCGCCCGCACCGCCCGCCGCAAGGCCCTGCTGCACTGGATCGCCGTCCACGCCATCGGCGTCGCCGTCGCGCTCTTCTTCGTGCTGCCGTTCGTGTTCGTCTTCCTCACGTCGTTGATGAGCGACCAGCAGACGCTCACCCGCGATCTGGTCCCGGACACCTGGCAGTGGTCCAACTACAGCAAGGTCTTCGACACCCCGGGCTTTCTGACCTGGTGGCGAAACACCCTTCTGTACGCGGGACTCGGCACCACCCTGACGGTCGTGTCCTCGCTGCCCGTGGCGTACGCGCTCGCCAAGTTCCGGTTCAGGGGGCGCAATCTCTCGCTGATGCTGGTCATCTCGATGATGATGCTGCCGCCGCAGGTGATCATCATCCCGATGTATCTGTTCTGGGCGAAGCAGCTGGACCTGTCCGGAACGCTGTGGCCGCTGATCATCCCGATGGCGTTCGGCGACGCGTTCTCCATCTTC
This sequence comes from Streptomyces sp. NPDC050658, assembly GCF_044457025.1. Lineage (NCBI taxonomy): Bacteria > Bacillati > Actinomycetota > Actinomycetes > Kitasatosporales > Streptomycetaceae > Streptomyces > Streptomyces sp. NPDC050658. The sequence continues at coordinate 1,171,940 of NZ_JBITGM010000001.1, forward strand.
CTGCTGCGGCAGTTCCTGCTGACCATCCCGAACGAGTACATCGACGCGGCGAAGGTCGACGGCTGCGGGGAACTGAGGACCCTGCTCAGGGTCGTGGTTCCGATGGCCAAGCCCGGTATCGCCGCCGTCGCGCTGTTCCAGTTCTTCTACGCCTGGAACGACTACTTCGGGCCGCAGATCTACGCGTCCGAGAATCCGGGTGCCTGGACCCTTTCGTACGGCCTCGAGTCGTTCAAGGGCGCGCACCACACCGACTGGAACCTGACCATGGCCGCGACCCTGCTGGTCATGGCCCCCGTGATCCTCGTGTTCTTCTTCGCGCAGAAGGCGTTCGTCGAGGGTGTCACGCTCACCGGAGTGAAGGGCTGAAGGGCTGCATATGAAACTCGCCGTTGTGGGCGGAGGCTCCACCTACACCCCCGAACTCATCGACGGATTCGCCCGGTTGCGGGACACGCTGCCGATCGAGGAACTCGTCCTCGTCGATCCGGCCGCCGAGCGGCTTGAGCTTGTCGGTGGTCTTGCCCGGCGGATCTTCGCCAAGCAGGGCCATCCGGGGCTGATCGTCACCACCTCCGACCTGGACGCCGGCGTCGAAGGCGCTGATGCCGTGCTGCTGCAGCTGCGCGTCGGCGGGCAGGCCGCCCGGGATCAGGACGAGACCTGGCCGCTGGAGTGCGGGTGCGTCGGTCAGGAGACGACCGGGGCGGGCGGGCTCGCCAAGGCGCTGCGGACGGTGCCGGTCGTCCTGGACATCGCCGAGCGCGTACGCCGTACCAATCCGAACGCCTGGATCATCGACTTCACCAACCCGGTGGGCATCGTCACGCGCGCCCTGCTGCAGGCCGGGCACAAGGCGGTCGGGCTCTGCAACGTGGCGATCGGCTTCCAGCGGAAGTTCGCGAAGCTGCTCGACGTCACCCCCGGTGACGTCCACCTCGACCATGTGGGGCTCAACCACCTCACCTGGGAGACGGGAGTGCGGCTCGGCGGGCCCGAGGGCGAGAACGTGCTGCCCGGGCTGCTCGCCGAGCACGGCGACGGCATCGCGGCCGACCTGCGCCTGCCGCGCACCGTCCTGGACCGGCTAGGCGTCGTCCCCTCCTACTATCTGCGCTACTTCTACGCGCACGACGAGGTCGTACGAGAGATGCGCACGAAGCCGTCCCGGGCCTCCGAAGTGGCGGCCATGGAGGCGGAGTTGCTGGCGATGTACGGCGATCCCGCGCTCGACGGGAAGCCGGAGCTGCTCGGCAAGCGGGGCGGCGCCTTCTACTCGGAGGCCGCCGTCGACCTCGCGGCGGCGCTGCTCGCCGGCGGGGGCAGTCCGTACCAGGTCGTGAACACGTACAACCGGGGAACGCTGCCGTTCCTGCCGGACGACGCGGTCATCGAGGTGCAGGCGGCGGTCGGCCCGAAGGGGGCGGCGCCGCTCGCGGTGCCCGAACTCGACCCGCTGTACGCGGGGTTGACCGCCAACGTCACGGCGTACGAGGAGCTGGCCCTGGAGGCGGCGCTGCGGGGCGGCCGTGACCGGGTGTTCCGGGCGCTGCTCGCCCATCCGCTGATCGGCCAGTTCGGGTACGCCGAGCAGCTCACCGATCAGCTGATCGCGCACAACCGGGAGCACCTCGCGTGGGCATGAGTGGTGCCGTGAGTCCCGTCGCGTCCGGGTCGGTTCTCGCGATCGACGCGGGCAACAGCAAGACCGACGTCGCCTTGGTCGCCGCGGACGGCAGTGTCGTCGCGGCGGCGCGCGGCGGAGGGTTCCAGCCGCCCGCGGTGGGCGTCGAGACCGCTGTGGACGTGCTGGAGTCGGCGGTGCGCGAGGTGTTCGCCGCGGCCGGGGTCGACGGGGTCGACCATGTCTCGGCGTGCCTCGCCAACGCCGATCTCCCCGTCGAGGAGCAGCAGTTGACGGCTGCGCTGACCGCTCGCCGCTGGGGCCGGAGCGTGGCCGTGCGCAACGACACGTTCGCGATCCTGCGGGCGGGGGTCACGGAGCCGCGCGGGGTCGCCGTGGTGTGCGGCGCGGGCATCAACTGCGTCGGCATGCGCCCGGACGGCCGCACGGCCCGCTTCCCCGCGATCGGGCGGATCTCCGGGGACTGGGGCGGCGGCTGGGGCCTGGCGGAAGAGGCCTTGTGGCACGCGGCCCGCGCGGAGGACGGCCGCGGCGGGCCGACCTCCCTGGCCCGCACGCTTCCGGCACACTTCGGACTGCCGTCCATGTACGCCCTGATCGAGGCGCTGCATCTCGGGCGGATCGACGAGCTGCGGCGCCATGAACTGACGCCGGTGCTCTTCGGCACGGCGGTGGAGGGGGACGCCGTGGCGCGGGGCATCGTGGACCGGCTCGCGGAGGAGGTGGTGGCGATGGCGGTCGTCGCCCTGGCCCGGCTCGAACTCCTGGAGGAGGAGACGCCGGTGCTGCTCGGGGGAAGTGTGCTGGCGGCCGGTCATCCCCAACTGGACGACGGGATACGTGCGTTGCTGGCGTCGCGTGCCCCGAAGGCGGTCCCGCAAGTGGTGTCCGTGCGGCCGGTGCTGGGGGCGGCGCTGCTGGGACTTGACCGGGTGGGGGCGTCCTCGGGGGCTGTGGCGCGGGTGCGGGGGCACTACGAAGGTGCTGCCTCCGATGGAACCGAACCCCGCTGAATCGCGTATTGAAAGGCAGGGGCGGCACGCGATCTTCGTGGTGGTGGAGGGAGGCTCCGCAGGGGCGGGTGATCGAACAAGATCCAGTCAAGACCTGTGCGGATGCCGCTCCCTGCGGCAATACTTGCCGCCGTGCACCTCTTCCCGCGCCGCGCACGGCGGGCGGAGGTGACCGTCCGATGACCGAGGGGGAGGTCGAGGTCAAGGTGACATATCCGCCGAACGGCAGCGCCGCGCCGCCGGCACAGGCAGCGCCGACGATGCCCGCCGTGCCGCCTCAGACGGGCGGCGCGCAGGCACAGGTTCCGCCGCAGCCCGCGCCCCCGCGCCGCCCCGCCTGGGTCGAGGGGCGGGACCGGCTGCGTGCCGCCGCGACGACGGAGCCGGGCAAGCTGCGGATCATCGGCGCCGTGCTCGCGCTGCTCGTCGTGGCGTTCGGCGCGGTCACCACCTGGCAGATGACGGACCGTTCGGACGCGGCGAACAGCGTGCTGAACCGGAGCCAGCCGCTGAGCGCCGACGCCGCGGCCATCTACCGCTCCCTGGCGGACGCCAACACGGCCGCGTCCAGCGGCTTCCTGGCCGGCGGTCAGGAGCCCGCGGATGTGCGCGACCGGTACAAGCGGGACATCAAGACCGCGTCCGAGAAACTGGCGAACGCCGCGTCGAACGCGGGCGCGGGATCGTCGGCGGCCACCTCGGTGAGCGAGCTGAACAAGCTGCTTCCGGAGTACACGGGCCTGATCGAGCGCGCCCGCGCGAACAACCGCCAGGGCCTCCCCCTCGGCGGCGCCTATCTGCGGTACGCGAACGACAAGATGCAGAAGCAGATGCTCCCGGCCGCCGAGAAGCTCTACACGGCGGAGAACCAGCGGCTCGGCGCGGACTACGACGACGCGAAGCCCTACCCCTGGTTCGCCATCGCCCTCGGCGTGCTCGCCCTCGCCGCCCTCGGCTGGGCCCAGCGGCGCAACTACCGGCGGACGAACCGGGTGTTCAACCACGGTCTGGTCGCCGCGACGGCCGCGTCGACGGTGGTCCTGCTCTGGCTGATCGCCGGGCACACCTTCGCGCGGGCGGGGCTCAGTGATTCGTACGACCATGGCGTGAAGTCCCTGAACGTGCTGCACGACGCGCGGATCAACTCCCTGAAGGCCAGGAGCAACGAGAACCTGACGCTGGTCAGCCGCGGCGCGGAGACCGTCGAGGTCGGCCCGGCGGACAAGCCGGAGATCAAGGACAAGTTCGACTACGAGTACCAGGCGCAGATGAAGCGGCTCGGCAGTGCCGACAGCGGGCTGCTCGGCCAGGCGGTGGCCATCGCCGACGACGCCGCGGGCAAGAACCCCGTGAAGGACGCCGCGAAGAACGTGTCGGTCTGGAAGGACCGCCACAAGACCGCGCGGGACAGCGACGACGCGGGTGACTACAAGGGAGCGCTCGCCAAGGTCGTCGGCGACAAGAGCGACGAGCCGACCGGCGAGTGCTTCGACAACGTGGACAAGGCCCTGGAGCAGGCCCTGGCGCACGAGCAGGGCGAGTTCAAGCAGGCCGCGAGCGACGGCAAGGGCGCGATGGCGGGCCTTCCGGTGGGTGCCGCCGTGCTCGCGGTGCTCGCCGCGGCGGGCGCGGTGCTCGGCATCGGGCGCCGGCTTTCGGAGTACCGGTGAGAGGGGGCGGGCGGACGATGCGTACGCGAGGACTGGCGAGGCTGCGCGGCTGGGGCGGAGCCGCGGCCATGGCGGTGGCCTGCGCCCTCACGGGCTCCCTCGTGCTCGTGCTGCCGGAGATGGGCGGGGGGGCCGGTGGCTCCGGGAAGGACGACGACGGTGCGGGGCAGGCCGGGCGGGGCTCGGCGGCGGCCGCTCCGGCGCGGGCCGAGGAGTGCGAGAAGCCCGAGGCCAGCCTGTCGCCGGACGACAAGGACGGCCCGACGATCGAGGCGATCCGCAACCGCAAGGTGAAGAAGCTGATCGTCGGCGTCGACCAGAACAGCTACCGCTGGGGCTATCGCGACCCGAACAAGAAGACGGCGACGCTCGAGGGCTTCGACATCGACCTGGCGCACAAGATCGCCGAGGAGATCCTCGGCGACCGGGACGCGGTCCTGTTCCGCGCCATCCCCACGAACCAGCGGGTCAAGGCGATCCAGAGCGGCCAGGTCGACATGGTCGTACGGACGATGACGATCACCTGCGACCGGGAGAAGGAAGTCGCCTTCTCCACCGCCTACTTCAAGACCGGCCAGCAGATCCTCGCCCCCAAGTCCGCCGACATCACCGGGTTCGACGACTCGCTCGACGGCAAGAAGGTCTGTTCCGCGAAGGGTTCCACGGCGCTCGGTCAGCTCGAGGAGCTCAAGAAGAAGGGCCTGGATGCCGACATCGGGACTACGGTCCCGAATCAACTCGACTGCCTGGTAAGGCTCCAGCTCGGTGAGGTGGACGCCGTCGTGACGGACAGCGCGCTCGCCGCGAGCCAGGCCGCGCAGGACCCGACGGTCGAGCTGAAGGGCGACGCGCCGCTCAACACGGAGTACTACGGCGTGGCGATGAAGAAGCCGGAGGGCGGCGCGGACGACCTGGTGCGGCGGGTGAACCAGGTCTTGGAGGACTACCGCAAGAGCGACAACGGCTGGCAGAAGTCGTACGACAAGTGGCTGAAGCCCGCGCTCGGCGAATCGGCGGGACCGCCCGCACCGACGTACAGCGACTGACCGCCAGGCACCGGCGAAGGCAGCGGAACACGGCAACGCAGAGCGGAGAGGTGATCGATGAGCGTCGCGGGACCCCCCGGTCCTGTGATGGACCGGGACGAGGTGGACCGTGCGCTGGCGCGGCTCGACGCCGAGCACGAGGCGATCGAGACCTCGCTCCTCGCCCTCCAGGATCACGCTGGCCGCCGCCTCCTGGAGGGTGCGGGCCTGACCGGCACCACCCAGGAGCGCTGGGCGGCCACGGAGCAGCAGATCACGCTGCTCTGGGCCTACTTCGACGCGTACGCGGGTGCGCTGCGCACCGCCCGCGACATCCGGGCCCGCAGACGCTGGCCCAACCGTGACGATCTGGCGGAGCTGACCGAACTGCTCCGCGGCGAGAGCGTCACGGTCGCCGGCGGCGCCGCCCCCGCGCCGTCGTCGATCACCGGCCCCGCCAAGCTCACCGAACGCTTCACGCTGGCCGACCTCGTCGCACGGATGAACGACCTGTACGCGAACTCGCTGGACATGGTCGTCGCCGCGGACGCGGTGTGGTCGGCGCTGCCCGCGCGTATAGACCTCCTCGCGGCGGAGCTGCAGCGCACCCGTCAGCTCGCGCACTCCGTCGGCGTACGCCCCGGTGAGCATCCGGCGGGCGACGACCTGGAGCGGATCACGGCCGAGCTGACGCTGCTCCGTGAGCAGGTGGTGACCGACCCGCTGGCCTTCTGGCAGCCCGCGCCGGGCAGTTCGGCCCCCGGCGGCGGCCGCCCGCACACCGAGCGCTACGACCGCGAGGCCCGCGCCCTGGAGGACGTACGCAGGGAGATCGACGCGGTGCTCACGGTCCGGCAGGACGCCGAACTGCGGCTCGGCAGGCTGCGCGACGTGCTGTCCCGCGCGGACCGCACGCTCGCCGAGGCGCGGTCCGCGCGTGGCGAGGTCCTCGCCAAGATCGCCGCATCCGAGGTGCCCGCGGTGAGTGGACCGCCGACGGCGCTGCAGGAGCAGCTGGCCATGGCGTCCGACTACCGCAGGCACGCCCAGTGGCACCGCCTCTCACCGCTCCTGGAGTCCCTGGAGCAGAAGGCCGAGGACGAACTCCTGCGCGCCCGCGAGTCGTTGACGGCCGTCACCCAGCCCCTCGCGGTCCGCGCCGAGCTGCGCGGGCGCCTGGACGCCTACAAGGCGAAGGTCGCCCGGCACGGCCACGCGGAGGACCCGCTCCTGGTCGAGCGGTACGACGCGGCCCGCCGGATGCTGTGGAGCGCGCCCTGTGATCTGCGCGTGGCCGAACAGGCGGTGCTGCGCTACCAGCAGGCCGCCGCCGAAGTCCTTGCACCGAGGGTGCCGCAGCAGGGCGGTCCCACCGACCGGAGGGGGGAAGCATGAGTGAGCAGCGGAAGTGCCAGCGACCGGGATGTGCGGGGTCGTACGAGGACGTGGGCGGCGGCGAGCTGTACTGCGACACCTGCGGCCTGGCGCCGGTCGTCTCGCCGAGCGGCATGGTGTCCTCGCCCCCGACCGGCATCACCGGTGGCGGCAAGGGGTCCAACAGCAGCAGTTCACGCAACAGTTCACGCTCCTCGACGTCCCGCTCGTCCCGCTCGTCGACGTCTCGCCGCTCGGTCTCGGGGCGGCTCTCGCGCTCCCTGTCGGGCAGCACGACGTCCCGTTCGGTGTCGGTGCGCAGCTCGGGCTCGGCGGCCGGTTCGTCGGGGCGCGGCAGGCTGGGCGCGGGTCTGGTTCAGGTGCCGGAGGTGCCGCGGCCCGATCCGCGGCAGGCGGTGCAGGCGCATCCCGAGGTGCCCGAGCGGAAGCGGTTCTGCTCGCGCTCGGACTGCGGGGCGCCGGTCGGCCGTGCGCGCGGTGACCGTCCCGGCCGCACGGAGGGGTTCTGCACCAAGTGCGGGCACCCGTACTCGTTCGTGCCGAAGCTGAATCCGGGCGACATCGTGCACGGCCAGTACGAGGTCGTGGGCTGTCTGGCGCACGGCGGGCTCGGCTGGGTGTATCTCGCCATCGACCGCGCGGTCTCCGACCGCTGGGTGGTCCTCAAGGGTCTGCTGGACACGGGCGACCAGGACGCGATGGCCGCGGCGATCTCCGAGCGCCGCTTCCTCGCCGAGATCGAGCACTCCAACATCGTCCGGATCTACAACTTCGTCGAGCACCTCGACCAGCGCACGGGCTCCATGGACGGCTACATCGTCATGGAGTACGTCGGCGGAAAGTCCCTGAAGGAGATCGCCAACGGCCGGCGTACGGCGGAGGGGAAGCGCGATCCGCTGCCGGTGGAGCAGGCGTGCGCGTTCGGCATCGAGGCCCTGGAGGCGCTGGGCCATCTGCACAGCCGCAATCTGCTGTACTGCGACTTCAAGGTCGACAACGCGATCCAGACCGAGGACCAGCTCAAGCTGATCGACATGGGCGCGGTCCGCCGGATGGACGACGACGAGTCGGCGATCTACGGAACGGTCGGCTATCAGGGCCCCGAAGTCGCCGAGGCCGGCCCCTCTGTGGCCTCCGACCTCTACACGGTGGCGCGCACCCTCGCCGTGCTCACCTTCGACTTCCAGGGCTACACGAACGTGTTCGTGGACTCCCTGCCGGACCCCGACAACATCGAGGTCTTCCGCAAGTACGAGTCCTTCTACCGCCTGTTGGTACGTGCCACCGACCCGGACCCCGCGCGCAGGTTCGCCTCCGCGCAGGAGATGTCGGAACAGCTGACGGGCGTGCTGCGGGAGGTCGTGGCGCTGCAGACGGGTCGGCCGCGCCCGTCCCTGTCCACCCTCTTCGGGCCCGAAGTGAAGGTCACGGACACGGAGTTGTTCGCCGAGCTCACGGAGGACGTCTCGCGCCTCGGGGCGCGTGCGCTGCCCGTGGGCCGGCGCGGCGGCCGTCCGGAGCTGGCGGCGGGCAACGGCGGTCCGCCTCCCGCCCCTGCCGCGCCGCCGGCCAGGATCGTCCGCCACCTCGACGCCCCCGCGACGGCGCTGGCGCTGCCGGTGCCCCGCGTCGACCCGAATGACCCGAACGCCGGTTTCCTGGCGGGCCTGATGGCCTCCGCGCCCGCCGAGCTGATCACCGCGCTGCGGGCCGCGCCCGCCGACTCGGTGGAGCTGCGCCTGCGCGGACTGCGCGCCCGGCTCGCCATGGGTGAACTGGAGCCCGCGGCGCAGGCGTTGGCCGAGCTGGAGCTCCAGCATCCGGACGACTGGCGGGTGGTCTGGTACCGGGGCGTGGCCTCGCTGGCGACCGGCGACCACGAGAACGCGGCGCTGTCCTTCGACGCCGTGTACGACGCCTTCCCCGGCGAGCCCGCGCCGAAGCTGGCCCTCGGCGTCTGCGCGGAGGTCCTGGGGCAGCTGGACAACGCGGCGGAGTACTACCGCCTGGTGTGGACGACCGACCCGAGCTATGTCAGCGCCGCGTTCGGCCTGGCACGGGTGCAGCTCGCGGCGGACGACCGGCGCGGTGCCGTCGCCACCCTGGAGTCGGTGCCGGAGGCCTCGATCCACTACACGGCGGCGCGGGTCGCCGCGGTGCGGGCGAGGCTGCGGATGGCGCTGTCCGCCGCGCCGCCGCCCGGAGGCGCCTTCCCCGGCTTCCCCGGCTTCCTCGACGACCTGACGGCCGCAGCGGGGCAGGTCGAGGCCCTCGCGGGCTTCGGCCTCGACGCGGTGCGCCGGGAGCGCCTGTCGACCGAGGTCCTCGGCACCGCCCTGGACTGGGTACTCTCCGGTAGTCACTCCGGTCACGCCGCCGCGCCACCGACAGCGTCGCCCGGCGGCTCGCGGACCGTGCTGCTGGGCAGCGATCTGGACGAGCGGGGACTCCGGTTCGGCCTTGAACGCTCGTACCGGACACTGGCCCGGCTCGCCCAGGGTGGCGAGGAGAGGATCGAACTGGTGGAGCGGGCCAACCGTTTCCGCCCCCGGACGTGGGTGTGAAGATGTCGCAGATGCACCAGCAGACTGCCGGGGCCGCCGGTTCCACGTGCCCCAGCTGCGAAGAGCCGCTGGAGGCGGGTGACCTCTTCTGCGGCGCCTGCGGGTACGACCTGTCGGCGCAGCCGGTGGGCTCGGCGGACGCGGAGCACGATCACCCCACGGTGGCGATCAACCGCCCGTCCAGTGCCGCTTCCACCGAGTGGCCCGTCGCCCCGGACGTGGACAGTTCGGACATGCCGGTGCCCGCGCATCTGCCGACGGATCTGCCGGGCACGGACTCGGCGGGCGGCGAGCTGGCGTCCGACGGGCGCGGCATGCGCACCGACCGGCCGTCGGCGGACCCCGCCGAGCCGGACGAGTACCCGCTGGCCGCACCGGGCCCCCGCCCGGAGACCGAGCCCGCCGATCCCCGTACGGCGCTGCCCGAGCCCACCCCGCCGGCCGGCACCAAGCTCTGCGTGGCGTGCCGCTCGGGCCGGGTCGACCCGGACGGCTACTGCGAGAACTGCGGGCACGCCCAGCCGCGCGAGCGCGACCACATGGAGCAGGAGCTGGACGCGGTCGCCGCGGTCAGCGACCGGGGGCTTCGCCACCACCGCAACGAGGACGCGTTCGCGATCTCGTCGGCCGCGCTGCCGGACGGTTCGCCGGCCGTCGTCGCGATCGTCTGTGACGGCGTCTCCTCGGCGACGCGCCCCGACGAGGCCTCGCTCGCCGCGTCACGGGCGGCCAACGAGTCGCTGCTCGAATCGCTGCCGCGCGGCACGCATCCGCAGCAGGCCATGCACGACGCGATCCTCTCGGCCTCCGACGCCGTGAACGCGCTCGCCGCGGAGCCCACCGAGGCCAGGGAGCACTCCCCGCACCAGAACGCGCCCGCGTGCACGCTCGTCGGCTCGATCGTCGCGGGCGGACTGCTCGTCGTCGGCTGGGTCGGCGACAGCCGCGCGTACTGGGTGCCCGACGACCGCAGTGGTCCGACGGTCCGCCTGACCGAGGACGACTCGTGGGCCGCGCAGATGGTGGCCGCGGGTCTGATGAACGAGGCGGAGGCGTACGCGGACGAGCGCGCGCACGCCATCACGGGCTGGCTCGGCGCGGACGCGTACGAACTGGAGCCGCACACCGCTTCCTTCAAGCCGGACCGTGCGGGTGTAGTGGTGGTGTGCACGGACGGTCTGTGGAACTACGCGGAGGCGGTGGAGGAAATGGCCGCCGCCGTACCCGCCGACTCCGCGGCCCGGCCGCTGCACAGCGCCCAGGTCCTGGTCGGTCACGCCCTGGACGGCGGGGGCCACGACAACGTAACAGTGGCGATTGTGCCGTTCCGTGTCATGCCCCAAGGGGCAGGATCGGCCTAGAGAAGGCCCCGGCAACGGGCCTCGGGGCACACGCACTTGTCACCCACCTGCTTGGGGAAGCGGGTGGGACGTCTAGGGGGAGCAGGGATCCATGGCCAACTTCTCGAAGTCGAACGTGCCGCAGTTCTCGGTCGACGTGTATCAGAACGAGTACCTCCCGGAGGGCGGCCGCGAGGTCAACGCGATCGCCACGGTGACCTCGACGGGCGGGGGCACGGTCGGTTCCGCGGTCAGCGCCCCGCACCTCTACTCGGCGGGGCAGAGCCCGGACGCGGCCGTGGCGATCATGGTCGACTGTTCCGGTTCGATGGACTATCCGCCGACGAAGATGCGCGGGGCCCGCGACGCCACCTCCGCCGCGATCGACGCCGTACGCGACGGGGTGCACTTCGCGGTGATCGGCGGCACGCATGTCGCCAAGGAGGTCTTCCCCGGGGACGGGCGGCTCGCGGTGGCGGGGCCGCAGACGCGGGCGCAGGCCAAGCAGGCGCTGCGCAAGCTCAGCGCGGGCGGCGGCACGGCGATCGGCACCTGGCTGCGGCTCGCCGACCGGCTGCTCGCGTCGGCCGACGTATCGATCCGGCACGGGATCCTGCTCACCGACGGGCGCAATGAACACGAGTCACCCGAGGACCTGAGGGCCGCGCTCGACTCCTGCGCGGGCCGCTTCACCTGTGACGCCCGCGGCGTCGGCACGGACTGGGAGGTGAAAGAGGTCACAGGGATCGCCTCCGCGCTGCTCGGCAGCGCCGACATCGTCGCCGACCCGTCCGGCCTGTCCGCCGACTTCACGCAGATGATGGAGGCGGCGATGGGCAAGGAGGTCGCCGACGTCAGTCTGCGGCTGTGGACGCCGATGGGCGTGGAGATCAAGTTCGTCAAGCAAGTGGCGCCCACGGTCGAGGAGTTGACCGACCGCCGCACGGAGGCCGGGCCGCGCGCCGGGGACTATCCCACCGGGTCCTGGGGCGACGAGTCCCGCGACTACCACATCTGTGTCGAGGTGCCGGGCGCCGAGCTGGGCCAGGAGATGCTGGCGGCCCGCGTCTCCTTGATCGTCCCGCAGCCGGACGGCAGCGCGCAGACGCTCTCGCAGGGCCTGGTGCGGGCCGTGTGGACGGACGACATGGCCGCTTCCACGTCGATCAATCCGCAGGTGGCGCACTACACGGGCCAGGCGGAACTGGCACAAGTCATCCAACAGGGCCTGGATGCCCGCAAAGCGGGCGATGTCGACGGGGCAACGGCCAAACTGGGCCGCGCCGTTCAGCTCGCCAGCGCCTCGGGCAACGCGGACACCGCGAAGCTGCTTTCGAAGGTGGTCGACGTGGTCGATGCCGTGGCAGGTACTGTTCGATTGAAGGCGAGGGTCGCCGAGGCCGACGAGATGACTCTCGAGACGCGGTCCACGAAGACCGTTCGCGTGAAGAAGTAGCAGCATCAGCTGCCAGCCATCAGCCCCACCAACAGCACGTACGGCCATTGGGCCGGAGAAGGAGAGGGGGAAGCGCCGACATGCCGACCTGCCCGAACGGACACCAGTCGGGTTCCGACGACTGGTGCGAGGTCTGCGGTCACCGCATGGCCGGTGCCGTACCGCCGCCCCCGCCGCCACCCCCGGCCGCTCCCGGCTACGGCTACCCGCCGCCGGGCCCCGGCCAGGACGCGGGCTTCCCGCCCGCCCCCGGTGCCCCGCATCTGGCCGCCGTGCCGGACCAGCCCGCCGAGGCGGAGCTCTGCCCGCAGTGCCGCACGCCCCGCGAGGCGAACGCGCCGTTCTGCGAGGAGTGCCGCTGGAACTTCCTGACGAACACGGCGACCTCGTACACCCCGGCCGCCCCGCACCCGCCCGCGCCGAACCCGGCGCAGCAGTTCCAGCAGCAGCAGTTCCAGCAGCAGGGCCCGCCGGCGCCGCCCGCGGGCACCCAGCCGGGCCAGGACCCCTTCGGGTACCAGGGCTCGCGTCCCTCGCAGATGAACCGCCCGGCCGAGCCGATCCCGCCGTTCGGCAACGGCAACGGCGGAGCACCCGGCCAGGTCCCCCCGCCGCCCTTCAACGGCGGCGGCGAGCCCTCGGGGCCCCCGCAGCCGTTCCAGCAGCAGGGTCCGGCGGCACCGCCCGCGTTCCCGCAGGAGGGCGGCACTCCGCCGCCTCCGCCGCAGCCCGGCCCCGGCGCTCCGGGTCCGTCCTTCGGCGGCGGTGACGACTGGGTGCTCTCGCCGCCCTCGTCGGCCGCTCCCGGCCCCGGCGCCCCGCCCGCCCCGCAGGCGCCCGAGCAGGGCGACTGGACCCGGCAGCCGCAAGGTCCGGGCCCGCAGGGTCCGCAGGGCGCACAGGCCCCGCAGCCGCAGGGTCCCGGCGGCTACGGCCCCGGTGTCGGCACGGTCTCCTGGACCGCGACGATCGGCCCGGACCGCGAGTACTTCATGGCGATGATGCACCGCAGCGGCCCCGAGGCCTCGGGCCTGAACCTGCCCGCGTACTCGCCGGAGCAGCAGCGTCCGCTGGTCGGCAACCAGATCACGATCGGCCGCCGCAGGCACTCCACGGGTGACACCCCGGACATCGACCTGTCGGTGCCGCCGGAGGACCCGGGCGTCTCGCACCAGCACGCGGTCCTGGTCCAGCAGCCGGACGGCAGCTGGGCGGTCGTCGACCAGAACTCGACGAACGGCACGACGGTCAACAACGGCGAGGAGCCCATCCAGCCGTTCGTCCCCGTGCCGCTCCAGGACGGCGACCAGGTGCACGTCGGCGCCTGGACGACGATCACCATCCGGCACGGCTAGGACAGCAGGCAGGACGGCCGGTCACAGGGGCCAGGCGTACGGCCCTTCGGGTTCGTCGAGCCAGGCCCACTCGTGCGGGCCGCTGACGCTGACGCCGAACCGCTCGCGCGCCGGCCGGCCCTCGCGCTGCCACAGGGCGAGGGCCTCATAGGGGTCGAGGCTCCCGGCGGTCAGCTCCAGCAAGAAACGGAACAGCTCGTTCTGCAGGGCCCTGCGGGGCAGCCCTCCCAGGTGCTGCTCCCGCGGGGCCCGCGTGCTGCCGCCCCGCAGCGGCACGAAGTACGCGGGCGTGTGCAGGAACCGCCCCTCGGCGTGCGTCGCGTCCCGCACCGTCAGCGCGATCAGGCCGGTGGCGAGCGGCGCCAGGATGCGGGCGCCGGGCCTGCACTGGGCGAGCCAGGCGCGCGGCACCGAGGTCAGCGTGCAGGTCGCGATGATCCGGTCGTACGGGGCGTGCTCCGGGCAGCCCGCGGCGCCGTCCCCGGTCACCACGGCCGGACGGTGGCCGGCCGCCGCGAGATGCCGCCGGGCGGACTCGGTGATCTCCGGGTCCAGGTCGACGGTGGTGACGCGCTCCTCGCCCAGCCGGTCGGCGAGCAGCGCCGCGTTGTAGCCGGTGCCCGCGCCGATCTCCAGGACGTCGCAGCCGCCGTCCGGCAGCTCCAGTTCCTCCAGCATCTTCGCCATCAGGGACGGCTGGCTGCTGGACGAGACGAGCTCTCCGTCGCGTACGCGGGTGGCGAGCGGGGCGTCGGCGTACGCACCGTCCAGCCAGCGCGCCCGGCGGTCCGGGTCGGGGTCCTCGCCCCACAGTCGTTCGTAGCCGCCGCCCGAGGCCGCCACGTAGTAGTACGGCACGAACAGATGGCGCGGCACGCATGCGAAGGCGGACCGCAGGGCCGGGTCCCGCAGCAGGGCACCGCTCGCCTCGATCTCGCGCACCAGGGCGGCCCTGGCCCGCTCCGCGGGGAGGGGGTCGGCTTCGGGTCCTTCGGGTCCTACGGGGACGGGGTCGGCTTCGGGTCCCATACAGCCACTGTGCTGCCGCGAGGCCCGCGAGGCGAGCGGCGGACACCCATCCACTGAGGGCCGGGACCTAAGTCTTCCGTACTCGGCCGCCCCGTCTGAGAGCATGGACCATGTGAATGAGATCCCGCGCGGCACGCTTCAGGAGCAGACCTTCTACGAACAGGTCGGCGGCGAGGAGACCTTCAGGCGCCTGGTGCACCTCTTCTACCAGGGAGTTTCGGAGGATCCGCTGCTGCGGCCGATGTACCCGGAGGAGGATCTGGGCCCGGCCGAGGAGCGTCTCGCGCTGTTCCTGATGCAGTACTGGGGCGGCCCGCGCACGTACAGCGACAACCGCGGCCACCCTCGGCTGCGGATGCGGCACGCTCCGTTCACCGTCGACAGGGCCGCGCACGACGCCTGGCTGAAGCACATGCGGGCGGCCGTCGACGAGCTGAAGCTGTCCGAGGAGCATGAGCGGACGCTGTGGAACTACCTGACGTACGCGGCGGCGTCCATGGTCAACTCCGAGGGCTGAGGCAGGACGGCCGGCTCCGGGGGGAGCCGAGCGGGGGCGAGGGGGGCTGTGACGGGGTTCATCTTTCTGCGCGTGCGCGCGCACCGGCTGCTGCTCGCGGCGGCGCTGCTCGCCGTGCTCCTCACCACCGCCGTGCTGGCCACGCTGACCGCGTTCTCCGGCTCGATCGGCGACGCGGCGCTGCGGCACTCCCTGCGCACCCGCTCCGCCGCGCAGGCCTCGCTCGTCGTGGGGGCCCAAGTCCCGCCCGGTGCGCGGGAGTCGGCGGACGTGGCGGTACGGGAGGGGGCGCGGCGCACGTTCGACGGGTTACCGGTGGGGCTTCGCTCCCTGGCCCGTTCGGGGCCGTACGCGCTGCCGGGCGCGGCTCAGGGCGAGGATCCGGACCTCACGCATTTCGCGGCGTTTGACCGCTCCAGGGTCCGCCTGACGAAGGGCAGTTGGCCTTCCTCGTACGCGAAGGACGCGACGGACGCGACGGACGCGACGGACGCGACGGACGCGAAAGATTCGAAGGGCGCGAAGAACACCAGGGGCCCGAGGCGCGCGAAGGCCCCGATCGACGTGGCCCTCCCCGAAGCCGCCGCCGCCCGTCTGAAGCTCGGCCCCGGCTCCACCCCCCTCACCCTCACCGACCGCCTCACCGGACCGAAGGTCACCGTCCGGATCACCGGCGTCTACCGCCCCGCCGATCCCACCGACCCCTACTGGCAGCTCGACGAGCTGGGCGGGCGCGGGGTGCGCGAGAGCGTCTTCCTCACGTACGGGCCGCTGCTCGCCGATCCGACGGCCCTGGGGAAGGTCTCGGCGGGCCGCACGCAGTGGCTGGCGACGGCGGACTTCCGCGACGTCACCACGGACCGGATCGACGCACTGCGCGAGGCGGCGCGGACCGGACCCGCCGCGCTCGCCAAGTCGACTTCGCCGGGCGGCAGTCCGAGCGCGAGCACCTCGCTCCCCGAGGTCCTGGAGCGGGCCGAGCGGGCCCTGCTGGTGTCCCGTTCGACGCTTCTGATCGTCGCCCTTCAGCTGATCATGCTCGCCGGGTACGCACTGCTCCTGGTGGCCCGGCTGCTCGGCACGGAACGCGGCGGCGAGACGGAGCTGCTGCTCGCGCGGGGCGGCTCGCGCGGCAGGGTCGCCTGGCTCGCCACGGTCGAGGCCCTGCTCCTCGCGCTGCCCGCGGCCCTGCTCGCACCGCTGCTCGCGGGCCCGCTGACCGGGCTGCTCGCGGGGCACGGCGCACTGGCCAGGACGGGCGTGCGGCTCGACACCTCCACAGGCACTTCCACGGGTACGGAGGTGTGGCTGATCGGTGTGGCGACGGCGCTGGGCTGTGCGCTTGCGGTGGTCGCGCCCGCACTGTCGTCGGGCGCCGGGGTGCGGCGCGGCTCCCGGTCGGCCGCGCTGCCCGCGCCGCTGCGGGCGGGCGCGGACGTGGGGCTGCTGGTGATCGCGGCGGTGGCGTACTGGCAGCTGGACAGCAGGACGTCTGGTTCGGGCGCGCTGAGCGGTGACGGCGCGGGCGGCCTCGGGATCGACCCGCTGCTGGTGGCGGCTCCCGCGCTGGCGCTGCTCGCGGGCACGGTCGTGACACTGCGGCTGCTGCCGCCCGCAGCGCGGCTCGCCGAGCGCAGGGCAGCGCGGGGGCGCGGCCTGTCGGGCGCGCTGGCCGGCTGGCAGCTGAGCCGCAGGCCCCTGCGGGGCGCGGGCCCGGTGCTTCTCCTCGTGCTCGCCGTGGCGCTCGGCATGCTGGCGATCGGCCAGAGCGCCTCCTGGGACCGTTCACAGGAGGACCAGGCGGACTTCAGGGCCGGTACGCAGCTCAGGGTGGTCGGCGGCCGGGTCCCCGCGCAGCAGCAGGCCGAGGTGTTCGGCTCGCTCCCGGGCGTCCGGCACGCGGCACCCGCCGCACGCTCCACGATGGACCTCGCCGACGACCGCCAGGCGACGGTGCTCGCACTGGACGCGGCGCGGGCGCTGCCGGGGTTGCTGGTGCGCGGGGACCGCGCGGACCGGGCGGCCCTCGCCGGTGCGCTGCGCTCGGCGGGCGCTCCTCGGGCCATAGCCACCGACCAGTTCCTGCGCTCCAGCGGAGCGTCCGTGGGCTCCCGTGTCGATGTGCCGGTGACCGGCGGTTCGTTGCGCGTGACGATCGCCGACTCGGTGCCCGAGCTGCCGACGACCGGTGAGGCCTCCGGCGTGGAAGAGGCCGACGGGGGCGCCCTGTTGCTCGACCTGCCGAGAGTGAACAAGGTGCTGCGGTCCGACGGCAGGTCCGCGCTCTCCCCCACCGAATGGTGGCTCGGCACCCGGCCCGGGGCCGCCGACGACGCGGCCGCCGCGTTGCGGGCCCGCCCCGACATCGACCCCGAACAGGTCCTGGTCCGCGACGAGATCGCCGCAGGCCTGCGCGACGACCCGCTGGGCGCGGGCCCCCAGTCGGCGCTGCTCGCCGTGGCGGTGGCGGCTGCCGCCCTCGCGGCGGTGGGCTTCGCGGTGAGCGCCGCGGGGTCGCTGCGTGAGCGTTCCGCCGAGTTCGCGGTGCTGCGCGCGCTGGGCGCCCCACGCCGCCAGCTGGCCCGTACCATCGCGGCGGAACAGGGCCTGTTGCTCTCCGTGGCGCTGCTGGTCGGCGTCGCGATCGGCGCGTTCCTGACTCGGGCGGTGGTCCCGCTGATCGTGCTCACCGGAGACGCTGTGCGCCCCGTGCCGCCGGTCCTGGTGGAGCTGCCGATGTCGCACGCGGCGGCGCTCCTGGCCGGCATCGCGGCGGTCCCGCTCCTGATCGTCGCCACCCTGTCCCTGAGCCGCGGCGACCCGCGGGTGTCGCTGCGCCACGAGGGAGGCAACTGACGTGCCCGCGCCCCTGGTTGCCCCCTGGACCCGCACCCGGCTCCGCGCCGCCCCCGCGCCCGCCGCCGCGCTCGCGCTGCTGGTGTGCGTCACCGCGTTCCTCGCCGCCGTCTTCCCTCGCGCGGTCGACACGTACGAGGGCAAGGGGGTACGGGCCGCGATCACCGACGCGGGTCCCGCGCGAAGCTCCGTCGAACTGGCCGCACCCGCACCCGGACTTGAGGTGTCGCGCGCGGAACGCGAGCAGGCGGTGCGGGATTCCGTGCTGCGCGGGAAGTTCCGCGAGGTCGCGTCCGCCATGCCGGAGCCGATCCGCGTCGACGGCACGCAGTCGGCGTACGGCGTCAGAACGGTCCGACCACCCGAGGGCCTGGACCCTTCGCTGCCCCGACCCGACTCCATCGCCCCGCAGTTCACACTGGCCGCCCAGGCCGGTGTCGCCGCCCACGCGCGCGTGCGCGACGGCAGGCTGCCCCGATCCGACGGCACCACCGTCACCGCCGAAAGCCGCCGCATCGAGGCAGCCGTGACCGCCGACACGGCCCGCGTGATGAGGCTGAAGGCCGGCTCCGCGGTCCACATCGGCACCCTGACCGGCGAGCGCGTGACCGTGCGGATCACCGGGATCGTCGAACCGAGCCGCCCCAAGGCCGCCTACTGGTCCCACGATCCCGTCCTGCGCACCCCGTCCCTGATCGACGTGCCCGGCGCCAATTCCCAGGAGCCGCAGAAACGCTGGCACGCCGCCCTGCTCCTGGCCTCCGGCGCGGGCGCCTTCCTGCCGGCCGTCGACCAGGTCCCCCAGCAGTACTGGCGTATCGCCCCGGACTTCACCGCCCTGACCGCCCGCGAGCTGCCCGCCCTGAAGCGCGGCATCGCCTCGCTCGAAGCCGGGCCCCTGCGCACCGAACTGCGCGGCCGCACCGGCCCGGACGCCCTCGTCTCCACCGACCTCGACAAGGTCGTCACCGGGTACGACGGACTGCGCGACGCCGTGTCGCCGATCGTCGCCGTGGCCGCGTACGGAGTCGGCGGGGTCGCCGCCGTGGTCCTCCTGATGACCTGCTCCCTCACCGCCGTACGACGCCATGAAGAGCTCGCACTGCTGCGCTCGCGCGGCGGCAGCGTGCGCGGCGTCGCGGGGCGGCTGCTGGCCGAGACGTCGGTGGTCGCGGTGCCGGCCGCCGCGCTGGGGCTGCTGGGCGCGGTGCTCCTGGTGCCGGACGCGCGGCTCTGGCCTTCGGTGCTCGCGGCGGTCGTGGTGGGAGTGGTGGGCTGTGCGGCGCTCCCGGTCCGTGCGGCGTTCACGCACCGCAGGCCGCGTGCGCACGAGGGCCGCGACGATCTCCTGACGGCGCGGCCCTCGCGGCGGCGGACGGTGGCCGAGCTGGTGCTGTTCGTGCTCGCGGTGGGGGCGGTGGTGACGCTGCGGCGGGACTCGTCCCTGGGCGGCGGTCTGGTGAGCGCCGCGCCACTGCTGGTCGGCGGCATCGCGGCCCTTCTTCTCGTACGGCTGTACCCCCTCCCCCTGCGGCTGTTCCTGCGCCCTCTCGCCCGCAGCCGCGGCGCCCTCGGCTTCCTCTCCATGGCGAGCGCGGGCCGGGCCTCCGCGACGCAGGCGCTGCCGCTGCTCGGACTGCTGCTGGCCCTGACGACGGCGGCGTTCGGTGGTTCGGTGCTCGCCGGGGTCGCCGACGCCCGTGACCGGACGGCACTCCTGGCGGTCGGCGCGGATGTCCGCGTGGAGCGGGGCGACGGCGCGCTGCCGGGGTCGCTTGCCGCGGAGGTGCGGCGGGCGCCGGGGGTCGGGGAGGTGACGTCCGTGCACGTGGACTGGTATCTGCGGCTGCCGGACCAGTCGACCGTGCCGCTGGTCGCGGTGGATCCGGCGGCCTACTCCCGGCTCACCCGCTCGACGGGGCTCGGGCCGGTCGGGGAGGCCGAGTTGGCGGCGGGCGACGATCCGCGGGGGACGCTGCCCGCCGTCGCCTCGCCGGACGTGGCACGGCGGCTCGGCAAGGGCGCGCACTCCTTCCGTACCCCGACGGGGAGCTTCCGGGCGGCGGTCGGGGCGGTTCGGGAGAACACTCCGGCGCTTCCCGCGGGCAGCGCGTTCCTGCTGATCGACCGGCGGCACCTGGAGAGCCCGCCGAGCACCGCGCTCCTGGCCACGGCGGCTTCGGGGCAGCGGATCGACACGGCGGCGCTGGAGCGGGCCGCCGGTACCGGCGTCGAGGTGCGCTCGCGGGCCGCCGAACGCGCCGCGCTCACCGACTCGCCCCTCCAGTCCGGCGCCGAGCGCTGCTACGCGGCGGCGGTCGCGGCGGGCGCCGGTTACGCCGTACTCGCCGTACTGCTCGCCCTGCTGCACTCCGCCCCGCGTCGCGCGGCCCTGCTCGCCCGCCTGCGCACCCTGGGCCTGAGCACCGGGCAGGGGCGCCGCCTCCTGGTCCTTGAGTCCTTGCCGCAGGCGCTGCTCGCGGCGTGCGGCGGGGCGGTGGCGGGCTGGGCGGCGATTGCCCTCCTCGCGCCGGGAATCGACCTGGCCCGCATCGCCCTGACGGGGCCGGGCCGCCCGGTCTCGGGCCTCGGCGCGGTGACCCTGCGGGCGGACCCCTGGTCGCTGCTGCTGCCTGCCGCGGGCGTGGTGGTCCTGACGGCGGGGGTCGCCTTCGTACAGGCGTGGTGGACGACGCGAAGACGGGCGCGGTGGACGACGCGACGGCAGACCTCGACACAGCTGAGGACGGGAGAGACCCCATGACCGGCAGCAGCACACCCCGTACGACCACCACGATGTCACCGTCTTCGCTGGCGGAACTGGAGGCACGGGCCAAGGCCTATCGCGACCGCCCCGCGTACGGCCATGACGCGCTGATCACCTGCGACCGCCTGGTCCGCGTCTTCTCGACGGACGGGGTGGAGGTGCAGGCCCTCCAGGGGCTCGATCTCCTGGTCCGCGAGGGCGAGTTGATGGCGCTGGTGGGCGCGTCGGGCAGCGGCAAGTCGACCCTGATGAACATCCTCGCCGGGCTCGACGAGCCGACCGCGGGCGCGGCGCGGGTGGCGGGCCGCGACCTCCTCACGATGGGCGCGAAGGAACGGCTGAGCTACCGCAGGGAGGTCGTCGGCTTCGTGTGGCAGCAGACGGGACGGAACCTGCTGCCGTATCTGACGGCGGCTCAGAATGTGGCGCTGCCCATGCAGTTGCGCGGACGCACGAGCCGTACGCGCAAGGCCCGACGGGCGTCGGAGCTCCTGGAGCTGCTTGACGTGGCGGACTGCGCGGACCGGCGCCCGCGCCAGCTGTCGGGCGGCCAGCAGCAACGCGTCGCGATCGCGGTGGCGTTGGCCAACAACCCCTCGGTCCTGCTGGCCGACGAACCCACCGGAGAGCTGGACTCGCACACCGCCGAGCAGATCTTCGCCGCGTTCCGCACGGCGAACGAACACCTGGGCACGACGATCGTCGTCGTCACCCACGACCAGGCGGTGGCTTCCGAGGTCCGCCGTACGGTGGCCATCCGCGACGGCCGCACGTCGACGGAGGTCCTACGCCGCACAGAGGTGGACGAGACGACGGGCAAGGAGTCGGTGACGTCCCGCGAATACGCGATGCTGGACAGGGCGGGCCGCCTCCAACTCCCGTCGGAGTACACGGAGGCACTGCGGATGCGGGACAGGGTGGCGCTGGAACTGGAGCGGGACCATATCGGGGTCTGGCCGGACGAGGAGCGCTAGGCGGCGCCTCACTTACCGGCCGCCCCCGCTGGTGGGCAGACGCCCCGCACGACGCCCCGCACGACGCCCCGCACGACGAATCCCACCCGGCCGCCGCCTCTGCCGCTCAAACAGGCGACACGGAAAGCCCCGCGACACCCCCGGCCCGCCGCACGGCAACAGACCCGTAGTCAGTCCGCAACCGAAGCCAAGCCCCACTGGACAACAGGTCCAGCGTTTCGCCCCTCAAGAACCCCAAGGCCTGCGCGGCATGCGCAACCCGAACAGGCAGCCCCGTCCCCCCGACCGACCGGGACCAAATCTCCCGCCCCAGCCGATCCAGTTCGGCCCGAACCCTCTGCTCCGGCGGCAACTCCTCCACCCGAGCCTTGAATTCGGTGACGGCGGCGGCCACGAGCCCCCGCAGCTCCACCATCCCCGGAAGCCCGGCCTCCGCCTGCCACCCGCCCCGAGGCGGAAGCACCCCGGCCCACGGCGGCCCGGTGACGGCCCGCGGCACGACGACAGAGCCCGTAGGCTCCAGGGACTCCAGCAGCTCCCCCGCCGACACGGTGACATCCAGCGACGTGTCGAGCCCGTACTCGTACGGCTTGGCAAGCCGTGCCGTACGAATCGCGAGGACCTCGAACGACGGCGGCCGCCCGAACACGGCGAGGGCGTCCTCCGAGGCCTGCAGCCGGACCGCCGCGGCCTTGTCGTAGTGGATCAGCCGTGCCAGGAAGGCGGCGAGATCCGCCGCCTCCCCGGCATCGGCGAAGTGCAGCTGCGCCGTCATGCGACGAGCGCCTCCGCACCACCGGCGCTGTCGTCCATGTACCCCTCGAGGACGGACCGCTCCTCGGCGGTGATCCGCCGCGGCCGCTGCGCCTCCAGGTTGAAGGGGACGACGACGGTCGAGGCCCGCACATACACCTGCTCGGGGTCCTTGACCTCGTACGAGATGGTGAGCGACGCGGCGCCTATCTTCGTCACCCACGACTCGATGGTCACCGGCGAGTGCCGGTGCACCAACGGCCGTACGTAGTCGATCTCATGGCGGGCCACGACGGACCCGCCGGAGAACGACGGGCTGCCGTCCCCCGGCGCGAGCCGGAACATGAAGTCGATCCGCGCCTCTTCCAAGTACCGCAGGAAGACCGCGTTGTTGACGTGCCCGAAGGCATCCATGTCCGACCACCGGAGGGGGCAGCTGTAGATATGCCGACTCATGACGTGTTCAGCCCCGAGTGAGCTTCTTGTAGGTGGCACGGTGCGGCCGGGTCGCGTCCGCACCCAGCCGGTCGATCTTGTTCTTCTCGTACGACTCGAAGTTGCCCTCGAACCAGTACCACTTGGAGTCACCCTCGTAGGCGAGGATGTGCGTGGCGACGCGGTCGAGGAACCACCGGTCGTGGGAAATGACGACAGCCGCACCCGGGAACTCGAGCAGGGCGTTCTCCAACGACGACAGGGTCTCGACGTCGAGGTCGTTGGTCGGCTCGTCGAGGAGCAGCAGGTTGCCGCCCTCCTTGAGGGTCAGCGCGAGGTTGAGGCGGTTGCGCTCACCACCGGAGAGCACACCGGCAGGCTTCTGCTGGTCGGGCCCCTTGAACCCGAAGGCAGACACATACGCGCGGGAAGGCATCTCGACCTGCCCGACGTTGATGTAGTCGAGCTCGTCGGAGACGACGGCCCAGAGGGTCTTCTTCGGGTCGATGTTGGCGCGGCCCTGGTCGACGTACGAGACCTTGACCGTCTCGCCGATCTTGATGCTGCCGGAGTCAGGCTGCTCCAGGCCCTGGAGCATCTTGAACAGCGTGGTCTTGCCGGCGCCGTTGGGACCGATGATGCCGACGATGCCGTTGCGGGGCAGCGAGAAGCTCAGGTCGTCGACGAGAACCTTGTCGCCGAAGGCCTTGGACAGATTCTCGACCTCGACGACGATCGAACCGAGCCGCGGCCCCGGCGGAATCTGAATTTCTTCAAAGTCCAGCTTCCGCATCTTGTCGGCCTCGGCGGCCATCTCCTCGTAGCGCGCCAGACGCGCCTTGGACTTGGCCTGACGCCCCTTGGCGTTGGACCGCACCCACTCGAGCTCTTCCTTGAGCCGCTTGGCGCGCTTGGCGTCCTTCTGCCCCTCGACCTTGAGGCGCGAGGCCTTCTTGTCCAGGTACGTGGAGTAGTTGCCCTCGTAGGGGTGGGCGCGGCCGCGGTCCAGCTCGAGGATCCACTCGGCCACGTTGTCGAGGAAGTACCGGTCGTGCGTGACGGCGACAACGGCGCCGGCGTACTTCGACAGGTGCTGCTCCAGCCAGTTCACCGACTCGGCGTCGAGGTGGTTGGTGGGCTCGTCGAGGAGGAGCAGGTCAGGCGCTTCGATCAGCAGCTTGCAGAGCGCGACGCGGCGCTTCTCGCCACCGGAGAGGTTGACGACGGGCCAGTCGCCGGGCGGGCAGCCGAGCGCGTCCATGGCCTGCTCGAGCTGGGCGTCGAGGTCCCACGCGTTGGCGTGGTCCAGGTCCTCCTGGAGCTTGCCCATCTCTTCCATGAGCGCGTCGGAGTAGTCGGTCGCCATGAGCTCGGCGACCTCGTTGAAGCGCTTGAGCTTGCCCATGATCTCGGCGGCGCCGTCCTGCACGTTCTCCAGGACGGTCTTCGACTCGTCGAGCTTCGGCTCCTGCATGAGGATGCCGACGCTGAACCCGGGCGAGAGGAACGCGTCACCGTTGGACGGCTGCTCAAGACCGGCCATGATCTTCAGCACCGTGGACTTACCGGCGCCGTTGGGTCCCACGACACCGATCTTCGCGCCGGGCAGGAAGCTCAGGGTGACATCATCAAGAATCACCTTGTCGCCGTGCGCCTTGCGCGTCTTGCGCATGGTGTAGATGTACTCAGCCAAGAGAAACCGTCCGGCAATCAGTGAGTGGGCAGATACACCCCATCTTGCCGTACGGCCACCCCCCGGCGAAAACCGGTTCTCCCTTCACCGGGGGCGAGCGTCCCGTACGGTAGCCGGGCGGCTACCGCGCGTTCACTCCTCCGTCGACGGCTGCGCCGGGTCCTTCTTCTTGCGGAGCAGGAACATGGCCGCCGCGCCGATCGCGACCATGATCACGGCTATCAGGGCGATCATCGGGGTCGCGCTGGAGCCGCCCGTTTCCGCCAGGTCGCCGCCGCCCGTGCCGCCGCCCGCCGACGCGGGGCTCGGGTCGGGGAGGGGCTGGGTCTTGTTGTTGATCGTCTTGGCTTCCGTCTGGCAGTCGAGTACGCCCTTGAAGCGCTTCTCCATGCCGTTCGGGCCCTTGATCGTGAAGTCGTAGGGCTGGTCCTCCTGGAGGGGGATCGTGACGGTGCGCGACGTGCCCGCCTCGATCGTGTGCTTGAAGCCCATCAGGCGGAAGGCGTAGGGCTTGTCGCCCTTGTTGCTCGCCGTGATGTCCACGCCGCTCTTGGCGCAGTTCTTCTCGGCGGACAGGGCGGGGATCGCGCCCTGCTTGGCCCAGGCCGCGGTCGCCGTCGCGGAGACCGTGGATTCGCTGGAGCCCGCGAGGATCTGCGTCTGGCTTCTGGTCTCCGAGGTGAAGGCCCGGCCCACCGGCACCGTCGTCGACGCCTGCACGGTCAGCGCCGCCGAGCCGTCGGGGGTGTCCTTGGGGATGTCGAAGAAGAGCCGGCTGTTGTTGACGGCGGACGTCAGCGGCTTGCCGTTCTTGCCCACGATCTTCACGCCCGTCACCGCCGAGTCGGCCGGCGGCGTTATCGACACCGCGTCCGCGTCGGTGTGCACGGTGACCGGGCCGAGCCGCTCCCCCGCGCGTCCGGAGACCGCCGGCGGGTCGAGCGTCAGGGACGCCTTGGGCTCGGTCGTCGCGCGGGCGTTCCTGTAGAGGTAGTCGGCGAGCTTCTCGGCCTGCGGGTCGAGCGCGTCCACGTCCGCGCCGTCCGAGTAGCGCCAGATCGCCACCTGCGTACCGGCCGCCGCCGACTGCTCGGTGAGGGTGCGCGCGCCCGCCTTCTCGGCCAGCGCCGCCAGGTCGTTCACCTGCGGGTAGGAGTGCTGCAGGATCCAGCGGATCTTGCCCGCGTCCTTGTTCTGGTTCAGGGACGTCCCGCTCCAGGGGGTCTCCTGGTACTTCGCGTCCTTCTGCGTCGGGTTGTGGATGTCGACGCAGTACGTCTGCAGCGTGCCGCCGCCGTCCACCGACATCTCGAAGAGTCCGGCCGGGACCTGCTGGATCTCGCCCTGGTCGCGGACGACCGCCTGGCCGTACGCCTGGAGCCCGCCCAGCGTCGCGGTCGCCCCGCCCCGGTGCTGCGGCATCTCGTCCGCCACGGCCGCACCCGCGGTGGCCGTCGCGCCCGCCGCCACCAGACCGGTCGCCACGGTCAGCGCGGCGAGCCGGGACCTGCCGCGTCTGCGCGAGGTCGCGGCAGGTCGCCCGGAACCCGTACGACCCGCGGTGGCCGCGGAGAGTACCGAGAACGCAGAGAACACAGAACGCGCGAAATGCACCAGAATTCCCCTCCGGACGGGACCCGTTCACAACGAGGGGGGTGGTCCCGCCAGCAGATTGAAAGGGGCAGAATCACCTGCCACCTGCGTGGCATCCACTGCCAACTGCCCCGTGAGCTACGTCCGGCATCCTAGGGACGCGGCAGACCGCGATGCCCTGTACTGCCGTTCGATAACCGATCCGACTCGGAATCGTTATCGCCAACACCCTTTGCGAGCAGGGCTTATCGACAAATCAACGGTTGCCATTCGCCGATAAGCCGCAGATCGGTCGGGCCGCCCGTGACGGACCGTCACCCCGTCGGTTCGGGCTCCGGCTCGCGCGTCACCGGCTGATCCGCGAGCGTGGCGCTCGCCTTCAGCACCCGCCTGAACGCGGCCGTACCGCGCGAGAGGTCGTGGCCGATCGTCGTCGCGTCGATGTCCGCCGACGTCCAGTGCTGACCGCCCCGCTCCTCGTCGCGCACCTTCAACTTCCCCTGCACGATCACCGGTTCACCGATCGCCAGCGAGGCCTGCACATTCGCCCCGAGCGCCCGATTGGCCCACACCGTAAAGAAGTTGGTGTGCCCGTCGGCCCAGGCCTTCTGCACCCCGTCGTAGTACCGCGAGGTCACCGCGAGCCGGAACCGGGACACCGGCCCGGAGGGCAGCTCCCGGAACACGGGCGTCGTCGCGACATTCCCCACCACCGTCACCAAGGTCTCGTTCATGATCGAACCCCTCCCTCGTCCACTCCACTTGCGCTGTCGCAGCCACCGGCACCGCCATCGCCGTGCGTCGCGGCTGCGATCTCAGAGTGCACGCGTCGGCGTGAGTCCGCTGAGCCCTGTGGACCGGCGGGAGGTTGTGGAAAACTCCCTCACCCGATCAGGGGCCGACCGGCTCCCGGTGCGGGGACATCCGTCCGGCCGAGCCCCGCTCAGGGCCCGGCCGACTCCCGATCGATCAGCCCACCCCCACCCCCGTCACCCGCACGTACTGCTCCCGCACCTCCCGATACCGCAGCAGTTCCGCCGCCACCGGATCAAGGACCCGCGCCCGCCCGCACCCCGCGGCCGCCTCCCGCAGTCTTCGTTCCGCGTCCTGGCCGTAGCGCCGCGCCGGGCCCCGCGCCGCCATCCGGCTCGCCCACTCCACGCACGGGCCGCCCACGATGCCGGCCAGCATCAGCAGCACCGGCACCCCCAGGTTCGGCACCGCGATCCCGATGATCTGGGCCACGAGCCAGAGCCCGCCCAGGACTTGGAGCATCGTCATCGCCGCCTGCGCGAGCACCGCGACCGGCCACCAGCCGGGGCGCGGCGGCCGTCCCGCGGGCACTCCGGCCTTCGCGGTGAGTTCGTCGAGCGCCTCGGGCAGCCCCTCCGCACCTCGCACCGCCGCCTCCCGCACGGCCTGCCCCCAGGGGGTGGGCAGGCCCGACGCGGCCTCGTCGGCCACTGAGCGCACGGCGTTCTCCACCCGTTGGCGGGCCGTGGCCTCCTCGTCCGCCGGGGTCGGCGGCACGGGCCAGCCGACGTACTGCGGGGTGCGCTGAGCCTCGTACCAACGCCAGAGCCTGAGCCAGGGCGTGCCGCACGCCTTGCCGGCGTTGCGCCTCCAGGCCCGTTCCGCGGCCTGCCCCGCCGCCGCCGCGCCCACCGCGTCCGCGAGGCGGTCGGCGAACTCGTCACGGGCCTCCTCGCTGAGCCCGATCCGCGTGGGGCCCCGCCCGCCGGGCCCGCCGGCCGCGTACACCGGCCAGAGCCGGTCGGCGGCGGCGTCCAGGTCGGCCTCGATGCGCCGTGCCGCGGCAGTGCGTTCTTGCGTGAACTGGCCGAGGGATTCGCGCAGTTCACCGATCCCGTCGCCGGTCAGCGCGGAGAGGGCGAGCACCGTGGCGCCCGGTTCGCCGTGCTCGCCGAGCGCGATGCCGTCCTCGTCGAGCAGCCGCCGCAGATCGTCGAGCACCTGGTCGGCGGCGTCTCCCGGCAGCCGGTCCACCTGGTTCAGTACGACGAAGGTGACCTCGGCATGGCCCGCCATGGGGCGCAGATAGCGCTCGTGCAGCATGGCGTCGGCGTACTTCTCGGGGTCGACGACCCAGATGACCGCGTCGACGAGCCCGAGGATCCGGTCCACGTGCTCGCGGTGTTCGGCGACCGCCGAGTCGTGGTCCGGCAGGTCGATCAGGACGAGCCCCTGCAGCGTCTTCGTGTCGGGCCCCTGGAGCGGGCGTCTGCGCAGCCGCCCCGGGATGCCGAGCCGGTCCAGGAGGCCCGCCGCGCCGTCGGTCCAGCTGCAGCCGATGGGGGCGGCGGTGGTCGGCCTGCGGACGCCGGTGTCCGAGATCGTCACCCCGGCGAGGGCGTTGAAGAGGGTCGACTTTCCGCTCCCGGTGGCACCCGCGATGGCGACGACGGTGTGCCGGTCGGAGAGCCTGCGCCGGGCCGCCGCCTCGTCGAGCACCCGGCCGGCCTCGGCGAGGGTCGCGCTGTCGAGGCGGGTGCGGGAGAGCCCGACGAGCTCGCGCAGGGCGTCGAGGCGGGTGCGCAGGGGTCCGTCGTACGCGGTGGAGGCGCTGGAGGTGGTGGAGGTGGTGGAAGTGGTGGACGCGGCCCCCGCTTCTCCGTCCACCGCCCCGAACCCATCAGACCGCTCGGCCCGCTCGGCCCGTGCGGCCCCGTCAGCCCGATCGGCCCGATCCATCCGATCCGTCCGTTCGCTCCTGTCGGGGCCCCGCCGCGCGATGAGCCCGTCGTCCCAGGCTCCTTCGGAGGCGCGGCCTCCGGAAGAAGTCCCCGTCTCCTCGGGCCCTTCGGAGCGCTCGTCGTGCTCGGTGTGATCAGTGACGGCAGTCACCGCGGTCACCTCTCCTTCTGCAGTACGGACAGCGCGGCGATCAGTTCGGCCTGGGGTTCGGGGTTCACGTCGAGCGCGTCGAGAGGAGCGAGGCGCCGCTCCCGTTCCGCGCCGAGGACGTTGTCGAGATAGCTGCTGAGGAGGCGTCCGCCGCGGTCCCGCAGCCGGAGCGCTCCGTGGGCGCCGATCCGCTCGGCGAGGGTCTCGCCCGCGGAGCGCGCGCGGCGGCCGCCGAGCAGGGCGGTGGCGAGCAGGGCGGCGACCACTTCGGAGTCGGGGACGAGGTTCTTCTCCAGCTTGTCGAGGCCGCGGACCTCGTCCTCGGCGTACTCCTCCAGGACGCGCCGCCAGCGCCGGACCGCCATCCCGATGCGGTCCTCCGCGCTCTCGGGGGCGCGGACGCGGTCCATGAGTCCGGGGGCCGCGGCGGCGGGCTCGCGCCGCCAGGCCTCGTCGATCCGTTCGTCGGCGGCGGTCACCGCGCACAGCAGCAGCGCCTCCAGGCTCTCCGACACGGCGTCCAGGAGCTCGTCGGCGCCGCAGTCCAGGGGGTAGCTGCGCCACCGCTTCAGCGCGTCGCCCGCGAGCACGGCTCCCGCCTGCAGACGTTCCCGCACGCGCGCGTGCTCGCTCTCGTACGCCTCGTCGACGGCGGAGGTGAGGCGCAGAGCGGCGGCGTACTGCGCGGCGACGGCTCCGGCGAGCTCGGGCAGTCGTACGTCGAGGGACTGGATGACGCCCCTCGCGGTGCGCACGATGGCCTGGGCGCGGGCCGTGGGTTCCTGCGCCCGGTGGGTGAGCCAGGCGCGCAGGGAGGCGACGGCGGTGGCGGGGAGCAGTCCGCCGCCGCCGGTGGACTCGGGCAGCTCGGGCACGGTGAACCGGGGCACTTCGCCCAGGCCCGCCTTGGTGAGCAGCGCCGCGTACTGCCGGGAGACTTCGGTCACCAGCTGGTGCGGGACGCGGTCGAGGACGGTGACGAGGGTGGCGTCGTGCTCCTTGGCGGTACGCAGCAGATGCCAGGGCACGGCGTCGGCGTACCGGGACGCGGTCGTCACCATGACCCAGATGTCGGCCGCGGAGATCAGCTCGGCGGCGAGGATCCGGTTCTCGGAGATGAGGGAGTCGATGTCGGGGGCGTCGAGGAGGGCGAGGCCCTTGGGGAGGGTCTCCACGGTCTCGACGCGCAGCGCGCGCTCGCCTTCGGGGCCGGGTGCCAGCAGGTCGTCGCCGTCCTCGTCGTCGGCCTCGTCCCCCTCCGCGGGCTCGGGCCGGGGCAGCCACACGCGCGTGAGGTCGGGCAGTACACGCATTCCGGCGAACCAGTGGTGGTCCTCCGGATGGCATACGAGGACGGGCGTGCGGGTGGTCGGGCGCAGCACGCCGGCCGCGCTGACCTGCCGTCCCACGAGGGAGTTGAGGAGTGTCGATTTGCCGGCTCCGGTGGAACCCCCGATCACCGCGAGGAGCGGTGCTTCGGGGGCCCGCAACCGGGGCACCAAGTAGTCGTCGAGCTGCGCGAGAAGCTCGTCGCGGTTGGCACGCGCGCGTGGCGCCCCCGCGAGGGGGAGCGGAAAGCGTGCGGCGGCGACACGCTCGCGCAGGGCGGAGAGTGCGTCGAGCAGTTGAGGCCGTACGTCCAAGGTCACCACATGCGAAGAATGCCCAATTTTGGCGGCTTTCTGAAGCATATGAGCGTCTCTGCGCGCCGATCGGACACATGGGACGGAAGGGGCGACTGGGGCGCAGGCATAACGAGTGCACAACACCCGGGGCGTGAGACGCCAAAAGCGATGCAGGATTCGTACCTGCCTGCGATTATCAGGACCGCTTCACCGAACCTCCACATAGTGCGGCGGAGGCGAAGCACCAGGGACAAGGACCCCGGAGCCCTATCCTTGTCCCCGGCAAGGTCACGGCTCGTCCCACCCGGGCTCCAGGCCACCGGCCACCACCCGGCCCCCGTAGCTCAGTGGATAGAGCAGGCGCCTTCTAAGCGCTTGGCCGCAGGTTCGAGTCCTGCCGGGGGCGCTTTTTGAGCGTGCGGTGTTTGCGCTCCGTGCGGTGTCTCGCTCTCCCGTGCGGCCTTTCGCCCTCCCTTCAGGAGGGCTTCTTGCTGTTGCCCGTCACGACGCCTTTCTGAAGACGAGCACCTCCGTGGTGCCGACGCCCAGCGGGGCCAGGAAGTCGGCCTCCAGGGTGCAGTCGAGGGTTGCGAAGAGGTCCACGCAGGTTCGGCGGGGCATGGCGGCCGGGTAGGGGCCGTGTCCCTCGTCGCCCCGTGTCGCCCAGGTGTGGACCGCGGCCGGGTCCAGGCAGGTCTCCGTCATGACGTCGAAGACGATCCGGCCGCCCGGTCGGGTGACGCGCGCCATCTCGGAGAAGTAGCGCGCCGAGCAGAGGAACGTCACGCTGCTGAAGACCTTGTGGGCCTGGACCAGGTCGATGCTGCCGTCGGGTGTCGATGCGAGGGTGCAGCCCGCGGTCGGGCGGGCGATCACGCCGAACGTCTCCACGAGGTGGTCGGCCCACGGCGCCGCCGTCTCGTAGATCTCGTAGCGGGCCGGCGAGCACTCCTTCAGCGTCCTCTCCAGGTACCGTCCGGAACCCGGGCCGATCTCAAGCACCGTGGCCGGGTCGGCGGCGAAGACGCCCAGTGCGCGGAGCTCGTCGATCGTGGACCGCGTGGCGCCGGGCGTTCCGTTCATGACCTCGTCGAGGTAGTCGCCGACCGACATGCCCGCCGCCCGCGCGGCCCGCATCGTCGGCTCGAACGGCAAGAAGTCCTCCACACCACCCCTGTTGTTGGTGCTCCGCACGATGTCGAATCCAGCACGTCCCAGGAGCCGTTTGACCCCGGACTTCGCCCACGACGTGCCCCTCCCTACTGCGCTCATCAGGCTTTCCCCCCAGGTCGTCTGACAGATCCGCAGACAGATCGTCAGATCTCGGACTTGGACACCCAGTTGTGACGGGGGCGTCCGGCGGACGGTTCCGGGAGTGTCTCGCCATTCGGCCGGAGCAGGGGGCCGACCCTCAGTCGTGCGGGGCCTGGCCCGTCACCCTGTGGTCCGCGTGGCTGAGCGCCTCCATGACCAGGCGGCGCAAGTGGCCGTCGGTGAGGCGGTAGTAGACGTGGCGGCCCTCTCTGCGGGTTTCCACCAGGCCCGCGAGACGGAGCTTCGCCAGGTGCTGGCTCACGGCCGTGCGGGAGGCCGCGCACTGCTCGGTGAGGGAGCCGACGTCCGCCTCGTCCAGCGCGAGCAGCCACAGGACATGGAGCCGGGTGGAGTCCGAGAGCAGCGCGAACACCCGTGTCGCCTCTGCGAGCCGGGCGCTGTCGGGATCCCGTAGGTGCGCATGGGATGCAGCTGGGACGGGATTGCGTTCGGGCATGCGCCCAGCCTAGAGCCGGGGCGGCCCATCGGGTCTCGTCAAAATGTGCGCAGATGCGCACATGAGAACTACACTGGTCGGCAGAAGCCGCTGCCCGAGACTCCGTCCGCCAGGGAGACCGCCGCATGCTGTCCGTCCTGCGCAACCGCGCCTACCGACGCCTGTTCACCGCCCAGGTCATCGCCCTGACCGGCACCGGCCTCGCCACGGTCGCGCTCAGCCTGCTCGCGTACGACATCGCGGGCGACGACGCCGGTCAGGTGCTCGGCACCGCGCTCGCGATCAAGATGGCCGCCTATGTGCTCATCGCCCCCGCGATCGGCGCCGTCGCGGACCGGCTGCCGCGCCGGACCCTGATGGTGGGCGCCGATCTGATCCGGGCGGCGGTCGCCCTGTGCCTGCCCTTCGTCGGCGAGGTCTGGCAGGTCTACGTCCTGATCTTCCTGCTGCAGGCCGCATCGGCGGCGTTCACGCCCACCTTCCAGGCCGTCATCCCCGACGTACTGCCCGAGGAGCGCGACTACACGCGGGCGCTGTCGTTGTCCCGGCTCGCCTACGACCTGGAGAGCCTGTTCAGTCCGGCGCTCGCGGGACTGCTGCTCACCGTCATGACGTACAACTGGCTCTTCACCGGCACCATGCTGGGCTTCCTCGGCTCCGGGGCCCTGGTGCTCGCCGCCGCCCTGCCCAAACCGGCCCCCGCCCCGGACCGCACCGGTGGCGTCTACGCCAGGTCCACGGCCGGCAGCCGCCTCTTCTTCCGGCTGCCGCAGCTGCGCTCCCTGCTGGCGCTGAACCTGGCGGTGGCCGCCGCGAGCGCCATGGTGACCGTGAACTCCGTGGTGTACGCGCGAGGAGTGTTCAGCCTGTCGGTCGGGGCGCTGTCCCTCGCGCTCGGCGTCTACGGCGCCGGGTCGATGGCGGTCGCCCTGCTGCTGCCCCGCCTCCTCGACCGGGTCACCGACCGGGCCGTGATGCTGGGCGGCGCTCTGCTGCTGGTGGCGGCCTTCGGCGGGCTCGGCCTCATCACCCTCGCGCCGGGCGGCGGTTGGCGCTGGCCCGCGCTGCTCGGGGCCTGGGCGGCGTTCGGCGCCGGGGGCTCGCTGGTGCTCACGCCGACCGGGCGGCTGATCCGGCGGGCGGCGCCGCCCGAGGAGCGTACGGCGGCCTTCGCGGCGCAGTTCTCCCTCTCGCACGCGTGCTGGCTGCTGACGTACCCGCTGGCCGGCTGGGTGGGCGCGACGGCGGGACTCGGCTGGGCCGTGGCCGTCCTCGGCGGCATCACCCTGGGCTCGGCGGCGTTCGCGTCGCGACTGTGGCCAGCACGGACCCGGAGCACAGCCACAGTCACGGCTACAGCCGCAGTCACAGTCACAGCTACAGCTACAGCTACAGCTACAGCCACAGTCACAGCTACAGCCGCAGTCACAGCCGCAGCGGCAGCCGCAGCGGCTCCGGTGGTCGAGCACGAGCACAGCGACCTCGCGTCCGACCACCCGCACCTCCTCAACGCCGACGGCTGGCGGCACAGCCATCGGCTCGTGACGGACGAGCTGCACGCCAGCCTCTGAAGCTCGCGACGGCTAGCGGCGGCTCGCGACGGCTCACGACAGCACGCAACAGCGGGCGACAGCGAGCAGAGACGTGAGGTAGATCACGCCGATTGGGTCCCTCTCGCGTGCAACCCGATCGGCGGGACGGGGGTCATGTATGCGCCCCCTGCTTCAGTCTTCAAGAAAGGCATCCATGAGGCCCCACCGTGCCCTGGCGACTGCCGCTGTCGCCTTCGCCATCGGTTCCGCGTCCCTGCTCGCCGGCCCTTCCGCGTACGCGAGCGACGCCAGCCCCTCGCCGACGTACACCCGTCCCGCGTTCTGCTCCGGCATTCCCGAGGAGGACCGCGGCAAGACGGAGCTGCGTGATCTGCCGGGGAAGATCGTCGCGGGGTCGGGGTGGCACGAGTACACCTACCGCGTCAGCAACGTCTCCACGGTCAAGGTGATGGAGGCCGACCTCAGCTTCTATCTCGGCACCGCCGACCCGGCCATCGGTGACGTGGCCGAACTCGGCGTCACCGTCGAGTGGTTCGACCCGCAGACCGGCGCGTGGAAGCCCGTCGAGGGCGGGGGCGCAGGCTGGAACGACAACCAGGACTTCGCCACCGTGGGCAGCATCGCTCCCGGCGAGTACGTCGACTCCAAGCTCCGCATCAAGATCGCCGCGGACGCCAAGGCCGGCTCCGGGTACTTCTTCACCACGGCCCACTCGTACGGCGAGGACGGCCAGTGCGGTTTCGACAAGATCAGCCAGTTCGACTTCACGGTCCTGGCCGCGGGCAGTGAGCCCGGCAAGGTCGAGGACGCCGAGGGCAAGCCGGGCAGCAAGGACGACCAGGCCGTCGTCGACCGGAACCACGCCCAGGGCGGCACGGGCCGCCAGGAGGTCAAGCACGCCAGCATCTCCGCGTCGGCCCACGACGACCTCGCCGAGACCGGCGCCTCCGGCAGCGCGCCGCTCGTCGCCGCCGCCGGTGGCGCCACCGTCGTCGCGGGCGCGGGCGTCCTGTTCGCCGTACGCCGCCGCAAGGCCTCGACAGGGGTCTGATACGGCCGTCTGATACTGCCGGCCGACTCACGCGGCGAAGTCCCACCAGCGCCCGCACCGGCGTACCCGTGCGGGCGTTCGCCGCGTGAGCCCTCATCATGTACATGTAGGGGTTCAAGGAGATCGCAGGAGATCTCGGCGTGGCGGATCAGCGGATCAGGGGCCCAGGGGGCAACAGCGGTGATGGCGGTACGGAAGAGAACCCGCGGGGCGGCAAGTGCCGCTGTCGTCGCGGCAGTCGGCTCGATGGCCCTGCTTCTCGTCGGATGCCTGCCGGCGGACGACACTCAGGGCGCGGACAAAACACCCGACGCGCCCAACGCGTCCAAGGATGCCGGTGATGGCGGTGACGCCAAGGGCTCGGCCTCGCCGTCGGAGTCACCCTCGGCCTCCCCCGCCACCGAAAAGCCCCTGACCACCGCCCAGTTGAAGGCCCTCTTCCTGCACGCCGACGACGTACCGGAGGTCGACAGCGCGCCCACCCAGGGGCCCGTCCCCAAGAACGATCCGCCGTCCGTCATGGCGGGCCGCGGCTGCCAAGGGGTGTACGACGCGCTGGTCATGCACGACTCGGACACCAACATGATCCAGGACTTCTGGTGGCAGACCGACCGCTGGGGCGGCCGTACCTGGCTCGGCTCGTACGCCGGGGACGGGGCCGCCGAGCAGTTCCGGGGGCTGGCCGACGGGCTCAAGACGTGTAAGTCCCTGACCGGGCAGACCCCGGAGAAGAAACTCGACTCGCGGATCACCGTGCGCAAGGCGCCCCGGCTCGGCGACGAGGCCGTCGCCTTCGACCTGAGCATGGACGACGCGAAGGGCAACCCGGTGATCGACCGCCACATCGTCGTACGCGTGGGCGGCCTCACCGCCGACTTCAGCGACCGCGGCGCCCAGCTCGACCCCCGCTTCCCGCTGGAGACGGTGATCGACAAGCAGCTCGACCGGATCAAGCGGGCACCGCGCTCCTGACCCGCCCGGAGAGCGCCGCGCCGGCCGCCGCCAGGGTCCAGACGCCCGGCGCGAACGCCGCGAGCCGTTCGAGGCCGCCGAGGCCCAGCCACGCCCCCGGATCCCACTGGGCGAAGAACAGCCAGGCGCCGACGATTCCGGTCGCCGCGACGGCGAGGGAGACGGGGCGGAGAGTGCCCAGCGGCGTGCCGCGCGGGGCGCATGCGGTGAGTGCGAGGCCGATGTTGCCGAGGCCCATGATGACGAACGCGGCCAGGACGTGCAGGTCCTCGTCCACGTCCGCGGGGGCGAGGCCCACCACCACCCACGCCCCCGCGTTCAGCACGAACAGCAGCTGGGCGGCGCGCGACACGCGTCCCGCGCCCCAGAGGCCGCCCGCCGCCGTCAGGACGATTCCCGCCAGGAGGAGTACGCCGTACAGCGCGAAGGACACGTTCATCGCGTCGTGCATCGGCGAACAGACATAGCGGGGCCGGGATTCGTCCCACACCCCGCAGTGGACGTTGCCGAGGTCGCTGATGTTGTTGGCCGTCCAGCTGTAGGGGGTGTCCCAGGCGGCGCCCACGATCAGTTGCACCGCCAGGAACTGCACGGCGTTCGCGACCCAGACGATCGCTCCGGTTCTTGCCCATACTGCCCGCTCTGCTTTCATGCGGGGCACCTTGGCAGGCCCGGCGGGCCACGCACATCGCTGTCCTGAGCTGGCTCTTTCGGGGGAGGTGCGGCTACGGGGGCACCGGTAGCGTTCGGCGGATGGTGAGCAGATACGTGCGATACATGGCGTACGCCGTCCTCGGCGCCGTCCTGGGTGCGGTGCCGTTGGCCGTGGCGCTCCTCGTCGCGTCGCCGAAGTTCCCGGCGGTCGTACGCGTCGTGGGGTTCTGCCTCTCGGCGGTCCTCGTGGTGGGTGCCATGGGGGCGGCCGGCGGGGCGCGGCGGTGGCATGTGCGGCTGGCCGGACGGCAGTTGGGGGTCGGGCTGCCCGCGCCGACGGAGCCGCGGATCGCGCCGGTCGACCGGGTGCGCACGGCCGCCTATCTCGGCGCGCACATGGCCGTCGGCGGCACGGTCACCGTCGCCGTGGGACTGCTGGCCTTCGCGGCGGCGGTCTTCCCCGCCGTCTGGCTGGGCGGGGGCGGGGAGATGGACTGGCTCGGGGCGCAACTGCGGGTGCGCGGCGGGTGGTCGGGCGCGTGGGCCGCGGTCGTCGCCGTCGTGTGCCTCGCCGTGGCGGTGTGCGCCGTGCTCGGCGGGGCCGCCCTGCTGCGGGTCGCCGCCCGCGGACTGCTCGGGCCGCGCGCCGCGGAGCGCCTTGCCGCCGCCGAGCAGGAGATGCGCGTACTCGCCCGACGGAACGCCCTGGCCCAGGAGTTGCACGACTCCATCGGCCACACGCTCACCGCGTCCACCATCCAGGCCGCCGTCGCCGGGGAGCTGATGGACAGCGACCCGGCCGCCGCGCGGCGTGCGCTCACCCGCACCGGCCTCCGCACCCTCCTCTCCGCCCAGTCCGACCTGGACGTGGTCGCGGAGGCCGCCGACGGGGCCGAAGTGCTCCCGCTGGTCGTCGCGTCGCAGCCCGACGTCGTGCTCATGGACGTACGCATGCCCGAGATGAACGGCATCGAGGCGACGCGGCGGCTGCGGGCCGCCGGGCTGCCGAAGCCGCCGAAGGTCGTCGTCATCACCACCTTCGAGAACGACGAGTACGTGTACGACGCACTGCGCGCCGGTGCCAGCGGGTTCATCCGGAAGCGCGCTCCCGTCGCGCAGATCGCACACGCCGTCCGTCTGGTCGCCACCGGAGACTCCGTGCTCTTCCCGGACAGCATCCGGGAGTTGGCCGCCGAACGGCCCCGCCGCCCCGAGCCTCGGACCGGCACAAGGACCGGCACAAGGACCGGTTCACGGACCGACTCGCGGACCGACACCCTCACCCCGCGCGAGATCGAGATCGTCCGGCTGATGGCCCTCGGCCTCTCCAACCGGGAGACCGCGGCGCGGCTGAAGGTCAGCCTGGAGACCGTCAAGACGCACGTCGGCAACGTCCTGACGAAGCTGGACGCCAACAACCGCACCCAGGCGGTGCTCCTCGCCTACGAAGCAGGCCTGGTGAACCCCAGGGAGAGCCCGTCAGCCCGGTGGTAGCCGCAGCTCTCCGTACGCCCCCTTCGGCACCGCAGGTGTCCTTGGCGAAACAGCCGGCACGCGCGCGTACCCCGCGTTCTGGTCCGGACGCCCGTCCGCGTCCCCCTTGTTGGGCCAGTACGCCATCCCCCGCTCGGCCTGTGCCGTGATGGTGAGCGAGGGGTTCACTCCCAGGTTCGCGGAGACCGCGGCGCCGTCGACCACCGAGATCCCCGGATGGCCGTACAGCCGATGGTAGGGATCGATCACGCCCGACTCCGCCGAGTCGCCGATCGGGCAGCCGCCCAGGAAGTGCGCGGTCAGGGGCTTGTTGAGCAGCTCGCCCAGGTTCGTGCCCGCGAAGCCGTTGATCCGCTCGGCGACCAGGCCCGCCGCCTCCCAGCCCTCGGGGATGTGCACCGGGTTGGGCGCCCCGTGCCCTTGTTCGGCGGTCAGCAGTCGGCGGCGCCCGAGCCGTGTGGTGAGGGAGTTGTCGTGGGTCTGCATGACCAGGCCGATGATGGTCCGCTCCGACCAGCGGTGGGTCGACGCCACGCGCGCGACGAGGACCGGATGGCTGAGGAAGGCGAGCGCTGCGGCCAGCGGTTTGGGGAGGTTGCGGCGGTACTGCGGGACGCAGATCAGCGCCATCAGGTTGGAGCCCTTGCCGTAACGGACGTTCTCGATGTGGGTGGTGGGGTTCGGGTGGATGGAGGAGGTGATGGCGACGCCACGGGTGAAGTCCAGGGGGCGGCTCGCGCCGCGCTTCTTTCGGTAGCGGCGCGGGAAGGTGACCGCGCCCACCAGGGCCTCGGAGTTGGTGCGGGTGAGCCCGCCGAGCCGGGCCGAGAGGCGGGGCAGCAGACCCTCGTCCTTCATGCGGTGCAGCAGGGTCTGTGTGCCGTAGGTCCCGGCGGCGAGGACGACGTGGCGGGCGCGCAGCGTGGTGCGGGGGCCTCTGCGGCGGCGGTCGGTGGGAACGGTGACGACCTCGTGGCCGCCGGCTGCCTCGCGCACGGAGACGACGGTGGTCATCGCGCGGATCTCGGCGCCGGCCCGCTCGGCGAGATACAGATAGTTCTCCACGAGGGTGTTCTTGGCGCCGACCTTGCAGCCGGTCATGCACGAGCCGCACTCGGTGCAGGGGGTACGGGCGGGGCCGGCGCCCCCGAAGTACGGATCGGGAACTTCCGCCCCTGGTCCGTCCGTTGAACGACTGGTGCCGGTGGCGCCACCGGCACCGCCATTGCCGTTGCCACCTCCATCACGCCCGCCCGCGTCCGCCCCGTCGCCGAAGAACACGCCCACGGGCGTCAGCCGGAAGGTGTCCGCCACGCCCATCCGGTCCGCCGCCGCCCGCAGATGTTCGTCGGCCTCGGTGATGGTCGGGTTCTGGCGTACGCCGAGCATGCGCCGGGCCTGGTCGTAGTACGGGGCGAGTTCCGAGCGCCAGTCCGTGATGCCCGCCCACTGCTTGTCCTCGAAGAAGGCGGGCGGCGGCACGTAGAGGGTGTTCGCGTAGTTCAGCGAGCCGCCTCCCACACCCGCGCCCGCGAGCACCATGACGTTACGGAGGAGATGGATGCGCTGAATTCCGTAGAGCCCGAGCCGGGGCGCCCAGAGGTAGTTGCGCAGGTCCCAGGAGTCCTTGGGCAGCGTCTCGCGGGTGAACCGCCGCCCGGCTTCGAGCACGCCGACCCGGTAGCCCTTCTCGGTCAGCCGGAGCGCGGCGACGGATCCGCCGAAGCCGGAGCCGACGACCAGCACATCGAAGTCGTACGCGTCCTGGGAGGCCCCAGCCGCGCCTCGGGAGGAATCGCTCGCCTCACTCACCGTAAAGCGCCTCGATCTCCTCCGCGTACGCCGCCGCCACCGCGTGCCGCTTGATCTTCAGCGAGGGGGTGAGCAGCCCGTTGTCCTCGGTGAACTCGCCCTCGACGAGGGTGAATCTGCGGATGGACTCGGCGCGTGAGACCGCCTGGTTGGTGTAGTCGACGGCCTTCTGGATCTCGGCGATCATCTTCGGGTCCCGGCACAGCTCGGCGAGCGGGGTGTCCTTGGGGCGCTTGCGCACGGCGAGCCAGTGCTCGACGGCCTCCGGGTCGAGGGTGATGACCGCTGCGACGTACGACCGGTTGTCGCCGACGACGATGCACTGGCCGACCGGCGCCCGGCTGCGCAGCCGGTCCTCCAGGATCGCCGGGGAGACGTTCTTGCCGCCGGAGGTGACGATGAGGTCCTTCTTGCGCCCGGTGATGGTGAGGTAGCCGTCGTCGTCGAGGGCCCCGATGTCGCCGGTGGCGAACCACTCGTCCTGGAGCACGGCGTCGGTGGCGGCCGGGTTGTTCCAGTACGAGCCGAAGACGATGCCGCCCTTGATGAGCACCTCCCCGTCGTCCGCGATGCGTATCGCGGTGCCCGGCACCGGCAGACCCACCGTGCCGGGGCGGGGCTTCAGCGGCGGGGTGATGGTCGCGGCGGCCGTGGTCTCCGTCAGTCCGTACCCCTCGTAGATGATGATCCCGGCGGCGTAGAAGAAGAGGTTGAGCCGGCGGTCCAGCGGGGAACCGCCGCTGATCGCGTAGCGGAGCCGGCCGCCGACCTCCTTGCGGATGCGCCGGTAGACGAGAAGCTCGTACAGCGCCCAGCCGAGGTAGAGCCCGAGCGAGGGTCCGGGCCCGCGCTTGTCGAGGAACTTGTTCAGATACGCCTCTCCGAAGCGGACCGCGATCCCCTCGGCGCGGTCGAAGGAGGCCCCGCGCCCGATCTTCTCGGCGGTCGCCCGCCCGGTGTCGTGGATCTTCTCGAAGAGGTACGGCACGCCGACGACGAACGTGGGCCGGAACGAGCGGAGTTCGGGGCGGAGTTCGTCGGGCTTGATGCTCGGGCAGTGGCCGAGTTCGATGCGCGCCAGCATGCAGGCGATCTGGATGGTGCGGCCCAGGATGTGGGCGAGCGGCAGGAAGAGGAGGGTGGAGGCGATCTGTCCGGTGATCGCCTTGAAGACGGGGTGCAGCAGGTCGACCGTGTTCGCGGCCTCCGCGTGCAGATTGCCGTGGGTGAGGACGCAGCCCTTGGGCTTGCCCGTGGTCCCCGAGGTGTAGCAGACGGTGGCGATGGAGTCCGGGGTGAGTGCCGACCGCCGCTTGGTGACCTCCTCGTCGGACAACTCCCGGCCCAGGTCGACCAGTTCGAGTACGGCGCCGTCGTCGAGGCAGAGCACGCGGGGCGGCTCGTCGAGGTCGGCGACCGCCGCATCGGCCGTCGCCACGTTCTCGGCCGTCTCCGCGATCAGGAACCGGACGCCCGAGTCCCGCACGATCCACTCGATCTGCTCGGCCGCCGACGTCGCGTACACGGGCACGCTCTGCCCGCCCGCCGCCCAGATCGCGAAGTCCAGTACGGCCCACTCGTACCGGGTACGGGACATCAGCGCGACCCGCCCGCCCGGTTCGAGCCCGGCAGCGATCAGCCCCTTGGCCACTGCGGTCACTTCGCGCGCGAAGGCGGCAGCGGTGACCGGCCGCCACTGGCCGCCCTGTTTGCGGCGCAGCACCACGGCGTCGGGTGCTTCTGTGGCGTTGGTGAAGGGGATGTCGGCGGTGCTGCCCGCGGTGGCCTTCGCCGCGAGCGGGGCGACGCGCGCCTCGCGCACGGTCCCGTGCTCGTCCCGGACGAGGTCGACGGTGGTGCGCTCCGCCAGCTCACTGTGGCGTTGTGCCCTTTTCAGATCCTTGCGTACGCCCATGACGGCTCCCGGCTCCCGGCTACCAGCTGACGTGCGGAGATCGTGCAGAGGTGGTGCGGTGCGTACTTACTGGGAGGTCAACTTACTTGAGCGTAGGGAAAGTTCAATGGTGCGGACACGGTCACTTCCCTGGCACGGACACCGTCACTTCCCTGGCGCGGACACGCTCAAAGTGCGGGCGCGGACACGCTCAAGGTGCGGGCGCGGTCGAAGTCATTCCCGCGGCGGCATCCACACCTCCCCCTCCAGTACGCGCCCCATCCCCACCCACACCATGTTCATCAGCCGCAGCGTGACGCCCTCCGGCGACTGGCCGGGGTGGCTGCCCATCCAGTCGGTCAGCGAGTCCGCCGCGCCGACCAGCGCATGGGCCACGAAATCCGCGTCCTCGGCGGAGAGCCGGCCACCGGGCGAGCCGCCGCCGCTCTCCGTGATGCCGTCCCAGACAAGACCCGCGACCTGGGCCATCACCGCGCGCCGGGCGTCGGCGACGGCGGCCGCGATCGCCTCGCTCAGCTCCGAGGCCTGGCGGTGCAGCACGACCCAGCTGTCGCGGCGCTCGGCGACGAAGGCGAAGAACGCCGACAGGCCCGCGTACAGCCGCAGTTCGGGCGCCGCGCCGCCGCCCCGCGCGGCGCCCTGGAAGGCGGCGACCAGGCGGTCGGCCTCGCGGCGCAGACAGGCGAGGAAGAGGCCCTCCTTGGAGTCGAGGTAGAGGTAGACCATCGGCTTGGAGATCCCGGCGAGCTCGGCGATCTCATCCACGGACGCGGCGTGATAGCCACGCTTGGCGAAGACCGTCACCGCCACGTCCATGATCTGCTGCTCGCGCTCCTGGCGCGGAACCCGCCGCCTGCGCCCCTCGGGGCTCTGGTTCGCCGTCACCCTTGCCAGCCTTCCAGCTCGGTCACTCTTGTCGGCCCCTCCGCCTTGTCAGCCTCTCCGCCCGGGTTTACCTTACCCCGTAGTAAGTTTACTGGAGAGTAAGGAGATTGCCATGGCGGACGGCGGCATCGGCTCCATCGGCGGCGCGGACGGTCTGGCCGGCCTGGACTTCGCGAGCGTGACCCCCGAGGAGTTCGCGAGGATCGTGAAGGGCCTGTCCGGCAAGGAGATCACCGAGATCGCACAGGACGCCGAGCTGCGCGCCCGCGTCCTCTCGGAGGTCTTCGGGCGGATGGGGCGGCAGTTCAGGCCGGAGACGGCGGGCTCGCTCAAGGCGCTGATCCGCTGGAAGATCACCGGCGTCGACGAGGCGGTCTACGAGACGGACATCTCGGAGGGCACCTGCACCGTCCGCGAGGGCCGCACGGACGCCGAGCCGCGCGTCACGCTCGTGATGTCCGACGCCGAGTTCCTCAAGCTGGTCTCGGGCAACGCCAATCCCGTCACGATGTTCATGATGCGCAAGCTCAAGGTCGCGGGCGACGTGGCACTCGCGGCCGGCCTCACCCGCTACTTCGACATCCCGAAGGCGTGAGGTGACCCCGCGATGCCCTTCTCCTTCGAACTGACCGAGGAACAGCGGGACCTGCGGGACTGGGTGCACGGCTTCG
This sequence comes from Streptomyces sp. NPDC050658, assembly GCF_044457025.1. Lineage (NCBI taxonomy): Bacteria > Bacillati > Actinomycetota > Actinomycetes > Kitasatosporales > Streptomycetaceae > Streptomyces > Streptomyces sp. NPDC050658. Next base: position 1,215,288 of record NZ_JBITGM010000001.1, read on the forward strand.
CGGCGGGCGTGGTGCGTCCGGCCGCCGCCGAGTGGGACGAGCGCGAGGAGACTCCCTGGCCCGTCATCCAGGAGGCCGCGAAGATCGGCCTCTACGGCTTCGAGTCCCTCGCCGACCTGTTCGGCGACCCGTCGGGGATCTCCCTCCAGATCGCCAACGAGGAGTTGTTCTGGGGCGACGCCGGAATCGGCATGGCCCTGTTCGGCACCTCGCTCGCCGTGGCGGGGATCTTCTCCGCCGGTACGCCCGACCAGCTCGCCGAGTGGGTTCCGCAGTGCTTCGGCGACGAGGACGACCCCAAGCTCGCGGCGTTCTGCGTGTCCGAGCCCGAAGCGGGCTCGGACGTGTCGGCGATGCGGACGCGTGCGACGTACGACGAAGCGCGCGACGAGTGGACCCTGTCCGGCCAGAAGGCGTGGATCACCAACGGCGGCATAGCGAACGTGCACGTCGTGGTCGCGTCCGTCGACCCCGCCCTCGGGGCACGCGGGCAGGCGGCGTTCATCGTGCCGCCGGGCACGCGGGGTCTCGAAGGCGCCCGGAAGATCAAGAAGTTGGGGCTGCGCGCCTCGCACACCGCCGATGTCTTCCTCGACGACGTACGCGTGCCCGGACACTGTCTGCTCGGCGGGAAGGAACGCCTCGACGCACGGCTCGCGCGGGTCCGTGAGGGCGGCGGCACGCGGCAGCGCGGCCAGGCGGCGATGGCGACCTTCGAGGTGAGCCGGCCGACGGTGGGCGCGCAGGCGCTCGGCATCGCGCGGGCGGCGTACGAATACGCGCTGGAGTACGCGGGATCGCGGGTCGCCTTCGGGCGGCCGATCATCGAGAACCAGTCGATCGCCTTCGCCCTCGCCGACCTGCGGACCGAGATCGAGGCCGTACGGCTGCTGATCTGGCAGGCGGCGTGGATGGCGCGCAACGACAAGACGTTCGACGCGGGCCAGGGCTCGATGTCCAAGCTCCGGGCCGGCGAACTGGCGGTCGCGGCGACCGAGAAGGCGGTGCAGGTGCTCGGCGGCGCGGGGTACAGCAGGGAGCATCCGGTGGAGCGGATGTACCGGGACGCGAAGATCTACACGATCTTCGAGGGGACCAGCGAGATCCAGCGGCTCGTGATCGCGCGGGCGATCTCGGGGCGGCACATCCGCTGAGGCCCCCACGGGCCGTGGGCCCGAGGGCGACGCGCCGTCCCGTTCAAGCCGCGCCTGACCTGCGCCGATGAAAAGATCATGACGTCGACGCACTCCTACAGGCGTGAGCCCGACGCCGCCCTCGGGCTGCTCAACAGCCACCGCGGCGGCCCCCTCACCGCCCCAAGCCCCTACGTACGCGCCGCCCTCTGCCTGCTGCCCGCCCTGCTCGTCCTGGTCGCGGGATTCCGGCGGCGGTGGATGTCCGACGACGGGCACATCTACGTCCGTACGGTCCGGCAGATCCTCGCGGGCAACGGCCCCGTCTTCAACGCGGGCGAGCGCGCCGAGTCCTCCACCGGCACCCTCTGGCAGTGGCTGCTCGCCCTCGCGGGGCTGCCCGGCATCGACGTCGCGACGGCGGCGATGTACGGCGGACTGCTGCTGACCGCCGCCGGGTTCGCGTTCGCCTCGCTCGGCGCGCTGCGGCTGTACTCGACGAACCGGACGGTCCTCCCCCTCGGCTGCCTGGTGCTCCTCGCCCTGCCGCCCGTCTGGGACTTCGCCACGTCCGGCCTGGAGACGGGCCTCGCCACGTGCTGGATCGCGGGGGCCTGGCTGCTGCTCGTCACCCGGCCGTATTCGGTGGTCAGCAGCGTGGTGATCGGCCTCGGTCCGCTCGTCCGGCCGGACCTGGCGCTGGTCTCCGTCGTGTTCCTCGGCGCGCAGTGGCTGATGGTGCGCCCCTCGCGGTGGGCCGCACTGGGCGGCCTCGGGGCGGCGCTCGCGCTTCCGGTCGCGTACGAGGTCTTCCGGGTCGGCTACTACGGGCAGCTGATGCCGCTGCCGGGCGTGACCAAGGAGGCCTCGCAGAGCCTGTGGACGCGGGGGCTGTCCTACCTCGTGGACTTCGCCGGGCCCTATCTGCTGTGGATGCCCGCCCTGTTGATCCTCGTGGCGGTGCTTCCGGCGCGCCGCGGCTGGACCGTTTCGCCGCCGCTGGTCCCCGCGTTCGCGCCCGTCGTCGCCGGGGTTCTCTGTTGGGCGTACGTCATCAAGGTGGGCGGCGACTTCATGCACGGCCGGATGTTCCTGCCGGGCCTGCTGCTGATGCTGCTGCCCGTCTTCCTGGTACCGCTCACACGCGCGTGGGCGATCGCGGGGGTGGGCGTCGGCGCGTGGGCGCTGGTCTGCGCGGGCTGGCTGCGCATTCCCTACGAGGGGCGGATCGGGCCCGGCGGGGTGGCGGACGAGCGCGGGGTGTACGTCCAGCAGAACGCGGCCCCGCACCCCCTCCACCACTACTTCGCGGGCTACCCGGCCAACGCCGACTACGCCCGCCTGGTCCGCGACGCCGCCCGCGAGGGCACGCCCACGCTGCTGCTCGGCCGGACTCCCGTCACCGCCAACTCCCACGCCGTGACCGGCGTCTACAGCACGCTCGGCTTCAGCGGCACGGTCGTCCCGCTGAACGGGGCCGCGCTCGACCCGATCGGGCTCGCCTATCCGCTGGCGGCGCACTCGGAGCGGATCAACGGCCGGGTGGGCCACGACAAGCGGCTGCCCGACACGTGGATCTTCGCCGACCGGGGCCACGGGCAGCTGCCGCCCGGCCTCGACCCGACGGGCGTCGCCGCCGCCCGCCGGGCACTGTCCTGCGGGCCGCTCGCGGAGCTGCGGGCGGCGACGCGGGACCCGATGACGCCGGACCGGTTCTGGCGGAACATCACCGGATCCTGGGAGCGCACCGCGTTCCGTTTCCCGAACGACCCGGTACGGGCGGAGCGGCAGCTCTGCGGGCGGTGACCTGCCTCAGTCCGTCCCTCCCCCGCCGCCGGTGAGCCGGTCCGCCTGCTGTACGGCGGTGGCGAGATCGCGCAGGGACTTGTCACCGCCGATGGCCAACTTCTTGGCCTGAACGATCAGTTCGCCCATCGTGGGCCCACCGGGTACGGACTGCCGGCCGCCGGGGCCGGAGTCCGTGCCGGGGTCGGAGTGGGAGGCATGGTCACGGTCGTAGTCCGAGGTTGTGGACGTCGGACGGCCGGAGGCACTGCTCGTCGTACGGCTGTCGGGCCGCACGGCGGGGTCGCCGGGCTCGGCCGAGGGGGCGGACCCGTGCCGCAGGGCGTCCGCGAAGTACGCGGCGACGGCGGCGGTCCGCAGCCCGCGATCACCGTCCCACAGCCCGCCTTCCAAGTCCCCGGCCTCGATCTGGTTGGACTCCTCGTGCGGGGCGCGGCTGTCGGGGTCGAGCCAGCGGACGTTGGCGGTGGCCACGTGCCCACTGGCGCCCGGCTTCATCCGCACGGCATACAGCGCGGTGACGGTGTGCCCCGGACCGACCTCGCCGCCGTCCACACTGTCGTCGCGGAAGTCGTCGTCGGCGACCTGCCGGTTGTCGTACCCGATGAGCCGGAACCGCTCGACGGTCTGCGGATCGAAGGCGACCTGCGCCTTCGCGTCCCGCGCCCGCAGCTCGATGTTGGCCGGCAGCTGCTCGCAGAAGACCTTCCGGGCTTCCTCGCTGTCCGATACGTAGGTGGTGTGGCCGTCACCCTTGTCGGCGAGCTGCTCCATCAGCGCGTCCCCGTAGTCACTTCCGACCCCCACCCCGAAGAGGGTGATGCCGTGCTCGCGGCGGGCGTCGGAGATCCGCTCCAGGATGCCGTCGGCGCTGGTGTCACCGGTGTTGGCGAGGGCGTCGGAGAGCAGCACGACGCGGTTGGTGGCACCGTCGCGCCGCCCGCCGACGGCGGTGTCGTACCCGGTGGTGATGCCTGCTTCAAGATTGGTGGACTGAGTCGGCTCCATCTCGTCGATGGCGTCATGCACCCGCCCACGGTGGTCCCCGAGCCGGGTCATGGGCAGCACGGTCTCGGCACTGTCGCTGAAGGTGACAAGAGCAATGGAGTCGTCGTCGCGCAACTGGTCGGTCATGATCCCGAGGGACTCCTTGACCAGGTCGAGCCGGCCGGGCTCGGCCATGGAACCGGAGACGTCGATGACGAAGGTGAGGGCGGCGGGCGGCCGTTCACTCTCCTTCTCGCCGCCTTGGGTGGCAAGCCCGACCCGCATCAACGACCACCCCTCCTCATCGGTCCGCCCCCCGTCCACGTTCACGGAGAACCCGTCCCCCTCGGGCCGCGGATAGTCCTGCCGGAAGCTGTTCACGAACTCCTCGGGCCGCACGGTGGACGGGTCCGGGAGCCTGCCCTCGGCGAGGGTGCGGCGCGCGAAGCCGTAGGAGGCGGTGTCGACGTCGAGGGCGAAGGTGGAGAGGTAGTCGGGGGGCGGCGCGAACTCCCGCTCGTCGCCTTCGGGTTGCTTCCCGTCCCGCTGCTCGCCCGGCGAGGTGGGGGCGGGGGCGGGCAGCGGCGCGGTGGCGCCACCACCGCTTCCCCGTCGGCTCTTGTCGGCGGTATCGGAGGCTCGTTCACTGCTGCCGCCACTGCACCCGGTGAGCACCAGCCCCCCGGCCACGACCCCGGCAAGCAACGCCTGCCGCATCTTCCAGGTCCCCATCCCGTCCCCCTTGCGTCGTCGATTCACATGACTGTGACGCCGGGGCAACGGCGAACGATCGCTCGAAATCGTTGCGGAAGAGTCTCGATGCGGCTACGGGGACCCCTCAACTAACCACGTCCTTCCGCGCAAAACCCCGGAACGCCAGCGCGAACAGCACGACCGCGTACGTCGCCGAGATCACCGCGCCCTGGATCATTCCGCCCCACTCGGGCCGCGGCTGAATCGCGTCGGCCCACGCGAACTGCCAGTGCGCCGGGAGGAAGTCGCGCCAGCTGCCCAGCGCCGTCACCGCGTCCAGGACGTTGCCGACGATCGTCAGGCCGACCGCTCCGCCGACCGCGCCCAGCGGAGCGTCCGTCTTCGTCGACAGCCAGAACGCCAGGCCCGCCGTGACCAGTTGGGACACGAAGACGTACGCCACGACGATGACGAGACGCTGGGCCGCCGTGCCCGCGGGCAGGGTGCCGCCCGTGGGAATCTCCAGTGGGCCCCAGCCGTACGCGGCCGAACCCACCGCCAGGGCGATCAGTGGGAGCAGCACCATGGCGGCCGCGCTGAGGCCGAGCGCCACGGCCAGTTTGGACCAGAGGAGGCGGGCCCGAGGCACGGGTGCCGCCAGCAAGTACCGCAGCGACGACCAGCTCGCCTCCGAGGCGATCGTGTCCCCGCAGAAGAGCGCGACCGGGATGACCAGGAGGAAGCCCGCCGAGACGAACAGACACGTCGCCGCGAAGTTCGCCCCGGATGCCGTGGCCGTGTCCATCAGCGTCACCCGGCCGTTCTCGGCCCCCGGTGATCCGGCCACGGCGAAGGCGATGAGGAGGACGAAGGGCAGCAGGCCCATCACCGCGCCCATCACCAGCGTCCGCCTGCGCTTCAGTTGCCGCACCGCCTCCACCCGCAGCGGCAGCGTGCGGCCCGGCCGGTAGCCGGGCGCGGTCTCAGCAAGGGCGCTCATGCGGCGTCCCCTCCGATCAGAGTCAGGAAGGCGTCCTCAAGGCGGCGGTGCGGGCCGAGTGACTCCACCGGCAACTCCAGGCGGACCAGGTCGGGCAGCAGCCGGGCGGCGCTCGCGCCTTCCGTGCCGTCGAGCCGGACCAGCAGGCCGCCGTCCGGAGCGCGGACCGCCGACGCCACGCGGGGCAGCGCGGCGACCTTCTCCACCAGCGGGTCGGAGATGTCCTCCGCGAGACCCACAAGGAGCGTGTCCCCGGAGCCGACGATCTCGGCGACCGGGCCCGCCTGGACGAGTCGGCCGCGGTCCATGACCACCAGGTGGGTGCAGGACTGCTCGACCTCGGCCAGGAGGTGGCTGGAGACGATGACCGTGCGGCCGTCCTCCGCGTACCGGATCATCACCTCGCGCATCTCGCGGATCTGCGGCGGGTCGAGGCCGTTCGTCGGTTCGTCGAGGATCAGCAGGTCCGGCAGGCCCAGCATGGCCTGGGCGATGGCGAGGCGCTGCCGCATGCCCTGGGAGTACGTCCGCACGGCTCGGGCGAGCGCGTCGCCCAGGCCGGCGATCTCCAACGCCTCTTCCAGATGGGCGTCCTCGGGCGGGCGGCCCGTCGCCTTCCAGTACAGCTCCAGGTTCTCGCGGCCCGAGAGGTGGGGGAGGAATCCCGCGCCCTCCACGAAAGCGCCGACCCGGGAGAGGACCGGTGCGCCCGGGCGGATTGCCTGGCCGAAGACCCGGATCTCGCCCTCGTCCGGCCGGATCAGGCCCATCAGCATGCGCAGGGTCGTCGTCTTGCCCGCGCCGTTCGGCCCCAGGAGGCCGAGGACCTGGCCCTTCTCCACGCGGAAGGAGACATCACGCACCGCGTAACGGTCCGTCGACTTCGCGTACCGCTTGCTCAAGTCCGTGATCTGCAGCGGCACTTCCGCGAGGTCCGGGTCGGGCTCCGGCGCCGCCGTCCGCCGCCGCGCGGTCAGCAGCAGCGCGAGCGCGACCACCGCTCCGGCGATCGGCAGCCACCACACCCAGGCGGGCAGCGGGGCCGCCGCCGTCTTCACTCCGGGCGCGGTGGGGACGGAGAGGTCGCTCTTCAGGGACACCGTGTACGTCGTCGGCTCCGCCGGAGAGGCGTATCCGAGGTCCGTCGAGGCGAGGACGAGGCGCAGGCGGTGGCCCTTCTGCAGGTCGTGGTCGACGGCCGGCAGGGTCAGGTCGACGTCCTTGCCCCGCTTGGCGTCCGCCACCCGGACCGGCGCGACCAGCTGTGCGGGCAGCACCTGCTGGGCGCCGCCGCCCGGTCCGACGTCGTAGACCTTCGCGAACAGGACGGCGTCGTCGCTCTCCGACTTCACGTGCACCCGTGCCGTCGGGGATCCGGTGATCCGTACGTCGTCCCTCAGCGGCGCCGAGTCGAATCGGGCGTTCTGGCCGGGGAAGTCGAGGGAGACGCCGACGCCGAGCGACGACAGCTGGGCGAGTCCGCCGCCGCCTCCGACACCCGGGAGCGTGGAGATGGCGGGCGGCGATGCCCCCGCCGGGTTCTCGAAGGTCTGCTCGCGGCCGGTCAGCGGCACGTCGCGCACGCCGCTCGCCAGGCCCGGATAGCGGTCGCCGCTCGCGCCCCGCAGAGTCGCGGCGCCGTCGGTGGAGTCGATGCCTCCGGTGCGGGTGACACGGAAGGCAGGGCCCGTGTCCGCGCTCTTGTCGTCCTTCAGGTAGCGGTCGAACCACGAGCCGATTCGGGCGTTGATCCGGCCCGTCTCGCGGTCGCCGCCGTCGTGACCGCCGTTGATCCAGTCGACGGACACGGGCGCGTGGTTGCCGCGGATCGCCTTGGCCATCTCGTCCGCCTGGCCCAGCGGGAAGAGGGAGTCCGTCTGGCCCTGCACGATCAGGGCGGGGACCTTGATGCGGTCGCCCACGGCGGAAGGGCTGCGGGCCGCGAGCAGCTTGGTCGCCGCGGCGTCGGGCTTCCCGGCCACCGCGACCCTGTCGTACATCTCGCACAGCCGCTTCTCGAACTGGTCGCAGCCGCCGCCGGTGCTGAAGAAGAGGCCGGCCCAGAGCTTCTTGAAGACGCCGTCGGGGAACAGGGCCTCGCTCAGGTTCCAGTACGTGATCTGGGGGGCGATGGCGTCCACGCGGGGGTCGTGCCCCGCGGCGAGGAGGGAGACCGCTCCTCCGTACGACGCACCGGTGAGGCCGACCCTGGGGTCGCCGTCCTTGTCCAGCTGGACCTCGGGGCGGTCGGCGAGCCAGTCGATGAGGCGGGAGACGTCGGCGACCTCGCCCTTCGGGTCGTTCAGCCCGATCTTGCCGGTGGACCTGCCGAATCCGCGGGCGGACCAGGTCAGTACCGCGTACCCCTCGCGGGCGAGGTCCTCCGCCTGGTCGTGTACGTCGTCCTTGCTGCCGCCGAAGCCGTGGCCGATGAGGACGGCGGGGCGCTTGGTGTCGGGGTCGCCCGCGGTGAAGTACGACGTGTCGATCTCCGCGCCGCCCGCGCCCTTCATCTCCATGACGCGGTCGGCGCGGTGCACGGCGGGGGCGTCGTCGGAGGCGACGGCCGTCCACGTGCCGCCGACCGCGAGCACCGCGAGGGCGGCGGCGGTGGCGAGCAGTCTGCGCCTGGGCAGTCGTAGATCCATGCGTCAACCGTACGGGCGAGGGCTGACATCCGAGGCAGCCGGTGGTCTGAACCCCGGTGCCTACCTGGGGAGTACGCGGACGCCCCGCCGTACCACGCCTGCGGTACGAAATCCCCGAGCCCCCGGGAAGCGCTACCTCCCCGGGGGTAAGGGCACAGCCCTCAGTGGTTACGCGGGAACCCCAGATCCACCCCGGCCAGCGCGTCCGACGGGTCCGGCCAGCGCGTGGTGATCACCTTGCCGCGCGTGTAGAAGTGCGTGCCGTCGTTGCCGTAGATGTGGTGGTCGCCGAAGAGGGAGTCCTTCCAGCCGCCGAAGGAGTGGTAACCCACCGGCACCGGGATCGGGACGTTCACGCCGACCATGCCCGCCTCGATCTCCAGCTGGAAGCGCCGCGCCGCGCCGCCGTCCCGCGTGAAGATCGCCGTGCCGTTGCCGAACGGCGAGGCGTTCATGAGCGCCACGCCCTCCTCGTAGGTGTCGACACGGAGCACGCACAGGACCGGACCGAAGATCTCGTCCTGGTAGGCCTTCGCGGACGTCGGCACGCGGTCCAGGAGCGAGAGGCCGATCCAGTGGCCGTTCTCGTGGCCCTCGACGGTGTGGCCGGTGCCGTCGAGGACGACCTCGCAGCCCTCGGCCGCCGCCCCCGTCACATACGAGGCGACCTTGTCGCGGTGCGCGGCGGTGATCAGCGGGCCCATCTCGGAGGTCGGGTCGTTGCCCGGGCCGATCTTGATCTTCTCGGCGCGCTCCTTGATCTTGGCGACCAGCTCGTCGCCGACCGAACCGACCGCGACGACCGCCGAGATCGCCATACAGCGCTCGCCCGCGGAGCCGTACGCGGCGGAGACGGCCGCGTCCGCCGCCGCGTCCAGGTCGGCGTCCGGCAGGACCAGCATGTGGTTCTTGGCGCCGCCGAGCGCCTGGACGCGCTTGCCGTTGGCGGAGGCGGTGGTGTGGATGTAGCGGGCGATCGGCGTCGAGCCCACGAAGGAGACCGCCGCCACGTCCGGGTGCTCCAGGAGCGCGTCCACGGCCACCTTGTCGCCGTGCACGACGTTGAAGACGCCGTCCGGGAGCCCGGCTTCCGAAAGCAGCTCGGCGATCTTCATCGATGCCGAGGGGTCCTTCTCCGACGGCTTCAGCACGAAGGTGTTGCCGCAGGCGATGGCCAGCGGGAACATCCACATCGGCACCATCGCCGGGAAGTTGAACGGCGTGATGCCCGCGACGACGCCGAGCGGCTGGCGGATCGAGGAGACGTCCACGCGGGAGGCGACCTCCGTCGACAGCTCGCCCTTCAGCTGCACCGTGATCCCGCAGGCCAGGTCCACGATCTCCAGGCCGCGCGCGACCTCGCCGAGCGCGTCCGAGTGCACCTTGCCGTGCTCGGCGGTGATCAGCTCGGCGATCGCGTCACGGTTGGCGTCGAGCAGCGCGCGGAACGTGAAGAGGACCGCCGTGCGCTTGGCGAGGGACGACTTGCCCCACGTCTCGTAGGCCGCCTTCGCGGAGGCCACGGCCGCGTCCACCTCGTCGACGGACGCGAAGGCGACCTGCGTGGTGACGGCGCCGGTCGCCGGGTCGGTCACCGGACCGTACGTACCCGACGCACCCTCGACGGTCTTCCCACCGATCCAGTGATTGACGGTCTTCGTCATGATCAAGCATCCCTACTCTCAGCTGGCGTCGGCACTCGCACAGGTCTCACAGGTCTCACAGATGGCGGCGTCGGGCTGTGACGTGCCGGTCGTACTCTTCTCGGGCCTTGACCGCCGACGGTCGGGTCGACGTCTCGGCCACGGGCACATCCCACCACGCCTGCGCCGGGGGAGGGCCCGACACTGTGTCTGCCGTTTCCGTCTCGACGTAGACACATGTGGGACCGTCGGCCGCCCGCGCCTCGGCGAGGGCATCCCGCAGGTCACCGACGGTTTTGGCGCGGATCACCCGCATCCCGAGCGACGCCGCGTTGGCCGCGAGGTCGACGGGCAGCGGACCGCCCGTGTACGTCCCGTCCGGCGCCCGGAAGCGGTAGGCGGTGCCGAAGCGCTCGCCGCCCACGGACTCGGAGAGGCCGCCGATGGAGGCGTACCCGTGGTTCTGCAGGATGACCACCTTGACCGGAATGTTCTCCTGGACGGCCGTGACGATTTCCGTGGGCATCATCAGATACGTCCCGTCGCCGACCAGCGCCCAGACGTGCCGCTCCGGTGCGGCGAGCGCGACGCCGATCGAGGCGGGGATCTCGTATCCCATGCAGGAGTAGCCGTACTCGACGTGGTACTGGCGCGGCGACCGCGTCCGCCACAGTTTGTGCAGGTCGCCGGGGAGCGAGCCCGCGGCATTGATGATCACGTCCCGCTCGGTGACCAGCTCGTCGAGGAGGCCGAGGACCTGGGTCTGGGTGGGCCGCGCGTCGGGTTCGTCGGCCGCGTACACCGCGAAGGCCTTGTCGACGAGCCGCTCCCAGCGGACCTTGCCGTCGGTGTACTCGGCGGCGTACGCGTCGGCGACGCGGTATCCGGTGAGGGCTCCGGTCAGGGCCTCCAGGCCGGCCCGAGCGTCCGCGATCAGCGGCATGCCGGCCATCTTGTGGCCGTCGAAAGGCGTGATGTTGAGGTTGAGGAAGCGGACTCCGGGCGCCGCGAAGAGCGTCCCGGATGCGGTGGTGAAGTCGCTGTAGCGGGTGCCGACGCCGATCACCAGGTCGGCGGTGCAGGCCAGTTCGTCGGCGGTCGCCGTGCCGGTGTGCCCGATGCCGCCGACGTCCGCGGGGTGGTCGAAGCGCAGGGAGCCCTTGCCCGCCTGGGTCGAGGCGACCGGGATGCCGGTGGCGTCCGCGAGCTCCCGCAGCGCGTCCTCGGCGGCGCTGTGGTGCACTCCGCCGCCCGCGACGATCAGGGGGCGTGTGGCGTCCCGTACGGCCCGTGCCGCGGCGGCCAGTTCACGCGGGTCGGGCGCCTGGCGGCGGACGGCCCAGGTCCGCTCGGCGAAGAACTCCTCGGGCCAGTCGTACGCCTCCGCCTGCACGTCCTGCGGCAGGGCGAGCGTGACGGCGCCGGTGGCGGCCGGGTCGGTGAGCACCCGCATCGCGGCGAGCGCGGCCGGGATCAGGGCCTCGGGCCGGGTGATCCGGTCGAAGTACTTGGACACCGGGCGCAGACAGTCGTTGACGGACACATCGCCCGCGTACGGCACTTCGAGCTGCTGGAGCACCGGGTCGGCGGGCCGGGTCGCGAAGGTGTCGCCGGGCAGCAGGAGCACCGGGAGATGGTTGATGGTCGCGAGTGCGGCGCCGGTGACGAGGTTGGTGGCGCCGGGGCCGATGGAGGTGGTGACCGCGTGCGTGGACATCCGGCCCGACTGACGGGCGTACCCGACGGCCGCGTGCACCATGGCCTGTTCGTTGCGGCCCTGGTGGAACGGCATCGCGGGGCTTCTGGGGGGTGTCCCCCCAGAAGGCACAGTGGCGTACTCGACGAGCGCCTGGCCGATCCCCGCCACGTTCCCGTGCCCGAAGATGCCCCAGGTGGCGTTGATGAGCCGCTGCCGCCGGCCGTCCCGCTCGGTGAACTGCCGGGACAGGAAGCGGACGAGCGCCTGCGCGGTGCTGAGCCGCACCGGGTGGGTCGAGGTCATCGGTATCCCTCCGGGTTCATCGGTACCCCTCCGTGTGATCGGGGTGGAAGCAGATCCGCCACTCCCGCTCGGGCCCCGGTCCCGCCATCACGTTCAGGTAGTACATGGCGTGCCCCGGCTGGGCGATCGAAGGACCGTGCCAGCCGTCGGGTACGAGGACGGCGTCACCGCTCCTGACCTCGGCGAGGACGTCGGTGCCGCCGGGCCGGGACGGGAAGACCCGCTGGTAGCCGAACCCCGCGCGCCCGTCCGGTGTCTCCTCGATCTCGAAGTAGTAGATCTCTTCGAGCTCGGTCTCGACGCCCGGCCGGTGCTCGTCGTGCTTGTGCGGCGGGTACGAGGACCAGTTGCCGCCCGGCGTGATCACCTCGACCGCGATCAGCCGGTCGCAGTCGAAGGCGTCGGCGGACGCGAAGTTGCGCACCTCACGGGTGCAGTTGCCGCTTCCCCGCCGTTCGACGGAGACCTCCGGCGCGGAGCCGTAGCGGGCGGGGAGTCGACGCTCGCACTTCGCTCCTGCCAGGGCGAAGCGGCCTCCCGCGCCGGAGGCGATCTGGATCTGGGCGTCACGGGGCACGTACGCGAAGTCACTGACCCCGCTGAACACGCTCTCCCGGCCCAGCAGTTCGATGATCCCGCCTTCCGCGTGCACCGTACAGCCGCCGGTCAGCGGGAGCACGATCCATTCACTCTCTCCGGTGGCGAAGGAGTGGGTGGCTCCGGGCTCCAGTTCGACGATCCGCAGGACGGAATGGTTCAGTCCGCTCCGCTTGTGGTCGAGGTCGAGTGAGTACGGCCCCTCGATCGCGCTGCCCTTCGGTACGTACGTCATGTGGTCCTCCTACAGCAGTCCGACGGCGGTGTCGACGGCGCCCGCCACGTCACCGTCCGCCGGGTAGAGCAGCGTGCGCCCCGCGACGAGCCCCTGCACGGTGGGCAGTTGGAGCGCGCCCCGCCACTTCTCGTACGCGGCGTCGCCGTCGTCCCCGAGGTCGCCGCCGAGCAGCACGGCGGGCAGCGTGGAGGCCTCCATGACCCGCGCCATGTCGTCCGGGTTCTCGGTGACGGGGACCTTCAGCCAGGTGTACGCCGATGTCCCGCCGAGACCGGACGCGATGGCGATGGACGTGGTGACCGCGTCGGCGCTCAGATCGTTGCGCGGCGGTCCGCCGTCCGCCGGGCGGCGGCAGAGGAACGGCTCGACGAAGAGGGGCAGCTTCCGCGCGGCCATCGCGTCGACGGCGCGGGCGGCGGCGTCCATGGTGGCGAGCGATCCGGGGTCTTCGTAGTCGACCCGCAGGAGCAGCTTCCCGGCGTCGAACCCGAGCCGCTCCAGGTCCTCGGCGCGGTACCCCGTGAACCGGTCGTCCAGCTCGAAGGCGGCCCCCGCGAGCCCTCCCCGGTTCATGGACCCCATGGCGATCTTCCCGTCGAGGGCGCCGAGCAGGAGCAGGTCCTCGAGGATGTCGGCGGTGGCGAGCACCCCGTCGACGCCGGGCCGCGAGAGCGCGAGGCAGAGCCGCTCCAGGAGGTCCCCGCGGTTGGCCATGGCGAGCGGACGTCCGCCCACTGCGAGGGCGCCCCGCGCGGGGTGATCGGCGGCGACGACCATCAGCCGCCCGCTGTCACCCAGAAGGGGCCGCCGGGTGCGCCGGGCGGCGGCTTCCGCGATGGCCTCCGGCCGGGACGCCCGCGTACGGGAGAGCTCCGCGACATCGATCAGCGGCTCGGGAAGGCTCACGTCACCGCCCCCGCCGCGACCGCCGCCTCGACCTCGTCGGGGAACGGCATGGCGGACGAGCACTCCAGGCGGGAGGCGACGATCGCCCCCGCCGCGTTGGCGTACCGCATGGTCCGCTCCAACTCCCAGCCCCCGAGCACCCCATGGCACAGGGCCCCGCCGAACGCGTCCCCCGCCCCGAGCCCGTTCAGGACCGTCACCGGCAGCGGCGGCACCTCGGCGCTCTCCCCGGAGCGGTCCATCGCGAGCACCCCCTTGGGGCCCTGCTTCACCACGGCCAGCTCGACCCCCGCCGCCAGCAGCGCCCGCGCCGCCGCGTACGGCTCGCGCTCCCCCGTGGCGACCTCGACCTCGTCGAGATTGCCGACGGCGACGGTCGCGTGCCGCAGGGCCTCGGCGTAGAAGGGGCGGGCCTGTGCCGGGTCGGTCCAGAACATCGGCCGCCAGTCCAGGTCGAAGACCGTGACGCCCCGCCGCGCCCTGGCGGCCAGCGCGGCCAGGGTCGCCGAGCGGCTGGGCTCGGCGCTCAGCCCCGTGCCCGTCATCCAGAACACCCGTGCGGCGGTGATCGCACCGAGGTCGAGTTCCGCCTCGTGGATCTCCAGGTCGGGCGCTTTCGGCTGCCGGTAGAAGTAGAGCGGGAAGTCGTCGGGCGGGAAGACCTCGCAGAAGGTGACCGGCGTGGGGAGGCCCGCGACCCCCGTCACCCACCGGTCGTCGACCCCGAACTCCCGCAGCGCCCGGTGCAGATACTCCCCGAAGGGGTCCTCGCCGGTCCGCGTGAGCACCGCGACCCGGCGGCCGAGCCGCGCCGCCGCGACGGCCACGTTGGACGCCGAGCCGCCGAGGAACTTGCCGAACGTGCTGACCTCGGCGAGCGGCACACCGGCCTGGAGGGGGTAGAGATCGACGCCGATCCGGCCCATGGTGATGACGTCGTACGGATCGGTCTCGTCGTGCGGATCGGTCACCCTGCACTCCCTCTCGGCGTCGCCCACCCCTAGGTCTAATCCCGCCCCACGAACCCTGTCAACACATTGTCCTTACATTCGGACTACTCCTTGACACTGTTCTCCGCCGCCCTGAAAGCTTGCCGACATGACGACGCTGTCCCGCATCCGCATCGGCTCGGCACCCGACTCATGGGGCGTGTGGTTCCCCGAGGACCCCGCCCAGGTCCCCTGGAGCCGCTTCCTGGACGAGGTCGCGGAGTCCGGATACGAGTGGATCGAGCTGGGTCCGTACGGCTATCTGCCCACCGATCCGGCGACGCTGACCGCCGAGACGCACAAGCGCGGGCTCAAGGTGTCCGCGGGCACGGTCTTCACGGGCCTGCACCACGGGCCCGCCGTCTGGGACAGGACCTGGGCCCATGTGGCCGAGAACGCCTCCCTCGCGCAGGCGATGGGCGCCGGGCATCTGGTCGTCATCCCCTCCTTCTGGCGCGACGACAAGACCGGCGAGGTCCTGGAGGACCGCACGCTCACGTCCGAACAGTGGCGTCAGCTCACGGTCCAGACCGAGCGCCTGGCGTACGAGGTGCGCGAGCGGTACGGGCTGCGGGTCGTCGTCCATCCGCACGCGGACACGCACATCGACAGCGAGGAGAACGTGACCCGTTTCCTCGACGCGACCGACGCGGACCTCGTCTCGCTCTGCCTGGACACCGGGCACTACGCCTACTGCGGCGGCGACAGCGTCGAACTCATCGAGACGTACGGCGAGCGCATCGGCTATCTGCACCTCAAGCAGGTCGACCCGGCGGTGCTCGCAGAAGTGCGGGCGCAGGAGCTGCCGTTCGGCCCCGCCGTCGCGCGCGGCGTGATGTGCGAGCCGCCGACCGGGGTGCCCGCGCTCGAACCGGTGCTCGCGGCGGCCCAGAAGCTGGACGTGGACCTGTTCGCCATCGTCGAGCAGGACATGTACCCGTGCCCGCCGGACAGGCCGCTGCCGATCGCCCGCCGCACCCGCTCCTTCCTGCGCTCCTGCGGCGCCTAGAGGCCGGCGCCGATGGCCTCGGGCACCCGGTACGCGCGCTGTCCCCTGGGCAGTTGGGAGGTGGCCCTCGCCGCCCCGCACCCCCGGCTGCGGCCGGGGGTCATCAGCTACCGCGGGATCCGGCTGGCACTGGGCAGGCCGCGGCGCAGGCTGGAGGTGCCGATCGGCGCGGTGACGCTGATGCTCGGCTTCGCGCGTCCGGTGCGGATATCCGGACTCCCCGACTTGGCCGACTTGGCTGACTCTGCCGACTCCGCTGACTCCGCCGAAAAGGAGCAGGCGTCCGTGTCGCTGGTCTCGGTGCTCTCGGGGCTCGGCACGACGCCGGTGATCGGCGAGCACGACGGCGACATCGCGGGCATCGAGGTGCTGCTCGCCCCGTGGGCCGCGTTCACCCTCTTCGGCACGGCCCTGCACGAACTGCACGAACTGGCGGACCTGAACGTCGATCCGGACGCGCTCGGCGTCCGCCCGGAGCCCGGCCGCTGGGGCAGCGTCGCCGAACTCGCCTCGGCGCTGGGTGCGTTGCCCTCCTGGAGCACGCGGTTCGCCCTCCTGGACGACGCCTTCGACCGCTGGTCCGCCGCGGGACCGCCGCCCTGCGAGCGCACGGTGCGGGCCTGGGGCGAGCTGGTGCGCACCGGGGGCGCCGCCCCGGTCGGGCACATCGCCGATGAAGTGGGCTGGAGCGTACGGCAGTTGGAGAGCCGCTTCCGGGAGCGGATCGGCATCGGGCCAAAGGCCGCGGGCCGGGTGCTGCGGCTCCAGCGTGCGCGGCGGCTGCTCGCGGCGGGGCGCACCCAGGCGGAGACGGCGGCGGTCTGCGGCTATTACGACCAGTCGCATCTGAGCGGCGAGTTCAAGGCGATGACGGGCTGCACGCCGCGCGAGTTCGCCGCGGTGCGGCGCACCGCCCGGCCGCGCGGCGGCCCGCCGTCGGCCGACCGGATCGCGGACCAGCCGACGAGCCTCGTCCTGCCCTGAAACCCCGCGGGCCGCGCAACCTCCGTGCGCCGCGCATTTTTCCAATACCCGCGGCCCGCGCCGACGGCAGGCTGTTGCCTTCGAGCCACATGGCGAGGGGGAACCCTTCGGTGCCCGAGCGGCACGGGGGTTGCGGGGAAGCCGGTGGGCCGGACCTGGCGCAGCAGGCCCGGCCCACCTCGCTTCGCCCGCCCGCCGGCAGGTCGGCCCGGCGGGCGGCCCCCACCCCGTGTCCGTCCACGCTCCGCAACAGTGCGCCGGTAACGCGCCACGCGGACGCGCCCCCTGGATGCATCACACACGTCACAAACACCCTCTTCCTGTCACACATGTCGCGCCTACGCGGGTCTTCCGTCACAGGGAGACGACAGCCACCCTCCTGCGCTCACTCCGCGTCGTTCACCGGGCACAGGCTGAGTGATCGCCAGCGTCGCGCCGCAGCTCCCCCGACGGCTCCCCAGAGCCGCTCCTGCGGCGCCCGCAGGGAGGTGCCACTGATGACGGACCGAAGGCTCTGGTCGTACAAGGAGATCGCCGCACACATCCGGGTGCAGCCCGACACCGTGCGTTCCTACCGCAAGCACGGCCTGCTGCCGGACCCCGACCACGTGGAGAGCGGCAAGCCCTACTGGTACGCGGACACCATCCGCACCTGGGTCGCCGCGCGGCCCGGCAACCGGGGACGCAGGGACTGACGCCGGACACGGGCCGCGGGCCCGCACCCACCCCTCGTTGAGAAGTACCCCCTAGGGGTATACAGTAGTGAGTGTCAGGAGGTGCTCGGGGACTCCGGGGCCCCTCCTGCACATTACGTCGCATACGCACGCACATACGCCGCACCCTCACCGAGGAGAACGACATGAGCGCCCAGACCGAGCTCCCGCAGGCCGACACCGAGGCCACCGGCTCCTGCTGCTCCCCCAGCGGTTCCTGCCACTCCGGCGGCGCCGCCGAGACGCCGCAGGGCGCCGTGACGACCGTCTACGACGTGACCGGCATGACCTGTGGTCACTGCGAGGGCGCCGTCTCGAGCGAGATCTCGGAGATCGCCGGCGTCAGCTCCGTCAAGGCCGTCGCCTCCACCGGCAAGGTGACCGTGATCTCGGACGCCCCGCTCGACGAGGCCGCGGTGCGCGCCGCGGTCGACGAGGCGGGCTACGAGCTGACCGGTGTCGCCGGCGCCTGAACGACGACCGGCCGGGTACCCGGGCCCTGTGGCGAGTCCGCCACAGGGCCCTCAGCCACATCGCCCCGCAGCCACACCACCCCGTAGTACGAAAGAGCCATGAACGAAGTCGAACTCGCCGTCGGCGGCATGACCTGTGCCTCCTGCTCGGCCCGCATCGAGAAGAAGCTGAACCGCATGGAGGGCGTGACCGCCTCGGTCAACCTCGCCACGGAGAAGGCGAAAGTCTCGTACCCGGCCGGGACCGAGGTCGCGCAGCTGGTCGCGACGGTCGAGAAGCTCGGCTACACCGCGCGCGAGATCGTCCCCGAGCCGCCTGAGCCCGAGGCAGCCGACCGGCCCACCACCGCCGACATCACCGAGCCCGACACCCTGCGGCAGCGGCTCATCGTCTCCGCGCTGCTCTCGCTGCCCGTCGTGCTGCTCGCCATGATCCCCTCGCTGCAGTTCGAGTACTGGCAGTGGCTCTCGCTGACGCTGGCCGCGCCCGTCGTCGTATGGGGCGGGCTGCCCTTCCACAAGGCGGCGTTCACCAATCTGCGGCACGGCGCGGCGACGATGGACACGCTGGTGTCCGTGGGCACGCTGGCCGCGTTCGGCTGGTCGCTGTGGGCGCTGTTCCTCGGGGACGCGGGGATGGCGGGGATGCGGCACCCCTTCGAGTTCACGGTGTCGCGCGCCGACGCGGCGTCGACGATCTATCTCGAGGTCGCCTCGGGCGTCATCACGTTCATCCTGCTCGGCCGCTGGCTGGAGGCCCGCTCGAAGCGGAAGGCGGGCGCCGCGCTGCGGGCGCTGCTCGAACTGGGCGCCAAGGACGCCGCCGTGCTGCGGCACGGCGGCGAGGTGCGCGTCCCGGTCTCCCGGCTCGTGGTCGGCGACCGTTTCGTCGTACGCCCCGGAGAGACCGTCGCGACGGACGGCACCGTCGTCGAGGGGCACTCCGCGGTCGACGCCTCGATGCTGACCGGCGAGTCCGTGCCGGTGGACGTCGCGGCGGGCGACGCGGTGACCGGGGCGACCACGAACGTCTCGGGGCGGCTGGTCGTCGAGGCGACCCGTGTCGGCGCCGACACCCAACTGGCCAGGATGGCGCGGCTCGTCGAGGACGCGCAGACCGGCAAGGCGCAGGTGCAGCGGCTCGCCGACCGGATCGCCGGGGTCTTCGTGCCGGTGGTGCTGCTGATAGCCGCGGGCACGCTCGGGGCGTGGCTCGGCGCGACCGGTGACGCGACCGCGGCCTTCACCGCGGCCGTCGCGGTCCTGATCATCGCCTGCCCGTGCGCGCTCGGCCTCGCGACGCCGACCGCCCTGATGGTCGGCACGGGGCGCGGCGCGCAGCTCGGCATCCTCATCAAGGGCCCGGAGGTCCTGGAGTCCACGCACCGTGTCGACACGGTCGTCCTGGACAAGACCGGGACGGTGACGACCGGCCGGATGGAACTGCGCGACGCGTACGCCGCAGAGGGCACGGACGAGAAGCAGCTGCTGCGGCTCGCGGGCGCCCTGGAGCATGCCTCCGAGCATCCGGTGGCACGGGCCGTGGCGGCGGGCGCGGCCGCGCGGCTCGGCATCGGCGTCGCGGAGCTGCCCGCTGCGGAGCGGTTCGAGAACGCCGCGGGGACGGGCGTGCGCGGCACGGTGGAGGGGCACGAGGTGCTCGTCGGCCGGGAGCGGCTGCTCGCGGAGGCGGGGGTCTCGGGGCTCGCGTCGGTGGCCGCGTTCAGGGCCGGGGCCGAGGCGTCGGGGCGTACGGCCGTCCTGGTCGCCTGGGACGGCGTGGCGCGCGGTGTCCTCACCGTCGCCGACACCGTGAAGGACACCAGCGCCGAGGCGGTGCGGGAGCTGCGGGCGCTCGGTCTGACGCCGGTACTCCTGACGGGTGACAACAGGGCCGTCGCCGAGGCGGTGGCGCACGCCGTCGGCATCGCACCGGACGCCGTGTACGCCGAGGTGCTGCCGGAGGACAAGGTCGATGTCGTACGGCGGTTGCGGGGCGAGGGCCGGGTCGTGGCGATGGTCGGGGACGGGGTCAACGACGCGGCGGCGCTGGCCACCGCCGATCTGGGCCTCGCGATGGGCACGGGCACGGACGCGGCGATCGAGGCGAGCGATCTGACGCTGGTGCGCGGGGACTTGCGCTCGGCGGCCGACGCGATCAGGCTCTCCCGCAGGACCCTCGCCACGATCAAGGGCAATCTCTTCTGGGCCTTCGGCTACAACGTGGCGGCGCTGCCGCTCGCGGCGGCCGGACTGCTGAACCCGATGATCGCGGGTGCCGCGATGGCGTTCTCGTCGGTCTTCGTGGTGAGCAACAGCCTCCGCCTGAGGACGTTTACATAGCCTCTTCACATCCCGTCCGCAGCATTCTCACGTCTGAGTCCCGATCGGCATATCGGGGCTCTTGCATCAGTTCGGGACATATGCAAGAGACGCAGATCACATAGATCTGAACGTAACCATTGGGGGGGCTCGCGAGTCTAAGAGTGCGATGCCAGGGACGTCTTGGGGGACGTCTCTAGACATCGGGGACATCTTGGGGGATGTTCCTGAAGGGGAAAACCCCGGCCGCGAGGCCGGGGGAAGCGTTGGCCGGGGCACGTCCACCGGGGAGCTTGAGCGGCCCTCCCGGTAGGTGCGGGTCCCGGCAGTTCGCAGCACGAAGCGCTGGCGCGCTGCCACAGACGCCCGGCCGGATCCCGTGGGGGGAATCCGAACCGGGAAAAAGGAAAGCGCCCCGACCGTCGACCCGTGGGGGGATCGGCGGCGGGGCGCTTTTCGCTTGGTGCGCCTTCGCTTGGGCTGTGAGCCCGAGGGTCAGCGACCCTCGACCGGGACGAAGTCCCGGAGAACCTCGCCGGTGTAGATCTGGCGCGGGCGGCCGATGCGGGAACCCGGCTCCTTGATCATCTCGTGCCACTGCGCGATCCAGCCCGGCAGGCGGCCCAGCGCGAACAGCACGGTGAACATCTCGGTCGGGAAGCCCATCGCGCGGTAGATGAGGCCCGTGTAGAAGTCCACGTTCGGGTAGAGCTTGCGCTCGACGAAGTAGTCGTCGGCCAGCGCGTGCTCCTCCAGCTTGAGGGCGATGTCGAGCAGCTCGTCGGACTTGCCGAGGGCCGAGAGGACGTCGTGCGCCGCCGCCTTGATGATCTTCGCCCGGGGGTCGAAGTTCTTGTAGACGCGGTGCCCGAAGCCCATGAGCTTCACGCCGTCTTCCTTGTTCTTCACCTTGCGGATGAAGGTGTCGACGTCGCCGCCGTCCGCCTTGATGCCCTCGAGCATCTCCAGGACGGACTGGTTGGCGCCACCGTGCAGCGGGCCCCACAGGGCGGAGATGCCGGCGGA
The DNA here is from genome assembly GCF_044457025.1 of Streptomyces sp. NPDC050658. Classification (NCBI taxonomy): domain Bacteria; kingdom Bacillati; phylum Actinomycetota; class Actinomycetes; order Kitasatosporales; family Streptomycetaceae; genus Streptomyces; species Streptomyces sp. NPDC050658. Next base: position 1,236,457 of record NZ_JBITGM010000001.1, read on the forward strand.
GATCGAGGCGAACATGTTCGCCTGCGAGGAGCCCACCAGACGCACGGTGGAGGTCGAACAGTTCTGCTCGTGGTCCGCGTGCAGGATGAGCAGCTTGTCCAGCGCGGAGACGACGACCGGGTCGAGCTCGTAGTCCGCGGCGGGCACGGAGAACGTCATGCGCAGGAAGTTCTCGACGTAGCCGAGGTTGTTGCTCGGGTAGACGACCGGGTGGCCCACGGACTTCTTGTACGCGTACGCCGCGATCGTCGGAAGCTTGGCGAGAAGGCGGATCGTCGAGAGGTGACGCTGCTTCTCGTCGAACGGGTTGTGGCTGTCCTGGTAGAACGTCGACAGCGCGCTGACCACGGACGACAGCATCGCCATCGGGTGGGCGTCACGCGGGAAGCCGTCGTAGAACCGCTTGACGTCCTCGTGCAGCAGGGTGTGCTGCGTGATCTCGTTGCGGAAGGTGGAAAGCTCGTCGACCTTCGGCAGCTCGCCGTTGATCAGCAGGTACGCCACCTCGAGGAAGGTGGAGCGCTCGGCCAGCTGCTCGATCGGGTAGCCGCGGTACCGGAGGATCCCCTGCTCACCGTCGAGATAGGTGATGGCGGATTTATAGGCGGCGGTGTTGCCATAGCCGCTGTCCAGGGTCACCAGACCGGTCTGGGCGCGGAGCTTCCCGATGTCGAAGCCCTTGTCGCCGACGGTCGAATCGATCACCGGGTAGGTGTACTCGCCATCGCCGTACCGCAGTACTACAGAGTTGTCGCTCACGTCATCCCTCACCGACGTTGTGCCTCTTCTTCGAGGTGCCCTGACTGTCTCTACCATCCCCCATTTGGCCCTGGAGAGTGCACTCGGGGTCGACCATTGGGCCTAATGGCGGCACTCAGTGCCGCCAACCTGCTCATCCTGCCCCGTTCGCCCGGCTTGCGGAAGTGCTGTGTGACCTTTCCTACTCGTTTGATCGATCAAAATTTCCGGGGGTGGAACCAGGGGTGAATCCGGGGGTTGGTCCAGGGGTACTTCCCCGGCCTCCGGCGAGCCGGAAACCCAGGGCCGTACAGCGTCTGCCCGCCGAGACCGTCCGTACCGCCTGTCCCAGAGCCTTGCGCGAACCGACCAGGACGACCAGCCTCTTGGCACGCGTCACGGCCGTATAGAGCAGATTCCGTTGCAGCATCATCCAGGCGCCCGTGGTCACCGGGATCACCACCGCCGGATACTCGCTGCCCTGCGAGCGGTGGATGGTCACGGCGTACGCGTGCGCCAGCTCGTCCAGCTCGTCGAATTCGTACGGAATCTCCTCGTCCTCGTCGGTCAGGACCGTGAGCCGCTGCTCGTCGATGTCGAGCGCGGTCACCACTCCGACGGTGCCATTGAAGACGCCGTTCTGCCCCTTCTCGTAGTTGTTGCGGATCTGCGTGACCTTGTCGCCGACCCGGAAGACCCGGCCGCCGAACCGCTTCTCCGGGACGTCCGGTCTGCTGGGCGTGATGGCCTGTTGGAGCAGCCCGTTCAGATTCCCCGCGCCTGCCGGGCCGCGGTGCATCGGCGCGAGCACCTGGACGTCGCGCCGCGGGTCGAGGCCGAACTTCGCCGGGATGCGGCGCGCCGCCACGTCCACCGTGAGCCGCCCCGCGTCCTCCGTCTCCTCTTCGACGAAGAGGAAGAAGTCGCCGAGCCCCTGGGTGACGGGCGGCAGCCCGGAGTTGATCCGGTGGGCGTTGGTCACCACTCCGGACTGCTGGGCCTGGCGGAAGATGCGGGTCAGCCGGACCGCGGGGACGGGGCTCCCGTCGCCGAGCATGTCCCGCAGGACCTCGCCCGCGCCGACGCTCGGCAGCTGGTCCACGTCGCCCACGAAGAGCAGATGCGCGCCGGGCGCCACCGCCTTCACCAGCTTGTTGGCGAGGAGGAGGTCCAGCATGGACGCCTCGTCGACGACCACCAGGTCCGCGTCGAGCGGCCGGTCCTTGTCGTACGCGGCGTCCCCGCCCGGCTTCAGTTCCAGGAGGCGGTGGACGGTGGACGCCTCGGCCCCGGTCAGCTCGGCGAGGCGCTTGGCCGCGCGGCCCGTGGGCGCCGCGAGCACGACCTTCGCCTTCTTGGCGCGGGCCAGCTCCACGATCGAGCGGACCGTGAAGGACTTTCCGCAGCCGGGGCCGCCGGTCAGGACGGCCACCTTCCGGGTCAGCGCGAGCTTGACGGCCGACTCCTGCTCGGGGGCCAGCTCGGCGCCGGTGCGGCCGGCCAGCCAGGTCAGGGCCTTGCCCCAGTCCACGTCCCGGAAGCCGGGCATGCGGTCGTCCGTGGTCCTCAGGAGGCGCAGGAGCTGGGCGGAGAGGGAGAGTTCGGCCCGGTGGAAGGGGATCAGGTAGACGGCGGTGACCTCCTCCTCGCCGTCGGGACCGCCCGGCACCGTCTCCCGTACGACGCCCTCCTCGTCGCCCGCCAGCTCCGCGAGGCAGTCGATGACCAGGCCCGTGTCGACCTGGAGCAGCTTCACCGCGTCCGCGATGAGGCGCTCTTCGGGGAGATAGCAGTTGCCCTGGTCGGTGGATTGCGAGAGTGCGTACTGGAGGCCTGCCTTGACGCGTTCCGGGCTGTCGTGCGGGATGCCGACGGACTGGGCGATGCGGTCGGCGGTGAGGAATCCGATGCCCCAGACGTCGGCGGCGAGGCGATAGGGCTCGTTCTTCACGACGGAGATGGAGGAGTCGCCGTACTTCTTGTAGATCCGCACCGCGATGGAGGTGGAGACCCCGACTCCCTGGAGGAAGACCATGACCTCCTTGATGGCCTTCTGCTCCTCCCAGGCCGCGGCGATCATCTTCGTGCGCTTGGGGCCGAGGCCGGGGACTTCCACGAGGCGCTTGGGCTCGGTCTCGATGACATCGAGGGTGTCCACGCCGAAGTGGGTGGTGATGCGGTCGGCCATGACGGGGCCGATGCCCTTGATCAGGCCCGAGCCTAGATAGCGGCGGATGCCCTGGATCGTGGCCGGCAGGACCGTCGTGTAGTTCTCGACCGTGAACTGCTTGCCGTACTGCGGGTGGGAGCCCCAGCGCCCCTCCATCCGGAGCGACTCGCCCACCTGGGCGCCGAGCAGCGAACCGACGACGGTGAGCAGGTCGCCGCCGCCGCGGCCGGTGTCGACCCGCGCGACCGTGTACCCGTTCTCCTCGTTGGCGTAGGTGATCCGCTCCAGGACCCCCTCCACCACAGCGGCCCGCGCCGCGACTCCTGTGGGACTCGACATGGTCCGACGCTACCGCCGCCCACTGACAGCGCGGAAAGCCTGTGGACAACTTGCCCTGAAGACCCGAGGGGGCCCGGTCTGCGACCGGGCCCCCTCGGGTCTCCCCTCCCCGACAGACCCTCCGCGAATCCCCCCGGATCCCCCCGGATCCCCCCTGCGGAAGCTCTGACACCAAGTACGACCCGCAAAGGGTGGGAAGGGTTGCACGGGAGGTGCGGACGAATTTCCCCTCGGCGGACGAATTTCCCCTCGGTTGAGTCCCCCCCTCGAAGCCCCCCCTGTCGCCCGCAGTGAGCAGGGCTCACCCCGCAGGAAGGGCGCACCCGCGAGCAGGCCTCACCCGTGGGCGGCGTACCGCTGCACCGTCTCGGAGAGCAGCTCCCGCCCGTCGCGGGCCCAGAGCTCCTCGTTGAACAGCTCGACCTCGACAGGACCGGCGTACCCGGCCTCCTCCATGTAACCCCGCCACTCCGTGAAGTCCACCGCCCCGTCCCCCAGCTGCCCCCGCCCGTTCAGCACGCCCTGTGGCAGCGGCGTGACCCAGTCGGCCAGTTGGAACGCGTGCAGTCGGCCGCCGGCCCCCGCCCGCGCGATCTCCGCGGGCGCCCGGTCGTCCCACCAGACGTGGTACGTGTCGACACACACCCCCACCTGCGAGGCGGGGAACCGCTCGGCCAGGTCGAGTGCCTGGGTCAGCGTGGACACCACGCAGCGGTCCGAGGCGAACATCGGGTGCAGCGGCTCGATCGCGAGCCGCACGCCCCGAGACGCCGCGTACGGGGCGAGTTCCGCGAGCCCGTCGGCGATCCGCTCCCGCGCGCCCCGCAGATCCCTCGACCCGGCGGGCAGCCCTCCGGAGACCAGCACCAGCGTCTCCGTGCCCAGCGCCGCCGCCTCGTCGATCGCCGCCCTGTTGTCGTCGACGGCCGCCACGCGCGCGTGGGGGTCGACGGCGGTGAGGAAGCCGCCCCGGCAGAGCGTGGTCACGGTCAGCCCCGCGTCCCGTACCAGCTCGGCGGTCTTCTCGACCCCGTAGGCCTGGACGGGCTCGCGCCACAGGCCCACTCCGGAGATGCCCAAGTCGCCGCACGCCGCGACCAGTTCCGGCAGTGACAGCTGCTTGACCGTCATCTGGTTGATGGAGAAGCGGGCCAAGGCCTCGCTCATCGGCGGCCTCCTCCGTAGACGGCGATCAGGGAATTCATCCGCGACTCGGCGAGGTCCGGATCCGGGAAGAGTCCCAGGCCGCCCGCCAGTTCATACGCCCGGACGAGATGTGGCAGCGAACGCGCCGACTGCAGCCCGCCCACCATCGTGAAGTGCTCCTGGTGGCCCGCGAGCCACGCCAGGAAGACCACGCCCGTCTTGTAGAAGCGGGTGGGCGCCTCGAAGAGGTGCCGGGAGAGCTCGACCGTGGGGTCCAGGACGGCGCGGAAGGCCTTCGTGTCCCCGGTGTCCAGCGCGCGCACCGCCTGCGCCGCCAAGGGCGCGAGGGGGTCGAAGATGCCGAGGAGCGCGTGGCTGAAGCCCTGCTCGTCGCCCGCGATCAGTTCGGGGTAGTGGAAGTCGTCGCCCGTGTAGCAGCGGACGCCGTCCGGGAGGCGGCGGCGCAGGGCGATCTCGCGCCCGGGGTCGAGCAGGGAGATCTTGATGCCGTCCACCTTGTCGGGGTGCGCCTTGATGATCTCCAGGAAGGTCTCCGTCGCCGCGTCCAGGCCGGCGCTTCCCCAGTAGCCGTCGAGCGCCGGGTCGAACATCGGGCCGAGCCAGTGCAGGATCACCGGTTCGCTCGCCTGCCGCAGCAGTTCGCCGTACGTCTCCAGGTAGTCCTCCGGCGACTTCGCGGCCGCCGCGAGGGCCCGCGATGCCATCAGGATCACCTGGGATCCGGCCGACTCGACGAGGGCCAGCTGCTCCTCGTACGCGGCACGGACCGTGAACAGGTCCGCCGGGCCCGTCAGTTGATCGGTGCCGACGCCGCAGGCGATCTTGCCGCCCACCGCCTTCGCCTCGGCCGCCGAGCGCCGGATCAGTTCCGCCGCGCCCGTCCAGTCCAGGCCCATACCGCGCTGTGCTGTGTCCATCGCCTCGGCCACGCCCAGGCCCTGCGCCCACAGGTGGCGGCGGAAGGCGAGCGTGGCGTCCCAGTCGACGGCCGCCGGGGAGTCCGGGGAGACGTCGGCGCGGGGGTCCGCGACGACGTGGGCCGCGGAGAAGACGGTGCGGGAGGTGAGGGGCGGCCGGGGCGGCCGGGGGGCGTCCGGGCTCACTGGGCGATCTCCGGTACGTCGATGCGGCGGCCCTCGGCGGAGGACTTGAGGCCCAGCTCGGCGAGTTGCACGCCGCGTGCGCCGGCGTGCAGGTCCCAGTGGTAGGGCGCGTCGGCGTAGACGTGCTTCAGGAACAGCTCCCACTGGGCCTTGAAGCCGTTGTCGTACCCGTCGGGGCCCTGGTTGTCGGGGACCTCCTGCCACTGCTCGCGGAAGGTGTGGGTGGCGGGCAGGTCCGGGTTCCAGACCGGCTTGGGGGTCGCGGCGCGGTGCTGTACGCGGCAGTTGCGCAGGCCCGCGACCGCCGAGCCCTCAGTGCCGTCGACCTGGAACTCGACGAGTTCGTCGCGGTTGACGCGGACCGCCCAGGAGGAGTTGATCTGCGCGATCGCGCCGCCCTCCAGCTCGAAGATGCCGTACGCGGCGTCGTCGGCGGTGGCGTCGTAGGGCTTGCCCTGTTCGTCCCAGCGCTGCGGGATGTGGGTGGCGGCGAGTGCCTGGACGCTGCGGACGCGGCCGAACAGCTCGTGCAGGACGTACTCCCAGTGCGGGAACATGTCGACGACGATGCCGCCGCCGTCCTCGGTGCGGTAGTTCCAGGACGGGCGCTGGGCGCTCTGCCAGTCGCCCTCGAAGACCCAGTAGCCGAACTCGCCCCTGATGGACAGGATTCGGCCGAAGAAGCCGCCGTCCACCAGGCGTTTCAGCTTCAGCAGGCCCGGCAGAAAGAGCTTGTCCTGTACGACGCCGTGCTTGATGCCGGCGGCCTTGGCGAGGGCGGCGAGTTCGAGGGCGCCGGCCAGGCCGGTGGCGGTCGGCTTCTCGGTGTAGACGTGCTTGCCCGCCGCGATGGCCCGCTTGATGGCGTCCTCGCGCGCGGAGGTGACCTGGGCGTCGAAGTAGATGTCGATGGTGGGGTCGGCGAGGACCGCCGAGAGGTCCGTCGAGACCGCCGCTTCCGGGTCGAGTCCGTGCCGCACGGCGATCTCCCGCAGTGCGTGCTCTCTGCGGCCCACGAGGACGGGCTCGGGCCACAGCACCGTGCCGTCGGCGTCACCCAGGGGGAGGCCGCCCTGTTCGCGCAGGGCGAGGAGCGAGCGGACCAGGTGCTGGCGGTAGCCCATGCGTCCCGTCACACCGTTCATGGCGATGCGCACCGTCTTACGAGTCACAGAAGTCCCTCCGTACGCACTAGGCGCATAGCTAACATAGCAAGCGCTTTCTATCCAGGGAGAAGCTAGCCTGCCGCACAAGGTTCGGACAAGGGCTTCGGACTTTCGGACCAGCGCAGCGACCGGAGGACGACGAGATGACCGTGACCCTGGCGGACGTGGCGGCCCGCGCCCAGGTCTCCCCCGCGACCGTCTCCCGCGTGCTGAACGGCAACTACCCGGTGGCCGCGGCCACTCGGGAGCGCGTCCTGCGGGCGGTCGACGACCTCGACTACGTCCTCAACGGGCCCGCGAGCGCGCTCGCCGCGGCCACCTCCGACCTGGTCGGCATCCTTGTGAACGACATCGCCGACCCGTTCTTCGGGATCATGGCGGGCGCGGTCCAGTCCGAGATCGGCGGGCCCGGCGGGCGTGCGGGCGGCGAGCGGATGGCGGTGGTCTGCAACACCGGGGGCTCCCCGGAGCGCGAGCTGACCTACCTCACCCTGCTGCAGCGGCAGCGGGCCGCGGCGGTCATCCTGACCGGCGGCGCGCTGGAGGACCCGGCCCACGCGGCGGCGATGTCGGCCAAGCTGACGCGCCTCGCGGACGCGGGCACCCGGATCGTGCTGTGCGGCAGGCCGCCGCTCGCGGACACGGACGCGGCGCTCGCCACCCTCACCTTCGACAACCGAAGCGGCGGCCGGCGCCTGACCGAGCACCTGCTGACCCTGGGACACCGCAGGATCGGCTACGTGGCGGGCCCGGCGGAACGGACGACGACCCGCCACCGCCTGGAGGGCCACCGGGAGGCGCTCGCGGCGTCCGGGAGGGACCACGGCGACCAGACCGCCCTGACCGTCCACGGCCCCTACACCCGCCAGTCCGGCTACGAGGCCACGGTCGAACTCCTGCGCCGCTCCCCCGACTTGACGGCGATCGTGGCCGCCAACGACACGGTGGCCCTCGGCGCGTCGGCGGCCCTGCGCGACCGCGGCCTGCGCATCCCGCAGGACATCTCGGTGGCGGGCTTCGACGACCTCCCCTTCTCGGTGGACGCGGTCCCGGCCCTGACGACGGTCCGCCTCCCGCTCCACGAGGCGGGCGCCCGAGCGGGTCGCCTGGCCACGGGTTCGGAGGAGCCGCCGCCGGGGGGCGTGGCGACGATCGGGGCGGAGCTGATGGTGCGGGGGTCCACTGCGCCGCCGTGTCGGTGAGGCCTGGCGGACGAGGTGGCGGTCCCCTTCGGCCAGAACCTGGTCCCGCCGCTCGCCGGGCGTGACATCACCATCGCGACCGACGGGTTCCCCAAGGCCGGCGACCTGGACTGACCTCCCGCGGGCATGGCGGTCATGGGAGGCGCGGCGTACCGTTGACTCAGTCAAAGGTGATGTGCCCAGATGACCTCCGGAGTGATCCGCGATGCCGTACGCCTCCGATGCGCCCGTCCAAGAGATCCGCGCCTTCAACCGCTTCTACACGAACCTCATCGGCGCGCTCGACTACAGCCGCCATCTGTACGTGCCGTACACCCTCACCGAGTCCCGTGTGCTCTACGAACTCGCCCACTCGCCCCGCACCGACGCCGCCGATCTGCGGGCCGAACTCTCGCTTGACGCCGGGTACTTGAGCCGTCTGCTCGGCAAGTTCGAGAAGGGCGGGCTGGTCGAGCGGGCGCCGTCCGAGCGGGATCCGCGGCGTCAGCGCATCACGCTCACCGCGAAGGGGCGGGAGGCCGCGGATCTGCTCGACGAGCGGTCGAGGGAGGCCGTCGGTTCGCTGCTTTCGACCGTCCCGGCGGGCGAGCGGCCCCGGCTCGCGGAGGCGATGCGGACCGTGCGGGAGATCCTGGCGCGGGACCAAGGCGAAGAGGCCGCGCGGGCGGTACTGCGGGAGCCCGGGGCCGGGGATCTCGGGTGGATCGTGCAGCGCAACGCCGCGCTGTACGCCGCCGAGTTCGGGTGGAACGCCGACTACGAAGGTCTGGTCGCCCGGATCGTCGCCGACTTCGCGGAGGATCACGACCCGCATCTGGAGCGGGTGTGGATCGCCGAGCTGGAGGGGCGGCCCGTGGGATGCGTGATGTGCGTACGGGACGAGGCGCCGGGGACGGCGCGGCTTCGGCTGCTGCTCGTCGAACCGGACGCGCGGGGGCACGGCATCGGGGACCAACTGGTCGCCGCCTGCGTCGAGTTCGCGCGGGGCGTCGGCTATCGCGAGCTGGTTCTGTGGACCAATGACGTGCTGAGCGCGGCCCGCGGCATCTATCAGCGGCACGGCTTCGTCCTCCTCGCCGAGAAGCCGCACCGCTCGTTCGGCGCGGACCTCGTCGGGCAGGACTGGCGGCTGCATCTGGGCTCACCGGCGTGAGATGTGTCCAGGTCTCCGGCATGAGATGTGCCCAGGGCCTGTCCGGCGGATCTCGCCTGGGACGCGGCGGCCCGGGACGCGGCGGCCTGGCACGCGCATCTGCGGCAGAGACGAGGCACCGCCCACAGGAGTCGGCCAGATCCGCCGGACAGGCCCTAGGGTCTGCGTCATGAAACTCGCCTTCTCCACCCTCGGCGTGCCCGGACTGCCGCTCGCCGAAGTGCTGGGCCTCGCCACCACCCACGGCTTCCACGGCGTCGAGCTGCGCGCGCACCCCGAAGAGCCGGTGCATCCGGGGATCGGGCTGACCGAACGGGCCGACGCCGCCGCCCGGTTCAAGGACGCCGGCGTCGAGATCCTCGGTGTCGCCGGGTACGCGCGCGTGGCGGCGCCCGGCGAGGACGGTCCCGTGCTCGCCGAGATACGGACCCTGCTCGGCCTCGCGCGCGACCTCGGCGCCCCGTTCGTCCGCGTCTTCCCCGGCGGCGGCACCGAGCAGAGCGCCGAGGAGGCCGACGCGACGGCGGCCCGGCGGCTCGGTACCGCCGCCGAGTACGCCGCGGACTGCGGCGTACGCATCCTCCTGGAGACCCACGACTCGCACCGCACCGGCGCCGCTGCGACCCGTGTGCTCGGCGCGGTCGGGCACCGCAACGCGGGCGCGCTGTGGGACGTGATGCACACCTGGCTCGGCGGCGAGACTCCCGCGCAGAGCTATGCGGCGCTCGCCTCCTACCTCGGCTACGTCCAGGTGAAGGACATCGCGTCGGCGGCCGACACGACTCCCTGTGCGCTCGGCGACGGCGTGCTGCCGCTCGCCGATTCCGTGGACGTCCTGCTCAGCGGGGAGCACCGGGACGGCTGGCTGTGCTGGGAGTACGAGAAGCGGTGGTACGAGGCGGCGGCGCCGCTTCCCGAACTCCTGGGCCCCGGACGGGAGTTCCTGTCCCGGCTGCTGAACCGCGCGACCTGACCCCGGCGAAGGAGGTGAGCCCGACGCCGCCCACGAGGAGCGCCGCGGCGCACCAGCCGAGCCCGGACACCGACTCGCCCAGGAACAGGGCCGCCGCCGACATGCCGAAGACCGGGACGAGCAGGGAGAAGGGCGCGACCGTGGACGCCGGGTGGCGGCGCAGCAGATAACCCCAGGCGCCGAAGCCGAAGACCGTCGTGATCCACGCGACGTAGACGATGATCCCGGCGCCCTGCCAGTCCAGGGAGCGGAGAGCCTCGAGGTCGCGCGACGGGCCCTCGAAGAGGAGCGAGAGGGCGAGCAGCGGCAGCACCGGGACCGTGCTCACCCAGACCATGAAGTTGAGGGAGTCGGGCGGGGACGCCTTGCGGGTCAGGACGTTGGAGGCGCCCCAGCAGGCCGCGGCGGCGATCAGCAGCGCGAAGGCCGTGAGCGGCCCCGACTCCCCCTCGTCGACGGCGGCGACACCGATACCGGCGAGCGCGACGGCCATGCCGAGCACCCGCACCCGGCCCGGCCGTTCACCGAGTACCGCGAAGGCGAAGACGGCCGTGAACACGGCCTGGATCTGCAGCACCAGCGAGGAGACCCCGGCCGGCATCCCGGCGTCCATCCCGATGAAGAGCAGCCCGAACTTGGCGACCCCGAGGACGAGCCCGACGCCGATGATCGACTTCCAGGCCACCTTGGGCCGCCCCACGAAGAACACCGCGGGCAGCGCCGCCACCAGGAACCGCAGGGCGGAGAAGAGCAGCGGCGGAAAGTGGTCGAGCCCCAGCTCGATGACGACGAAATTGGCGCCCCATACGGCGGCGACGAGGACGGCGAGGCAGACGTGGACGGGTCGCATGCGTCGAGGATCACCCGGCACGACCGTGTAGGACCAGCACGGATCTCTGCATGATGGGATGTAGCAACGCTAATGAATGGGGGGGTTCTCCGATGCTCGACCTCGCCCGCCTCCGCGCCCTGCACGCCGTGTCCGTGCACGGCACCGTCGGCGCCGCAGCCACCGCGCTCGGGTACACGCCCTCCGCCGTCTCGCAGCAGATCGCCAAGCTGGAGCGGGAGACCCGCACCACGCTCCTGGAGCGGCGCGGGCGGGGCGTCGCGCTCACCGAGGAAGCGCGGCATCTCGCCGAGACCGCACGGGAGTTGATGGCCATCGTCGAGCGGGCCGAGACCGAGCTGGAGGAGCGGCGCGGGGTGCCCGCGGGGCGGCTGACCGTCGTCGCGTTCGCCTCCGCCGCGCGCGGACTGCTGCCCGGCGTACTCGCGGATCTCGCCCGGCGGCACCCCGCCCTCGACGCCCGCCTCTCGGAGATCGACCCGCATCTCTCCGTCGACCTGGTGGCCAAGGGCGCGGTGGACCTGGCCGTCGTGCACGACTGGGACATCGCGCCGCTCCCCACGCCTCCCGGCGTCGAACAGGCCGTCATCGGGGACGACTTCTGCGACCTCGTCGTGCCGGCGGGGCATCCGCTCGCGGGGCGCGCCGCCGTACGCCGCGAGGAGCTGAAGGGCGAGCGGTGGATCACCCAGCCGCCGGGGCTCGTCTGTCACGAGTGGCTGGTCCGCACCCTGCGCGAGGCGGGCTGCGAACCGGACATCGCGCACATGGCGGAGGAGAACCCCACGCTCGTCGCGCTGGTCGCCGCCGGGCTCGGCATCGCGCTCATCCCGCGCCTGGGCCGCGGCCCGATCCCGGCGGGCGCGGTCACCGTGCGGCTCGATCCGGTGCCGGTGCGGCGGCTGTACGCGCTGTGGCGGGCCGGGGCGTCGCGGCGGCCCGCCATCGCCGAGACGGTACGGACGCTCCAGGCGCACTGGCCCGAAGCGACGTCCGAAGCGACCCCGGAAACGCGCTCCGGAGCTGCCCCCGAAGCGGCTCACTGAGCCCAGCTCTCACGGGCGTACCACTTTCCGGAAATACGCCCCCGGCCGGGAACCCACGAGAAGGCGCCACCGTCCAACGGGCGTGCTGCCGGGTGAGTCTCCGCGAGGCGGTGTCGGCATCGCTGCTGGCTGCGAACGCTGACCACCCTCTCCGCCGCCCGCGGCCGGCAGCATGCCGTCACCGGTGCGCCCCCCTCCAACAGCACCGGTGACGGCCCCTCCCACCTCCACAGTGGCCGCCGGATCACTTGACCGGCAGAAATCTTCGGGATATCCGTGGCACTCGGGAAGTTTCCTTCAGCCGGTTTCCCCAGCCCGGCTGCCACCGGGCCACGGCCCGGCTCCGGTCCGGCATCCGTCCCCGAAGGAGCACACATGTCCCACCGCAACGCCTCCAGACGCACCCTCCTCGCCGCCACCGCCGTCGCCGCGACGGCCCTGGCCGCACCCTCCGCGCACGCGGCGGGCAGCGGCGACCGCGAACGTGACCGGAGGCTCCGCGAGCGCATCTCCCGGATGAGCCTGGAGGAGAAGGTCGGCCAGCTCTTCGTGATGCATGTGTACGGCCACTCCGCCACCGAGCCCGACCAGGCGGACATCGACGCCAACCTCAGGGAACTCGGCGTCCGCACCGCCGCCGAGGCCGTCGCCAAGTACCACCTCGGCGGCATCATCTACTTCGGCTGGGCCCACAACACCCGTGCCCCGCACCAGATCGCGGACCTCTCCAACGGCATCCAGCGGGCCGCGCTCACCCCGGAAGCCCCCGAGAACTCCCCCACCTCCGGCATCCCCGTGCTCATATCCACCGACCAGGAACACGGCGCCGTGGCCCGCGTCGGCATCCCCGCCACGCTGCTGCCGGGCGCGATGGCCCTGGGCGCCGCCGGTTCGCAGGCCACCGCCCGCAAGGCCGCCCGCATCGCGGGCGCCGAGCTGCGCGCGCTGGGCATCCGGCAGAACTACGCCCCGGTCGCCGACGTGAACGTCAACCCCGCCAACCCCGTCATCGGCGTACGCTCCTTCGGCGCCGACCCCGAAGCCGTCGCCGGTCTGGTCGCCGCGCAGGTCAAGGGCTACCAGGGCACGGACATCGCGGCGACGTCCAAGCACTTCCCCGGCCACGGCGACACCAAGGACGACAGCCACTCCAAGCTGCCGTACATCCACCACACCCGTGAGCAGTGGGAGACCCTCGACGCCCCGCCGTTCCGCGCGGCGGTGGCCGCGGGCATCGACTCGATCATGACCGCGCACATCGTCGTCCCGGCCCTCGACCCCGCCGAGGACCCCGCCACGCTCTCCCGCCCCATCCTCACCGGCATCCTGCGCGAGGAACTCGGCTACGACGGCGTGGTGGTGACGGACTCCCTCGGCATGCAGGGCGTCCGCACGAAGTACGGCGACGACCGCGTCCCCGTGCTCGCGCTGAAGGCGGGCGTGGACCAGCTCCTGAACCCGCCGAAGCCGGAGATCGCCTGGAACGCGGTGCTCCAGGCCGTCAGGGACGGCGAGTTGACGGAGGCGCGCCTCGACGCGTCGATCCTGCGGATCCTGCGGCTCAAGGCGAAGCTGGACCTCTTCTCCGATCCGTACGTCACCTCGCGCGGCGTCGACCGGGCGGTCGGCACCCGCGGACACCTCGCCGCGGCCGACCGGATCGCCGAGGAGACGACGACGCTGCTGATCAACGAGGGCGGGCTGCTGCCGCTGTCACGGCGTACGCACCAGGGGATCCTGGTGGTGGGCGCGGACCCGGCATCGCCTTCCGGGACCACGGGACCGCCGACTTCCGTACTGGGCCGCGAGTTGACGGACCTCGGCTACACGCCGACCGTGCTGCCCACCGGCACCGCGCCCTCCACCGCGAAGATCGCGGAGGCGGTGGCCGCGGCCGCGGGCAAGGACGCGGTGCTCGTGGGGACGTACAACGTGGGGGCGGGCAGCGCGCAGATCGCCCTGGTGGAAGCGCTGGTGGCGACCGGCGTACCGGTCGTGGCCGTGGCCATCCGTAATCCGTACGACGTGGCACGGCTCGGCACGGTGGGCGCCTCGCTCGCCGCCTACTGCTGGACGGACGTCGAACTGCGGGCCGCGGTACGGGTGATCGCGGGCCGCGCCGGGCCACAGGGGCGGCTGCCGGTGCCGGTGCAGCGGGCGGACGATCCGGGCCAGGAGCTGTATCCGGTGGGGTACGGCCTGCGGTACTGAGCCGCGCGCGGCAGTTGGCGTACGGAACGTACGCCGCGCTCCCGGCGCACCACCGCCAACTGACCCAAAGCACCCCGCGCACCTGGCGTGCGCCCGCCCCGGCGGGTCACGCTGGGTGCACATATCGGGGGGTTTGCCATGCTTGGCTGGAACATGGCGCGGTGGGTGATGTCGCTTGCGTTGCTCGTCCTTGCCGTCGGCGCGACCGGCTGCCAGAAGTCCGCGGATCCGGCGTCGGATTCATCGGGCCGGCTCGACGACCGGCCGTCCTCGTCGGTGTCTTCCGGGTACGGCGCGGTGTTCCTCGCCGTGGACGAGTGCAGTTCGCGGGGGCGTGAGTCGTTCACGGAGGTGTCGTGCGGGAGTGAGCGGGCGGCGGCCCGGGTGATCGCCCGCTACGAAGGAAAGGTCGCGGAGGGCCCGTCCTGCCCCGCCCGCACCGACTTCGTCCTGCACATCAGCGAGGACCGGCCCGCGGTCGACGAGGACGGCAACGGGGCGGTGCCGCGGGGCTACGCCTGCATGCGGAACCTGGAATCCCCGCATCCCGGAGACCCCGGCGGCGGGGGCGGTCCCCGGACCGTCGTCGGCGACTGCGTGTACGGAGCGGGGCGCGGCGAGGTCCGCGAGACGGCGTGCGACGGCTCGGCGGCGAAGGCTCCGGAGTACCGGGTGACGCAGGCCGTCACCGATCGCGCCGAGTGCCCCGCGGTCACCGAGCTCTATGTGTCGCTGGAGGGCGGGAAACCGGTGGGGTGCGCGGTACGGGTGTGAGCTGCCGCTTCTCTGAGCTGCCTTCTTCGGGCCGCCCTCTTTTTTGAGCCGCTCTCTTTGAGCTGCCCTCGGGCGCCGGAGGGGCCGGTCGGATCGGCCCCTCCGGCGTCACGTCGGAGCAACCGCCGTTACGGACGCAGCGTCTGCTCGCGCCGGACGTCCTTGCGGTCCAGCTTCGCGTCGTACGGGGCGAGGGGCTTCGCCGTGGCCGCGGAGGACGAGACGCCCGCCCAGGCCTGGATCCGCTCCGTCGCCTTCGCCTTCTCGTCCGCGACGAGGCCCGCCACGTTCGCGCCGTGGTTCGCGCCGGGCGCGGTGAAGACGTACGAGTCGTGCTTGCCGCCCGTGGCGGGGTGGAACGGCTCGGCGCCCCACGGGTCGTTCGCGCCGTAGACATACATCATCCGGTGCGCGTTCTTCTTCACCCAGCTGTCCACGTCGCGCATGGCACCCGGCTGGAACTTCATCGGGATCTCGCGCGGCACGAAGTTCCGCGGCGGCTGGTAGCCGTAGCGGCTCAGGTCACCGAGCCACGGCTGCGAGATGTCGGGAGAGCCCAGCTGCGTACCGGCCTGGTAGTAGTACGGCGTGTACGGGGTCAGGCCCTGGTCCGTGTAGGACGACCAGCCGCCCACCTCGTCGATGTAGTCGAAGATCGCCTGGTCGGAGGAGGACTTGGCGTCCGGGACGTCCGCGCAGGCCGACTCCGGCTGGTACTGCCAGAAGCCCCAGACCATGTCGAGGACGACCGCCTCGAAGGCCTTGTCGAGGTTCCCGACGGTCTTGAAGGTGTACTTGCCCTTCTCGGCGAACTCGGCGTACTTCTTCTCCAGCGGCTCACGCCGCACGAGCGCCTCGCGCTGCACCGCCTCGAGCGCGGTCCTGCACTCCTTGGTGCCGACCGTCTCGAAGAACTCGTCGTAGGCCGAGTCCTCCTTGTTCACGACGTCGTTCGGGGCGACGTACGCGACGACGCCGTCCATGTCCTTGGGGTAGAACCGCTCGTAGTACGTCGCGGTCATGCCGCCCTTGGAACCGCCGGTCGCCACCCACTTCTTGTCGTAGACGGGCTTCAGCGCCTTGAAGATGCGGTGCTGGTCGCTCGCGGCCTGCCAGATGTCGAGCTTGGACCAGTCGGCGGGCTCGGGGCGGGACGGCGTGAAGTAGCGGTACTCCATGGAGACCTGGTTGCCGTCGATGATCCGCGTGGGCTCGCTGCGGCTCGGGTTGGTGGAGACTCCGTAGCCGCTGGTGAAGAAGGCGGTGGGGCGGGCGGTGTCCTTGTGCAGCACCGTCAGGCGCTGCTTGAACGTGCCCTTGGAGGGGTGCCGGTGATCGACCGGCTGGGTGTAGTTGAGGACGAAGTAGCGGTAACCGGCGTACGGCTTCTCCTCGATCAGGCTCATGCCCGGTATCGCGAGGAGCCGGTCCTTGATGTCGGTGTCCTCGGTGCCGACTGCCTTGGTGTCGGTGGCCCGCGGTCCGGCGGCGGTGGCCGCCCCTGCCGCGCTCGCCGTGCCGACGGTGCCTATGAGCACCACCAGCGACAGCAGCCATCTGAGCGCCTTGCGCATGCACTCTCCCCTGGGTTCGCGGTTTGCGTCCGCCGGAACCTATCGGAGCAACTCCGCTACCACTAGGGGCTCTTACCGAGCACAAGCACCTGTTGCGTCACACGAGAATCGGTTGCCTCGCGTCAATATCGGTTGCGTTACGAACAGAAGCGGGCGCGCGCCGCAGTGGGACGCAGGCACACTCCTCAGCAGAGGATCCAGCCCGAGCTGGTGCTCCCCTGCCCCACCGTCCCCTTCACCCACACGCACCGGCGCCCCGCGTGCACCGTCACCGGCCCCGCGTGATGGGTGTACTGGCCGATGTCCCTGGCCGGGCGGTTACCGCGGGCCTGGACGCTGACGGACATGGTCTTGCGGGCGCCGGGACGCTTGGCGATCGTCAGGGCGCAGACATAGCCGCGCTTCTTGTAGATGACGACCTTGCCCGTGCTGAAGGTGAGCGTGCGGGCCTTGTGCCCGGCGCAGCGGGCCACGTCGACCTGGGCCTGCGCGGTGCCCGCGCCGACGAGGCCGACCAGGAAGGAAGCCGCGAGGACGGCGACACCGAGCGCGAGGCGCCGCCGTATTCGTCCGTTGCCCACTGGTTCCCCTCCCGCCACTTCCGCATCAGCGTACTGATGTACGGACGCTTGCCGTAGGGGGCCCGGTTGCGAACGTGTCCCGATTCCTTCGCGACATCACGCCATTTCCTTCACGACCTCATGCCGCCGACGGTTCCGCCTCGCCCACGAAGGTGCGCCACAGCCGCGCGTACCGGCCGTCCAGAGCGAGCAGTTCCTCGTGCGTGCCGTCCTCGGCGACCCGGCCGTGGTCCATGAGGATCACGCGGTCGGCGCGGGCTGCGGTGGTGAGGCGGTGCGCGACGACCAGAGTGGTGCGCCGGCCCGCTATGCGGTCCGTGGCCTGGTTGACCTGCGCCTCGGTGGCCAGGTCAAGGGCGGCGGTGGCCTCGTCGAGGAGCAGGATGTCCGGGTCGACGAGTTCGGCGCGGGCGAGGGCGATCAGCTGGCGCTGGCCGGCCGAGAGGTTGCGGCCGCGCTCGGAGACCTCGTGGAGGTAGCCGCCGTCCAGGGTGGCGATCATGTCGTGCGCGCCGACCGCGCGGGCCGCGGCCTCGACCTCGGCGTCCGTGGCGTCGGGGCGGCCGTAGGCGATCGCGTCGCGCACCGTGCCCGCGAAGAGGTAGGCCTCCTGCGGGACGACTCCCAGGCGGTGGCGGTACGCCGTGAGGTCCAGGGAGCGCAGATCGGTGCCGTCGACGGTGACGCGGCCCCCGGTCGGGTCGTAGAACCGGGCGACCAGTTTGACCAGCGTCGACTTGCCGGCGCCGGTCTCACCGACGAAGGCGACGGTCTGCCCCGCGGGTATCCGCAGCCGCACGCCGCTCAGGGCCTCCTCCGGTGCGTCGGAGGCGCCGTACGCGAAGTCGACGTCCTCGAAGGCGACCTCGCCGCGCAGCGACAGGACGTCGAGCGGCTCGTCGGCGGTCTTCGTGGAGGTCGGCTCCTGGAGGAGCTCCTGGATGCGGCCGAGCGAGACGGTGGCCTGCTGGTAGCCGTCGAAGACCTGCGAGAGCTGCTGGACGGGCGCGAAGAACAGGTCGATGTAGAGCAGATAGGCGACGAGCGCACCGGTCGTCAGCGTGCCCGCCTCGACCCGCCCGGCGCCCACGATCAGCACGGCGACGACGGCGACGGACGACAGGAGCTGCACGAACGGGAAGTACACGGAGATCAGCCACTGGCCCCGGATGCGGGCCTTGCGGTAGCTGTGGCTGTTCTCGGCGAACCGCTCGCGGCCCGCGCCCTCGCGCCGGAAGGCCTGCACGATGCGCAGCCCCGCGACGGACTCCTGGAGGTCGGCGTTGACCACGGAGACCCGCTCACGCGCCAGTTCGTACGCCTTCACGCTGGACCTGCGGAAGAAGAACGTGCCGATGACGAGCACCGGCAGCGTCGCGAAGACGACCAGCGCCAGCTGTACGTCGATGACGAGCAGGGCGACCATGATGCCGAAGAAGGTGACGACGGAGACGAAGGCCGTGACGAGCCCGGTCTGCAGGAAGGTGGAGAGCGCGTCCACGTCCGTGGTCATCCGGGTCATGATGCGCCCGGTCAACTCCCGCTCGTAGTAGTCGAGTCCGAGCCGCTGGAGCTGGGAGAAGATCTTCAGCCGCAGCGAGTAGAGCACCCGCTCGCCGGTCCGTCCGGTCATCCGGGTCTCGCCGGTCTGCGCCACCCACTGGACGGCGACGGCGACGAGCGCGATGGCGGAGGCGGTCCACACCGCGCCGAGCGCGAGCTGGTTGACGCCCTCGTCGATGCCGTGCCGGATCAGGACGGGAAGCAGCAGGCCCATGCCGGCGTCGACGGCCACCAGGAGCAGGCTCAGGAGCAGCGGGAGGCCGAACCCGGCGAGCAGTCTGCGCAGTCCGTACGACTCCTCGGGCGTGACGGCCCGCGCCTCGTCGATGCCGGGGGTGTCGGTGGCCGGGGGCAGCGCGTCGACCTGGGCGAGGAGTTCGGGCGTCGAGGGCATCCCGGACAGGGCGGTGTCCTTGGGCTCCCGGTCACCGGTCCACAGGGTGGGCGTGATGCCGCGCTCGGCGTCGAACTCGGCGTCGAGCTCATCGCGTACGGAGGTGTCCTCGGGGAGGTCGGCGGGAACGGTGTGGCCGGGCGATACGCCGCCGAGCTCGTCGGGGTCGGTGAGGAGGCGCCGATAGAGCGCGGACCCTTCCTCCAGCTCCGCGTGCGTGCCGATGGCGGCGAGTCGGCCGCCGTCGAGGACGGCGATGCGGTCGGCGAGGCCGAGGGTGGAGCGCCGGTGCGCGATGAGGAGCGTGGTCCGCCCCGCCATCACGCCCCGCAGCGCCTCGTGGATCTCGTGCTCGACGCGGGCGTCCACGGCGGAGGTGGCGTCGTCGAGGACGAGGAGGCGGGGGTCGGTGAGGATGGCGCGGGCGAGCGCGATGCGCTGGCGCTGACCGCCGGAGAGCGTGAGCCCCTGCTCGCCGACCTTGGTGTCGTATCCGTCGGGCAGCTCGGCTATGAACCGGTCGGCCTGCGCGGCGCGCGCGGCGGTCTCGATCTCCTCCTGGGTCGCGTCCGGGTGGCCGTACGCGATGTTCGCGCCGACGGTGTCGGAGAAGAGGAAGGAGTCCTCGGGCACGAGCCCGATGGCGGACCGCAGGGAGCCGAGGGTCAGCTCGCGCACGTCGCGCCCGCCGACGAGGACGGCGCCGTGGGTCACGTCGTAGAAGCGGGGAAGCAGCAGCGAGACGGTGGACTTGCCGCTGCCGGACGAGCCGACGACGGCGAGGGTCTCGCCGGGACGTATCTCGAAGGAGAGCCCGTCGAGGACGGGCCGGTCGTCTTCGTAGGCGAAGCCGACGTCGTCGAACTCGACGGTGGCGGGAGCGTCGGCGGGCAGTTCCTTGGTGCCGTCCTTCATGCTCGGCTCGGTGTCGATGAGTTCGAGCACGCGCTCCACGCCCGCGCGGGCCTGCTGCCCCACGGTCAGCACCATGGCGAGCATCCGCACGGGCCCGACGAGCTGCGCGAGATAGGTGGAGAAGGCGACGAACGTACCGAGGGTGATCTCGCCCTTGACCGCGAGCCAGCCGCCGAGGGCCAGCATGGCGACCTGGCCGAGCATGGGGACGGCCTGCAGGGCGGGCGTGTAGCGGGAGTTGAGCCGGATGGTCCGCAGCCGCCCGGCGAAGAGCTTGCGCCCGACTTCCCTGAGCTTCCCGGTCTCCTGCTCCTCCTGTCCGAAGCCCTTCACCACGCGTACGCCGCTGACGGCGCCGTCGACGACACCGGCCACGGCGGCGGCCTGGGCCTGCGCGTACCACGTGGCGGGGTGCAGCCGGGTGCGGGAGCGGCGGGCGATGAACCAGAGGGCGGGGGCGACGGCGAGTGCGACGAGGGTGAGCGGCAGCGAGAGCCACGCCATGATCACCAGGGAGATCAGGAAGAGCAGCAGGTTGCCGATGGTCATCGGCAGCATGAAGAGCAGTCCCTGGATGAGCTGCAGGTCACTGGTGGCGCGGCCGACGACCTGCCCGGTGGACAGCTCGTCCTGCCGCCGTCCGTCGAGCCGCGTGATCGTCCCGTACATCTCGGTCCGCAGATCGTGCTGGACGTCGAGGGCGAGGCGGCCGCCGTAGTAGCGGCGTATGTAGGTGAGGACGTAGACGAGGACGGCGGCGCCGAGCAGGGCGGCGGCCCAGGGCCCCATGGACCGGGTCCGGTCCTCGACCACGTCATCGATGATCACCTTGGTGATCAGCGGGACGAGCGCCATGACGGCCATACCGGCGAGCGAGGACCCGAGCGCGAGCAGCACGTCCTTCGGGTAGCGCCATGCGTACCCGGTGAGCCGTTTCGCCCACCCGGATCCCTCCGGCTGAACCCCGCCCCGTTGCTCGCTCACGTGCTGCCTCCCGTCGACCTGACCTGCCGAGAGGCACAACCGGGTGGAGTGCGGATTTCATCCCGCCGCAACAAAGAGGGGGCTATGGACCTAGGACCAGCGGCGCACAGCGGATGACGGGCGGCACACCCCGCTGGACGCGGCCCGCAAGCTCGCTGCCCTCGACCGGCCGCTCGACCTCGACGGGGAGGGCGACGCCCTGTGACGATCGCCAGGGGGGATGTCTGGGACGTCGACACGGGCAAGGGGACGCGGACCGTCCTGGTGGTGAGCCTGACCGGGCTCGCGGACGCGTACGGCGCCGTCCTGGCACTGGCACTGCACGCGCCCGCCGCCCATCGTCCACGGACATGCGGGACGGCTGTGCGTACTGGGTCCCCTCAGAGGTGCGTCGGCTCGAACATCCGCAGGACTGCCGGAAGCACGACCACTGAGGGGCCCGGTGTCGCCAGCGCCTTTGACAGGTCCTCCCGGAGGGACTCCGGGGTCGTCCGGAGTGCCGGGACACCGAAGGACTCCGCGAGGGCTACGAAGTCGGGGCGGGAGAGCTCCGTGGCCGTGGCCTCGCCGAAGGCGTCGGACATGTACTCCCGGAGGATTCCGTAGCCCCCGTCGTCCACGATCAGCCAGGTCACCGGCAGGTCGTGCTGCTTGGCCGAGGCCAGTTCCGCGATGGAGTACATCGCGCCGCCGTCGCCCGAGACGGCGAGCACCGGCTTGGAGGGGTCCGCGGCGGCCGCGCCGATGGCCGCCGGGAAGCCGTACCCGAGGCCGCCCGCGCCCTGGGCCGAGTGCATCGTGTTGGGGTGACGGGCGTCGAAGGCGGACCACGCCCAGTACGCCAGGATCGTCATGTCCCAGAAGGACGGGGAGGTGTCGGGGAGCGCCGCGCGGACGGACGCCAGGACCTGCTGCTCCAGGGTGAGGTCCTGGGCGGCGATACGGTCCCTGACCTGGGTGAGGACCGCCCTGACCCGCTCGGGGGCCGAGGGGTCCTCACGCGGCGCGTCGATCGTCTCCAACAGCGCCGACAGGGCCAGCCGCGCGTCCGCGTGGATGCCGAGCGCCGGGTGGTTGGACTCCAGCTTCCCCGCGTCCGCCTCGATCTGGATGACCCGGCCGCGCGGCTTGAACGTGTGGTAGTTCGAGGACAGCTCGCCCAGGCCGGAGCCGATCACCAGGAGGACGTCCGCGTCCTCCAGGAAGTCCGTGGTGTAGCGGTCCTCCAGCCATGACTGGAGCGAGAGCGGGTGCTCCCAGGGGAAGGCGCCCTTGCCGCCGAAGGTGGTGACCACGGGGGCGTTGACCAGCTCGGCCAGCGCCAGCAGCTTGCCGCTCGCGTCCGAGCGGACGACTCCGCCGCCCGCGATGATCGCCGGGCGCTCGGCGCGCGACAGCAGGTCGGCCGCGACCGCGGTCAGCTCGGGGCGCGGGACGACCTCGTCCGGGGTCGCGTCCATGGCCGTGACCACGGGCAGCGTCGTCTCCGCGAGCAGCACGTCCTGCGGGATCTCCACCCAGACCGGGCCGTGCGGGGCGGTCAGCGCCGACTCCCAGGCCGCGGCGATGGCGGACGGGATCTGCGAGGCCGTGCGGACCGTGTGGACGGACTTCACGATGTCGCGGAAGGACGCCTGCTGGTCGCGCAGTTCGTGGAGGTAGCCGTGCCGGCCGCCGCCGAGTCCCGCCACCGGGACCTGGCTGCCGATCGCCAGGACCGGCGAGGAGCCCGCCGCCGCCTCCTGGAGCGCGGCGAGCGAGGTCAGTGCGCCCGGACCGGTGGACAGGAGCAGCGGGGCGACCTCTCCGGTGATCCGGCCGTACGCGTCCGCCGCGAAGCCCGTGTTGTTCTCGACGCGCAGTCCGACGTACGACAGGGAAGAGCGGCGCAGGGCGTCGAACATGCCGAGCGCGTGCTGGCCGGGGAGGCCGAAGACGGTGGTCGCGCCGAGGCCCTGGAGGGTCTCGACGACGAGGTCGCCGCCGTTGCGCCCGGCGGGCGGGTTCAGGGCGGCCTCGGTCTGGCGCGGCGTGGGGCGCAGTACCAGGTCGTGGTCGTGGGTCATGCGGCGTCTTCTCCTTCTCGACCGGGGCTCCGGCCCGGCGTGCCCTGGTGTCCTACGGCCTCGCGGGCGTGGTCACTTCGCGTTCTGGTCCGCACCGGAGGCGCGGCCTGCGGCTATCTGCCGGCTCATGATCGTCGTCAGTTCGTACGCCGTGTGCGAGGCGGCGACCGCGGTGATCTCCGCGTGGTCGTACGCGGGGGCGACCTCGACGACGTCCGCCGAGACCAGGTTGCAGGAGGACAGGCCGCGCAGGATCTCCAGGAGCTCGCGCGACGTCATGCCACCGGCCTCGGGGGTGCCGGTGCCGGGGGCGTGCGCCGGGTCGAGGCAGTCGATGTCGATGGAGATGTACAGCGGGCGGTCGCCGATGCGCTGGCGGAGCTGGTCGGCGACCTCGTCGGCGCCGCGGCGGTAGATGTCCGCCGAGGTGACGATGCCGAAGCCCATCTTCTCGTCGTCCGTGAGGTCCTGCTTGCCGTACAGCGGGCCGCGCGTGCCGACGTGGGAGAGCGCCTCGGTGTCGAGGATGCCCTCCTCGACGGCGCGGCGGAACGGCGTGCCGTGGGTGTACTCGGCGCCGAAGTACGTGTCCCAGGTGTCCAGGTGGGCGTCGAAGTGGAGGAGGGCGACCGGGCCGTGCTTCTTGGCGACCGAGCGCAGCAGCGGCAGCGCGATCGTGTGGTCGCCGCCCAGCGTCATCATGCGGGCGCCCGAGCCGAGCAGGTCGTCCGCCGCGGCCTCGATCGTCTCGACGGCCTCGTTGATGTTGAACGGGTTGGCGGCGATGTCGCCCGCGTCCGCGACCTGCGCGAGCGCGAAGGGGGACGCGTCCTGCGCCGGGTTGTACGGACGGAGGAGGCGCGAGGCCTCGCGGATCGCGTTGCCGCCGAAGCGGGCGCCGGGGCGGTACGAGACGCCCGTGTCGAAGGGCACGCCGACCACGGCGATGTCCGTCTTGCCGCCGACCTCGTCGAGGCGGGGCAGGCGGGCGTAGGTCGCCGGGCCCGCGTACCGGGGGATGCGGGAGGAGTCGACGGGGCCGCGGGGGGTCGGGGTCTCGGCGCTGGTCATGGTCGGTTTCCTCCTGCTGATGCGTGTGCTGCGGTACTGCTGGGACAAGTGTCGCGCGGCCCACTGACAGTGAGCACCGGCAGCGGGCCGCGCGGAAAGCTAGACGGCTACCGGAGTCTCCGGCTCCGCCTCCTCCGTGCCCCGCCCCGCCAGCCGCTCGCGCCAGGCGGCGAGCACCGCGGCGTCGGTCGGCGTGGTGGCGAGGGAGACGACGACGTACACGGCGAGCGAGGTCAGCAGGCCGTAGTAGATGGGCTCGTTGGCGAGGATTCCGTACCCCCACATGAGCCCGATGACCGAGAGACCGCCGGCGACGATGGCCGCGAGCGCGCCGGTCGCCGTGCCGCGCCGCCACAGCAGCCCGCCGAGGATCGGCACGAGAAGACCGGCGACGAGCAGGTTGTAGGCGACGGTCAGCGCCTGGACGACGTCGTTGAGCGCGATGGCGATACAGACGACGGCGATGCCCATGAGCAGGATGAAGAGGCGGTTGCCCTTCACCTCGTCGTGCGGCTCGTCGCCCGTGCCCTCGGACTTCACGACGCCCCGCAGCCGCGACCAGATGTCGTTGTTGGCGACGGTGGCGCAGGCGATGAGCGCTCCGGACGAGGTGGACATCACCGCGGCGAGCGCGGCGGCGAGCACCAGTCCTCGTACGCCCATGGGCAGTTCGTCCTTGACGATGGTCGCGAAGGCCGCGTCCGCGCTCGGCAGCTTCGGGTACATGACCTTGGCCGCCGTACCGATCACGGCGCCCGCGATCGCGTAGACCAGGCAGTACGTTCCGGCGACGGTGCCTCCGTAGCGGGCGACCTTGTCGCTGCGCGCGGTGAAGACGCGCTGCCAGATGTCCTGCCCGATGAGCATGCCGAACGTATAGATCAGCACGTACGTGAAGATCGTCTCGCCGCCGATGCCCAGCGGGTCGAAGTACTCGGTGGGCAGCTTGGCCTTCATCTCGCTGAAGCCGCCGGCCTTGACGACCGCGATGGGCAGCAGCAGGAGCAGCACGCCGATGGTCTTCACCACGAACTGCACCATGTCGGTGAGCGTGATCGACCACATGCCGCCGAGCGTCGAGTACGCGACGACGATGGAGCCGCCGAGGATGATCGCCAGCGTGCGGTCCATGCTGAAGATGACGTCGAAGATCGTGGCGTACGCGATGGTCGAGGTGACCGCGAGCATCAGCGTGTACGCCCACATGACGACTCCGGAGATGACGCCCGCGCGGCCGCCGTAGCGGAGGTCGAGCATCTCGGAGACGGTGTAGACCTTCAGGCGGGCGATGCGCGCCGAGAAGAAGACCGACAGGGCGAGCAGCCCGAGGCCGATCGTGACGACCATCCAGGCGCCGGAGAGCCCGTACTGGTAGCCGAGGCCGACGCCACCGATGGTGGACGCGCCGCCGAGGACGATGGCGGCCATCGTCCCGGAGTACATCCACGGCCCGAGGCGGCGACCCGCGACCAGGAACTCGCTCTTGGACTTGGCGCGGCGCATGCCCCACCAGCCCATGGCGAGCATTCCGGCGAGATAGACGACGATCACTGTGTAGTCGACGGCCATAAGGGGGCCTCCTTCACGCACCTCGGTGGCGTGTCGTGCAGATGGGGGTCCGCGGCCTTCCCGGAGGTCTCGGCCTTTCCGGAGGTCCGCGGATGGGGGTGATGACCGGCCGTGGGGACATCCGCCCGTACCCGCGGCCTGTGGTCGGCACGACCCTAAGTGGCCGGAAAGCAACGCTGAAGTGTACGTTTCATCCACTCCTCGCGACCGAGATGGATGGAACATCCACTATGGCCGACCCAGCAGTCCCCGGCACCCCGCCGGTCCCCCTCGCCGCGCTGCTCGCCCGCGAGGACCTCGGGCTGCGGCAGATCGCGGGCCCGGACGCGCGGGCGGCGGGTACGGCCGTGCAGTGGGTGCACACCTCGGAGATGGCGGACCCGTACCCGTATCTGCTCGGGGGCGAGCTGCTCCTGACGGCGGGCGTCCACATCACCGACCCGGCGGGCTCCGGGGGGTATCTCGACGACTACGTGGCCCGCATCGTCGAGGCGGGCGGCGCGGCGCTCGGCTTCGGGGTCGCCCCCATGCACGACACCGTGCCGCGCGCCCTCGTGGAGGCCTGCGACCACTACGGTCTTCCGCTCCTCGAGGTGCCGCCGCGCACCACGTTCAGCGGGGTCGCCCGCGCGGTCTGGCGGCTCATGGCCGAGGCCAGACACGCGGAGCTGCGCCGGGTGACCCAGGCCCAGCAGGCCCTCGCCACGGCGGCGGCGCGGTCCGACCCGGTGCCCGCCGTGCTGCGGCAGCTGGCGTCCCGGCTCGGCGGCCTCGCGGCGCTGTACGGGCCGGAGGGGACGGAGCTGCAGGCCGCGGGACAGTCACAGGACGCGGCGCGGGACTCCCTGCGGGAGCTGACCGGGGTCGTACGCCGGGGCACGACAGCCGCACCGGCGTCCGCCGCCGACACGGCAGGGGGCGTCCACCTCGCCGCGTACGCGCTGGGCGGCGGCCGGGGCTTCGCGCTCGGCCTCGCCACGGAGCGCCGCGAGCCGGGCGACCACATCATCGCGGGCGCCGCCGTCGTGCTGCTCTCGCTGCTCACCGGGGAGCACCAGGGCGCCTCCGAGGCGGCCCGCTCCTCCGCCCTGGTACGGCTGCTCCTCGGTGCCTCCACCGAGGAAATCGGCCCTCTCCTGGGCGGCGACCGCTGGATCGTGGTGCACGCGCGCGGGGAGGAGCACACCCCGCTGGCCGCGACCGCGCTCGGTGCGGCGCTGGGCAGCGGTCTGGTCGACCCGAGCGACGACGTCGTACGGCTGCTCGTCCCCGCGGACCGCGAGATCGCCCCGCCGAACGGCTGGACCCTCGGCGTCTCCGCGCCCGCCGCGACCGGCGACCTGCCCGCCGCCGACGCCCAGGCGGCCCGCGCCCTGCGCCGCGCCGAGGCGACCCGCGCGCCGCTGGTCCGGCACCGGGAGGCGGGCATCGCCGCCCTGGTGGCGCCCACCGAGGCCGATGCCCACGCGCGCGTGCTGCTCACCCCGCTCGGCGGCAGCCCGGCGCTCACCGAGACCCTGCGCACCTGGCTCTCCCTGCACGGCAGTTGGGACCGCACGGCGTCGGCGCTGGGGGTGCACCGGAACACGGTGCGGCAGCGGATCGCGCGGTGCGCGGCGCTCCTGGACGCGGACCTGGACGATCCGGACGTACGGATGGAGCTGTGGTTCGCGCTGGGCAGGGGATGATCGCCGAGGGGCGCACATCACATGGTCCAGGCCTCGGGACTGCCAGCCACCGCGCGGTCACGGACGGCACAATGGGCCGTATGCCGATACCCAGCCGTGCCGCGCTCGTCGACCATCTCGTCCGCACCCGCATCGCGGGCGATGTCGCCACCCCCCGTGAGAACAACCTCAGCCACTACCGGAAGCTCGCGAACGGCGACCGGCACTACTGGCTCGGCCTGGAGCTCGGCGACCGCTGGAGCGACGAGCAGGACGTCCTCGCGGTGATGGCCGAGCGGTGCGGTGTCATCGACGACGCGGAGTACCGGCAGGGGCAGGACACGATCGACCCGGAGCTGACGGTCGACGCGCTGGAGCGGATGGCGGCCCGCCTCCGTAAGGCGGCCGCCGGCAAGGAGAGGGTGCTCTTCGCGACGGGCCACCCCGGAGGGATGCTCGACGTGCACCGCGCGACGGCGGCCGCCCTGCGCGCGGCCGGCTGCGAGATCGTCGTGATCCCGGAGGGCCTCACCGCCGACGAGGGGATGGTCTTCCAGTTCGCCGACGTGGCGATGCTGGAGCGCGGCGCGACGCTGTGGCACACGCACTCCCCCGAGCCGATGAACGCGATCCTGGACGGCCTGGAGCGCGAGGGCCGCCCGCGGCCCGACCTGGTCGTCGCCGACCACGGCTGGGCGGGACGCGCGGGCCAGCGCGGCATCGACTCCGTGGGGTACGCGGACTGCAACGACCCGGCGCTGTTCATCGGCGAGGCCGAGGGCACCCTCCAGGTGACGGTCCCGCTGGACGACCACGTGACGAGCCCCCGCTTCTACGACCCGATGACGGCCTACCTGCTGGACTCGGCGGGGCTCACTCCGGAGTCCTGAGCCGGGCCCGGCGTCGGGTCCAGGTAGACGCGCGTGACGACGGGGAAGCGCTCCTGGAGGCGGTGCGCCATCCGGTCGCAGGCCCGCTCGATGTCCCCGGCCGTCGCCATGTCCCGGAAGTCGACCTTGGCGGCGACCAGGGCCTCCTCGGGGCCCTGGAGCAGCGTGGTCAGTTCCAGTACGTCGACGACGTGCGGGTCGGCGAGGAGTTCCGCCCGCACCGCGGCGCGCGTCTGCGCGGGGAGCGGTCGCCCGATGAGCAGTTCCGAGTTGGCGTGGCCTAGCACCCAGGCGATGTACACGAGAAGGACGCCGATGCAGAGCGAGGCGACGCCGTCCCACACGCCCGATCCGGTGAGCTGGCCGCCGAGGAGGCCCGCGGCGGCGAGCAGCAGGCCGGTCAGCGCCGCCGAGTCCTCCAGGACGACGGCCTTCACCGCGGTGTCGGGCGTGTGCCGCAGATAGCGCTTGACGGGCACTCCGAAGCGGTCGGCCTCGCCGCGCGCCTGCTTGAGGCCGGTCCGCAGCGAGTAGCCCTCCAGGAGGAAGGCGATACCCAGGACGATGTAAGAGATGAGCGGGTCGCCGGGGTCCTCGGCGTGCGTCAGGGCGTGGATGCCGTCATAGACGGCGAAGACGCCGCCGCCGACGAAGGTGGCGACGGAGGCGAGCAGCGCCCAGATGTAGCGGGCCCCTCCGTAGCCGAGCGGATGGTCCTCGTCGGCGGGGCGTGTGCCGGCCTTGAGGGAGACGAGCAGCATCAGTTCGGTGACCGTGTCGGCCACCGAGTGCGCGGCTTCGGAGAGCATCGCGCTGGAGCCGCTGATGACACCGGCCACGGCCTTGGCGAGGGCGATCCCGAGGTTGGCGACGGCGGCGACGAGAACGGTGAAGGTGCTCTCGCCGCCGCCCGCCGACGGCTGCTCACTCATGTATCGGACGGTATGTCCGATCGCCCCGGACCGCTCGACGCGGACCGCGAAAGCACGCTCTCCGTAGAGCCCGCCTAGCGCGGAACCCGGACCACGCCTTCCTGAATCACCGTCACCGCCAGCTGCCCGTCCCGTGTCCAGATCCGCGCCTGGCCGAGACCGCGCCCGCCGGACGCGGAGGGCGACTCCTGGTCGTACAGGAGCCATTCGTCCGCCCTGAAGGGGCGGTGGAACCACATGGCGTGGTCGAGGGAGGCGCCCACGACGTCGCCGACGGCCCAGCCGCCCCGGCCGTGCGCGAGCAGCACCGAGTCGAGGAGCGTCATGTCGGAGACGTACGTGGCGAGGCAGACGTGCAGCAGCGGGTCGTCCACCAGCTTGCCGTTGGTGCGGAACCACACCTGGGAGCGCGGTTCGCGCGGCTGCCCGACGCTGGCCCACGGCGGCGCGTCCACGTACCGCAGGTCGACGGCCGCGCGGGCGTCGATGAGCCGCTCGGCGACCTGCGACGGCAGATGGCGGGGCAGCATCTCGGCGGCGGTGGGCAGCGTCTCCGGGTCCGGGGCGTCCGGCATCCCGTACTGGTGCTCCAGGCCCTCCTCGTACGTCTGGAAGGACGCGGAGAGGTGGAAGATCGGCTGCCCGTGCTGGACGGCGACGACGCGGCGCGTGGTGAAGGAGCGGCCGTCACGGATCCGGTCGACGGTGTAGACGATCGGCGCTCCGGGGTCGCCCACGCGCAGGAAGTACGCGTGCAGGGAGTGCGCAGTGGAGCCTCCCCTGCTCGAGCGGAGCCGAGAGCTTGGGGAACGGTCGTCGGGGACGGTGCGTCCGGCGGCGACCAGGGCCTGTGCGGCGACCTGCCCGCCGAAGACGCGGGGCACGAGCGCCGAGCGGCTCATGCCCCGGAAGATGTCCTCCTCGATCTGCTCCAGGTCGAGCAGATCGAGGAGGCCTTCAAGTGGTTGGTTCATGAATCAAGTTCTACAGGGCGCTCTTTACGGGCCCGTGTCCCTTTAGAGATCCCTTTAGAGGCCCATGTCCTTGGCGATGATCGACTTCATGATCTCGCTGGTGCCGCCGTAGATGCGGTTGACGCGGTTGTCCGCGTACAGGCGGGCGATCGGGTACTCGTTCATGAAGCCGTAGCCGCCGTGCAGCTGGAGGCACTTGTCGATGACGCGGTGCGCGACCTCGGTGTTGAAGAGCTTCGCGGACGCGGCCTCGGCGGCGGTCAGCTCGCCCTTGTCGAGGGCCTCCAGGGCGCGGTCGGCGACGGCCTCGGCGGCGTCCACCTCGGCCTGGCAGGCGGCCAGCTCGAACTTGGTGTTCTGGAAGGAGGCGACCGTCTTGCCGAAGACCGTGCGGTCCTGGACGTACTCCTTGGCGAACCGGACGGCGGCCTTGGCCTGCGCGTAGGCGCCGTAGGCGATGCCCCAGCG
This sequence comes from Streptomyces sp. NPDC050658, assembly GCF_044457025.1. Classification (NCBI taxonomy): domain Bacteria; kingdom Bacillati; phylum Actinomycetota; class Actinomycetes; order Kitasatosporales; family Streptomycetaceae; genus Streptomyces; species Streptomyces sp. NPDC050658. The sequence goes on from NZ_JBITGM010000001.1 coordinate 1,266,997, forward strand.
CTCGGAGGGCAGGTTGGAGCCGAGGTAGTAGAAGCCCTTGTTCTCCTCGCCGAGGAGGTCCTCCACGGGGACCTTCACGTCGACGAACGCCAGCTCGGCGGTGTCGGAGGTCTTCAGGCCGAGCTTGTCGAGCTTGCGGCCGATGGAGTAGCCCTCGGACTTGGTGTCGACGGCGAAGAGGGAGATGCCGAAGCGGCGGTCCTCGGCGGTCGGCGCGGCGGTGCGGGCGCAGACGATCACGCGGTCGGCGTGCACGCCGCCGGTGATGAAGGTCTTGGAGCCGTTGAGGACGTAGTGGGTGCCGTCCTCGGAGAGCTTGGCGGTGGTCTTCATGCCCGCGAGGTCGGAGCCGGTGCCCGGCTCGGTCATCGCGAGGGCCCACATCTCCTCGGCGGAGACGAACTTCTCCAGGTAGCGCTTCTTCTGCTCGTCGGTGGCGAGCATCTTGATGTACGGCAGGGCGAGCAGCACGTGCACGCCGGAGCCGCCGAAGGTGACGCCCGCGCGGGCGGTCTCCTCGTACTGGATGGCCTCGAACTTGTGCGTGTCCAGGCCGGCGCCGCCGAACTCCTCGGGCACGTTGATGCCGAACAGGCCCAGCTCGGCGAGCTTGTAGTAGAACTCGCGCGGCACCTGACCCGCGGCGAACCACTCGTCGTGGACCGGGACGACCTCGGCCTCGATGAAGGCGCGCAGGGTCTCCCGGAACGCCTCGTGGTCCTCATTGAAAACGGTACGGCGCACAGGGGGCTCCTTCGGTACGGCACCGGGCTCTGCCAAGCGATGTGACCAAGCGCCTGCCTACGACTAAGCGCTTGCTCAGAGCAACGTTACCCGCCGGTCACCGGACCGTCCAGAGATGACGGCTGTAGCTCCCGTCACGCCCCGGGGCCCCGTGCGTCAGGCTACGGCGGACGCGAACGCCCCGCGCGCGAGCCGGTGCAGCAGCTCCGCCATGGCCGTCCGGCTGGGCAGCGCGTCGCGGCGGCTCAGGTGCGGGGTGGAGTTCAGCAGCCCGAAGACGGCGTGCACGGCGACCCGCGCCGCGTTCTCGTCGAGGTCCGCGTAGACCTTGCGCACGACGTCGACCCAGATCTCCACGTACTGCCGCTGGAGCTGGCGGACCAGCTTGCGGTCGCTGTCCCGCAGGCGATCCAGCTCGCGGTCGTGCAGGGTGATGAGGGAGCGGTCGTCGAGGGCGAAGTCGATGTGCCCCTCGATGAGCGAGTCCAGGACCCGCTCCGGCTCGCCGTCCGTCTCGGCCACGCACCGCTTGCCGCCCGTCAGGAGCTGACCGCTGATGCCGACGAGCAACTCGGCGAGCATCGCGTCCTTGCCCGCGAAGTGCCGGTAGAGACCGGGGCCGCTGATGCCGACCGCGGCTCCTATCTCGTCCACTCCGACTCCATGGAAGCCGCGCTCGGCGAAGAGCCGGGCGGCCTCCTTGAGGATCTGCTCGCGACGGGTGGGGGCGTCGGTTCTCGTGGCCATGGAATTAATTCTAGACAGCCCGGTTAGCGCTCGTTAACCTGAAGGAAACGCGTTAACGCTCATTAACCGAGCAAGGGGGCTCGACGGATGCAGCAGGCACCAGTCCTTGGGAGCGCGGCCGATCCCGCGTCCGAGGCATGGCGGGCGAACGAGGCGGCGCACACCGCCCTCGCCGAAGAGCTGCGGGACAGGCTCGCGGCGGCCAGGCTCGGCGGCGGCGAGCGGGCGCGGGCCCGCCATGTGGCGCGCGGCAAGCTGCTGCCCCGCGACCGGGTGGACGCACTGCTCGACCCCGGCTCGCCCTTCCTGGAGCTGGCACCGCTGGCGGCCGAGGGGCTCTACGGCGGGGACGCCCCGGCCGCCGGTGTCATCGCCGGCATCGGCAGGGTCTCCGGGCGCACATGCGTGATCGTCGCCAATGACGCCACCGTCAAGGGCGGGACGTACTACCCGATGACGGTGAAGAAGCATCTGCGGGCCCAGGAGGTGGCCCTGGAGAACCGCCTGCCATGCCTCTACCTCGTCGACTCGGGCGGCGCCTTCCTGCCCATGCAGGACGACGTCTTCCCGGACCGCGAGCACTTCGGGCGGATCTTCTACAACCAGGCGCGGATGTCGGGGGCGAAGATCCCGCAGATCGCCGCCGTCCTCGGCTCCTGCACGGCGGGCGGCGCGTACGTCCCGGCGATGAGCGACGAGGCGGTGATCGTCCGCAATCAGGGCACGATCTTCCTCGGCGGCCCGCCCCTGGTGAAGGCCGCGACCGGCGAGGTCGTGACGGCCGAGGAGCTGGGCGGCGGCGAGGTCCACTCCCGCGTCTCCGGAGTCACCGACCACCTCGCGGAGGACGACGCCCACGCGCTGCGGATCGTCCGCACGATCGTCTCCACGCTCCCCGAGCGCACCGAACCGCCCTGGTCCGTGCAGCCGGTGGAAGAGCCCAAGGTCGACCCGCTGGGGCTCTACGGAGCGGTGCCGACGGACTCCCGCACCCCCTATGACGTACGGGAAGTCATCGCGCGCGTGGTCGACGGCTCGCGCTTCGCCGAGTTCAAGGCGGAGTACGGCCAGACGCTGGTGACGGGCTTCGCCCATATCCACGGCCACCCGGTCGGCATCGTCGCGAACAACGGAATCCTGTTCTCCGAATCCGCCCAGAAGGGCGCCCACTTCATCGAGCTGTGCGACCAGCGCGGCATCCCCCTGGTCTTCCTGCAGAACATCTCCGGCTTCATGGTCGGCAGGGACTACGAGGCGGGCGGCATCGCCAAGCACGGCGCGAAGATGGTGACGGCCGTCGCCTGCACGCGCGTACCGAAGCTGACGGTGGTGGTCGGCGGTTCGTACGGCGCGGGGAACTACTCGATGTGCGGCCGTGCCTACAGCCCCCGCTTCCTGTGGATGTGGCCGAACGCCAAGATCTCCGTGATGGGCGGCGAGCAGGCCGCCTCCGTCCTCGCGACGGTCAAGCGCGACCAGCTGGAGGCGCGCGGCGAGGAGTGGTCGGCGGCGGACGAGGAGTCCTTCAAGGACCCGATCCGCGCGCAGTACGAGCAGCAGGGCAACGCCTACTACGCGACGGCACGCCTGTGGGACGACGGCGTGATCGACCCCATGGAGACCCGGCAGGTCCTCGGACTCGCCCTGACCGCCTGCGCCGAGGCCCCGTTGGGCGAGCCCGGCTTCGGCGTCTTCCGGATGTGAGGGGCCGACGATGGGCGACTTCCAGCAGATGAGTGACTTCCAGCAGGGGACCACGCGAGGGACCACACCGGGGAGAGGGACCATGTTCGACACCGTGCTCGTCGCCAACCGGGGCGAGATCGCGGTCCGCGTCATCCGTACGCTGCGCGCGCTCGGCGTCCGCTCGGTCGCCGTCTTCAGCGACGCGGACGCGGACGCGCGGCATGTGCGCGAGGCGGACACGGCCGTGCGGATCGGCCCGGCGCCGGCCGCGGAGAGCTATCTGTCGGCCGAGCGGCTGATCGAGGCGGCCCTGCGCACGGGCGCCCAGGCGGTGCACCCCGGCTATGGATTCCTCGCGGAGAACGCGGAGTTCGCGCGGGCCTGCACGGACGCGGGCCTCGCCTTCATCGGCCCGCCCGCGGCGGCGATCGACCTCATGGGCGACAAGATCCGCGCCAAGGAGACGGTGCAGGCGGCCGGCGTCCCGGTCGTCCCCGGCTCCTCCGGCAGCGGCCTGACCGACGAGCAACTGGCCGCCGCCGCACGGGAGATCGGCACCCCCGTGCTGCTCAAGCCGAGCGCGGGCGGCGGCGGCAAGGGCATGCGCCTGGTGCGGGACGAGGCACTGCTCGCCGACGAGATCGCGGCCGCCCGCCGCGAGGCCCTCGCCTCCTTCGGTGACGACACGCTGCTCGTGGAGCGGTGGATCGACCGCCCCCGGCACATCGAGATCCAGGTCCTCGCGGACGGCCAGGGGAACGTGATCCACCTCGGCGAGCGCGAGTGCTCCCTCCAGCGCCGCCACCAGAAGATCATCGAAGAGGCGCCGAGCGTCCTCCTGGACGAGGCCACGCGCGCGTCGATGGGCGAGGCGGCCGTCCAGGCGGCCCGCTCCTGCGGGTACGCGGGCGCGGGCACGGTGGAGTTCATCGTCCCGGGCAAGGACCCGTCGTCGTACTACTTCATGGAGATGAACACCCGGCTCCAGGTGGAGCATCCCGTGACGGAGCTGATCACGGGCCTGGATCTGGTGGAGTGGCAGCTGCGGGTGGCGGCGGGCGAGCCACTGCCCTTCGGGCAGAAGGACATCAGCCTCACCGGTCACGCGATCGAGGCCCGCATCTGCGCGGAGGACCCCTCGCGGGGCTTCCTGCCGTCCGGCGGCACGGTCCTCGCGCTGCGCGAGCCGCAGGGCGACGGCGTGCGCACCGACTCCGGGCTGAGCGAGGGCACGGAGGTCGGGAGCCTGTACGACCCGATGCTGTCGAAGGTCATCGCGTACGGCCCGGACCGGCCGACCGCCCTGCGCAAGCTGCGGGCGGCCCTCGCCGAGACGGTCACCCTGGGAGTGCCGACGAACGCCGGCTTCCTGCGGGATCTCCTCGCCCACCCGGCGGTCGTCTCCGGGGAGTTGGACACGGGGCTCGTCGAGCGCGAGGCGGAGGACCTGGTGCCCGACGGGGTGCCGGACGAGGTCTACGAGGCCGCGGCGGCGGTGCGCACCGCCGCCCTGGAGCCGAGCGGTGAAGGCTGGCGGGACCCGTTCTCGGTGCCGAGCAACTGGCGCATGGGCGGCACCCCGGCGCCGCTGACGCACTGGCTGCGCGTGCCGGGACAAGAGCCCGTCGCGCGCGTGGCCGCCGAGGGCCCGCGCACCGTGGAGCCCGGCCGCGTCACGGTCCATCTGGACGGCCTCACCCACACCTTCCACCGGGCGGGCGACTGGCTGGGCCGGGACGGCCACGCCTGGCACGTCCAGGACCACGACCCGGTGGAGGCGAACCTCAGCGGCAGCGCGCACAGCGGGGCCGACGCACTCACCGCCCCCATGCCCGGCACGGTCACGGTCGTGAAGGTGTCCACCGGCGACCAGGTGACCGCCGGCCAGAGCCTGCTGGTCGTGGAGGCCATGAAGATGGAACACGTCATCTCCGCCCCGCACGCCGGCACCGTGGCCGAACTGGACGTCACCCCGGGCTCGACCGTCGCCATGGACCAGGTCCTTGCCGTGGTCATCCCCGACGATGCGGAAGAGGACGAGAAATGACCACCGAAGCAGAGGTGACCACCGAGGCAGACGTGACCGCCGAAGCACGGCAGCCCGGCGGCCTCCCCATGGTCGTCCCCACCCAGGACCTCCCGCCCCGCGTCCGTGTCTACGAGGTCGGCGCCCGCGACGGCCTGCAGAACGAGAAGTCGGTCGTCCCCACGGAGATCAAGGCGGAGTTCATCCGCCGCCTCGCGGACGCGGGGCTCACCACCATCGAGGCGACCAGCTTCGTCCACCCCAAGTGGGTGCCCCAACTGGCGGACGCCGAGCGGCTGTTCCCTCTCGTGAGCGACCTCGACGCCAGGCTCCCGGTCCTCGTGCCGAACGACCGGGGCCTGGACCGCGCCCTGGACCTCGGCGCCCGTGACGTGGCCGTCTTCGTGAGCGCCACGGAGTCCTTCGCCAAGGCCAACCTCAACCGCACGATGGCCGAGGCCCTCGCGATGTCGGAGCCGGTGGTGGCCCGCGCCCGCGAGCAGAAGGTGCGCGTCCGGGGCTATCTCTCCATGTGCTTCGGCGACCCCTGGGAGGGCGCCGTGCCGATCGCCCAGGTGGTCCGCACGGCCAAGGAGCTGCTCGACATGGGCTGCGACGAGCTGAGCCTCGGCGACACGATCGGCGTGGCCACCCCCGGCCATGTCCTCGCACTGCTGGCCGAGCTGAACGAGGAGGGCGTGCCGACCGACCGCATCGGCGTGCACTTCCACGACACGTACGGCCAGGCGCTCTCCAACACCCTCGCCGCCCTCCAGCACGGGGTGCGCACGGTGGACGCGTCGGCGGGCGGCCTGGGCGGCTGCCCGTACGCGAAGAGCGCCACCGGCAATCTCGCCACCGAGGACCTCGTGTGGATGCTCGACGGCCTCGGCATCGAGACCGGCGTCGATCTCGGCCGTCTCACCGCCACCAGCGCGTGGATGGCCGCACAACTGGGCCGACCCAGCCCCTCCCGCACTGTCCGCGCACTCGCGAAAGCGACAGAGCCCGACCAGGAGCAGTGAAAACGATGGACCACCGTCTGTCCCCCGAGCACGAGGAACTCCGCCGCACCGTAGAGGAGTTCGCGCACGACGTGGTCGCCCCGAAGATCGGCGACCTCTACGAGCGGCACGAGTTCCCGTACGAGATCGTCCGCGAGATGGGCCGCATGGGCCTGTTCGGACTGCCCTTCCCCGAGGAGTACGGCGGGATGGGCGGCGACTATCTCGCCCTCGGTATCGCCCTGGAGGAGCTGGCGCGCGTCGACTCCTCCGTGGCGATCACCCTGGAGGCCGGAGTCTCGCTGGGCGCGATGCCGATCCATCTCTTCGGTACGGAGGAGCAGAAGCGGGAGTGGCTGCCCCGGCTCTGCTCCGGTGAACTCCTGGGCGCCTTCGGCCTGACCGAGCCGGACGGCGGTTCGGACGCGGGCGGCACGCGGACCACGGCGGTGCGCGAGGGCGACGAGTGGGTGATCAACGGCTCCAAGTGCTTCATCACCAACTCCGGTACGGACATCACGGGTCTGGTCACGGTCACCGCCGTCACCGGCCGGAAGCCGGACGGCCGCCCGCTGATCTCCGCGATCATCGTCCCGTCCGGTACGCCCGGGTTCACGGTGGCGGCCCCGTACTCGAAGGTCGGCTGGAACGCGTCGGACACGCGTGAGCTGTCGTTCTCCGACGTCCGGGTCCCGGCGGCGAACCTGCTGGGCGAGGAGGGCCGGGGCTACGCCCAGTTCCTGCGGATCCTGGACGAGGGCCGGGTCGCGATCTCCGCGCTCGCCACGGGCCTCGCGCAGGGCTGTGTCGACGAGTCCGTGAAGTACGCCAAGGAGCGGCACGCCTTCGGGAAGCCGATCGGCGCGAACCAGGCCATCCAGTTCAAGATCGCGGACATGGAGACGCGGGCGCACATGGCGCGGATCGGCTGGCGGGACGCGGCGTCGCGGCTGGTCAGCGGGGAGCCGTTCAAGAAGGAGGCGGCGATCGCGAAGCTGTACTCGTCGACGGTCGCGGTGGACAACGCGCGCGAGGCCACGCAGATCCACGGCGGGTACGGCTTCATGAACGAGTACCCGGTGGCCAGGATGTGGCGCGACTCCAAGATCCTGGAGATCGGGGAGGGCACGAGCGAGGTGCAGCGGATGCTGATCGCCCGGGAGCTGGGTTTCGCCGGGTAACCCCCGCGGCCGCGAGGACCGATACCGGGGGCCACTGGACAGAACCTTAGGTTAGGTTAACCTAAGCGCTAGTTCCGGCCAGTGGCCCGCCGTCGTCCTCACGAAAGCAGAGACCCACATGTCCCACGCCCGCCTCCCTCAGCCTTCCCGTCGCGGCATCCTCGCCGCCGGCGGCGCCCTCGGCCTCACGGCCCTGCTGGCAGCCTGCGGTGACGAGAAAAAGGGCGGGTCGGGCAAGGCCGACGCTTCGGACTCCGGCCCCTGGAGCTTCAAGGACGACCGCGGCACGACGGCCAAGACCAAGGCCACGCCGAAGAACATCGTCGCGTTCACCGGTGCCGCCGCCGCCCTGTTCGACTACGGCATCGAGGTCAAGGGTGTCTTCGGTCCGACGAAGGCCGGTGACAAGCCGGACGTCCAGGCCGGCGACATGGACATCAGCAAGCTGACGATCCTCGGCAACGAGTGGGGCAAGTTCAACATCGAGAAGTACGCCGGGCTCGCCCCCGACCTGCTCATCTCCACGATGTTCGACGACGCGGGCACCCTCTGGTACGTCCCGGACGAGAGCAAGGACAAGATCCTCAAGCTCGCCCCGAGCGTCGGCATCAGCGTCTACGACCGCAAGATGACCGAGCCCCTGCAGCGTCTGCTCGCGCTCGCCGAGTCGCTCGGCGCGGACGTGAAGGCCGAGAAGGTCGTCAAGGCGAAGAAGCGCTTCGAGGCCGCCGCCGAGCGGCTGCGCAAGGTCGCCAAGGAGAAGAAGGACATCAAGGTCCTCGTCGGCTCGGCGAGCCAGGACCTGTTCTACGTCTCCGGCACGAACCTCTCCGCCGACCTGGAGTACTTCAAGTCCCTCGGCGTGAACTTCGTCGAGCCGACCGAGGCCGCCAAGAAGGAGAGCGGCGGCTGGTTCGAGAACCTGAGCTGGGAGAACGTCGACAAGCACGGCGCGGACCTGATCATGATGGACAACCGCACCTCGGCCCTTCAGCCCGCCACGCTGGACAAGCCGACCTGGAAGAAGCTGCCCGCCGTCAAGGCCGGCCAGGTCATCCCGCGGGTCACCGAGCCCATCTACTCGTACGACAAGTGCGCCCCGATCCTCGAGGACCTCGCCGACGCGCTGGAGAAGGCCAAGAAGGTCAGCTGACCCCCGCGGCCCATCGACGTCCACACCCCTGAACTCCGCGCCCCACACCCGGAGTTCCACCCAGAGCTGCCCCCTCCGCCCACCGGAGGGGGCAGTTCCGTTTTTTCGGCCCCCTGGGTTCAACCACATAGAAAGTTAGGTTAGGCTTACCTCACTTCCCCAAGTCCCCTCACCCAGAGGACCGTTCATGCGCTCGCACCTGCTCAACGACACCACCGCGGAGCGTTACCGCAGCTCCGTGACCGAAGGAGTCGAGCGGGTGGCGGCCAGAATCGCCACCACCTCCCGCCCGTTCACCGGGATCTCCGTCGACGACCTCGCTCCCCGCATCGAGGCCGTCGACCTGGACGAGCCCCTGCACGACACGATCGCCGCCCTGGACGAGCTCGACGAGCTCTACCTGCGCGACGCCGTGTACTTCCACCACCCGCGCTACCTCGCGCACCTCAACTGCCCGGTCGTCATCCCCGCCGTCCTGGGCGAAGCCGTGCTCTCCGCGGTCAACTCCTCGCTGGACACCTGGGACCAGTCCGTGGGCGGCACGCTCATCGAGCGCCGCCTCATCGACTGGACCACCGACCGCATCGGGCTCGGCCCGGCCGCGGACGGCGTGTTCACCAGCGGCGGCACGCAGTCCAATCTGCAGGCCCTGCTGCTCGCCCGCGAGGAGGCCGCCAAGTCCGGAAAGCCGCTCGACCGGCTGCGCATCTTCGCCTCCGAGGTCGGCCACTTCAGCGTCCAGAAAGCCGCGACGCTGCTCGGCCTCGGCGAGGACGCGGTCGTCTGCATCCCCACCGACCAGAACAAGCGCATGCAGACCGTGGCACTCGCCCGCGAGCTGGAGCGCTGCCGACGCGACGACCTCTCCCCCATGGCGGTCGTCGCCACCGCCGGAACCACCGACTTCGGTTCCATCGACCCGCTGCCCGAGATCGCCGGACTGTGCGAGCAGTACGGGACCTGGCTGCACGTCGACGCGGCGTACGGCTGCGGACTGCTCGCGTCACGCAAGAACCGGCACCTCATCGACGGCATCGAGCGCGCCGACTCCGTCACGGTCGACTACCACAAGTCCTTCTTCCAGCCGGTGAGTTCCTCCGCCGTGCTGGTCCGGGACGCCGCGACGCTGAGCCACGCCACGTACCACGCGGAGTACCTCAACCCGCGCCGCATGGTGCAGGAGCGCATCCCCAACCAGGTCGACAAGTCCCTCCAGACGACCCGGCGCTTCGACGCCCTGAAGCTGTGGATGACGCTGCGCGTGATGGGCGCCGACGCGATCGGCGACCTCTTCGACGAGGTCTGCGCGCTCGCGGACGAGGGCTGGAAGCTGCTCGCCGCCGACCCGCGCTACGACGTGGTCGTCGAGCCGCAGCTGTCGACGCTCGTCTTCCGCTACATCCCCGAGGCGATCTGCGACCCGGCCGCCATCGACCGGGCCAACCTGTACGCCCGCAAGGCCCTGTTCGCCTCCGGTGACGCCGTCGTCGCGGGCACCAAGGTGGGCGACCGCCAGTACCTGAAGTTCACCCTGCTCAACCCCGAGACGACGGCCGACGACATCACCGCCGTACTCGATCTGATCGCCGGCCACGCCGAGCAGTACCTGGGAGAGACCCTTGACCGCGCTTCCTGAAAACGCGCTTCCCGATCACCGGGAAGCACTGGACTTCATCGGCATCGGGCTCGGCCCCTTCAACCTCGGCCTCGCCTGTCTGACCGAGCCCATCGACGAGTTGAACGGCCTCTTCCTGGAGTCCAAGCCGGACTTCGAGTGGCACTCGGGCATGTTCCTCGACGGCGCCCACCTCCAGACACCGTTCATGTCCGACCTGGTCACCCTCGCCGACCCCACATCCCCCTACTCCTTCCTCAACTACCTGAAGGAGTCGGGGCGGCTGTACTCCTTCTACATCCGCGAGAACTTCTATCCGCTGCGCGTCGAGTACAACGACTACTGCCGCTGGGCCGCCGCGAAACTCACCTCCATCCGCTTCGGTACGACGGTGGGCGAGGTGACGTACGAAGACGACCTCTACGTAGTGCGCACCACCGCCGGCGACACCTTCCGCGCCCGCCACCTCGTGCTCGGCACCGGCACCCCGCCGCACATCCCCGCCTCCTGCGCGGACCTCGGCGGTGACTTCATCCACAACTCCCGCTATCTGCAGTCCAAGCAGGAGCTTCAGAAGAAGGAGTCGATCACGCTCGTCGGCAGCGGCCAGTCCGCCGCCGAGATCTACTACGACCTGCTGAGCGAGATCGACGTACACGGCTACAAGCTCAACTGGGTCACGCGCTCCCCGCGTTTCTTCCCGCTCGAATACACCAAGCTGACGCTGGAGATGACGTCTCCGGAGTACGTCGACTACTTCCACGCCCTCCCCGAAGAGACCCGCTACCGCCTCCAGGACCAGCAGAAGACCCTTTTCAAGGGCATCGACGGCGACCTGATCAACGAGATCTTCGACCTGCTCTACCAGAAGAACCTCGGCGGCCCGGTCCCCACCCGTCTGCTCACCAACTCCTCGCTCCAGAGCGCCCGCCACGAGAACGGCACGTACACGCTCGGGCTGCGCCAGGACGAGCAGGGCAAGGACTTCGAGCTGAGCTCCGAGGGACTGATCCTCGCGACCGGCTACCAGTACGTCACCCCGGACTTCCTGGAGCCGGTGCGCGACCGCATCCGCTGGGACGGCCGCGGCCGCTACGAAGTCGCCCGCAACTACTCCATCGACACCACGGGGCGCGGCATCTTCCTGCAGAACGGCGCCGTGCACGCCCACTCGCTCACCAGCCCGGACCTGGGCATGGGCCCCTACCGCAACGCGTACATCATCGGCGAGCTGCTCGGCTCCGAGTACTACCCCGTCGAGAAGTCCATCGCCTTCCAGGAGTTCGCCGCATGACCCCCGCCACGGGCGAGCTGACGCTCCGCCCCCTCGACCCGCTGACCGACGCCGAGCTGCTGCACGGCTGGGTCACCCACCCCAAAGCCGCGTTCTGGATGATGCAGGACGCCACGCTGCCCGACGTCGAGCGCGAGTACATGGCCATCGCCGCCGCCGAGCACCACGACGCGTTCCTCGGCCTGCGCGACGGCGAGCCCGCGTTCCTGATGGAGCGCTACGACCCCCGGTACGTCGAACTCGTCGGGCTCTATGAACCCGAACCCGGCGACGTGGGCATGCACTTCCTCACCGCGCCGTCCGACGTCCGCGTCCCCGGCTTCACCCGCGCCGTGATCACCAAGGTGATGGCGACGCTCTTCGCGGACCCCGCCACACACCGGGTCGTCGTCGAACCGGACGTACGCAACAAGGCGGTCCACGCCCTCAACGAAGCCGTCGGGTTCCGCCCCGACGGCGTCATCCAGAAGCCGGAGAAGGAAGCACTCCTGAGCTTCTGCACCCGCGAGCAGTTCTTTGAGATGTCACAGCGAAACAGCCGTACCGAAGGGGAACTGGCGATATGACCCTGTCCGACGCCGTGGCGCACCTGACCCCCGAGCGCTGGGAGCAGGCGGGCCGTCTCCTCATCCGCAAGGCGCTCGCCGAGTTCTCGCACGAGCGGCTGCTCACCCCGGAACCGCTCGGCGACGACAAATACGTCGTACGCAGCGACGACGCCCTGACCCGCTACCGGTTCAGCGCGCGCAGGCTCCGCCTCGACCACTGGCATGTCGACGCCGACTCGATCACCCGGCACCGCGACGGCGCCGAACTCCCGCTGGACGCGCTCGACTTCTTCGTCGAGCTGCGCACGGCGCTCGGCCTGAGCGACGAGATCCTGCCGGTCTACCTGGAGGAGATCTCCTCCACCCTCTCCGGCACCTGCTACAAACTGACCAAGCCCGCGATCCCCTCCGCCGAGCTGACCCGCTCCGGCTTCCAGGAGATCGAGACGGGCATGACCGAGGGCCACCCCTGCTTCGTCGCCAACAACGGCCGGCTCGGCTTCGGCGTGCACGAGTACCTCTCGTACGCTCCCGAGACGGCGAGCCCGGTGCGCCTGGTGTGGCTCGCGGCGAGCAAGGAGCGCGCGGCCTTCACGGCGGGCGCAGGGCTGGAGTACGAGTCGTTCCTGCGGGCCGAGCTGGGCGAGGAGACGCTGGCCCGCTTCGACCGCAAACTCCGTGACCAGGGCCTGGACCCGGACGACTATCTCCTCATCCCGGCCCACCCCTGGCAGTGGTGGAACAAGCTGTCGGTGACGTTCGCGGCGGAGGTCGCCCAGCGGCGCCTGGTCTGCCTGGGCGAGGGCGGCGACGAGTATCTGGCCCAGCAGTCGATCCGTACGTTCTTCAACACCACCGAGCCCGCCAAGCACTATGTGAAGACGGCCCTGTCCGTCATCAACATGGGCTTCATGCGCGGACTCTCGGCCGCGTACATGGAGGCGACCCCGGCGATCAACGACTGGCTCGCGAACCTCATCGACACCGACGAGACCCTGAAGTCCACCGGCCTGACGATCATCCGCGAGCGCGCCGCCGTCGGCTATCGCCACCTGGAGTACGAGGCCGCGACCGACCGCTACTCCGCCTACCGCAAGATGCTCGCCGCCCTCTGGCGCGAGAGCCCCGTGCCGTCCCTCGCCGAGGGCGAGCAGCTGGCGACCATGGCCTCGCTGCTGCACACCGACCGGGACGGCGGCTCCTTCGCGGGCGCCCTGATCGAGCGCTCCGGGCTCACCCCGGCCGAGTGGCTGCGCGGCTATCTGCACGCGTACCTGACGCCGCTGCTGCACAGCTTCTACGCGTACGACCTCGTCTTCATGCCGCACGGCGAGAACGTGATCCTGGTCCTGAAGGACGGCGTCGTCCAGCGGGCGATCTTCAAGGACATCGCCGAGGAGATCGCCGTCATGGACCCGGACGCGGTGCTCCCGCCGACGGTCGAGCGGCTGCGCGTCGAGGTCCCCGAGGGCCAGAAGCTCCTGTCGATCTTCACGGACGTCTTCGACTGCTTCTTCCGCTTCCTGTCGGCGAACCTCGTCACGGAAGGACTCATCGACGAGGAGGGCTTCTGGGCGGCGGTCGCCGAGTGCGTGACCACCTACCAGGAGGCCACGCCCCAACTGGCCGACAAGTTCAAGCAGTACGACCTGTTCGCCCCCGAGTTCGCGCTGTCCTGCCTGAACCGGCTCCAGCTGCGGGACAACGAGCAGATGGTGGACCTCGCCGACCCGGCGGGCGCGCTGCAGCTGGTCGGGACGTTGAAGAACCCGATCGCGTAGGCGGGTTCGCACACAAGCCGAGTGGGCTCCTGGGACGGTCCCCAGGAGCCCACTCATGTGCGTACGCGGGAAACTACTTGCTGGGCCAAGGCACCTGAGGCGACTTGTAGTAGTCCATGCCCAGCGCGTCCCAGCGCGGCGCCTGCGCGGCGAGCCGCACCTTGTACTTCTCCCAGTCGTGCGTCGACGCGGGCGACCAGCCGAGCTCGGCGATGCCGGGAAGGCGCGGGAACGCCATGTACTCGACGTGCTGGGACTCCCAGATCGTCTCCGACCACAGCGGCGCCTCGACACCCGCGATCGAGTCCGCGGGCGCGCCCGCCAGGTACGTCCCCGGGTCCCAGTCGTAGCTGCGCTGCACCTCGACATAGCCCGCCCAGGCCAGGCCCAGCGGGGTGTCCTTGTTGTACTTCATGTCGAGGTAGGAGCGGTCGGCGGGTGAGAGGACCAGCTTCGTGCCGTTCTTCGCCGCGTTCGCGACCTGCTCGCGCTCGGCGGCGCTGGTGGCGTCGTAGCCCCAGTACTGCGCGATGGCGCCCTTGGCGGGGGTCGCGCCGGTGAGCTGGTGCCAGCCGACCACGGTCTTGCCGTACTTGGCGACCACCGGCTGCACCTTGTTCATGAACGCCACATAGTCCTCGTGGCTGGTGGAGTGCGCCTCGTCGCCGCCGATGTGGATGTACTTGCCGGGTGTCATGGCGGCGAGCTCACGGATCACGTCGTCCACGAAGTCGTACGTCACGTCCTTCTTCACGCACAGCGAGCTGAAGCCGACCTCGGTGCCGGTGTAGAGCGGGGGCGCGACACCGTTGCAGTTCAGCTCGGCGTACGAGGCGAGCGCGGCGTTCGTGTGGCCCGGCATGTCGATCTCGGGGACCACCTCCAGCTGACGCGAGGAGGCGTACTCGACGATCTCCTTGTACTGGGCCTTCGTGTAGTAGCCGCCCTTGCCGCCGCCGACCTGCGTGGAGCCGCCGTACTCGGCGAGCCGGGGCCAGGAGTCGATGGCGATGCGCCAGCCCTGGTCGTCGCTCAGGTGCAGATGCAGCTTGTTGACCTTGTAGAGCGACATCTGGTCGATGTAGCGCTTGACCTTGTCGACGGAGAAGAAGTGCCGCGACACGTCGAGCATCGCGCTGCGGTAGGCATAGCGCGGCTCGTCCTCGATGGTGCCGCCCGCGACCAGCCAGGGGCCCGGCTGCTTCGTCTTCTTCTCGACGGCCACGGGCAGTTGCTGACGCAGCGTCTGTACGCCGTAGAAGAGTCCGGCGGCCTTACGGGCCGTGATGGTGACGGAACCGCTCCTCGACTCCAGGCGGTAGCCCTCGTCGCCGAGCGACTTGTCCTTGGACGTGAGCCTGAGGCGGATGCCGTCGCGGCCCTCGTCGTCGGTCACCTTGAGCGGGAAGCCGGTCGAGGGGCGCAGGACGTCCGCCAGATAGCCGCCGATCCTGCGTGCCTCGCGGGAGTCGTCGTCGACCCGGATGCGGGTCTTGGCGTTGATCTCGTACGCCGGTCCGCCCGGTACGGCCGACGCGGGTGCCGGGATCACCTGGCCGAGCGGGGTCGGGGCGGGGTTCGTGGCTGCCTCCTGACCGGCCGGCGCGGCGGCCACCGACGAGAAGCCGGCCGCCGCGACGAGCAGCAGCGAGCCGAACAGACGGGTCGATCTGTGGTGCTCTCTCACAAGCGGTCCCTTCGACGGGCCTTCCCTGTGGTGCATCGCAATCGAACGGTCACCATGGGTACCTTGCGCCCCGTGGCGGGTCAAGGGTGTAGACCACTTCTGGGGCCCGCCGATGAAAGAATCGTCCCATGGCGGAAATCATCCAGCGCGACGGAACCTGGACCTTCGACGGAGAGACGCTGCGCCTTGTGCCGGGGCACGACAAGAACGTGTCGCTGCTGCGCAAGACGCTGGGCGAACTGGCCGTTCCGCTCCGGGCGTTGGCGGGCATCGCGTTCGAGCAGGGCAAGAAGTCGGGCCGTCTCCGGCTGCGTCTGCGGGACGGCGCGGACCCGCTGCTGCAGGCGACCGGCGGCAAGCTGGCGGAGTCGGCGGACCCCTATCAGCTGACGGTGGAGCCGGACCGCTACGGGGTCGCGGAGTACGTCGTGGACGAGGTGCGCAACGCGCTGCTCATCGAACAGGTGCCGGCCGCGTCCTGCGAGAGCTATCTGCTGCCGGGGCCCTCCGTTCCGCTGTCGGTCTCGGCGGGGGACGGCACCGCCAGCTTCGACGGGGAGCACATCCGCCTGGAGTGGAACTGGAAGACGGAGGAGGCGAAGTCCGCCTCGGGCACCCGGTCCCTGGCGCTCGCGGATGTCGCCGCCGTGGAGTGGCAGCCTGCCGTCGGCCTGGAGAACGGCTACCTCCGCTTCACCGTGCGGCACTCGCCGACGAAGGCCCCGCCGAAGTACGACCCGAACTCGGTCGAGCTGTGGGGTTTCAAGAAGGACCCGCTGATGGCGTTGGTGGCCGCCGCCGTGCAGGTGCGGCTCCCGCATCCGTCCGGGCCCGTCCCGGCCGGGGTCCCGGACGGGCCCGCGGCGGCGGCCCTCGCGCCCGCGGCCACGGCGGCGCCCGAACCGGCCGGGGACGATCATGACGCGCTGCTGCGACGCCTGCGCGAGCTGGGGGAACTGCACCAGAGCGGGATACTCACGGACGAGGAGTTCTCCCTCGCCAAGCAGGCCGTACTGAAGCGGATGTAGCCGTCCGGGCCCCGCGATCTGGCCGTCCGGGCCCCGCGATCTGGCCGTCCGAGCCCTGCCATCTGGCCGTCGGGGCTCGTTTTCGACGCGACCCTGCCCGGAATCGGGCAGGATTGTTGCGTACGGGGTGCTCTTCCTACAGGATCAACGAATGCACGACGACCTGGTGGACCACCTGACCCGCAGCACGCCGCTCCAGCGCGGCGAAGCCCTGCGGGTGATCCAGGACGTGCTCGCCTATTTCGACGAGACGACCGAAGAGTTCGTCCGTCGCCGCCACCGCGAGCTGCAGGGCCAGGGCCTGCTGAACGCGGCGATCTTCGAACGGATCTCGGCGGATCTGGAATACCGCGCGGTCGCGCCACCCGAGCTGAGCCTCAGACAGCTGCGCCGCATGATCTACGGCTAGAAGCACCGAAGCCGGAAGCACCAAAGCCAGAAGTACCAGAACCCTCTACGGCTAGGACACCCTCTATGTGCGGAATCGTCGGTTATATCGGCAAGCGTGACGTCGCGCCCCTCCTCCTCGAAGGCCTGCAGCGCCTGGAGTACCGCGGCTACGACTCCGCGGGCGTCGTCATCACCGGCCCCAAGGCCAGCGGCCTGAAGATGGTCAAGGCCAAGGGCCGCGTCCGCGACCTGGAGGCCAAGGTCCCGGCCCGCTTCAAGGGCACGACCGGCATCGCCCACACCCGCTGGGCCACCCACGGCGCCCCGTCCGACGAGAACGCCCACCCGCACATGTCGGGTGACGACAAAGTCGCCGTCGTACACAACGGCATCATCGACAACGCCTCCGAGCTGCGCACCAAGCTGATCGCCGACGGCGTCGAGTTCCTCTCCGAGACGGACACCGAGGTCCTCACCCACCTCGTCGCCCGCTCCCAGGCCGACACGCTGGAGGAGAAGGTCCGCGAGGCCCTGCGGCACATCGAGGGCACGTACGGCATCGCCGTCCTGCACGCCGACTTCAACGACCGCATCGTGGTCGCCCGCAACGGCTCCCCCGTCGTCCTCGGCATCGGCGAGAAGGAGATGCTGGTCGCCTCCGACGTCGCCGCGCTCGTCTCGCACACCCGCCAGGTCGTCACGCTCGACGACGGCGAGATGGCCACCATCAAGGCCGACGACTACCGCACGTACACGACCGAGGGCTCGCGTACGACGGCCTCGCCCACCACCGTCGAGTGGGAGGCCGAGTCGTACGACATGGGTGGCCACGACACGTACATGCACAAGGAGATCTTCGAGCAGCCCGACGCGGTGGACCGCGTGCTGCGCGGCCGCATCGACGACCGCTTCTCCACCGTGCACCTCGGCGGCCTGAACCTGGACGCGCACGACGCCCGCAAGGTGCGCCGCGTCAAGATCCTCGGCTGCGGCACCTCGTACCACGCGGGCATGATCGGCGCCCAGATGATCGAGGAGCTGGCCCGCATCCCCGCCGACGCGGAGCCGGCCTCCGAGTTCCGCTACCGCAACGCGGTCGTGGACCCCGACACCCTCTACATCGCCGTCTCCCAGTCCGGTGAGACGTACGACGTGCTCGCCGCCGTCCAGGAGCTGAAGCGCAAGGGCGCCCGCGTCCTCGGCGTCGTGAACGTGGTCGGCTCGGCGATCGCCCGTGAGGCGGACGCGGGCGTGTACGTGCACGCGGGCCCGGAGGTCTGCGTCGTGTCCACCAAGTGCTTCACGAACACCACGGTCGCCTTCGGCCTGCTCGCCCTGCACCTGGGCCGCATCCGTGACCTGTCGGTCTCCGACGGCAAGCGGATCATCGAGGGCCTGCGCAAGCTGCCCGGCCAGATCTCGGAGATCCTCAAGCAGGAGGACGAGATCAAGAAGATCGCCAAGCAGTACGCGGACGCCCGCTCGATGCTCTTCATCGGTCGCGTACGCGGCTACCCCGTCGCCCGCGAGGCCTCCCTCAAGCTCAAGGAGGTCTCGTACATCCACGCCGAGGCCTACCCGGCCTCCGAGCTGAAGCACGGCCCGCTCGCGCTCATCGAGCCCGCGCTCCCCACGGTCGCGATCGTCCCGGACGACGACCTCCTGGAGAAGAACCGCGCCGCCCTGGAGGAGATCAAGGCCCGCAGCGGCAAGATCCTCGCGGTCGCGCACCAGGAGCAGGAGAAGGCCGACCAGACGATCGTCGTCCCGAAGAACGAGAACGAGCTGGACCCGATCCTGATGGGCATCCCGCTCCAACTTCTCGCCTACCACACGGCGTTGGCGCTGGGCCGGGACATCGACAAGCCCCGCAACCTGGCGAAGTCGGTGACGGTGGAGTAGTTCCCCCGTACATCAACAAGTGAACGACTCCCTGCGCGTGCCACCAAGCGCACAGGGAGTCGTTCTTCAGGGGCCAGAGGCGCCCATTCCTCTGACCCGCGCCTGCCTCAGCCGGTAGCCGTCACTCCCTGGCCGGCAGGCCGCCCGCGCCCCGGAAGGGCCGTCGGCCAGTTGGCCAGGGCCGCCGTCGCCCCGTACCAGGCCAGTAGGCCAGAGACCGCGGCGAACCAGCCGCCCGCCTTCGCGAGCCCCGCGCTGTCGCCGAACAGCGCCACGGCGATCAGGACGAGGCCGACGAAGAGCAGCCCGTACGTCCCGCGCGCGAGCGTCCCGCCGCCGGACGCCCCCAGGGTCAGGCTGAGCGTGACCAGCGCGAAGAGGAGCAGGAAGAGGCCCGCGGCGTTGGCGGAGACCTCGGCCTCCGCGGAGACGCCCCAGGTGAACCAGAGCGCGCCGAGCGCGGTGAAGGCCGTACCGGTGAACGCGTCGCTGTCGCGGAACGCGAAGAGACCGGCGACGAAGAGCGCGATGCCGCCGACGAACGTGGCGAGGGCGGCGGCGTCCGCCGCCGTCACCGAGTCGATCACTTCGGTGTGACCGATGCCGAAGGCCAACAGCGTGAGCCCCAGGGCGAGATGGCCGAGAGTCGAGGTGGTGCTTCCCGCAGAGACGTCTTTGTCCACGGCGGGCTCCCTTCAGGTGCGGTGTGCAGTTGTTGTGCCACCTGTACGTACCCTTCACAAGGGCACAAACCACCTGTACGCACGAGTAGATTTATCTACAACGGCGGGATTCCCGGAGGAAGTTGGCACCGCGGCGCCCTCATCTCACCTGGGACGACGGGACGTTACGGAATGACAACGACGGGCCGTTGCGCACGGCGCGCGAGCCGGCCCGCGACCGAACCGAAGATGCGCCCCACGATCCCGTGCGTCGATCCGACGACGATCGCGTCCGCGGAGTACTCGCGGCCCACCTCTTCGAGTTCGTGGCAGATGTCGCCGCCGCGCTCCACGAGGATCCACGGCACTTCGGAGAGATAGTCCGCGCAGGCCAGCTCCAGGCCGAGCACTTCCGTGCGGTGGTCCGGTACGTCGACGAAGACCGGCGGCTCACAGCCCGCCCACACCGTGGTGGGGAGTCTGTTGGCGACGTGGACGATGATCAGGCCGGAGCCGGAGCGGTGGGCCATCCCGATGGCGTACGAGAGAGCGCGCTCACTGGAGGTCGAGCCGTCGAAACCGACGACGACCCCGTGCCGGAAGGCTGGATCGCAGGAGTGACGCGGTTCTTCCGCCGCCTGGGGGGTCGCTGTGGGATCGGCGACCTGCCGCTTGCGGTCCGCGGGTTCGAAGAATTCGTGACCGGCCATGGGTGTCTCGGCGAAGGAGTCCTCTGTGGGAGGGTCGGCTTTGTTCGGGTCGTACGACGCTGTATGGGGCAAGAACGGGCAGGGACTGGAGAGAGCGGCGACGAAAACCGGAGCTGTGTCCGGGAATCATCTTCCCAACCCCATACCCCCAAGGGTACGGCGACACTCCTCTCCTGCCCAGGTCCTGTCCACGGATGGGGACAGGCCCTGCGGGAGCCTCACGGCGTTCACCGGAGCATGCATGAGCGGCGCCCGGATGGCAATGGTTGCTGCCTCGTACAGCTGGTTTGCGCACCCACCCGTGTGGGCCGCCGCCGGCCACCGGGTCCACGCCAGTGACCGGCCGCGCGACCACGCGTTGAACCTCGGTACGCCACCGCCACAGGGAGCACGCCGTGTCACGACCGCCCACCGCGTCCCCGCCCGCCGCACAGAGCCGCCGCCGCACATCCGAGGGGGCGCACGAGCGCCGGCGGGGCGGGGTCCCCGCGCCACGCGCCCAGGAGACGCCGCCCGCTCCGGCGCAGGACTCGGTGAGCGATGTCGTCCGCTGGGCGGCGTTCAGCTGCGTCCTGGTGCCCGTCGTCCTCGTCGGGTACGGGACGTCGCTGGCCGGAGCCGCCGGATCGGCCGTCGGTCTCGCCGCCGTGACGGGTGTCTGCCGGGTGCTGCTCCGGCAGTCCGAGCGGGGGGCGGCGCGGGTGCTCGCGGAGCAGGGGTGTGCCCACCGGGGACGGCACGGGCGGACGGGCGCGGGGGCGCACAGGGGCGGTCGGCATGCTGGTGGGTCTGCGCCGGGCGACTGACTGATTCGCGCACACGCTCCCGTATCTTTTCAGCCAACTTCCGGCGAGCACGCATTCCTTGGCCGAACGGGTACCCAACCCCGGTCCCACCAGGGCTGAAAGGCCAGAAAAGGGCGCCAACACCCTATGGGGACCGGCCACGGAGCCGAGGCGCACTTCCCAGCAACGCCCGTGAGTGCGACGCTTCGTGATCGAATGCTTCACGCCAAGTTGCCATGTCGACATAGTGCCGGGTCCTTAACTGGTCACCCCGGCACCACGGGACGCAGTAGATTCGATCATGACTGTATTACGGCGGGGGACTGGTGGAGGACCGAGGGGAAACGTGCAGGAGCGACAGGTCCGACAAGAGCGCCGAGAACGCAGAACGCGTAGAACAAACAGAGCGCGCCAAGAACAGGGAGCCGCGACGACCGAGGGGGGCTTAGCGCCATGAGCCACGACTCCACTGCCGTGCAAGAAGCCGCAGCTCGGAAACTCTCCGGACGGCGGCGCCGGGAGATCGTCGCGGTGCTGCTGTTCAGCGGTGGCCCCATCTTCGAGAGCTCCATACCGCTCTCCGTGTTCGGCATCGACCGGCAGGACGCCGGGGTCCCCCGTTACCGGCTGCTGGTCTGCGCCGGTGAAGAGGGGCCGCTGCGTACGACCGGCGGGCTCGAACTCACCGCACCGCACGGCCTGGAAGCGATAGGGCGGGCAGGCACCGTCGTCGTTCCGGCCTGGCGGTCGATCACATCACCGCCGCCGCCGGAGGCGCTGGACGCACTGCGCCGCGCGCACGAAGAGGGCGCACGCATCGTGGGCCTGTGCACCGGCGCGTTCGTGCTCGCGGCGGCCGGTCTGCTGGACGGCCGTCCGGCGACCACGCACTGGATGTACGCGCCGACGCTGGCGAAGCGATATCCGTCCGTACATGTGGATCCGCGTGAACTGTTCGTAGACGACGGAGACGTCCTGACGAGCGCCGGAACCGCAGCCGGAATCGATCTGTGTCTGCACATCGTGCGCACGGACCACGGCAACGAGGCGGCGGGCGCGCTCGCCCGCAGGCTCGTCGTGCCCCCGCGCAGGGCGGGCGGCCAGGAGCGGTACCTCGACCGGTCGCTGCCCGAGGAGATCGGCGCGGATCCGCTGGCCGAGGTCGTGGCCTGGGCGCTGGAGCATTTACACGAACAGTTCGACGTGGAGACGCTCGCCGCGCGCGCGTACATGAGCAGGCGAACCTTCGACCGCAGGTTCCGCTCGCTCACCGGGAGCGCTCCCCTGCAGTGGCTGATCACTCAGCGCGTACTGCAGGCACAGCGGCTGCTCGAGACCTCCGACTACTCCGTCGACGAGGTCGCGGGCCGCTGCGGCTTCCGCTCGCCGGTGGCCCTGCGCGGCCACTTCCGGCGCCAGCTGGGCTCGTCCCCCGCCGCCTACCGGGCCGCCTACCGCGCCCGCAGGCCGCAGGGCGACCGGTCCCTGGAAGCGGCGGCGGCCACCCCGCCGCCCGTACAGGCGGCGCCGGTGGTCGCGCCGGAGACCGGGGGTCCGGTCCCGTCGCAGACTCGGCGTACGGCGGCGGCGAGCGCGCTCGGTCCCTCGGCCTCGCTGTCGGCGGACCCCGGAAAGCCGAGTTCGGATGTATACGCGCCAGGACGTCCACCTCTGCCCGGCCAGAGGAGTGCGCCGTAGGGTAAGACGCATGAACGATCGCATGGTGTGGATCGACTGCGAGATGACCGGGCTCTCGCTGACGGATGACGCACTTATCGAGGTGGCCGCGCTGGTCACCGACTCGGAACTGAACGTGCTCGGCGAAGGTGTGGACATCGTGATCCGCCCGCCGGACGCGGCGCTGGAGACCATGCCCGAGGTGGTGCGCAAGATGCACACCACCTCGGGGCTCCTCGACGAGCTGGCCGGCGGCACCACGCTGGCCGACGCCGAGGAGCAGGTCCTGGCGTACGTACGTGAGCACGTCAAGGAGCCGCGCAAGGCGCCGCTCTGCGGAAACTCGGTCGGCACCGACCGCGGCTTCCTGCTCCGCGACATGCAGACGCTGGAGGAGTTCCTCCACTACCGCATCGTGGACGTCTCCTCGATCAAGGAGCTGGCCCGGCGCTGGTACCCCCGGGCGTACTTCAACAGCCCGGACAAGAACGGCAACCACCGGGCGCTCGCCGACATCCGCGAGTCCATCGCCGAGCTGCGCTACTACCGCGAGGCGATCTTCGTGCCCCAGCCCGGCCCGGACTCGGACACCGCGAAGTCGATCGCGGCCAAGCACGTGCTGCCTGCGGAGTAGCCCGCACAGGGGTCCCGTGTACGGGGTCCGGGCCGCTTCCCCCGAGCGTCCGCAAAACGTGTGCGCGAGCACCCCTTCGGACCCTGTACACTTTTTCTCGGCCGGTCAGAAGAACGACAAAAGACCGGACATGGTGGGTGTAGCTCAGTTGGTAGAGCACCTGGTTGTGGTCCAGGTGGCCGCGGGTTCAAGTCCCGTCACTCACCCTGAAGGGGAAGGCCCGATCCGCGAAAGCGGGTCGGGCCTTCTTCGTGTTGCCGTCGGGGCCGGGGTTCCGCCGGGACTGGCTCCGAACGGGCAGTTCCGTTACTGCTTCCGGGCTACCTGATCTTTCGTCGTGCGGGTCACCGGTGAATCTTCGGGGTGTACGCCCTTCTCCCCCATCCCGGAGGCCTTCCATGAACAAGCTCAGGATCTTCGCCGCCGCGGCGTTCACCGCCGTCGCCCTCGTCGGGGGTGCCGCCTCCGCCGTCGCCGGTCCGGGGCCCGGGGGTGACGGCGCCTTCGCCGAGGGGTACGTGTCGGACGAGCCAGGCGTCGGTACCGGGAACCTCGTGCAGGCTCCCGTGCACGCCGAGGTCCACGCCTGCGGCAACACCGTCTCCGTCGTCGGCGCGCTCAACCCCGCCGAGGGCAATCTCTGCGTGAACAAGTGACCGCGTGAGCCGCGGCCGCGGCTAGTCGCCGCCCCCGCTGTTCCGGCTGGAGCCGCTGCTCTTCCCAGCGCGGCTCACCAGCTCGCCCGCGCCGCGTGTCAGCGCCGCCACCACGCGGACCCAGCGGGGCCCGCCGCGCTCCGCCCACACCACACAGACACAGCCTCCGACAGCGAGCGCCAGAATGCCGAGCAACGTCACAACAGTCATGATCCCCGTCTCTCTTTCCGTACGTTTCCGTGAAGCGGCCTCAGGACGATGCGCGCGGCACCAGTTCCGTGGGCAGGATGATCTGGGGGCGGTCCAGACGGCGGGACGCCGCGGGGCGGCGGTCGGATATCTCCGCGAGGAGTACGTCCGTCATCGTGCGGCCCATCTCCGAGATCGGCTGGCGGACGCTGGTCAGCGGCGGGTCCATGTGCCGGGCGATCGCCGAGTCGTCGAAGCCCACCAGGGACACGTCCTGGGGGATGCGGCGGCCCGCCGTGCGCAGGATCTGGCGGGCGCCCGCCGCCATCACGTCAGAGCCCGCGAAGACCGCGTCCAGGTCGGGCCTGCGGTCGAGCAGCTCGGTCATCGCGCGGCGGCCGCCCTCCTCGGTGAAGTCGGCGGGGGCGATCAGATCCTCGTCCGGCGGGTGGCCCGCCTCCGTCAGGGCGTCGCGGTAGCCGTCGAGGCGGCGCTGGGCGCCGTACACGTCGAGGCGGCCCGTGATCGTCGCGATGGTGCGGCGGCCGCGGGACAGGAGGTGGTTCACCGCCTCGCGGGCGCCCGCGAAGTTGTCGGAGTCGACCGAGGCCAGTGTCTCGTCGGCCGAGCGGCGGCCGCTGATCACGGCCGGGATCTCCAGTTGTTCGAGGAGGTCGGGGAGCGGGTCGTCGGCGTGGACGGAGACCAGGAGTACGCCGTCCACTCGGTGCGCGGCCAGGTACTGGGCCAGGCGTCTGCGCTCCCGGTCGCCGCTCGCGAAGGTCAGCAGGAGCTGCATCTCCGTGTCGGCGAGGGCCGCGCCCACTCCGTGGATGATGTCCGAGAAGTAGGGCTCGGCGAAGAAGCGGGACTCGGGCTCGGGGACGACCACGGCGATCGAGTCCGTGCGGTTGGCGGCGAGCGCTCGGGCCGCCGTGTTCGGCACATAGCCCAGCTCGGCGACCGCCTCCTCGACGGCGGCGCGCGTCTGCTCGCTGACCCTCGGCGAACCGTTGATGACGCGGGACACCGTGCCGCGGCCGACGCCGGCGCGTGCGGCCACCTCTTCGAGTGTCGGACGTCCCCCGCTGCGGTTCTTGGGCTGACGACTCCCCATCAATGCCTCCCCACCTCGCGCAATCTAACAGCCGGACATCGTTGCGGGTCGCACACATCTACGAGTTGCGCCACGGACGGGCCAACTCCCGCCGTCCGGTGCCTTGACACCCCCCGGCCGAGCCGCGACTCTTCAAGACATCACATATGGGAGCGCTCCCACCGTACCCGGCTCTTACACGACCCGCACGTACCCCGCCCCGATTCACTCTCCATACCGCGCAGTTGACCATGGGCGGCCGCACGTCGGGGCACGAGGAGGACGCAATGCGCTTTTCACCCCGCACGTCCCGCAGAGTGGTGGTCCTCGCGGCCGTCACCGCACTGGGAGCCGGCCTGCTGGCCGGCTGCGCGGAGGACAAGGAGGAGCCGGGCGGCTCCTCGGGCGGAGGCGGCGGAGGGGGCGAGGGCAAGACCACGCTCACCGTCGGCGTGTTCGGGGCCTTCGGCCTGCAGGAGGCCGGGCTCTACAAGGAGTACGAGGAGCTCCACCCCGACATCAAGATCAAGCAGAACTCCGTGCAGCGCAACGAGAACTACTGGCCCGCGCTGCTCACCCACCTCAGCAGCGGCAGCGGCCTCTCCGACATCCAGGCCGTCGAGGTCGGCAACATCGCCGAGCTGACCGGCACCCACGCCGACAAGCTGATGGACCTCGGCAAGGTCTCCGGTGTGGACAAGAACGACTTCCTGGACTGGAAGTGGCAGCAGGGCACCACCGACGACGGCAAGACGATCGGCCTCGGCACCGACGTCGGCCCGACCGGCATCTGCTACCGCAAGGACCTCTTCGAGAAGGCCGGCCTCCCCAGCGACCGCGAGGCGGTGGGCAAGCTCTGGGCGGGCGACTGGAACAAGTACCTCGACGTCGGCAAGCGGTACCAGAAGAAGGCCCCCGAGGGGACGTCCTTCGTGGACGGGGCGACCGGTGTGATGGCCGCCGTGCACGCCTCCGGCACGGAGAAGTTCTACGACAAGGACGGGGAGTTGATCTACAAGGACAGCGCGACGGTGAAGGAGGGCTGGGACATCGCGGCCGAATTCGCCGAGGCCGGTCTGACCAGCAAGCTCCAGCAGTTCCAGCCCAGTTGGGACCAGGCGATCTCCAACGGCGCCTTCGCCACCATCACCTGCCCGCCGTGGATGCTCGGCTACATCAAGGACAAGGCGGGCCCCAAGGGCGAGGACAAGTGGGACGTCGCCGCGTCGCCGAAGCCCGGCAACTGGGGCGGCTCCTTCCTGACCGTGCCCGAGGCGGGCAAGAACAAGGAGGAGGCGGCCAAGCTCGCCGCCTGGCTGACCGAGCCCAAGCAGCTCGCCAAGCTCTTCGACGAGCGCGCCAGCTTCCCCAGCGCCGAGGCTGCGTACAGCCTGCCCGAGGTGAAGGACGCCAAGAACCCGTACTTCGACAACGCCCCCGTGGGCCAGATCTTCTCCAAGGCCGCCGAGGGCGTGCCGGTCCAGCCCATCGGCCCCAAGGACGGAATCATCTCCCAGTACCTGGCCGACACCGGGATGCTCGGCATCGACCAGAAGGGAACCTCTCCCGACAAGGCCTGGGACAAGGCCGTGAAGACGATCGACAACGCACTGGACCAGTGAGCCGGAATGACCAGTGACGCACATGCCGCCGCGCCCTCGGAGCGGGAGGAGGGCGCGGCACCCCGCGCACGGGCCGTCGCGCTGACCGACCCCTCCGAAGAGCGCCGCAGGGCGCGGCGCAGCCGCCGCTACCGCTGGGACGTCAAGTGGAGTCCCTACGCGCTGATCGCCCCGTTCTTCCTGTTCTTCATCGCCTTCGGGCTCTTCCCGCTGCTCTATACGGGGTGGGCCTCGCTGCACCGGGTGGAGCTGGGGACGCCCACCGACATGGAGTGGGTGGGGCTGCGCAACTTCTCGCGCCTCATCGACGACGAGTTCTTCTGGAACGCGCTGCGCAACACCTTCACCATCGGCCTCATCTCGACCGTGCCGCAGCTGCTCATGGCGCTTGGCCTCGCCCACCTCCTCAACTACCGCCTGCGCGGCTCCATGTTCTTCCGCGTCGCGATCCTCACCCCGTACGCCACATCGGTGGCGGCCGCGACGCTGGTCTTCGTCCTGATGTTCAGCCGCACCGACCACGGCATGATCAACTGGGCGCTCGGGCTGGTGGGGGTCGATGCCGTCGACTGGCAGAACGGTGACTGGACGGCCCAGTTGGCGGTCTCTTCCATCGTCATCTGGCGCTGGACCGGCTACAACGCGCTGATCTATCTCGCCGCGATGCAGGCCATCCCGAACGATCTGTACGAGTCGGCGGCGCTGGACGGCGCGAGCCGCTGGCAGCAGTTCCTGCACGTCACCATCCCCTCGCTGCGGCCCACGATCCTGTTCACCTGTGTCGTCTCGACCATCGGGGCGACCCAACTCTTCGGTGAACCGCTGCTGTTCAGCCAGGGCGCGAGCCCCACCGGCGGCTCCGACCACCAGTTCCAGACCCTTGGCCTCTATCTCTATGAGCAGGGCTGGTTCAACCAGCACCTGGGCCGATCGTCGGCCATCGCCTGGACCATGTTCCTGATTCTTGTGCTGATCGGCCTCGTCAACTGGGCCATCAGCCGCCGGCTCCGCAAGAGCGCGTGAGGGGATGACGTGACGACCACTCTGCCCGCGAAGGGCACGAAGAAGCGGGGCGCCGGACGCCATCTGCACGGCGGCAAGCTGACGTACGCCGTGCTGATCCTCTTCACCGTCGGCTCGCTCTTCCCCCTGGTGTGGACGGCCGTCGCGGCCTCCCGCAACAACACCCGGCTCGCCGAGACCCCACCTCCCTTCTGGTTCGGCGGCAATCTCTTCAAGAACCTGGAGATCGCCTGGACCGACGCCAACATGGGCACGGCCCTGCTCAACACCCTGGTGGTGGCGGGCACCATCACGATCGGCACGGTGCTCTTCGCCACCCTGGCGGGCTTCGCCTTCGCCAAGCTCCGCTTCCGGTTCCGCAACACGCTGCTGCTGCTCGTGATCGGCACGATGATGGTGCCGCCCCAGCTCAGCGTCGTCCCCCTCTTCATGGTCGTGGCCGATCTCGGCTGGACCGACCAGCTGCAGTCCGTCATCCTTCCCACGCTCGTCAGCGCCTTCGGTGTGTTCTTCATGCGGCAGTACCTCAAGGAGGCGCTGCCCACCGAACTCGTCGAGGCCGCCCGGGTGGACGGGGCGAGCAGCCTGCGCGTCATCTGGCACGTCGTCTTCCCGGCAGCGCGCCCGGCGATGGCGGTCCTGGGCATGCTGACGTTCGTCATGGCCTGGAACGACTTCTTCTGGCCGATCATCGCGCTGACCCAGGAGGGCCAGCCCACCGTCCAGGTCGCCCTGGCCGGGCTCGGCCGCGGGCAGATCCCCGACCAGTCCGTGATCATGGCGGGCGCCCTGCTCGGCACGCTGCCGCTGCTGATCGCCTTCGTGCTGTTCGGCAAGCAGATCGTGGGCGGAATCATGCAGGGCGCGGTCAAGGGTTGAACACCCCGGGGCGACCGCCCTCGCGCCCCGCCCATCACCGCCCCGCTCGACTCCCCCTCTCAACTCTCCCTTTCAACTCTCCCTCTCAACTCCCCCTTTCCGTACGAACCTTGGGAGCGCTCCTATGGCACTTGAGACCCTGCGCTTTCCGCCCGGCTTTCTGTGGGGCGCCGCGACCGCCGCGTACCAGATCGAGGGGGCCGCGCGGGAGGACGGCCGCACCCCCTCCATCTGGGACACGTTCAGCCATACGCCGGGCAAGGTGCTCGGCGGGGACACCGGCGACATCGCCGTCGACCACTACCACCGGTGGCGCGACGACGTACGCCTCATGGCGGACCTGGGCCTGACCTCGTACCGCTTCTCGGTGTCCTGGCCGCGGGTGCAGCCCACCGGGCGCGGGCCCGCCGTCCAGCGCGGGCTCGACTTCTACCGCGCGCTCGTCGACGAACTGCTCGGCCACGGCATCCGCCCGATGGCCACCCTCTACCACTGGGACCTGCCGCAGGAGCTGGAGGACGCCTTCCCCAGCGGATCCACGGCGGGCGGCGGCTGGCCGGAGCGCGACACCGCGTACCGCTTCGCCGAGTACGCGGGGATCGTGGGCGAGGCGCTCGGTGACCGCGTGGAGATGTGGTCGACGCTCAACGAGCCCTGGTGCAGCGCCTTTCTCGGCTACGGCTCGGGGGTGCACGCGCCGGGCCGCACCGATCCCGTGGCCGCCCTGCGCGCGGCTCACCACCTCAACCTCGCGCACGGCCTCGGCGCCCAGGCGCTGCGCGAGGCGCTGCCGGCCCGCGCGCGCGTCGGCGTCAGCCTCAACCCGAGCGCGGTGCGCCCGCTCACCGCGTCCGCCGCGGATCTCGACGCTCGGCGCCGGATCGACGCGCTGGCCAACCGCGTCTTCACCGGGCCGATGCTCCGAGGAACGTACGACGACGATCTGATCGCCGACACCGCGCACCTCACCGACTGGTCCTTCGTCCAGGACGACGATCTGCGCATCGCCCACCACCCCCTCGACTATCTCGGCATCAACTACTACTCCCCCGCCGTCGTCTCGGCCGCCACCGAGGACACCGCCGCCGGGCCGCGCAGGGACGGCCACGGGGCCAGCGAGCACTCCCCCTGGCCGGGCGCCGACCAGCACGTCTCCTTCCATCGGGCGCCCGGTGAACTCACCGCGATGGACTGGCCGGTGGATCCGACCGGCCTCACGGACCTTCTCCTTGAGTACACCGCTCAAGCCCCCGGGGTTCCGCTCTACGTGACGGAAAATGGCGCCGCGTACGACGACAAGCCCGGCGAGAACGGCGAGGTCCACGACCCCGACCGGATCCGCTATCTGCACTCCCACCTCGCGGCCGTGCACCACGCGCTGCTCGCCGGCGCGGACGTGCGCGGCTACTTCCTCTGGTCGCTGCTCGACAATTTCGAATGGGCGTACGGCTACAGCAAGCGGTTCGGCGCGGTGCACGTCGACTACGAGACGCAGGCCCGCACCCCGAAGTCCAGCGCCCACTGGTACGCGGGCATCGCCTCGACCGGCGAGCTACCGCGCGAGTACCGGGCCGACTAAGAGCAGCCGGAGCCGAGTGGCACCCCACCACTCGGCTCCTTAGGTTGCCGCTATGCCCTCTATTGCGCATTACGTCATAGAAAAGGCACGGTGAACGCCGGTGGGCGTACTCCGTGATCACCCCGAATTCGCGCTGTTCATCTGCCTCGCCCTCGGCTACCTCCTGGGCAAGCTGCGCGTCGGCCCCATCACCCTCGGCGGCATCTGCGGCACCCTGATCGTCTCGCTGCTGCTCGGCGCCTGGGCCAAGGTCACCGTCTCCGACGACGTAAAGACGATCTTCTTCGCCCTGTTCATCTTCGCCCTCGGCTATATGGCGGGCCCCCAGTTCTTCGCCAACCTCAACCGCAAGAGCCTGCGCTTCTTCGCGCTCTGCGGGATCGAGCTGGTCTGCGTCCTGTCCATCGCCTTCGGTCTCGCGAAGGCCTTCGACCTGGACGTCGGCACGGCCTCCGGCATCCTCGCAGGCGCCGCCACCGAGTCCGCCGTCGTGGGCACCGCCACCGAGTCGATCGGCAAGCTCAGCGATCTCACCCAGGAGCAGATCACCCAGTACCAGGGGCACGTCGCCACCGCGTACACCGTCTGCTACCTCTTCGGCCTGGTCACCATCGTGATCTACACCAGCCAGATCATGCCGATGCTGCTCCGCATCAATCTGCGGGACGCCTCGCGCGAGCTGTGGGAGAAGATGCGCGGCGGTGGCGGCGGCCTGGAGTCCGACGAGCGCGCGGCGCTGCCCGGCATGGTCGGCCGCACCTTCCTGGTGACGGCGGGCGACGGCAGGACCGTCGGCGACCTGGAGTCCGAGCTGGGCGGCCGGATCACCGTCGAGGCCGTCAAACGCGGCAGCAAGCTCCTCACGCCCGCGCCCGGCCTCACCCTGACCCTCTCCGACCTGGCCCTGGTCGTCGGCAGGCGGGCCAATGTCATCGAGGCGGGCCGGCTGCTCGGCCCCGAGACCCCCGGCATCCCCGGCGTCGACACTCCCCTGGCCACCACCCAGGTCGCCGTCACCGAGAAGTCCTCCGAGGGGCTCACGGTGGACCAGTTGCAGCAGGCCCACCCCGAGTTCGTCAAGGACGGGGTGTACGTCACCGACGTACTCCGCGGTGATCAGTCCGTGCCCGCGACCGGCGACACGACCCTGCACCGGGGTGACGTGCTCACGCTCGTGGGCGCGCGCTCCGGCCTCAACAAGGTGGTCGCGAAGATCGGCGCCGTCGTCAAGAACGACGCCACCGACTTCATCTATCTGGGTCTCGGCATCGCCGCGGGCTCTCTCCTCGGGCAGGTCGTCATCAATTTCGGCGACGTCCCGATGTCGCTGGGCACCGGCGGCGGCTGTCTGATCTCCGGGCTGCTCTTCGGCTGGTTCCGCTCCCGGAAGCAGACCTTCGGGGCCTTTCCGCCCCAGGCCGCCGGGACGATCAAGGACATGGGCCTCGCGGTCTTCATCGCCTGTACGGGCCTGGTCTCCGGGCCCCAGGCCTGGCCGCTGATCAAGGAGTACGGGGCGCTGCTCCCGTTCGCCGGGATCGCGATGGTCCTCGTACCCGCGACGATCTCGCTCGTCGTCGGCCGCAAGCTCCTGAAGATCGAGAAACCACTGCTCATCGGCGCCATCGCCGGACAGCAGTGCTCGACCCCCGCGATCACCTCCGTCACCCAAGTGGCCCAGAGCTCGGTGCCGATGCTCGGCTACACGATCACGTACGCCCTCTCCAACTTCCTGCTCCCCCTCACCGGACCGATCCTCGTCGGCGTACTCGGCGCATAGCGAAGGGCCGGAGACCAGCACATGATCGATTTCCTGAACCGGAACATCTTCCAGCCGCACCCCGAGCTGCTCGTCTTCATCACCGTGGCGATCGGGTTCCTCTTCGGAAAGCTCCGCTACAAGGCCATCGCGCTCGGCGCCGTCACCGGCTGTCTCATCGCGGGGCTGCTGCTCGGCGCGCAGTTCAAGGTCGAGATCGACGGGACGGTGAAGAACCTCTTCTTCACGATGTTCCTCTTCGCGCTCGGCTACAAGGTCGGCCCGCAGTTCTTCCGCGGCCTGAAGAAGGACGGCCTTCCGCAGGTCCTCAACGCGGTCGTGGTCTGTGTGACCGGGCTGCTCGTCTGCTGGGGATTCGCCGCGATGCTCGGCTACGGTCCCGGCCTCTCGGCCGGACTGCTCGGCGGGGCGCTCACCCAGTCCGCCGTCATCGGCGTCGCCGGGGACGCGATCTCCAACCTTCCGGGGCTCAGCTCCGCGCAGGTCAAGAGCGAGTCGAACCTGGTCGCCATCGGGTACGCCGTGACCTACCCGCTCGGCA
Source organism: Streptomyces sp. NPDC050658 (assembly GCF_044457025.1). NCBI lineage: Bacteria > Bacillati > Actinomycetota > Actinomycetes > Kitasatosporales > Streptomycetaceae > Streptomyces > Streptomyces sp. NPDC050658. The sequence continues at coordinate 1,299,616 of NZ_JBITGM010000001.1, forward strand.
CCATCCTCTGCGCGATGCTGCTCGCCAATGTCCTGCCCAAGCTGTACCGCCGCGACCTGGCCGCCGAATCGGCTGCCCTCGCACGGGAGTTGGACACGCCGGGCGACAATCCCGACCTCGCCGAGGGCTACTACGAGGTCGTGCTGCGCGCCTACACCATCCAGCGCCCCGACCTCGTGGGCCGCACCATCGAGGACTTCGAGAACCAGCAGCGCACGCTGGACCGCCGCGTCTACATCACCCGCGTACGCAGGGACGGCAACATCCTCGACCACGACCAGCGCACCACTCTGCGCGAGGGCGATGTCGTCGCGCTGAGCGCGCTGCGCGACTCGCTCGTCGCCTTCGACGCCCGTACGCACATCGGGTCCGAGACCGACGACGTCGAACTCCTCGGCTACCAGACGGAGTCACTGCACGTCGTCGTCTCGGAGAAGGCCCAACTGGGCAAGTCCATCGGCGAATTGCGCCGCGAGCCGTTCATGGTCGGCGTCTACGTGGACAAGCTGTACCGCTCCGGCGCCGAGTTCCCCTACCGGCTCTCCACGCAACTGGAGCGCGGCGACACCCTGATCCTCACCGGCCCCAGACGCCTGGTGGACCCGGCGGGCAAGGAGCTGGGCAAGCCCGTCCCGACGTCGTTCGCCACCGACATGCTCTGGGTGGGCCTCGGCATCTTCCTCGGCGGCTGCATCGGCATCCCCGCGCTGACGGCGGGCGGCGTCCCGATCTCGCTCTCCACGTCCGGCGGGGCGCTGATCATGGGCCTGGTCTTCGGCTGGATCCGCGGCAAGTACCCGACGTACGGCAATGTGCCGCCCGGCGCCCAGTGGTTCATGGACACGCTCGGGCTCTGCCTCTTCGTGGCGGTCGTCGGCATCAACGCGGGGCCGAGCTTCACCTCCGGCCTGTCGACGGCCGGCTGGGGTCTGCTCGTGTTCGGCGCGGTCGCCACGGTGATCCCCCTCATCGTGGGCTTCGTCTTCGGGCACTACGTCCAGAAGATCCGCTTCCCGATCCTGATGGGCGTGCTCGCGGGCGGCCAGACCACCACCGCGGCGATCGGCGCGATCAACGAATCGTCCAAGTCCCAGATCCCCACGCTCGGTTACACGATTCCGTACGCCGTCGGAAACGTGCTCCTGACCATCTGGGGAGCCGTCATCGTCCTGCTCCACCACTGAACCCCGCCACTCCCCATCCCCATGTGAGGAACGAGCCGTGCCCAAGACCAGCTTCACCCGCGAGGAAATCCAGTCGTTCGCCCAGCTCAGCCCCTTCGAGCTGAAGGACAAGTTCATCCGGATCGCCCAGGCGGTGCAGGCCGACAAGCCGGGCCAGAAGGAGAAGTCGAGCACCCAGATGCTCAACGCGGGCCGCGGCAACCCCAATTGGGTCGCCACCGGACCCCGCGAGGCGTTCTACGCGCTCGGCTACTTCGCCCTGTCGGAGTCGAGAAGGGTGTGGACCGCCGACAACCTCGGCGGCATGCCGGAGAAGACCGGCTCGGGCGACCGCTTCGACATGTTCGTACGACAGCACCCCGATCTGCCCGGCATCGAACTGCTCCAGCGGTGCGTCGAGTACGCCGTCGAGCGGTTCGGCTTCGACAAGGACGACTTCGTCCATGAGCTGGCGGACAGCTCGGTCGGCGACAACTACCCCGTGCCCGACCGGATGTTGAGGCACGCCGAGCAGATCGTGCGCGGCTACGTCGCCGACGAGATGTTCGACCACCGGCCCCCCGCCGACAACCTGAGCCTCTTCGCCACCGAGGGCGGCACGGCCGCGATGTGCTACATCTTCGACTCGCTCATGAAGAACGGGGTCCTGCACAAGGGCGACAAGATCGCCCTGATGGTTCCGGTGTTCACGCCGTACATCGAGATTCCCGAGCTCGACACGTACGAGTTCGACGTCACGTACGTCGAGGCCGGCAAGTTCGCCGAGGCGGGCGTGCGGGAGTGGCGCTACCCGGAGGAGGAGGTGGCCAAGCTCGCGGACCCCGACATCAAGATGGTGTGCCTGGTCAATCCCTCCAACCCGCCCTCGCTCGCGCTGAGTCAGCGGGTCGCGGACCAGATCAAGGACATCGTCGCCACGTCCAACCCGAACCTCCTGATCGTCACGGACGACGTGTACGGCACGTTCGTGGAGGGCTTCCGGTCGATCGCCGCCGACCTGCCGCGCAACACGCTGCTCGTGTACTCGTACTCCAAGCACTACGGCGCCACCGGCTGGCGGCTCGGCGTCATCGGGCTGCACGACGACAACGTCATCGACGAGCTGATCGCGGCGCTCCCGCAGGCCGAGAAGGACCGGCTGGCCAGGCGGTACGGGACGTTGTCGCTCGAACCGGAGAAGATCAGGTTCATCGACCGCCTGGTCGCGGACTCGCGCCAGGTGGCCCTGAACCACACCTCGGGGCTCTCGCTCCCCCAGCAGGTGATCATGGTCCTGTTCTCGCTCTTCGACATGCTGGAGGAGGGCCAGGCGTACAAGCGGCGGATCCGCGCGATCGTCCGGCAGCGGCTCGAACTCCTCCTGGAGGGAGCCGAGATGAAGATCGCCGACGATCCGAAGCGGGCCGGCTACTACATCGAGCTAGATCTGCTCGCCGAGGCGGAACGCGTCCACGGCAAGGACTTCGCGGACTTCCTGGAGAAGAACTACGAGCCGGTCGACCCACTGTTCCGCCTGGCCGAGCAGACCCACGTGGTACTCCTGAACGGCGGCGGCTTCGAGGGCCCCGAGTGGTCGGTACGGGTGTCCCTGGCCAACCTCGACGATCTCGACTACCTGAAGATCGGGCATCATCTGCGGGCGATCTTCAACGACTATGCGACGGAGTGGCAGGCGTCCAGGGCGTAGGGGTGTTTTAAAGGTTGCTGTTGCGCTGGGGCCGGCGCGGGTCTCACTCCGAGTCGGTCTCCGGTGCTTCCCGGCGTTCCCTGTCGATGAGCCCGGCGATTCCGTCGGTGCTCCCGTCGCTGCGCGACCGTCGTGAGCGGACGCGGCGGATCACGCCGCGGGTGGCCGACTTGAGCGAGGCGGCGACGGCGTCCGAGGCGACGCTGCCCGCGATGGAGAGGGCGATGGTGACGATCTCCGAGACACCGAAGCCGTGCCCCTTGTCAGATATTCCCCGATGCCCTCGGCGATGCCGTTCAGGACATCGGAGTAGGAGTCATGTGCGCCCGTCGTGGCGAAGGCTTCTTTGAGACCGTCGAGCGTCCAGCCGAAGCGCACGGACTCGTCGCTGATTACGGCGTTGCCCGAAGGGGTCTTCAGGCCGTCGAATGTCGTTGTGCCGTCCGGGATCAATCGGGCGCACCGGCCGAGGAGCACTACGGCCAGGAGGTAGTCGTACACCGAGCCGCTCTTGAGGGCGCGGCGGCAGGCCATGAGCGCCAGGTCGAGGAGCAGCCGGCCGGCGAGCTTGGGCAGCGAGTACGGCGTGAGGCGCGATTCCACGAGGACGATGTGGTTCAGCAGCTCATGCGCATAGCCGCCTACGCGTACTCGTTCCCCCAGCGAGCTGACGAGGTTCTGCAGCCGGTGATCGGATTCCACGGGGTCCACGGAGGCGGCCAAGCCACGGGCCAGCGCCGACACGGTGTCGTCCAACGAGTCGAGATCGCCGACGAGACGGTACCCGCGCGGCCGTCGACCAGTCCTCCGCCGCACGTTCGGGGTCGGTGGATTCGGTCGTCGAGGCGCGCATCCAGCAGGCGCCGAGCCGAGCCAGCTGGACGTCGACCGGGGCACGCGCTTCTCCGCCGTCATCGAAGTCCGCGCCCGGCACATCCGCCACCGCGCCAGTACAGCACGGCCCACTGATCGTCGGAAAGATCCCCTCGCCCCTGGGCATACGTACGGGCGCCCCGGCCGGGTGGGGGGATGCCGGTCGGGGCGCCGTGTGGGGGGTGGTGGTTGGCCGAGGGGCTGCGCTACTTGTACGTACCGAACGCCTTCGTGAAGGCCAGCGGCTCCTGCTCTATCGACGAACAGGTCGGCTGCGCACCGTTGTTGGCGCCTCCCTCGCACGCCTTGTCGCGGGTCGAGGACCACATGGCGAGCCAGCCGATGCCCTTCTCCTCGGCGAACTTCACCAGCTGCGTGGCGTCGTCCACCTTGAAGATCTCGGTCGTCACGTCGTTGACGCCGATCATCGGCGTGACCGCCACGGTCTTCCACGCCTCCTCGTCGGACAGGTCGAGCGCGCCCTTGATCTGCTTCTGCGTGGCCGTGGCGGCGTCGATGGCGTACTGGCCCATGTCGCCGCTGTAGGCCGGCCCGTAGTCCATCGCCATGATGTTCACCGCGGAGATCTGTACGCCGTTCTTCTTCGCGTCGGCGACGAGGTCCACGCCCGGCTGCGTCAGCCCCTCCGGCATCACGGGCAGCGTGAACGAGACGTCCAGGCCCTCGTGTTCCTTCTGGAGCTGTGAAATCGCCTGTGCGCGGCGGGTGTTGGCGGCGGTGTCGGGCAGCGCCGCGCCCTCGATGTCGAAGTCGACCTTCGTCAGCTTGTACTTGTCGATGACCTTGCCGTACGCCTTCGCCAGCGCGTCGGCGGTGTCGCACTTGAGGCCCAGCTCCGAGCCCGCCGCGCCGCCGAAGGACACGCGTACGTCGCCGCCCTTGTCCCGCAGGGCGCCGATCTGCGAGGCGACCTTGTCGTCGTCGAGTCCCGTGGTGCCGCCCCACAGGGGCTCGCAGCCGCCGCCGGAGGTGATGAACGCGAGGGTGAACTCCTTCACGCCGGTCTTGTCCGCCGTGTCCACGAGGTCGTACGCGGGGGCGAGGGAGGTGTCGACGAAGGGGGCGAATTTACCGGCGGCGGCCTCGGCCCTGGGGGTGGTCTCCGCGGGGGTCTTGCTCGCCAGTGCCGTACCGGAGAAGGCGAAGGCGCCGCCGCCGACCAGGGCGGCGGCCGTGAGCCCGCCTATGACCTTGGCCTTGGTGCTGACCGTGCGCCGGTGTGTGGTGCTCATGGCGTGCCTGCCTTAAGGGGTGCGGGGGGTTGGGGTGCGGCAGGAACGTTAGCCCCGTGGGGGCGCGGCATTTGGGGCATAGCGGGTGGGCGGCTGGATCTTAGGGTGCGCTTAAGGGGGCGATCGGGGGCGGTTAATTGTTGCCGTCGGGTTCGCTGGGGGGGTGCAGGTCCCGCGTGCGGGTCGTGGGTGGGTTTCCGCGGGTTCGCTCGCGGGTGCGGGTCGTGGGTGGGTTTCCGCGGGTTCGCTCGCGGGTGCGGGTCGTGGGTGGATTTCCGCGCGTTCGCTCGCGGATGCGGGTCGTGGGTGGATTTCCGCGCTCCGCGCGGGTTTCCCCAGCCACCCGCCCGTCTGCCCGGCATCGATCAGGTGAGGGGAGTACCTGCGCAGCGCTAGCGCACGCTCGGAGTCCGCTTGCGGCGGCGTACCGGTCCCCGATGGCCCCGGCCCCGGCCCCCGCCCGACGCCCGTCGGCCGTCCAGCTGAATCCAGATGCGGACCTCCGTGCCGCCCAGCACCGAGCGGCCGATGCGGACGTCCCCGCCCGTCGACTCCGCCAGTTGCCGCACGATGTCCAGGCCGAGGCCCGTCGACCCGTCCTCGCCGGAGCCGCCGCCGCGGGCCAGCGCCGCCTCGGGGTCGGCGATGCCGCCGCCCGCGTCCGAGACGAGGACGATCACCGCGTCCTCGCCGCTGTGTACGTCCACCGCGAACGCCGCGCCCTCGCGCGTGTGCCGGAAGACGTTGCCGAGCAACGCGTCGAGCGCGGCGACCAGTTCGGGGCGCGCCACCGGTATCCGCACCGGCCGCTCCACCCCGGCGACGCGCACCTCGCGCCCCTCGTCCTCCGCGAGCGCCGACCAGAAGGCCATCCGCTCCCGGATCACCTCGGAGGCGTCGCAGCCCGCGCCGGGGCCGACGGTGGCGGTCTGCGGCTTGGCGTCCCGCGCCGTGCGGATGATCGTGTCGACCTCGCGCTCCAGCTTCTCCACCGCGATACGGGTCTGCTCGGCCGCCGGACCGTCGCCGAGCGACGCCGCGTTGAGCCGCAGCACCGTCAGCGGGGTGCGCAGGCGGTGGGAGAGATCTGCCGCCAACTCCCGCTCGTTCGCGAGGAGTTGGACCACCTGATCCGCCATGGAGTTGAACGCCACGGCTGCCAGGCGCAGTTCCGTCGGGCCCTCCTCCACCACCCTCGCGCCGAGCTTTCCCTCGCCGAGGTCATGAGCTGCGCCCACCAGGCGCTTGGCGGGCTGCACCATACGTACGCCAAGGCGGTCCGCGACCGCCACGGACCCGATGATCAGCGCGACGCCGACGCCCGCGAGCACCAGCCACGCCGTGGTCACGCCGTTGCTGACCGCACCCTCCGGCACGAAGATCTCGACGACCGCGATCTTGCCGGAGCTGAGCGCCGTCGGCTGGAGCAGCGCGTAGCCGCCGTCGACCGTGGCCGTCCGGGCCCGGCCCTCCCTGCGGGTGGTCTCCACCGCCACCGCGTCCGCGCGGCCGTCGCCGATCTCCAGCGCGGGCGCCTCGTCGACGGGCGGCACATAGACGGCCATCCGGCCCTCGCCGCCCGCCTCGGACGTGGCGACGGCCCGCGTCAGCTGGTCGCGGTCGGTGGTGATGGAGAGCGTGGGGCCGAGGCCGGCCGCGTGCCGCTCCGCGTTCGAGAAGGCCCGGTCCCGTGCCATCTCCTGGATGACGAGCCCGAGCGGAACCGCGAAGGCCACCACGACCATCGTCGTGACGGCCAGGCACACCTTGACCAGGGCCCATCTCACTGCGGAGGCTCCGTCACCGGCGGCTCCAGCTTGACGCCGACGCCCCGCAGCGTGTGCAGATAGCGCGGCCGCGCCGCCGTCTCGCCCAACTTCCGTCGCAGCCACGACAGATGGACGTCGATGGTCTGGTCGTCGCCATAACTCTGCTGCCACACCTCGGCGAGCAGCTCCTTGCGCGGTACGACGACACCGGGCCGCCCGGCGAGGAACGCGAGCAGGTCGAACTCGCGGCGGGTCAGATCGAGCCGCGCGCCGTCCAGCTCGGCCTGGCGGCGCAGCGGATCGATGGCGAGCCCGCCCACCCGTATCTCCCGGCTCGGCGGCGCCTCGCCCGCCGTGACGCGCGAGCGGCGCAGCACGGCGGCCATCCGCGCCGACAGGTGCTCGACGGAGAACGGCTTGGTCAGGTAGTCGTCGGCACCGTCGTTGAGGAGCCGGACGATCTCGGTCTCGTCGTCCCGCGCGGTCGCGATGATCACGGGTACGTCGGTGATCCCGCGCAGCATCTTCAATGCCTCGGATCCGTCCAGATCGGGCAGACCGAGGTCAAGAATCACCACGTCAAAGCGGAAATGGGCGACCTCGCGCAGCGCCTCCAGGGCCGTGCCGACGCTGCGCACGGTGTGCGATGCCTCGGTCAGGTGCCGGATGAGGGCGGAGCGTACGAACTGGTCATCCTCGACGACGAGCACACTTGCCATGGGCGGCACCGTACGCCATATGGGCGACAGCGGTCCCCCTGGGACACCTGGGCGGTGCGTGGTGCAGTATGGCTCGCGATGCGCAGAGGACTCGTACACGCCATGGCGTGGTCGCTGGCCACCGGGGCCGCGGTCACGCTGTCGTGGTGGGGTGTCCACACGGTGATGGCGGGCACGGCGTACGACCCGCCGCGCGCCGTACCGCTCGCCGGCGACGGCGCCGAGCCGGTCTCCTCCTCCACCCACCGCCCCGATCCGACGCCGAGCACTCCCGAGGCGACGAGTTCCACGAAGCCCTCGAAGTCGCAGAAGCCGTCGAAGTCCCCCGAGAAGGAATCGCCGAAGCCGCCGCCGAGCTCCTCGTCGAAGCCCGCCCCCTCGGCGGGCAACGTGAAGAGCTACTCGACCGACGGCGGCCGGGTCGTCTTCGACCTCGGCAAGAAGTCGGCGACGCTGGTCTCGGCGACTCCGGCGGCCGGCTGGTCGGTCCAGGTGTGGAAGCAGTCGACGTGGATCAGGGTGGAGTTCACCTCGGGCACCGACAAGCTCTCGGTGTTCTGTACGTGGCACGACCATCCGCCGGCGGTCGAGATCAACAAGTACTGACGGCTCTGCCTGCTCAGCGGAACACGGAGGGCGGCGGCGCGGGCGACGCGACCGCCCCCGCGTCCATGACGGCGGCCGCTCCCCCGCTGAAGTCGGCGAGCGCCCTGCCGTGTTCGACGCGCGCGGGATGCGAGTCCCCCGCGCTGCGCCGGGTCAGCTCGGCGACGGGCAGCGGCAGGGCACTGCCGACGAGCACCGCGTTGCCGAAGCGCTTGCCGCGCAGCACGGCGGGGTCGGCGACGAGCGCCAGCTCCGGGAAGACCGCGGCGGCGGTGGCGAGCTGGCCGCGCAGATGCGCGAGCGGGGGCCCGTCGGCGAGGTTGGCCGCGTAGTACCCACCGGGCTTCAGGACTCTGCGTACGTCGGTGAGGAACTCGGTGCTGGTGAGGTGCGCGGGCGTCCGGGCCCCGCTGAACACATCGGCGACGACGAGGTCCGCCCAGTCGTCCGCGATCTTCGCGAGGCCTTCGCGGGCGTCGGTGCCGCGTACCCGCACGCGGGCCTGCGGGTCCAAAGGGAGTTCTCTGCGGACGAGTTGGATGAGCGCCGTGTCGCGTTCGATGACCTGCTGGGTGGAGCGGGGGCGGGTCGCGGCTATGTACCGGGCGAGGGTGAAGGCGCCGCCGCCGAGGTGCAGGACGTGGATCGGCTTGCCCGCGGGGGCGACGAGGTCGGCGACGTGCCCGAGCCTGCGCTGGTACTCGAAGTCGAGGTACGCCGGGTCGTCGAGGTCGACGTGGGACTGCGGGGCGCCGTCCACGAGCAGCGTCCACGCACGCGGCCGGTCTCGGTCGGGAATCAGCTCGGCCAGCCCACCGTCCACTTCCTCGACGACAGCCTCCGCCGCTTCCCGCACCCGCCTGTTTCTCGCCATCAGCCCATTATCCGCGCGCCGGACCGGTACCGCCCGCCCCGACCGCCCTCTGCCGCGGCAGGCGTCTTCAGCGTGATCCCCGACCACGGCCGCCCCGCCGCGGCAGCCTTCCGCAAGGCAGACCCCACCCTCAGCCACCCCCGCCGCGGACAGGCGTTCCGCAGGGCGGAACGGGTGGGCACAGCGCCAAGCGCGGGGGGCCGATGATCAGGGGCGGCACGGCCAAGCCTCAGCGGCAGCGGTCAGCGGCCTCGATCGTCCGCGCGGCCTGGCCCAGCGCGGCCCGCAGCACCGTGGGGTCAGTAACCGGGTCCGCCTCGCCGGACGGCGGCAGCAGCCACCCCGTCCCAGCCACCGGCGGCGCGGGAACAGGCTCGGCCGGCACGGCAACCCCCCGCCCGAACGTCTGCGTACACGCGCTCCCCGGCAGGTCCCACGCGTCCGCCGTACCCGGCGGCACCAGGAAGCCGAGGGTGTCGCACGGCCCGTCGTGCAACACGGGCCCGACCCCGTCCGCCGCGGCCCGCCGCAGGATGTCGACGGCCTCCAGCCCCTGCCGCGCCGGCACCGTCACCAGATCGCAGCAGGCCGCAGGCCCCGGCGGCGAGGGAGGCGCACTGTGGTCCTGGCTCGGCAGATGAGCCGCCGTCGTCAGCGACGCCCGCGAAGCGCCGTTCTCCGTGCCGATCTCCAACAAGGGGACCCCTCCTCGCAAGGGCGGAAGCCGCGTCGCTCCCTCTCCGCATGGTTCAACGCGGCGCGGCGTCAACAGCTACGGCGGCACGCCGCCGCAAAGGATGGCAGTTCATGGCAGATCGTGGGTGAGATATCCCGTTTGTAGCCAAACTCCGCGTGGCGCCCCGGTGACAGCCGGTACCTTCGTGCTCCGCCGGAACAGGGGCAGCACCGCCGGATCCAGGGGATCAGGCGCACTCCGGCACGATCCGCACGAGAGGGTCAGCCATGGCGTCGTCACCGATGGCATCGTCAACTCAGTCCCCACAACGGAATCTTCTCTTCCGGCAGCTGCGCGGACAACGCTCGCCGGGAGAGTTCGCCGCCGCGGTCCGCCGGTCCGCCCGCGAGATCGGCGAGCGCGTCAGCTGCGACGCCCGTTACATCGGGCGCGTGGAGGCGGGCGAGATCCGCTGCCCCAACTATGCGTACGAGCGGGTGTTCCTGCACATGTTCCCCGGCCGGACGCTGACGGACCTGGGGTTCGCCCCCCGCTCCGCCGTGCGCGGCAGGGGGGCGCGCGCCGAGTCCGAAGCGCCCGTGCCACACACCACGATCCAGCCGTATGAGTCTCCTCCGTCTCCGTCAGGGCCGCCCGGCTCCGAGTGCCACGAGTGCGACCCGTACGAGATCCAGAGTCACGAGGAGAGCGACGTGCGGCGTCGCGCATTCATGAGCGGTACGGCCACCATGGCCGCCGCCTCTTTGGGCCCCTTCGGGCCCGCCGCCCAGAACCCCGCCGAGGCCGCCGCCCAGCGCGGCAGCCGGGCGGGCGAGGCCGAGGTGAGCGCGGTCGAGGAGGCCGTACGTAAGATCCGGCTGCTCGACGACCGGCACGGCGCCGACGGCCTGTACCGACGCGCGTCGGCGCCGCTGCGGACCGCGTACGCCCTGCTCGACGCGGGCACCACCCGGCAGTCGACGGCGGACCGGCTGCACACCGGCGCCGGTGAACTGGCCATCTCCGTGGGCTGGTTGGCCCATGACTCCGGGCGCTTCGACGACGCGCGCTCGCACTACGCCGAGGCCCTGGCGACCGCGCGGATGGCCGGCGATCCGGCCCTTGAGGCGCACGCCTTCTGCAATACGGCGTTCCTGGCGCGCGACGCGGGCCGGCCGCGGGAGGCGGTGCGGGCGGCGCAGGCGGCGGCCCGTGCGGCCCGGCATCTGTCCTCGCCGCGGCTGCTCTCGCTGATCGCGCTGCGGGAGGCCGGGGGCTGGGCGGGGCTCGGCGACCGGGCGGGCTGCGAGCAGGCGCTGGCCCGCGCGCACGCCCTGTTCGACCGGGGCTCGTCGGACTCCGACCCGGAGTGGATGTCCTTCTACGGAGAGGCCGAACTCGACGGTCTTGAGGCGCAGTGCTGGTCGGCGCTCGGCGACTGGGAGCGGGCGGCCCGGCACGCGCGCCGGGCGGCGGGCGTGGCATCGGCGCAGACCCCGCAGTTCACCCGGAACATCGCGCTCTACACCGCGGAGCTGGCCGACGACCTGGCCCGCGCGGGCCGCCCCGACGAGGCGGCGACGGCGGGGCTGCGGGTGCTCGGGCTCCTGCACGAGGTGCAGTCGTCCCGCATCCAGGCGATGCTCGCGACGACGGCGCGGGTGCTGCTGCCGCACCGGAGGGCCTCCGGGGTGGGCGGCTTCCTGGAGCGCCACGCGTCACTGCCGAGGGCCGTTTAGATAGCGGCACTCCCTGTTCGGTCGGCGACTGGACAGCCGCGCTCTCTATTTTTGGATAGCGGCACTCCCTACGGGCCTACGGGCCTACGGGCCTACGGGCCTACGGGCCTACGGGCCTACGGGCTATGCCAAGTGCCCCGTCTCGTTCCACGACTCGATGGCCGGTTCTCCGTAGGCCCAGCCGAGGGTGGAGAGCGAGGTCGGGTTGAGCCGGATGCGGGCCGCGAAGTCGATGTCCAGGCCGAGCCAGCGGGCGCCGATGGAGCGCAGGATGTGCCCGTGCGCGAAGACCAGGACGTCGCGGTCGGCCTCGCGGGCCCAGGCCACGACCTCGTCCGCGCGGGCGGCGAGCTGCTCCAGGGTTTCTCCCCGGGGGACGCCGTCGCGCCAGATGAACCAGCCGGGGCGCACCGCCTGGATCTCGGCCGGGGTCATCCCCTCGTAGGAGCCGTAGTCCCACTCCATGAGCGTGTCCCAGGTGGTCGCCCGGCCCCCGAAGCCGGCGATCTCGCAGGTCTCGCGCGCGCGGGAGAGCGGGCTCGTGCGCACCTCGACGTCTGCGAGGCCGTCGTAGGGCGCGCGGTGCAGCCGCTCCCCCAGGAGCTTCGCGCCGCGGCGGCCCTCTTCCAGGAGCGGGATGTCCGTCCTGCCGGTGTGCTTTCCGGACAGTGACCACTCGGTCTGTCCGTGCCGGGCCAGCAGGATGCGTGGTGCCATGACGAGCCTTTCGGAACCGGCGGCCATCGGCCGCCAAAGGGCGAATTCTGCGGACAGGTGCTCGTCCGCACCTTCCATCATCACTCACGCGCGCGACCGCGATCACTTGTGTCCACGGGGAGCAACCCACCTGTCGATCTCAGCGTCTATGACGACTGGAGGTCGCCTCAGGAGGTATTCGCGTACGCCGTAAAGTGGGCCGGCCAAGACAGCTGCGGGAGCGCAGCAACACAACGGATGGGGGACCGGCCGGATGCCGCAGACGGATGCTCCGGGCATCGAGGGGAACAGCGGGCACCGGCTTCGCTGGTGGACCGAGCTGCCTCTCATAGCCCTGATATACGCCGCGTACTCAGCGGGCCGGCTGCTCGCCCGCGGCGATGTGTCGAGCGCCGTCGACCACGGTCTCGCGCTGCTGCGGGCCGAGCGGTTCCTGCGCCTGGACGCCGAGAGCCCGCTGAACCGGCTGTTCACGGCGAACGCGTGGATCGGTGTCCCCGCCGACTTCTGGTACGCCTCGCTGCACTACCTGGTGACGCCCGCGGTCCTCGTCTGGCTCTTCCGCAGCCGTGCGGTGCGCTACCGCGCGGCGCGCACCTGGCTGATGGTCTCCACCCTGATCGGCCTGGTCGGCTTCACGCTGCTGCCGACCTGCCCGCCGCGGCTCCTCGAGAAGAGCCACGGGTTCGTCGACACGATGGCGCAGTACAGCGACTACGGCTGGTGGGGCGGCGAGGCGAGTGCGCCGCGCGGCCTCGGCGGCATGACCAACCAGTACGCGGCGATGCCGAGCCTGCACGTCGGGTGGGCGCTGTGGTGCGGTGTGATCCTGTGGCGTTACGGCCGCACTCCGCTGACCAAGGCCGTGGCGGTGGCCTATCCGCTGATCACCACGATCGTCGTGATGGGCACCGCGAACCACTACTTCCTCGACGCCGTCGCGGGCGTCGCGGTGATGGGCGTGGGCCTGCTGCTCACCCGGCCGATCCTCGCCCTCGCGGACCGCGTACGGGCGCGGCTGGGGCTCGCGGCGGTGGGGGCGCGACAGCCGGCGGTCGAGGTGCGGCCGTCGCCGGTGGTCGCGTCACGCGCCCCGGAATCCTCAATTGTCAGTGGCGAGTGCCAGACTTCGACAGGTGAGCGAATTCCCCGACCGCGCCAGCGGCCTGCCGAGTCAGGAGCCGAGCCGGGTGCCCACCCCGCCGACGCGGGGGACAGCACTCCGACAGCGGCTCGCTGAGCTGCGCGGACCGGACGTCCCCGCGAAGCCGCTGGACGCCCGGGCCCTTGCCGCCCTCGCGGCGAATCCCGGGTGCCAGCGGCGTGCGCTGCTCGACGGCGCGGGGGTGGACAAGGCGACGCTCGCCCAGTCGCTCGGCTCCCCCGGCTCCTTCGGGCAGTCCCAGTTCGCCTTCATGCGGGGCAACGCGTTCGAGGCCAGGGTCAAGGCGGACGGCGGCGCGGAGCTGCTGCGGCTCGCCCATGGGCGGCTCGGCGGCGGCCCCGAGCCGGTGCCGGGCGAGGCCTCGGTGCCGGACCTCGCCGCGGTGGGCCCCGAGGGCCGGGCGGCGCGCACCTCGCTCGCGCTGCGCGAGGCGACGTCGGCGGGCGGCTGGACGCTCCTCGACCACCCCATGCTCGCGCTGGACGTGGCCGGCACGCCCGCGTTCCTGGAGCCGGACGCGGTGGTGGTCCACCCGGACGGCACCTGGACGGTCGTGGAGATCAAGTCCTTCCCGATGATCGACGGTTCGGCGGACGCGGCGAAGGTGGGCGCGGCCGCCCGCCAGGCCGCGGTGTACGCGCTGGCGCTGGAGCGGGTGGCGGCCCGCATGGAGCCCGCGCCCCGCGTCCGGCATCACGTCCTGCTGGTCTGCCCCAAGGACTTCTCCAACCTCCCCGCGGCGTCCGCCATCGACGTACGCAAGCAACTGTCGGTGACCAGACGCCAGTTGGCGCGGCTGACCCGGATCGAGGACATCGCGGCGGCGCTGCCGCCGGGCACGACCTTCGACGTGAACCGCCCCGCGGCGGACCTCACGGCCGCGGTCGAGTCGGTCCCTGCGACGTACGCCCCCGAGTGCCTGGCCGCCTGCGAGCTGGCCTTCCACTGCCGCGAGCGCTCCCGCGACGAGGGCGCGGTCACGACGCTGGGCCGCGCGGTGCGGGGCGAGCTCGGCGGTCTGACGACGGTCGAGGGCGTCCTGTCGGCGGCGCGCGGCGCGTCCGGCGACGCGGCGGATCCGGCGGTGGCCGCGCTGCGCAGGGCGGCGGCGCTGCGGTCCGAGGCGCTGTCCGGCGCGGGCAGGGCAGTGGGCAGTGACGGCCTGGCGCAGGCGAAGGAGGCAGCCCCGTGTCACTGATCGACAATCTGGCCCGGCTCGAGGCCGTGAGCACCGGGCGCGCCCAGCCGAGGGCGACGGTCCGGCACCGGCATCTCTCCCAGCGGCCCCTCGTCCTCGTCCCGCTCATCACCGCGGGCGAGGCCGGCGCACCGCTCGGCGCCCTGGTCGGCACCGAGCGCACCTCGCCCCGGCTGATCTCCGTGCCGCAGCCCCGCGACCGCGACCTCCGCTTCACGTTCCTCGCCCAACTCGCGGACACGGTCCTGGAGTACGTCGACTCGTTCACCGGGGAGGTCGAGGCGGCGGAGCGCAGCGAGACGGACCCGGAGACCGGCAAGCGCGTCAAGGTGGAGGTCGAACTCTGCTCGGACGCCCCGCAGTTGATCGTCCCCAGCCGCGCGGGCATCGACTTCGTGCGGCTCATCGGCCGGTCGACCCGGTTCCGCCGCACGGCCGAGCAGGACCCGGAGACGCCGTACCCTGCGCCGCCGCGCGTCCCGCTGCTCGGCCGCTGGCTGACGCACTTCGGGGAGCGCGCCCGCGTGCCGGGGTCGTCGCTGCTCACCGCCATGACCGACCTCCTGTCCCGGCACTGGGCGACCGGCCAGAGCAGCCTGGAGGACCAGCATCTGGGCGCCCTCCTCGCCTGGATCGAGGCCCGGGAAGGCACCTGTGGAGCCGATGCGGCGCTCCGCGCGGAGCTGGCGCGGGACAAGGACGGCCAGCTGCTCTGCCCGCCGGCGGGCCCCGCCACGGACCCGGCGTTCGACAACCACCTGCTGGCCCCGGCCATCGAGCGCTACGACCGCGCGCGCAGCGCCCTCGGCGCCGCGCAGGACGGCATCGAGGCGGACACCCGCCTCGGCGAACTGGCCTCCGCGGAGCGGGAGATCCGCGTCCTGATCGACTCCAGGACCCGCCCCACCTGGGACGCGGTCTGGCGCGGCCTGGACGCGCTGTGCACGCTCCCCGAGGCGCCGCACGCCGTGGACCGCTGGACCCGCGACCGCTGGTCGTTCACCGGCCACCGGGACCGGGTGACGGCGGGCGAGCCCCCGCAGCCCCGCGTCGACGACGCGGTCACGGCGGCGAACAAGCTGGCGGCCCGTGAGCGCGAACAGGCCAGGCTGGAGGCCCAGGAGGCGCTCGACGACCCGCTGGTGATGGCGGGCCGCCGGCTCGCGGGAGAGGCCTTCGACGGTGAGGTGACGGAGGTCGTGATGGCGTACAGCGAGGCCAAGAGTCCAAGGCCGCGCCCCCTGATCACGGTCCGCACGGACGACCGCCCGCACCTGGCCGAGCGCGCGAAGGTGTACCGCTCGCTCCAGGGCAAGCCGCAGACCGCCGAGTTCGTGGCGTACGAAGGTGAAGGCGCCGTCATCCTGCGCGTCACCGACAAGATGGGCCGCGGCAAGGAGCCCGAGGCAGGATCGGTGCCGGAGAAGGGCGACCGGATCTGCTGGACGCTCTTCGAGCACGAGCAGCGCGGCGGGCCCAAGCTGCCCGACCCCGAGGCGACTCCCTGGACCCACGGCGGCCCGCCGGGCGACGCCGCCGAGAGCCCCGACCCCGTGACTCCGGAGGACACCCTGTGAGTCCAGTAGCAGCACCCTTCGACCCCGGCGCGGCAGCGGCGCGGGCCACGGACGCGATCCTGCACGACACGCTGCACGGCGCGCACCGCGGTGTCGTGGTCGACTCCCCGCCGGGCGCGGGCAAGTCGACGCTCGTGGTCCGCGCGGCGCGTGAACTGGCCGCGGCGGGGCGCCCGTTGATGGTCATCGCGCAGACGAACGCGCAGGTGGACGACCTGGTCCTGCGGCTCGCCGAGAAGGACCCGGAGCTGCCGGTCGGCCGTCTGCACAGCAGCGACCCGGACGCGTACGACAAGGCGCTCGACGACCTGCCCTCGGTGCGTACGTCGACGAAGGCGGGCGATCTCGCGGGCCTGGACGTGGTCATCTCCACGGCCGCGAAGTGGGCGCACGTCGAGGCCGCAAAGCTCGACGCGCCGTGGCCGCACGCGATCGTGGACGAGGCGTACCAGATGCGGTCGGACGCGCTGCTCGCCGTGGCGGGGCTGTTCGAGCGGGCGCTGTTCGTGGGCGATCCCGGCCAGTTGGACCCGTTCTCGATCGTCGGCGCCGAGCAGTGGGCGGGTCTCACGTACGACCCGTCGGCGTCGGCGGTGACGACCTTGCTGGCCCACAATCCCGAGCTGCCCCAGCACCGCCTCCCGGTGTCGTGGCGGCTCCCGGCGTCGGCGGCGCCGCTGGTCTCCTCGGCGTTCTATCCGTACACGCCGTTCCGCAGCGGCACGGATCACGGGGACCGGCGGCTCGACTTCGGTGTGCCGTCGGACGGTTCGGCGCCGGACCGGGTCATCGACGAGGCGGCGGAATCGGGCTGGGGCCTGCTTGAGCTGCCCGCGCGGAATACGCCGCGCACGGACCCGGAGGCCGTCCGTGCGGTCGCCCGAGTCGTCCGCCGCCTGCTGGACCGGGGCGGCGCGGCCACGTCGGAGCGCGGCCCGGATCCCACGCCGCTGACCGCCGACCGCATCGCCGTGGGCACGGCCCACCGTGACCAGGCGGCGGCGGTGCGGGCGGCGCTCGCGGAGCTGGGGGTCGCGGACGTCACGGTGGACACGGCGAACCGGCTGCAGGGCCGCGAGTTCGACGTGACGGTGGTCCTGCACCCGCTCTCCGGCCGCCCCGACGCCACCGCCTTCCACCTGGAGACGGGCCGCCTCTGCGTCCTGGCGTCCCGCCACCGCCACGCCTGCATCGTGATCTGCCGCGCGGGCGTCACCGACCTCCTGGACGACCACCCGTCGACGGAACCGGTCCAACTGGGCGTGACGGTGAAGTTCCCGGATGGGTGGGAGGCGAACCACGCGGTGCTGGCGCGGCTGGCGGAGCACCGGGTGCCCTGGCGGCCTTGAGAGGCAGCGCCCCGAAGGGGCGCTGGGAACTGCGCGACCAGCCACGACGCGCCCGCAGATGAACCCGCCCATCCCGCGGAGCGAAACGCCCTCTTGCGCCGCACGAGACAATGGAAGACGGCCCACGGCCGGAAACGTACGAGGAGGCACAACCATGGCGGAGCCCCAGCGGCCCCGGTCCGAACGGCGCCTGCGCCCCGCGCCCCTGCTCTTCGAGCCCGCGGAGGCCACCGCCGATCCGGAGCACTTCTTCGACCTGGAGTCGATGGAGGACCCGCGCGAGCTCCTCGACCGTGCCACGGAGCTGACGCACGCGTTCCGTGCCGCCACGGACCGGTCGATCGAGTTCCAGGCCATCGCCGCCGCCCAGCTCGCCGACCCCCGCCGCTTCGACCGCCTCACGACGGCCGCGATCGCCGAGCGCGCGCAGTGGACCGAGGACTACGCGAAGAAGATGGTCGAGTTCGGCCGGGACCTGCTGCGGGGGACCGGGGCGAGGGACGCCTGAACGCCCCAACAAGATCACGGGGCATATGCCAGGAGGGCAAGGTACTCCCCCCGACCCACCCTTGTCCCGATTTCTAATAACTCTCAGAAATGGAATGCCCACTACCGGTAGACGTATCTGTCATGAGCGGCACAGATCTCCACCCGAACCCCACACCCGCCCCCGCCCCCGCCCCCGCCTCCTGCGACGTACAGGGCATCTGCGACGTCACGACCGAGGGAGCCGCCTGGCTCGCCTCCGCAGAAACGTATCCGCGCAGCACCCTCACCCACTGGCGGTCCCGCCCCACCGCCCCCGCAGTCCTCCCCTGCGGCACCGTCTTCGACGTGGTGAGCGTCCCCGCGGTCTTCGGGCGGCGGATGCTCGACCGCTTATGGGACGAGGGCCCCGGCTCCGGCCCCGTCGCCGAGCACCGCGGCCGCACGCTGCTCTTCGCCGCCCCCGGCACCGCCCACCGGCTGCCCTCGCTGCTCGACTGGGAGGAGTGGGGCCCCGCCGTCCCCTCCGTGCTCTGTCACGGCACGGGCGACGCCGTCACCGTGCCGCCGATCACCGCGAGCCGCCGGGAGACACCTGCGGCCGACCGGCTCGATTCCCGCTGGCTGGTCGCCCCCGACGCCCGGCACCCCTGGCTGCCGGGCCCCGAGGTGATGCTCTGGGCCTGTGTCCGCGCGGCCCGTGCCACGGCGGGCTCCACGGTCCGTATATCGATTTTTCCTGGCGGCGATCAGGATGCTAAGGTCTACGACGTCAGCAGGCGCCGCTAGCTCAGTTGGTTAGAGCAGCTGACTCTTAATCAGCGGGTCCGGGGTTCGAGTCCCTGGCGGCGCACAGACGGTGAAAGGCCCCTCGCGGAAGCGAGGGGCCTTTCACGTGTGCCGGGACGCCTCACCCCGGCGACACCTTCACCGTCCACGCCCCCGTCGCCGTACGCCCCTCGACCTCGATCCGCACGCCGTCGTCCGGGAGCGTGAAGCTCTCCCCCACCTCCACCGGCGCGTCCGCGAGCGCCGGATACACGGAGTCGCCCCAGCAGGCCTCCGACCCCGGGTGGGCGTCGACGACCTCGACCGGGCCGCCGCCGGACGGGGCGGCATTGCGTACCCGATAGGCGAGCACCCCCTCGCGGCAGGTCGCGTGGTCGTTGCCGGCCGCGCCCCGCGCCTCGATGGCGATCACGCTGTCGCGGCCCGTGCGGACGACCGCCAGCTTGGTGCCGCCGACACCGCCGCGTGCGGGCCGCGCCGACAGCGGCTCCAGGGTCAGCCGCCGCCCGCCGCCCGTCACGCACACCACCTGCCGCGCGTCGAGCCAGCCGAGCTTCCACTTGTGCCAGCCGAAGAGGTCCGGGGAGAGCCCGAACTGGCTGCCCATGACGTCCCAGTCCCCCACGTAGGTGTCCCAGTCGCCCTTGCCGTCCGTCGGCCGGTGGTAGAGATCGGGCAGGTCGAAGACGTGGCCCGTCTCATGGGCGAGGACGTTGCGGTCCGGCGGATGCCGCTCGAAGACCGTGACGATGCGCTTGATGTCGGCGCCGTCGGCCCGCATCGGCCGGTCGAAGTTGACGACCTTGGTCGCGTCGGAGTCGACGCCCCGCGCGTCCGGGTCGGCGACGAAGTACACGACGTCGTAGCGGGAGAAGTCGACGTGCGGATCGGCCGCGGCGACCGCGTCCCGCAGATAGGCGCTGCGCCGCGCCGCGTTCCAGTCCCGCTCTATGGCGTACGCGGTGGAGTCCTCCGGCATCTCGACCCACTCGCTGCGCGGATGCGGGCGCAGCGCGAACTTGCCGTAGGAGGCGCGGTCGAAGAAGTCGCTGGTGGCGGGGAAGTAGTCGGCGGCCAGCTCGGCGGGATCCGTCAGGGGCGGGGAGTCGGGGAAGGAGAGGAAGACCATCACCGCGTCGAGGCTCCGGTCCGGGCGCGGATAGCCGGCGTTCCAGGTGTCCAGGCCCTCCGAGTGGTGGGCCGACGTGCGCTCCAGGGCGCACGGGCCCGCCGTGGGCTGGGCGACGGCGGGGCCCGCGACCAGACCCGTGGCGGCCAGCGCGGTCAGGGACGTGAGGGCGGCGGCCGTGCTGCGCAGCCGGGGTCTCTCCCCTCCACGGGTGAGTCCCCAGGGGGGTAGCTGACGCGGCACGTCCACCTCCGGGTGCGGAATACGGGGCATCCCACCCACCCTGTGGCGCTTTAATAAGATTTGCCCTGTTTGCCTGGCCCAACCGAGTGAGGAAGGGCCCGCCCGCGCTCACGGAACGTCACAAGTTGTCGGCGTACGAAGGAAGCGGTGCACGGGCGAGCAGAAACGATCTGTCGCAGGGTGTGTCCCGTTCCGGCCCCCGCCCCGCACTGATCCTCCGCGCCCCGCTGCCGCCACGCGGCACCGTGCCGCGGCTGGAAGCGCCCGCTGGCCAGCCCCTATGATCGGCACACTTTCCCGCGCGGGCCCGGCCTCGCCGACCCTGCGCCTGCCCGGCCTCGCCGAACAACAGCACTGCGGGAGCAAGCGGTGAACGGAACGTCTGAAGGCCCCCTGCCCACAACGGTCACAGCGGTCGCAGCAGTCACAGCGTCCGGCCGCGCCGGGACGCCCCTCACGGAACGTGGCCGTCCGGAGCCGTGGCCCGATCACCGGGCCGCCTTCGCCGCCGCCCCGCTCGCGCTCGCCGTGGTCGACTCCGAGGGCCTCGTCCTGGACGCCAACGAAGCGCTCTGCGAGCTGCTCGGCGCCACCCCCGACGAGCTGTCCGGCCGCCTCGCCGCCGATCTGGTGGACCTCGCGTCGGACGCCCGCACCTGGCACGCGTACCGCGAGGTGCTCCGCGGCCGGCAGGCGAAACTGCGCTGCACCCGGCGCCTGAAACACCCCGACGGGCACTCCCTGTGGGTGCAGCTCACCGTCTCGCCGATGCCGGGCGGGCGCACGGTGCTGCTCGCCGCCGCGGACATCAGCGCGCGCCGCGAGCTCCAGGCGCGCCTGCGCCACCTCCAGATGCACGACCCGGTGACGCGGCTGCCCAACCGCAGCCTGTTCTTCGAGCGGCTGGCCGCCGCGCTCGAATCGGGTGCGTACGACGACACGGGCACCGGCCGGGTCGGCCTCTGCTATCTCGACCTCGACGGGTTCAAGGCGGTCAACGACACGCTCGGCCACCGGGTCGGCGACCGGCTGCTCGCGGCGGTCGCCGAGCGGCTCACGCGCTGCGCGGACGAGGCCGGTTACGGCAGGGCGGTGGCACCGCTGGTGGCGCGGCTCGGCGGCGACGAGTTCGCGCTGCTCGTGGAGGACTCGACGGGCACCGACCAGCTGGCCGACCTCGCCGACGCGGCGCTCAAGGCGCTGCAGGCGCCCTTCGACCTGTCCGGCCAGCGGCTCTCGGTCTCCGCGTCCATCGGCGTCGTCGAGCGGCGCGCCGCGGGGACCACTGCGACCGGCCTGATGCAGGCCGCCGACACGACGCTGTACTGGGCGAAGGCCGACGGCAAGGCCCGCTGGACGCTCTTCGACCCCGAGCGCAACGCCCACCGCATGACCCGCCAGGCCCTGTCGAGTTCACTGCGCCCCGCGGTCGACCGGGGCGAGTTCGTCCTGGACTACCAGCCCCTCGTCGGCCTCGACGACGGCCGGGTGCACGGGGTGGAGGCGCTCGTGCGGTGGCAGCATCCGCAGTTCGGACTGCTCACGCCGAATCGGTTCATCGGATTGGCGGAGGAAGACGGTTCGATCGTGCAGCTGGGCCGCTGGGTGCTTCGCACGGCGTGCCGCCAGGCCCGGCAGTGGCAGCTCGACCATCCGGACCGGCCGCCGGTCTTCGTGAGCGTCAACGTCGCCGTACGCCAGGTGTGGGACTCCGACCTGGTGGCCGATGTCGCCGAGATCCTGGCCGAGACCGGGCTCGCCCCCGAGCTCGTACAACTGGAGCTCACCGAGTCCGCCGTGATGGGCTCGGCGGGCCGTCCGCTGCAGGCCTTGCAGGCGCTCAGCGACATGGGGGTGCGGATCGCCATCGACGACTTCGGCACCGGGTACTCGAACCTGGCGTACCTGAGCCGGCTTCCGGTGTCCGTCCTCAAGCTGGACGGGTCCTTCGTACGAGGGTTCCAGTACGACGCGGATGCGGGCGAGGCGCACATCAGCCCCGCCGACGAGGTGATCGTCGAGGCGCTGGTGCAGCTCGCCCACCGGCTCGGGCTCACCGTGACCGCGGAGTGCGTGGAGACCGCGTCCCAGGCCTCGCGGCTGCGGGGGATCGGGTGCGACACGGGTCAGGGGTGGCTCTACTCCCGGCCCGTGGCGCCGGATCGTATCTCCGCTCTGCTGGCGGGCGGGGAGGTGGAGGGCGGGGAGGACTAGACCGCCCACCCACCGGTCATCGCAGGTCGTACGCGTCCGCGATCAGCTCGTAGCTGCGCAGCCGCAGTTCGCCGCTGTGCGCGTTGGCCGTGATCATCAGCTCGTCGGCGCCGGTGCGCTTGGCGAGGTCGTCGAGGCCGGTGCGGACCTGGTCGGCGGTGCCGTGGATGACGTTGGAGTTCCAGCTGTCGACGAACTCCCGCTCCATCGCGCTGAACTCGTACGCCTCGGCCTCCTCCGGCGTCGGGACGAGTCCCGGCCGGCCGGTGCGGAGCCGGACCATGTTCAGGGCCGCCGCCATGACCTGCCTGCGGGCCTCCTTCTCCTCGTCCGTCGCGAGCGCGGATACGCCGATGAGGGCGTACGGGGCGTCCAGGACCGCGGAAGGCTTGAACGACTCGCGGTAGAGGTCGAGCGCCGGGATCGTGTTCTGCGCGGAGAAGTGGTGCGCGAAGGCGAAGGGCAGGCCGAGGACTCCGGCGAGGCGGGCGCTGAAGCCGGAGGAGCCGAGCAGCCAGATCGGCGGGCGGTGCGGGGACTGGACGCCGCCGGGCGAGGTGGCCTGGACGGGGCCGGGTACGGCGTGGATGCGGGCGTAGGGGTGGCCGTCGGGGAAGTCGTCGTCCAGGAAGCGGGTGAGCTCGGCGAGCTGCTGCGGGAAGTCGTCGGCGCCTTCGTTCAGGCGGTCCGTCCTGCGCAGGGCGGCCGCGGTCGCGCCGTCGGTGCCGGGGGCGCGGCCCAGGCCCAGGTCCACGCGGCCCGGGGCCATCGCCTCCAGGGTGCCGAACTGCTCCGCGATGACGAGCGGGGCGTGGTTGGGCAGCATGACGCCGCCGGAGCCGAGGCGGATCCTGCGGGTGTGGGCGGCGAGGTGGGCGAGGATGACGGCCGGCGAGGAGGAGGCGACTCCGGGCATGGAGTGGTGCTCGGCCACCCAGTAGCGGTGGTAGCCCCGGTTCTCCGCGAGGCCCGCGATGTCCACGCTGGTGCGCAGGGCTTCGGTGGCGGTGCGGCCTGCGCCTACGGTGACGAGGTCGAGGACGGAGAGCGGGACGGGGGCCGAGCCCTTTCGCTCGCCGCGGATGTCGTCCCTCGGGTCCACTGTTTCCGTCACGGGTCCTGCCTCCTGCTGCGCGTGCCTTTGGCGGTTGCTTCTTGCTCCGCAGGCGTGAACAGGAGGCTGGCTCCGCTTTATTCCCCCGGCACCGTCATGGGCCTGGACCCCTGCTTTTCCGGTGACCCGGCGCCTGGCGCTGTGCCCACCCGTTCCGCCTTGCGGAACGCCTGCCCACAGCAGGGGGCGACGGGTGGGGGAAAACCGCGCAGCTCGCCTGCCCACAGCAGGGGGCGACGGGTGGGGGAAACCGCGGCAGCTCGCCCGCCCACAGCAAAGGGCGACGGGTGGGGGAAGTGGCGGCAGCTCGCCCGCCCACAGCAGGGGGCGACGGGTGGGGGAAACCGCGGCAGCGTGGCGCGGTGCCCGCCGGGGGGGTGCTACTCCCGTACCTGCACCACCGGCTCCTTCGTGAACAAGGAACCCAGTGTCGGGGCGTTCACTCGCCTCGTTGCCAGGCGGAGTGCCTCCCATACCGTCACCTGGTTCGCCGTCAGGACCGGCTTGCCCAGTTCCTGCTCCAGGGCTCGGACGAACGCCGCCGTGTGCAGTGCCGTGTCCGGCAGGAGCACCGCCTCCGCCGCGGGGTCGTCGCCCGCCCGGGCCAGCTCCCTGACCTCCGGCCACCCCCACGTCCCGACCTCCGCCGCCGTGATGATGCCGCTCCCCCGCGTGAAGACCACCTCGATCCCCGCCGCCTTCAGGAACTCGGCGAAATGGGAGGCCACATCCTCCGGGTACGTCGCCGCGATCGCGACCCGCGTCGCCCCCACCTCACGTACGGCATGGGCGAAGGCGAACGAGGTACTGGACGCCGGAAGCCCGGCAGCACGCGCCAGCGCGCGGACCTGGTCGTGCGCCCCCTGCCAGCCGAAGACGAAGCTCGCGCTGGTGCAGGCCCACACCACCGCCTCCGCACCGGAGAGCCGCAGCTCCTCGACCCCGGCGGCGAGCCGTTTCGGCGAGCCCATCTCCAGGAGCGCGTCGACCCGGTGGGCGTCCTCGCCGATGTCGGTGTGGACGACCTGCAGCCGGACGTCGCTGCCCAGCATCTGCTCCATGCGCGGATAGTCGTCCTCAGCCGAGTGACCCGGGTAGAGGAAACCAAGTGCGGTCACTTCCAGCCTCCTTAAAGGCAGTCAGGGCAGCGGTGGCGGCCCGTCGGGCAGCCCCTGGGGCGGATCGAGCGGCATGGTGTCCGGCACCGCGCCGGGACCGGGGACCGGACCCGCGCCCGGCCGCGCGGTCACGTCGATCAGCGCCTGGTAGGGCCCTACCGCATGGGTACCCAGCCGACGCAGCGCGGACCACATCGTCACCTGGTTCGCGGAGATCACCGGCATCCGCAGCTCGGCCTCGAGCTGTGGGATCACGTCGTACGTAGGGAGGTTGGTGCAGCTGATGAACAGCGCGTCGACGCCGCCCCGCACGGCCCGCCGCGCCATGTCGGCCACGTCCCGGTACGGCACCTTCCAGATGTGCCGGGTCAGCCCCAGATAGGCGCGCCCGATGACGGACACCCCGGCCTCGGCGAGATAGTGCTCCAGGGACTGGGTCACCGACCAGGTGTACGGCGTGACCAGGGCGATACGCCGGGCGTCCAGGTCGTCGAGGGCTTCGAGCAGTGCGCCCGACGTGGTGACGGAGGTGACCGCGCCTTCGCGGGTCATCGCCTCGCACATCGCCCGCTCACCGGCGATGCCGCCGACGAAACTGCCCGACGTACAGGCGTACGCCAGGACCTCCGGCTCGGCGGCACTCAGCGCGCGCACCGCCTCACCCAGTGTTTCGTGCTCGCTGACCAGGCGCGCCAGGTCGAGGCTGACCTCGACGGGGACGTACGGAGTGCGGGTCAGATGGAGGGAGACCTCGTCGGGAACCCAGCGCCAGAGTTCCCGGTCGAGGGCGAAGTCGAAAGGGGCGACGACACCTACACCGCGTTGAGGGTGTGGTCCGCCGAGGAAGGAGACGTCCATGAGCAGGCCCCAAGTTCGTGCGTACGTGCATTGGAGGGACCGGCCGGGGGCCGGGAGATGGTGTGGAACCGGCGACGCGCCGGGACGTCGGGACGGGGCAGAAGCGCCAAGAAAGCGCTACAGAGGGTACTAAGACCCCGTACGGAGAGTACTCAGTTGTGCGGTGCTTGTGATAGAGCACCTCTGTTGACGAAGGTAGTTTCAGGTGCGAGCGTGGTCAATCCGCGCATCTCAGACGGCTCTGGCCGACACACATCTCAGGGAAGCGGACTCTCATTGCGAAACGGTTTCTCCCCGATGTCCGATTCGACGCCCGCCGCGACGACTGACGCGAGGGCCGATGCGACCGGCCGCACCGTTCTCGTCCTCGACGCCCCCGCGCCCGCCCCGCCACCGCGCCTCGGCAGCCTCACCGGCCAGGCCCGGATCCTGCACGCCGACGCGGACACCCTGGCGGAGCAACTGCCGCACGCGGATGTGCTGCTCGTCTGGGACTTCCTCTCGGACGCGGTGCGCGCGGCGTGGCCGGGCGAGGGTCCCAGACCGCGCTGGGTGCACACGGCGAGCGCGGGCGTGGACCGTCTCATGTGCCCCGAACTCGCCGCGTCGGACACGGTGGTCACCAACGCGCGCGGCGTCTTCGACCAGCCGATCGCCGAGTACGTCGCCGCGCTGGTCCTGGCGATGGCCAAGGATCTGCCGCTGACCCTGCGGCTCCAGGGCGAGCGGACCTGGCGGCACCGCGAGACCCAGCGGATCGCCCGCACGCGCGCGTGCGTGGTGGGTTCGGGCCCGATCGGGCACGCGATCGTCCGCACGCTGAAGGCGCTGGGGATCATCACGGCGCTCGTGGGCCGCAAGGCGGGCAAGGGTGTGCACGGCCCCGAGGAGCTCGACCGGCTGATGGCGCGCGCCGACTGGGTGGTCTGCGCGGCGCCGCTCACGGACGCCACGCGCGGCATGTTCGACGCGCGGCGCTTCGGGATGATGCAGCCGTCCGCGCGCTTCATCAACATCGGTCGCGGCGCGCTCGTCGTCGAGGACGATCTCGCGCAGGCGCTGGCGAAGCGGTGGATCGCGGGCGCGGCGCTCGACGTCTTCGAGCACGAGCCGCTGCCGGCGGACAGCCCGCTGTGGACGGCTCCGGGGCTGATCGTGTCGCCGCACATGAGCGGGGACACGGTCGGCTGGCGCGATGAACTGGGCACGCAGTTCGTCGAGTTGTACGAGGAGTGGGCGGCCGGGAGGCCGCTGGCCAACGTGGTCGACAAGAAACGTGGGTATGTACCCGGGCATTGATCCAAGGCCCCATCCCCTCTCTCCCGAGGAGCGTGCATGACCGAGCTCACGGATCTCACGGCCGTACAACTCGTCGACGGCTATCGCAAGGGCGAATTCAGCCCGGTGGACGCGGCAAGGGCGGTGCTGCGCAGGGCCGAGGAGGTGCAGCCGGCCGTGAACGCCTTCGTGCGCGTCGACGCCGAGGGGGCCCTCGCGGGGGCCGAGGCCAGTGCGGAGCGCTGGCGGCGGGGTGAGCCGAGGGGCCTGGTCGACGGGGTGCCGGTGTCGGTCAAGGACATCCTGCTGCAGCGGGGCGCGCCGACCCTGCGGGGCTCCAGGACCGTGCGTACGGACGGGAAATGGGACGAGGACGCGCCCTCGGTGGCGCGGCTGCGCGAGCACGGAGCGGTGTTCATCGGCAAGACGACGACTCCGGAGTTCGGCTGGAAGGGCGTCACGGACAGCCCGCAGAGCGGTGTGACGCGCAATCCGTACGACCCGACGCGCACCGCGGGCGGGTCGAGCGGCGGCAGCGCGGCCGCCGTCGCGCTGGGCGCGGCGCCGGTGTCGCTCGGCACGGACGGCGGGGGCTCGGTGCGGATTCCGGGCGCGTTCTGCGGGATCTTCGCGCTGAAGCCGACGTACGGGAGGGTGCCGCTGTACCCGGCTTCGGCGTTCGGCACGCTCTCGCACGTCGGGCCGATGACGCGGGACGCGGCGGACGCGGCGCTCCTGATGGATGTGATCAGCGGCCCCGACGGGCGCGACTGGTCGCAGCTGGGTCCGGTGGCGGGCAGTTTCCGCACGGGCGTCGAGGGCGGCGTACGCGGTCTGCGCATCGCCTATTCGCCCTCGCTCGGCGGGCAGGTGGCGGTGCGGCCCGGGGTCGCGGCGGCGGTTCGGCGCGCGGTGGAGTCGCTTGCCGCGCAGGGCGCGTACGTGGAGGAGACCGACCCCGACTTCTCGGACCCGGTGGAGGCCTTCCACACCCTGTGGTTCAGCGGCGCGGCGCGCGTTGCGCAGCATCTGCCGCCCGCCCAGCGGGAGTTGCTGGATCCGGGGCTGCGGGAGATCTGTGCGCAGGGCGCGCGGTACAGCGCCCTGGACTATCTCGCCGCGGTCGACGTCCGGATGGAGCTGGGCCGCCGGATGGGTCGGTTCCACGCGACGTACGACCTGCTGGTCACCCCGACGCTGCCGATCACGGCGTTCGAGGCGGGCGTGGAGGTACCGAAGGGTTCCGGCCACCGTCGGTGGACGGGCTGGACCCCGTTCACGTACCCCTTCAACATGACGCAGCAGCCGGCGGCGACGGTGCCCTGCGGAGTGGACGAGGACGGGCTGCCGATCGGGGTGCAGATCGTCGCGGCGCGGCATGCGGACGCGTTGGTGCTGCGGGCGGCGCACGCGCTGTACGAGGCGGGCAGCGCGGGGATCGCGCCGCCCGCGGTGGGCTGAGCCGCTCCTAGGCCCTGCGGAAGCTCAGCGTCTCCCCCTGTGCGCCGGCGCGCCACAGGTCGTTGCAGGCCTCGGCCATCCGGTCGAGGCCGTCGACGACCTGGCCCCAGACGATGCCCGGGACCCAGCCGACATCGCCGTTGAGCAGCAGGTTGTTGCGCTCGTAGAAGAGGGCGAGGTCGACGACGGTGGCGCCGGCCTTGACGTCGGCGGCCGGTTCGTACCCATAGGCCGGAGTGCCCAGCTGCGTACCGTTGAAGGAGAAATAGCAGAGGTCGCCGGGGATGGGCGTGACGGTCGGATTCTCCAGCGGCGGCTCGCGGTCGGCGAACGCCGGGAAGAGGGCGTAGATCTCGTTGCGGGCGTACTTGGCGTGGTAGACGTCCTCGCTCAGCGGGAGCGCCTGCCATACCGCGTCGCAGGTGATGGGGGCGCGGTCGTCGAGCAGTCTGGCCGTGCACTGAACTCCCCGCTTGGCGAGGGAGACTTCGATGTATCGGTCTGCCATGGGTCCCATGCTCCTCCCTGGGTCAAGAGGACAACGATTGCATCAGGGGCCGAAACTCGCCCGCATATCTCGTGTCGAGTCGGGTAGCCGCGCGCCCATGGCTCCACCACTTTGGAACGACGCAGAGAGCAAAGAGACAGCGAGCGCCAGGACCCAGGGCACGGGATCGAGCGCGGTGCCCAAGAACGCCCTGGTCCGGCGGCGCTCCCTCCTGTTCGGAGCGGCGGCGGTCGGCGCGGTGGGCGCGCTGGGCGCCGCGGGCTGCAGCAAGGTGCCCACCGGTGACACCCTGGCGCGCCTGAAGTCACAGGGCACGGTGCGGCTCGGAATCGCCGGTGAGGCGCCGTACGGGTTCATCGACGAGGACGGGGCGTTCACGGGCGAGGCGGTGGAACTGGCCAAGGTGATCTTCAAGCGCCTGGGCGTCGACAGTGTGCAGCCCGTGGCCACCGAGTTCGGCTCGCTCATCCCCGGCCTGAAGACCCAGCAGTTCGACGTGGTCTCGGCCGGGATGTACATCAACAACGAGCGGTGCCAGGAGGTCATCTTCTCCGACCCCGAGTACCAGATGCTCGACTCCTTCATCGTCCGCAAGGGCAACCCGAAGAAGCTCTTCAACTACCAGGACGCCTTCAAGGCCAAGGCGAAGATGGGCACGGGCCCCGCCTACGCGGAGATCGACTACGGGATCGCCGCGGGCTACAAGCGGGACGAGATCTCGATCTTCCAGGACCCGGTCGCCGGCATGAACGCCGTCGAGGCCGGCCGCATCGACTTCTTCGCGGGTACGGCGCTGACCGGCCGTGACGTCGTACGCAAGAGCACGAAGGCGGAGGCCACCGAGGCCTTCGCGCCGATCGTCGACGGCGAGAAGCAGATCGACGGCGGTGGCTTCACCTTCCGGCCGACGGACACGGAACTGCGCGACGCCTTCAACGTGGAGATCCACAAGATGAAGAAGAGCGGTGAGCTCTTCCGGATCCTGAAGCCGTTCGGCTTCACCAAGGACGAGATGACGAAGCTGACCGCAGAGGAGCTGTGCAAATGACAGCGGGACTGTGGGAACACTGGGTACTGCCCGGCATCTGGATCACGATCCAGCTGACGATCTACAGCGCGGCCCTTGCCACCGTGGTCGCCTTCGGCGTCGGCATGGCCCGCACCCACCGGCTGCGCACGGTGCGCTTCCTGGCCGGTTTCTACACCGAGGTCTTCCGCGGCACCTCTTCGCTGGTGCTGATGTTCTGGATCTTCTTCGTCCTGCCGCAGCTGATCGGCTGGGCGCTGGTCCCGATGTGGGCGGCGGTGCTCGCCCTGGGGCTCTCCTACGGTGCGTACGGCGCCGAGATCGTGCGCGGCGCGCTCAACTCGGTGGCACCGGCACAGCGCGAGGCGGGGGTCGCGCTGAGCTTCAGCCCGTGGCAGCGGATGCGGCTCATCCTGCTGCCGCAGGCGGTCCCGGAGATGATCCCGCCGTTCTCGAACCTGCTGGTCGAGCTGCTCAAGGGCACCGCCCTGGTGTCGCTGCTCGGCATCGGCGACGTGTCGTTCGCCGCGTACCTGGTGCGCCTCGCGACCACCGAGAGCGCGGAGATCTACACGATCTCCCTGGTCATCTACTTCGTGATCGCGTTCCTGCTGACGCGGGGGATGCGGGCGCTTGAGGCCAAGACCAAGGCCGGGATCGGCCAGCGGCCCGAGAAGGGCGTCGGCATCATGCGCCGGCTCAACATCCGACAGACGACGGCGGAGACCAGCAATATGGGCCTCGGAACCAAGGGCGGTGCCTCGTGAACAACGGTACTGACAAGTGGGACTGGGGTGCCGTCGCCGACTTCATGCCGCACTTCTGGGACGGCGTCCTCACCACCCTGCAGATCCTCGTCCTCGGCTCACTGATCTCCTTCTCCGTCGGCCTGGTCTGGGCGCTCGCGTTCCGCGCGCCGAGCCGCTTCGTGCGGTGGCCGGTCGGGATCATCACCGAGTTCATCCGCAACACCCCGCTGCTGGTGCAGCTGTTCTTCCTGTTCTTCGTGCTGCCGGAGTGGGACATCCAGTTCTCCGCGCTGACGACCGGCATCATCGCGATCGGCCTGCACTACTCGACGTACACCGCACAGGTCTACCGCGCGGGCATCGAGGCCGTGCCCGCCGGGCAGTGGGAGGCGGCCACCGCGCTGAGCCTGCCCTACCGGCACACCTGGACCGCGGTGATCCTGCCGCAGGCCATCCGCCGCGTGGTCCCCGCGCTCGGCAACTACGTCATCGCGATGCTGAAGGACACCCCGCTGCTCGCCAGCATCGGCGTACTGGAGCTGCTGCAGCGCTCGCGCCTGGAGGCGGCGCAGACCTTCCAGTACACCGAGGCGCTGACCGTCGTCGGTGTCGCCTTCATCGTCATCGCCTATCCGTCCTCCCTCCTCCTCCGAGCCCTGGAGCGTCGTCTTGTCGTCTGAAAGCACCCCCAACAAGGAAACGGCCAACCCGGCGGTCGACGGCAGCGAGCTGATCCGGTTCGACAAGGTCACCAAGCGGTTCGGCTCGAACACGGTCCTCGACCAGCTCGACTTCTCCGTGGCCTCGGGCAAGCACGTCACGCTGATCGGCCCCTCCGGATCCGGCAAGACCACGATCCTGCGGCTGCTCATGACCCTGATGAAGCCCGAGGAAGGCACGATCAAGGTCGGCGGCCGCTATCTGACGCACGAGGAGAAGAACGGCAAGCTCGTCCCGGCGAGCGAGAAGTACGTCCGTGAGGTCCGCAAGAACATCGGGATGGTGTTCCAGCAGTTCAACCTCTTCCCGAACATGAAGGTCCTGCGGAACATCACGGAGGCCCCGGTCACCGTCCTCGGCCTGTCCAAGGACGAGGCCGAGCAGCGCGCCCGCGAGCTCCTGGAGCTGGTCGGGCTCACCGAGCACATCGACAAGTACCCGAACCAGCTCTCCGGCGGCCAGCAGCAACGCGTGGCCATCGCCCGCGCCCTCGCCATGCGCCCCCAGGTGCTGCTCCTCGACGAGGTCACCTCCGCGCTCGACCCGGAGCTGGTCGCCGGTGTTCTCGATGTGCTCAGGGACATCGCGCACACCACGGACATCACGATGCTCTGCGTGACCCACGAGATGAACTTCGCCCGTGACATTTCAGACCAGGTCCTGATGTTTGATTCCGGCCGGGTCATCGAGTCCGGGACCCCGGAGAAGATCTTCACGGAACCGGAGCACGAGCGGACCCGGGAGTTCCTCAGCGCAGTCCTCTGACTCCCCGCTGTAATCGCCCAGGCTATGGCCTTGGGTGGTGACCCTGGCATATGCCAGAGTGGCGCGCTCCTGCTGAGAGGGCCGGAGCGCGCCACCAATCTTCCCAACAGCCGCTCCTAATCGGCCTCTTGGCGGCTATCGTGGGACGGAGCCCAGCTGTCCGGAACCGTTCCACGCAGGGGGAAGCCGTGGCGCTGAAGCATGAGCCGACCACGCCGCAGCACTCGGTACAGAGCGCACTGCGCGTACTGGAGATCGTCGCCCGGCGGGGAGCCGGCGTGACCGACACCGAGCTCGCCCGCCAGACCCGCCTTCCCGCCCCACAGCTGTCCGCCCTCCTCCGCATGCTCCGCCGCGAGGGGTACGTCGAGCAGACCACCGACGGGGCGTACGTCACCGGGGAGTCGCTCACCCGCCTCGGCTCGGCCCACCACCGCGACCAGGCCCTGCGGGACAAGCTGAAGGAGACCCTGGACGGGCTGCGCGACTCGATCGGCGCCGCGGTCTACGTCAGCCGGTACGAGGACGGCGAAATCAAGATCACCGACTTCGCGGACGGCCCCCGCACCCCCAAGGTCAACGAGTGGGTGGACTTCCGCTCCTCCGCGCACGCCAGCGCGGTCGGCAAGAGCCTGCTGACCCAGCTCGACCTGAACGGCCGGCGCGATCATCTCTCCCGGCACAAGATGGCCCGCCTCACCTCCCGGACGATCACGAACGAGCGGGTGCTGCTCAACCGCCTCGCCGCCCAGCCCGCGACGGTCCCCGTCCTCGACCTCCAGGAGTACGCGGTGGGCACGGTCTGCGCCGCCGTCCCGATCACCGCGGGCTCGGCGGTCGGCTGCCTGGCCCTCTCCCTGCCGGTGGAGCACGCCCACCGGCTGCGGGAAGCGGCGAACACGCTGAACCGCGGGGCGGCGCCGGTGCTGCTGTCCCTGGCGATCTAGCTCCATCCGGGGTGCCCGGCGGGGTCCCGGCGGGTGGTCCTGAGCACCCCCCGGGACCAGGTATTATTTTCGAGTCAGCAGGCGCCGCTAGCTCAGTTGGTTAGAGCAGCTGACTCTTAATCAGCGGGTCCGGGGTTCGAGTCCCTGGCGGCGCACAGACGGTGGGAAGCCCCTCGCGGAAGCGGGGGGCTTCTCGCGTTTCCGGTCGCGGATATCCCTCGCACCGGTGAGGACATCCCGCCTGGCGCGCCCGGATACTGGCACCGCCTCCTGCCCCGAGGAGTCCGTCATGCCGAACCGCCCGGCCGAGCGCCTCAGGCTGCTCCGCTCCCGCCATCCGTACGGATCCCGTCATCCGTACGTCGTCGACGCCGCGCTCGCCGCCGTGGTGCTCTGTGCCGTCTCGCTGCAGTTCCTCTTCCCCGAGGAGGGCGGCGACGAGCTGAGCCTTGCCGGGTTCCTGCTCGGCGCCGGGACCGCGGTGCCGCTGGTGTGGCGGCGGCGGGCGCCGTTCGGCTGCGCGACCGCGGTCGCGTTCTTCACGCCCGCCATGGCGCTGTACCACCGGCCGCCGCCCGACGTGTGCTTCGGCGGGATGGTCGCCCTCTACACCGTGGCCGCGCTGAGCACCCCGCTGAAGCGGCGCGTCATGCTCGCCGGCTGGCTGACGGGGGCCGCCGTCACCATGACCTTCAAGGAGCACGCCGAGCCGTACGAGTACCCCTTCCATCTGTTCACCCTCATCAGCGCGTACGCCCTCGGGGCCTTCGCCCGTGTGCAGCGCGCGTACACCGCCGCGATCGAGGACCGGGCCCGGCGCCTGGAGCGGGAGCGGGCGAGCGAGACGGCGCGGGCGGTCGGACAGGAGCGGGCCAGGATCGCGCGCGACATGCACGACATCCTCGCCCACGCGGTGAGCCTCATGGTGGTCCAGGCCGAGGCGGGGCCCGTCGTCGTACGGAGCGATCCCGCCCGCGCGGAAGGGGCGTTCGACGCGATCGCCGGGGCGGGGCGCGATGCGATGGTGCAGTTGCGGCGGATTCTGGGGGTGCTGCGGGAGCCCTCCGGCGATGACGACGGCGGCGGGCGGTTGCCGCAGCCCACGCTGGCCGCGCTGCCCGAGCTGGCGGAGTGGGTCGAACAGGCCGGTGTGCGGGTCGAGTTGAGGACCGAGGGGACTCCTCGGCCGTTGCCGCCGGACGTGGAGGTGGCGGCGTACCGGATCGTCCAGGAGGCGCTGACCAACTGCGTCAAGCATGCGGGGGCCGGGCGCGTCACGGTCCAACTGGGGTGGCATGACGGTGAGTTGCTGGTCACCGTCATCGACGACGGGGTGGGGGTCGGCCTCCCCCCGCACGGATCGGGGCACGGGCTCATCGGCATCCGTGAGCGCGCCGCCGCCTGCGGAGGCTCCGCCGAGGCCGGGAACGGACCCGAAGGCGGATTCCGCGTCGCCGTACGGCTGCCCACGGCATCCTGGGGGCATGAGCATCCGGGTGGTGGTCGCCGACGACCAGGAGCTGGTGCGCAGCGGCTTCTCGATGATCCTTGAGGCGCAGCAGGACATCGAGGTGGTGGCCGAGGCGGGGGACGGTGCGGAGGCGGTGGCCGCCGTGGAACAACACGCCCCCGACGTCGCACTGTTGGACATCCGCATGCCTGGCGTCGACGGCATCGAGGCGGCGCGGCTGGTGTGCGCGCGGACCAGCTGCCGGGTGGTCATGCTGACCACGTTCGACCTGGACGAGTACGTGTACGAGGCGCTGTACGCGG
Organism: Streptomyces sp. NPDC050658; assembly: GCF_044457025.1. Lineage (NCBI taxonomy): Bacteria > Bacillati > Actinomycetota > Actinomycetes > Kitasatosporales > Streptomycetaceae > Streptomyces > Streptomyces sp. NPDC050658. Next base: position 1,334,181 of record NZ_JBITGM010000001.1, read on the forward strand.
GAGCGAGCGGCTTCCTCCTCAAGGACGTGCGCCGGGACGACCTCGTACACGCGGTGCGGGTCGTGGCGGCGGGGGACTCGCTGCTCGCCCCCTCGGTGACGCGGCGGCTTGTGGCGGATGTCGTGCAGCGGCGCCGCACCGCGCTCGGGGCGCCGCCGGTGTCGCCGGTGTCGCCGTCGGAGCGGCTCGCGGTCCTCACCGCGCGGGAGGAGGAGACGCTGCGGCTGCTGGCGCGGGGGCTGTCCAACGCGGAGATCGCGGCGGCGTTCGTGGTGAGCGAGCACACCGTGAAGACACACGTCAGCAACGTCCTGTCGAAGCTGGGGCTGCGGGACCGGGTGCAGGCGGTGATCTGCGCGTACGAGACGGGGCTTGTGGTGGCGGGCGAGGGGTAGCCCCCCCGCCCCGCCCCCGCTCGCCGGGCAACCGGGCCACCGGGCCACCGGGATTCCTCCCCCGCCCGACCCATCCCTCACCCCCGCGAGGGAGCCCCCAAGACCGCTCCCCACGGCGATCCGTGGCGGGCGTGCGGCCGGGACCCTGAGAGACGGCAACCCGAAACCGCCCAGGAGAAGGAGGCAGCCGCCATGCTCGCCATCCTCGCCCGCACCGCCACCCGGCACCCCCGCACAGTGGTCCTCACGTGGCTACTCCTCCTCGTCGTGGGCCTCGGCATCGGCACCCGAGTCTTCGGCGAGCTCGAGTCCACCGTCGAGGACGTCCCCGGCAGCGAGTCCGTCGTCGCGGACGAACTGCTCGGCAGGCTCACCCCGGACGGCGACTCCATCAACGCCGTGCTCACCGCGGGCGACGCCGAGTCCGCCGCCGTCCGCGAACAAGTCGCGGACGCCGTCAGCGACGTACGGAAACAACCCGGCATCGCGAGCGTGCCGGACCCCTACGCCACCCGCGGTCTCGTCGCCGAGGACGGCAAGGCCCTGCTGATCCCGGTCACCCTCAAGGGCGGGCTCGACGACGACGCCGAGGAGGAGGCCGTCGGCGACGCCGCCGACCGGCTGCGCGAGATCAGCGTCGCCGATGTCGCCGTCAGCGGCGGCCCGCTGCTCGGCGAGCAGCTCGGCGGCAGGGCCCAGGAGGACGTCGCACGGGCCGAGTTGATCACCCTGCCCGCCGTACTGATCGTGCTGCTGCTCATCTTCGGCGGGCTGCGGGCCGCCGGGCTCCCGCTCCTGGTGACCATCAGCGGCGTCGCCGGAGCCTTCCTCACCCTCTACGGCTTCAGCCAGTTCACCGAGATCTCCGTCTACGCCGTCCAGATCGTCACGATGCTCGGCCTCGGCCTCGCCGTCGACTACGCCCTTCTCGTCGTCATCCGGTTCAGGGAGGAACGCGGGAAGACCGCCGATGTGGCCGAGGCGGTACACGCGACCGTCGCCCGCGCCGGACGCACCGTGCTCTTCTCCGGGCTCACCGTCGCGATCTGTCTCTCCGGGCTCGTCTGGTTCCCCAGCCCGTTCCTGCGCAGCATGGGCCTCGCCGCCGGCGCGGTCGTCGTGGTCGACATGCTGGCCGCGCTGACCCTGCTGCCGGCGCTCCTCGCCCTGTTCGGCGGCAAGATGGCGCCAGCTGGCGGGAGCAAGTCCCGTAGGTGGAAGGGGATTTGGGGGCGGCCGGGGAAGTCCGGACGGCGGTCGGGGAAGTCCGAAGGGCCGTCGGGGAAGTCCGGACGGCGGTCAGAGAAGTCCGAACCCGGCTTGCTCTTCGCCCGCATCGCCCGCTTCTCCGCCCGCCGCCCCCTCGCCGTCGCCACCGCGGTCGTCGCCGTGCTCGCCTTCCTCGCGCTGCCCGTCTTCGGGATGCGCATCAACATCGGCGACGCCCGGCAGCTGCCGGACAGCACCGAGGCGCGGCAGCTCTACGACTCCGTGCGCGAGCACTATCCGGCGGGGACCGGCACCGATCCCGTGCAGGTCCTCATCCGGCCGGGCGCGGAGCCGGGCTACGACGGTGCGATCCGCGCCCTGCCCGGTGTCGCCGCCGCCGAGAGCGAGCGGCTGCCCGACGGGACCGTACTGCTCGAACTCACCCCGGACGGTTCCGTCGACGGCCCCACCGCCACCGCACTCGTGGAGCGCATCCGCGAGATGCGCGGCGGCGATCCCGTCGAGGTCACCGGGAACGCCGCGAGCCTCGTCGACTTCCGCGCGATGCTCGCCGAGCGCGCCCCCTCGGCCGTACTCACCGTCCTGATCGGCCTGTTCGCCCTGCTCTTCGCCTTCACCGGTTCACTGCTCATCCCGATCCGTACGCTCCTGACCACCCTGCTCAGCCTGGGCGCCGCGCTCGGCGTCGTGGTGTGGGTGTTCCAGGACGGGCACGGGGCGGGGCTGCTCGGCGGCGAGGGGCTCGGATCGTTGAGCCTGACCGCGCCGCCGCTGATCATCGCCATCGCGTTCGGACTCGCCATGGACTACGAGCTGTTCATCCTGTCCCGGATGCGGGAGACCTGGCTGGAGACCGGCGACCACCGGGCCGCCGTCATCGAGGGCCTGCGCCGCTCGGGCCGTGTCGTCAGCTGTGCGGCGCTGCTGCTCGCGATCGTCTTCGGCGGGTTCATGACCGGCGGCTTCTCGCCGATCCTGCAGATCGGGCTCGGTCTGACGCTGGCCGTCCTCATCGATGCCACGGTCGTACGGATGTTCCTCGTACCGGCGACGATGACGCTGCTCGGGCGCCGGGCCTGGTGGGCGCCGGAGGACCTGCGAAGGATCCATCAGCGGTACGGGGTGCGCGAGGCGCCGTCCCCCGAGGGCGGTCAGGAGGCGGTCAGGCAAGCACCACCCAGTCCATGACGAGCGCCGCGACCAGGCCGGCGGCCAGCAGATAGCTGCCGAGCCTGGTCCTGCCCCGCCTGCTGAGTTCGATCACCAGTCCGCAGAGGACGAGCAGCAGCCCGTACACCCCCACGACCAGGACCGACGACCGGCTCGCCAGGCGCACGGCGAGCACCACGGCCGCCGCGGCCATCAGCACCGAGGCCGCGGCGATCCGTATGCGCCGGGCCTGGCTCGGCGTGAGGCCTGCGCGTATCTGGTCTGACGTGCTCATGGTTGTGGATCGTAATCGACCGGGCCGATGGCCAGTGCAAGGATCTGGACATCCGGGGTTGCTGGGCCTAGGCCCGCAGGTACGCCAGTACGGCAAGCACCCTGCGGTGCGTGCCTTCCCCGGGCGGCAGCCCCAACTTCCCGAGGATGTTGCCGATGTGTTTCCCCACCGCCGCCTCGCTCACGACCAGCTCCGCGGCGATCGCCGCGTTCGACCGGCCCTCGGCCACGAGAGCGAGCACCTCCCGCTCACGCGGGGTCAGTTGCTCCAGCGGGTCCCTGCGGCGGCGCAGCAACTGGCGTACGACTTCCGGGTCCACGACCGTGCCGCCCGCCGCGACCCGCTCGACCGCCTCGGCGAACTGTTCCACCTGGCCCACCCGGTCCTTGAGCAGATAGCCGACGCCGGTGCCGTCTCCCGTGTCCAGCAGCTCGGCCGCGTACGCGCGTTGCACGTACTGGCTGAGCACCAGGACCGGTAGCCGCGGGCGCTCGGCCCGCAGGGCGAGTGCGGCGCGCAGGCCCTCGTCCTGGAATCCCGGCGGCATCCGTACGTCGGTCAGGACCAGGTCGGGATCGTGCCGCTCGACCGCCGCGCGCAGTTCGTCCGCGTCGCCGAGGGCCGCGGGGACCTCGTGGCCGAATCGGGTCAGCAGGCCGATCAGGCCCTCGCGCAGCAGCACGCTGTCCTCGGCGAGGACGATCTTCAGTCGGCGGCCTTCGCCACGGGGTGCTGCAGGGCTCGGCACGGGATCTCCACGGACAGTACGGTCGGGCCGCCGGGCGGGCTGGTGACCGTCAGTGTGCCATCGAGCACCGCGATCCGGTCCGCGAGGCCGGTCAGGCCGGTGCCGCGCTCCGGGTCCGCGCCGCCCTTCCCTTCGTCGCGTACGTCGATACGCAGCACGCCCTGCCGGTGCCGTGCCCTGATGCCGGCGCGGGGGGCCTCGCTGTGGCGGGCGATGTTCGTGAGGGCCTCGCGTGCGGTGAAGTACCCGGCGGACTCGACCGGTTCGGGCAGGCGGGGCAGGTCCAGGTCGGTGTCCACGGGGACCGGTGAGCGGTCGGCGGCGTCCTCGATCGCTGCGGCGAGGCCGTAGTCGGCGAGGACCTGGGGGTGGATGCCCCGGATGAGTTCGCGGAGTTCGGTGAGTACGTTGCCCGCTTCCTCGTGCGCCTTCGCCAGTTGCCCGGCGAGCGGGCTGCCGGGTTCGGCGTCGAGCCCGGCGAGGCCGAGGGTCATCGTCAGGGCGACGAGCCGCTGCTGGGCACCGTCGTGCAGGTCCCGCTCGATGCGGCGGCGTTCGGCCTCGAAGGCGTCGACGAGACGGGCACGGGAGCGGGTGACTTCGTCGAGGAGGGCGGCGAGTTCGGCCTCGCGGGGCGTCAGGAGGAGGCGGGCGAGGGCGGCTCGGGCCGTGGCGTACGCGCCGAGGGGGTAGAGGAGCGGGGCGAGCAGGGCGAGGCCGAGGAGGGCGGTGGCGAAGGCGGTCGGGTAGTCGCCGACGAGCCAGAGCTTGGCGGCACGGATCTCGCCGCCGTCCAGGGCCAGTTGGGCGGGGGAGGCGATGAGCACGGCGGGGACGCCGAGGGTGCAGGCCAGGACGAGGAGGTCCAGGGGCCAGAGAATCAGGGCGAGCAGCGCGGCGTAGGCGAGCTCGCGCCAGGTGGCCTGTTCCTTGATCCGGAGGGTGAACCAGGCGGGGATGCCGGGGGATAGCGGGGTGCGGTGGGGCGTCGGCGCCGGGCCGGGGTCGACGAGACGGAGCCGACGGCGCTCCAGCGCGGCGAGCGGAATGGCACCGAAGGGCAGCAGCGCGAGGAGGGGCAGCCCGATGAGCACAAGACTGAGCGCGACACCGACGAGGACTGCGGCAACGCCACCGAGAAGGGTCACGACCCCGACGAGGACACCTCCGCCGAGATACCAGGCGGCACGCCAGGGCGCACTGCTCCCCAGGTAACCGCGCCGCCAGATCCGCGCCGGGGGCCATACGCTCTGCTGGACCATGGCCTACACGGTAGGCGGCCCTGCCGCCCCCGACGGCCCCCTGTCACCCCTGCTGCCGCCCCCGCTGCCGTCCCTGCTGGCGTCCCTGCTGTGGGCAGGCGAGCCCCCCACCCCAACCTCCCAGCCCCCCCCTCGTCACCCCCCGCTGTGGGCAGGCGTTCCGCAGGGCGGAACGGGTGGGCACAGCCCGCAGCGCCGGTCAGCGATGCAGTAGGGGGTCAGGGTCGAGTAGCAAGGAACACCCCGGTCAGGACGGAAGCAGATGCGCCCGCGCATGAGCCCGGTACTCGGCCAGGAGGGACTCCAGGTCCGGCGGGGTCAGGGGACGGTACGCCCCCGACCCCGGAGGCCGCCACCACACAGGGTCCGCGCAGCGGAAACCCTCCCCGCGCAGCACACTCCGCGCCACCTTGTTCGTCGCCGTAACCGGCATCCTCCGCACCACCCGCACAAACCGAGGCGCCATCTTCGTCCCCAGATCCCCCTGGGCGAGGAGGAATTCAGCGAAGGAGAGCGCATCGAACTCCACCCCGGCGGGAGGCGACACCGCCGCCATCACCTGATCCCCCGCCACCGGATCCGGCACCGCGTAGACGGCCACCGCCGCCGCCCCCGCATACCGCGCCAGAATGTTCTCGATCATCGCCGCCGCCAGGTTCTCGCTGTCCACCCGCAGCCGGTCGTCCGTACGCCCCGCGAAGTAGAGGAACCCCTCCGCGTCCCGGTAGAAGAGGTCCCCCGTCCAGTACCACCCGCCCCGCAGCCGCGCCGCATCCGCCTCCGCATTGCGCCAGTACCCCTCGAAGGGACTGCGCCCCTTGTTCACCAACTCCCCTATCGCCGCATCCCCGTTGAGCAGCCGCCCGTCCGAGGCGAAGACCGCCGCCGGGCACTCCCGCAGCGTCACGGGGTCCACCACACACAGCTCGTCCCCCGGCGCCGCCCGCCCGATCGCCCCCTCCGGCGTCCCGGGCGCCCGCTGGATCGCCGCACCGCCCTCCGACGACCCGTACCCCTCCACGAGCCGCACCCCGAACCGCTTCTCGAACCGCCCCGCGTCCACCGCCCCGGCCTCCGTGCCGAAGCCCATGCGGAGCGGGTTCCTGGTGTCGTCGGCGCGCTCCGGGGTCGCGAGAATGTACTGGATCGCGCGTCCCACGTACGTGAAGTACGTCGCCCCGTACGCCCGTACGTCGTCCAGGAACGCGGAGGCGGAGAAGCGGCGCCGCAGCGCCACCCCCGCACCGGCCGCCAACGCCGGCGCCCAGTCCGCGATCACCGCGTTGCCGTGGAACATGGGCATGCAGACGTAGTGCACGTCGGCGGGGTCGATCCGGAAGTGCGTGACCAGGGAGTTGCCCGCCGCCGCAAGACGGCCCTGGCTGCAGATCGCCGCCTTGGGCGCGCCGGTCGAGCCGGACGTGAAATAGAGGAGCATGCGGGCCTCGGGCGTCGCGGCAGCGGCTGCCTCCGGGGTCGCGTTCTTGTAGGGCGCCAGGAGTTCGTCGTACGCCGGATCATCCGTCACCAGCACCCGCACGTCCGGCAGTTGGAGCCCGGCCAGGAGCGGCAGATGCGCGCGTTCCGTGATCAGGACCCGGCAGTCCGTGTGGACGATGTCCCGCGCAAGTTCCGCTCCCCTGCGGGTGGGGTTGATGCCCGCCACCGCCGCCCCGGCCAGCGCCGCCGCGCTCAGCCACAGCGGGTATTCGGGGGTGTTGTCGAGCAGTACGCCGATGTGCGGTTCGGCCCCTCTGGGCAGCAGGTCCGCGAGGAGCGCCGCTCTCGCCGCCGCGCCCGCCGCCACCTGGTGGTGGGTCAGCTCTCCCTGCTCGAAGCGCAGGCCGGTGCGGTGGTCACCCCACCGGGCCTGCACGAGTTCCGCGACCGTACCCTCAGCGCTCCCAGCGTTCGCCATGGTCGCGCACCATAATTGATGCGCCGTCAGATGAGGAGAGCGCTAAGGGAGTTCTGACCCGAAGTCGGTGTTCGCCGTCACCATGAAGAAGACGCAGAAGGCGAGCATGACGCCGAGGAAGCAGAGCAGGCCGATGGTGCTCGCCGCGTTCTTGACGGGGCTCGGCGCGTGCGCCGTCGCCCGCTCGGGGCGGTCCGCCGTGTAGTGCACGGTGACGAAGTCGCCCTCGACGGTCGTCGCGGGGCCGTGTTCCTCCTCGAAGCGGACGGCCGTGCCGCCGCTCGGCGTGAACTCGTAGACGTGGTGCAGCGTCGTGGTCGTATGGCCGCTGTCGCTGTTGCGGCTCGTCGTCGTGTAGGTGCGCAGACAGCGCGCCTCCGCCGTGAGGCCGCTGTTCCAGGCCTGCCTCAGCTCCAGGGCGCGCCTGATCACCTTGACCGCCGTCGCGATCACCACGACCGCGATCACGGTCGGTATGGCGTAGAACATGAAGTCCATTGATTTCCCCCGGTGTTGCCGCGTCGCCGTGGGGCGGCGGCAGTGCTGTTCCGCGTACGCCGTCGTGGTCTGGGACGGCGTACGCGGAACCTACCCGTGGGGAGGGTCATGGAGCCTCAAGGAAGGCTCAGAATTTGACGTCCGAGCAGGCGTAGAAGGCGTTCGCCGTGTCGTGGACCGTCCAGACCGCGACGATCACGTGGTGGCCGCTCCTGCCGCCGGGGATCGTCCCGGAGTGCGAGAGCGTGGCGGGCGGCTGCTGGCCGCCGTAGGGGACGTCGAGGAACGGGGTGGTCTCGAGCGCGGCCCGGGTGATCGGCTTGCTCTCGTCCCAGCCCTGCTTGGTGATGTAGTACTTGAAGTCCGTCGTGCGGTGCCGTGCCGTGAACTGCCAGCGGAAGCTGTAGTTCTGGCCCGCGCTGACGCTCGTCGTCGGCCAGGCGCCGCCGCCGGGTGCCTTCGGCTGGTTGAGCGTGTCGAAGCCGCTGACGCCGGCGGAGCAGATCTTGCCGTCGGCGGGGCCGGCCGCGGGGAAGCCCTTGGGGCCCTCGACGCTCTGTGGTTCGTACTGGATGGAACCGCAGCCGCTGACCGTGCCGTTGGCACAGTTGATCTGGCGGCTGGCCGGCAAATCCGTGTAGCCGTGGCCGCTGGCGCCGCCGGACGAGAGCGCGAGGGCCCCGACCGTGGTGACGCCGAGCATGGCCGCGTACAACTTCTTCTTTCGCATGCTGCCGCTCCAGGGGGAAACGTGGGGAGTTTCGTGAGGGGTGCGCGCGCTGCGGGTGCTGTGGGTGTTACGGGTGTTACGGGTGCTGCGGGTGCTGCGGGTGCTGCGGGTGCTGCGGGTGCGTTCTGCGGTCTAGACCAAGCTCAGGTTATTGCCGGTAGTTGAACATGTCCATACCAATCGTGGAGACGGTTCGGTCGCAGCGGAGGCGGGACTTCTCGACGAGTTCGCCGTTCGGGTCGTCGTTCGTCGCCACCCAGGCGCGCGCCTCGTCGGGCGTCCTGCCGCCCGCCAACTGCCGTTCCACCAGGCGTGGTTGACGTACCTCCGCAGGTGTCCCCACGTACCAGCACTCCGCGAGCAGCGCCCGCGCCGTGCGCCAGCCGGGAAGATCGCAGGCGAGATAGTTCCCCTCGGTGACGACCAGGCGGGCGGCCAGCGGCACGCGATGGCGGGCGGCGACCGGCTCGTGGAGCGAGCGGTCGTAATCGGGTACGTAGATGTCGTCGCCGGTGTCTTCGAGGACTCGGGCCAGCAGGGCGACGTATCCCCGGACGTCGAAGCTCGGCTCGGAGCCCTTGCGGGAGCTCAGGGCGAGCCGCTCCAGCTGGACGTTCGAGAGATGGAATCCGTCGAGCGGCAGATAGGCGGCACCGTCCCCGATCGCCGCGACCAGCGCCCGCGCGAGCGTCGACTTCCCGGCACCCGGCGGCCCCGCGATCCCGAGGAGGGTGCGGGGCCGGTCGGCGGTCAGCTTCCAGGCGTCGTCGGCGAGAGCGGTCAGCGCGGGCGTCGCGGTGTCATCGGGCGTCTCCATGCCCCGTATAGAACGCCACGGTCAGGTCCTTGACCAAGGCCTTGCGCTCGTAGTCGTCGAGCTCGACCAGGCCACGGGTGGTCAGCCGGGTCACCGTGTCCTCCACGGAGTCCACCACCGAGGTGAGGACGCTGTCCCGGTGCCGGGCGTCCAGGGCGGCGACCCGACGGCGGCGCATGGTCTCGGCGACCTCAGGGGCGTACTCGATCCGGGTCGGCTGGGCCGAGAAGACCTCGATGCCGACCGGCTCGGCCTCCGCCGCGAGCATCCTGGTCAGCATGTCGCCGACCGCGTCCGCGTCGCGCAGGGTCGGGGTGTCGTCGTGGAAGGCGTCGGCGGGCAGCCGGGAGAGCACGCGGGCCGTCGCCGCCTCGACGCACTCCCGCAGATACTCCTGGTGGTCGGCGACGCCGAGGGTGGCCCGCGCCGCGTCCTTGACCCGCCACACGACGAGCACGACGACCCGCAGCGCGACCCCGCCCCGGTCCACGACCGGCATCGGTTCACTGCGCCAGTGCCTCAGGCGTACGTCGACACGGCGGCGCAGGAGGAGCGGGTTGACCCACATGAGCCCGGTCCTGCGGACGCTGCCGCGGTACCTCCCGAAGAGCGTGAGCACCCAGGCCCTGCCGACCCGGCCGCGGGCGAGGCCCCCGAAGCCGAAGAGGGCGAGCGCCCCGGACCCGGCGAGCGAGGCCCACTGCGTGAGGCCGATCCCGGAGTACGGGGCGGCCTCCGGCACCCCGGCCGCCGCCACGACCGCCTCGGGCACCACACCCGCCCACCACATCGCCGCGGCACACCCCGCCACCCCCGCGACCCCACCGAGCACCCCGACCACACCGGGCAACACCCGCGCGGTCCGCTCGGCAAGCGCGGGATCAACACTGGGCACGGGCCGCGCACCCACAGGCCGCCCGGCGGCCCGACGGGCAGTGGCCCGCGGCAACTCCCCCGTCCCCTGCCGCCGCCGCACCACAGCGGGCGCCAACGAAAGCCCGGGATCATCCGGGTCATCCCGAAAGAGGAGATGGAGGGGAATCTCGGTGGTGGCTTCGCTGTGGATGAGGCGCGGGGTGCGGGTGACGGGGTCTGGCGAGGGGGCTTCGGGGCGCGGGGCCGGGTCAGGGATGGGGGCGAGGTCGGGGCGCGGGACGGCGTCGGAGCGCGGGGCAGCATCGGAGCATGGAGCGGCGTCGGAACGTGCGGCGAGGCCGGGGCTGGGGGCGAGGTCAGGGCCCGGGACAGCGTCGGGGCTGAGGACGAAGTCGGGGCGCGGGACGGCGTCGGAACGTGCGGCGAGACCGGGGCCGAGGGCGAGGTCAGGGCCCGGGACAGCGTCGGGGCTAAGGACGAAGTCGGGGCGCGGGACGGCGTCGGAGCGCGGAGCGGCGTCGGAACGTGCGGCGAGGCCGGGGCTGGGGGCGAGGTCAGGGCCCGGGACAGCGTCGGGGCTAAGGACGAAGTCGGGGCGCGGGACGGCGTCGTTGCGCGGGGCAGCATCGGAGCACGGGGCAGCATCGGAGCGGGGAGCGGCGTCGGAGCGGGCGGCGAGGTCGGGGCGAGCAGCGGCGTGCGCGTGCTCGGCCCCGTCGGGGCGCTCTACCTGCTGCGCGGCCTCTGGGGCCCGCAAAGTCCCCGCGTCGCGCAAGATCTCCCGTTCCCACACGCCCTCCCGGCCTCGCTCCCTCTCCCGGTCCCGGACAGCCTCCCCGTCCCCCAAGAACTCCGGGACTCGCACGCCCTCCCGGTCCCCCAAGGCCTCCGCATCCCGCGAGGTCTCCGGACCTCGCGCGGTCTCCGGGAGCCGCGCGGTCTCCGGGAGCCGCGACGCCCCCCGGGGCTCCAAGGTCAGCGGCGGCTCCGGGGGCTGCGGGGTCTGGGGGTCTGATGCCGCCGTTGCACTCATCCTTGCCTCCGCTTCATTCGTCCCTCGATCTCATACGTGACCGAGTCACGTTTGTGCCCCGGTCCCAGCAGCCGCTGTCCGCCCCTCACGAGAACAACCGCCGCCACGTCTCGGGCCCCGGATAGCCGTCCGCCGCCGCGCCCCGCCAGCCCTGGGCCCGCTGGAACGCCTCCACGTTGCGGCGGTCGCTCTCGGTCCAGCGCGGGCCGGGACCCTTGGCGTAGTGCTTGCCGAAGCCCTTCTTCACCAGCTGCCTGCCGAGCTTCTCGATCGACGGGCTCGACTGGCCGGGGCGGAACACTCCCCTGCCGGGATACGCCGGCGCCTTGTCCTGGGCTCCCGTCGTCGGCGGGATGTCCCGGCCCTTCCCCTTCATCAGGTACGACCACGTCGTCGGCCCCGGCAGACCGTCCGCGTCCGCGCCCCGCCAGCCCTGCGCCCGCTGGAACGCCTGCGTCGCCCTGCGGTCCGCGTCGGTCCAGCGCGGGCCCGGACCCGTGCGGTAGTAGCGGCCGCCGCCCCGGCCGACCAGGGCCTTGCCGAGCTGGGTGACGTACTTGTTGTTCGCGCCGGGGCCGAACGAGCCCGCTCCGGGGTAGCGCGTCCCGGTGCTCGGGCCCGAGCCGCCCGGAGTGCCGTCCGTCACCCCCTTGTAGCGGTAGGCCAGATAGCGGCCCGCATTGCTCCAGTAGGCATAGGGAGTTGTCTGTTTCCGCGCGTGCGGACGGGCCTGTTCGTATGCGATGTACCGCGTGCGCGACGCGTCCGTCCAGCCGCCGAAAATGGTGACGTGCGAGCCCTTCTCCGGGTTCGCCGGATTGTGGAAGAGAAGGATGTCGCCGGGCTTCAGCTGCGCCTTCGTAATGCGGACCGCATACGCCGAAAGGCTGCCCGTCCATTCATTTCCGCCGAGATTCCACGCCATCGAGACAAAGCCCGAGCAGTCCTGCCGGTAACCGTCGGACCAGAACGTGTTCATGCTGTACGGCACCTTCGCGGCGACCCACAGCTTCGCCCGCCGGACGATCTCCGCCCGGGTCGTCGCCCGCACCGCCGACGCCGCCGAAGGCACCGCGGCCACCTCGCCCGGCGCCCCGTGCAGCGCGCTGGTGCCGCCCTGCGGCCCCGGCCCGTCGCCTCCGGGGACGGCGGGAACGGCCGGACCCGCGGGAGCACCCGGCACCTGGGGCGCACCCGGCACCTGCGGCGCAGCCACCGCCGGCAGCGCCTGCCCGCCGCCGATCACCGTGCCCGCCGCCGCGGCGAGCACCAGGGCCCGGCGTGCCCCGTGCGCCGCGGGGTGACCCCCGAGCCGTACCGGAAGTCCCCATGCCATGGCTCGTCGCCGGTCAACACATCCGGGGCAGCCGCAGTCGCTCTCGGGCTCGAATTCCTCGAATACCGGCGCACCCTCCATGCGATTCCCCTCACACTCCGGACAAGAATGTCCGCGTCGCATCTGCACGATCGTCAGTTTCTCAACTGTCCGGGGATATCGCATGTTGACGGTCCGAAAGGTGGATCCGACCCCCGCCGTCGCCTTCCATTCGGGGTTCGCACCCGATCCCGTACCGCCCCGGAGAATGCCCGCCGCGCCACCCCCGGGGCCGCCGGTGGTCCGGAGCACCCTTCGGCATCCGGTAGAGTTCTCCAGGTCAGCAGGCGCCGCTAGCTCAGTTGGTTAGAGCAGCTGACTCTTAATCAGCGGGTCCGGGGTTCGAGTCCCTGGCGGCGCACAGACGGTGGGAAGCCCCTCGCGGAAGCGGGGGGCTTCTCGCGTTCCCGGAAGCCTTCGGGCATGCTCCCGCCGGGCCCCGTACCGCTACCGTTGCGCCATGGCGCGCGACATACAGGAGCGGATCAAGAAGCTCATCATCGACCAGCGGCTGCCCTCCGGAGCCTCGCTGCCCACCGAGCCCGAGCTGATGGAACGCCTCGGCGTCAGCCGGAACTCCGTCCGGGAGGCGCTCAAGGCCCTCCAGGCGATGGGAATCGTGGAGATCCGGCATGGATTCGGTACGTATGTCGGTCCGATGTCGATGGCGCCCATGATCGAGGGCCTCACCTTCCGCACGGTGGCCGGTCACTATCGGGGCGAGGACAGCCTGCTCCAGCTCCTGGAGCTCAGGGAGGCCGTGGAGACCGGGCTCATCGCGCGCCTCGCGGGCCGCATCCCGGCCGCCGACCTGGCCGAACTGGACGCCCTCGTGGATCAGATGGACACCGAGGCGGCCGCGCACGACGGCCGGGAGAGCCCGGACGCCGCCGTACACGCCGAGACCGACCGAGCGTTTCACGCCACCCTCTACCGATGTCTGCGCAACCCGCTCCTCGGCGAGGTGCTCGAGGCGTTCTGGGACGCCTTCCATCGGGTGCGCACCGATCTGGTGGACGTACCGCAGGATCCCAAGGTCACCTGCCGCCAGCACCGTGACATCCTCGACGCGGTCCGCTCCGGGGACGCGGTCCGGGCCGAGCGGGCGATACGGGAACACTTCGGTAATATTCGAACGCGATTGAGCTCTCCTGCCCCAGAGGTCTCCCCAAATCGCTCGTATGACCGGTAAACACCTTGTTTCGCTCTTGCGATCATGGCTAGGGGCGTAGAACCTTGTGCTGGAGCCACTGGCTCTCATGAGGCAGGCGGTACGGGGCAGTTGGGGGCCCATACCGAACGCCGGGAAGAGCTGCGGGGACGGGGGTCCCGTTCATTGACGGATGCCTAGGGGGGCATCATGCAACCGGAAGGTTGTCGTCCCCGTCTAAGGGGACGGTGGCCTGCCACTGATGCGTCCGTGAGGTCGAGGGGGACCGGGCGGACGGAAGGACCAACGAACACGCGGGCGACCGCGTGCGGGGGGATGACTCATGACGTCGACGCCGACGGGCGCGCGGCCGAACGACCCGTCACAGACGACCCAACTGCGGGTGCCGTCGCACCGGACGGGCGGGTTCCGACGTATCAAGAAGACGCTGCCGAGATACGACTACGAGCATTACAGCCGTCTCGCGGGCCCGCTCACGCAGCCCGATCCGAACAAGCCGTACAAGGTGCAGTACCGCTCCCTGCTCTCGCAGGAGCCGCACCGGATCCGGGCCGCCCTCATGCTGGGCGCCGCACCGCTGCTCTCCCTCGTGCTCCTCGCCTGGCTGCTGCAGCCGACCCACTGGACCGAGCGCGACTACGTGGCCAACGACTGGCTGCCGGTGCTCGACGTCGTCATGCTCATATCGATCGGTCTGATCGAGTTCTTCCGCTGCATGAACGTGCTCTCGAACGCGCACGCCACGCTCGTCGCCCGTGACCCGATCCCCGTCGTGCCGGAGACCGGCACCAGGGTCGCCTTCCTCACCTCCTTCGTGCCCGGCAAGGAGCCGCTGGAGATGGTGACGAAGACCCTGGAGGCCGCGGTCAAGATCCGGCACCGGGGTCTGATGCACGTCTGGCTCCTCGACGAGGGCGACGACCCCGCCGTCAAGGAAGTCTGCGCGCGGCTCGGCGTGCACCACTTCTCCCGCAAGGGCGTCGCCAAGTGGAACCTGGCGAAGGGCCCGCACCGCGCCAAGACCAAGCACGGCAACTACAACGCCTGGCTGGACGCGCACGGCGACGACTACGACTACTTCGCCTCGGTCGACACCGACCACGTCCCGATGCCGAACTACCTGGAGCGGATGCTCGGCTTCTTCCGCGACGAGAACGTCGGCTTCGTCATCGGCCCGCAGGTCTACGGCAACTACGACAACTTCATCACCAAGGCCGCCGAGTCCCAGCAGTTCCTCTTCCACGCCCTGATCCAGCGGGCCGGAAACGCCTACGGCGCCCCGATGTTCGTCGGCACGAGCAACGCCGTACGCATCAGGGCGCTGAAGCAGATCGGCGGTCTGTACGACTCGATCACCGAGGACATGGCGACGGGCTTCGAGATCCACCGCGCCACGAACCCGGCGACCGGCAAGAAGTGGAAGTCGGTCTACACCCCGGACGTGCTGGCGGTCGGCGAGGGCCCCAACGCCTGGACGGACTTCTTCACGCAGCAGCTGCGGTGGTCGCGCGGCACGTACGAGACCATCCTGAAGCAGTTCTGGAAGGCGCCGTTCTCGCTGCCGCCCGGCCGGCTCTTCAACTACACGATGATGGTCATCTTCTACCCGATGTCCGCCATGAACTGGATCCTGGCCGCGCTGAGTTGTGCGCTGTTCCTGGGCATGGGCGCCTCGGGCGTGAACATCGACCCGACGATCTGGCTGATGCTGTACGGCAACGCCTCGGCGCTGCAGATCGGCCTCTACATCTGGAACCGCCGCCACAACGTCTCGCCGCACGAGCCCGAGGGCTCCGGCGGTGTGGCCGGCATGATCATGTCCGCGCTCTCCGCGCCGGTGTACGCGCGCTCGCTGCTCGACACCGTGCTGCGCCGCAAGAGCAAGTTCGTGGTGACCCCCAAGGGCGATTCGGCGAGCCCGGACACGCTGTTCGGCACATTCCGCATCCACCTGTTCTTCATCCTGGTCTTCGGCGCCTCGATGGCCGCCTCGTTCGTGTACGGGCACTCCCACCCGGCGATGATCACGTGGGCCACGTTCGCCCTGCTGATCACGGCCGCGCCGATCTTCGCCTGGCGCTGGGGCATGCGGCAGGACAAGAAGAAGCGCAAGACCCAGCAGGGCGCCGGGCCTTCGGGGCCGCCTTCGGGCGACGGGGAGCCGATGGTGCCGCAGCAACGCGACGCCGATGCCACGGCACGGCTGCCGCAGGCGGGGCAGCCGCCTCAGGGCCCGCAGGGGCCGCAGGCACCGCACGCGCCGCAGCAGAAGCCCAGCTGGGCAGCGACCGACCAGACCATGCAGATCGCCCTTGGGGGACGTAAGAAATGAAAGACCGTTCCAGCCGCCGCCGCGCCCGCCGCATCGCGATAGGCGCGGCGGTGGTCATAGCGCTGGCCGGGATGAACGGGCCCTGGCTCTGGCGCGTGGGTTCGGAGAAGTACCACGACTACAAGATCAACAAGCCGGAGTACAAGGCCGACAACGGTCACTGGCAGGTCGTGAACTTCCCCGAGGAGTACCGCCAGAACACCATCCACGCGGCCCTCCTGCACACCGGCAAGATCCTCCTGGTCGCGGGCAGCGGCAACAACCAGAAGAACTTCGACGCGAAGAAGTTCGACACGCGCCTGTGGGACCCGGTCAAGAACACGATCAAGAAGATCGACACGCCCGTCGACCTGTTCTGCACCGGCCACACCCAGCTCGCCAACGGCAATCTCCTGATCGCCGGCGGCACCCAGCGCTACGAGAAGCTCAAGGGGGACATCACCAAGGCCGGCGGCCTGATGGTGGTGCACAACGAGGACCCGGACAAGCCGATCACGCTGCCGGCGGGCACGAAGTTCACCGGCAAGAAGAACGGCAAGACGTTCGTCTCCAAGGATCCGGTCGTCGTCGAGCGCGCGAAGAAGGTCTTCAACAAGCAGACCGGCGCGTTCATACGCAACGAACCGGGCCTCGGCCGGGTGTACGTCGAGGCGCAGAAGAGCGGCAGCAAGTACGAGACGGGCACGCAGGACAACTACCGCGTGCAGGGCCTCAAGGGCGCCGCGACCCGCAACACGTACGGCATCGCGCAGAAGCTCGCCCTGGACAAGAAGGACTTCCAGGGGATCAAGGACGCCTTCGAGTTCGACCCGGTCGCCGAGAAGTACATCAAGGTCGACCCGATGAACGAGGCGCGCTGGTACCCGACGCTGACCACGCTCTCGGACGGCAAGGTGCTCAGCCTCTCCGGCCTGGACGAGATCGGCCAGCTGGTGCCGGGCAAGAACGAGATCTACGACCCGAAGACCAAGAAGTGGACCTACACCAAGGAGGTCCGCCAGTTCCCCACCTACCCGGCGGTGTTCCAGCTGGAGAGCGGTCGGCTCTTCTACTCGGGTTCCAACGCGGGCTACGGCCCTGACGACGTCGGCCGCAAGCCCGGCACCTGGGACCTGGAGACCAAGGGCAGCTGGAAGACGATCCCCGGCATGAGCGACCCGGACATGCTGGAGACGTCCAACACGGTGGAGCTGCCGCCCGCGCAGGACCAGAAGTACATGGTGGTCGGCGGCGGCGGTGTCGGCGAGTCGAAGAAGTCCAGCAAGAAGACCCGCATCGTCGACCTCCTGGACGACAACCCGAAGTTCGTCGACGGGCCCGAGCTGGACAAGGGCACCCGCTACCCGCAGGCCTCGACCCTGCCCGACGACTCCGTGCTGATCTCCGGCGGCTCGGAGGACTACCGCGGGCGCAGCGACTCCAACATCAAGGAGGCGCGGATCTACGACGCGAAGACCGGCGAGATGCGGCGGGTCGCGGACCCGGAGGTCGGCCGCAACTACCACTCGGGCTCGATCCTGCTGCCCGACGGCCGTGTGATGTTCTTCGGCTCCGACTCGCTCTACTCCGACAAGGCCAACACCAAGCCCGGAGAGTTCGAGCAGCGCATCGAGATCTACACGCCGCCGTATCTGTACCACGGCTCGCAGCCGACGCTGAGCGACGGTCCCAAGGAGATCAAGCGGGGCGGTTCCGGCACCTTCAAGTCGAAGCATGCCTCGTCCATCAAGACGGCCCGGCTCATCCGGCCGAGCGCGTCTACGCATGTGACGGACATCGACCAGACGTCTGTGGCCCTGGACCTGAAGAAGTCCGCGGACGGGGTGACGGTGACGATCCCCAAGGAGCGGAGCCTGGTGGAGTCCGGGTGGTACATGCTCTTCGTGACGGACGATCAGGGGACTCCGAGCAAGGCGCAGTGGGTTCACGTTCCGTAAGGAGCGCCACGTAGGGACGCGGGGAACTGCGCGCTCAGCCACACAAAAGCCGCAGTCGCGTCTGCCAGGTAACCCGGCAGACGCGACTGCGGCTTTTCGTTGGTTGCTCTCGCAGTTCCCCGCGCCCCTTAGGGGGCTCCTGACGGGGCGCTACTTAGCCGCTTCGGCCAGCTTCAGCGCGTATTCGGGCCACCATTCACCGGCTTTGGGGCCACCCCTGCACGTCCCATCGGACTCACCGGGCCGCTTGACCCAGAGGTACGCGTCGACCAGCGGGTCGTCGGTCTTGGTGGTGGGCGCCTCGCCCAAAGCGCGGCCCGGCGGGTTGCACCACGTGTCCTTGCCCTTGGTGTACGGGCCGTTGCCGTTGCGCGCGGTGTCGATGACGAACGGCTTGTCGCCGATCTTCGCCGACAGCTTCTTGCCGAACTCCGTGCTCGCCTCGGTGGTCTGGAAGTTGGAGACGTTCACCGAGAAGCCGTCGGCCTGCTCGACGCCGGACCACTTCAAGGGCTCCCAGAGCGAGTCCGGGTTCTTCCAGCCCGCGTTGCCCGCGTCCAGGTAGACCTTGGTGTTCTTCAGGGACTTGAGCTTCCCTATGGCGCCCTTGAGGAGGTCGTACCGCTCCTCGTGGAACTCCTCGGGCGTGCAGTTGTCGACCATGTGGAGCACGGCGTCCGGCTCCAGGATGACCGTGGCCCTGCGGTCGCCGATGCCGGCGGCGACCTGGTCGATGAACTTCCGGTACTCGTTGCCGTCGGCCGCGCCGCCGCCCGAGTACTGTCCGCAGTCGCGGTGCGGGATGTTGTAGACGACCAGGAGCGCGTCCCGGTCCGCCTTCTGAGCGGCCTCGGTGAAGCCGCGCGCCTGGTCCTCCGCGTTCTCCGGGACGATCCACTCCGCGACCGGCTGCTCCGCGATCTTCCGGATCAGCTTCGCGTCGTCCTTCTTGCCGTCCTTGTCGTACGAGGCGACCTGCTTGGCCGCGTTGCCGTCCGGGTTGACCCAGTACGGGTCGGTGCCCTTGGGCTGCTGCTTGACCGGCTGTCCCGACGACTCGTTGTCCTTGCCGGAGTCATCGGAGGAGCACCCCGACAGCAGCAGCGCAGCCCCCGCAAGCGCCGCCGCAGCCTTCACCCCCCTGGCCGCGAATCCCTGACCGCGGCCGGTGCCTTTGTGGTACATCCACTCCCCCTTGGGTGCACTGTCCGTTTCTCAATCCTGACATACACACTCCCTGCCCACGAGGCCCGCCCGTCCGCTGCGGAGACCTGTAGGTGACCTGTTACAGCGCGGCGCCGAGGGGTAGGCGATGGGCTGCGGGGCGCCCTTCCCGGGGAGGAGATCATGCAGGACCTCACCACTGAACTACGGCTGGCCGAAGTCCTGGTGGAAGCCTCGGACACCCTCGCCGACGACTTCGACCCCGAGTACTACCTGACCCGTGTCGCGGGCCGCTGCGTGGAGCTGCTCGACGCGACCGCGGCCGGCGTGATGGTCAACGGCAATCTCGCCCCCTCCCTCGTCGCGGGCGGCCATCCCCGCCCTCTGGCACTCGATCTGCTGATGGACCAGCAGAGCGGCGGCCCTTGTGTGGAGAGCCTCGGAACAGGGCGGCCCGTGCCGCACGTCCGGCTCGGGGCGGCCGAAGCGGCGCACCGCTGGCCGGAGTTCACGGCCAGGGCCCGGGCGTACGGGGTCGAGTCGACGTTCGCGGTTCCGCTGCGGCAGCGCGAGGGGACGCTGGGCGCGCTCAACGTCTTCGTGCCGGACGGCCCGCGGGGCGGGCGGGCGGACGGCGAATTGCGCCTTGCGCAGGCTATCGCCGACGTGGCCGCGGTGGGGCTGCGCAACCACCGTACTTACACGGAGTATCGAACGCTCGTCGGTCAGCTGCAATCGGCTCTGACCAGCCGGATTCGAATCGAACAGGCCAAAGGCATACTCGCCGAGCGCTGGCACACGGATGTGGACGAGGCCTTTGCCGCTTTGCGACGGTACGCACGTCGAGAACGGCTGGTCATGGAGCGGGTGGCCACCGAAGTGATCAAGGGGTCGATCGACGACGCGACGCTGCGCAAGAGCTGGTCCAAACCTTCCCATCCTTCACACTGATCACCGCTGCCACCTGCGGCGATCACGGAGGGAAAGCGGATCACGACATGGCGTCAATCCGCCTCTAGGTTCTTGGGCTCATCCGTTCTAGAGTCGTCTCAACGGCCCAAGCCCCCGGCCAGATCGACCGTCTCGCATAAGTGAGACCCATTCCGCACAGCTGGAATGGCCTCTGAACCTCCCGCGCCGGCGCCGGGTTACTCCCGCAGCTCGTGCGCGCGCGGTCGAGGACCAGCCCGGTCGACGGCTCCGGGGGGAGCGGGCCGCCGACCGGGCCGGGTTGCCCCGGATGTCCCGGAACTGCCCTACCGCACCGCGTCGGTGAGATAGGCGGACACCACCACGTTCGCCGAGTAGGTCCTGGTCGCCCGGTCGAAGGTGCCGCCGCAGGTGATCAGGCGGAGTTCGGCGCGGCCCTTCTCGTGCGGGCCGTAGGCCTTCTTCGCGTCGAAGCGGTCCCGGCTGAGCACCTGGACGTCGTCCACGGTGAACTCGGCGACGGTGCCGTCGTCGCGGGTCACCCGGATCTTCTCGCCGGGGCGCACCGCGCTGAGGTCGTAGAAGACCGCGGGGCGCGTCTCGGTGTCGACGTGGCCGACGAACAGGGACGTGCCCACCGCGCCGGGGCGCGTCCCGCCGCCGTACCAGCCGACCGTGCCCGCCTGTTCGAAGGGTGGCGGGTCGATCGCACCGTCCTGGTCGAGGCCGCGGGCCACCACGGGTGCGCGTACGTCGAGCGAGGGCACGTCGACGCGCTGCGGCTTCGCGGGGGCCAACGGCTTGTGCGCGTCGGGGAGTTCGACGCCGAAGGGCCGGCCGACCGCCGCGACGTCGCCGGTGGTGGGCGCCGAGGTCCCGCCGTGCCCGTCGGTGAGGTCGCTGCCCCACAGCCAGAGCCCGACGAGCAGTACCGCCCAGGCGACCCCGGTCAGGAGCCTGCTGGTGCCGGACGCCCGTTCACCGCCGGACATGTCGTTCCGGGCCCGTCACTCGGAGCGGCGCCGGCGGACGCTGCGGAACGCCACGGCGACGGCCGCGACGCCCGCGAGGACCAGGCCGATCACCGCGTGCCGGGTGCCGGGTCCCGCCTCCTCGGCGGTGCCGGCGAGCTGTGCGGTGCCGCCGCCGCCCGCGCGGACCGGCGAGACCGGCTCGGGGTTGTGGCTGATGACCCGGACGGTGCCGACGCCCTGGTGGGGGTGGCCGTCGCAGGTGACGGTGATGTCGTACGTACCGCTGACGCCCTGCTTGATCATGGCCGAGCCGTTGAGGCTGTACTTGTCGCCGTCGCGCCCGGTGAGCTTCGCGTCGTCGGTGAAGGCCCCGGACCCGGCACTTCCGGTGGTCCCCTCACAGCCGGTGACGCTCACTTCCACCCGGCTGCCGGGCGGGGCGCTGGACGGGGTGACGGTGGCGTGCACCTTGCCCTGGTCATGGGCGTACGCGGGCACCGCGGCGACGGGAAGCACGCCGAGTGCGGCCGCCGCGGCTATACCACGCAAAGTGAGTGAACCGATACGCATCGTGAACCTCCTCTAACGAGGTTCACGCGGATGGGCCGCCTCCGCATCTCGATGCGGGGTAAACGGGTGGGTGCGCGGGAAGAATCCGCCGCGAAACGGCGGCCTAGACCCGATCCACGAGATCGGCGATGGAGTCCACGACATTGGACGGCCGGAAGGGATACCGGTCGATGTCCCCCCGCCCGGTGAGCCCCGTCAGCACCAGAAACGTCTCCATCCCCGCCTCAAGGCCGGCGAGGACATCCGTGTCCATACGGTCACCGATCATCGCGCTCGTCTCCGAATGCGCCCCGATCGCGTTCAGCCCGGTCCGCATCATCAGCGGATTCGGCTTTCCCGCGAAGTAGGGCGTCTTCCCCGTGGCCTTGGTGATCAGCGCCGCGACGGCACCGGTCGCGGGCAGCGGCCCCTCGGTCGACGGCCCGGTCTCGTCCGGGTTGGTGCAGATGAAGCGGGCCCCGCCGTTGATGAGCCGTACGGCCTTGGTCATGGCCTCGAAGGAGTACGTACGGGTCTCGCCGAGCACCACGTAGTCCGGGTCGTGGTCGGTCAGGACGTACCCGATGTCGTGCAGGGCGGTGGTGAGCCCCGCCTCGCCGATGACGTAGGCCGTGCCGCCGGGGCGCTGGTCGTCGAGGAACTTGGCGGTGGCCAGCGCGGAGGTCCAGATGTTCTCGACCGGCACTTCGAGGCCCATGCGGGTCAGCCGGGCCTGGAGGTCGCGGGCGGTGTAGATCGAGTTGTTCGTCAGGACCAGGAAGGGCTTGCCCGAGTCCCGGAGCTTCTTGATGAACTCGGCGGCGCCGGGGATCGGCACACCTTCGTGGATGAGCACGCCGTCCATGTCGGTGAGCCACGATTCGATGGGCTTGCGCTCTGCCATGGGGTGCACTCCTGCGGTGTACGGGTTGGCTGGGGCGCCGGGACAGCGCTGTGCCGACGCCCCCACCATAATCAGGAAGCCGCGATCTTGACCCCGTCGATCACCCAGTACCAGTTGTTGCCGCCGGTGTAGCGGAACCGCACCTGGGCCTTCCTGGCGCCCGCCGGCACCTTGAGCGCGATGTTCTCCACGACCGAGGGCGTGTCCGCCGTGTACGTCTTCACCGCGACCGGGGCGCCGCCGTCGTACGAGACGAGGACCTCGCCCTTCTGCGGGGCCTCCTGGCGGTAGTACGTCGTGTACGTGAGGGTGGCGGTACGGCCGCCGGTCACGGCGTACGCGGGGCTGACGAGCGTCGAGTCGAAGGTGCCGGAGAAGGTCTTGTCGCTCCACTCGTCACCGTCGGCGACCGCGAAGACGCCTCGGGCCCGGATGTTGTTCTCGCGCTGCTGGTCGCGCTCGGTCTTGGTCCAGAACTCATCCGTCGTGAAGGTCCAGCCGCGCCACTCGGTGATGCCGCCGGTGCCCATCGCGGTGTTGTCGACGGACCAGCCGCTCGGCGGCGTGTGCGTGAACCCGACGACGTCCGAGCCGATGCCCGTCTCGTCGACCGGGCCCGTCAGCTTGGCCCGCAGGGCGTCGAAGTCGTCCGGCGTCGGCTGCTGGATCGGGCGGCCGTCCAGACCCCAGGCCGGGTCGATCGCCACGCCCAGATGGGCGAGGGCGCTGGCGGCGATGTCCGGCATGCGTACGTCGTGCCGGACCGAGCCCGCGGTGACCGTACCGCCCGCGGCGATCATGAAGGTCTGACGCTCGGCCCAGCTGGAGCCGCCGTGACCGCCCGGATCGGTGTGCCCGTGGTCGGCGGTGACCATGATGAGCCAGTCCTCCTCGCCGTACGTGGCACGGGACTTGACGGCGTCGACGATCTGGCCGACCTGGCTGTCGGCACCGTGGATCGCGTCGAGATAGGCCTGGCTCGCGGCGCCGCTGTCGTGGCCCGCGTGGTCGATGTTGTCGAGCTGCACGAAGACGGCGTCGGGGTTGCCGCCCTTGACCTCGGCGACGGCCCGGCTCGTGGTGCCCGCGTCGTACTCGGCGGACGGGGTGGAGACCCGCGTATCGACCTTCGCGGAGAAGATGATGTCGGTGATCGGGGCCCAGGACGAGACCGCGTACGTCCGCAGGGCGGGCTTCGCGGCCTCGACGCGGGTCATGAAGTCCGGGTACTTCGCGAGCTGGTGGCCGGTGAACTCGTTGTTCACGACCTTGTGCTTGTCGGGCCAGACGCCGGTGATCAGCGTCGACCAGCCGGGGCCCGACGAGGTGGGCGCGAGCGGGTTGGCGTAGATGGCGCTCGGCGCGGTGAGACCGGCGGACATCAGCGTTTTGAGCGCGGGCGCGTCGGCAGCCTTGATTCTTTCGAGCAGGGCGCCGTCGAGGCCTATGACCAGGACCTTGGGGGCCTTGGCCCGCCCCTTGGCGGCGGCCGACGTGGCGCCGACGAGCGGGGCGGAGACCGCGAGGGCCGCGGCGGAGACGAGGAGCGAGCGACGGGACATGCCGTGCGACGACACGTGTTCCTCCAAAGGGCGTACGGAGAGGGTGCGTTGGGGGCAGCGCATGCCAACGCCCCCGGAAATCCAGGGGCGTTGGGACCAGACCTGTTATCTTTTCGCTATCTTGGCGCACGTGACGGGACGGGCACCAGGACTCTCGCGATGAACTCTTGGACCGAAGGGTGAACGCTCAGCTTCCCGTGGCCGACTTCCAGTCCTCGACGTACGTCTGGAGGTTCTCGGAGATATCGGCCCAGTCCGGCTCGAAGACCTCGACGCCTTCGACGATCTTGTCGAGCGCGACCGCGTTGGCGTCGGTCGCCTTGATGTCCTTGCGCGCAGCGAAGCCGCCGCCGATCTCGCTGACCTGCTGCTGCGCCTCCTGGCTGAGCAGATAGTCGAGGAACTTCTTCGCGTTGGCGTTGTGCGGGGCCTTGCTGACGAGACCGGCCGCGTAGGGCAGCGCGAAGGTGGTCGGCTTGCCGCCTTCCTTGGCGGGGAACCAGATGCCCAGGTTCGGCATGTCCTTGGACTGCGCGTAGTTCATCTGCACGTCACCGTTGGCGGCGAGCAGCTCGCCCTTGTCGACCTTCGGCGCGAGCTTGCCGGTGGAGGCGGAGGGACCGACGTTGTTGGTCTGCAGCTTCTTCAGGTACTCCATGGCGGGCTTCTTGCCGCCGAAGTCGTGCATCGCCTTGATGAGTACGGCGGTTCCGTCACCTGCGACGCCGGGCGTGGAGTACTGGACCTTGTCCTTGTACGAGGAGTCGGTGAGGTCCTCCCAGGTCTTGGGGGCCTTGGCGCCGGTCAGCTCCTTCTTGTTGTAGATGAAGCCGAAGTAGTTGTTCACGACGGAGGTCCACTTGCCGTCGGGCGCCTTGTCGGCACCGTCGACCTCCTCCGATCCCTTGGGCTTGTACGCCTGCAACAGCCCCTTCTCGTCGGCCTGCTGGATGAACGGCGGGAGCGTGATGATGACGTCGGCCTGGGTGTTGGACTTCTCGCGGACGGCGCGCTGCACCATCTCGCCGGAGCCGCCCTCGACGTAGTTCACCTTGATGCCGGTCTTCTTCTCGAAGTCCTTGAAGACCTTGTCGTACCAGCCGTCGCCGTTCTCGCCCTTGAGGCCGTCGGCGCTGTAGACGGTGACCTCCTTGGCGTCGGAGGCGTTGGATTCGCCGCCGCACGCGGTGAGCGAACCGGCGAGGACGAGGCTGCCGGAGAGGGCGGCGAGCGTGCGGTTTCGGGTGAGGCGTGACATGACGTTTCGTACTCCTTGAAGAACCTTGCGGGGACGGGCAGTTCAGCGAGTGCGGATGTTCATCGGTAGGAGGCCCGTGTACGGACGCGCGAGACGGCGAAGAGGACGAGCAGCGTCGCCGCCATCAGGACCACCGCGAGGGCGGCACCGGTGAAGAGGGAGCCGCGGTCGGTGGCCGCGTAGATCTGCACGGGAAGCGGCATCCAGTCCGGCGGGTAGAGCATCATCGTGGCGCTCAACTCGCCCATGGAGAGCGCGAAGCAGAGACCGGCGGCCGCGTTCAGGGACGGCAGCAGGAGGGGCAGCTTCACCTTCCACAGGACGTACGAGGGCCGGGCACCGAGCGATGCCGCGGCCTGTTCGTACGCCGGGTCGAGACGCACGATGGCAGCCGAAACCGACTGGTAGGCAAACGCGGTGACAAGAATCGTGTGCGCGAGGATCACGATCCAGCGCGTGCCGTTGAGGATCATCGGCGGCTTGGAGAACGCGACGAGGATCGCGAGCCCGATCACGACGGACGGCACGGCGACGGGCAGCACGAAGAGCGTGTCGAGCACCCTCCCCCAGAGCCTGGACAGCCTGGGGGTGCCCCCTCCGCCCTTCTTCAGCGAGGCCGCGGCGAGCGCCGCCCAGGACCCGACGGTCAGCGCGAGCAGACTGGCGCCGACCGCAGTGAGCAGGCTGGTGGTGAGGGCCTGGAGCGATTCCCCGCGGGTGGCCGACTCATAGTGCTCGGCGGTGAATCCGGACGGAAAGGCCCCCGACCAGTGGGACGAGAACGACGCCGCGAGGATGACGAGGAGCGGCAGCGCGAACAGCGGCAGGAAGAGGACGAAGAAGAGAACCCAGGTGGCCCACTTCCCCTTGCGGCTATGCACCAACACGACGGCTCACCACCCGGTAGAGGCCGTAGAGACCCACGGAGATCGCGATGTTGACCACGGCGACGACACAGGCCGCCGGATAGTCGGATTCGAGAATGGCCTTGCCGTAGACGAGCATCGGAAGGGTGGTGACCCCCTTCGCGCCCGTGAAGAGCACGATCCCGAACTCGTTCAGGCACATGACGAGTACGAGGCTGCCGCCGGCCGCGAGGGCGGGCAGCGCCTCGGGCAGGATGACCCGCCGGACGATACGGGCGGGCTTGGCGCCCAGGCTGGAGGCGACCTCGAGCTGCGCGGTGTCGATCTGCGAGAACGCGGCGAGGAGCGGGCGCATCACGAAGGGCGTGAAGTACGTGATCTCCGCGAGCAGCACACCCCACGGCGTGGTGAGGAACTGGAAGGGCCCCTCGGCCGCCCCGGTCGCATCCGTCCATATCCCGTTCGCCATGCCCCTGGTGCCGTAGATGAACAGCAGGGCGAGGGTGATGAGGAAGGACGGGAAGGAGAGAAAGACGTCGATGAACTTCGACACGGCTTTCCCGCCGGGGAACGGCACAAAGGCGATGACCAACGCGAGCGCGAACCCCAGCACGAGACACCCGACGGTGGCCCCGACGGCCAGCCAGACGGTGGTGCCGAGCGCCTCCCGAAACGCCTCGGAGGCGAAGACGTCGGAGTAGGGCTGGAGGGAGGTCCCACCGGTGTCGGGCTGAACGGACTGCTGGACCACCAGGGCGAGGGGATAGAGAAAGAAGAGGGCGAGCAGGGCGAGGGGAGGCAGGGCCCACACCCACCTCGGTGTCTTCAGGGGCGGCTTCTCCTTCCGCGCGGGCGCGGTCAGCGTGGCGCTAGCCATCGGTCACCCCCGCGGAAAGAAGCACCGCGTCCTCGGGCGCGAAATGCAACGTGACGTCGTCACCGATGCCCGGCGGGGTCCGCAGCTCCCGAAGGTCAGCCTTCACCCGCTGCCCGGCGACATCGACGTACAACCGATGTGTGGCCCCACGCCACTGGACCTCGGCGACCCGCCCCTTCAGAGGGTTGGGGCCTTCCCCGAGCCCGACCAGATGCGGCCGCACGCACAGCGTGGCGGTGGCCCCCTTCGCGGCACTCCCGGTGTCGACCTTCAACTCGGCCCCGCCAAAAGCGACACCGCCCGAGCCCACGGTCACCGGCAGCAAATTCGCATTGCCCACAAAGGACGCCGTGAACTCCGTACGCGGAGCCCGATAAAGCTCCTGCGGCGTCCCGCAGTCCTGCAACCGGGCCCGGTCCATGACGGCAATCCGGTCCGCCAGGGTCAAGGCCTCCACCTGGTCATGGGTGACGTACAGAATGGAGACGTCGGGCAACTCCCGGTGCAGCCGGGCAAGTTCCGCCAGCATCCCCGACCGCAACTGCGCGTCCAGCGCGGAAAGCGGCTCGTCCAGCAACAGCACCCCCGGCCGAATGGCCAACGCCCGCGCGATCGCGACCCGCTGCTGCTGCCCACCGGACAACTCGCGTGGAAAGCGTTGCGCGTAGGCCGCCATCCCCGTCATCTCCAGCGCCTCGGCGACCCGCCCCGGAATCTCGGACTTGGCCACCTTCTGCGCCTTCATGCCGAAGGCGACATTGTCCGCGACCCGCATATGCGGAAAGAGCGCGTACTGCTGGACGACCATCCCGATCCCCCGCTGATGCGGCGGCAGACCGGTGACATCGCGCTCCCCGATGAACACCCGCCCGGATGCGGGCCGCACGAACCCGGCGACGGCCCGCAGCGCGGTCGTCTTTCCCGAGCCGGAGGGGCCGAGCAGCGCCATGACCTCACCGGGTTCGACGGTCAGGTCGAGGGAGTCGAGGACGACGTTCTTGCCGTAGGCGACCGAGACACCGTCGAAGCGGATCCCGCTGCGTACGGCGCCGGGGGTGCTGTCACTCATGCGCCGACACCCCTGAGTATCGCGGGGAGTTCGGCGACCGAGCCGAGCACATGAGTGGCCCCGGCGTCCGTCAGCGCGGCGGCGTCATGCGCCCCGGTGAGCACACCGGCGACCACCCCGGCCCCGGCCCGCACCCCGCTCTTCATGTCGTACGCCGTGTCGCCCACGACCGCGATCCGCCGGACCCCGTCCACGGCACCCGTGCGCAGGAACGCGCTGAGCACCATGTCCGGGTAGGGCCGCCCGCGACCGCCCGCGTCGGCGGGGCACAGGGTCAGCTCGACCAGGTCGCGCCAGCCGAGCGCGTCGAGGATCGCGTCCTGCGTGACCCGCGCGAAGCCGGTGGTCAACACCACGGTCAGCCCTGCGGACTTGAGCTCCTCGATGGCTTCCCGCGCCCCGGCGATCGGCGCGATGCGGCCGGCGTCGACCAGCTCGCCGTACGCCTTCTCGAAGGCCGTGTTGGCCTGCTGGGCGAGCGTCTCGTCGCCGAACAGATGCCGGAAGACGGAGATCTTGGACTCGCCCATCGTGGCGCGCACATAGTCCAGCTTCGTCTCGTGGTCGGCCGAGCCCGGCTCGACGCCGAGCTGCTGTGCGGCGACGGCGAAGGCCTGCTCCACCAGGCCGCCGTCGGCGACCGTGGTCCCCGCCATGTCCAGTACGACGAGACCGATGTGGTCCGTGGTCGACGTCAACTCCCTCACCATCCCAGTTCGTTCGCGGTCGTCTCGGCGATCGCGGGCGAGCAGGTCATGCCGCGCCCGCCGGGCCCGGTGACCAGCCACACACCGTCGCGCACCTGCTGGCGGTGCACGACACGGCTCGTGTCGACGCACTGCGCGTACACCCCGGCCCAGCGCCGCCTGATCTTCGGCAGCGGGCGGCCCAGGAAGCCCTCGACGACCTCGGTGAGGTGGTCGTAGGGGTCTTCGAGGGTGTCGAAGGCGAAGGGGTGCTCGTACTCGTGGGTGTCGCCGATGGTCAGTCCGCCGTCCTCGCGCTGCACCATCAGGAGCTGCATCTTGTGCGCGGCGGCGGTCGGTGCCTGCGCCTGCCCGGCGTTGAGCGCGTCGAGGGCGTCCGACTTGTACGCCGGGTAGTAGCGGAAGCTGTCGGCGTCGGCGACGGACGTGGTGAGCGTCTCGCCGAGGGGCTCCGTCTGCATCATCTGCAGCCGTACGCGCCGCACGGGCAGCTCGGGTCCGGCCAGCTCGCGCACGAGCCCGCCGAGCCAGGCGCCGGTGGCGAGCACGACGACGTCACCGGTGTGCACATCGCCGTGGTCGTCCCGCACCGCACTCTCACCGACGACCTCGCGGACCTCGCGGCCCGGCAGGAAGGTGTAGTTCGGCGAGGCCAAGAGGGCCTCCCGGAGGCGGAGTTGGGCGGTGCGCGGCTCCACCGCCGCGTCCCGCTCGCACCACAGCGCGGCGCGGAACTCGCCCCGCAGGGCGGGGTTGACCGCGCGGGCCTCCCCCGCGGTCAGCAGCTTGTAGCCGCGCGCGGCCGCGTCGGGCCGGGCGAGGGCCGCTTCGGCGACGGCGTGCTCGCGCTCGTTGCGTACGAGGGTGAGGGAGCCGTTGGCCCGGAAGCCGAGGCCCGGCACGCGCTCGCCGATGCCTTCCCACAGCTCGCGGGCGCGCAGGGCGGTGTCGAGCTCCTCGCCGCCGGCGCGGCCGCTCACCCATATCTGTCCGAAGTTCCGCAGCGAGGCTCCTCGGGCCTCGGTCTCGCGCTCGATCTGTACGACCTCGTGGCCGCGTTCCACTGCGTGCCAGGCGTGCATGGTTCCCACCACGCCGGCTCCTACGACGATGACTCTCACGGCGGCAACGCTCCTGGGGACGGGTGTCCCGCATGGGGCCGGATGGCAACGGGACGGTGAACGGGCACCCAAGGTTGGCCTAGACCCGTTACGTTCTCGTTATCGACGTGGGTCGACCGAAGGGCACGCGTGGGTACTTCTAGCCGCCGTTGCCCAGGTGCGTGGTGAAGGAGAACCGGTCACCGCGGTAGAGGGTGCGTACGCGCTCCAGCGGGTGACCGGAGGTGTCGCGCGAGACGCGGTGGATCAGGAGCATGGGCAGGGCGGGCGGCGTACCGATGAGGAGCGCCTCGCGGGGTGTGGCGAGCACGGTCTCGATGCGTTCGTCGGCGTCGCCGAAGGAGATGCCGAGGCGGTCGCGGAGGTAGGCGTAGAAGGAGGAGTCGGGCTCGAACTCGCGGTCCAGGCCGGGCACGCGGTCCACTGCCACATAGGTACTCTCCAGCCCCACCCGCTCGTCGTCGGCGAGCAGTACGCGCTCCATGTGCCAGACGGGCTCGCCCCGCTCGACGCCGATCTCGGCGGCGAGGGCTTCTGGGGCGGGGAATCGGTCGAGCGAGATGAGATTTCGCCCGGGGGTACGTCCTTGCCTGCGGACCCCTTCGGTGTAGCTCGCCAGGGACAGCGGCTGCTCCAGCTTGGGCCCGGCGACGACCGTGCCGCGCCCCTGCCTGCGCAGCCGCCCTTCGAGCAGCAGCTCCCGCAGCGCCTGCCGTACGGTCTCCCGCGCGACTTCGTACCGCACGGCGAGATCCCGCTCGGTGGGCAGCGTCTGCCCGTCCCCCAACTCCTCTATCAGTACGGCGATTTCGGCCTTGACGGCGTAGTACTTCGGGATCCGCCCGTGCTCGGGAATCCCCGAACGGATGGGCGCTCCGGGCGCCTGCGCGAGGAGATGAGCGGGCGGATTCGAGGAGCGCGGCGGTTTCGGGTTGTTCACAGGGGGATGTTCGCAGACGTTGGTGAACGTGGGGGTGAACGCGGGGTGTGCGACGCCCTCTCCCTCCGCGCCCCACCCGTTGCCTCCCTTTGGCTGTGGGCAGGCGTTCCGCGGGGCGGAACGGGTGGGCACAGCCCCAGTGCCGGGCCGGCTGCGCAACAAGGTCCGGGGTCCAGCAGAGTCTCAGCCCCGCAGCCGCCGGGTCACCACCATCAGCCCCCACCCACCGACGAACAGCCCGACCGCCCCGGCCCCCACGCCCAGCAACAACCCCGGCCCCGTAGCGGCAAGTTCATCGGCGTACGAAGAAGCATCCGGATCCTCGGACCTACCGCCCTCCCTCTCCTCGCCCCCGACCCGCCCCGCATCCCCGTCCTCACCGGCCCCGATCGCGAACGCGTACTCCCCCGACTCCCCCACCCACTCCCCGTCATCAGCCCTCCGCTGCACCACGGCCGCCGACACCACCGCCCGCTCGGACCTCGCATCGGACGTGAACGCCATCCGCACCTTCACCGCGCGAGTCCGGCCCGCCCCCACCGTGAAACCGCCGAAGCCGTCAGAGCCGTCAGAGCCCTCAGCGCCGCCCTCCCCGAAGACACCCACGTTCTCGTCCCGGTCGGTACGTTCGAACCGCACCGGCCGCCACCGCTCCCCGTCGTGGAACTCCAGCCGAATCTGCCCCGGCCGCAACTCCCGCTCCCGGTCGACGAGGACGACCACGGGATGGATCTCCCCGCACCTCCCCCGCGTACCGTTCTTCAGCTCGACGGTCCAGCTCCGGAAACCACCGCCGGATACGTAGGTGTCAGGACCCCCCTCGATCCGCGCCCCGATCGGAAACTCCCCGCGCGTCGCGGAGAAGCAGGTGGGCTGCCCGGAAGCCACCGCACCCACCGCGGACGGCACCGCCCCGGCGACGACCAGGGCGGCTGCGGTGGCGCCGGAGGCGAGGAAGCGGCGGAGTCGCATAGGGGCCTTTGCTGAGCCGGGATCGGGCGTGCGGAAGCCACTGGCCATGGCCCGAAACCCTGCCACGCGGGCCCGCCCCGGCCCCGCCCCGCCACAGCCCCCTGCGCCGAGTGGCGGCAGCAGCTCCCCTGATTCGGCGGATTTTCCGTCAAGTCCGATTGACCCAGGAATCACGCACCGCACAGCCCCCTGCCCCCCTCCCCCTTCGTCTACCCCGCCCTCCCGAACACCGGCGCAAGCACCAACTGCGCCGCGCCCTCCGCCACCGCCCGCTCCCCGCCCGCCGCCACCGCGACCGGCACCTCCCGCTCGCCGCCGCCCCGCCGGACCCGCGCCCCCACCACCGCACCCACCCCGCCCACAAAGCTCTCCTCGGCGGCGAACACCGCCCGCCCGCCCAGCAGCACCAGGTCGATGTCCAGGAGGCTCACGAGATTCGCCGCCGCCACGCCCAGCGCACGCGCCGCCGAGTCGACATCGTCCCGCGCGACCGCCGCGAGGCACAGCGCCTCGACGCACCCCCGCTCGCCGCAGCCGCATGGCGGACCGTCCAGCTGGATCACCTGGTGGCCGAACTCGCCCGCGCCCGTCCTGGCCCCCCGGTAGAGACCGCCGCCGAGGACGAGCCCCGCCCCGAGCCCGGTGCCGAGGTGCAGATACGCGAAGGAATCGGCGACCCCGCCGAGCGCGAGGCCCAGCGCCGCCGCATTCGTGTCCTTGTCCACGACGACCGGCAGGCCGAGGCGTTCCGCGAGGACGTCGCGCAGCTCGAACCCGTCCCACGCGGGGAACCCGGTCACCCGGTGCAGCACCCCGTCCGAGTGGTCGAGCGGCCCCGGCAGCGCGACCCCGACACCCAGCAGCCCCGCCTCCCCCAGCGGACGCAGCAGCTCCCGCACCGCCCCCGCCGCCGCGTCGACCACCGCGTCCGCGCCGGCCCCGAAGTCCAGCGGGGCCCGGCGCTCCGCCACCACCCGCCCCGTCAGATCGGCGAGCACCGCCGTCAGTTCGTCGCGGTCCAGGTGCAGGCCCACCGCGTGCCCCGCCTCCGGGACCAGCCGCAGCAGCGTCCGCGGCTTGCCCCCGGTGGACGCCCGGCGTCCCGCCTCCGTCGCCAGTCCCTCCGTACGCAACCGTGCGGTGATCTTGCTGACGGCCTGCGGGGTGAGGCCGGTGCGCTCGGCGAGCTCCAGGCGGCTTATGCCGTCCTCGTCCGCCGTGCGCAGCAGGTCGAGGACGAGCGCGGCGTTGTGCCCGCGCAGCGCGAGCAGATTCACGCCGGCGCCTGGCCTGCCCCCGCCGACCTTCGTATCAGTCCTGTTCACACCCCCATTGTCGCCCGCGCTTGCGCTTTAGCAACAGCGTTGCTTAAGTGGAACGCATGACTGTGGAACGCATGACTGGTACAGGCTCGGGCTCCCCCGCCCCGTCCGGCTCCGCCCCTCTCCGCGTGGCCCTCATCGGCTACGGCCTCGCGGGCTCCGTCTTCCACGCCCCGCTGATCGCCGCCACCGAGGGCCTCGCCCTCGACACGGTCGTCACGTCGAACCCCGAGCGCCAGGCGCAGGCCCGGGCCGCGTTCGGCGACGGGCTGCGCGTCGCCGCCTCGGCGGACGAGCTCTGGGACCGGGCGGACGAGCTGGACCTGGTCGTGATCGCGTCGCCGAACAAGACGCATGTCGCGCTCGCCACCGCCGCCGTCAAGGCGGGTCTCCCGGTCGTCGTGGACAAGCCGATCGCGGGCACCGCCGCCGAGGCGCGCGAGCTCGCCGCGCTCGCGGACGACCGCGGACTGCTCCTCTCCGTCTTCCAGAACCGCCGCTGGGACAACGACTTCCGTACGCTCCAGAAGCTCGTCGCCGACGGCGAGCTGGGGGACGTATGGCGCTTCGAGTCCCGCTTCGAGCGCTGGCGTCCACAGCCCAAGGGCGGCTGGCGCGAGTCCGGAGACCCGGAAGAGATCGGAGGTCTCCTCTACGACCTCGGGAGCCACGTCGTCGACCAGGCGCTGGTCCTCTTCGGCCCGGCGATGTCCGTGTACGCCGAGTCGGACGTGCGCCGCCCCGGCGCGGAGGCGGACGACGACACGTTCATCGCCATCACGCACGCCAGCGGCGTCCGCTCGCATCTGTACGTCAGCGCCACCACCGCCCAACTCGGACCGCGCTTCCGTGTCCTGGGCTCCGCGGCCGGCTATGTGAAGTACGGCCTCGACCCGCAGGAGGCGGCCCTGCGCGAGGGCGAGCGCCCCACGGGCGAGGGCGACTGGGGCGTCGAGCCCGAGTCGATGTGGGGCCGCGTCGGCTCCGGCGAGTCCCCGCTGACCGGCGGCGGCAACCCGGTCGAGACGCTGCCGGGCGACTACCCGGCGTACTACGCGGCCGTCGCCGCCGCACTCCGCGGCACCGGCACCAACCCGGTCTCCGCCTACGAGGCCGCGGCCGCGCTCGACGTCCTGGAGGCGGCCCGCCGCTCGGCGCGCGACGGCGTGACGGTGGTCGTATGAAGACGGCCCCCACGGTCGAGGAGCTGGAGGCCCAGGAACTCCGCCTGGCCCTCCCCCACTTCACGTACGAGGACGCCTGGGCACTCGGCACCCTTCTGGTCGAACTGGCCCGCGAGCGCCGGGCCCCGGTGGCCGTCGACATCACCCGCGGCGGCCAGCAGCTCTTCCACGCGGCCCTGCCCGGCTCGACCCCGGACAACGACGCCTGGATCGCCCGCAAGCGCCGCGTGGTGGAACGCTACGGCTGCTCGTCCCTCCTGGTCGGCACGCGTTTCCGCGCCAAGGGCACGACGTTCGAGGAGTCGTCCCGCCTGGACCCGGACACCTACGCGGCGCACGGCGGCGCGTTCCCGATCGCGGTGCGGGGCGCGGGAGTGATCGGCACGGTGGTCGTCTCCGGGCTGCCGCAGCTGGAGGACCATGCGCTGGTGGTGGAGGCGCTGGAGCGGTTCAAGTAACCCTGAGGCGGTCCTGAAAGGGGCTGCCTGCAGCGGTCCTGCAAGGGGGGCTGCCCGCGGTGGTCCTGAAGGGGGCTGCCCGTGGTGGCAGCCCCCGAAGCCCTACGCCTGCTTCAACTCCTGCCGCTGCCGACCGAGACCCTCGATCTCCAGTTCCACGACGTCCCCGGCCCGCAGATACGGCTTCGGCTCGGGCTGCCCCATGGCGACACCCGCCGGTGTACCGGTGTTGATGACATCGCCCGGGTACAGCGTCATGAACTGGCTTACGTAGCGCACCACTTCCGCCACCGGGAAGATCTGCTGCGACGTGCTGCCGTCCTGCTTCAGCTCTCCGTTGACCCAGAGCTTGAGGGACAGGTCCTGCGGGTCGGCGACCTCGTCCGCCGTCACGAGCCAGGGGCCCAGCGGGTTGAACGTCTCGCAGTTCTTGCCCTTGTCCCAGGTGCCGCCGCGCTCGATCTGGAACTCGCGTTCCGAGACGTCGTGCGACACCGCGTACCCGGCGACGTGTGCGAGCGCCTCCTCGTCCGACTCCAGGTAGCGCGCGGTGCGCCCGACGACGATCGCGAGCTCGACCTCCCAGTCGGTCTTGACCGACTTGCGCGGCACCAGGACGGTGTCGTCGGGTCCGACGACCGTGTCGGCCGCCTTGAAGAAGACGACGGGTTCGGCGGGCGTCGCGGCCCCCGTCTCGGCCGCGTGGTCGTGGTAGTTGAGCCCGATGCACACGACCTTGCCGATCCGGCCCACCGGCGGTCCGACCCGCAGCCCCGCCGCGTCAAGGGCGGGCAGCTCGCCCGATTCGGCGGCGGCCCTGATCCGGTCGAGGGCCGCCGGGTCGGCGAGCAGCGTCCCGTCGATGTCCGTGACGGTGCCTGACAGGTCCCGCAGGGTGCCTTCGGCGTCGAGCAGCGCCGGGCGCTCGGCCCCCGCCGTACCGACTCGGAGCAGCTTCATGGTCAATCTCCCTTGGTCGAGCGCGATCGGTCTGCTCCGACCGGCCGCGTGGCCAGGCCTCCGACGGGTTGCGGCCATCGGAGGATTGGTCGATCGTCCAAGGTCGGCGTCCACTCCGCAAGACCCTGTTCACGGACCGGACCGTTACCCGGCGGTAGCTCCGGTCAGGACGCCGCGGCCAGCGCGCCCGGCCCGTACGGCATGTCCCGGTAGAGCACCGCCCGCTCGACCGCGCTCCAGGTCGTGCTGGTGACGACGTACAGCGCGGCGGCCAGCGGGACGAACGCCACGGTGAACAGCGTCATGAAGGACATGAACGGCATGACCTTGGTCATCGCCGCCATGCCGGGCATCTGCTGGGCCGGGTCACCGGCACCGCCGGGCGCGTCCGCGGCGGCGGCCATCTGCTTCTTCGTACGCAGGAAATTGAAGGTCGCGACGGCGGCGACGATCGCGAAGAGCCCGAGATAGACGAGCCCCTGCGCCCCGAAGACCCCGCCGTCGGAGAGCGCGTCCGCCCAGCGCCCGCCGAGCGGCGCCGCGAAGAGCTTGTGGTCGAGCAGCGCGTTGGCCTCTCCGCCGATGCTCGAGCTGGAGAAGAGGTGGTAGAGCAGGAAGAACGCCGGCAGCTGGAAGAGGCTGGGCAGGCATCCGGAGAGCGGCGAGACCTTCTCCTTCGCGTGCAGTTCGAGGATCGCCTTCTGCAGCTTCTCGGGGTTCTTGGCATGCTTCTTGCGCAGCTGGGCGATCTGCGGCGACAGCTTGGCGCGGGCCTTCTGGCCACGGGCCGACGCCCGCGACAAGGGGTGCACGAGCAGTCGTACACAGGCGGTGAAGAGCACGATGGCGGCGGCCATCGCGGAGGCCTGGAAGACCGGCTGGAGCAGATCGGCGAGGGAGCCGACCAGGTCGGCGAACAGGGACATGAAGTCGGACAGCATTGCGGACATGGAGAAGCCCTCCGGGGGTCTCGTCGTGCCGAGGTGAGATGTGCGTGTTCGGCGTGACGGACAGCGGGGGTTTCCGCTTCTTGAGTGGTTCCCCTACGCGGCCGTCAGGACGAGACGGCCCGGTGCTCGGGGGCGCCTGCGCCCACGGGCGTCGGGGTCGCGCTGCGGCAGAAAGGCCGTGCGCTTCTCGCGGTCGCGGATGGCCGTGCGCACCCGCGTGCGCGGCACGGCGGGCGCGCAGCGCGCGGCGATCAGCGAGCAGAGGGCGAGCGCGGAGCCCGCGGCGGCGGTCGCGGCGAGCGCGACGGCGGCGGTGAGGCTGCTCGCGTCGAGGAGAACGACCTCGACGAGGAGGAAGAGAAGAAGCCCGGTCGGGCGGAGGGCGGCCTTCCAGCTACGGAATGCGTCCTGCACGGTCCCCTCCTCCCCAACTGCGCACCAATGGCATGTACTGCCGTTATACAGGATCAGTCACGACGGGCGTAAGGAGCCTCCGGGGCGCGAGCAGCGCCCGGCTGACCGGATCGGCGGGGTCCGGATCGAGTCCGGGACCCGGCACCATCT
Organism: Streptomyces sp. NPDC050658; assembly: GCF_044457025.1. Lineage (NCBI taxonomy): Bacteria > Bacillati > Actinomycetota > Actinomycetes > Kitasatosporales > Streptomycetaceae > Streptomyces > Streptomyces sp. NPDC050658. The sequence continues at coordinate 1,371,278 of NZ_JBITGM010000001.1, forward strand.
CGACGTCCTCGACGGGTACGAGGATGCCGCAGGCGGGGCAGTCGCTGACGGCCCCGAGTTCGGTGCCGCACCGCGCGTGCCGGAAGTACCGGCACGGCTTCGACTCCGAGAAGTTCTCCCTGCCCCAGCTGCAGGCCCCCGGCGGCGGTGAGCGTCTGGAGGCGGGCGGCGAGGACGGCGCGGGGGGGGCGAGGTGGGCGAGGAAGGCGCGGGGGGCCGAGGTGGGCGAGGACGTCGTTGTAGCGGCCCGGTCTCCTCGTCTCCGGCGCGGGCAGCGGCTTCCTGAACGCGGCGCTGCCCGCACTGGCGGTCTCGTCGGTCCCAGCCGAGCGGGCGGCGATGGGTTCGGGGGCGCACAGGTGGCGGTGGTGGTGTCGGCGGGCCTCGGTGTGCTGGGGGCGGCGAGCGTACTGCTGCTGCGGAAGAGTGGCTGACGGTGGCTAGCGGGGCCGCATGGACTGCAGCGTCCCCCACACGATGAGCCGGTACTTGGAGGTGTACTCCGGGGTGCAGGTGGTGAGGGTGATGTAGTAACCGGGCGAGCTGTAGCCGTGGCCGGCCTTGACGCTGCTGCGCGGGACAGGCGCGATGACCCCACCGTCCCGGGCGGAGGTCTGGGGAAGCGTCTTGCCGACGACGTACGTATAAACGGCGTCCCGTGTCTCGACGACCACCTCGTCGCCGCTCCTCAGCCGATCGATCCGCCGGAACGGCTCACCGTGGGTATTGCGATGCCCGGCGAGCGCGAAGTTGCCGCTGCGGCCGGGCTGGGCGGTGCGGGGGTAGTGCCCGACATACCCCTTGTTGAGCACCCCGCTCTTGCTGACGCCTTCGGCGACGGGGACGCGGATGCCGATGCGGGGGATGCGGAGGACGGCGTAGGCCTGGTCCCAGCGGGGGGCGGGGGCTGGGGCTTCATCTGCCTGGGGCCGGCGTCGGGGGGACGAGTCGTCGGAGTCCTCGGCGGGCGCGGAGGGATCGGGCTGCTGTGTGCCCGAGTCGGGAGAACCACTGGAGTCGCCAGATCCTCGAGAGCCACCCCCCTCCTCCTCCCACTCCTCCTCAAGGGCGTGGACCTTGCGCTCGGCGCCTTCGCGGGCCTGCCGGTTGGTCCACCAGAGCTGATGGGCGACGAGGAGGAGGAGTACGAGCCCGAGGGTCACGGCAATTTCGGCACCGCTCCAGAGCCACCGCAGCAAGCCCCGCCGCCCCCGCCTGTTCCCCTTCCTCCCCTGCACGACAACAGGAACCCGCTCGCGCACGAGCACCTCCTCTCAGGCCGCCCGCACGATAGGCCCACGCCCGCGAACAATCCATGCGTACGACGGCAGGCCCCTGGCCCCGAGCCGCGCCGATCCCTGCCTGCCGGGCACGGCACCCCTCCTGCAATCCCCCTTCTCGGCAGTACGGTGTCCCGTATGCGCCCCGACACGCCTGCCGACCACATCGCCGAAGCCGAGCGCCTGGAGCGCACGGCCGGCCTGTACCCCGAGGACGCCGAGCAGCTCCTGCTCCAGGCCGCAGCCCACCTGGAACTAGCCGGCGAACGAGACCGCGCGACCACCCTGTACGACCGCCTGCTCGCCCCGGCGGCCCGCCCTTCGGCCCCGACCCTGATCCGGGCGCTGAAGGCGGCGAACCTCTGGGAGTACGGCCATGAGGCGGAGGCAAGGGCGATCATCGACGGCGTAAGGGCGGCGTCTCCGAGGGACCCGGCCCCGTGGGTCATCGTGGCGGAGTCACTGGAGTCCCACGACGAACTGACCCAGGCGCAGGAAACCTTCACGCAAGCACTGGAACTCCTGCTCCCGCAGTCATCGGGAACGACCCCGACCTACGACCAACGCCCCCTGCTCTTCGGTCGCCACCGGGTACGCCGTCTGCTGGGCGCGGAGCACGATGCGTGGGACACGCTGGCGGACGAGGTCTCGACGTCCCCGGTCCCCCTGGACGAACTCCACGACCCGAAGCGCATCTGGTCCCTGGGCTCGAACAACCCGGCGGAACTGAGGGCGGAAATCTCCCGCATCCAGGCGGAGTTGGGCTCGTACAGGGAGGCACTGTCCCGCCCGTTCCCGGTGGCGGTCCTGCACTGGCCGGCGTCGGAACTGGAGGAACTCCTGACGGCGTACCCGGAGTTGGGAACGGAGTACCCGTCCCACGAGGCCCACTTGTCGACCATAGAGTCGTCGTTGAGGGAACTGTCGGCGTCGGGCACCCCCAACCTGGGCATCGTGACGGGAACGGTCCCGTCCTACGAGGCCTTCGCGGCTTCAGAGGGCTCCCAGCCGACGGACGCGTCGCTGCTGCCGCAGTACGCGACGACGTTGGCTGCGCGGGGGCGGGCTGTGGGGTGGCCTCCCCAGGCGGGGGTTGATTGTTGGTGTGGGTCTGGAGTGACATATGAGGAGTGCCACGGGAGGCCGTGACAACGGGGCGTATCTCCGGTTTCTCGCCCGCCGGCCCTTTCGGGATCTTTGACCGAGCCTCGAGTCCTGTACTTCCGCACCCCCGGCCACTATGAAACTCGTGTGCGATACCGTCATATTGGAACACTGAAACTGCCGAGCCGTCTTCTCTCGCTTGCGCAGATTCCAGCCCTGCGCACCCGAGGAACACAACAGCCGATGCATTTATGCGCCCTCCGCCGACCGGCGCAACGCCGTGCCCACCACCGGCGGCGCGTCGGCGCCCGCCTCAAGGGATCCCCGTTCTCGGCTGTGTGGCGTCACCGGCAAAGTCCGGTCATCGCGCGACCCGAATCAGCACCAAGCGTAAATTTCGCATCCTGGAATTCCATGGCTCCGCCAACCGCGTCGAGTCAGGGAAGTATTCGGGATGTCAATGCCAGGCGCCGCCCCATAAGGAATCAAATTGAGCAGCGAACTCGACCAGATGTACGGCGTCTTCCGCAATCTCCTGGACACCAGCACGCCTGCGGAAGCCGTGAAGCAGCTGGAGATTCTGGGCGTCGACGACGGCCGGATCCAGCGCATCCGTGAGTTCCACGAGCAGCAGCTGCTCTCGATCAAGGAGATGGAGGAGCCGCGGGTAGCCGTCAACGGCAACCGGGAGACCTGGTACACCGGTCCGCGCGAGAACGACCGCGCCTGGCCCGCGATCCAGCGCGAGTTGGAACGGTCGGGCTGGACCCCGGACGCGATCGGCGACCTGGACGCTTCGTCCACGCGCGTCGTCTCCCTGCTCAACCACCCCAAGGAACCCGACTTCTCCACCCGCGGCCTCGTCGTGGGCTACGTGCAGTCCGGCAAGACCACCAACTTCACCTCGGTGATGGCCAAGGCGGCGGACCGCGGCTACAAGCTCTTCATCGTGCTCGCCGGAATCCACAACGGCCTCCGCCGTCAGACCCAGGCCCGTCTCGCCCAGCAGCTGGTGGAGTCCGATCCCACGAACTGGTCGCAGCTCACCGGTCTTGACCGTGACTTTGTCCCGACGGAGAACGCCGCGTCCTTCTTCGGCGGCAGCAACCGCACCCGCGTGCTGTGCGTGGTGAAGAAGAACGCCACCGTGCTCCGCAAGTTCGCGCGCTGGCTGGAGTCCGCCTCCGACCATCTGCAGCAGGCCCCCGCGCTGGTGATCGACGACGAGGCCGACCAGGCCAGCGTCGCCACCGCCTCGATCAACCCGCTGATCCTCCGCATCCTCGACACCCTGCCGAAGGCGGCATACGTCGGGTACACCGCGACGCCCTTCGCCAACGTCCTCATCGACCCGGCGGCGAAGGACCTCTATCCCGGCGACTTCATCGTCAACCTGCCGCAGCCCAAGGCACACTTCGGCACGGAGGTGCTCTTCGGCCGGTACGCCCTCGACGGCGAGGACCCGGAGGACGTGGACGACGGGTACGACATGATCCGCAGCGTCCCCAGGGAAGACGTCCCCCTGGTCAGCCCCGCGACACGAGCGGACGCCGACGGGTTCACGCCCGAGATCACCGACACCCTCGAAGAGGCCGTCCAGTACTTCTGGCTCACCACCGCCGCCCGACGAGTGCGCGGCAGCGGCAACAAGCACTCCACCATGCTGATCCACACCAGCATGCGCATCCAGGTCCACAACAGCTTCCGCGCGCCGCTCAAGCACCTTCGCGCACACACCCTGGGCCGCCTGGACGACCCGGACACCCTGCAGCGGCTTCGCACCCTTTGGGACAAGGAGACCTCACGGGTGCCCGCCGAGGACTTCGGGGAAACGAAGGTTCCCTTCGACGCGCTCCTGAAAGAGCTGCCGGGTGTGATCGGCGACTGCCGGATCATCATGGACAACTCCGAGAGCGAGGACACCCTCGACTACGACAACGGCCCGGTGGTCGCAATCGCCGTCGGCGGCAACAAGTTCTCCCGCGGCCTCACGCTGGAAGGCCTCGCCGTCACCTACTTCGTGCGCGCCGCCTCGGCATACGACACGCTGCTCCAGATGGGGCGCTGGTTCGGATTCCGCCACGGGTACGCCGATCTCCCCCGCGTGTGGATGACTGACGAACTACACGCCTCGTTCCGGCACTTGGCCACGGTTGAGGCGGACATGCGCCGCGACATCGACGTGTACCTCCACGAGAGCAAGACTCCGCAGACCTTCGCGGTCCGCGTGCGCACCCATCCGACGCTGCGGGTAACCGCCGCTGCCAAGATGCAGTCCGCGATCAGGGCCAGCACGGCGTACGGCGGCGGCCGGATACAGACCCACTACTTCCACACCCGCGCCGACTGGCTGCGCGACAACCAGGACGCCGCCTGCGACCTGGTACGTCGCGCCGTCACGGAAGCCGTCACGCAAGACCAGCGCCCCGAGGAGGGGCGCCACCTCCTGCGCGGTGTGCCGCACACCGATGTGCTCGGATTCCTGAGTCGGTATCGCTTCCACGAGAACTCCCAGGAATGCGACGCCAAACTGATCTCCTCGTACATCCGGCGCCGCGTCCGGCAAGGCTCCCTTCTCCGCTGGAACATCGCGATCATCGGCAACCCCGCGAGTGGCAACGAAGCGGACTTCGCCTTCGCCCCGGGCGTCAGCGTGGGTCGCATCACTCGTTCCCGGCTCCACAACCCCACGGGAGAACCAGACTTCGCGGACATCAAGACCCTGATGAGCCGCGCCGACGCCGCCGTCGACCTGACGGACGTCTCCCGCGGTCTGACGGAAGAGGAGATCAAGGGGAAGCGTCGCGAGCAGCTCCCGGACACCGGACTGCTCGTGCTGTACCCGATCGACAAGGACTCCCGTCCCTCCGAACGCCGCAAGGACTCCCGTGAGCCACTCGGCGCCGAGGAACATGTGATCGGCGTCGGCCTGGTCTTCCCGGACCCCAAGGAGGACGAGGACAGCGAGGTCCACTGGGACGGCAGCTACATCTCGGCGGACCTCTCCGGCATCCGGCTGGAGGACACCGACGACGAGGACCAGCGCACGGTCGAGGGCGAGGACGCCGCGTGAGCGAGAAGTTTCGGCAGGCATTGGAGGAGAGCTGGCGCGACCTCGCGCTCGCCCCCGTGTCCGCGGACAACCGGCTCCGCACCGCACCGCTGCCGGTCCCCACGTCGCGCGGGCCGCTTCTCGCAGCCGTCGACCACGAAGGGCATCGGCATCTGCTGATACCCGTCGCCGGCAACCAGCACCTCCGCGAGATCCGCGACGGCCAGGTCCTGCGCCTGCGCAAGCGCCCCCTCGAGGACGAAGAGGTCTACCAGTACTACGCCGACCTCGGCTGCCTGCACCGCGACCTCGACGACGTGTTCACCGGGCTCGGCGAGAACATACTGCGGGAGATCACCCTGCTCGCCGAGGACGGGCGACCCACCTCCTCCTCACAGGCCCTCAAGGCCCTACACCGGGTCCTGGACCGCTGGCGTGCCCTCTTCCGCGCCCACGGCGCACTGCTCGGACCCGAACAACTCGCGGGCCTGTACGGAGAGTTGCAGATACTGCTGCGACTTCTCGCCGAGACCCCCAGCGCCCACAGGCTGTGGACGGGCCCGAGCGGCCGTCCGCACGACTTCACCTCCGGAACCGACGCCGTCGAGGTGAAGACCACCACCAGCGACGCACTGCGTATACGCGTCCACGGCCTGCGCCAATTGGAGCCGCCGGAGGGAGGCGCCCTCCGACTCGCCTGCCTGCGCGTAGAGAGCGCCCCCGAGGGCAGTGCGGGGACAAGCGTCGTCGACCTGGTGGAACATGCCCTGCGCCTGTGCGACGACGAGAGCACGCTGCTCGGTCTCCTTGCCTCGGCCGGGTACCACACCGTCGACGCGGAGCGCTATCGCTCGACCCGATTCCTCGTGCGCGACGAGCGCTGGTACGCGGTGGAGGAAGGGTTTCCGCGCATAACAACGGCCGACCTCGCCGTCGCCGAAGTGCCGGGCAACGTCATCGACGTCGAGTACACGGTGGATCTCACCGTGCCCACGCCCAGCCCTCTCCCGATGACCGAGGTGGAGAGGCATCTGACCGCCATGCTCGGGGGAAGCGAGTGACAGACGTGCGCGCCGAACCACAGTGGTACTCCCACCCCTATCCGCCGGAAGGCGCGAGCGCGGCCGAGGGAATTCTCAACCAGCTCGGCCGCCCCGAGTTGGACCTGCTCACCGTCCTTGTTCGCGAAGCCGCACAGAACAGTTGGGACGCCAGAGATCCCGAGCACAGCGGACCGGTCCGATTCGGCATTGACCTGGGGTACGTCGGCCCGGCCTATGCCGACACCTGGCGCAGGCTCCTGCTGAACGGCGCCCCCTCGAACGAGCACCTCGCCCTGCGTGACGCGCTTCGCGCGGGCATTCGGATCATGACGGTCTCCGACCGGGGCACCAACGGGCTCGGCGGCCCCGTCCGCGCCCACGAGATTTCCAGGGGCCGACAGGACTTCATCGCCTTCGTGCGGAACGTCGGGGAGCCCCGCGACACCAAGCTCGGCGGCGGCACCTACGGCTTCGGCAAGGCCATCTTCTACCTCCTGTCCAGCCTCGGCACGGTGCTCGTGCACACCCGCTGCCGCAATGAACACGGGAAGTTGGAGACCCGCCTGATGGGCTGCGCCCTGGGGCAGAGCTATCGGGCGAGGGATGCGGGGGGAGTCGAGACGCGCTACACCGGACGGCACTGGTGGGGCGACGCGTCCGGGGACGTGATCGACCCCCTCATCGACGCCGATGCGGAGGAGACGGCCCGTCGCCTGGGCCTCACCCCCTTCGGCGAGGACGAGACCGGCACCAGCGTCGTCGTCCTCGACCCCCAACTCGACGGCCTGGAACCGAGGGAGGCCGCGGCCTACCTCGCCGAGACCGTGGCCTGGCACCTGTGGCCCAAGATGTTGGAGCGCACCGACGGCACCCTGCCCATGCGGTTCGCCGTCACCTGTGAAGGGCGTGACTTCCCCGTCCCCGACCCGCGCACCACGTCCCCGCTCAACCTCTTCGTGGACGCCTACCGCCAGTTGGGCACGGACGAGGGCCGCACCCTGTCGTGCCACCGGCCCGTCAGGGAGTTGGGGCGGCTGGGGCTCATCCAGCGCCCCGTCATCCCCCTCGAGCCTTCCCCGGCCGCGCGCCGGGCCATGGAGATGGTTCAGGTCGAGCGGTCCGTGCACCACGTGGCGCTGATGCGCCCCGCGGAGCTGGTGGTCACCTACTGGCCGGGACGCGAGACCGGTGCCGAACTCCTCTCGTACGCGGGTGTGTTCCGCGCCTGCGAGGAGATGGACGACACTTACGCCGAGGCCGAGCCGCCAACACATGACGCGTGGAACCACCAAGGCATGGAGGGCCAGGGCCAGACGTTCGTCCGCACCACCTTCACCCGTCTCAAAGAAGCGGTCGACGAGCTCCTCCAGTTGGGCGGATCCACTCGGGAAGGCTCGGCGAACGTGGCGCTCGGCGCGGCCAGCGCCCGCTTCTCCCCACTGGTCGGCGGCGCCTGGGGAACCGGGGGCGCCACGGACTACGGCACCTCGTCCACGGGCCGCGCCACCGCGGCACCGGACGACGACGAGGAGTTGCCGGAGCGGCGCGCCCGGGCGGGCTCCCGGCGCGGCGGCCGCGGCACGGGCTCGGCCGACACCTCGCCCCCGGCGGACGGTACGGCCCGGGCTCCCCGCCCCCGTGTGAAGTACGCGGGCGAGACCACGTACGAGGAGCGCTTCGGGCACTCCGTCCTCGTCCAGGCATTCACCCTGCCGGCTCCAATGGTGCAGCGCGTCCGCGTCGAGCTGGCCGTGGCCCTTCCCGGCACCGGCAACCGCGAGACCGACCCACCGGCGGGCGCCGCCATGCCCGGCCTCGTCGGTTGGGAGGACCCGACCGGCAAGCTCCACACCACACCCACCTTCGTCATCGAGGGCGGCGACGACACGGTCTGGCGTGCCGTGGTCCGGCCTGCGCCGGACACCATCACGGAGATCACCGTGAAGACCCAGGCGGTGATCGTCTCGTGAGCAGGCTCGCCCTCCCCTACCGCTCTCCCGCCGCCTCCTGTGTCCGGGCCGAGCCGTGGCAGCTCGTCCTCGACGGTGCCACCACCGACCTTCCCGAGTCCCTGGACTTCTGGGACTACCGTATGGACGTCGAACTGAGCCGCACCGTGCGTGTCGATCTGTCGGCGGCACGCACAGGGGCGGCCCTCGCCGACGGGGCGGTACTCACCCTCGCGGCCATCTGGACCGCCTCCGGTTCCAACCTCCGCGGTTCCGTTCAGCGGGTTCCGCTGACCGGTGACGGCGTACGCACCGTGAACCTGCACGCCGTCCTGCCGGGTGCCCAGCTCGGGGGCGTGCTCTCCCTGGAGACGGTGCTCGTCCTCTCCCGTACGGCCGGGACGGCTGCCCCCTTCGCGCCACGCCGTGCCGGGTCCCTGCTCTGGGACGACGCGGCGGCACTGCGCCTCCAGGGCGACGCGCCGCTCTTCCCCATGACGGTGATCGACTTCGCCCATACCTCGTTCAGGGACGGCGCGGCCTGGCACCTGCAGCTCGGCTCGGACCTGAACGCCGCCGCGATGGGCTCCATGCTTCTCCTCGTCAACGAGAAGGCCGAGGAGGTGTCCGCCGCGTTCGCCCACGCCGCCAGGCCCGGACCGGTGGATCGCGTCGTCCTCTCGATGGTGTACTCCGACTGCGCCCGGATCATGGTGGAACATGCCCTGCTCAAGGAGGAGTTCGCCGATGACGCGGACTTCCTTGAGGACTCGTTGGGCGCCACCCTCGTCAATCTCTTCCACCGGCTCTTTCCCGGCCGCACGATCCAGGACCTGCGCCAGCTCCGGCAGAACTCGCCGAGCCTCTTCGCCTCCGAGCTCCAGGCCGCGACCCGAATCCTCCAGGAGGCGTGATTCATGGCTCTCCTCTACCCCCGCCTCCTCGCCGGACAGGCCAGACCTCTCCACCGGCAGTACAAGGAAATGGCCCCCCGCGACCTGGCCGAGCATGTCGCGTACCGCCACGAGTCCGCGGTCTACGTCGCCACCGGCGGCGACCGGATCACCGAGGGGCAACTCCGCGACCTACGGGCCCGCGTCCTGGGCGTCGCCGAACGCGCGGGCTTCCCCGATGAGCCCTCCCGTGCGGCCCGAGCCCGCTTCGACCTCGACCTGGCCTCGCTCCTGCACACCGAGATGGACCTGATGCCGGCGGAAGCCGCGTCCGGCGATGTCTGGGCCTTTCTCGCTCTCGTGCTGCTCCCGGACGTCGCACACTGGCGCTACCCGCGCCCGCCAGGCGACCGTGTGGTGGCCAGCGACCTCACCCGGCACGTCTTCGGACGCCTGTGGTGGCGCGCGCACCTCGTCCGCGATCCGTCGGCCCCCGAGCCGTACGCGGCACTCGACATCCTCGGCGAGGCCGCGTTCGACCAGATCTACGCCCGTCGCAAGTCCCTCGGCGGCAGCCCCCATCTCGTACGCAACATCCTGCACGCGTGGGCAGCCGTCGACCTGCACGGTCTCGCCGAGCGCGATGTGCTGCGGGACTTCCTCAAGCGGCTCCTCAGGCTCGCCCCCTTCGTCATCTTCGAGGCCCTGGACGACACCGAGTTGCGGACTGAACTGCTCGCCGTGGCCGAGGAGTCCGTGGCCGCGTTGAGGCCCGAGGAAGCACAGCCGATCGCGCCGGAACCCGCACACCAGACGCCGCCAGAGCCCACGTACAACCCCGACCACGATCTCCTCGCCCCGTTTGAAGCGGCTGCCGCCGCGTTGAGATCGAGGCGCGATGCGCCACGGCCGGCCACGCCCGAACCCACGCCCACCCGACGCCTCACCTCCCTGGAACTGTGCGCCGGTGCCGGCGGCCTCGCGCTGGGCCTGGAAAGCGCGGGCTTCGACCCCGCGCTGCTGATCGACAACCGCCCCATCACCCTCGACACGCTGCGTCTCAACCGACCCGACTGGCGCGTGCACCTGGCGGACCTGAGCACGCTGGACCCAGCCTCGGTCCTGCAGCAGCCGGGCATGTCGGGGCTCGACCTGATCTCCGGCGGTCTGCCCCGCGTGAAGGCCGCAGCGGCCGTCGCCCGCGAACGCGGGAACGACCACGAGCTGGCCGTCTTCCACGCCACCCTCACGCTCACACAGGTGCTGCGTCCCCACGCCCTCCTGATCGAGAACGTGCCTGATCTGGTCACGAGCGATGCATACGCACCGCTCAGGGAGACCGTGGAGCGGGAGTTGTCCGCGAGTGGCTACTCCTTGCACTGGTTCGTTCTCAACGCCGCTCAGCACGGTGTGCCGCAGGACCGGAGACAGGGCATCCTCCTGGCCTTCGCCGACCCCGCGGCGGCCGAGGCGTTCCGGATCCCGTCACCGGCACCCGAACCCCCGATGAGTGTCGGCCAGGCGCTCGGCCCGTCCATGGCTGCCCGTGGCTGGCCCCGTGCCGCCGAGTGGGCGGCACAGGCCACCGACGTCGCCCCCACCCTCGTCGGAGGTTCCTGGGAGCGCGGTGGCGCCGACCTGGGACCGACCGGCTCCAAGAAGGCCTGGGCCCGCATCGGCGTGGACGGCGGCACGGTCGCCGACGAGGCGCCGGGTCCCTACTTCAAGTGGAACCCGGCCCTGGGCCGCGAAGGCATGATGGCACTCACCGTCGAGCAGGCGGCCCTGCTCCAGGGCTTCCCCAAGGACTGGGCCTTCGCGGGACGCAAGACAGCCCGCTACCGTCAGGTCGGCCATGCCTCCCCGCCTCCCGTCGGCGAGGCACTGGGGCGCGCGATCCATGCCGCGCTGCGGACCGCCTGACGCGACCGGTACTCCGCCTGCCCCCACACACCACCATCACCGATAAACTCGCTCACCATGACCGTCGCTCTGCCTCACCAGCGCCCGCCTGCGGGTTTCCACATCGTGGACCTTTTCGCCGGCCCCGGCGGACTGGACATGGCCGCGACGGTCCTGGGCATCCCGTCGGTAGGGATCGAATGGGACGCGAACGCGGTCATGACGCGTGACAAGGCAGGTCTCCACACGATCCACGCAGATGTGCGGAAGTACGGTCCGGCGGACTTCCCCGAGGCCAATGTCCTCGCCGGTGGCCCGCCCTGTCAGAGCTTCACCGTCGCCGGCTCCGGGGCCGGTCGCCGCGCCCTGGACGACGTGCTGAAGTTCGTGCAACGGCTCGTCGACCGCGACACACGCGACAACATCGACGCCGACCTCGCCGAGATGGACGACGAGCGCACCGGGCTCGTCCTGGAGCCGTTGCGCTGGGCGTTGAATGCCATCGACGACGCCGAGCTCCGCCCGTATGACGCCATCGTCCTTGAGCAGGTGCCCGCGGCCCTGCCCGTATGGAAGGCGTACGGCGACGCCCTGGCCCAGGAGGGCTATTCGGTGGCCCACGGCATCCTGCACACCGAGGAGTTCGGCGTCCCGCAGACCCGCCGTCGCGCGATCCTCGTCGCCCGCCGCGACGGGCGTACGGCGGCCCTTCCCACGCCCACACACCACCGATACCGCAAGGGCGTCCCACGGCCGGAGGGCGATTTCGTCCTTCAGAGCTGGGTGGCAATGGAGGACGTGCTGACAGAGCGCACCGACCCCTTCCGGGTCATCTCCAACTACGGCACCGGCGGCGATCCCAAGCTGCGCGGCAGACGCCGCTCTTGCGAGCCCGCCGCCACAGTGACCGGCAAGGTCTCCCGCAATCGCATCGTCACCGACGACCCTGCGGAGGAAGAGCTACGCCGGCTGAACGAGAGCGAAGCAGGGCAGCTCCAGACCTTCCCAAAGCAGTTCCCTTGGTCCGGCGGCGACAAATCCCAACAGATCGGCAACGCCGTTCCGCCCCGCCTCGGTATCCACGTCCTCAGCGCCGCGCTCGGCCTGGCGGCACCCGGCGAGGACGTGTGGAGCGCCCTCGCGGACTGGTCCCCTGGGGTCCGTGACGAAGACAAGGCAGACGCACCACACTGAGCCCGTGCCCGCTTCACGATCAACTCCCACGTCCCGTGCCGTCTCCGCCCGCATGAGCAGGCAGCGCTCGCGGGACACCAAACCGGAGGTGGCCGTCCGGCGGTTGCTCCACGCCGCGGGTCTCCGCTATCGGCTGCAACGCCCGGTCCCCGGAATGGCCCGCAACACGATCGACATCGCCTTCCCCGGCCCTCACGTCGCGGTCTTCATCGACGGCTGCTTCTGGCACGGCTGCCCCGAGCACGCCACCTACCCGAAGACGAACCCCACGTTCTGGCGCGAAAAGATCACCAAGAACGCCATGCGCGACACCAGGACCACCGCCCATCTCGAATCGCTCGGCTGGACCGTCCTCCGCTTCTGGGAGCACGAGACGCCGGAACAGGTGACCGCCCAGGTAACTGCGGCGCTGCGATCGACGAAAGGCGACGGGCGCCGCCCGAAGCCCGGGAGCCGATGATCTGTCTAAGGCTCATCCACCGGTGGTCTCGGCCTCAAAGTGCGGGAGAGGGTACGACCGCCGGAAGATCGCCGTGCTCCCGAACGTTGCCTCCAAGCATGAAGATCAGTGAGGCTTCCCGGATCAGCGGGGTGAGTGCGAGGTCGTTGCGGCACTATGAGGATGAGGGGTTGATCGTTCCCGGCCGATTCAGCAACGGGTTCCGGGACTACTGCCAGTCCACTATCGACCGCGTGCTCGTCATCCGCACTCTGCTGGAGTCCGGGCTGCCCGTCCGGTTGATCCGGGAGCTTCTGCCCCGCCTCACCGACGGCTCCGATCACAGCTCCGATCACGGTTCCGATGTCGGCACCGACGTCGTATGCGCGGAGTTCCTGCACGAAGTGCAGAGCTATCGCGATCGGCTCGCCTCTCGTATCGCCGTTCTCAGCGATCAGCAGGCGGCGCTCGACAGCTACCTGCGCGAGGCCCGCCGTACTGATTCCTGAGGACTGTCTCTTGACCTTGACGTAAGTGTCAGGCTCCTACGTTCTGGCCATGGAGATCAGCAAGCAGAAGAACGACGGGCAGCAGAACGACGGGCAGCAGAACATCGCTGCTCCGCAGGCCATGGTGGCGCTCGTCCAGCAGTCGTACCTGGGGCCGCAAGACCTTGCCCTCGCCACCGATCAGCGCCTCCCCGCTCCCGGAGCCGACGAGTACCTGATCCGCGTCGGTGCCGCCGGGGTCAACTTCGCCGACGTCATGCAGACCCGTGGGGCGTACGGGGGAGGACCGGAGGCCCCTTACGTCGCGGGCTTCGAGGCTGCCGGGGAGATTGTGGGGGTCGGCCCGGATGTCGAGCGTCCGTTGCCGCTCGGTACCCACGTCGTCGGGGTCGGGCCCGGGGCCTTCGCTCAGTACATGACGATGCCGGCCGCCGGTGTGCTTCCCGTGCCGGTCGGATGGAGCGACGCCGCCGCCCTCGGCATGGTGTTGAACTGGGCCACCGCCCTGGCCGCCTTGAAGCCGCTGGGCGAGGTCAAGGGCGGTGAGACCGTCCTCGTCCATGCCGCCGCCGGCGGGGTCGGGCAGGCTGCCGTTCGGCTCGCCCGGCACTACGGTGCGCGCGTCGTCGCCACGGCTTCACCGGCGAAGCACGACACCGTCAAAGCCCTTGGTGTGCAACATGTGTTGGACAGTCGGCGTCCTGATCTGGCCGAGGAGATCATCCGGCTGACCGGGGGCGGCGTCGACCTGGTTCTGGAGTCCGTGGGGCAGGCCACCTTCAAGACCAGTCTGTCGGTCACCAAGCCCTTCACCGGACGCGTCGTCGTCTTCGGCGCCGCTTCCGGCGACGCCAGCCTCACCACGCACGACCTGGTCTTCACCCACCCGGTGCAGATCAAGGGTCTGCACATCGGGGCCCTTGCCGTCGCGGCACCGGCCCTCTATCAGTCGGTGCTCCGCGAGATCGAGGCCCTTGTCGACCATGGCGTGTACGCGCCCGGCACGCCTCAAGTTCACCCCCTCAGTGAGGGGCGGACGTGCTGCGGCAACTCGAAGCGGGGCAGACCCTGGGCAAGCTCGCCCTTGATCCCTGGCGCTAGGAGCGCCCCGCCGCACCTAGTTCTTCTGCAGCGTCCGCGTCACGCCCGCGATCACCGCCGTCGTCAGCACCCAGCCCAGGGCTATCAGCAGGTAGGACAGGGCTTGGGGGCCGTCGTCCGTCCAGTACCACGCCGAGCGTTGGCCCAGGCCGCCGATGGGGATCAAGAGGTCCAGCGTGTAGACGAGCGGCTGGAACGGGGCGCCCTCGCCCGGTTTCACCCGGGCGGGAGTGTGCGCGGCGAACATCAGGGTGCCCAGCAGGGCAAGGATCAGGAGCCAGACACCGGCCAGCCAGGGGCGGTAACCGTAGCCAACCGTCGCGTCAAGCAGGTGGCCCCAGGCTCGCGTCGGCGCGGAAAGGGCTCGGCGTCGGTGGCGCTGTTTCGCCAGGAGTACCCGGCGGGCTTCGTCGTCGTGGCCGATCGTCCGGTACCAGCTCGCCAACTGCTCGTACGGCTGCGGGCTGTACCCCGGGCTCCGGCGCAGCCACGCCACGCGGTGCGCCGCCGACTCCCGGTACCCCGCGACTTCCTGCCCCTCACCCGCCTCCTCCACCTTGATCGAGCCGTACACGAAACCGTCCAGCTCCACCACCTCCGGCCAGCTGTGCCGGTTCTCGTGCAGATACGACACCTGTGCGCCCCGCAAGTCCAGCGGGCCTGCGGGGACTTGAGCCGGGGTGAAGCGGAAGTCGACTGCCTGCATCCGTTGGGCGATCAGGGCAGGCCCGCCGCCCGGCGGGCCGTTCAACACCGCTCCCTCAAAAGACACGTTGTCCGAGATCTGCGTGCCCCGCAGCCGGACCGTCCCGTTCGCCGTGAACCCGTCGGAGAAATCGAGCGTCGAAGCCACCGCGTTGTCCAGCGCGAGCGCCACCCCGCGCCGTCCCGGGCCCGCCAGCCTCGCGCCCCGCATGAACAGCCCACCCGGCAACTGCGCTCCCAGCAACCGGACTTCACCGTGCGCCACGAAACCGCCCTTGCAGAAGACGCCCCCTTCCATGACCAGGCCGCCGGCGGACACGGCCCACCCTCCGGGTGCGTTGAACTCGGCGTCGGTAAGGAGCATGCCGCCGGTCACATGGGCGTTGCTGAGCGACAGCGCGGTGTTCTCGTGGTTGAAGGGCGAGGTGGCGCCGGCCCGCACGACGGATCGCCGCAGGTCGATGTTGCCCTCGAAGCGGGCCGCGTCGGCTTCGATACCCGACACCCGGCAGCCCGTGATCACCAGTGTCTGCGCCGTCGCCCCCAGAAGGTCCACCGATTCCTCGAACCAGCAGTCCTCCAGCCACAGGTCACGCTCGATCCGCGCGCCGCCGAGGTTGAGGCGCCCCGATATTCGCGCCCCCGCGAGTTTCAGACACGCGACGGCGCCTGGTTCCGCGGTGTTCGCGCCCAGCAGGAGCGCCACGATCACGGCGGCCCGCACCGTCCGCCCGGCGCCCCACCGCCCGCCTTCGTCCACGCAGTCGTCCTCGGGCACTCCGGTACGCAGATCCACGCGTCGCCCCTCGGGAAACGCGTCCCACAGCGCACGCTCCGGCGCAGTCAACTCGTCGTAAGAGAACACCCGTTCAGGGTAGGGATCATCGATCTTCCCTCGCATGCCTCTCGGTCATGACCGCACCGTCCTCAGTCATGGCAGTCATGACAGTCATGACCGCACCGTCCTCAGTCATGACAGTCATGGCCGCACCGGTCCTCAGTCGTGGAACCTCGTCGTCGACTCCAGAGCCGCCCTCGCCGTCCTCACCCGATTCACCGGCGCCGATTCGTCCGCGTACCCGAAAGACACCCCCACCAGCAACCGCCCCTCCGTCACGCCCAGTTCCGTGCGGATCGTGTCCGCGTAGAAGCTCAGCAATCCCTGCGGGCAGCTGTCCACCCCGTACGCCCGCATCGCCAGGAGCAGCGTCTGCAGGTACGCGCCCGCGTCCGCCGTCAGGCGTGGGCCGCCGTCGCCCGTGACGAACAGGAACGCGGCGTGCGGCGCGTCGTAGAAGTTCAGGCTCTCCGCGTCGTACGCCTCGTGTGCCGCCGGATCGTCACGGGCTATCCCCAGCGCTCCGTACAAGTCCGCGCCGAATGCCGATCGGCGGTCCCGGTGCACCTGCGCGTACATGTCCTCGGAGTAGGGGTAGTCCAGCGACGTACGCCGCTCCGCGTGGGCCGCCCGCAGCGCCTTCGCCACCCGGTCCCGTGCCGCGCCGCTCGCCACCTCCACCCGCCACGGCTGCGTATTGGAGTTGGAGGGCGCCGTGCCCGCCAGGGAGAAGAACTCGCGCATCGTGTGCCGCGGCACGGTCGCCTCCCGGCGGAACGCCCGGGTCGCGTGACGGTCGCGTATCAGCCTCTCCGCGCAGCCAGTCGGCTCGACACAGACAGTCGGTTCCACGTGGTGCCCCTCCAGACCTGTATGTAAACGGAAACGTTTACCTACGAGGACCCTAGCAACCTCACCCCCCTTAAGTAAACGCACACGTATACTTTGCGCATGAGTACGGACACGACCACCGCCCAGCGGCGGCGCGGCCGCGGTGCGCGCGAGCGGATTCTCGAGGCCGCCGGGCGGCTCTTCGCGGCCCAGGGGATCAACGCGACCGGCATGGAACAGGTCGCCGACGAAGCGCCCGTCTCCAAGCGCACCCTCTACGCGCACTTCCGGACCAAGAGCGATCTCGTCGTCGCCCACCTGCGGGGCCTCGCCGCCTCAGGGAACACCCTGGAGAGCGTGTTGACCCGCGAGGACATCCCTCCGCGTGAGCGGGTCCTGCGGCTCTTCGAGCAGCCGTCGTCGGGGGGCGGCGCCCCCGTGCGCGGGTGTCCGTTCATTGACGCCGCCGTCGAGTTTCCCGACCCGGAGAGCAGCGTTCACTCCTGCGCCCGTGAGCAGAAGCTGCGGATGGCCGACATCGTGACCGCCCTCGTGACCGTCCTGGGGTGTCGTCAACCACGCCTGCTCGCCGAGCAGTTGGTCACCCTTGCCGACGGGGCAGCCAGTCGCGCCATGGTGCTGGACGACGCGGACTACGGTCGGTACGCCCGCGCCGCCGCCGAGGTCCTGATCGAGCACGCCCTCGTCGCGAGCGAGTCCTAGCGTGCCCTAGCGAGTCCTAGTGAGCTCTAGCCGACCCGCTCGTCCCAGTCGATGTGGTGGGCGAACTGCCACGTCCCCCACAGCGATCCGCTCCCCACCTTCATCGCCACCGGCAGCACCGCGTCCCGCAACGTGCGGCCCAGCACGCCCGCCGGCCTGGCCGCCGCCGTGCGGGCCGCCGCCGATGTCGCCGTCGGGGTCGTCGTCGCGTGCTTCAGGATGCGGGTGACTCGGGGGCGGCGCAGGGACTCGTACGCCTTGAAGGCCCCCGCATGGGGCAAGTCGCGCAGACAGCGGGCCAGTTGGACCGCGCTCTCCGACGCCAGGGACGCGCCCTGGCCCGATGCCGGCGGAGTCGCGTGGGCCGCGTCGCCTATCAGGGCCATCCGGCCGCGCGTCCAGGTCGGGACCGGGGGCATGCTCTCGGTCGGGCCCGTGATCAGGAGGGATCGGGGGGACGTGGAACCGAGGAGGGACGCGGCCGCCGTCCGGTCCTCGGCGAAGGCCTCCCGCAAGCGGGTCAGCCACTTCGCCGCGCCCACCGACTGCGCCTCCGCCGTCGTCATCGGTTCGCGGTGCGGGAGCGTCGCGGACCACACCGCCGCGCCGTCGTCGCCTATCTGGTACGTCAAGTACGCGCGCCTGCCCAGGCATTGGTGCAAGACACCGGACGTGGAGGAGAGTTCAGTTCCTTCCACCCTCCCCGTGAACGTAAGTGTTCCCGCGTAGTGCGGAGTTGGCGCCGACGCGTCGATCAGGCGGCGGACCGTCGAGCGGAGGCCGTCCGCGCCGATCAGGATGTCCGCCCTCGCCTGCGAGCCGTCCGCGAAACGGGCCGTGACGCCCGTCCCGGTGTCCGTCGCGTCCAGCAGTCGCTTGCCCGAACGGATCTCGATCGAGCGGCTCGCCGCCTCCTGTGCCATCGCCTCGTGCAGCTCCGTGCGCCAGACGAAGCGGGTGGGCGGGAGGTCTGCGGGTGGCGTCAGTTCGGCCAGTTGCCGGTCCGTCCAGCTGCGCAGGGTCGTCGAAGCGAGCGGCGTGCCGATGTCGTCGATGACGTCCGACGCGTCGATCGCCGACAGCGCCTGCTGACCGTTCGGTGCGATCGTCAGGGCGGGGCTCGGGCCCGCGCTCTTCGCGGAGCCGGCGGCGCCCGCCTCGTACACCGTCGCCTCGATGCCCGCCTTGCGCAGCGCCATCGCCGCCACCGGGCCCGCGATGCCACCCCCTATGACCAGGGCGGTACGGACACGGGCAGGGGTTCGGGCGGTCATCTCTGGTGTTGGTCCCTCGTCGGATCGCTTGCGCGCGCCTGGGGGCACGCGCCGTCACCAACCTATGTGCGGCACGCCCCCTCGCCGCAAGGCTTTCCGGGCCGCGCGTTAGCCTCGGGCTGGAACGTGTCGGGGATGCATTGAGGACGTACCGGCCGGAAGCCGGAAGCAATGGAAGCAACGGAAGCGAGGCACGGGTATGGCGAAGGTACCGGCAGCCGCGGTGGCCGCCAGTGGACTTGTGGGTGGGTACGCCGTCGCCCGGTGGACCAAGAAGCGGCCGCTGGGCGGTGTCGTACTCGCCGCCGCGGGAGCCGTCGCCGCGCGGCAGTGGCGGCAGAGCGCCGGCGCGAAGACCGCCGTCGCGCTCAGCGCCACCTACGTCGCCGCCTTCGCCGGGTCCCATCCGCTCGCCAAGAAGGTCGGGGCCTGGCCCGCGGTCTTCGGAGTCGCGGGCGGGGTGGGGGTTGCCAGCTGGGTGCTTGCCGACCGACGGGGCTGAGGTCCGCCTCCGGGCCTAGGCAGCCTCGCTGTCCCTGAACAGCCGCGCGAAGCCCGCCACCGCCAGTACCCCCGCCCCCATCACCAGCACGAAGAACGCCCACGCCACCGGCCACACCGCCGCGTCCGGCTGCGGGTGGCCGTCGAACGAGGCGAACATCAGCGCCGCGGGCGGGCCCGCCACCAGGAGCAGCGCCCAGCCGAGGCGGTCACGGAAGCCGAAGTAGGCGGCCAGGGCCAGCATCGACACGGCGAGGAACGTTATGCCGAGCGCCGACACCGGGGACGTCTCGTCGAGCGCTCCCGGTGTCTCGGGGCGGTTGCGCAGGTCCCAGGGGAGGCAGAGCAGGTACGCCGCTGCCGCCAGCCCGGCGCCCAGCGCCCTCGTCGTCCAGCGCTCCAGGTGCGGGCGCCGGGGCAGCGGGGTCAGCAGCCTCGCCGCGCGGTGAGGTGCCGCGCCCATGTGCGTCGAGTGCATCGCGTTTGCCGTCATGGGTACGAGGCTGCCGGGCGGGGCGGTGGGGCGGACAGAGTACGCGTACTCAGATACGCCGGGTGTGCCCTAGTGACCCCGAGTCCCCCTGAACGTCATCCTGTACGCCCCCGGCGACACCCCGAGCCCCGCCTGGAAATGCTGCCGCAGCGACGCCCCCGTCCCGAAGCCCGCGTCCGTCGCGATGCGGTCGACCGTGTGGTCCGTCTCCTCCAGCAGCGCCCTTGCCCGGTCGATCCTGCGCTGCGTCAGCCACTGCATCGGAGTCAGGCCGGTCTCCTCGCGGAAGCGGCGGCTGAAGGTGCGGACGCTCATGGACTCCCGTTCGGCCAGCTCGGCCAGCGTCAGTGGGTCGGCCAGCCGTGTCAGGGCCCAGGAGCGGGCGCGGCCCGTGGACGTCAACCCCCGCTCCGTCACCGGGCGTTGGATGTACTGGGCCTGGCCGCCCTCGCGGTGCGGGGGTACGACGTTGCGGCGGGCCACGTCCGCCGCCACCGCCGCGCCGTGGTCGCGACGGATCATGTGCAGGCAGAGGTCGATGCCCGCCGCCTCCCCCGCCGAGGTGAGGACCCTGCCGTCGGCCTCGTCGACGTACAAGACATCCGGATCAACGGTCACCGCCGGGAACGTCCGTGCGAAGAGGCCCGCCGAGAGCCAGTGCGTCGTCGCCCTGCGGCCGTCCAGGAGGCCCGCTGCCGCGAGGACGAAGGCTCCCGTGCAGATGGAGGCGATGCGGGCGCCGGTGGCGGACGCGAGCGTTTCGGCGAGCGCGGGCGGGAGGGTGCCCGGTGCCAGGGACTCGTCCTCCTCGTGGGAGGCCGGGACGATCACCGTGTCGGCGGTCGCGATGGTGTCGGGGCCGTGTTCGGCGTAGATGGGGAAGTCGGCGTCGGTGCGGATGCGGCCGGGGGCGAGGGCGCAGGTCAGGGGCTGATAGAGGGGGGTGCCGTCGGCCGAGCGCGCGTTGCCGAACAGCTGGTGGACCAGGCCCAGCTCCATGGGGAGTACGCCGTCCCTGACCAGGACTGCCACCGTGTGGGGTGTCTCGGCGCCGCTCATGGAGTGATCCTCCCGCCCTCAGCCCCCCAACGCATGCGACACCGTATAGATCACCAACCCCGCCAACGACCCCACCACCGTGCCGTTGATCCGGATGAACTGCAGGTCACGGCCGATGTGCGCCTCGATCTTCTTGGACGTGTGCTCCGCGTCCCAGCCCGCCACCGTGTCCGTGATCAGGGACGTGATCTCCGCCCGGTACGTCGTCACCACGTACACCGCCGCGCCCTCCACCCAGCCGTCCACCTTCGCCTGGAGGCGCGCGTCCGTCGACATGCGGGCGCCGAGGGAGAGCAGGGACGCGCGGACGCGCAGGCGCAGTTCGCTGCGTTCGTCCTCCGCCGCGGCCACGATCATCTGGCGGACCGCCGACCAGGCGGAGGCGATCAGGTCCTGGACCTCGCCCCGGCCGAGGACCTCCCGCTTCAGGCGCTCCACGCGCTCGCGGGTGTCCGAGTCGGACTGGAGGTCGGCGGCGAAGTCGGCGAGGAAGCGGTCGACGGCGCCGCGTGCCGGGTGCTCCGGCATGTCGCGCATCTCGGCGAGGAAGCGGAGGAGTTCCTTGTAGACGCGCTCGCCGACCTTCCTGTCGACGAACCTCGGGGTCCAGCCGGGGGCGCCGCCCTGGACGGCGTCCATGACGGACTCGTCGTGCTCGACCAGCCAGTCGTGGGCCCGTACGCAGACCAGGTCGACGACCCGCTTGTGGCCGCCGTCCGCGACGATCTTCTCCAGCATCTTCCCGATGCCCGGCGCGATCTCCTGGGCGTCGGCCCGGCGCGTGATGGCCTCGCCGACCACCGCCTGTACGTCCGAGTCGCGCAGCACGGTCAACGCTCCGCGCAGCGCCGTCGCCAGTTCGGCCGTCACCCGGTCGGCGTGGTCCGGGTCCGCGAGCCAGGCGCCGAGGCGGCTGCCGATGCCCACCGAGTGCAGTCGGGCCCGTACGACGTCCGAGGAGAGGAAGTTCTCGCCCACGAAGTCGCCCAGGGAGGCGCCCAGCTGGTCCTTCTTGTTCGGGATGATCGCCGTGTGCGGGATCGGGATGCCCAGGGGGTGGCGGAAGAGCGCCGTCACCGCGAACCAGTCGGCGAGGGCGCCGACCATGCCCGCCTCGGCCGCCGCCGCGACATAGCCCGCCCACGCTCCGGCGCCGGAGTTCTGCGCCCACTTCGCCAGGACGTAGACGAGGGCGACGAAAAGCAGCAGGCCCGTCGCCGTGATCTTCATCCGGCGGACGCCGCGGCGCTTCTCCTCGTCGGCGGCGCTGTAGGTGAAGCCGCCCCGGGCCGGTCCGGAGGGCGCGCGTGAAGGGCGCGGCCCGCGGGCATGCTGCCCTTGGCCCGCCTCAGCCCCCGTCGCAGTCCCGGCCTCAGCCCCCGTCGCAGTCCCGGCCTCAGCCCTCGTCGCAGCCCCGGCCTCAGCCCCCGCCTCAACCGGATCCGACGGTTCCGTTCGATCCACTCAATCCACCTGGCCCGTTCGCGTCGCCCTCATCCGCATTGTCCCCATCTCCGTGCGTCTCTTCCTGACGACTCCTGGAACGGTCCACAAGTTCCCGGCGTCTGAATGGACGGAGGGGGGCAGTGTCGGCCGCCTCACGGCCCATGACGCATCATGGGGTGATCACATCGGAGCCTCGGGCTCCCCCTGCTCGAGGAGACACAGCCCGCATGACCAAGCGTCACGGTTATGCCCTGCTAGCCGCGGTCCTCGCGGTGATAGTGGTGATTTCCGCCGCCATATACGTCGGTGTCACGCGCACCGGCGACGGGTCGCAGGACACCATCAGCGCCGGTCCGCGCTCTCCGCGCAACTCCGCGGCGCCCGCCTCCGCCGGCACCTGGGTCGGCACCTGGTCGGCGTCCCCCGCGGCCGCCGAACCGAACACGCACCAGCGCGGCTTCGCGGGCCGCTCGATCCGCAACGTGGTGCACACCAGCGTCGGCGGCGACAGCGCCCGCATCACCCTGTCGAACCTGTACGGCCGCCAGCCGCTGAGCATCACGCACGCCTCGATCGCGGTGGCCGCGGGCTCGAACAACCCGGCGGCGGTGCAGGGCACCCTGCGCCGGCTGAACTTCAACGGCAACACGTCGGTGGTGATCCCGGCCGGCCAGCAGGTGATGAGCGACGCGGTCCGGCTGCGGGTGCCGCAGGACGCCGAGCTGCTCGTCACGACCTTCTCGCCGACCCCGTCGGGCCCCGTCACCTTCCACCCGCACGCCCGCCAGGTCAGCTTCGTCGCCGAGGGCGACCGCACGGAGGACCCGAACGGCGAGGCGTACAACCAGCAGAGCACCTCCTGGCGCTATCTGTCGGCGGTGGACGTGCTCAGCCACGAGTCGGACGGCACCGTCGTCGTCTTCGGCGACTCGCTCACCGACGGCATCTCCTCCACCATGGGCGCCAACGCCCGCTGGACCGACACCCTCGCCGACCGGCTGCGCGACGAGTCGGGCGCCCCGCGCTACGGCGTCGTGAACCAGGGCATCAGCGGCAACCGCGTCCTGTCCGACGGGAACGGCACCCCGGCGGACAACCCGAGCGGCCTCTCCCGCTTCGACCGCGACGTACTGAACCGGACGGGCGTCAAGGCCGTCGTCATCGCGCTCGGCGTCAACGACATCCTGCGCAACCCGCACCAGAACGACCCCGACCGGATCGTCGAGGGCCTGCGCGAGCTGACCCGGCAGGCACACACCCGCGGGCTGCGGGTGGTCGGCGCGACGCTCATGCCGTTCGGCGGCCACCGGGGGTACGAGCCGGAGCTGGAGAACGTGCGGCAGGCGGTGAACAAGGAGATCCGCGACGGCAAGGTCTTCGACGAGTTCGTCGACTTCGACAAGGCCCTGCGCGATCCCTACGACCCCCGCAAGCTGCGCGGCGAGTACGACTCGGGCGACCATCTGCACCCGAGCGACTCCGGCTACCGGCGGATGGCGGAGACGTTCAACCTGTCCCACCTGAAGGGCTCCGCGGCCGCCGAGCTCTAGGGCCTGTCCGGCGCGAGAAGCCTCAGCGCTCCTCGCGCCTGCGCCGCTGCAACTCCCGCCGTTCCTCCCGCCGCCCGATCTGCTCGGCCCGCCGCTCCTCCCTGCGCACCAGGCGCTCGGCGCGGCGCTCCTCCTTGATCCGCAGCTTCTCCGCCCTGCGGAGCTTGCGGTCCACGCCGACGCCGCCCATCAGGGCGAAGCCCTTGACGACCACGCGCGGCGAGTCGGGAGTGCCGATGCCCGTCGCCCTGTCGTCGAAGCCGCCCATGATGCCGAAGCCCTTGACCACGACGTTCAGCTCCGGCGGCACGGTGACCTGCAGTCCGCCCATGATCGTGTAGCAGCGGATCTCCACGTCGTGGGAGGCGAACCGCGCCTCGCGCAGGTCGATCTCGCCGCCGCCCCACATGCTGAACGCGGTGAACACCCGCCCGATGGTCCAGCCGCCCTTGCGGCTGAAGCCGCTCCAGAAGGCGAAGCCGCCGGTCGACGTGGGCTCGCCGCCCATCCGCTGCGACCAGTCGAAGACGTCCGGGTCGTCGCCCGCCGGCCGCTTCACCATGGAGACCTTGGCGCCGTGCGCCGGGAGGTCCCGGGTGATGGGCGCGAGCTCGCCGTACGTACGTGCCTTGTACGTGGCGTCGAGGCGCTCCTCGAACTCCGTCATGTCGAGCCGGCCCTCGGCCATCGCGTCCCGGAGTTGCTCGGCGACCCGCTCGCGGTCGGCGTCTGAGGCCCGCATGTCGGGGAGTTCGTCACTCATGAGAGGCAGCCTACGAGGTCGTCCTGTCCGCGTACATCTTGGCGATGACCGCCTCGATGTCGGGTTCCCTGACGGAGAGGTCGGCCAGCGGATACTCGGCCGCGATCCGCGCGACAAGCGGAGCTGCCGACTCCGCAGCCGGGAAGGCGAGCCACTGGCGCGGGCCCGCCACCTTCACCACGCGCGCCGACTCGACCTCGATGGGCGGAAGTTCACGTTCCAGGTCCACCACCAGAGTGCGCTCGCTCTCCCCCACCTCGTGCAGTCCGGCCAGCGCGCCGTCGTACATCAGCCGCCCGTGGTCGATGACCATCACCCGCTTGCAGAGCTGCTCGATGTCGGTGAGGTCGTGCGTGGTCAGCAGCACCGTCGTACCCGATTCGGCGTTCAAGTCCCGCAGGAAACCACGGACCTTGGCCTTGCTGATCACGTCGAGGCCGATCGTCGGCTCGTCCAGGTAGAGCACCTCCGGGTCGTGGAGCAGGGCCGCCGCGATGTCGCCGCGCATCCGCTGGCCGAGGGAGAGCTGGCGCACCGGCACGTCCAACAGCTCGGCCAGTTCCAGGAGTTCGACACAGCGGTCGAGGTTCTCCTTGAAGCGGGCGTCCGGGATCCGGTACATCCGGTGCATCAGGCGGTACGAGTCGATCAGCGGCAGGTCCCACCAGAGCGTCGTGCGCTGGCCGAAGACCACGCCGATCCGGCGGGCGAGTCTCGTCCGCTCCCGCGAGGGATCGATGCCCGCGACCCGCAGCCGGCCCCCGCTCGGCGTCAGGATTCCCGTCAGCATCTTGATCGTCGTCGACTTGCCCGCGCCGTTCGGCCCGATGTAGCCGACCATCTCGCCGCGCGGCACGGTGAAGGAGATCCCGTCGACGGCCCGCACCTCGTGCCGCTCGCGCCGCAGGAAACCGGTCTTCTTGCGTACGTCGAAGACCTTCTCCACGGCGTCGAGCTCGATGAGGTCTGTTTCCACGGCGGTTGCTCAGCTCCCTGTGCTGCGGTACGAACGGAGCCCGGTGCGCCAGGCGAGGCCGGCCAGGGCCATGCACACCGCGGCGACCAGCGGCGGCGCGAACGCCAGCCACTCCGGCAGGTCCAGCGGATAGGGCCGCCCGAGCACATACAGCGCGGGCAGCCAGTTGACGAAGGCGAGCGGCAGGACGAAGGTCACGCCGCGCAGCAGGTCCTTGGCGAAGACGGACGGCGGGTACTGGAGCAGCGTCGTACCGCCGTACGTGAACGCGTTCTGCACCTCGGACGCGTCCTGCGCCACGAACTGGAAGGCCCCGCCCGCCACGAACACGGACCCGAAGATGACCGCGCCGCAGACCAGCATCAGCGGCACCATCAGGACCTTCAGCGGGGTCCAGGTGATGTCCAGGACCACGAGCGCGTACGCCAGGACCAGCGCCCCCTGGGTGATCCGCCCGATCCGGTGCAGCCCGAAGCGGTCGGCCGCGACCTGCGCGATCACCGGCGCGGGCCGCACCAGGAGCGTGTCCAGGGTGCCGTCCCGCACCCGCCTGCCGAGCCGGTCCATGGACCCCATGGCGAGGTCCGCGACACCGAACGCGGTGCACGAGACGCCGTACAGGAAGGCGATCTCGGCGAGCGAGTAGCCGCCCAGCCGGTCCACCTGGGAGAACATCAGCAGGATCGCCGCGAAGTCGAAGGCGGTCACCGCGAAGTTGCCCAGCGCGGTCATCGCGAAGGACAGCCGGTAGGCCATCAGGGAACGGATCCACATGGCGGAGATCAGCCGGTAGGCGCGCAGCCCGTCCCGCACCTGGGTCGGCTCAGCCACCCTGGACCACCACCCGGCGCGTCGCGACCGCCTGCAACAGCCGTCCGGCCATGAGCAGCGCCGCCGCCCAGCCGATCTGGAAGGCGTACGTCGACAGCAGGTCGACACCGGTGTGCCTGCCGAGGAACACGTCCACCGGCACCTGCAGCAGCGCCGACCACGGCAGCGCGCGGGCGAACTCGCCGAGCGCGCCCGGGAAGACGTTCAGCGGGAGCAGCATCCCCGAGAAGAAGGTGCCCGCGAGCATCGCGAGCTGTGTCACGCCCGCGCCGTCCATCAGCCAGAACGCGCAGAGCGCCACCAGGAAGCGGATCGCGAAGCTCACCACCACGCCGAACAGCACGGCCGGCAGGAACGCCAGCCAGGTCAGCACGTCCGCCGGGAGCGCCAGGTCGAAGATGACGGCGCCGACCACCATCGGTACGACTCCGCGCCCGAGCAGCTGGAACAGGGCCCGCCCCAGATCGCTCGCCAGCCACCAGGCCTGGAGGTCGGCGGGCCGGTAGAGGTCGATCGCGATGTCACCGGTGCGGATCCGCTCGATCAGCTCGCCCTCGAAGCCGCCGCCCATCAGCGTCATCACGGTGAGCAGCGCCTGCCCCAGCCACACGAAGGTCAGCGCCTGCGCCTGGTCGTAACCGCCGAGCCCCGGACGCTCATCCCAAAGAGCGATGTAGGTGTAGGCGAGGATCAGCCCGAAGACCGTGTTCGTGAACACGCCCGCCAGGGTCGCCACCCGGTACGTGGCGTACCGCCTGAACCCTCCCCCGGCGACGGCCGCGTACAAACGGAACCGTCCTGTGCGCACACGCATCCCCTTAAGCGAGAGTCCTTGTCCATCGGGAGTCCTGCCCTGTTCCGGGCCACCTGCTCCGGGCCAAAGGGATGGAGCCTAGTGCGGTCGGCGTCGCCCGTGCCAGGCATTTTCCGCGCCCGACGCGTGCCTGGCGCGGAACGCGGGAAGCGACAGTGTGCAATGGGTCGTACGAGGCGTGCGTGACGTACGACGCGAACGGGGAGTTCCACCAGACATGAGCAGCGACGAGCCGCAGCAGCAGGGTGAGGGCGAGCAGGCCGGGAAGGCCAAGAAGCCCAAGCGCCCCAAGCGCAAGGGGTGGCGGCGGATCTTCCCCACCTGGCGCATGGTGCTGGCCGGGCTGACGCTGTTCGTCCTGCTCTGCGTCGGCGGCTTCGTCGCGGGCTATCTGATCGTCGACATCCCGCCGGCCAACGCGGCGGCCACCGCGCAGAGCAACGTCTATCTGTACGCCGACGGCACCCAGCTCGCCCGTGACGGCGAGGTCAACCGGGAGAACGTGCCGCTGAGCCAGATCCCCAAGGACGTCCAGCACGCGGCGCTCGCCGCGGAGGACCGGGACTTCTACAGCGAGTCGGCGATCGACCCGAAGGCGATGATCCGCGCGGCCTGGAACACCGTCACCGGCAAGGGCAAGCAGTCCGGCTCCACGATCACCCAGCAGTTCGTGAAGAACTACTACCTGGGCCAGGAGCAGACCGTCACCCGCAAGGTGAAGGAGTTCTTCATCTCGATCAAGCTGGACCGCGAGGTGAGCAAGGACGACATCCTGGCGGGCTATCTCAACACCAGCTACTTCGGGCGCAACGCGTACGGCGTGCAGGCCGCGGCCCAGGCGTACTTCGGCAAGGACGTCGAGAAGCTGAACACCGCCCAGGGCGCCTATCTCGCGACGCTCCTCAACTCCCCCAACGCCTACGACGTGGCGACGCACCCCGAGAACAAGGCGCGCGCCGAGGGCCGCTGGAACTACGTCCTGGACGGCATGGTCAAGGAGGGCTGGCTCAGCCGGGCCGAGCGGGCGGAGACGAAGTTCCCGATGCCCAAGGAGGCCAAGGGCGCCTCCGGCCTGTCCGGGCAGCGCGGCTATCTCGTGCAGGCCGTCGAGGACTATCTGACGACCAACAAGATCGTCGACGAGGACACCCTGGCCAAGGGCGGCTACCGCATCACCACCACGCTCCAGAAGGACAAGCAGGACGCCTTCAAGGAGGCGGTCGACGACCAGGTGATGTCGAGGGTCGACAAGGACGCCCGGAAGGTCGACCGGAACGTGCGGGCGGGCGGCGCGGCGATCGACCCGCACACCGGCAAGGTCGTCGCGATGTACGGCGGCATCGACTACACGAAGCAGTACGTGAACAACGCGACCCGCCGTGACTACCAGGTGGGCTCGACCTTCAAGCCGTTCGTCTTCACCTCGGCCGTGGAGAACGGCTCGGTCACCCAGGACGGCCGGCTCATCACCCCGAACACGATCTACGACGGCACGAACAAGCGCCCGGTGCAGGGCTGGGACGGCGGCTACTACGCCCCCGAGAACGAGGACAACGTCGACTACGGCAACATCACCGTCCGCACCGCCACCGACAAGTCCGTCAACTCGGTGTACGCGCAGATGGCCGTGGACGTCGGCTCGGACAAGGTCAAGGACACGGCGGTCGCCCTCGGCGTCCCGGAGTCCACGCCCGACCTGACCGCGTCCCCGTCCATCGCGCTCGGCCCGTCCACGGCCTCCGTCCTGGACATGACGGAGGCGTACGCGACGCTGGCCAACCACGGCAGGCACGGCACGTACACGATGGTCGCGAAGGTAACCAAGGACGGCCAGGAGATCGAGCTGCCGGAGCAGGACACCGAGCAGGCGGTGAGCCGCGAGGCGGCCGACACCACCACGTCGATCCTGCAGAGCGTCGTGGACGGCGGCACCGGCACGGCGGCGCAGGCCGCGGGCCGCCCGGCGGCGGGCAAGACGGGCACCGCCGAGGAGGACAAGGCTGCCTGGTTCGCGGGCTACACACCCGAACTGGCCACTGTGGTCGCCGTGATGGGCCAGGACCCGGACACGGGCGCGCACACCCCGCTGTACGGGGCGCTCGGCCAGGCGCGCATCAACGGCGGCGGCTATCCGGCGCAGATCTGGGCGCAGTTCACCAAGGCGGCGCTGGAGGGCGAGCCGGTGCGGGACTTCGATCTCGTACTGGAGGAGGGCGCCGACATCCCGGTGGTGCCGGACCCGACGGACACCGGCGACGACCTGACCACGGGCGGCGAGACCACCGGCGGGGAGACTCCCGGCGGCGAGGAGACCCCCGGCCAGGACCAGGGCCAGACGCAGGGCCAGGACCAGGGGCAGACCCAGGGTCAGGACCAGGGCCAGGACCAGGGCCAGACGCAAGGGCAGGACCAGGGGCAGACGCAGGGCCAGACGGACGGCGGCGCCACCGGCGGCGGGGCGGTCGACGGCGGGCAGACGGACGGCGGGGCGGCCCAGGGCGGCCAGACCGACGGCGGCGCCGCGGACGGCGGCACGGACGACGGGGGCGCCCTGGGCGGGCTCACGGACAACTCGGCGACGAGACGGCAGGGCGCCCCCGCCGACTGATCCGGCGGGCAGGTCCTAGTGGCCCGAGGTGGCCTTCAGGCCCACGACGGCGACGAGCAGCAGCACGACGAAGAAGATCCGGGCGGCGGTGGCCGGCTCACCGAGCACCATCATCCCGACCACCGCCGCGCCGGCGGCGCCAATGCCGACCCAGACGCCGTACGCGGTGCCGATGGGCAGCGTCTTGGCGGCCTGCGAGAGCAGCAGCATGCTGGCGACGATCCCGAGGCCGGTGAACACGCTCGGCCACAGCCGGGTGAACCCCTCGGTGAACTTCATCCCGATCGACCAGCCCACTTCGAGCAGACCGGCGACGATCAACAGAACCCAGGCCATGACGGCACCTCCGAGACGCAGGAACGCGTTCAGCGTTCTTTCGATGGGGTGCGTCGTCTTTGCGGAAACCCGGTACGGCGCGTCTCGTCGGGTGCTTCAAAGGTAGCAAAGAACACGCAAAAGGGGCTGGTGACGATGGTCACCAGCCCCTTCTGACGCGCTTTACAGGTACAGGCTGACGCGCTTTACAGGTACAGCCCCGTCGAGTCCTCGGAGCCCTCGAAGCGGTCGGCGGCCACGGCGTGCAGGTCGCGCTCGCGCATCAGCACGTACGACACGCCCCGCACCTCCACCTCGGCCCGGTCCTCGGGGTCGTACAGAACCCGGTCACCAGGCTCCACGGCCCGCACGTTCTGCCCGACGGCGACCACTTCCGCCCAGGCCAGACGCCTGCCTACGGCGGCGGTCGCGGGGATCAGGATGCCGCCGCCCGACTTGCGCTCGCCCTCCGCGGTGTCCTGCCGCACGAGCACTCGGTCGTGCAGCATCCGGATGGGCAGCTTGTCGTCGTGGGAACCGCGTCCCTGGCTGTTGGCGCTCACGCCCCGAACCTACCTGCCACGGGCACGCCCGTACGATCCCGGGTCAGCCCTTGCGGCGGCGGGACGACACCGTGAGCAGCCCCACGAGCCCCACGACCACCAGTGCCACCGGCACGATGCGTTCGAGGCGCGGCGCCCCGTCCTCCCTGACGAGCTGCCCGCGCACGTCGGACACGATCCGATTCGCCCCGACGTACGCCCGCCCGAGGGAGTGGTCGATGTTCGCCACGACCTTGGCCCTGGCGTCCCCGACGATCGTCTTCGGGTGGACCCGCACCCCGATCTCGTCGAGCGTCTCGGCCAGCGTCTCGCGGCGGCGCTTGATGTCCGCCTCGATCTGCGCCGGGGTCCTGCTGTCCGACGTGTCCGCCACCGCGCTGCCTCCGTGGTCGTGTCCAGCTGTCCGTGTCTTTGGTCTTTTCCGTACGTACCCTCGACAGTCTGTCAGCTCTCCGCGCACCGCACCCCACGGCACCCCTATTACGCTCGACTCCGTCACCACACGTTTTGACGAAGATCCTGTACGAGGAGACCCGAAGATGAGCGAGCGACTGCAGCCCGGCGACACCGCACCCGCCTTCACCCTGCCCGACGCCGACGGCAAGGACGTCTCCCTCGCCGACCACAAGGGCCGCAAGGTCATCGTGTACTTCTACCCGGCCGCCCTGACCCCCGGCTGCACCAAGCAGGCCTGCGACTTCACGGACAACCTGGACGTGCTGGCTGCGGCGGGCTACGACGTGATCGGCGTATCCCCCGACAAGCCGGAGAAGCTGGCGAAGTTCCGCGAGAAGGAGAACCTCAAGGTCACGCTGGTCGGCGACCCGTCGAAGGAGGTCCTGGAGTCGTACGGCGCGTTCGGCGAGAAGAAGCTGTACGGCAAGACGGTGACGGGCGTGATCCGCTCGACGATCGTGGTCGACGAGGAGGGCAAGGTGGAGCACGCCTTCTACAACGTGAAGGCGACGGGCCACGTGGCCAAGATCATCAAGGACCTGAAGATCTGAGGCGCCGACCCTGAGGCGTCGACTCTGAGCCGCCCATCCTGAAGCACCCCCTCCGCATCCCGGGCGTGACCGTCCGATTATCGGTTCGTTGATCTGTACGAGGCTGCGAACGCGCGGCCGGATACGGGGGGGGAACGATGAGGGTGAGCCCGTACACACAGGAGCGGCTGGCCGAGGCAGCGAAGACTTCACAGAGCCTGTCGGAGGCACTGGGGAAGTTGGGGGTTGATCCCAAGAGTTCGCGGCGCAACTACATCCGCGAGCGGATGAAGAAAATGCGGATCGACACGTCGCACTTCGTGCGCGAGACCGGTGCTCGGTGGACGAGGGAAGTGCTGGAGCCTGCGGTGGCGGCATCGCAGAGTGTGAACGACGTGCTGCGGTATCTGGGGATCGAGCTCGTGGGCGGCCATCACACGAACATCAGCCGTCGCATCAAGGCCTACGGCATCGACACATCACACTTCACCCCTTCGACTCGCACCGGCGCCATGATGCGGGACATCCGCAGACGGCGCACACCTTCGGAGATCTTGGTCGCAGACTCCGCCAGCCGCGTACCCGGCGCCCGGCCCAAGCGGGCCATGACCGAGCTGGGCGTGGTCGAGCTGTGTGCGTTGTGCGGAACTGAACCGACGTGGCGAGGGCACCGGCTACCGCTCGAGGTAGACCACATGGACGGCAACTGGCGCAACAACCGGATCGAGAACCTGCGATTGCTGTGCCCCAACTGCCATTCGGCCACGGACAATTACCGCGGCCGCGCGAAGGGGCGGCAACTATGAGCGAATCAGTCCGCTACACCCGCGAGCTGCTCGCGGAGGCTGCTGAGAGCTGCTCGACCATCGATGAGGTCATCGCTGTCCTGGGTACGCAACCCTACGGGTACCTCCGCCGCTATCTGCTCAAGCGATTCGACCACTTCGGGATCGATGTATCGCACTTCGATCACTGCGGCAGGTTCACCAGACATCGGACACGGCCTGAGTCGGCCGTCCTGCGCAGAGCGGTGGCGGAGTCCAAGTCCGTGGCTGAGACACTCCGGCACCTCAAGCGGCCGGACAACCAATGCCAGCGAAGCATGCTGCGGGACTGGATCGCGGAGGAAGACATAGGCACGTCCCACTTTCTCGGCCAAGCGCACCAACGGGGCAAGCCAGGCACGCTCCCGAAGAAGACGGCTGCGAAGATCCTGGTCCAGCACGATGGTCAACGCCGCACCACGAGCGCTCTCCTACGCCGGGCTCTACGTGAAGTCGGCGTCCCTGAGCGCTGCGACGAGTGCGGGACCCCGCCCGAATGGAACGGACAGCCCATCACACTGGAGATCGACCACGTGACCGGCGACTGGAGCGACGACCGCCGCGAGAATCTGCGGCTGCTGTGCCCCAACTGCCATGCGGTCACCAGCACGTGGTGCAGAGGTGGCAACCGGAGGCAACGAGCAGCCCGGTAACTAAGCCCTCCGTCAGCCCCAGCCGCCTGCCCGGTACGATGGCAGGCGGCTAGCGGCGGTGGCGCAACAGGCGACGCAGCAGACTTAGGATCTGTGGCCCTTGATCGGGCTTGAGGGTTCGAATCCCTTCCGCCGCACCAAAACGGCCTGCGAATCGACGGATCGATGCGCAGGCCGTTCCTATGCCCAGTCAGCCCAACAACTCCCGAACCACCGGCACCAGCGCCCGGAACGCCTTCCCCCGATGGCTGATCGCGTTCTTTTCCTCCGGGGAGAGCTCCGCGCACGTCCGCGTCTCGCCCTCCGGCTGGAGGATCGGGTCGTAGCCGAAGCCGTTCGTGCCGGACGGGGTGTGGCGCAGCACTCCCCTGAGTTGGCCCTCGACCACTCGCTCCGTGCCGTCCGGCAGGGCGAGGGCGGCGGCGCAGGCGAAGTGGGCGCCGCGGTGGGTGTCGGAGTCGATGTCGCCGAGCTGGGCCAGGAGGAGTTCCAGGTTGGCGCTGTCGTCACCGTGCTTGCCCGCCCAGCGGGCGGAGAAGATGCCGGGGGCGCCGCCGAGCACGTCGACGCAGAGGCCGGAGTCGTCGGCGACCGCGGGCAGGCCGGTGGCCTGGGCGAGTGCGTGGGCCTTGAGGAGGGCGTTCTCGGCGAAGGTGACGCCGGTTTCCCTGACGTCGGGGATCTCGGGGTAGGCGTCCGCGCCGACGAGGTCGTGAGGCAGACCTGCGTCGGCGAGGATCGACCTGAGTTCCGTGATCTTGCCGGTGTTGCGGGTGGCGAGGATGAGGCGGGTCATGCCCACCAGTATCCGCACCCGGTTTCCGCTACGGCGTGCAGACCTTGGTCAGTTCGCCGGAGGCGTCGACCACCGGAGAGATGTCCGGCGTGGCGTCGCCGTCCTTGATGGCCTGGCGGACGTTGTCCACGGCCTTGTCCACGTCGTCGACGGCCTTGTTGACGTCGGCGTCGTCGGTCTTGTCGCCGATCTCGTCGAGGTTCTTGCCGATGTCGTCGAGCGCCTTGTCGGCCTGCGTCGGGTCATCGGCCGCCTTCTCGACGGCCGTCTGCAGGTCGGTGACGCTCTCGGCGATGGCGTCGGCGGTCTGGACGCAGTCGAGCGCCTTGTTGACGGCGTCGCAGCCGACAAGCCCGACGCCCGCCGGCACGGCGATCAGGACGGCGGCGACGGCGGTGGCGATACGGCGGTGGCGCGCGGCCATGGTTCGGTCCCTCCCCAGGGGGTACGGACGGACGCACGGCTTGGCCCGCGCGCCCGTACTCGTTAGAACGCCCCCGAGGGGGCTGATGGTTGCCTGTCAGGTCCGTGACCCGTGCATTTACTTGATCACTTGCGGATCCCGGTCGCGTCGGGTCTGGGCCGGACCTTGTGGGTGACCCTACGGGGTGCAGGCCTTGGTGACCTTACGGGCCGCGGTCACCACGGGGCCGAGGTCCGGGGTCCTGTCGCCTTCGTCGACCGCTTCCTCGACGTTGTCCACGGCCTTCTTCATCTCGTCGACGGCGTCACGGATGTCCTGGTCGTCGTTCTTGTCGCGGATCTCGTCGAGGTCCGACTTGATGTTGCCGAAGGATTCGTCGGCCTTCTCCGGGTAGAGGGCCGCCTCCTGGGCGGCCTTGCGCAGCGCGTCGGCGCTGTCGGAGACCGCGTCGGCCGCGCGGACGCAGTCCACGGCGTCGCCCGGCTCGCAGGCGGCGAGCCCCAGCGCTCCTGGGACGACGAGCAGGGTCGTGACGGTGGCGACGACGAGACGGCGGTGACGCACGGCCATGGGTGAAGCCCTCCCGGGACACGGGTGAGCGCGCGGCCTAGCCCGCGCGCCCGTCGTATCCGTGAACGCCGCCGGGGATCAGAGGGTTGACCGGCCGCCGTCAACGGGCGGCGCGGGCAACGTGATTCAGCCGTTCTGGAGCGTCGCCTCGAGCGCCTGGCGCTGCAGGGCGGCGAGTTCGTCGCAGCCGGCGACCGCGAGGTCGAGCAGCGCGTTCAGTTCCTTGCGGTCGAACGGCTCGGCCTCGGCGGTGCCCTGGACCTCGACGAAGCGGCCGTCGCCGGTGCACACGACGTTCATGTCGGTGTCGGCCTTCACGTCCTCCTCGTAGCGCAGGTCGAGCATCGGTACGCCGCCGACGATGCCGACGGAGACGGCGCTGACGGTGTCGGTGAGCGGCTTGCGGCCGTGCTTGATCAGCTTCTTGCCCTGGGCCCAGGCGACGGCGTCGGCGAGGGCGACGTACGCGCCGGTGATGGCGGCGGTGCGGGTGCCGCCGTCGGCCTGGAGGACGTCGCAGTCCAGGACGATGGTGTTCTCGCCGAGCGCCTTGTAGTCGATGACGGCGCGCAGCGAGCGGCCGATGAGCCGGCTGATCTCGTGCGTACGGCCGCCGATCTTGCCGCGTACGGACTCGCGGTCGCCGCGGGTGTTGGTGGAGCGCGGCAGCATCGAGTACTCGGCGGTGACCCAGCCCTCGCCGCTGCCCTTGCGCCAGCGCGGCACGCCCTCGGTGACCGAGGCGGTGCAGAAGACCTTGGTGTCGCCGAAGGAGATGAGGACCGAGCCCTCGGCGTGCTTGCTCCAGCCGCGTTCGATGGTGATCGGGCGGAGCTGTTCGGGGGTGCGGCCGTCGATGCGGGGCGTAGAGGACATGGGGCTGAGCCTATCCGGACATGGCTGAGGGGCCCTTCCCCCTGGTCGGGTCATGGTCGGGGAAGGGCCCCTCGGCGGCAGTTCAGGAACTCAGGGTTCAGGAACTCACATCATGTCTTCGATGTCCGCGGCGATCGGGTCCGCGTCCGTGCCGATGACGACCTGGACGGCCGTACCCATTTTGACGACACCGTGGGCGCCGGCGGCCTTCAGGGCGGCGTCGTCGACCTTGCTCGGGTCGTGGACCTCGGTGCGGAGGCGGGTGATGCAGCCCTCGACCTCTTCGATGTTGTCGATGCCGCCGAGCCCGGCAACGATCTTCTCAGCCTTGCTGGCCATGGTGTTCTCCCTGTTCTTAAGGACGCGGCCTCACCACACCGTAGGTCCGCTTTGTCACGGTAACGCACGGTTGGAGCATCTTCGCGGGCGGTTACGGCAGTCGTGCCCAATGATGACGATCAAGGTGTCGCCCCCGCTCGGGACGCCACCTCCGCCCGTTCCGCAACTGGTCTACACCAGTTTTCAACGACCGCCAAACCTGGCTTTGTTCCGGGAGGACGCCCATGAGCGCGAACGCTGCCGCAGTACCCCGGCCGAGCCCCTGGAACAACTTCTTCCAGGGGCTCCAGAAAATGGGGCGCAGCCTGCAGTTGCCCATCGCCGTGCTCCCCGCAGCGGGCATCGTCAACCGCCTCGGCCAGCCCGACGTGTTCGGTGACGACGGCCTCGGCTGGACCGATGTCGCCAAGGTGTTCGCGGGCGCGGGCGGCGCCCTGCTCGACGCCGACCTGGGGCTTCCGCTGCTGTTCTGCATCGGCGTCGCGATCGGCATGGCCAAGAAGGCGGACGGCTCGACGGCGCTCGCGGCGGTGGCCGGCTTCCTCGTCTACCGGGGCGTGCTGCACCAGTTCCCGGTGGACTGCGCCGACGGGGCGAAGGCGGTGGCGACGGGCTGTCAGGCGGCG
The DNA here is from genome assembly GCF_044457025.1 of Streptomyces sp. NPDC050658. NCBI lineage: Bacteria > Bacillati > Actinomycetota > Actinomycetes > Kitasatosporales > Streptomycetaceae > Streptomyces > Streptomyces sp. NPDC050658. Next base: position 1,408,128 of record NZ_JBITGM010000001.1, read on the forward strand.
GACAACACCGTCACCGCCTTCACGTACCAGAACCCGGGCGTCTTCGGCGGCATCATCATGGGCCTGCTCGCGTCGTTCTTCTGGGTCCGCTTCCACCGCACCAAGCTGGTCTCCTGGCTCGGCTTCTTCAACGGCCGCCGGCTCGTCCCGATCATCATGGCGTTCATCGGCATCGTCTTCGCGGCGCTGTGCCTGTGGATCTGGCCGCCGATCGGTGACGGCCTGGAGAGCTTCTCCAACTGGCTGCAGGACCTGGGCGCCTGGGGCTCGGGCATCTTCGGCGTCGCCAACCGCGCGCTGCTGGTGATCGGCCTGCACCAGTTCCTGAACGTCCCGCTGTGGTTCCAGTTCGGCTCGTACACCAAGCCGGACGGCACCACCGTGCACGGCGACATCAACATGTTCCTCAGCGGGGACCCGAGCGCCGGCATCTACCAGACCGGCTTCTTCCCGATCATGATGTTCGCCCTGCCCGCGGCCTGCCTCGCGATGTACCACTGCGCGCGGCCCGAGCGGCGCAAGGCGGTCGGCGGCATGATGGTCTCGCTGGCGCTGACCTCGTTCGTCACGGGCATCACCGAGCCGATCGAGTACTCCTTCGTCTTCATCGCGCCCCTGCTGTACGCGGTGCACGCGGTGCTCACCGGCGTCTCGATGGCGGTCACCTGGGGCCTGGGCGTCAAGGACGGCTTCAGCTTCTCCGCGGGCCTCATCGACTACGTGATCAACTGGGGCCTGGCCACCAAGCCATGGCTGATCATTCCGATCGGTCTGTGCTTCGCGGTGGTGTACTACGTCATCTTCCGCTTCGCGATCACCAAGTTCGACCTGAAGACCCCGGGACGCGAGCCGGAGGACGAGGTCGAGGACATCACCAAGGCCTGACCACCGGCTCACCAAGGCCCTCGGACCCACGGTCCGGGGGCCTTTCGCCTGCCTTCCCGGGGTCTATTCCCGTTCATTTCGCGTTATGGCCGACCCCACAAACCTCGTGGGTTCCTTACGTCACCTTCACCGTGCTACAACAGGTCTACACCACTACTGGTGTAGACCACGCGGCCGTCCCGCCGCGGCCCCCGGAGACGCCGCCGTCCCCCACTTCCATGTCCCCAGGCGGCGCCTTGCCCACTGGAGGAAGTTGTGTCCACGGCCAGTGCCGCCCCCGCGGCCGACAAGAAGAAGGGCGCCGGCGCGATGGCTGTCATGCAGCGCATCGGCCGCAGCCTGATGCTGCCGGTCGCCGTGCTGCCCGCAGGTGCCCTGCTCATCCGCCTCGGCCAGCCCGACATGCTGGGGCGCGAGTCCTTCCCTGAGTTCATCACCAAGATCGCCACCTTCATGGCGGCCGGTGGCAGCGCGATCATCGACAACATGGCGCTGCTGTTCGCCGTCGGCATCGCGATCGGCTTCGCCAAGAAGTCCGACGGCTCGACCGCCCTCGCGGCCGTCACCGGCTACCTGGTGTTCCAGAAGGTGCTCGGCACCTTCACGGACAAGAACCTGCCGAAGGTCGCCACCGCCGTCGACGGCAAGGTCGTCATGGTGGACGCACCCGTGGACGCCAAGGTCCTCGGCGGTGTGGTCATGGGCATCGTCGTGGCACTGCTGTACCAGAAGTTCTACCGGACGAAGCTGCCCGACTGGGCGGGCTTCTTCGGCGGCCGCCGCCTGGTCCCGATCCTCTCCGCCTTCGCGGGTCTGTTCATCGGCATCATCTTCGGCTACATCTGGCCGGTCCTCGGCACGGGTCTGCACAACTTCGGCGAGTGGCTCGTCGGTTCCGGCGCCGTGGGCGCGGGCATCTTCGGTGTCGTCAACCGCGCGCTGATCCCCGTCGGCATGCACCACCTGCTGAACTCCTTCCCGTGGTTCCAGGCCGGTTCGTACGAGGGCAAGAGCGGTGACATCGCCCGCTTCCTCCAGGGCGACCCGTCCGCGGGACAGTTCATGACCGGCTTCTTCCCGATCATGATGTTCGCCCTCCCGGCGGCCTGCCTCGCGATCGTGCACTGCGCCCGCCCCGAGCGCCGCAAGGTCGTCGGCGGCATGATGTTCTCGCTCGCGCTCACCGCGTTCGTGACCGGTGTGACCGAGCCGATCGAGTTCACCTTCATGTTCATCGCTCCGGTCCTGTACGCGGTCCACGCGGTGCTCACCGGTATCTCCATGGCCCTGACCTGGGCCCTCGGCATGAAGGACGGCTTCGGCTTCTCGGCCGGTGCGATCGACTTCTTCCTCAACCTGGGCATCGCGACCAAGCCCTGGATGCTCGTCCTCGTCGGCCTCTGCTTCGCCGCGGTCTACTACGCGGTGTTCCGCTTCGCGATCACCAAGTGGAACCTGCCGACGCCGGGCCGCGAGTCCGACGAGGAGCTGGCCGAGCTCCTGAAGGCCGAGTCGAAGTAGCACGCCTCGCTCGACGCAGAGGGCCCCGCACCGTCTCCACGGTGCGGGGCCCTCGCTGTCCCTGAGGACCGGCCTAGATCTCGTACGACCTGCCCGGCGCCGCGATCTCCGTCGGGCCGTCGTACACCGCCCGTGCGTCCGCCAGGTTCACCTGCGGGTCCGTCCACGGCGGGATGTGCGTGAGCAGCAGCCGCCGGGCGCCCGCACGCCGGGCCGAGTCGCCCGCCTCGCGGCCGTTGAGGTGCAGGTCGGGGATGTTCTCCTTGCCGTGCGTGAAGGCCGCCTCGCAGAGGAACAGATCGGTGTCGTGAGCGAGTTCGTCCAGGCCGTCGCAGGGGCCGGTGTCTCCCGAGTACGTCAGGGACGTACCGCCGTGTTCGACACGGATGCCGTACGCCTCCACGGGGTGCCGCATCTTCTCCGTGCGGACCGTGAAGGGGCCGATGTCGAAGGAGGCCGGCTTGACCGTGTGGAAGTCGAAGACCTCGCTCATCGAGGAGGCCGACGGCGTGTCCGCGTACGCCGTCGTCAGGCGCTGTTCCGTGCCCTCCGGGCCGTAGACCGGGATGGGGGCGCAGCGGCCGCCCTCGTGGCGGTAGTAGCGCGCCACGAAATAGGCGCACATGTCGATGCAGTGGTCGGCGTGCAGATGGCTGAGGAAGATCGCGTCGAGGTCGTAGAGACCGACATGGCGCTGCAGCTCGCCCAGGGCGCCATTGCCCATGTCGAGCAGCAGCCGGAAGCCGTCGGCCTCGACGAGGTAGCTCGAGCAGGCCGAGTCCGCGGAGGGAAACGACCCCGAGCAGCCGACGACGGTGAGCTTCATGGAGCTGGAACCTCCGGGGGCGAAACGGGGGTTGTGCGGGGGCGTGCGGGAGGGAGACCGCGCGGGGTCCGTCAGTCCTCCGAACCCTCGAAGAGCCTTCGAACCCTCGAACCTTCGATCCGTCGAGCGTAAGGCGCAAAAGTGCCGGTCGCTCCTCCGTCGCGGGCCGTTGTGGGGGAACTCACCTGCGCTGTCACCGGTTCGGGGGGCTCACGGGGGCGGAGCGCGGGAGCGGGTGGGCGCCGGTACCGTCAGCGGTATGGATACGTCATGGTGGCTCGCGCTCGGCGCTGTGGTGGTGCTTGCCGTGGTCGCCGTGCTGGTGGACGGCTGGGGTCGCGGGCCGCGCGGGCGGACCACGGCGACGCGGCCGCGCGGGGCCCGCGGGCCGATGCCCGGGCCGCGGCCCGCGGAGATCTGGTGGGCGCGGGTGCCGTACGAGGACGGGCCCGGCGGCAAGGACCGGCCGTGCCTGGTGCTCTCCGTGCGGGGCGAGACGGCGGTGGTCGCGAAGATCACCAGCAAGTACCACGACGAGCGGCCCGGGGTGATCCCGCTGCCGCCCGGCTCGGTCGGGGACACGCACGGCCGCCCCAGCTTCCTGGAGACGGACGAGCTGAGGGACGTACCCGTGTGGGAGTTCCGCAGACGAGCCGGCGTCGTGGATCCGACGCTGTGGGACCAGGTGCGGTACCTGGCGGGGTAGGCGATTCCCCGCCCCCGCCCCCGTCCTGGCTGAGGCATGTCGCGGCTCCGCCGAGTTCGTCCTCGAACGCCGGACGGGCTGGAAGATTCAGCACGTCCGGCGTCCGGCGTTCGAGGAGCGAGGTCTGGGGCGGAGCCCGTCACACGGCGGAGCCGCGGAATGTCACGCCCAGAACCTGCGCGGCAGGGTCACCCCCAGAGCTAGCCCCGCGGAGTCACGCCCAGAGCTGGCCCTGGAGGGTCTCGATGGCCGCCTCTGTGGTCGGGGCCGTGTAGACGCCCGTCGAGAGGTACTTCCAGCCGCCGTCCGCGACCACGAAGACGATGTCCGCCGTCTCCCCCGCCGCCACGGCCTTCTTGCCGACGCCGATCGCGGCGTGCAGCGCGGCGCCCGTGGAGACACCCGCGAAGATCCCCTCCTGCTGGAGCAGCTCGCGCGTACGCGTCACCGCGTCCGCCGAGCCGACCGAGAAGCGGGTCGTCAGGACCGAGGCGTCGTACAGCTCGGGGACGAAGCCCTCGTCCAGGTTGCGCAGGCCGTAGACCAGGTCGTCGTAGCGCGGCTCCGCCGCGACGATCTTGATGTCCGGCTTCTGCTCGCGCAGATAGCGGCCCACGCCCATCAGCGTGCCCGTCGTGCCGAGCCCCGCCACGAAGTGGGTGACGGAGGGGAGGTCCGCGAGGATCTCCGGGCCCGTCGTCGCGTAGTGCGCCCCCGCGTTGTCCGGGTTCCCGTACTGGTAGAGCATCACCCAGTCCGGGTGCTCCGCCGCCAGCTCCTTCGCGACCCGGACGGCGGTGTTGGAGCCGCCCGCCGCGGGGGACGAGATGATCTCCGCGCCCCACATGGCGAGCAGGTCGCGCCGCTCCTGCGAGGTGTTCTCCGGCATGACGCACACGATGCGGTAGCCCTTGAGCTTCGCCGCCATCGCCAGCGAGATGCCGGTGTTGCCGGAGGTCGGCTCCAGGATCGTGCAGCCGGGCGTCAACCGGCCGTCCTTCTCGGCCTGTTCCACCATGTGGAGCGCCGGGCGGTCCTTGATGGAACCGGTCGGGTTACGGTCCTCCAGCTTCGCCCAGATGCGGACGTCGTCGGAGGGGGAGAGCCGCGGCAGGCGGACGAGGGGCGTATTGCCCACCGCCGCCAGCGGGGAGTCGTAGCGGGGCATCCGGGATCAGACCATGCCGCCGGCCACGGCCGGCAGGATCGTGACGTTGTCGCCGTCGGTGAGCTTGGTGGAGATGCCGTCCAGGAAGCGGACGTCCTCGTCGTTCAGGTACACGTTCACGAAGCGGCGCAGTTTGTCGCCGTCCACGATGCGCTCGGCGATGCCCGCGTGCCGCGAGTCGAGGTCGGCGAAGAGCGCGGCAAGGGTGTCCCCGCTGCCCTCGACGGCCTTGGCGCCGTCGGTGTAGGTGCGGAGGATGGTCGGGATGCGGACCTCGATGGCCATGGCTGGGGCTCCTGTCGGAAGAAGTCACGTGGGTGGGCGCGCGGCGGCCCGGTCGTGCGGGTGCGTCAGTGCGGGTGCTTCGGTGCGGGTGCGTATGTGCGGGTGCCCGGTACGCACGGGTGCGCCGCGGCTCACGGCCGTACGGCGGCAGCGGTCAGCGCGAACAGATCGCGCTCGAGAGCCTGCACAAATCGACGTGCAGACGCGCAACGAGCAGCATGCCCGGCATCTTGTCGCTCACGTCGTGGGGAACCATGCGGTCATCGTATCGATTCCCGGTCCGGGTTCTGGAATGTGATCTCACATCGCGGACGATTTACGTCCATCACGTGGATGCCGGGCCGTCGGCGCCCGTGGCCGGCAGTCCGCGCGACGGCAGATACGTCACCGTCGGCGCCCCCGTCGCCGGATGCACCGCCACCTCCGCCGCCACCCCGTACACCTCCGCGAGCAGCTGGCCGGTCAGGACCTCCTTCGGGGCGCCCGACGCGGCCAGGCGGCCGTCCCGCAGGACGTACAGACGGTCGCAGTAGTACGCCGCCAGATTGAGGTCGTGCAGGGCCAGCAGATTCGTCGTGCCCAGATCGCGGACCAGGCCGAGGATCTCCAGCTGGTGGCGGATGTCCAGGTGATTGGTCGGCTCGTCCAGGACGACCACGGCCGGATCCTGCACCAACGCCCTTGCCACCAGGGCGCGTTGCCGCTCGCCGCCGGAGAGACGGGCGAACGTGCGGTGGGCGAGGCCGTCCGCGCCGACCCGGCGCAGCGCCGCGTCGACCAGTCGATCGTCCCGCGCCGTGTCCGCCTCCCAGAAGCGCTTGTGCGGGGAGCGGCCCATCGCGACGATCTGCCGGACGGTGAGCTCGAATCCGCCCTGGCCGTCCTGCGGGACCGTGGCGATCTTGCGGGCCCGTTCCTTCGCCGACCGGCCCGCCAGGTCGTCGCCGTCCAGGAGGACGCGGCCGCCGGTGGGCGCGAGGGTGCCGTACACGCAGCGCAGCAGGGTCGTCTTGCCGCTGCCGTTGGGGCCGACGATGCCGATGGTCTCGCCATCGGCGGCGTGCAGGGTGACGTCGTCGACGAGGAGGCGGCCGCCCGGCCCCGGTACCCGGTAGGAGAGGTTCTCCGTACGCAGGACGGTCATATGACGGCCTCCCCGCTCCGGCTCCCGCGCAGCAGCCACAGGAAGAACGGGCCGCCGGTCAGCGCCGTGAGCACCCCCACCGGGATGTCCTGCGGTGCGGCGACCGTGCGTGCCGCGAGGTCCGCCGCCACCAGGAACACCGCGCCCATCAGCGCCGCCACCGGAAGCAGCGCGCGATGCGCGGCGCCGACCAGCATCCGGGCGGCGTGCGGCACCATCAGGCCGACGAAGCCGATCGCTCCGCTGTACGCGACGAGTACGCCGGTCAGCAGCGACGCCAGGACGAAGACGGCCGCCCGGAACCGGGCCGTGTCCAGGCCGAGCACCGTGGCGCCCTCCTCGCCGACGAGGAGCAGGTCCAGCGGGCGGGCCAGGGCGACGAGCAGCGCCGTGCCGACGAGCAGTACGCCCGCGGGCAGCGCCAGCATGTCCCAGCGGGCGCTGCCGAGCCCGCCGAGCGTCCAGTACAGGACTTCCTTGAGGTGGTCCGCGCTGTCCGCGGTGACCAGGATCAGGCTGGTCAGGGCGGAGAGGATGTACGAGACGGCGACTCCGGCGAGGATCAGCCGGCCGGTGGCGAAGTTTCCCCCCGCGCGGGCCAGGGCGTAGACGAGGGCCAGGGAGAACAGGGCCCCGGCGAAGGCTGCCGCCGGGATCGTGACGGTGGTGGCGAGGCCCGCGCCCAGGCCGAAGGCGCTGCCGAGGACGATCACCACCACGGCCCCGGCCGAGGCGCCGGAGGAGACACCCAGGAGGAAGGGGTCCGCCAGGGGGTTTCGCACCAGCGCCTGGAGGACCGTGCCTATGACGGCCAGGCCCGCGCCGACGACCGCGCCGAGCAGGACTCTGGGGAGTCTCACGTCCAGGACGATCGTGCGGAACGGGGAGGGGTCGGCTCCGCCGCCGAGGATCTCCAGGACGTCGGCCACGGGGATACGGACCGAGCCCAGGGCCAGTCCGGCGGTCGCCGCCGCCGCGAGGGCCAGGAGGAGCCCGGCGACGACCGCCCCGAAAGAGAACCTCACAGCTGGTCCGCCAGCTTCTTCACCGCCGCCGGTGCCCGCACCCCCGTCACCGCGTCCGACAGGGGCAGCACCGCGAAGCGCTTGTGCCTGATGGCGGGGACGTCCGCCAGGACCGGGTCGTCCAGAAGGCGGCGCTTCTTCTGGGCCACGGTCGTGCCGCCGTAGTCGAGGATCACGATCAGTTCCGGCCTGCGGTCGACGACCGACTCCCAGGAGGCGTCGCCGAAGGACCTGTCCAGGTCCTCGAAGACGTTGCGGCCGCCCGCACGCTTGATGATGTCGTTGCCGATCCCCCGGCCGCCCAGGGTGAACGCCGACTTGTCCCCGCTGTCGTACACGAAGACCGGGACGGGGTCGCGGTCCTTCGACCTGCCTTCCGTCGCGGCCAGTTCGCGCTTCGCCGCGCTCACCCACCGGTCCGCCCGCTCCCGCACCCCGAACGTGCTGCCGACCTCCCGCACCTCGCGGTACACGTCGTCCATCGACACCGGCCGCTTCGCGCAGCCCTCCACGTTGAGGCGGCTGTCGATGCCGGACTTGGCGAGTGCGGTGCGGCTGCGGCCCTCGCCCGCCTGGAAGGCGCTCGCGTAACCGCCGTAGACATAGTCGGGGTTCGCGGCCAGGAGCTTCTCGTAGGAGGGGTACTCCTTGGCGACGACCGGGATGTCCCCGTACGCCTTCGCGTACTTCGGGAGGACCTTGTCGTCCAGATAGGCCGTGCCCGCCATGCGGTCGGCGAGGCCCAGCTCCAGCATCACTTCCGTGGCGTGCTGGTTCATCGTCACGGCGCGCTTCGGGGGTGCGTCGTACGTCGTCTTCACGCCGCAGTTGGTGACGGTGTACGGGAATCCCGCGGCCTTCGGGCCCGCTCCGGAGCCGTCCTTCCCGGAGTCCGCGGACGACGAGCACGCGGCGAGCGGGACCAGCAGGGCCGCGGCGGTGAGCGCGCGCAGGCGGTGGGACATGGGCATGGACATGGGTATGGGCATGACCGGGCTTGCCTCCTCCAAGGGATTCCGCGTCCCTTGTATCCGTGGGAGAAGGCGGCAGGTCAGTTCCTGACTGACCCGCCCGGGGAGGGCGGGGTCACAGTGGCGGGACCGCGCCGGATTCGCACCGGCTTCCTGGGTCCTGCCGCCTCAAAGGTGAGGCTCAGTATGCCTGGACGACCTTCACCTCTTCTTCGGTGACCTCGCCCTCGACGATCCGGTACGAGCGGAACTGGAACTCGCCGGCGCCGTCGGTGTCCGCCGTGGAGACCAGGACGTAGTGCGCGCCGGGTTCGTTCGCATACGTGATGTCGGTGCGCGAGGGGTAGGCCTCGGTCGCCGTGTGCGAGTGGTAGACGATCACCGGCTCCTCGTCGCGGTCGTCCATCTCGCGGTAGAGCTTGAGCAGGTCGGTCGAGTCGAACTCGTAGAACGTGGGCGAGCGGGCCGCGTTCAGCATCGGGATGAACCGCTCGGGGCGTCCGCTGCCCGCGGGACCCGCGACCACGCCGCAGGCCTCGTCGGGGTGGTCCTGGCGCGCGTGCGCGACGATCTGGTCGTGGAGGGCCTGGGTCAGGGTCAGCATGGGAGCCAGGATAAGCAGAGGGGCCCACCCGTACCGAGGAGTGGTACGGGTGGGCCCACATGCTGGGACCGGGCCGCAGTCCGGCCCGCATCAGGCGAGCGTCAGGACTTGATCGCGTCCTGCGGCGCGGACTCGCCGCCGCCCGTCGCCTGACCGTTGCGCCTGTTCATGACCAGGTAGCCGACGCCCAGGATCAGCGCCCAGACCGGGGCCGCGTAGAGCGAGATGCGGGCGTCCTTGTCGATGCCCATCATCACGATCACCATGCCGATGAAGAGCAGCGCGAACCAGCTGGTGAACGGAGCTCCCGGCGCCCGGAAGGTCGACTTCGGCAGCTCGCCGCGGTCCGACTTGCGGCGGTACTTGATCTGGCAGACCAGGATCATGATCCAGGCCCACATGCCGGAGATGGTCGCGAAGGAGACGACGTAGTTGAACGCCTCGCCCGGCCACTGGTAGTTGATCCACACGCCGACGAGCATCAGCGCGGCGGAGAAGGTGGTGCCGACCAGCGGCAGGCCGTTCTTCGTGAGCTTGGTGAAGAACTGCGGGCCCTGGCCGTTCAGCGCCAGGTCGCGCAGCATGCGGCCGGTGGAGTACATGCCGGAGTTGCAGGACGAGAGCGCGGCCGTCAGGACGACGAAGTTGACGATCGCGGCGCCGACGCCGAGGCCCATCTTGTCGAAGGCGGCGACGAACGGGGAGACGCCCGGCACGAAGCTCGTCCACGGCACGACCGACAGGATCATGATCAGCGCGCCGACGTAGAAGACGGCGATGCGCCACGGCACGGTGTTGATGGCCTTGGGCAGGACGGTCTTCGGGTCCTTGGACTCGCCCGCGGTGACGCCGACCAGCTCGACGGCGAGGAAGGCGAACATCACGATCTGCAGCGTCATCAGCGTGGAGCCGATGCCGTTCGGGAAGAAGCCGCCCTGGTCCCACAGGTGGGTCACGGAGGCGGTGTCACCGGCGTCGGAGAAGCCGATGGTGAGGATGCCGGCGCAGATGAGGATCATGCCGATGATCGCGGTGACCTTGACCATCGAGAACCAGAACTCGAGCTCGCCGAAGAGCTTCACGGAGATCAGGTTGGCGCCGTACAGGATGACCGTGAAGATCAGCGCGTACGCCCATTGCGGAATGGAGTCATGTGTCCAGAACTGCATGTACTGGGCGGCCGCCGTGACTTCCGTGATGCCGGTGACGACCCAGAAGAGCCAGTACGTCCAGCCGGTCACGTAGCCGAAGAAGGGGCCGATGAACTCGCGCGCGTACTCCGAGAAGGAGCCCGACACCGCGCGGTACATGAGCAGCTCGCCCAGGGCGCGCATGATGAAGAAGATGACGAGGCCGGCGATGGCGTACGCCAGGATGAGGCTCGGACCGGCCTTGTGAATGGCCTTGCCCGCGCCGAGGAACAGGCCGGTGCCGATGGCACCGCCGATCGCGATCATCTGGATCTGCCGGGCTCCGAGCCCGCGCTGATAGCCCTCGCCGGACGTGCCGTCCGAACCGGCCTTTACGGCCTCATTGCCGTCGTGATGCTCTTCGACCTGCACTGAGGTCATGGTGACGCCTTTCTCCACGCTGATCCGTGCCCGCAGTCTGCGTATGGCCACGGATCAGGTCCTGATCCCCCCGGATATGGATGGAGTGCTACCGGCGGTCTGCCGGTCCGAGCGCCCTCGGCGACATGGGTGGCGTCACCGAGTGGTCGTGAAGATTTATCACGGCCGTGACAGTGATCGACTGAGCGGCGTGTGGCGCACACCACTGGAAGAAGCGGACAAAATTCCCTTGGTGTGGCATACGCGGGCATTGAAGTGACGCGATCGTTATCCGGATTTGAGGATCCGCTGAGCGAACACCTGTTAAAAGGTGCCGACTACATCGATTTCCGGCCGCGCGGTGCCGTCCTCGTCACACCGCCGACCGCACCGCCGACCGCACCGCCGACCGCACCGCCGGTCACACCAGCAACGTGCTGACCAGCGTTTCCTGCAGACCACCCAGCCACAAATAGGCCATCACCATCGGTTTGCGCGGATCGGAGTCCGGCAGCTGATAGAGGAGGTCCGTGTCCTCCTCGTCGGTGACCTCGAGGCGAGCGCCGATCGCGAGCCGCAGGTCGTTGAGGGCGCCGAGCCAGTGCCGGGACTCCTCCGCGGACAGCTTCAGGACGGCCCCGCCGTCGCCCGCCGCCGTCATGGAGTCCAGGGAACGGATCACGGCCAGGGCGTCGTCGCGCTTCTTGGCCCGCAGGTCGTTCTCGGTGAAGCGCCTGAACTCCGCGGAGTACGCCCGCAGTTCGTCGCCGTCGTCCTTCTCGCTGCCCGGACCGCCGTATGCGTCGGGAAGCAGCCGCTGCAGCACCGGATCGGTCGGCGGCTCGCTGGGGCCCTCCGCGAACAGCTCGGCGAGCGGGTCGTCGGAGGCGTCCTCGGCCGGGCCCGGACCGATCAGCTCCAGGAGCTGGACGGCGAGGGAACGGATGATCGAGATCTCGACCTCGTCGAGCGCGACGGCGGCGCCGCCCCCGGGGATCGCTTCGAATTGTCCTGGCATCAGATGCGTCGCTGCTTCCGGTCCACTGCTGCTGTCGGCCTGCTGTCTGCGGTCCTGCTGGGGAGGACCGCTACTTGCGGTCCTGCTGGAGGGTGGCCCACAGCCCGTATCCGTGCATGGCCTGCACGTCGCGCTCCATCTCCTCGCGCGTGCCGGTGGACACGACGGCCCGGCCCTTGTGGTGCACATCCATCATCAGCTTCGTGGCCTTGTCCTTCGAGTACCCGAAGTACGTCTGGAACACGTACGTCACGTAGCTCATCAGGTTGACCGGGTCGTTGTGCACGAGCGTGATCCAGGGGACGTCCGGTTCGGGGACGGCGAACGTCTCTTCGTCCGATTCCGGGCGTGTGATCTCTGCGGGAGCCGTACTCACTTGACCCATGCTGCCACCCGTAGGGGGGCCTCGCACAAATGGGCCCAGGAAATCGTCAGAGTGACGAGATGCGGGGTAGCATCCCTCATATGAACACAGCGGACCTTGGGCTGCCGGTGGATGTTCCGTCGACGGCGCTCTTCACCGACCACTACGAGCTGACGATGCTGCAGGCCGCGCTGAAGGCCGGCACCGCCGACCGGCGCTCCGTCTTCGAGGTCTTCACCCGCAGACTGCCCGAGGGGCGGCGCTATGGAGTGGTGGCCGGAACCGGCCGGGTCCTGGACGCCGTGGAGAACTTCCGCTTCGACGCGGACGTCATCGGCTTCCTGCGCGAGCGGCGCGTCGTCGACGAGGAGACCCTGCAGTGGCTCGCCTCGTACCGCTTCCGCGGTGACATCTGGGGCTACCCGGAGGGCGAGGTCTACTTCCCCGGCTCGCCGGTGCTGCGCGTCGAGGGCTCCTTCGCCGAGTGCGTGCTCCTGGAGACGGTGATCCTCTCCATCCTCAACCACGACTCGGCGATCGCGGCCGCCGCCTCCCGGATGGCCTCGGCCGCCGGTGAGCGCCCGCTGATCGAGATGGGCGCACGGCGTACGCACGAGCTGGCCGCCGTCGCCGCCTCGCGTGCCGCGTACGTCGGAGGCTTCACCACCACATCCGACCTGGCGGCCGGCTTCCGCTACGACATCCCCACGGTCGGCACGTCCGCGCACGCCTTCACCCTGCTGCACGACAACGAACGCGACGCCTTCGAGGCCCAGGTCGCCTCGCTCGGCCCCGGCACGACGCTGCTCGTCGACACGTACGACGTGACCGAGGCCGTCCGCACGGCCGTCGAGGTCGCCGGGCCCGATCTTGGCGCGGTCCGCATCGACTCGGGCGACCTGCTCCTGGTCGCGCACCGGGTGCGTCAGCAGCTGGACGAGCTGGGCGCCACGAAGACCAAGATCGTGGTCACCTCCGACCTCGACGAGTACGCCATCGCCTCGCTCGCCGCGGCGCCGGTGGACGCGTACGGCGTGGGCACCCAGCTGGTCACCGGGTCCGGGCACCCGACCTGCTCGATGGTCTACAAACTGGTGGCCCGCGCGCACTCCGCGGACCCCAAGGCCCCACTGGAGCCGGTGGCCAAGAAGTCGTCGGGCGGCAAGACGTCGATCGGCGGCCGCAAGTGGGCCGCGCGGCGGCCCGACGAGCACGGGGTCGCCGAGGCCGAGGTGATCGGCACCGGACCGGTGCCGGTGGAGCTCGCCGACCACCAGCTCCTCGTCGAGCTGGTCAAGGGCGGCGAGGTGGTGGCCCGCGAGCCGCTGGACGCGGTCCGCGACCGGCACGCGGCGGCCCGCGCCCGCCTTCCGCTCTCGGCCACGCAGCTGTCGAAGGGCGAGGCGGTCATTCCCACGGAGTACGTCTGACCGCCGCGGAGTACGTTCGGCGCCTCGTACGCCGGGGCAGCCGAACGCCCCCTCCCGCAACGGAACGGAAGTCTCTACGCTCGGTTCATCCGGCCGAGTCCCCGCACCTACCAGCCAGCCCTGCCGACCGAAGGACACCCGATGCGCCGCGCTCTGATCGTCGTCGATGTGCAGAACGACTTCTGCGAGGGCGGCAGCCTCGCGGTCGCCGGGGGCGCCGACGTGGCCGCCGCCATCACCGAGCTGATCGGCCAGGCCCCGGCGGGCTACCGCCACGTGGTGGCCACCCGCGACCACCACATCGAGCCGGGCGACCACTTCTCCGAGCACCCGGACTACGTCCGCTCCTGGCCCCGGCACTGCGTGGCGGGGACGGAGGGCGTCGGCTTCCACCCGAACTTCGCGCCGGTCGTCGCCTCCGGGGCGATCGAAGCGGTCTTCGACAAGGGGGCCTACACGGCCGCCTACAGCGGTTTCGAGGGCGTCGACGAGAACGACGTCCCGCTGGCGGACTGGCTGCGGGCCCGGCAGATCACCGAGGTGGACGTGGTGGGCATCGCCACGGACCACTGCGTACGGGCCACGGCCCTGGACGCGGCCCGCGAGGGCTTCCACACGGTGGTCCTCCTGGACCTCACGGCGGGCGTCTCGAAGGAGACGACCGAGCGGGCGCTGGAGGAGCTGCGGGAGGCGGGGGTGGAGCTGACCGGGAAGCCGGTCGTCTAGCCTCCCGGCGGCTTGTCACACCTCCGACGGCCGGAACCCCGGTCTCTGCCGCATCAGGGCTCTGATGGGGTGCCACAGCTCCTCGGCGCCGTCCGGCGCCGTACGCCATATCAACCCGTCGGGATGATGAAGGACCGCCGTGATCTCATCCGGAGTAGGCGGCTCCGCGTTGCCGCGGAGATAGACCGCGCGCAGGCCCAGGTTCCGCAGCCGCGTCAGCGCCCTGGCCCGGTTCACCGCGTGCACGATGATGCGGACGTTGCCGCCGCCCGCCGACGGGCTCGGCAGTGTCATGGCCACCACCACGGTGCCGTTCGGCAGCCTGCTGAAACCTCCTGCGGACATGGCTGATCACACCCCCGTGAGACATCGCACGGAGCCCCTGGCCGGACCCCGCGTCAATAAGAAATCCACAGCACGCACCTAAACACGATCGGCCGCCGCCCGCTAGAGGGCGACGGCCGATCATGGTTTGACCTGCGAAAACGCGAACTACTTCACCGAGGGAGCCACCTGGACCGTGATCGAGGAGCCATCCTTCGGCTGCTTGACGATCTTGATCTGGGTGTTGGTGTCAGTGACCTTCACGCTTCCCGTGGGGTTCTCCTTGAACCAGTAGGTGCCCTTGTGGTCGTCGAAGACCGGGACGCCCTTCTGGGACTTGATCTTCAGCGCCACGTCCGCGTTGTGGAGCGTGAACGCGGCCGTCCCGTACTTGGAGAACGGCGCGTCGAACGGCTGGATCTTGTTGCGGAGCAACGTGCCGTCCGCCCACTTCAGCGGCTTGGCGTGCGCGTCCACCGGCAGGATCAGACCCTGGCCGGGGTGCGTGCTGACGTTGTTGTCCTTCTGCGAGGTGTCCCACTGCCAGACCATCAGGCCGGTCTGGTACGCGTAGTGCTCGACCCAGTCCGGACGGGTCTTGGAGAAGCCGAAGTTGTACGGGCCGACCTTCAGGGTCTTGTCGTACGACACGTACTGGCGGTTCTCCGCGAGGTAGTACTGGTCGTAGTCCTTGGTGAAGGACTCGCCGATGCGCGAAAAGCCCTTGGCCGTCCAGCCGTTGTCGTCGCCCTCGGCGCCGTCCTCGAAGACCTTCGCGCCGTCCGCCGTCACGGCGAGGTTGTCGGCGGCGAAGCCCTTGCCACCGGCGCCGCCGTCCGTCGCGTACCGGAAACGGATGTCGATCTTGTTGCCGGCGTACGCGTCGAGCGGGAAGACCAGCTTCTTGTACGCGCCCGAGGGACCCGTCAACGCGGGCTTGTCACCGGCGTCGCGCGGGATGGCCTTGCCGTCCGCGGTGCCGTCCACGGGCGTGTAGTTGGCGCCGCCGTCCGTCGAGACCTCGGTGTAGAGCCAGTCGTAGTTGGCCTCGATGTCCCACCAACCGTCGAGCGTCAGCTCGGCCTTGGTCTTGCCGGTCAGGTCGACCGACCGGGTCAGGGTGTTCTTGAGGTCGTCGCCCTGGTCGCTCCACCACTGCTTGGAGCCCTCGGTGGGCTTCACGACCGTGGTGGTGACCTTCTTCTTGGGCAGCTCGACGACGAGCGCCTGCTTGTTCCTGGTGTTGTACTCCGCGACACCCAGCTTGTGCGTCGACTTGGTCGCCGCCTTCGCCTTGGCGTAGTCGAGCCAGCCCAGCTGGAACTTGTCCCAGGCGGTCATGTCGCCGGGCAGGTCACCGATGGCGTCCTTGCCGGTGCCGAGCCAGGAACCGGCCGACATCAACGACCAGAAGCCGACCGAGTTCTCGGCCTTGCCCGTGGTGTCGTACAGGTCCGGCAGACCGAGGTCGTGGCCGTACTCGTGGGCGAAGACGCCGAGGCCGCCGTTCTCCGGCTGCATCGTGTAGTCGCCGACCCAGATGCCCGAGTCGCCGATCTGCGTGCCGCCCGCCTTGTTGTCGGCCGGACCGGTCTTGCCCGCGTCGTTGCCGTACGCGTACCAGCGGTGCGCCCAGAGGGCGTTCTTGCCCTCGGCGCCGCCGCCGGCCGACTCGTCCTCGCCGGCGTGCACGATCTGGAAGTGGTCGATGTACCCGTCGGGCTCGTTGAAGTTGCCGTCGCCGTCGAAGTCGTAGCGGTCCCACAGGTCGTACTTGGCGAGGTCGGCCTTGATCTGGGCGTCCGTGCGGCCCTGGGCCTTCTGGTCCTTGGTCCAGGCGGTGACGCCGTCCTTCACCGCGTCCCAGACGTTGGCGCAGTTGGTGTCGCCGCAGTAATTGGAGCCGTAGCGCGCCTCGTTGTAGTCGACCTTGACCCAGTCGGAGACCTCGCCGTCGACCGAGTACCGGCCGGAGGAGGTCTTCTCGTAGTAGGTCTTGAGGGAGTGCTTGGTCTTGCCGTCCGCGTCCTTGCCCTCACCGAAGTAGAGGTCCTGGAAGTGCTTCTGGTTGTAGTCCTTCTGCCAGGCCGTGCTGTTGTCCTTGGCACGGTCCGGCTCGGCTATCTTGTTGTGCGCCGGGCCCGGCTTGCCGCCGTACTTCTTGACCGGCGCCTCGGGGCCGTCGGGACCGTCGGGGTCGTACATGGTGGTGTCGTCCACCTTGTCCCCGAACTCCACCAGGATCGTGAAGATCTTGTCGGTCTTCTCCCGGCCGAGCTCGACGTACTTCTTGTCGTCGAGCTTCACGACCTGGGAGCCGTCGCGCTTCTGGACCTTGGCGTCGCCCGCGATGACCTGCTCCAGGGCCGCCTCGCGCTGCTTGGCCTGCTCCTTGCTGAACGGCCCTTCGAGGTCGTGGTCGACCTGAGCCTTGGCCCTGCCCGGGTCCTGCCGGTCGATGGCCGGCGCACCCGATGCCTGATCGCCGTCCTCGGCCGATGCGGTGGCGGCCGAGAACGTGGCGGCTGCTGCGGCCATCGCCACTGCGGCCGCGGTGGCTCTGAACGTCCGTCTTCTGACTGTCACTTGATGCTGTCCTCCCCCGCGTCCGCGCGGGGGCGGACGAATCCCGGTCGGAGGAGGTCCGCGCGCGATACGCGTCACAAGTGACGACATTCGACCGGAGATGCCAGAGAAAAGACAGACCTTGACTTGAACAGGCCAAGTGCACTATGCAGGCGCGGAGATCCGCTATGCGGACATGCGCGGACTCCCCTCCCGCATGACCCCCGGATGACCAATGGGCGCGCCCCGACGTCCACTTGGTGGACGCCATGAACCCGTGCGCCCCCTGTGCTGCGGCACCGTGGGTTAGGTCACGCTTACCGCTCGTTCCCGTCGGGCATGCAGCGGAATAGAGTCAATCGACGGCGTGCTACAGCGCGTGACAGCACTTCCCAAGTCGCCGTCGCCCAGCACCCTTTGATTCGTGTACAGCACTTTGGGTCCATCGTTATACAGCACGACTCATACGGTTCGACACCCCCTCCGCATCCGCTTTTTCCGAGGACTGATGACGCCATGCCTCGTCCCATGCCGCTGCCTCGTCCCACCCCCGCCCAGCTCACCTACGGCACGGTGACCGTCGTCTTCTCGACGCTCGCCATGCTGCTGCTCTCCCAGACGAGTTCGGGAATCGGGGTGGCGGTGATAGCCGTCGCCGCGCTCGGCCTCGGGTTACTGGTGGCGATGACGGTGCCCCAGCCGAAACCCGCGGCGCCCGCCGCCCCCGTCGTCCGTGCCGCCGAGGAGCGGGTGCCGGTCCAGCGGGCCGCGGCTCCCGTGCTCGCCGAGTCCGTACGCGAACCAGCGGGCCCGTGAGGTTCACGGGCCCGCTGTCGGTGCCGCCGCCGGGTGGTGCCGACCGGACCTAGGTGGTGCTGACCACCACCGTCTTGGCCGCCTTGTCGTGCAGGCCCTGCTTGTAGGGCTTGTCGAAGAAGCTCCAGCCGCCGCAGATGGCCGTCCAGATGCAGGCACAGCAGAACGCGAACGGGATCCACAGGACGGCCGCGCGGGCGAGCGCGGTCTGCAGGGTGGGGGTCGCCCCGTCGTTGAGGTTCGCGACCCTCAGCCCGAGCCACTTCTTGCCGAGGGTCTGGCCCGTCTTCGAGATCAGGAAGCTGTCGTACGCGATGTAGAGCACGGCGGCGAGCAGGGACTGGCCGAAGCTCTTGCCGTACTCGACGTCGTCGGGGTCGACGTCGAACTCGTTGGTGCCGAAGAGCCAGGAGAGCAGCCAGACGACGACGCCGACGAGGATCATGTCGATGATGCGGGCGAGCACCCGCTTCCCGCTGTCCCCCAGCGGCGGCATCCCGGCGAGCGGATCCTGCGCCCCGTACCCGGCACGGCCGCCGTAGGGGTCACCTGCGTACGGCGGCGGCGGAGCGTCGTAGGGAGACCCGCCGCCGGACGGCGGCGGCTGCTTCTTGAACGGGTCGTTGTCGTCGTCCGGG
The DNA here is from genome assembly GCF_044457025.1 of Streptomyces sp. NPDC050658. NCBI lineage: Bacteria > Bacillati > Actinomycetota > Actinomycetes > Kitasatosporales > Streptomycetaceae > Streptomyces > Streptomyces sp. NPDC050658. Next base: position 1,426,694 of record NZ_JBITGM010000001.1, read on the forward strand.
GGCGGCGGATAGGGCGGCGGTTCGGTACTCATGGGCCGAGTCGACCCCGAAGGGAATGCGGGCGCATCCGGCGAGGGGCTGTACGGGTTAGGGCCTGTCCGGCGGATCCGGCCGACTGCTGTGGGCGGTGCCTTGTCTCTGCCGGTGAGCGGTGGTCTGGTGCGTGCAGCCGCAAGGCGGAGGATCGAGGCATCGCGGAGCGATGGTGACTGACGACAGCGATGGTGACTGACGACAACGCCGCAGCTGCGCGTGCCGGGCCGCCGCGTCCCGGGCAAGATCCGCCGGACAGGCCCTGGCCCCGCAGGACGGACCGGAATCCCAGGGTCACCCCGCCACGAACGTTCCCGCCGCCTTGTCGTGCCAGGCCTGGCGCCACGGACGGTCGAAGACCGCCCACAGGACGCCCACCACGCCGATCACAAGCACACCCGGCACCGCGTACACCAGCCACCGCTTCAGCGCCGCCCCGAACGACGGGGCCTCGTGCTCGCCCATGTCCCGCACCTCGAGCCCCAGCAGCTTCTTGCCCAGCGTGCGGCCCCACTTGGCCGTCGGCAGGGCTTCGTAGAGGACGCCGAAGACGAGCAGGACCGCGAGGACCATGCCCAGGTAGCCCGCCGTGGTGCCGTCCAGGAGCCAGACCGTGACCTGCTCGCCGGACATCTTCGCCGCGTCGATCTTGCTGTCGACGTGGTCCGCCGCCTTCGTGCCGAGCGGCAGCGCCGCCGCCCCGGTCACCGCCGCCAGTACGACCGTGTCGATGAGCCGCGCCGCGAACCGCTTGCCGAGCCCCGCCGGACGCGCCGCCGCCTGCGCCTGCGCCGCCGCGAGGAACGGGTCGTCGGCGACCGGCTTCCACGGCACCACGGGCTGCTGCTGCGCCTGGTCGTCGGCCTCGGCGAGCTGATGGACCTGCTGGGCCCAGGAGGGCGAGCCGCCACCGGGCCCGGAGGTCACCGGCGAGGGCATACCGCCGTGCGCGCCGCCCTGCTGCGGAACGGACGGCTGGGCGGGGGCCTGGGACGGCGTCGGGGACGGCGTCGGGGCGGGGGCAGGTGCCGGTGCGGGTGCGGGTGCCGCGGACTGCTGCGGAGGCACCGCCGACTGCCGGTTGCCCTGGCCCGGACGCAGCGCCCTGATCGCCATCGTGCCCTCCGTGCCGGGCGACGGCTCCTCGCTCGCTCCGGCGGGCCGCACCGGGCCGCTGGGCCTGCGGAACGTGACGGTCCCGTCGGTCGGCGGAGGCGTCGGCCTGGCGGGGGCGGCGGGGGCAGTGGGGGCAGTGGGGGCAGCGGAGGCAGCGGCGTCCGGCTTGGCCTTCGCGCCGCCCGGCTTGATCGCGCGGATCTGCACCGTGCCGGGGCCGTGCTCACCCGAAGCCTCCGGCCGGGCCGGGCGCTCGCTCGGGACGCGCGGGTCCCGCGGCTCGCCCTGCCCGGCCGCGCCCCACGACACCTTGCGGTCCTGCTCGCCGCCGAGCCCCGCCTGCCGCGCCGCGTCGGCCTGCCACGCGGATGCGGGCTCGGGCCGCGCGCCGTGCTGGGCGTCGGACGCGGGCGGCTCCGGCATCGGCTCCTCGTCGAAGAAGACCGGACCGGTCTCCTCGGCGGGGGCCTCGGCGGACGCGGCCGGCGTCGCGGGCGGCGTGGCGGCCGCCGGAATCACCGGTGCCGCCGCCGCGCCGGGCGGTGCGGGCAGCGGTTCGCCGTCGGACGGGGCGGGACGACTCGTACCGGGCACCCAGGACCCGCCGTTCCAGTACCGGACATATCCGGGAATGGACGGATCGGGGTAGTAGCCTTCGCGGGGCCTGTCGTCACCTGGGGCCGGAGTTGGGGCGCTCATGTCCGTCGTCCCGTATCTGCTCGGGGGTCTTTTTGAGGCTCCACATCTATCAGACCTCCGCCCGTGCCTGCGCGGGTCCCGCCCGACCGCCCCCTATCCGGGGACACTTCAGGCTCCGCATTCAGGGACACTTCAGGATCCGCGAAAAAAGTTTCCGGAAGTCGCGTAATGCTGTGCCCACCTCGCGCTCTCTCCTTGCACGGGTCCGCTCCCAGGGCCCCGACAAGGAAGGAACGACCGTCATGCACACCGTGGTGGAACGCGAGCTCGAACTCAAACTCGTCCTCTCCCCGGAGCGGGCCATCCCCGTCCCGGCCCGGCTGACCTACCGCACCGACGACCCGTACGCCGTCCACATCGCCTTCCACATCGGCTCCGAGCACCCGGTGAACTGGACGTTCGCCCGCGAGCTCCTGGTCGAGGGGGTGTTCAGGCCCTGCGGCCACGGAGACGTCCGGGTCTGGCCGACGAAGGTGGAGGGGCGCAGCGTCGTCCTGATGGCGCTGAGTTCACCCGACGGTGACGCCCTCCTGGAGGCGCCCGCGCCCGCCGTCTCCGCCTGGCTCGAGCGCACGCTGCGGGTGGTCCCTCCGGGCTCTGAGGCTGAGCGGCTCGGCATCGACGACGGCCTCGCCGAGCTGCTCACACCGACCCCGGCCGACGACCTCTGGCTGCGCGACCCGTGGCCGAGCGACGAGTCCAAGGACGGTGAGTGAGCTCCGCCGCCACGGGGGCGACAGCGGAGCCAGAGCTTTTGGAACGTCAGAAGAGCTTGCCCGGATTGAGCAGGGAGAGCGGGTCGAACGCCGTCTTGATGGCGCGCTGCATCTCCACGCCCACCGGGCCGATCTCGCGCGCCAGCCACTCCTTCTTGAGGACGCCCACGCCGTGCTCGCCGGTGATCGTGCCGCCGAGTTCGAGACCGAGGGCCATGATCTCGTCGAAGGATTCGCGGGCGCGCCGGCCCTCGTCGGGGTCTGCCGCGTCGAAGCAGACGGTGGGGTGGGTGTTGCCGTCGCCCGCGTGCGCGCAGACCCCGATCGTGAGGCTGTACTTGTCGGCGATGCGCTCGACGCCTTCGAGCATGTCCGCGAGCCTCGAGCGCGGCACGCAGACGTCGTCGATCATCGTCGTGCCCTTGACGGCCTCCAGCGCGGTGAGGGAGAGCCGCCGTGCCTGGAGCAGGAGTTCGGACTCGGCGGCGTCCTCGGCGGGGACGACCTGGGTGGCGCCCGCGGCCTCGCAGAGCGCGCCGACGGCGGCGAGGTCGGATGCCGGGTCCGGGGTGTCGAAGGCGGCGAGGAGCAGCGCCTCGGTGGTCTCGGGGAGGCCCATGTTCGCCAGCGCGTTCACGGCCCTGATGGTCGTACGGTCCATCAGTTCCAGGAGCGAGGGGACGTGGCCCCCTTCCATGATCCTGCATACGGCGTCACAGGCGGCCTGCGCCGATCCGAACTCGGCCGCCAGGACCAGCTGTTGGGGCGGCTGCGGCTTCAGCGCGAGGGTCGCGCGGACGACGATACCGAGGCTGCCCTCGGAGCCGACGAAGAGGCGCGTGAGGTCGTAGCCCGCGACGCCCTTTGCCGTACGCCGCCCCGTGCTCATGAGCCGCCCGTCGGCGAGCACGACGTCAAGTCCGAGCACGTACTCCGCCGTCACCCCGTACTTGACGCAGCACAGGCCGCCCGACGCCGTGCCGATGTTCCCGCCGATGGTGCAGGTCTCCCAGCTCGACGGGTCCGGCGGGTAGTAGAGCCCGTGTTCGTTCACGGCGCGGGAGAGGGTGGCGTTGACGACGCCCGGCTCGACCACGGCGATGCGGTCGACGGGGCTGATCTCCAGGATGCGGTCCATCTTGACCAGGGAGAGCACGATGCAGCCCTCGCTGGCGTTGGCGCCGCCGGAGAGGCCCGTACGGGCGCCCTGCGGGACCACCGGGATCCGTAGTTCGGTCGCCGTGCGCATGACGTGCTGGACCTGCTCGACCGTGCGGGGCAGGACCACGACCGCGGGGGTGCCGGCGTCGCAGAAGCTCGCCATGTCGTTCGCGTACGAGGCGGTGACGTCGGGGTCCGTGAGGACGGCGTCGCCGGGGAGGGCGTCGCTGCCGGCACGGAGGAGTTCGATGAGTGTGCGGCTCATGATCACAGCCTCGCACCCGGGGCCATCGGTGTGAACCCGTGTGCGACGCCGTTCCGTGCCGCCGGGATGTGCTCTTCGTATTGAAGTCTTTGCCGCACAGTGAGCGTCATGAAGCCTTCGGTGAAGCGCGTGCTGGTCGCCTCCGTCGCCGGGTGCGTGGTGCTCGGCGGCGCCGCACTCGTCGTGCTGCCGTCCGAGCGGGACGGAAAGGCGGCGCCGCCCGCGCTGGGGCCCGCCGGGCGGGCGCAGGCGGCGGTGGGCACCGGGGTGCCGGCCGCGCTGCCGGACCTGGCGGTGCTGATCGGGGAGCGCGAGGCGCATCTGCGGGCGCATCCGGCGGACGACCACTCGTGGGCGGTGCTCGGGGCCGCCTACGTGGAGCGGGGCCGGCGGACCGCGGACAGCGCGTACTACCCCAAGGCCGACCGCGCGTTGCGTACGTCGCTGAAGGCTCGGCCCGCGGGGAATGTGGAGGCCCTGACGGGGCTCGCGGCGCTGGCGAACGCGCGGCACGACTTCCGGGGCGCGCGGAAGTGGGGCGAGGCGGCGGTGAAGCAGTCGCCGAAGCGGTGGACGACGTACCCCGTCCTGATCGACGCGTACCGCGGCCTGGGCAACGCGAAGGCGGTGGGCAGGGCGCTGGAGACCTTGCAGGAACTGCACTCGGGCAGCGCGGTCATGGCGCGGGCCGGGCAGGTGTACCGGGACCGGGGCTGGCGGGAGGACGCAGCGGCGACGCTGGCGGACGCGGCGGCGCTGGCCTCGTCGCCCGCGGAGCAGGCGGTGTGCCTGCACCGGGTGGGTGAGCTGGCGTGGGAGCGGGGGGAGCCGGCGGAGGCCCTGCGCTACCAGGAGGCGGCGCTGGCGGCGGACCCGGACCATCACCCGTCGCTGGCGGGCAAGGGCCGTGCGCTGGCCGCGCTGGGCCGTACGACGGAGGCGCTGAACGCCTACCGGAGCGCGCTGGTGAAGCAGCCGGCGCCCGAATACGCCCTGGCGCTCGGGGAGTTGTACGAGTCCCTGCGCCTGATGCCGGCTGCGCGCGCTCAGTACGACGTCCTGCGGACCCGGGTGAAGCAGGAAGGGGTCAACGGCGTCAACGAAGAACGGATCCTCGGCCTCTTCGAAGCGGACCACGGAGACCCGGACGAGGCGGTACGGCGTCTTCGGGCGGAGTTCAAACGCCACGGAAGCCCGGAGGTGGCGGACGCGCTGGGCTGGGCGCTGCACCGCGCGGACGAGAACGAGGAGGCCCTGAAGTACGCGACACGGGCCACGGACAAGGGCCCGCGGAGCGCGCTGCTCTCCTACCACCGGGGCGAGATCGAACGCGAACTGGGCAAGTACGGCGCGGCCCGCCGCCACATCGCCGAGGCCCTCCGCCTCAACCCGTACTTCTCGCCCCTGCTCACCCCGGCGGCGGAGTCGGCCCTGGAGTCCCTGGGCGATCCCCCGGAGGGCGGCCCGGAACAGATGTACGCGCCGGCCCCGAGGCGGCAGGGAGCGGGGGCGGCACCGAGCAGCCCCCGCCCGTCATCCTCCCCTCGGCCGCCTTCCCAGCAGGGCTGAACCGGCGTCGGGGCAAGGGCACTTCGACTGCGGACCGTCCCGCCCTGCCCCGCCGCTCCGCGGCGGATCTTTCCCACCCACCCACCCGATCCCGGCAACGGGTGACGGGGGGCGCGCGGGGAGGGTGGGCAGTCGCGGGGCAATCGGGCGGGTGGGCGGGAGACATCCGGCGCGAAGCGCCGGGACAAGGCAGGCGCCGACTCACCCGAGCCCCGCCGGGACAGCGGGAAGGCAGTCGCGGGGCAATCGGGCGGGTGGGCGGGAGACATCCGGCGCGAAGCGCCGGGACAGGGCAGGCGGGCCGGTGGGAAGCATCCCGCGCGGAGCGCCGAGGTGCGGCGACCCCCCGGGCCCGCCGCACCCCGGCCAACCCGCCCGGAGGGCACCCCGTACCGCTAGAGGTTGCCCCGCTTCTCCTGCTCCCGCTCGATCGCCTCGAAGAGGGCCTTGAAGTTGCCCTTGCCGAAGCCCATCGAGCCGTGGCGTTCGATCATTTCGAAGAAGACCGTCGGGCGGTCCTGGACCGGCTTGGTGAAGATCTGGAGCAGGTAGCCGTCCTCGTCGCGGTCGACCAGGATCTTCAGCTCGCGGAGGGTCTCCACGGGGACGCGGGTCTCGCCCGCCCACTCGCCGAGGGTGTCGTAGTAGGAGTCCGGGGTGTCCAGGAACTGGACCCCGGCAGCGCGCATCGTGCGCACCGACTCCACGATGTCGTTCGTGGCGAGCGCGATGTGCTGGACGCCCGCGCCGCCGTAGAACTCCAGGTACTCGTCGATCTGGGACTTCTTCTTGGCGATCGCCGGCTCGTTGATGGGGAACTTCACCTTCAGGGTGCCGTCCGCGACCACCTTGGACATCAGCGCCGAGTACTCCGTCGCGATGTCGTCGCCCACGAACTCCTTCATGTTCGTGAAGCCCATGACCTTGTTGTAGAAGGCGACCCACTCGTTCATCTTGCCGAGCTCGACATTGCCGACGCAGTGGTCGATCGCCTGGAAGGTCCGCTTGGCCGGCGGCTCCACGATCGGCTGCGCGGCGACGAACCCGGGCAGGTAGGGACCGTCGTACCCGGAGCGCTCGACCAGCGTGTGGCGGGTCTTGCCGTACGTCGCGATCGCGGCGCGCACCACCGTGCCGTTCTCGTCCTTCTCCTCGTACGGCTCGGTGATGCCGCGCGCGCCGTGCTCGACGGCGTACGCGTACGCCGCCCGCGCGTCCGGCACCTCGATGGCGAGGTCGACCACGCCGTCGCCGTGCTCGGCGACATGCCCCTCGAGGAAGTGGCCCCAGTCCGTGGCCGCCTTGATCACTGAGGTGAGGACGAATCGGGCCGAGCCGTTGGTCAGGACGTAGGAGGCGGTCTCGCGGCTGCCCGTCTCCGGACCGGAGTACGCCACGAGTTTCATGCCGAAGGCCGTCGAGTAGTAGTGGGCCGCCTGCTTGGCGTTGCCCACGGCGAAGACGACCGCGTCCATTCCCTTGACCGGGAAGGGATCTGCCTCGCGCGCGGTGTGGGGGGTGCCGGAGGTGGCGGTGGGCTGGGTGTTCGCGGTAGCTGCCATATCGGCAGGCTCCCGCCGTATCGCAAGGTGCGCAATAGTTCGCGTATTCGCTGGGCAATATGACCAGCGAGCCGCCGGGATCGGCGGGCTATCTGTACATCATGACCACCATCGGAGAAGAGACGGAGCGTGAAACCGTGACGATCGATCATCTGGACGGGCGGCTCATCGTGCTGCTCGCCCGCGAGCCCCGCATCGGCGTCCTGGAGGCGTCCCGGCGGCTCGGCGTCGCGCGCGGCACCGTGCAGGCCCGGATGGACCGCCTTCAGTCGAACGGAGTCATCCGCGGCTTCGGTCCCGAGGTCGACCCGGCGGCCCTCGGCTACCCCGTCACGGCCTTCGCCACGCTGGAGATCAAACAGGGTCAGGGAGCAGACGTACGGGCGCATTTGGCGACCGTCGCCGAGGTGCTCGAACTGCACACGATCACCGGTCACGGCGACATGCTCTGCCGTCTCGTCGCCCGCTCGAACGCGGATCTCCAACGTGTGATCGACCGGGTGGTGGGCTTTGATGGCATCGTCCGGGCTTCCACGGCGATCGTCATGGAGAACCCTGTTCCGCTGCGGATCATCCCGCTGGTCGAACAGGCGTCAGGGGACTCCTGACGCGGGTAGACAGCAATCGCACGACGAACAGAGCACAGCACGCGGGTGCCGGGAACTCCCGGCACCGTCCGGACCGCGCCTGGGCGAGGTGAGCAGTGCAGTGAACTTCTGGGACTACCTCGGCAACCGCCACCAGCAGTTGCTGACGGACGCGTACCAGCACGCGAGCGCGGTATTCCAGTGCATGGTCGTCGCGACCGTCATCGGAGTACTGATCGGCATCGTCACGTACCGCAGCGAATGGGCGGGCAATCTGGCCACGACCGCCACCTCCACCATCCTGACCGTCCCCTCGCTCGCCATGATCGGTCTGCTGATCCCGATCGTCGGCCTCGGCGTCCCGCCGACCGTCATCGCGCTGACCCTGTACGGGCTGCTTCCGATCGTGCGCAACGCCATCGTCGGCCTGCGCGGCGTCGACCCGTCCCTGGTCGACGCGGCCAAGGGCATCGGGATGTCGCGCCTCGCCCGGCTCGTGCGGGTGGAACTGCCGCTCGCCTGGCCGCCGATCCTGACCGGCATCCGGGTCTCCACCCAGATGCTGATGGGCATCGCGGCCATCGCCGCGTACGCGTCGGGCCCCGGCCTCGGCAACGAGATCTTCCGCGGCATCGGCTCGCTCGGCTCCAAGAACGCGCTCAACCAGGTGCTCGCGGGCACGCTCGGGATCATCGTCCTGGCGCTGCTCTTCGACGCCGCGTACGTCCTGATCGGCCGGCTGACGATTCCGAGGGGTATCCGTGTCTGAGACGTCCGAGACCACCGCCGCCGAGCCGACCCCGGACGAGACCTCCGCCGGGGGTGCCGCGACCGGTGCGACGATCGAGCTGGAGAACCTCACCAAGCGCTATCCGGGCAGCAGCGAGCCCGCCGTGGACAGCGTCAGCATGGAGATCAAGGCGGGCGAGATCGTGATCTTCGTGGGCCCGTCCGGCTGCGGGAAGTCGACCACGCTCAAGATGATCAACCGGCTGATCGAGCCGACCGGCGGCCGTATCCGCATCAACGGCGAGGACGTCACCGACATCGACCCGGTGAAGCTGCGCCGCAAGGTCGGGTACGCGATCCAGTCGTCCGGGCTCTTCCCGCACATGACGGTCGCCCAGAACATCGCCCTCGTACCGAAGATGATCGGCTGGGGGAAGTCGCGGATCAAGGAGCGCATCGAGGAGATGCTCGACCTCGTCGGGCTCGATCCGGGCGAGTTCCACGGACGCTATCCGCGTCAGCTCTCCGGCGGCCAGCAGCAACGCGTGGGCGTGGCGCGGGCGTTGGCGGCCGATCCGCCCGTGCTGCTGATGGACGAGCCGTTCGGCGCCGTCGACCCGATCACCCGCGACCACCTCCAGGACGAGCTGATCCGGCTCCAGCACGAGCTGCACAAGACGATCGTCTTCGTCACGCACGACTTCGACGAGGCGATCAAGCTGGGAGACCGGATCGCGGTCCTCCGGGAGCGCTCGCACATCGCGCAGTTCGACACCCCGGAGGCGATCCTCACCAACCCCGCCGACGACTTCGTGTCGGGGTTCGTGGGCGCGGGGGCGGCCCTGAAGCGGCTCAATCTCACCCGCGTACGCGATGTGGAGATCGCCGACTTCGCGACGGTCACCGTGGACGATCCGCTGCAGGACATCTTCAACAAGCTGCGGGCGAGCGGCACCAACGAACTGCTGCTGCTCGACAAGCGCGGCCGCCCCTACAAGTGGCTGCGGCGCGGCGACCTGATGCGCGCCAAGGGCTCGCTGGCCCGCGCGGGCACGCTGGTGCACGACACGGTGACCCGCGACGCCACGTTGCGCGACGCCCTGGAGGCGGTCCTCACGGACAACGCGGGGCGGGTCGCGGTGACCGGGCGGCGCGGCGAGTACACGGGCGTCGTCGACATGGAGACGCTGATGAACTCGGTCCAGGAGATGCTGGAGGCCGACCGGCTCGACGCCATGGAGCACCAGCACGAACTGGAGGAGCAGCGCGCCCAGTTGACCCACCACGAGCAGGAGGGCAGCGACGGAGGGGAGGCGAAGGCGTGAGCGGCATCCCCGGAAGCAACCCCCGGATCCCCGAGCGCAAGGCGTCCCCCGGCGACGGCTCCGACACCCGCCCCGAGGGCGAGCACGACGTCAAGGGCCATCCGTTCCGCGACAGCGGCGACGGCGAGCAGGAGCCGCCGCCCCCGGCGGACACGGGAAAGGGGCGGCGGGTCGGCTGGCAGAAGCTGACCTTCCTGCCCGCGTTCCTCGTCCTCGTGCTGCTGCTGACCTGGTGGTGGTTCGAGCAGGCCGACCTGGACTCGATCTCCAGGAACGCGCTCGCGGACGGGAACGTCTGGCTCAGGCTCCGCCAGCACATCCAGCTGACGGTGATCTCCACCTTCTTCGTGCTGATCATCGCCATCCCGCTGGGCATCCTGCTGACCCGCAAGAAGCTCCGCAAGGCGGCGCCCGTCGCGATGGCCCTGGCCAACATCGGCCAGGCGACCCCGGCGATCGGTCTGCTCGCCCTCCTGGTGATCTGGATGGGCATCGGCGAGAAAGCCGCCCTGATCGGCATCATCATCTACGCGATCCTGCCGGTGCTCTCCAACACGATCGCGGGCCTGAAGGCGAACGATCCCACCCTCCTGGAGGCCGCCAGAGGGATCGGCATGTCGCCGCTCGGCGTCCTGGGGAAGGTCGAACTTCCGCTGGCCGTACCGCTGATCCTCGCCGGTGTGCGGACGGCACTCGTCCTGAACGTGGGCACGGCGACGCTGGCCACGTTCGGCGGTGGCGGCGGGCTCGGCGACCTGATCACCACCGGCATCACCAACCAGCGGATGCCGGTGCTCATGCTCGGCTCGATCCTGACGATCGCGCTGGCGCTCCTGGTGGACTGGCTGGCTTCCCTGGCCGAACTGTTCCTGCGTCCGCGCGGGTTGGAGGTCGGGTCATGAGGGTTACGTTGCGCACGACGGCCGTGGCGGTCATCGGCGGGGCCCTGCTGGTGAGCTGCGGGCTCACCAGCGGCAGCCCGATGGTGGACGACGTCAAGCCGGGCACGATCGGCAAGGGGCTTCCCCTGAAGGGCGCCGATCTCACCGTCACCTCCAAGGAGTTCACCGAGCAGCTGATCCTCGGCGCGATCATGGGCATCGCCTTCGAGGCGGCCGGCGCGGACGTCCTGGACCGCACGGGAATCCAGGGCTCGATCGGCGCCCGCGAGGCCGTCAAGAGCGGCGACGCGGACGCCATGTACGAGTACACGGGCACCGCCTGGATCACGTACCAGGGCAACACCGAACCCATCGACAACCCGCAGAAGCAGTGGCAGGCGGTGCACGACGCCGACCTGAAGAACGGCATCACCTGGCTGCCGCCCGCCACGCTCAACAACACCTACGCGCTGGCCCTCAACCAGAAGAACGAGGCCAAGTACAAGACGAAGACCCTGTCCGACGTGGCGGCGCTCTCCAAGTCGGACCCCAAGGCGGTCACGCTGTGCGTGGAGAGCGAGTTCGCCTCGCGTGAGGACGGACTGCCGGGCATGCAGAAGGCGTACGGGATGAAGATCCCGGCCTCCAACATCACCAAGATGGACACCGGCATCGTCTACACCGAGACGGCGAAAGGGAGTTGCACCTTCGGCGAGGTCTTCACGACGGACGGCCGCATCAAGGCGATGGACCTGACGGTGACGGAGGACGACAAGCACTTCTTCCCCAACTACAACGCGGCCCCGGAGATCAACAGCAAGGCGCTGAAGGAGCATCCGGAGATCGCGGAGGTCCTGGACCCCATCACGAAGAAGCTGAACAACACGGTCGCCCAGGAGCTGAACTCCAAGGTGGACGTGGACGGAGAGGACCCGCACGAGGTGGCGAAGGACTGGCTCGTCGAGGAGGGGTTCGTGAAGGAGTAGCCCGGCGGGGCGCCTTCCGGAGGCACAGCCTCCATGAGTCACAGCCTCCATGAGTCACAGAGACTCCGCTGAAGTTACAAAGACTCTGTTGCAAAGAAACCGTTGCAACAGAGTCTTTGCATGCCTACTCTGAAGGCATGACGGACGGCAGCACGGACGGTACGACGGACCCCGAGCCCCGCAAGGTCCACACCCTCACCCCCCGCTCCCTGCGCGGGCTCGCGCACCCCCTGCGGATGCAGTTGCTCATCTCGCTGCGCCGGGACGGTCCAGCGACCGCCTCCCAACTGGCCGCCCGCCTGGGCGAGTCCAGCGGGGCGACCAGCTACCACCTGCGCCAGCTCGCCGCGCACGGCTTCGTCGAGGACGCGCCGGACCGGGGCAAGGGGCGTGAGCGGTGGTGGCAGTCGGCGCACCAGGGGACGCGGCTCGACGAGTCGCTGATGCACGACCCTGATCCGGCGGTGCGCGGCGCGGTCGGCGTCTATCTGCACGAGGTGGCGTCGTTCCACGCCGAGGAGCTGTCCACCTGGATCGGTACGCAGCACGACTGGCCCGAGGAGTGGTCGGAGAGCTCGGACATCAGCGACTACACCCTGCGCCTGACGCCCGAGACGACCGCCGAGCTGGCCGAGAAGATGCACGAACTCATCGAGAGTTACCGGGAGTCGGCGGTCGACGAGGACACCCCGGGCTCCGCCAGGGTGCGCCTGCACACCCACACCTTCCCGACGCACTACACCGAGTGAGAGGCCTCAGCCATGCACCCCGACGTACATCTGCTCCTGCACCACACCCGCGCCGCCGAACTGCACCGTGCGGCGCCGTCAAGGAATCCCCGCCCCCAGCTGCGTACCCAACTCGGCTGGCGGATGGTCGAGTTGGGCCTCTGGCTGGTCAACAGCGCGGAACTTTCCCGCCCTTCTCAAGGGCCCGCAGCGCATCGATCGTGCCCTTCAGTGTCGTGACCGGGATCAGCTGAAGCCCCTTCGGCTTCTCGGCCTCGGCGTCCGCGCACTCGGCCTCCGGGACCAGGAAGACGGTCGCCCCGTCGCGCTTGGCGGCCTGCGTCTTCATGGAGACACCGCCGACCGGGCCGACCTTGCCGTCGGCGGAGATGGTGCCGGTGCCCGCGATGTCGTGGCCGCCGGTGAGGTCGCCACCGCTGCCGTTGCCGTCGATCAGGTCGATGATGCCGAGGGAGAGGAAGAGGCCCGCGCTGGGGCCGCCGATCTTGCCGAGGTCGACGTCGACCTTCACCTTCTCCGTGCCGTCGACCCCGCTCTCCTTCAGATAGGCGAGAGCGGCCTTCGTCGCCGTGTCCTGCGACTTCTTCATGTCGCCGAGATTGTGCTTCTCGACTTCCTTCACGTCGTCGCCGGTCGGGTAGACCGAGTCCTTGGGCATCACGGAGCGGTCGGTGCGGAACCAGGCGTCGACCACGTCGCCCAGGCTCACGTCCATCTCGGGCCCGGTCGCCACGATCGTCGTCATCCGCAGCTGACCCTTGGGCTCCCTGGTCGGCGTACCGGTGATCGTGATGACCTGCCTGCCCTCGCTCTTCCCGAGTACGTTCGCCGTCGACCCCGGCTGGGCCACGGCGAACGGCAGCGGCGCGAGCCCAGCGACGGCGAGCAGGGCGACCACGGGGACGGCACAGACGGCGAGGGCCTTGGGGCGCGTGAGGCTGGAGAGGGAGAACACGGGATCAATCTAACGTGACACCCTCAACGCTCTCGCCTCACCTCAACGCGTCCGCCACCTCACGTGCCGCGTCCACCACCCGCGGCCCCACCCGCTCCGGCACGGAGTCCGCGAGCATGACGACGCCCACGCTCCCCTCTATGCCGGTCACGCCGACCAGCGGCGCGGCGGCCCCGCTCGCCCCGGCCTCCAGCTCGCCGTGGGTCAGCGCATAGCCGGGGTCGGTGGCCGAGCCCTGCCGGGCGGCGAGGATGGCCCGCCCCGCGGCGCCCCGGTCCAGGGGATGCCGGAAGCCGGTGCGGTAGGCCACGTGGTAATCCGTCCAGGTCGGCTCGACGACGGCGACCGCGAGGGCCTCCGTGCCGTCGACCAGGGTCAGATGCGCGGTGGCGCCTATGTCCTCGGCGAGGGAGCGCAGCGCCGGCAGCGCGGCCTCCCGCACCAGCGGATGCACCTGGCGGCCGAGCCGCAGCACCCCGAGCCCGACGCGGGCCCGGCCGCCCAGGTCCCGGCGGACCAGGGCGTGCTGCTCCAACGTGGCGAGCAGGCGGTACACCACGGTGCGGTTCACACCGAGCTTGTTCGACAGCTCGGTGACGGTGAGGCCATGATCGGTGTCGGCCAACAGCTTGAGGACGCGCAGTCCTCGGTCGAGCGTCTGGGAAGTCTCCGCGGTCACGACGCCCACTCCTTCGGTGAGGGTCGACGGCCCGTTGACGCGGCGGTTGCGTCGCCGGTCCCGTGGGCGACGCGCGTCAGAGGCCGCCGGTCGGAACTCCGGCTGCGCTCCGCGGCGGCGCTGCCACGGGGCGTTTATGTTGCGGGGACATTAGCGAGGCCGTCCCGCTCAGCGGAAGACTCCGTCCAGAATCCGGGCATCACGATGCGCGCTGCGCCCCCCATTGCCCCATTACGCGGGGCGCGCCCGGCGCACCGCTCACCACCTCTCCACACGGAACACACCCTTCCGTGGCAGGCCGCGGCGAGGGCCTCAGCGCATGCGGGTCGCCCACTCCCCGACCTTCGCGATGCGCTGCCGCAGCTGGCCCGCCGTCGCCTCGGCGCTGGGCGGGCCGCCGCAGGTGCGGCGCAGCTCGGTGTGGATCACGCCGTGCGGCTTCCCGCTCTGGTGGACGTACGCGCCGACCATCGTGTTGAGCTGCTTGCGCAGTTCGAGCAGCTCCTTGTGGGAGACCACCGGCCGCCGCTCGGCGGGGAGTTCGAGGAGGTCCGCCTCCTCGTCCGGCCGCTTCTTGCTGTGCGCGATCTGCCGGGCCTGCCGCTTCTGGAGCAGCATCTGCACCTGGTCGGGTTCGAGCAGACCCGGGATGCCGAGGTAGTCCTGCTCCTCCTCGCTGCCCGGATGCGCCTGCATGCCGAATTCGGCGCCGTCGAAGAGGACCCGGTCGAAGACGGCGTCGGACTCCAGTGCCTCGAAGGAGAACTGCTCCTGCTCCCCCGTGTCCTCGTCCTGCTCCTTGTTCGCCTCGTCCATCTCCTTCTCGGACTCGGCGTAGGGGTCCTCTTCCCCCTCCTTCTTCGGCTTGTCGAGTACGTGGTCGCGCTCGACCTCCATCTCGTTGGCGAAGCCGAGCAGGTCCGGGACCGTGGGCAGGAAGACGGAGGCCGTCTCGCCACGCCTGCGGGAACGCACGAAACGGCCGACGGCCTGCGCGAAGAACAGCGGGGTCGAGATCGTCGTCGCGTACACGCCGACCGCGAGGCGCGGCACGTCGACGCCCTCGGACACCATGCGGACCGCGACCATCCAGCGGTCGTCGCCGCCGCTGAAGTCGTCGATGCGCTGCGAGGCGCCCGTGTCGTCGGAGAGGACGACCGTCGCCTTCGTCCCGGTGATCTCGCGGATCAGCTTGGCGTAGGCGCGGGCCGAGTCCTGGTCGGAGGCGATCACCAGACCGCCCGCGTCCGGGATCGCCTTCCGGACCTCGGTGAGGCGCTGGTCGGCGGCCTTGAGCACGTTCGGCATCCACTCGCCGCGCGGGTCGAGCGCCGTGCGCCAGGCCTGCGAGACGGCGTCCTTCGTCATCGGCTCGCCGAGCCGCGCCGCGATCTCGTCACCGGCCTTGGTCCGCCACCGCATGTTGCCGGAGTAGGAGAGGAAGATGACGGGCCGCACGACGCCGTCGCCGAGCGCGCTGCCGTAGCCGTAGGTGTAGTCGGCGGAGGACCGCCGGATGCCGTCGTTGCCCTCCTCGTACGTGACGAAGGGGATCGGGTTGGTGTCGGACCTGAACGGCGTACCCGTCAGCGCGAGGCGCCGCGTGGCGGGCTCGAAGGCCTCCAGGCAGGCCTCGCCCCAGGACTTCGAGTCACCGGCGTGGTGGATCTCGTCGAGGATGACGAGGGTCTTGCGCTGCTCGACGCGGTTGCGGTGCAGCATCGGCCGCACGCCGACACCGGCGTACGTGATCGCGACGCCCTGGTACTCCTTGCTCAGCGGGCCCGCGCTGTACTCCGGGTCCAGCTTGATGCCGATACGCGCGGCGGCCTCGGCCCACTGCTTCTTCAGGTGCTCGGTCGGCGCGACCACCGTCACCTGCTGCACGACGTGGTGGTGCAGGAGCCACGACGCGAGCGTCAGCGCGAAGGTCGTCTTGCCGGCGCCGGGCGTCGCGACGGCGAGGAAGTCACGCGGCTGCTCCTGCAGATACCGCTCCATCGCACCCTGCTGCCAGGCACGCAGCTTGTTGGCGGTGCCCCAGGGGGCGCGGCCGGGGAAGGCGGGAGAGAGGTGGTGGGAGGAGGAGTTGGCGGCGGCGGTGGTAGTCACGGTCTCCGGTTTTTGACTCGCGGGTACGTACGACAACCGGGCCACCTTACCGGTGCGGGTTGACGTGCCGGAGGGAACGGCGCGGGCGGGGAGAGCTGTGCGACAGGGGTCACACGACCTTTCAGGAGGTACGTTCCTTCAGCCGCGTACCCACCCAGGCCCCCACCAGCGCGACCGCCGCCATCGGCAGGAACACGGCGACGAAGGCCCCCGGATGGGACCCGCTCGCCTCGCCCACGCCGTGCCCCGCGCCCACCATTCCGCCGCCGAGCGCGGCGAACGCGGCGCCGCCGACGGCGAGCAGCAGGGCGTTGGAGAGGCCGTCGGAGATCTGCAGGGCGGCGGAGTTGGCGCCCGCGTCCTGCGGTGGGGAGAGCCTGAGCAGCAGCACGCTGGTCGATGCGATGACCATGCCCATGCCGAAGCAGCCGAAGCCCCAGGCGACGCCGACGGTCCACACGGGAACGGCGTGGACGAGAACGCTGGGCGCGGCGGCGATGGCGGCGGCGACGAGCACCATCCCGACCACCATCAGCTTGCTCCGGTGCGGCTCCATGCGCGGCCGCGACTGTACGTAGGAGCCGAGCGCCCAGGTCGCGCCGCCGACCGCCAGGGAGAGCCCGGCCAGGGTCGGGCTGAGCCCCCGCTCGGTGACCAGCATCAGCGGCACGAAGGACTCCGCGGCGATGAAGGACCCGGCGGCGATGCCGCGAAGGAGCACGACGGAGGGCAGCCCGCGGACGGCCCGGTAGGTGCCGCGGGGCAGCAGCCCGAGCACGGCCGGGACGAGTACGGCGGCGCCGACGGCCGCGGGCAGCAGCGAGAGCCAGCGCAGGTCCTGACCCGCGTACTGGAGGAGTCCCGCCCCCAGCGAGATCCCGAGCGCGAGGCGGATGCGCCGCCGGTCGAAGGCCTCGACGGGGGCGGAGGGGTCGACGGGCCCGGAGGCGGTGCGCCGGATCGCGGGCAGCGCGAGGGCGAGCGGCCCGACGACAAGGACGGGGATCCCGACGAAGACCCAGCGCCAGCCCAGGTGCTCGGTCACGGTCCCGGAGACCAACGGCCCCACGACGGACGGCACGACCCAGCTGGCCGCGAACGCGGCGAGGATCGACGGGCGCAGATGTTCCGGATAGGCGCGGCTGACGACGACGTACAAGGCGACGATCACCAGCCCGCCGCCGAGTCCCTGCACGGCCCGCCCGAGGATGAACATCCACATGGCCCCGGCGGTCCCGGCGAGCAGCAGCCCCGCGGCGAAGGCGGCGATCCCGGTGGCGAGCGGCCCGAGCGGCCCTCGCCGGTCGGCCCACTGACCGGCGAGGACCATGCCGAAGAGGCTGGTGGTGAAGTACGCGGAGAAGGCGAAGGCGTAGAGCGGGACGCCGTCCAGTTCGCGGGCCGCGACGGGCATGGCGGTTCCGACGGCGGTCGCCTCGAAGGCGATGAGCAGGACCACGGAGACGATGCCGAGGCTCAGGGCTCGGTACGGCTTGCGCAGCACACCGCCGCCTTGTGGCGGCGGTGTGGCCATGTGCTCGTCTGCGACAGCGGTGTCGCGCGGTTCCAGGGCGCTCATGAGGGCCAGCGTAAGGGGCGTGCCGTGATTTGACCCCTGTCCAGAGGTGGGTGTGCGGCTGGTCCCTTGGTCGTACGACCGCGGGACCGCCCGGGCCGTTCGTGAACGGCGTGTGGCAGTCCCGTTGCGGGGGCCGCGACGGTCTTGAGCGGGCCGCCGGCGGCGGCCTACGGTCGGGACGTGAGCTTGGCCGTGTGCCCGAGTGGTTCAGGGGCTGGACTGCAAATCCAGTAACGCGGGTTCGATTCCCGCCACGGCCTCCATGGCTACCGGACGACGTCGAAGACGTTCTTCTGGATGCCGTTGGAGTACGCCTCGTGCTCCACCAGCTTCAGCTTCTGGGCGTCCTTGTCCGTGGTGCTGAACAGGCGCTTGCCCGCGCCGAGCAGGAGCGGGAAGACCAGCAGGTGGTAGCGGTCGATGAGACCGGCGTCGGAGAGGCTCCGGTTCAGGGCGGCGCTGCCGTGCATGATGATCGGCCCGCCCTCGGTCTCCTTGAGCGCGGCGACCTCGTCGAGCGAGCGCAGGATCGTCTGCTCGCCCCAGCCGTCGACCAGCGCGTCCTCGGAGAGGGTGGTGGAGACCACGTACTTCGGCATCTCCTTGTAGTCCGCGAACTCCTTCATGCCCGGCCAGACGGGGCTGAACGCCTCGTAGCTCGCCCGGCCGAACAGCATCGCGGTGGCTTCCTCCTGCTCCCGGCCCTTGATCTCGTACGCCTCAGGGACGAACTCGATGTCCTTGAAGGTCCACCCGGAGTTCCGGTAACCGGGCTCGCCGCCCGGCGCCTCCACGACGCCGTCGAGCGAGACGAAGGCGGTGCTGATCAGGGTGCGCATCTCAAGGTCTCCAGATTTCTCGTTGCGGCATCTGCCTGTGCACTACAGACCCCGGCTCACGGCAGAACTCATCGGAAGGGTCAGCTCCCAGGTGTCGAGGGCGAAGTCGAGTGTCATGCCGTGGCGTTCGTACAGGGCCGGCGCGCCGGTGGTGTTGGCAGTATCGACCCCGAGGCCGATCTGGTCGCGGCCCCGTGCCGCGTAGTGCCCGAAGGCGTGGCGCAGGAGGTGACCGCCGAGGCCGCGGCCCCTGGCGTGGCGCAGTACGCCGAGGTGGCCGATCCAGGCCATGGAGGCGCGGTCGTCGTGGGTGCGCAGCACGGCCGCGTCGCCGATGCCGTCGACATGGGCGATCCAGATCAGCGACCAGTCGACGCGCTCGGCGTCGAGGTCGTCCAGCCACTGTGCGTACGTCCTCGGGTGGAAGTCGAAGTGGTCGGCGAAGGACTCCTGGATCAGCGCGTGGGCGCGGCGCCGGTCCGCCTCGTCGAGGCAGGGGCGCAGCGTCACACCGGGCGGCGGCGTCGCCGGCGGGTCGTCCGCCGCGGACAGCGGGCGCACCATGACGTGGTACCGGCGCACCACACGCCAGCCCCGCCGCCGCGCGGCCCGCAGGTCCAGGGTGGGATTCACGCTGAGGGTCATGTGCAGCACGGCCCGGTCCGCGCCGTTGGCGGCGGCCTGTTCGAAGGCGCGGGCCTGCATCAGGTCGAGGAGATGCAGGGCGCCTTGGGGGTGGCCGGGCAGGGAGTAGTGGTCGATGTCGACGCGCTCGCCGCCGGACTCGTCCCAGAACAGCCCGTACCCGACGAGCCGCCGCCCGTCGAGGAGCAGCCAGGAGTCACGCCGCAGATCCGTCTCCGGATGCTTCAAGTCGGCCTGGATGTCGGCCAGTTGGTTCTCGGCGCGGCCGATCTCGATCAGGTCGATCTCATTGAGCAGCGAGCAGACCGCCGCCGCGTCGTCGAAGGTCGCCGACCGCACGGTCATCCCCGGCGGCAGAGCGATGGGGGCACTCATGCCTTCACTGTCCGCCGCCCCGCCTCACCCCGCAACGGACTTTCGCGGGGCAGGACGGGAACAGGGACGGGCGCCCGCCGCACGGCGGGCGCCCTCGAAGTCAGCGGAGTCAGCCGGGTCAGCGGTTGGCCAGGATCCCGGTGTAGGACTTGCCGTGGGCGCGGACCGCGCCCTTCTTGACGACCTTCTTGCCGAAGGACTTGACGTTGCCCGTGCTGGTGAAGGTCTGCTCGCCGCGCACGTTGGTGCCCTTCACGACCAGGCGAGTGGTCTTCTTCGGGGTCACGGTGACGGCCGCGTTGGTGTTGGTGACGGCGGAGGTCGCGGCGGGCTTGATCACCTTCTTGCCCTTGAGGCGGTACTTGACGGTCACGGACTCCGTGGTGACCGGGATCTTGTAGATGGACTCGGTCACCGAGTAGGTGACCTGGCGGCTGCCGAACTTGTCGTTGCGCTGGGTGTCGGCGGCGCGGGTGACGGTGACGGCCGAGTTCACACGCTTGGTGAAGGTCTTGTCGGCCCGGCCCTCGAGGGAGCCCTTGAGGGCGAGGTGGACGCCGCGGTTCTGGAGCAGCTTGACGAAGGTGTACTTCTGCTTGCCGTTGAGCTTGTTGAACTTGGCCAGCGTCTGCTTCGCGGCCGGGGTCTTCTGCGTCTTGAGGTACTTGACGTAGCCCTTGACGGTGAGCTGGGCCGGCTTCTTGGCCTGAATGCTGTGGGAGGCCGGGGCGGCGCCGGCGTGGCCGTCGGCGAACGCGCCGGCCGCGGGGGCGAGGACGGCGAGGGCGGCGACGCCGGAGACGGCGGCGATACGGAGGGTGGAACGCTGCTGCACGGTTTCTCCTTGCTGGCTCTTCGATCTCGTTCGTGAACCAGCCTAGGAATTCGGCCAGTTGAGCGATATTGGATGTTGGGGCGCTGCCTTGACGTGCAGTGTCCGGTCAGGCATCACCTTTTGAGGCATTGCCTTTTGGTGCACTGCCCTTTTGTGCAATGCCCCTTTGTGCACTGCCTTTTCGTGCACACGCTGAGTAACCGACTTGTATCAAAAGCGTGTACACGTCAGGCGATTCGGTTAGGTTGAGAAGGACGCCGCAACACCCAGGGCACGGGGCTCTGCTGGGACGAGCGGCGTCAGAAGGACCGCGCCTCATGGCTGAAATACGTTCCCGCAAGACCAGTTCCAGGTGCCCGTACCGGGCCCCCAGAAAAGACCCGATCGCCGAGACGGTCGATCTCGGGGCCTTGACGGTCAGAGAGCGGCAGGTACTGCTGTTCCTCGGTACGGGCATGAACAACCGCGAGTTGGCCAAGTCCCTGGGAATCGCCGAGAGAACGGTGAAGGCGCACACGGCCAGGGTGCTGGACAAGCTGGCGCTGCCCTCGCGGCTGGAGGCGGCGGTCGTCTCCGTGCTGCTCCATCACGCGTTGTGCACGGACCCGTTGTGCGTCCGGCACGTCCCCCAGCTCGCCGACCGCAGAAGGGTGACGGAAAGGGCCGCCTGCTGAACGTCCGCGGGGGCGGGTCCGCACCAGCGGCCCCGCCCCCGCGACTCCATGGAGCCTCAGACGGCCAGGACCCGCGCCTTTGCAAGGCCGGCCAGGATCGCGTCCACCGTCTCGTCGACCGTCAGGTCCGAACTGTCCAGCCACAGGCCCAGCCGCGGGGTTCCGGAGCGCAGGCCCGCGTCCAGGTCCTCCACCGTCCACGCGCCGTAGCCCGTCTTGCCTCGGGCGGCCTCACGCGCCGCGACCGCGTCCGGCCTCGGGGCCAGCACGACGACGTACACGGGACGTGTGCGCAGCAGCTCGACGTACGACTTCAACTCCTCGCCCAGGATGACGTCCTGGACGACCGCGACGAAGCCCGCCGCCGCGTAGGCGTCCGCCGTGGACGCCGACAGGCCGTAGCGGAGCCGGAGTTGGGCCTCCGCCTCCGGCGACGCGCCGGGCTCGTACTCCTGGCCGCCCGACACGATCATCCGGCGGAACACATCGCCCCGCACATGCGCGGCCCGCGGCAGCCGCTCGGCCAGCGCCTGCGCCACCGTGGACTTGCCGGACGCCATGATGCCCGTGATGACGACGACGCCGCCCTCAAGAGGCGCCGTCACGTCGCCACCGCCGCCTGCGGGCGGATCGGCAGACGGTTGACCGGGCGGCCCGTCGCCGCGCGGACCGCCGACGCGATCGCCGCCGGGGACGTCACGACCGGCACCGCGCTGGCCGCCTTCGCACCGAAGGGGGCGACGACGTCACGCTCCTCCACCAGCTTCACGATGCGGATGTCGGGGATGTCCAGGGCCGTCGGCAGGGCGTAGCCCGTCAGGTCGGGGTGCCGGACGAGACCGCGGGGCGTGCGGAGGTTCTCCGTCAGCGCCGCGCCCACGCCCATCGTGACGCCCGCCTCGATACGCGTCTTCAGCTGGGCCGGGTTGAGGATGCGGCCCACGTCCTGCGCCACGGCCAGCTCCACGACCCGTACCGCACCGATCTCGATGTCGACGTCGACCACCGCGCGGATCGCGCAGAACGCCATCCCCACGAACGCGTCGCCCTGGCCGGCCTCGTCGAGCGGCTCGGTGGGATGCGGGCGGCATTGCGCCGTCGCCCACAGCTCCTTGCCGTCCATCGCCTCCGTGACGGTGGTCGAGAGCACACCGTCGTACGACGTGATCTTGCCGTCGGTGATCTGGAGCAGCTCCGTCGACATGCCGAACTTGTGCGCCAGGGGCTGGAGGAGCTGCGTCCTGACCATCTTCGCCGCACGTTCCACCGCGCCGCCGGAAACCCAGGTGTGGCGGCCGTGGCAACTCGGGCCCGCCGGGGGCTGATCCGTGTCGACGGGGGCCACGCGCACGTCGTCGATGCCCAGCGTCTCCTGGACGATCTGCCGGGCCAGCGTCGTGAAGCCCTGGCCCGTCTCGACGGCCGCGCAGATCACCGTGGCGACGCCGTCCTGCACCTTCACGGTGGCCGTGGAGACCTCGTCCGCGCCCTCCGCGCCCAGGAGTTGGACCATCCCGAGGCCGTAGCCGACGCCCCGCCGCACGGCTGCCGGATCGCCCGCGCCCTCGGGACCGCCGGGCAGCAGCCACTCGTCCTCGGGGGTGTCCTTCGGCAGCTCGGGAAGCGGGAAGTCCCGTACGGCGGTGAGGAGTTCGGCGACCGGCGCCGGGCACGTCACGGTCTGGCCGGTGGGCAGGATGTCGCCCGTGGCCATCACATTGCGCAGCCGCAGTTCCGCCGGGTCGATGCCCAGCTTCTTCGCGATCTTGTCCATCTGGGCTTCGTACGCCGCGCACACCTGCATCGCGCCCTCGCCCCGGACATGCCCGGACGGCGGGTTGTTGGTGCGCACCGCCCAGCCCTCGATGAAGGCGTTCGGCACGACGTAGGGACCGCAGGCGAAGGAGACGGCCGCCGCGAGCGCGTCCGACGACGTGTCCGCGTACGCGCCCGCGTCGAGCAGGACCTGCGCCTCCACCTTCACCAACTTGCCCTCGGCGTCCGCGTGGTGGCGGTAGCGGAGCAGCGTCGGGTGGCGGTGCGCATGCCCCAGGAAGGACTCCTCGCGGGTCGCCGTCAGCTTTACCGGGCAGCCGGTCTGCAGGGCGAGCAGACCGAGCGGGAGGTGGAAGCTGGCGTCCTCGCGGTCGCCGGTCGCGCCGGGGACGCCCGTGACGACGACCTTCACGATGCCGGGGTCGATGCCGTAGCAGGCGGCGGCCATGTCGCGGTCGGTGTGCGGGTCGGTGGAGGCGATGTAGAGCTCCACGCCGCCGTCCGGACGGGGGACGGCGAGACCCGCCTCCGCGCCGATCGGCGCCGGGTCCTGGCGGCCGATGCGGTAGAGCCCCTCGACGACGAGCTCGCCCGCCGCCTCCGGGTCGCCGTGCCGCAGCGGGATGTGCCGGATCAAGTTGCCGTCGGGGTGCAGGGGTTCGGCCGCGAAGGCCTTCTCCGGGTCGGTGACGGGATCAAGGATCTCGTACTCGACGAAGATCGCCGCGGCGGCCATCCGTGCCGTGTCCGGGTGATCGGCGGCGACGGCCGCGATGGGCTCGCCGTGGTGGCGTACGACGTCGGAGGCGAAGACCGGACGGTCCGGGGTCTTGCGGCCCAGCAGCGCCTCGCCGGGCACGTCCTCGTGCGTGACGACGGCTCGCACGCCCGGCATCTCACGGGCCCCGGAGGTGTCGATCGACACGATGCGCGCGTGCGCGTGCGGCGAGCGCAGGACGGCCGCCCAGAGCAGGCCCTCCGCCCACAGGTCGGACGCGTACGGGAACGTGCCCTCCGTCTTGGCGCGCGACTCGGCGGACGGCAGCGAGGCACCGATGCCGTGCGGCAGGGGTTCGGGGCCGGGCTGCGGCTCCGCTGCGGTCGCGGTGCTCGCGCCCCCCGCGGCTTCGTTGCTCACGCCTGGCCTCCGTCCTGGCCGTATGGTCCTTCGTACGTTCCGTCCTGTGCCGCCGGGTTGACCCCGCCGGCACCGGGGCCCGCCTGGTGCGGGATGCGCGGCTCGTCCGGCGGGGCGTCGGCTGCCGTGGGCTCGGCGGCGGCCGCGGAGGCCTCGCGCTCGGCGACCACCTCGTGCACGGCATCGAGCACACCCCGGTAGCCGGAGCAGCGGCAGAGGTTGCCGCACAGGGCGCGGCGGGTCTCCAGGTCGGTGGGGGCGGGGTTGCCCTCCAGGAGGTCGTGCAGGGTCATCGCCATGCCGGGCACGCAGAAGCCGCACTGGACGGCACCGCACTTGGCGAGGGCGCGCTGCACGTCGGAGGGCTGGCCGTCGGCGGCGAGACCCTCGACGGTGCGCACCTCGCTGCCGGCGGCGGTGGCCGCGGGCACCAGGCAGGAGGCGACGAGCCGCCCGTCCACCTGGACGTTGCAGGCACCGCACTCGCCCTGCGAGCAGCCGTCCTTGGCGCCCGCGAGGCCGAGGCGCTCGCGCAGCACGTAGAGCAGGGACTCGCCGATCCAGGCGTCGGTGACGGGGCGGTCGGTGCCGTTGACGCGCAGGACGTACGAGCAGAGGGGGTGCTCGTCGGGGAAGGCGGAGTCCCGCGGGGCGACTTCGGCGTCGGCCTCGGGCTCGGGCTCGGCTTCGGGGACTGCCTCGGGAGCAGCCTCCGCTTCGGGCTGCGGTTCCGGCGCCTCGGCTTCGGGCTCGGGCTCCGGCTCGTGCTCGACGACCTCCTGCGCAACCGGAGGCGCAGCCTCGGGCTCGACGGACTCGACGGACTCGACGGACTCGAACTGCGCGACCGGCACCTCGGGCGCCACAGGAACCTCATGGGCCACCCGCTCCGGCAGAGGCTCCGCCACCGGTTCCGCCACCGGTTCCGCCACCGGCTCCGGAGCCCAAGGCGCCCCCGCCCCGGCGCCCCCCGTCGCCCACGGAGCCGCCGCCCCGCCCGGCAGTGTCGCGGGCGGCGTGCCGCCCCACTGTTGGGCGAGCGAAGACGTGGTGAACTCGCCCGATTCGTCCGGAAGATCACCATCGGCGACCGGAATCGACCACTGCCCGGTGACATCCGCGGGCGCGGGCGCCGGGAGGCCGCCCTCGGCCTCATGGAAGTTCCACTGCGAGGTGGCCCCGGGGTCGTACGCCTGCTCCGGCACGTGCGGCGCCTCGTGCACCTCGCCGGCGGCGGGCCACTGCACGTTCTGCACGCCCTGCGCACCGGAGGCCGCCCCGGTCGCATCGGACGGCATGACCCACGTCCCGGTGGCCGCCGGGTCCGTCGCGTCGGCCGACGTCGGGGTGACCGTTATCTGCGGCGGCACATAGCCGTGCCCCGGCGCGGCGAGCGGCGAGCCGTCCAGGAGGCCTTCCGGCAACTGCACGAAGGCCGTGGCGTCCGAGTCGTACTCGCCCTGCGGGTGCGGCTGCCAGCCGCCGTTTCCGTTCTCCTGGTCGTCGCTCACGACAGCGCCCTCCCCAGTGCTCGTCGGGCCAGCGCGGCGACCGTGCGCCGCAGGTGCAGTACGGCGGGCGGCAGCGGCTGCGGGGAGCCGTCCTGTGCCGATGGCTGGTCGGGGATACACGCGGCTGCGACGTACTCGCCGAAGGCCGTGAGCGCCTCCGGGACGATCGCCCGGTCGCCGTCCCAGTCGATCAGCGAGGCGACCCACTGCTCGGCCTCCAGGGGCCGCAGCGGCATCGGCGCGACGGCGCCGACCGCACAGCGCACACCGCGCCGTGCGGGATCGAGCACGAGCGCGACCGAGGCGACGGCCCGGCCGGGTCCCGTACGTCCGGTCGCCTTCAGGAAGACCTGCGGGGCGTGCAGCAGCGGCACCCGCACGAAGCCGATGAGTTCGCCGGGCCTGAGCATGTCCATCCCGGCGAGCAGATGCGCGACGGGGGCCTCACGGCGTGCGCCGCCGGGGCCCGCGATGACCAGGACGGCTTCGAGCGCGGCGAGCACGGGCAGCGTGTCACCGGCGGGCCCCGCGCTCGCGATGTTGCCGCCGAGCGTGCCCGCGTTGCGGATCTGCGGCGGTCCCGCGGCGCGCGCGGCGGCGGCGAGCGCCGGGATCAGGGCAGCGAAGTCGGGGCGCCCCATGCGCGCGTGGGTGAGCCCGGCGCCGAGCAGCGCGTGACCGTCCTGGTACTGCCAGCCGCGGATCTCGCTGATGCGGCCGAGGCCGACGAGCGCGGCGGGGCGCAGGAGTCCCTTGTTGACGGCCGCCATGAGATCGGTGCCGCCGGCGACGGGCACGGCGGCGGGCAGCGCGGCGAGCGCCTCCACCGCCTCGTCGAGCGTCCCAGGCAGCTTCGCCGTGTGCGCGGTCAGCGCCGCCTGCGGTGCGTGCGTGGTCAAAACCGGCTGCCCCTTCCCGATGCCCGGCGGCTTTCTCGCCGTTCCCACCGTTACGCCTGTTCCGCCGTACGGTACGTGCTCACTGCCCGGACGTGGCAACTCTGGCACATCTTCCCCGGGCCCCGGCGCGGGGGTCCGCTAGGAGGCATTCATCCGCAGAACCGGGGGATGTGCCGGTTTCGCACGCCCTCACCGGTGGGCGGGAATTGCCACCCTTCGGTGATCCTTGTACGGCTTCCTTCCGGCCGCCCACGGTCCCAGCGCGGGCGGCCGGACACGCGCACTATGGGGTGCGCCTCACACGTTTGGGGGCGACCCGTCGATCGGGCGTCCGAGCACACCGGGGCGTCGCTGCCACGGCAACGGGCCACCGGGCGGCCGATAGTCGACGCCGAGTGCGTCAAGTCGCGCGTAGTGCGCGGTCATTCGCCGTCCGAAGTCCGCGAAGTCGCGTTCCGCGGGGTCGGGGAGCGTGCTCCAGGCGACCTCCGCGAAGGCGGCGAGACGCGGGAACACCTGGTAGTCCACGCGTGCGTGGTACTCCATCACCTCGGTCCAGACGTTGGCCTGCGTACCGAGGACGTGCCGGCGCCCGGCCTCGTCGAGCTCGGGCGGAAGTGGCTCGAAACGGTAGACGTCCTCGAGCGTGCGCACGTACCCGATGGGGGCGGGCTCGTCGGCTCCCGCGTGCTGCCGGTGGTCGAAGTACACCTGCTGCTCGGGGCACATGACGACGTCGTGCCCGGCCCGCGCGGCCGCGATGCCGCCGCCGTAGCCGCGCCAGGACGAGACGGTCGCGCCCTCCGCGAGGCCGCCCTCGAGGATCTCGTCCCAGCCGATGAGCCGCCGCCCGCGCGCGGTCAGCCACGTGTCGAAGTGCCGGATGAACCAGCTCTGCAGCCCGTCCTCGTCGCCGACCCCCAGCTCCTTGATGCGGGCCTGGGCGGCGGGCGACTGCCGCCACTGGTCCTTGGGGCACTCGTCGCCGCCGACGTGGATGAAGGTGGAGGGGAAGAGGTCGAGGACCTCCTCGAAGACCCCTTCGTAGAAGCGCAGTACGTCCTCGGTCGGTGCCAGGACGTTCGGGTTGACGCCCCAGGTGTCCCAGACGCCGAGCGCCTCGGTGTCGACGACGTCGGTGTTGCCGAGTTCCGGGTACGCGGCGATGGCGGCCTGCGAGTGGCCTGGAATGTCGATCTCCGGTACGACGGCGATGTGCCGGGCGTGGGCGTACGCGACGATCTCGCGGATGTCGTCCTGTGTGTAGAACCCGCCGTGCGGCGTCTCGTTCCACAGCTCGGACGCGCGGTGCCCCCACTTGGACCGCGGCCGCCAGGAGCCGACCTCGGTGAGCTTCGGGTAGCGCTTGATCTCGATGCGCCAGCCCTGGTCGTCGGTGAGATGGAAGTGGAAGACGTTCAGCTTGTGGGCGGCGAGCAGGTCCAGGTAGCGCAGCACGCCTTCCTTGGGCATGAAGTGCCGGGACACGTCGAGCATCATGCCGCGCCAGCGGAAGCGGGGTGCGTCCTCGATGACGCACCCCGGGACGGTGTGCGTCGCGTCCGGCCGCAGCGGCGCCCGGCGGTAGGCCTCGGGCCCGATGAGCTGCCGCAGGGTCTGCGCGCCCCAGGAGACGCCGGGGGCGGCGCCGCCCCGGATCTCCACGCCCCCTTCGGCGACGGTGAGCCGGTACGCCTCGGGCGCGAGGGAGTCGTCGACGGACAGCGAGATGGCGCCGCTCCCGGTGCCGGGCGCGAGCGGCAGCCCGAGCGCGGCACCGAACGTCGAGCGCAGCCAGCGCTCGGCGGACCCGGTGCCGGGGGCGGCGTGGAGAACGGTCGACTGGTCGAGGATGAAGCCTTCGCCCTGCGGGCCCTCGGCGCGTGCGGGCGCCGGGATGAGTTCCTCAAAGGTCATGCCGCGAGACTTCCACGCGATTGCGCGACGCAAAAGGGGCGTTGCGGCACGCGCAACGCCCCTCTGCCCTGCGGGCCGTGGACCGGTCCGGCGTGGCTACTTCTTGCCGCCGCCCTTGCCGTCCTTGCCGCCCTTGTCCTTGTCGCCGCCGGCGCCCATGGACTCGTAGATCTCCTTGCACATGGGGCAGACGGGGTACTTCTTCGGGTCGCGACCCGGCACCCACACCTTGCCGCAGAGCGCCACGACGGGCGTACCGTCCAGCGCGCTCGCCATGATCTTGTCCTTCTGGACGTAGTGCGCGTAGCGCTCGTGGTCGCCGTCACCGTGCGACACCTTCGGCGTCGGCTCTACGAGGGTCCCCGTACCTGCCCCGCGCTCGGGCTCGGGCTCAAGAGTGCTCATGGCATCCAAGGGTACCTACGCCCGCCGGGTCCGGGCATCGGCTGCGCCCGTATCGGGCGGCCGCACCGGTGACGGCGTGCAGCAGCAGGCCCGCCGCCGCGACCGCGGCCGCCGCCCAGGGCAGCCGGTCGGCGGGCAGCCCCGCCGACAGGGCCAGACCGGCCAGGCCCGAGCCCACCGCGCTGCCCAGGTACAGCGCGGAGTTGTTGAGGGCCAGGGCCACCGTCCCGCGTTCCGCGCGCAGGGACAGCAGGCGGTGCTGCTGGGGGACTTGGAGGGCCCAGCCGGCCGCACCCCACACGACGAGCGCGGGGAAGGCCGCGGCGCCGAGCAGCGGCAGCGTGCCGACGGCGAGCACCAGCGCCGCCATCAGCCCGCCGACCAGCGCGACCGCCTTCCCCGTACGGTCCACGAGCGGCCCGGCGGCGACGCTGCCGATCACCCCGCCGATGCCCCAGGCCCACAGATAGGGCGCGACGTCGCCCTCCCCCACGCCGCCCGCCGCGTCGAGCACCGGAGCGAGGTAGGTGTACAGGCCCAGGCTCGCGATCGCGCCGAGGAAGGAGACCCCGACGACGGGTACGACGCCGCGGTCGGTGAGCGCGCCGAGCCGGGCCCGCGCGGCCACCGGCGGGTCGGCGGGCACGGGCGGCAGCCACACGAGGAGCCCCGCGAGCGCGATCACGCCGAGCCCGGTCACGCCCCACATCGTGGCCCGCCACCCGGCGTGTCCGGCCAGCAGCACCCCGAGCGGCACCCCCAGCACGGTGCCCGAACTCATCCCGCCCATCACCAGGGCGAGCGCACGCCCGCGCCGCTCCCCCGGCACGAGCGCGGCGGCGGCAGCGGTGGACAGGGCGGAGTAGACCCCGGCCCCGGCACCCGCGACGGCGCGGGACAGGAGCAGCATCGCGAGGCCCGGCGCGAGGGCGGTCAGGGCGTTGCCGAGGGTGAAGACGCCGAGCGCGGCGATGATGAGCACGCGGGGGCGTACGCCTGACGCGAGCCCCGCGACGAGCGGCGCGCTCACGGCGTACGCGAGGGTGAAGACGGTGACCATCTGCCCCGCGAGGGAGACGCTCGTCCCCAAGTCCCCGGCGACGACCGGCAGCAGCCCGGCCATCACATAGGCATCGAGCCCCAATGTGAAGCTCCCCAGCATCAACAGCCACACCTTGCGCACGGCACTCAGCTCCCTCATACGTCCGTGACGTCATCGCGTCATCACGTCATCCGAGGGAAACGTAGGCAGCCTCCGCATCACCGGGGAAATGCCCGTGGCGTGCGTTTATGCCGGTGCGGCATGGATCCTTATGCTGGGTCGGCATGGACCACCCACCCGCCGCGACGCCACTGGTCGAGACCGTCGAACTGCGGCATCTGCGGGGCTTCCTCGCCGTCGCCGAAGAGCTGAGCTTCACGCACGCCGCCGACCGGCTCCGTATCGGACAGCCCGCGCTCACCCGGACCGTGCGCGCCCTCGAAGAGGCCGTCGGCGCACGGCTCCTGGACCGCACCACGCGCCGCGTCGTCCTCACCGAGGCGGGCCGCCGGCTGCGGGACGACCTCGCCCCGCTGCTGACCCGCCTGGACGCCGCGCTGCGCGCGCCCCTCGCAGAACCGGCCCCGCTCCGGCTCGGCTTCACCTCCGTGCTGCCCGAGGCCTGTGTCGCGCTGACCTCCGCCTTCAAGGCGGCGACCGGCACCGGCGTCCGCCTGGTGCGGCGCGACACACCCCTTGCGGGCCTGGAGTCGGGCGCCTGCGACATCGCGGTCGTACGGGGCGACATCCCGCCCGGCGCGGCCGTCCGCACCCGGCTGCTCCTGCACGAGCCGCGCGTCGCCGTGGTGGCACGCGGCGCGAAGGAGCTGGCCGGCCGCCGCGTCGTGGACTGGGCGGAGCTGGCCGACGTCCCCCTGGTGGTGAACACGGTCACCGGCACCACCCGCCCCGACCTGTGGCCCGAAGGACGCCGCCCCGAACCGGCCTGCACCGCCGACAACTTCGACGAGTGGCTGGAGGCGGTGGCGGCGGGCCACGGCGTCGGCGTGGCCCCGGAACCGGTGGCCCGCAGACACACCCACCCCGCGCTGCGTCACGTACGCCTGAAGAACGCGCCGCCGGTGGCGGTGCACTTGGCGGTCCCGGCGCGGGACGCGCATCCGCTGGCGGCGCGCTACCTGCTCAACGCGCGGGTCAGCCCAGGAACTTGTACAGCGCCGCGCCGATGATGACGAGGATCACGGCGCCCTCGATCCAGTCGGAGACGGTGAACCCCTCCGACTTCCCGGAGCCCTCGGAAGACTTCGCCCCGTCCTGCTCCTCAGCAGCCAACTCCCACACCCACTTCGACGACGCCTGAATGTCACGTACGCGTCAGGACGTTATCGGTGGAACAGACGGTTCCCCGCCCGGGGGTCAGTTCAGGGACGGATCATCCGGATACGTCGCCACCATCGCCAGCTCACTGCGCTGTCTGCGCAGCACCGACCGCCACAGCCGCTCCGGGTCCGGGGACGACACGTCTCCCGGCTCCGACTCGACGACGTACCAGGCGCCCTCGGCCAGCTCGTCCTCCAACTGGCCCGGGCCCCAGCCCGCGTAACCCGCGAAGATCCGCAGGGAGCCCAGGGCGGGCGCGAGCAGCTCGGGCGGGGCGTCCAGGTCGACCAGGCCGATCGCGCCGTGCACCCGGCGCCAGGCCAGCGGGCCCTCGTCGCCGGGGATCACCGCCACGCCGAGCGCCGAGTCGAGCGAGACCGGGCCGCCCTGGAAGACCACCCCGGGCGAGCCGGCCAGATCGCCCCAGCCCTCCAGGATGTCCGCGACCTCCACCGGCGTCGGCCGGTTGAGGACCACGCCGAGCGAGCCCTCCTCGTCGTGGTCGAGGAGCAGCACCACCGCGCGGTCGAAGTTCGGGTCCGCCAGGGCAGGCGTGGCCACGAGCAGCCGCCCTGTGAGCGAGGACACCTCGGTCATGGACCACATGATCCCGCATCTTTCACTCGCGGGGGGAGGCAATGGGCGTATGCGAGTGAATGCAGCTCAGGGCGCAAAGAAGCGCCGCGAGCGCACGCCGTGGACGGTGACCCGGAGTGTCCGGTTCCGAACGGTTCGTGTTGTCACGGACTTCTGACAGGTTTGGCGCGCACTTGGCCTTACGGAAGGGGGGTACGCGGCCATTACGCTTGCCCTTTGGTCCACCCGTCCATCTCATCGGAACGCGAGATTCATGACCGTCACCGACGATGTACTGCTTGTCCACGGCGGAACCCCGCTGGAGGGCGAGATCCGTGTCCGCGGCGCGAAGAACCTCGTGCCCAAGGCCATGGTCGCCGCGCTGCTCGGCAGCGCCCCGAGCAGGCTGCGCAATGTCCCGGACATCCGGGACGTCCGTGTCGTACGCGGGCTGCTACAGCTGCATGGCGTCACGGTCCGCCCCGGCGACGAGCCGGGCGAGCTGGTCATGGACCCCTCGCACGTGGAGAGCGCCAACGTCGCGGACATCGACGCCCACGCCGGGTCGTCGCGCATCCCGATCCTGTTCTGCGGGCCGCTCCTGCACCGCCTCGGCCACGCCTTCATCCCCGGCCTCGGCGGCTGCGACATCGGCGGCCGGCCGATCGACTTCCACTTCGAGGTGCTCCGCCAGTTCGGCGCCACCATCGAGAAGCGCGAGGGCGGCCAGTACCTGGAGGCCCCGCAGCGCCTGCGCGGCACCAAGATCCGGCTGCCGTACCCGTCCGTCGGCGCCACCGAGCAGGTGCTCCTGACGGCCGTACTCGCCGAAGGTGTGACCGAGCTCTCGAACGCCGCGGTCGAGCCCGAGATCGAAGACCTCATCTGCGTGCTGCAGAAAATGGGCGCGATCATCGCGATGGACACCGACCGGACCATAAGGATCACCGGCGTCGACAGCCTGGGCGGGTACAACCACCACGCCCTGTCGGACCGCCTGGAGGCCGCCTCCTGGGCTTCCGCGGCCCTGGCGACCGAGGGCAACATCTACGTCCGCGGCGCCCAGCAGCGCTCGATGATGACGTTCCTGAACACCTACCGGAAGGTGGGCGGTGCCTTCGAGATCGACGACGAGGGCATCCGCTTCTGGCACCCGGGCGGCTCGCTCAACGCCATCGCCCTGGAGACGGACGTACACCCCGGTTTCCAGACCGACTGGCAGCAGCCCCTGGTCGTGGCCCTGACGCAGGCCGCGGGCCTCTCCATCGTCCACGAGACGGTCTACGAGTCCCGCCTCGGCTTCACCTCCGCGCTCAACCAGATGGGCGCGCACATCCAGCTCTACCGCGAGTGCCTGGGCGGCTCCGACTGCCGCTTCGGCCAGCGCAACTTCCTGCACTCGGCGGTCGTCAGCGGCCCCACGAAGCTGCAGGGCGCCGATCTGGTCATCCCCGACCTGCGCGGCGGCTTCTCGTACCTGATCGCGGCCCTGGCGGCGCAGGGCACGTCCCGCGTGCACGGCATCGACCTGATCAACCGCGGCTACGAGAACTTCATGGACAAGCTCGTGGAGCTCGGCGCGAAGGTCGAGCTGCCGGGGCGCGCGAAGCTGTAGGGCTTCTCGGTACGCAGAAGGGGCGGCCACCCGAACCGGGTGGCCGCCCCTTCTGCGTGCTGCCTGAGGCTTACTTGCCCTTGGCGGCTTCCTTCAGCTTGGAGCCGGCGGAAACCTTGACGCTGAAGCCGGCCGGGATGTTGATCGGCTCGCCGGTCTGCGGGTTCCGGGCGGTGCGAGCGGCACGGTGGGTGCGCTCGAAGGTCAGGAAGCCGGGGATGGTGACCTTCTCGTCGCCCTTGGCAACGATCTCGCCGACGGTCTCGGCGAACGCGGCCAGCACGGCGTCGGCGTCCTTGCGGGTCACCTCGGCGCGGTCGGCCAGCGCGGCCACCAGCTCACTGCGGTTCATGTTTGTACTCCCGTGTTCTTCTTGCCGTTGAGGCGTGCCACGCGGCGGAGCCGCATGTTGGGCACAGCGAAGCCGATGCTGCCAGGGTCCTGGTCGGGACCCGGGCCCGGGTCCGTCGTCAGACCCTCGCGCCCAGAAAGGCATCCTGCCCCCACCTGCGGCGGGAAAGCCAATCCGGCACCCATGGGAGTCACACGAAAAGCGCCACTGCCTCGAATTGGTGACGCTCCGTCCGCTCCCGGCAGCGGACCGCAGGGCCTGGAAGGCTCGCGTGCCCGCCACCCTAGAGGGCGGGCACGGGCCCTGCGTTCCACGACGCGCCGTACTACTGGGCCGTGGCTCCCGTCACAGCCGCCCCCGCCGCCTTCGCCGCGGTGCGCACGGCGCCGGCGACGGCACCCGCGACCTTGTCGTTGAAGACGCTGGGGATGATGTAGTTCGGGTTGAGCTCGTCCTCGGCGACGACGTCCGCGAGGGCGCCGGCCGCGGCCAGCATCATCTCCGTGTTCACGGTCCGCGACTGGGCGTCGAGCAGTCCGCGGAACACGCCCGGGAAGACCAGGACGTTGTTGATCTGGTTCGGGAAGTCCGAGCGGCCGGTGGCCACAACTGCCGCCGTCTGGCGGGCGATTGCGGGGTCCACCTCGGGGTCCGGGTTCGCGAGCGCGAACACGATGGCGCCGTCCGCCATGGCCGCGACATCGTCGCCGCCCAGCACGTTCGGAGCCGATACGCCGATGAAGACGTCGGCGCCGACGACCGCTTCCTTGAGGGTGCCGCGGGCGCCCTCGGGGTTGGTGTTGTCGGCGATCCAGCGCAGCGGCGAGTCCACCGCGGCGTCCACGAGGTCCTCGCGGTCGGCGTGCACGACGCCGTGGATGTCGGCCACGACGGCGTGCTTGACGCCCGCCGCGAGCAGCAGCTTGAGGATGGCCGTACCGGCCGCGCCGGCGCCGGACATCACGACCCGTACGTCGCCGATTCCCTTGCCCACCACGCGCAGCGCGTTGGTCAGCGCGGCGAGCACGACGATCGCGGTGCCGTGCTGGTCGTCGTGGAAGACGGGGATGTCCAGGGCCTCGCGCAGGCGGGCCTCGATCTCGAAGCAGCGGGGCGCCGAGATGTCCTCCAGGTTGATGCCCGCGAAGCCGGGGGCGATGGCCTTGACGATCTCGACGATCGCGTCGGTGTCCTGGGTGTCCAGGCAGAGCGGCCAGGCGTCGATGCCGGCGAAGCGCTTGAAGAGGGCCGCCTTGCCCTCCATGACCGGGAGCGCGGCCTTCGGGCCGATGTTCCCCAGGCCAAGAACAGCTGAACCGTCCGTTACGACCGCAACGGAGTTGCGCTTGATGGTGAGGCGGCGGGCGTCCTCGGGGTTCTCGGCGATCGCCATGCACACGCGGGCCACGCCCGGGGTGTAGACCATGGACAGGTCGTCACGGTTGCGGATGGGGTGCTTCGACGCCATCTCGATCTTGCCGCCGAGGTGCATCAGGAACGTACGGTCGGAGACCTTGCCGACGTTCACGCCCTCGATGGTGCGCAGCTGCTCGACGATCTCGTCCGCGTGCGTGGTGGAGGTCGCGGCGATCGTGACGTCGATCCGGAGTGCCTCATGCCCGGAAGCCGTGACGTCGAGGCCGGTCACCGAGCCTCCGTGGGACTCGACGGCCGTGGTGATCTGGGAGACCGCCGTGCCGCTCGCGGGCACCTCCAACCGGACCGTGTTCGAGTAGGAGACGCTGGGCGCCGTTGCCATGGCCGACTTCCTCTGCTTTCACCGTGTAGCTCTTGCCGTCCGATCGTCGCACCTACCCGTAAGTACGTGGTAGCCGCCCCGGATTGCGAACGTTTCGTTCACGAGGTTTTCGGAAACTTGTTTCCACCATACGAGAAGTTACGGGGTGCCGGTAGAGGGGCGGGCGGGGAAAACGGAAAACGGAAAGAGGTCCTCGTCACTGGGTGACGAGGACCTCTCCTACGTTCATGACACCGACCCGCCATGCTCGCCTCGCGGCAAGTGGTCGCTCGTAGCGACGAAGGTTGGGCCCGGGGGCTTGGATCGAGCCGGTGCCACGTCCAAGGTAACAAACGATCCCCGCAAGGCAATTCCCGTCCCGGAAAGAACTTCGCGGATCAGCCGCGGTGCGAGTCCCGGACCAGCCGGGGATCAGCCGGACGTCAGTCCCGCAGCAGGTCGGGCACCCCCGCCGCGTCCGGCTCGTCTCGCTCGCCGGACAACACCGTGAGCTGCTGGGTCGCCCGCGTCAGCGCCACGTACAGGACCCGCAGACCGGCCGGGGACTCGTCCGCGATCTCCGCCGGAGAGACGACGACCGTCGCGTCGTACTCCAGGCCCTTGGCCTCCAGGCTGCCCAGCGCGACCACCCGTTCGCCGAGCCCGGCCAGCCAGCGGGCCGCCTGTTCGCGGCGGCCCATCGCCACGACGACGCCCACCGTGCCGTCGACCTGGTCGAGCAGGCGCGCAGCCTCGGCGCGCACGGAGGCGCCGAGATCCCCGTCACGTACGACGGCGCTGTGTCCATTGTTCGCTGTCGCGAAACGTGGCTCGACACCAGTGGACCGGACGGCTGACGGCGACTCGGAGCCCGGCATCGCCAGGGCGAGCACCTTGGCGGCGAGTTCGGCGATCTCGGCGGGGTTGCGGTAGTTGACCGTGAGGGTGAAGCGGCGGCGCGGGCGGGTGCCGAGGGCCTCGTCGCGGGCCGCCGCCGCCTCGTCCGGGTCGGACCAGGAGGACTGCGCGGGGTCGCCGACGACCGTCCAGGTGGCGTGCCGGCCGCGGCGGCCCACCATGCGCCACTGCATCGGGGTGAGGTCCTGCGCCTCGTCGACGATGACGTGCGCGTACTCGGTGCGCTCCGCCGCGAGCCGCTCGGCGCGCTCCCGCTGGGACTCCTCGCGCTGCGGCATCAGCTCGTCGAGGCCGGTCAGCAGGTCCAACGGGTCCAGGTCCTTCTTCTTGCGGGGCCTGTGCGGCGTACCGAGGATCGCCTGCAGCTCGTCGAGGAGCGCCACGTCGTGCACGGAGAGGGCGTCGCGCTTGAGCGAGCGGGCGACCTTGCGGACCTCGCCGGGGTTCAGGACGCGGCGGGCCCAGCGGCCAAGACGCCTCTCGTCGGCCATCGCCGAGAGCACGCCGCGCGGGGTCAGCTCGGGCCACCAGGCGTCGAGGAAGCGGATGAAGTCGTCCTCGGAGGTGATGTCGTCGTCGAAGGAGGAGCGGAGTTCGGCGGCGAGTTCGGGGTCGCTGTGCCGGCCCGCGGCGCCGGACTGGGACCACAGGGCGTCCAGGAGGAGCTTCCTCGCGCGGGGGCGCAGCAGGTTCACGGGGGCCGTGCCGCCGAGTGCGGCGCGGCGGATCCGCTTGAGCTGGTCGGATTCCAGCTCCAGGCGGCGGCCGAAGGCGACGACGCGGAGCCGGGTGGGGGTCGCGGCGGGGGCCTGGACCTCTGCTTCCTCCTCCCCGAAGGTGAGCTGCTCCGCGTCGGCCGGGGCGGCCTGCGGGGTGGGGCCGGCCGCGGCGGGAGCGCTCTCCAGCGCTCCCCGCGCCGCTTTCCGCAGCACATTCAGCATCCGCGACGAGCCCTTGACCCGCGCCACCGCCGGGGAGTCGTAGACCGTGGCCTCCTCGCCCGCCGCCTCGTCGGCCAGGGAGCCCACCGCGCGGATCGCGACCTGGCCCTCCTCGCCGAGCGAGGGCAGGACGCCTTCCGTGTACGCCACCAGGAGCGGGGTCGGCGAGACGATCAGGATGCCGCCCGCGTACCGGCGGCGGTCCTGGTAGAGGAGGTAGGCCGCGCGGTGCAGCGCGACCGCGGTCTTTCCGGTGCCGGGCCCGCCCTCGACGTACGTCACCGAGGCTGCGGGCGCCCGGATCACCATGTCCTGCTCGGCCTGGATGGACGCCACGATGTCCCGCATCGTGTGGCTGCGGGCCTGGCCGAGGGCCGCCATCAGGGCGCCGTCGCCGATGACCGGCAGCGTCTCGCCGTTCAGGGACGCCGTCAGCTCGGGGCGCATCAGGTCGTCCTCGACGCCGAGTACCTTGCGGCCCTTGGAGCGGATGACCCGACGGCGTACGACACGACCGGGGTCGACCGGCGTCGAGCGGTAGAAGGGCGCGGCGGCCGGGGCCCGCCAGTCGATGACGAGCGGGGAGTAGTCCGCGTCGAGGACACCGATCCGCCCGATGTGCAGGGTCTCGGCGATATCGGCGGTGTTGTCCGCGCCGACCGCGTCCTCCGCCGGCTCGACCGACGTGTACGCGCCGTCCGGGCCCTTCTTGCCGTCCTTGCCGAGCAGCAGGTCGATGCGCCCGAAGAGGAAGTCCTCGAACTCGTTGTTCAGGCGGTTGAGATGGACGCCCGCGCGGAAGACCTGCGCGTCCCGCTCGGCCAGCGCGCCCGGCGTACCGACCTGGGAGCGCTTGGCCGCGTCGTTCATCAGGAACTCGGCCTCGTGGATCTTCTCCTCGAGACGCCGGTAGACCTGGTCGAGATGTTCCTGTTCGACGCTGATCTCGCGGTCGCGTACGTCGGCCACCGAGGCCCCTTTCCTGCGTGCAGCTGCCCTGTCGAGCAGCCGTCTACCGTACGCGAAAGGGGGCCCCTATGTGCACTTCTCCTGCACGACTCCTACGCGTCCACCTCCACGAGACGGTCGCCGTCGGAGGTGGTGACCTCGAAGTGGTCGATGTCGTTCCGGTCCATCGCGGCGCCCCCGTGGACGTACAGGGGGTTACGGGCCCACTTGTTCGGGCTGTCCTCGATGCCGTAGCCCCACTTCGGGACGGACCAGGTGGTCACCGTCTCCTTCTCGCCGTCCTTGCCGACCGCGACCAGGGAGCACTTGAGCGGGCCCTTCACGTTCTTCAGCTCAAGGACCGTGTGCGTGCCCCAGGCCTTCTTCTCCGTGCCGACCGTGGCGCTGACCTTGGTCCTGGGGTCGGTGGCCCGGATCTTGTCGTCCATGTGGTTGAAGAAGGCGTCCTCGGCGGGGCTGGTCGGATGCGGTTCGCCCGCCACGTCCTTCGTGCCGCCGCCGTCGTCGTCGCTCACCGCGAGGACCGTGAGCGGACCGCCGACGATCAGCGCGGCCGCCGCGGCGACCAGGTACATGCCGCGCCTGCGCTTGTGGGCGCGCTTGACCGCGACCTCGTCCACCAGGCGCTCCGCGAGCCGCGGGCTCGGCCTCGCGGCGAGCTGTTCGCCGATCTCCGGTACGGGGCGTACGCCGCGGGCGCCGGGGAAGTCGGCGAGCGCGGCCAGCATCGGCTCCATGCCGGAGAACTCCTCCAGCTGCCGCGCGCAGTACTCGCAGCCGGCCAGATGCGCCTCGAAGGCGGTCGCCTCCGCCGGGTCCAGGATGCCGAGGGCGTAGGCGCCGACGGTCTCGTGCACGTCGGGCGTACTGTGCCCGCCCGCCGACTCGTACGGGAACTCGTTCATGCCGTCACCCCCCGCTCCTCCAGCGCCAGCTTCATCGAGCGCAGCGCGTAGAACACCCGCGAGCGCACCGTCCCGCTGGGTATACCCAATGTCTCGGCCGCCTCATTGACCGTACGCCCCTTGAAATAGGTCTCGACGAGGACCTCGCGGTGCGCGGGGGTCAGGTCGTCGAGCGCGTCCGAGAGAGTCATCAGCCACAGCGCCTTGTCGATCTCGTCCTCCGCGGGGATGACCTCCAGCGGTGACGGATCGACCTCCTGCGGCCGGGCCTGCCGGCTGCGGTGGCCGTCGATGACGATGCGCCGGGCGACCGTCACCAGCCAGGGGCGTACCGAACCGGTAGCTCGGTTGAGCTGACCGGCGTTCTTCCAGGCACGGATGAGCGTTTCCTGTACGACATCTTCGGCGCGCTGCCGGTCTCCCGCCACAAGCCGGAGCACATAGGCGAGAAGTGGACCCGCGTGCTCGCGGTAGAGCGCGCGCATCAACTCCTCGTCGGGTCCGCCGCGTTGGACCAGGCGATGTCGGTGCGGGCGTTCCTGCGGGCGCTCATCGGCCACGGCGGAATCCTTGCGCACGTCTGCCTCCGGTGTCCGCACTTCGTCGGGCTCTTCTTGACTCGCTCACCGGGGATGTACGTACGGAACGGTGAGGGCGTTCAAGCGCGCCCGGAAGTTTTCGGATCACGGCCGGCGAGGGCCGTTCACGCCCGGGCGAGTGCCGCCCTGCGCCGGTGTCTGGCCACCCGCTCGCGGTTGCCGCAGACCTCGCTGGAGCACCAGCGGCGGCGGCGCCCGCGGGACGTGTCCAGGTACACGATGGGGCAGTTGTCGCCCTCGCACTGGCGCAGGAGGGCGCGTGCCGCCGGGTCGGTGAGCAGGTCGACGGCGTC
Organism: Streptomyces sp. NPDC050658; assembly: GCF_044457025.1. Lineage (NCBI taxonomy): Bacteria > Bacillati > Actinomycetota > Actinomycetes > Kitasatosporales > Streptomycetaceae > Streptomyces > Streptomyces sp. NPDC050658. Next base: position 1,466,700 of record NZ_JBITGM010000001.1, read on the forward strand.
GCGGGCGACGGCCGCGAGGAGCGCCGCGCAGCCGGGGTCGCCGTTGAGGACGCGGACGAGGGTGCCGTCGGGGCGGCGGATCGCCCGGGAAGCGGGCGGGGCCGCCGCGGCGAACGCGTTGACCCGGGCGAGCGCGCCGTCCGCGGACCGCCCCTCCAGTTCCCCGCGCACCAACTGCCCTATGTGGTCTCGCAGTTCACGGAACCCGACCAGCCAGCCGGGACCCGCTCCCGGCAGCGCCGTTCGGTCCGGGACGAGCCCGGTACCCGCGAGCCAGGCGCGCAGCCGGTCCACGGAGTCGAGCCGTTCCACGGGATGGGTCGTCGCCACGAGATCCAGGCAGCTCCGCCCGGAGTCGAATCGCAGCTCGTACGTGGCCGGGTGATCCGTGGCCAACGCCATGCGCCTGTCACCGCCTTGTGGGGTTACCGGTGAGTGCTCCCCCTTACAGTGCCTCGCCGAGGGCGGGCGGGGAACCCCTGGGCACGGGCGCGGCTGAGACGCCCGCTTATGGGGGCGCGCTTCGTAACCATGGTCCGGCGCCGGTCCACCCGGTTGACTCGATCACATGAGGGACAACCGAGTGACCGACAAGCGGGGACAGCGCACCACCGGTGCCGTGCTGACGGCGGCCACCGTGACCATGGGCCTGATCTCCGGAGCGTTCTACATCTTCGCCTGCGGCGTGATGCCGGGCCTCGCACGCAGCGACGACCGCGTCTACATCGAGGTGATGCAGGACATCAACGACGCGTTCAACAACCCGGTCTTCTTCGCGAGCTTCTTCGGGGCGCTGATCCTGACGGCGGTCTCGGCGTGGCAGCTGCGCGGGACGGCCCCGTACCGCTGGGTGCTCGCGGCGCTCGTCGCGTATCTCCTGGCCTTCGCGCTGACCTCGGTCGTGAACGTACCGCTGAACGACGAGCTCGCGGACGCGGGCGACCCGGCGAAGATCGCCGATCCGGCCGCCGTGCGCGAGAAGTTCGAGGACGCGTGGCTGGCCTGGAACGTGGTGCGGGCGGTGCTGTCCACGGTCGCGGTCGGCCTGCTGGCGCGGGCGCTGGTACTGCTGGGCCGGGGCGAACGGCCCGCTCACTCCGCGTACTTGGCCCCGGCGGCCGGATCCAAGGCCAGCCGGTAGCCCCGCTTGACCACCGTCTGGATCAGCTTCGGTGCGCCAAGTGCCGTACGCAGCCTGGCCATTGCCGTTTCCACCGCGTGCTCGTCGCGTCCGGCGCCGGGCAGCGCCCGCAGCAGTTCGGCGCGGGAGACCACCCAGCCGGGCCTGCGGGACAGGGCCCGGAGCAGGGCCATCCCGGCCGGCGGCACGGGCCGCAGCTCGTCGTCGACCAGCACCGCGTGCCCCCGTATCTCCACGCGGTGCCCGGCGACGGGCAGCGTACGGGCGCGGGCGGGCAGCTCCTGGCAGAGCACCTGGACCAGGGGGCCGAGCCGGAAGCGCTCGGGCTGCACGGTGTCGACCCCGCGCGCCTGGAGCGGCAGCGCGGTGACCGGTCCGACGCAGGCGGCGAGGACGTCGTGCCGGAGGGCGGCGAAGAGGTCGATCGCCATGCCGCGCTCCTCGGCGCGGGCGAGGAGGGAGGCGGCGGCAGGCGCGCTGGTGAAGGTCAGGGCGTCGACGCCGCGGGCGACGGTGGCGTCGAGGAGCCGGTCGACCGGGCCGAGGTCCTCTGGCGGCATCCACCGGTAGACGGGCACACCGACGACCTCCGCGCCCCCGGCCCGCAGCGACTCGACGAAGCCGGGCAGCGGCTCGCCGTGCAGCTGGAGCGCGATGCGCTTGCCGTCGACGCCTTCCCCGAGCAGCCGGTCGAGCACCTCCGCCATGGACTCGGAGGACGGCGACCACTCCTCGGTGAGCCCGGCGGCCCGGATGGCCCCTTTGACCTTGGGCCCGCGGGCCAGCAGCTCGACTCCCCGAAGACATCGCAGCAGCGCCTCGCCGTACCCCCACCCGTCGGCGGCGGCGACCCACCCCCTGAATCCGATGGCGGTGGTGGCGACCACGACGTCGGGCGCGTGGTCGATCAACTCCTTGGTGGCGGAGAGCAGTTCGCTGTCGTCGGCGAGCGGCACGATCCGCAGCGCGGGTGCGTGCAGGACGGTCGCGCCGCGCCGCTGGAGCAGCGCGCCGAGCTCGTCGGCGCGCCGGGCGGCGGTGACGCCGACGGTGAATCCGGCGAGGGGGCCGTTCTGCTGGCTCGCGTGCATGGCTGCTCTCGTCCCGCTAGTGCTGCGCCGGCGTCCGGTCCGGCGTACCCCGTGGTGTGGTCCGGGGTTGAACGAGACTGCCAAGCCTCCGTGTCAGCCCCGGATCACGATGATGTCGTACGTGTTACGCCGATTCTCGCGCCGCCCCGCTCAGACTTCCGCGTACGTGAGCTGGGGCTTTGCCTCGGTGGCCGGTTCCGCGGCGGCCGGCGCGGCGGGCCGCCGAAGGTATACGGCCCAGGTGACGACGAAGCACACGGCGTAGAAGGCGAGGAAGGCGATGAAGGCCCCGGTCCCCGACCCCACGGTCTGGAAGGACTGCCGGAAGGCGAGGTTGATGCCGAGCCCGCCGAGCGCGCCGACGGCACCGATGAGCCCCATGGAGGCCCCGGAGAGCCGCCGCCCGTAAGCCGCGGCAGCCTCCCCCTCAAGCCCCATCTGCACGGCCTTGGCCTGAAAGATCCCGGGAATCATCTTGTACGTGGACCCATTGCCGAGCCCCGTGAGCACGAACAACGCGATGAAGGCGACGGTGAACAGGGCGAGGGATTCCCGCACGGAGGCAAGGACGACGACACTCGTGGCGACGCCCATGCCGACGAAGTTCCACAGGGTGATGCGGGCCCCGCCGAGCCGGTCGGCGAGCCGCCCGCCGACGGGCCGGATGAGGGAGCCGAGGAGCGGCCCGATGAAGGTGATGGACGCGGCCTGCAACGGCGTACGCCCGAACTGGGTCTGCAGCACGAGCCCAAAGGCAAAGCTGTACCCGATGAACGACCCGAAGGTCCCCACGTACAGCAGGGCCATGATCCAGGTGTGCGGATCGCGTACGGCTTCCTTGGCGGCGCCGGTGTCGTTCTTCACGGTGGCGAGGTTGTCCATGAAGAGGGCGGCGCAGAGGGCGGAGACGAAGATGAGCGGGATGTAGACGCCGAGCAGCACCCGGGGCCCGCCCCCGGCGCCGATGACCGCGAGCCCGGCAAGCTGCACGACGGGCACACCGATGTTGCCGCCACCGGCGTTGAGCCCGAGCGCCCATCCCTTCTTCCTGAGCGGGAAGAAGGAGTTGATGTTGGTCATGCTGGAGGCGAAGTTGCCGCCGCCGACGCCGGTGAGCAGGGCGCACAGCATGAAGGTGGTGTAGGAGGTGCCGGGCTCCATGACCACGAAGGCGGCGACGGTCGGGACGAGCAGCATGCTCGCCGCGATGATGGTCCAGTTGCGCCCGCCGAAGCGGGCGACGGCGAAGGTGTAGGGAACCCGGACGACGGCCCCCACCAGCGTCGCCATCGACACCAGGAAGAACTTTCCGGCGGGGTCGATCCCGTACTCGGGCCCCATGAAGAGCACCATGACGGACCAGAGGGTCCAGATGGAGAACCCGATGTGCTCGGAGAGAATCGAGAACACCAGATTCCGCCGGGCAACCCGCTCCCCTCCCCGCGCCCAGAACTCCTCGTCCTCCGGGTCCCACCGCTGGATCCATGACATGTCAGGCCTCCGCATCTCCCACAGCTAGCGGCTGATGACCCGAAGCTAGGAAGAACGCATTTCAGCCCTGTGCCGCGCGGTGACCCCTGGGGAACTTTGCTCTCACGTGGGGGTGGGGCGGTCGGTGAGGGCCCGTGCGGAGCTCACCCCAGGTGCGTGTCCCCCAGGGAGACGAGGAGCCGCCGCAGCGCCCCGTCAAGAGCCGCGCGGTCGGCCGGTGTCAGAGCGGCCAGCATCCGCTCCTCGTTGGCGATGTGGTCGACGACCGCGCGGTCGACGAGTTCGAGCCCCGCGTCGGTGAGGCGGACGCGGATGGCGCGGCGGTCCGCGGGGTCCGGCCTGCGCTCGATGAGACCCTTGCGCTCCAGCTTGTCGAGGCGGTTGGTGATGGCGCCGGAGGTCACCATCGCGGTCTTGATGAGACCGCCCGCGGTCAGCTCGTGCGGTGCGCCCACGCGGCGGAGGGTCGCGAGAACATCGAACTCGGCGAACTCCAGCCCGTACTCGACGAAGACCCGTTTCATGCCCTTGCTCAGCAGATGATCGGCGCGCTTGACGCGACCGACCAGGGCCATCGCGTCCAGCGCGGCGAGATCCAGGTCCGGACGCTCGCGCCGCCACTGACCGCGGAGCTCGTCGATGGCGTCGGCACTGTCCTTGGCGCTGACCTTGGCGCTGACCTTGGCACTGCCCTTGGCACTGCCCTTGGCACTGCCCTTGGCACTGCCCTCGGCGCTGCCCTCGACGGGCGCCGGCCCTTGCTCAGCCATGGCTGTTCTCCTCCCTCGTCCCAGCGCCCGAACCGGCATCTCAACTATCTCAACGTTCAGATACTTGACGTTCGTAGACCCTGGGGTGCATATTTATCTCAACGTTAAGAATAACAGCGTTCAGCGGAATCGCATCGAGGGGGAACACGCCATGTCCAGCACCACGTCCACCATCAGCAGCACGGCACGCCGGGTCGCCGGCACCACCGCCGCCCCGGAGACGCCCGGCCGCCCCCGCACCTCCGCCAAGGCCGCCGCCGGCATCGCCGCGCTGGCCGCCATCGGCCCCGCGACCTGGGGCACCACCTACGTCACCACCACCGAGCTGCTGCCCCCCGACCGCCCGTTGCTCGCCGCGGCCCTGCGCGCGCTCCCCGCCGGCCTGATCCTGCTCGCGCTGACCCGCCGGCTCCCGAGCGGCGACTGGTGGTGGAAGGCGGCGGTGCTCGGCATCCTCAACTTCGGGGCGTTCTTCCCCCTCCTCTTCTTCGGCGCCTACCACCTCCCCGGCGGCGTGGCCTCGACGATCAGCGCGGTCATGCCGCTGCTCGTCGCCGGCTTCGGGATCGGCGTACTCAAGGTGCGCCCCACACGCCGTACGTTGATCGCCGGGCTCGTCGGCGTCGCAGGCGTCGCGCTCCTCGTGCTGCGCGGCAGCGCCGCCTTCGACCTCGCGGGCATCGCGGCCATGCTGGTCGCCACCACGCTGATGGCACTGGCGGTCGTACTGAGCAAGCGCTGGGGACGCCCGGAGGGTGTCTCGCTGCTCGCCCTCACCGGCTGGCAGCTGACCGCGGGCGGTCTGGTCCTGGCCCCCATCGCCCTCTCCTTCGAGGGCCTGCCCGGCCACCTCACGGGCACCAACATCGCCGGATACGCCTACCTCGGCATCATCGGCACGGCCATCGCGTACGCCCTGTGGTTCCGCGGCATCGAGCGGCTCCCCGCGTCGTCGGTGTCGTTCCTCGGCCTGACGAACCCGGTCGTCGCGACGCTCGCCGGCCTGCTGCTCCTGGGCCAGACCCTGACGCCGTGGCAGGTGGGCGGCCTGGTCCTGGTGGTGGCGAGCGTGCTGCTCGGCCAGAGCGGCCGGGGCCGTTCATCGCGCCGCGCCTGACCGACTACTCCCTCATTGACATCACCCCACCACCTTGTTTGGAGCTGATCCCATGCGCATCACCGTCTTCGGAGCGGCCGGAAACGTCGGCAGCCGAGTAGTCGCAGAGGCCCTCACCCGAGGCCACGAGGTCACCGCGGTCGTCCGAGACGCCGCCCGCTTCACCGAACTGCACCCGGACGCGGCCCACGTCACCGGAAACGCCCAGGACCCGCAGCGGGTGGCCGAGTTGAGCGCGGGCCAGGACGTCGTGGTCAACGCGACCAGACCGGCGCCGGGCCGCGAACCCGAACACGCGGCCATCAGCAGGTCGCTGCTGGCGGGCCTGGCCGGCATCGACGGCGTACGACTGCTGATAGTGGGCGGGGCGGGCAGCCTGCTCGCCCCGGGCGGCGAGGGCATCCTCGCGATCGACGATCCCGCGTACGTCCCGTCGGCCTGGCGGCACATCGCGGAGGCGTCCAACGCCCAGTACGACGCGGTGCGAACGGCGGAGACGAAGGTCGACTGGACGTACCTGAGCCCGTCGGCCGTACTCGAACCGGGCGTCCGCACGGGCAAGTTCCGCGTCGGGACGGATGAACTCCTGGTCGACGCGGAGGGCAACTCGGCGATTTCGATGGAGGACTTGGCGGTGGCGCTGATGGATGAGGTGGAGCGACCGAGGCACCGGAGGGCGCGCTTTACGGCTGGGTACTAGGGGGGTTGGGGGTATGGGGCGGGATGGGGTGGGGGGGTTGGGGGGGGGGGGGCGCCCGCGGCGGCCCCCCCCCCCCCCCCCCCCCCCCCCCCCCCCCCCCCCCCCCAAAAAACAACCCCCC
>NZ_JBITGM010000001.1:1473139-1581502 GCF_044457025.1 Streptomyces sp. NPDC050658
GGGGGGGGGGGGCGGGGGGCCGGGGGGGGGGGGGGGGGGGGGGGGGGGGGTTGGGGGGGGGGGGGTGGTGGGGGGGGGGGGGGGGGGGGGGGGGGGGGGGGGGGGGCGCCCCCGGCCCCCCCCCCCCAACCCCCCCACCCCACACCACCACCCACCCCTCCCGAAATCACGAAACGGCAGTACGCCTGAACTCCTGCTCGGCGCCGGAGTTGCAGCTCCACTGGACAAGACGGGCACCATCACCAGTGGCCTCATCAGCAACACCAAGACACTTACCACTGTGCCGAGCGACGAGCCGGTAGCTGCCGCTGCCGCTCCCGGTCTCCTCGAACCGCCACTGCTGATGCGCACCGGAGCCGCAGCGGTACTGATTCACGGAGGCACCGTCGCCGCCGGACTCATCGGCGACATCGAGACACTTCCCGCTGTGCTGGGCGAGGACCCGCACATACCCGTCGCCCGCGTCCTCCAGCCGCCACTGCTGATTGAGCCCGCCGTCGCATCCGTACTGCACGACGGAAGCACCGTCGCCGGACGAATCATCGGCGACGTCGAGACACTTGCCGCTGTGCCGGGCGGCGAGGGTGTAGTGGGGCCCGCCACCGGCCCCCTGAACGGTCCCGGCATCGGCGTCGACGGCGATCTCCGGATACCAGGGCAGACTCATGCTGGTCCGGGTCGGGAAGTCGAGGGGAGCCCAGACGTACTGGGAGTCGTTGACGGTACCGCCCATGGAGTTCCCCCACCGATCGCCCATATAGAGATAGCCGGTTCCGGCACCGTTTCCGTTCCCGGAGGCGCCTTGCAGGGGGAGGACGTACGCGGTCTGAGACCCGTAGGCGGTCGCGTCACCGACGTCCTTCATCTCGGTCCAGGGCCCGGTGATGCTGCTGGCGGTGGCGTACTTCTGCTGATTGGGATACCACCCGCTGGTGCCGGAGGTGAGCATGAAGTACACGCCGTCACGCTTGAACAGGGCAGGGGACTCACGATGGTTGCCGGGCCAGGGGTTGGCGACCTCCTTCTCGAAGCGGGTGTAGTCGGCGGTCAGCCGGTAGATGAAGAGGTCGGCGTTCTCGCTGCCGGACGATATTTGGTACGCCGTGCCGTCGTCGTCCTTGAACAGCGTCATGTCCCGTGAGGTGGTCCCGCTGGGCGGCCGGAAGCTGCCCTGCCAGTCGTAGTCGCCGTCGACGGTGTCGGATACGGCGACGGCGGTGCGGGACTCGGTGTAGTCCTTGCCGTTCTCCTTGTGCATCCACATGACGAACTTGCGGGTCTCGCTGTTGTAGATGACCTTGGGCCGCTCGATGTTGGCGACGTCCAGCTCCGGGTCGCTGTCCTGGGTCAGGGCGTGGTTCCGGAACTCCCAGTTCTTGAGGTCGGCGGACCGATAGACGGAGACGGCTTTGAAGGTGTTGTCCGCGTGCCGGTTCTCACCGAACCAGTAGTAGTAGTCCCCGACTTTGATGGCTCCACCACCGTGGGCGTGGACGCCGGCACCGGTGGTGTCGGTGAACTGGGTGGCGTTGGGGATGGTGACGGGGGCGGAGGCGGATTCCTCGGGGGCGGGGGTGGATTGTGCGGGGCGCTGGTCCGGCTCGGCGTGGGCCGGAAGCCCGGCGGCGACGAGCCACAGCACGGCGAGGAACGCGGCGGTCAAGGGTCTGCGGGCGCGTTCGAACATCGAAGGTCCCTTCTTCGACGGTGGGGGTGAGCGAGCTCCGAGCTCTACTACGCGTTTCAATTTGTTGATTCGTGTTGAGCTCTGTCGAGGGACCGTAGGTGTGCGGGATGTTTGCGTCAACACTGTGTGCGGAATTGGTCTGTTGGGGCCACAGACCTCGGATCGTCGAAGCTGATCAGCTCCGCCATCTGATCGAGGATGGCCCGGTACTGCTCCCGGCGGGTCACGGCCCCCGTAGCGAGTGAGAGGACCACCAGGTGCTTGCCTTCCGGATGCGGAAGGTGGGCATGGACCTGGAGAAGAGGCTGCTGAGGGAGGCCGCTTTCGGGGGAGGGCATGCGGATGGTCTCGCTGATCGATGCGGGGCCACAGGGGAGTTCGAGGTACGCGATACGGGTATGACCCTCGGCCTTCGCTACCGCGCGGGCGGCGGTTACGGCGGGCGGGGCGGTGGTGATGTTGCGCCAGGTGAGGGTTAGGAGGGAGAGGAGGGGTGGGCGGTCACCGCTTTCGCCGCCGGAGAGGTCGTCTCGATGCAGCCCGACCGAGCAGTGCACTGTTCCGGCTTCGCGGAGGGCCGCCATCATCTGCTGGCCTGATGCCAGTTGGGCGATGAGCTGCTGGCGGGCTGCATCGCTGGGCGCCGCGCCGAGGAGCGGTACGAGGGCGGTGCGGAACCTCTCTGCGGCGAGGGAATCCTGCGAGGCCAGCAGGATGTCGATCGGTAGGGCCGTGAAGCCTGCCGGCTCGACGAACCACACGTCGGCATTGGGGTCTTGGGCGGATTCGTGGAGGATGAAGTGAGGGATGGCGCTGGTCACGGGGCTTGATGCCTCTGCTCGACGCGGCTACAGCTATGGCTAGGCCGGGAAGATGCCGACGCGTCGGCCTCGTTCGATGTCTTCGGGGGTTGCCCCCCAGTCGGAGAAGCGACGGCCTCCCCCAGCGCTCATCTGCTGGTGGAGGACTTGGAAGCGTCGGGGAGCCTTGCCGTTCGAGGTCGGTGCGGCGAGGAGACCGATGAAGCGGGGATCACCGGCAAACCAGACCACCTCGATCTGGGCCTTTAGCTTGGGCTTGGCGCGGAGGGCCATCCTTCGGCTCCACCACTCCATGCGCATGTGTTGACCGAAGACCAAGGGAAGTTGCTGATCCGGAGACGCTGGATTAGGGAACTCAAACCATCCGTACTGCCTACCTGCAACATCTGGGTACTTGGTCAGTCCATTCGTGACTCCCCGCAGCACCTGCCATGGATACGTTCGAAGGATGCGCAGCATGCGCAGGGCTGGCGGAAAGTACTTGAACTGGACGCTCACCCGGTAGAACCCATAGATGAAGTAGGGCATGAAGACCCATACGACCCAGTTGGGTGTGTACGTAGAGATCCCGAGAAGAGTAATCCAGCCGCCGATCCACCCAATGAGCCCGACCATATTCATACCCATATGCCGCAGCCAGGCCTGGCGAGTTGGCGGGTGATCCCAAGCTGTCGCGAAGTCGGCAGGATTCATGCGGAACTCCTTCTACGTCGAAACGGTCACGAGAAGACGTGGCGGGCGAGACTCAGAACTCCCCCGCTGTCGAGGCCTAGCCGTGCTCCATCAATCCCAGCGACTGAACCGTCCTTGACCTTTGTGTCGTCGCCGTCCATGGCACTATCGATCAGGCCGAAGCTCGCTGTGCCTACCCCGAGGGACCCTGAGCCCGTGGCCACTACCTTCGCCGCCTTGGCTGGGTTGCTCGCCCCCTGGACGACGCGTGCGATGAGCCGGTTGTCCAGCGCTGCGACGCCCCGTGCTTCCTCCATGGTCTTGATGCCGACAGTGGCCATCTTCTGCCCAAGGGTCACGGCTTGAGTACCTGCACGCAGGGCATCCGCGGCCTCCCTTCCTCCCTTGACTACAGCGACAAGCCCAGGAAGCATCCCCAACCCATCAGCCCCCACCGAAACGGCATTACTCCAAAAATCCGCGTCGAACTCCCCTTTGGTGAACCCGTCCATCAAGGAAGCCCGCACCTCCGGATCCCAAAGCCGCCTCCCAAGCGCCCCCGCGCTCAACGCCGAAGCCGCCAACATCAACGCCGCCACCATCGTGATCCCCAAAGGGGCCGCAAAGATGACCGCCACCAGGGCAACGACGCCGGCCAATGCGCTGAGGATGTCCGGCAGGTTCTCCTTGACCCAGTCGGTCGCCTTGTCGAACCAGCCTGGTTCGCTCGGCGCCAGCTTGTTCGTCGCGTCACGAATCTTGCCGGCCCGATAGTTGGCCCGCTCCTCGTGCTCATGGGCCAAGTCCCGGGCCTTCTTCAGCACCCGGTCGAGCTCGTCCTGCGCGTCCCGTACCTGGCCGTCGGCCCGCTCCAAGGCCTTCTTCGCACTCTCGTGCCGAGCGCCCTTCTCCTTCAGCCCGGGATCATCACCCGCACGCTCGGCCCGCCCCTTCTCGGCCTCCAAGACATCCCGCGCATCCTTCGCCGCCTGATTCAGACGCTTCGCGCGGCGCTGAAATTCACCGAGTTCCTCATGCCAACGGTCCAGATGCTTGGCCGCCTTACCAATGGAACTGGCCGCGTTCTTCAGGTTCTTCGGAAGCGGACCGTCCTCGATCTGCTCCCGGAAGGCGACCGCCGCGTCGCCTTTCCAGTAGCTGCCGTCCATCAGCTTGGTGACGACGCCGTGCGCCTCGTGGAGAGTCGCGGCACAGTCGACGAGTTTCCGGCGGAGCGCCTTCACCGTGTCGGGGTCGCCGGGCGCAGGGTTGAATCCCAGATCCGGGTAGTCCGGATTCGGTACTGACGGGGAAGACTTCAAGCCTTGCGGCAGCGGACCGTTGCGGCGGGCCGGCGAATCCGCGGGAACAGTCACGGCTCCGGGATCGTACGTCACTTCACTCCCCCGCCACCGGAACCCTTGCCCGCACCCTGACCCGTTCCCGTGCCCTTCTCCTTAAGACACTCCTCAAGGGCCTTGTCGACCTCGCGGTAGCTGTCCTTGCTGGCATTGATGATCTTGGCAAGGTCTTCGGTCTGCTCACCGATCTGCTCCGTGCCGAACTTCCATTCGTCCTGGAAGTCCTCGCAGGCCCAATCGAGATCGTCGGTCCCAAGGCCCATGGTGGTCGCGTCCGCCAACGCCTTGCGCATGCGTCTCAGCGAGTCCTTCGAGTTGTTCAGCAGCTCCATGAAATGTTCGAGTTCATCGCCGTCGACTACCAGTCGATCCGCCATCCCACGAACTCCCTCTCACCGGTTGACGGCCTGAATCTCCCCCACGGCGACCTTCCGCGCCGCCCCGAACACCCCATCCGGCAGTCGTCCCCCATCCCTCTGGCTGCTTGTCCAGGAAATCCGCCACGTGAGGGTGGCGTTCAGCTCGTACGAGCCACCCCGACCCGAAGGGCGCAAGTACTGCACCCCGCACGGCGGCAGTACCTCCGCCGGCGTTCCTTTGGCCCGGGGCTTGCCGATGCGTCCGTCTCTGATGGGGCACTCCCCTGACGCCGGGAACGTCTCGGCGTCCGCCGTGCCCGGATCGATCGTGAGGGAGACCGGCTCGGCGGTCGTGGTCGCGGAGAGCCCGGACCCCGGAATGCTCGCGGTCACCGAGACCTTCCTGAACTTCGCACTCTCCAGCCAGATCCAAGTCGGCAGATTGACTTTGGTCTCCGTCGGCGGTGCCATCGCGATGTCCGTGTCAGGGACGGGAAGTTCGTCATACGCGTACGAAGCGAGGGTCTCTGCACTGACTGCGAGGGGCTCCCCAGGGGCATCGCCCTTGTCCACCCAGAACGGCGGCCGGTCACAGGCCAGCGCCTCGGGGTCGTCCTTGCGGTTCGGGTTGACCACCGCCGCCCAGAACATTCCCTCGCCCTGCTTGTCGAGGTTGTAGTTCTTATAGGGGTTGCCGTCCTTGTAGCGGTCGTCGAGGTAGTTGGCGACAAGGTCCCCGATGCCACCGGCCAGGGGAATTCTCTTGCCGAAATTCCGCCACGCCTTGACCGTCTTCTCGATCTCCTTGGGCGAGAACGCGGGCTCGTACCAGCACGCCGGGGGACTCCAATTGACGTCCACCGACGACAAGCTCCCTCCGTCGAGAGACCTCGCGGCACCGTTGACGGTGGTCTGCACCGTCGTCTGAGCCGTGATCGAGCGGCCGTTCATGCCGCCCTTCACCTGCCTGTTGGGGGAGTTCGTGTTCGCCCAGTCCGCCCATGCCGTCGGCGTGGTCTGCGTGGTGAACAGCGTTGCGAGGAGCGTGGCAAGAACAGTGGTGCGTCGGCTCACGGCTGGCATACCTTGCTCCCGCGTTCCGAGTAGCTCCTGGTGACCTGCCATACGCCCGTGGAGCTCTTCCGCATACGGTCGTTGTAGAAGACGAACGACTTCTCGGTGGCCGGAGTGACGTTGACCTTCTTGGTCTTACGGTCCTTCGTGTAGCCCTTGGACTCATCCGCGCAGTACGTGAGCCCGGCCGAACCGTCGTCGCTGAAGGCGACCCGGCGGTTGTAGTAGTGCACGGTTCCCGTGACCGTCGTGCCGTCCTGGATGAATCCGCTGACCCATTCAACCGTTCCGAGCAGGGCCGAATCCTTGCTGTAGAACACGACGGCATCGGACTTGGCGTCTTGCGTCTCGATCGCCTCGACGACGGCTCGCTGGTACTCCATGTTGTCTCGCAGCACGGCGTCGGCCTTCGGCTCGCCCGTCGTCTTCGGGGAGAACAAGAGCTCAACGCCCGCGGGCAAGTTGACCTTTGGCCGGTCACCCACTTTCTCGGGCGCCGTAGGCGAAGCCGACCCTCTGCCCCCACCCCCCGCATCCACCCCCGCGATCCCCTCACCCTCTCCCCCACAAGCCGAGAGCGAGACGACCACGACAGCAGTCAGGGCGGCCGCTGCAAGCAAAGTGGGACGGCAGATCACTGTCAGCTCCTGGAGACGGAGGACTCTGGGGTGACGGAAGCTATCCATGGCGCATGGCCGATGCCAGCGGCATGTTCGCCGAAGCGGTCGGCATATCGGCACATAAGGAGTCCGCGTCAGCCCAGGTGACGTGCGGCATGGCCTCTCCGCACTGAGCGAGTGAGACCGCCGTCGCCCCCTTGACGGAGGGCTGCCTTGTCAGAGGCGGCAAGTAGCCTCGGGCGCCATGGGAATTGAGATGAACGTAGTGGTGAGTTACCCGATCAACGATGAGGTCGAGAGGGTGCTCGGTTTGGCCGAGGCGGTCGGTGAACCCGTCACCGTCACGTTCATATGGGAGGGACGCGAAGAGGCGGAACACGCGGTACTGGTGCCCGCGGCCACGCTGGCGCTCTGGGAGCACTGGGCTCCCACGGCCTACCCGACCAGTGACGCCGGGGACAAGAACCCGGATGTGGCGGAGGAGCCGGAACTGGCCCACCCGGCGGAGTTCGGTGCGTTCACGCTGTTCCGACGTCGCGCAGGAGGACGTACGGCGGTTGCCCGCAATGGCGCGGTGGTCGCCGAGCTACTGGACCCCGGCGAGGCGCACTGGCTCCAGGAGAAGTCCCGCAATGTCCGCCAGGGCTTCATGGATCCGAAGCAGAGGGCGGCATTCGAGGAGTTCCTAGCCCGTCAGGAACCCCTCGAAGAACGGTGACGTGTCACCTCATGGAGCACCACCAGCCGCACGAGCAGACGGGACCGCGGCCCAAGCGGGGGCGACGACAGCTGACGCCTCGGACTCGGATGCAGACTCGGCCTCAGCCTCAGCCCCTGTGCGATCCGCCCCTCCCCGCAGCCCTCCTGGACTTTGACGGCCTCGCCCCATTCGGCCACAGCCTCGGACTCCGCTTCGCCGCGATGTCCTCCAGCCACCCCACCGAAGCAATCATCAGGCCGATCAACGGCCACACCAGCACCGTCATCCACAGCATGTACGTCGAGTCCAGCGCCGAACTCCAGCGCTCGTCCTCCATGAACGGGAGGTCGTACGCCATGTCGATGATCGGCACCGTCGCCATGATCAGGAGGTTGTGCCAGAGATAGATCGTCACCGCGCGGTTGTTGGACAGGGTCACCAGCTTGTCCCACTTGGCCAGGCGGCCCGGCAGCTCCTGCCAGGAAGGGGAGTACTGGAACAGGATGACCACGAAGCCGAAGGACCATGCCGCCTGGGCCAGCGGGATGTCGTTCAGGTCCCAGCCGTCCGGGCCCAGATGGCCCGAGGCCCACCACAGGCCGAAGGCCATGATCAGGGCTGAGACCGAGACCGCCACGTAGCGCGGGACCCGGGCGAGGACTCCCTCCTGGTGGGCGAAGCCCAGGACCCAGCAGCTGCCGTACACCGCGAAGTCCGAGACCGCGTTGCCCGTCTCCCCGGGGATCTTCACGATCTCCGTCGCCAGCACCGCCGTCAGCACCAGCGGAGCGAACAGCGTTGCCCAGGGGAGCCTGCGGAATGCCCACAGCAGCAGTGGCGACGCGATCACGAACCACAGGTACGCGCGGATGTACCAGAGCGGGCCCGCCGCCTGCGCCGGCCACGTGTCCTCCAGGAGGCCCGCCTTGTCCCCGATGTGCCAGGGGAACGGCGGGGCGCCGATCGGGAACACGTAGTTGAGCATCGAGACCAGGCCCCACGTGTCCCCGTGGTCCGGATCGTCCGCCACATTCCAGCCGCCGTAGAAGAGCAGGAACAGGGCCACCGCGCTGAATGCCCACATGGGGGGCAGCAATCGGCGTATTCGGCCCCGGATCACGCCCCACGCCGGACGCTTCAGCGAGCGCGCCATCAGCGCACCCGCCAGCGCGAACATCACGCCCATGGACGGGAAGATGATCGTCAGCCAGGCCCAGCCGAACAGGTGGTAGATGATGACGCGGACCAGGGCCAGCGAGCGCAGTACGTCGAAGTAACGGTCCCGGCCCGGTTTCTTGGGCGTCGGCGCCGCCACCGGCGGTTCGGCCGCCACCGGCGGTTCGACCGCCGTCGGAACCTGCGGCAGCGGCTGCGTGGGATAACTCATGCGACGGGCCTCCGATCAGCGCCGCCCGTCCGCTGCTGCGGAATCGAAGGCGGCGTCCCCACCACTCCCGTGCGCCGGAGCTTCTGCCAGCGAAGGCGGCCTCCGGTCAGGGCGGTGATCCAGGACTGCAGCAGTACGACGTACATCAACTGCCGGTAGAGGATCTGCTGGAGGGGCAGCGAGATCAGATGGGTCATGCGTTCGCGGTCGAGCCGGAAGGCGTACGCCGCGCACACCGCCTGGATGGCCAGGACGCCCAGCCAGGCAATGATCGTCTTCTGGGTGGGGCCGAAGATCAATCCGTACAACAAGAACACGTCGATCAATGGAGCAAGTAGCGGCGCCAGGACCATGAAGAGGGAGACCAGCGGCATGCCCACCCTGCCGAACCGGCCCGACGGGCCCGACTCGATCACCGAGCGGCGGTGCTTCCAGATCGCCTGCATCGTGCCGTACGACCAGCGGTAGCGCTGGGACCACAGCTGCTGCACCGTCTCCGGGGCCTCGGTCCACGCGCGGGCCTTCTCCGCGTACACCACCCGCCAGCCGTCGCGGTGCATCGCCATCGTGATGTCGGTGTCCTCGGCGAGCGTGTCGTCGCTCATGCCGCCGACCCGCTCAAGTGCCGTACGACGGAAGGCACCCACCGCGCCGGGGATGGTCGGCATGCAGCGCAGCATGTCGTACATCCGGCGGTCCAGGTTGAAGCCCATCACGTATTCGATGTGCTGCCAGGCGCCGATGAGGGAGTCCCGGTTTCCCACCTTCGCGTTGCCCGCCACTGCGCCCACGCGTGGGTCGCCGAACGGCTGGACCAGCTCGCGGACGGTGGACTGCTCGAAGACCGTGTCGCCGTCCATCATCACGATGAGGTCGTAACGGGCGTTGGCTATGCCTCGGTTGAGGGCCGCCGGCTTGCCCGCGTTCTGCTGGCGGACGACGCGTACGTTCGGCAGGCGAAGGCCCTCCACGATCCGTGCCGTGCCGTCCGTCGAGCCGTCGTCGATGACGATGATCTCGATGGGGTGGTCGCTGGTCATCAACGAACGGACCGTGGCCTCTATGCACTTGGCCTCGTTGTACGCCGGGACCAGGACCGAGACCGGTTCCGTGACGTCCGGGCCCCAGCGGAAACCACGCCTGCGGACGCGGCGGGCGTGGACCGCCGAGAGCAGCAGCATCAGGCCGAAGCGGCCCATCACCAGGACGCCGATCACCGCGAGCGCGACGACCAGGCCGCCGGTGATCTTCTCCGAGGCGCCGACCAGGAAGACCCAGGCCTTGCCCTTCCACAGCTCTATGCCGGTCACGGGCGCGTGCGCGCTGGGGGCGTCCAGGGCCTCGGTGAGGTTGGTGAACTGGTAGCCCTTGTCCTGGAGGTCGGGGAGGAACGTGTCGAGCGCGGCGACCGTCTGCGAGCGGTCGCCTCCGGAGTCGTGCATCAGGACGATCGCGCCCTTGCCGCCCTTGGGCGTGGCACGGCGGATGATCTCGTCGACGCCGGGGCGCTTCCAGTCCTCGCTGTCCGTGTTGTTGACGACCGTGAGGTAGCCGCGCCCGCCGATGTACTTCGTCACCGGCCAGGACTTGTTGTCCATCGCGTCGGAGAAGGACGAGTACGGAGGACGGAAGAGGGACGTGCGGATGCCGGCCGCGCCCGCGAGCGCCAGCTGGTTCTGCGAGAGCTCCCAGTCGATGCGGCTCGTGGACTGGTAGGAGAGGTCCGGGTGGTTGAAGGTGTGCAGGCCGACCTCGTGCCCCTCGTCCACCATCCGCTCCACGAGGTCGGGGTAGCGGGAGGCCATCGTGCCGGTGACGAAGAAGACGCCGTGCGCGTGGTGCTTCTTCAGTACGTCGAGGACCTTGGGCGTCCACTCCGGGTCCGGACCGTCGTCGAAGGTGAGGACCAGACGGTGGTCGGGGACGCTCAGCGTCTCCTCGTGGCCGCCTCGGGTGTCGATGACCGGGCCGCCCTCCAGGACCTTCTTCGGCACCTTGTCGGTGGCCGCGGGCGGGCGCACGCGGTGGTCGGCGAGGATCTCGCTGTGGGTGTAGCCGCGCAGCATCAGCATCGCCATCAGGGCGACGAGGAGGAGCGAGGGCAGCAGGTAGCGCAGGGGGAGTCTGCGTCGCCTGGGGGTACGCGCCTGCTTGGCCCGGCGGCCGCCTCTCCGGGAGTGGGCGTGACTGTTCCGGGAGCCGGCGGACCGGCCCCTGTCGGTACGGGAGTTCATCGCTGTGCGCTCTCCGAGGGCTGGTCGGCGCTGGACGGGGACTGGTAGCCGACCGACTGGGCGCTCGTCTGCGGGGACTGTGGATCGGAGGCCGGGTTCACCACGGGGACCTCGCCGCCGCCTCCCGCGGCGCCTCCGCCGGAGGACTCGGTGGGGTCCGGGTCCGTGGGCGGGTCCGTCGGCTCGGTGGGGTCCGGGTCCGGGTCGGGGGTGGTGGGCTTGTCCGTCGGGTCGGGGTTTCCGCCGTCGTCCGTCGGGTCCGGGTCCGGGTTGCCGCCGTCGTCCGTCGGGTCCGGGTCGGGGGATTCGCCCGGCTTTCCGCCGCCGTCGGTCTCGGTGGGGTCGGCGGAGTCGCCGCCGCCGGTCGCGGGCGCGGTGCCACCGCTCTCCGTGGCGCCCGGCGAGGGCGTCACGCCGGGCGTGGCCGAGGGGTCGGCGGAGTCCGCCGGGCGGTCGGGTGTGTCCACCTGGCTCGCCGGCTTGTCGTCCTTGGGTTTGATCGGCAGCCAGGGGGCGCTGGAGTTCCCCGAGAGCAGCGTGCCGACGATGATCACCGCGTAGACGGCGCAGGCGATGCCGACGATGACGCCTATGCGTCGGTAGCGCCTGCTGCGGCGGCCCGTCTCGTCGACGAAAACCGGTCCGTCCGGCGCGTCTTGGCCACCATCGACGGAGAGATCCGCCAGCTGTCGCCCCACCCCGTCGATCTGAACGGTGACCTCGTTCGGATCATGGGTGTGTTCCGGTAGGGCATCTTCTCGCCAATTGTCCATGCGTACGCGCAACCCCCCACATAACCTGTCTCGGGCGCGCACGACTCCGGGCAACTTGCCGTCCGGACCGGGCCCCCACCCGATCCGAGCGCCCCCCTACCACACCGCGCCCGGACTATGAATGTAGCGCACGGCGGCGACAGTCGTACTAATCAGTCAGTCCAGACTCATCATGATGAGTGCATCTGCGGCCGGAACCCAACCACCTTCGGGCCTTCGCAGCCATCCCTCGGCCTCGGCGAGCTCGGCGGCCGCCGCGCGGAGCGCCTCCACTCCCGGATGCACCAGCCCCTTCCGCCACACCAATGACACCGGTGACAGGGGCACGGGGTCGGTCAAGGGGCGCAGAACCACCCCGGGCATGGCCGGAAAGTCCACCACGGCGAGCACCGGGTTCCGGTTCTTGGCCATGATCCGGCCGAACTCCTCGGCGCCGACCGCGAGCGGCGCGGGCGACGCCACCTCGATGCCCCGCCCCTCGAAGAGCCGGTGCGCCAGATCGGTCCACTCCAGCGTCCGGTCGTTGCCCGCGCCCGCGTACACCTGTTCCCCGGCCAGCGCGTCCAGCGGCACCGCGTCGAGCTCGGCCAGCGGATGGTCCAGCGGCAGCAGCACCGCCATGGGCTCGTAGCGCACGGGCTGCTGCGCGAGCGGCGCCCGCAGCGCCGGCTCCAGACCGGCGTACCGCCCGAAGGACACGTCGAGCCGCCCCGCCGCGATCTCGGCCGCCGCCCAGGTCAGCCCGCTCTCGAAGCGGGCCATCAGCTCGCATTCGGGGGCGAGTTCGCGGGCCCGCTCCAGGATCCGCCCGAAGACGAGACCCGGGCTGTTCAGGTCCACCAGGAGCGGCCTCGGCGAAGCCGCGGCGCCCGCACGCCCGCGCGGGAACGCCGCCGCCAGCTCCCGCTGCGCCTCCAGGACCCGCCGCGCGTACGGCAGCAGCCGCTGCCCCTCGGCCGTCAGCGAGACCTGCCGCGTCGAGCGCGCGAACAGCTCCGCACCCAACTCCCGTTCCAGGCGCCGCACATCACGGCTCAGCGCCTGCTGGGCGACGTACAGCCTGGCGGCGGCCCGCGTGAAGTGCAGCTCTTCGGCCACGGCGACGAAGCCGCGCAGGAGGCGCGGGTCCACCAGGTCATGAGGCGTACGAGGCTCTGCGGTCACCCGCGGAACCTACAACGGAAGTGCGTGAATCCGCACCCGGAAGGTGTTGGACCCCATGTCACCGCCCCGGCGATGGTGATCCCATGCCGCCCGCCGAACTCCCCCGCCGCGTCCCCTACTCCCGTCTCTTCCGCATACCCGGAGCCGTCGCCTTCACCGTCGGCAACCTCATCGCCCGCCTCCCCATGGGGATGTTCAGCGTCAGCGCCGTCATCATGATCGCCGGAGCGCGCGGTTCGTACGCCCTCGCCGGTGCCGTCACCGCGACGGGCCTCGCCGCGACCGCGGTCGTCGCCCCCTGGACGGCACGCCTCGTCGACCGGCACGGCCAGGCCCGGATCGCCGTGCCCGCCACCACGATCGCCGCGCTCGGCTCGCTCTCCCTGCTGCTGTGCGTGCACTACGGAGCGCCCGACTGGACCCTGTTCGCCTCCTACGTGGCGACGGCCACGACACCCAACACCGGGGGCATGTCCCGTGCCCGCTGGGCTCATCTCCTGAAGGGCGACGAGCGCGCCCTGCACACCGCGAACTCCTTCGAACAGGCCGCGGACGAACTGTGCTTCATGCTCGGCCCGGTCCTCGCGGCCTTCCTGTGCGCGGCGCTCTTCCCGGAGGCCGGCACCCTCGTGGGCGTCGTCCTGCTGCTGACCGGCGTCCTGGTCTTCGCCGCCCAGCGCACGACGGAACCGCCGCTTCAGGAACGTACGACCACGAAGGCGAAATCGCCCCTCCACGCGCGCGGGATGCCCGCTCTGCTCGCCGTGTTCCTCGCCACGGGTGCCGTCTTCGGATCGATGGAGGTGGTGACGATCGCGTACGCCGACGCGCGGGGGCACAAGTCCGCCGCCGGCGCGATCCTCGCCCTGCAAGCGGCGGGCTCCTGCGCGGCGGGCCTCCTCTACGGAGCCGTCGATCCGCGCGGCTCGCTGCGCCGCCGGCAGCTCCTGTGCGCCACCGCGATGGCCGCCCTGATGACGCTTCCGCTGCTGGCCGCCGCGCTCACCGGGTCGCTCCTGGTGCTCGCCGGGGCCCTCCTGGTCGCCGGAATGGCGACCGCCCCGACCATGGTCACCGGCATGACCCTGGTCCAGCGGCGCACCCCCGAGGGGCAGTTGAACGAGGGCATGACCCTCGCCGTGACCGGCCTCCTCGGGGGCATCGCCTGCGGTGCGGCGGGCGGCGGCTGGGTGGTGGAGCACCTGGGCCCCACCACGGGTTACGCCGTTCCCGTCACCGCCGCGTGCGTCGCGCTGCTGCTCAGCATCGCGCAGGCTTCCGCCACGAGCACTCCAGGTCCCCGCTCGGCTCGCCCGCACGCTTCGCACGCGGCTTGACCGGCTCGGCCTTGTCCTTGGTGGACTTGGCGAGCGTCACGACGATCGCGTCCTCCAGGGCCTTCACCGAGGAGGGCAGGTAGTTGTTGAGGATGATGCTGAAGACCAGCTCACGGCCGTCCGCGTCCTTCACGTACCCGGAGAGCGCCGAAGCGCCCGTCAACGACCCGGTCTTCGCATGGACGTTGAGCGCGGCCGGCGTCCCGCACATCCGGGAGCGCAAGGTGCCGCCGACGAACTTGTCCGGGTCGCAGGCCACGGGCAGGGACTTGTACCAGTCCGCGTACCAGGGCTCGCCCTTCACGGCGAGCAACAGCTTGATCAGCTGGTCCGCGGGCACGTTGTCCTTGCGCGAGAGCCCGGAGCCGTCGACCTGGCGCAGCTTGCCCGGATCGACACCGGCCGTCTTCAAGTAGGCGCTGATGGCGGCGATTCCGTCCGTCCAGTTTCCGGACCGACCCGTCGACGCGTGGCCCATCGCCTTCGTGAGGTTCTCCGCGTGCATGTTGTTGGAGAGCTTCATGAAGGGGATCATCAGCTCCTTCAGCGGCATGGAGTCGTGCTTCGCCAGCTGCCGCGCGCCCTTCGGAGTGGCGATTCCCGCCTTGGTGGGTCCGCTCACCTTCACCCCGTGAGCGGCGAGGGCGTCCCGGAAGATCGCGGCCGCGTAGCCGGTCGGCTCCCAGACGGTGATCCACTCCTTGGTGGCGGCACCGCCCACGGGGACGGTTCCGGTGACCGTGATGGTGTTGGTGCCGTGCTCCCGCTCGATGGTGAGCGTGTCCTCGCCGCCCGCCGGGACGGTCTTGGCGGTGTTCTCGACCTCTACGTAGTCCGTCTTCGGGGACACCGTCACCTTGGGCCTGTCCCCGGCCCGCGCGCCGGGCGTGGCCTCGACGACGACCGTCCCGGTGTCGTAGTCGGTGTCCGGGGCGACGCTCAGTGCGGAGATCTGGGCGGCGTAGTACGAGAACTCGTCGTCGCCGCTCCAGGTGTCGCCGATGCGCCGGTCGTCGAACCGGGTGTCGTCGGCGACCAGCCGCCCCGAGACCCGCCGGACGCCCGCGTCGGCGATCTTCGCCGCGAGCCGGTCGTAGTCCTCGGCGAGCGTCGTCGGGTCGCCGGTGCCGCGCAGATAGAGGTCTCCGGAGAGCACGTTTCCGTGCTGCTTGCCGTCGGTCAGTACGTCGGTGGTGAACCGGTGGTCGGGGCCGAGCCGCTCCATGGCGGCCGCGGAGGTGAGGAGTTTGGTGTTGGAGGCGGGCATCAGCCGGCCGCTCGGCAGGTGTCGGTAGAGCACGTCGCCGGACGTGGCGTCGGCGACGACGACGCTCGCGGCGCCGCCCTCCATCCGGGGATCCCCGAGGATCGTGTCGATCGCCTCGGGCAGCCCGCTGCGGTCGGAGTCCGCACCGGCCGGGGCGCTCAGCGAGAGGGAGGCCGCCGCGAGGCCGAGCACGGCGGGCCAGATCCAGTGGCGCATACGGGTGTTGACGCGTCTCACGGGTCTACTCATGACCCAGGAGCATCCCCGACTCCGGCGCCCCGCGACAGACCCCACTCCGGACACCCTTCGCGCGGGCGGCGCGTTCGCGACAGCAGTGCCGCCAGCACGGAAAGCACCGGCCCCGGTGCGACGGGCGCCGCGCCCTCCCTGCGGCAGACCAGCGCGTCGGGGTCGTCGGCGGGCGGCTGGAGGCGGTAGCCGTCCGGGCAGGCGGGCCCGGGGTCGCCCGGCTCGCCCTTGGGTCCCCGCTCGCCGGGCGGGCCCGCGGGTCCCGCGCCGCCGCCCTCGCCCGCGGCGCCGGGCGGACCCGCGGCCCCGTCCGTGCCCTTCGCCCCGTCGGCGCCCGCGGCCCCCGGCGGCCCGGTTTCGCCGGGCGCCCCGCGTTCACCGGGCTCGCCCGGCTCCCCCTGCTCCCCCGCGGGCCCCGGCTTCCCGCCGGCCCCGCGCTCTCCCTGCTCCCCGGACTTCCCGTCCGCCCCCTTCGTGCCGTCGGCACCATCAGCCCCGTCGACACCGTCAGAGCCATCCGTACCGTCCGCACCAGCGGCCCCCGCAGGCACCCGCACCCGCGCCAGCAGGTCGTCGACGGCGTCCGAGGGGTCGGGCGCGGCGGGGGTGTCGCCGTGGGCGCGGACCTGCGCCCGCAGCGTACGTACGTCACGGGCGAGCGTGGAGACGGCCTCGCCGCGCCGTTCCGCCTCCGCCGAGAGCCGGTCCGCGCGGCGGTCACCGGCGTCGATCCGGGCCCAGAGGATCACCGCGACCCCGGAGAGCGCGAGCAGCACGCAGACGAGGAACACACTGCGCCAACGGCGGGCCAGGAGTCGCTCGAGCTGGATCACGGCGTGCCTCCGAGCCGTTGGTTGTCGATGAGCAGCCGGGCGATCTCGCTCTGGTCATGGACGTGCAGGGCGTTCAACTCGGCTAACTTCGCGTCGCGTTCGGCGACCTGCCGCTCAAGCCGGTCCCGTTCGGTCTGCAGTTTCTCGGTGAGACTGGAGAAACCGGTGAGCGCGTTCTCCCCGCGTTTGCCGAGATACGCCACGACGGCGGCGCCCAGAACGCCCAGGCAGGCGAGAAGAGACCCGACGAGAGTGACGGTGGCATCCAAGCGACTGCCTCCTGCTCCTGCGCGCGCAGCCCGGCCCTGGTGCCGCCCGGCTGCTGTGTACCTCTACTCGGATGCAGTAACGAGTCACATGCCCAGAAGATGTGCCTGCCGCCCGCTTCCAGGCATGGTTAAAGCCCCCCGGCCAGTGGCCGGGGGGCTTTAACCTCACATGGGATGAGGGGGTCTGGGGGCATGCCCCCAGATATTCGACGAGGTGGACTGTGCTCGCGCTTTATTGCGAGCACAGTCACCTCCGCCTCGGTGGAGATGGCGGGAATCGAACCCGCGTCCAACGGTGCAGAATCAGGGCTTCTCCGTGTGCAGTCCGCTTCGATTTTCTCGGCCCCGGAGATCTCGCGGACAAGTCTCCGACGGGCCCAGTCACTGTTTGATTTCCTTCAAGGTCCCGTGACCGGGCCTAGAAGTTTAGATCCCTTGATGATGCCAGGATCCGGGTCGGGATCACCCCCGGGCTGACACTTCGCAAGTCGCTACTTAGGCAGCGAGGGCGAAGGAATCGCGCTTGGTGTTGGCGATTATTGGTTGCGACATATGGTTAACGAGATCATTGCCGCTTCCTCGACACGCTTCCCCTGCTTCGACATCCGCTGTCGAAACCGATCATCCCCATGTTGATTTTTCAAACCCTCCGAGGAGGGGCCGCCCCGTCACCAGCGGGGCATGAACCATCGTACGTGACCAACGCACGACGATGCCAGCGTATTCCTGGCGGCCGGGCGATCACCGGCCGATCCGCTGCCCGGGACTAGCCGATGCCCTGCCGGCGCCGCGCCGCCGAGATCGCGCGGTTGGTCTCGCGGGTGTCCTGCTTCTCGCGCAGCGTCTGCCTCTTGTCGTACTCCTTCTTGCCCTTGGCCAGGGCGATCTCGACCTTGACCCGGCTGTCCTTGAAGTACAGGGAGAGCGGCACGATCGTGTGACCCGCCTCCTGGGACTTCGACTCCAGCTTGTCGATCTCGGCCCGGTGCAGCAGCAGCTTGCGCTTCCGCGTGGCCGAGTGGTTGGTCCAGGTGCCCTGTACGTACTCGGGCACGTGGATGTTGTGCAGCCACGCCTCTCCGTGGTCGATGTGCACGAAGCCGTCCACCAGGGAGGCCCGGCCCATCCGCAGCGACTTGACCTCGGTGCCCATCAGGACGAGGCCACACTCGTACGTGTCCAGGATGTGGTAGTCGTGCCGCGCCTTCTTGTTCTGCGCGACCATCTTCCGGGCGGGGGCCTTCTCAGCGGCCTTCGCGGCCTTGCGCTTTACCTTTTCCTTCGCCATAGTGCGGCCATTTTCGCACTACGAGGGGGGTCCGAGGCCAGTCAATACTGTCTCCGCCCTGGTCTCGGCGGCGTCCTCGACCTCCAGGTCCGGGGTGATGCCCCGCCCGTCGACCGAACGCCCCGAAGGAGTGCGGTAGTGCCCGACCGTCAGCTCGGCGACCGAGCCGTCGGGCAGCCGGCTCGGCATCTGGACCGAGCCCTTGCCGAAGGTCTTCGAGCCCACCACGACCGCCCGGCCGCGGTCCTGCAGGGCGCCCGTGAGCAGCTCGGCCGCGCTCATCGTGCCGCCGTCGACCAGCGCGACCACGGGTCTGGAGGTGTCGCCGCCCTGCTCGGCGTGGAGCGCCTTCTGCTCGCCCCGCACGTCGTACGTCGCCACCAGGCCGCCGTCCACCAGGCCCGAGGCCGCGGTGACCGCCTCCGACACCAGGCCTCCGGAGTTGCCCCGCAGGTCGAGCAGGATGCCGGCGCCCGCGGGTGCCTCGCGCACCGCGGAGCGCACCCGCTCACCCGAGCCCTTGGTGAAGGAGTCGACCTTGATGAGGACCGCGCCGCCCGCCATCTCCGTGACCGTCACGGGGTCCGTGGAGAGCCGTGCCCGGTGCAGCGTCTCGCGCCACGCGCGCGTGCCGCGCTTCAGGCCCAGGGTGACGGGGGTGCCCGCGCGGTCGCCGCGCAGCAGGGAGACCACCTCGGTCACCGGCAGGCCCGCGACCTTCTTGCCGTCGATGCTGCCGAGCCGGTCGCCCGCGCGGACGCCCGCCTGGTCGGCGGGGCCGCCGCGCTGCACCCGGGAGACCTCGATGTGGCCGTCGGCCGCGCGCCTGGCCCAGAGGCCGACTCCGGTGTACGCGCCGTCCAGGGCCTGCTCGAACTCCTGGTACTCCCCGGGGGAGTAGACCGATCCCCAGCGGTCGCCGCTGCGGCTGACCGCGTCCTGCGCGGCCTCCTTGCCGGACTTGCCGTCGGCCATCGCCTCGGCCGCGGCGTCGGCGGCCTTGTCGGCGGTCTCGGCCGGGTCCGCGGGGTCGCCCGCGTCTCCGGAGGTGGCGACGGAGCGGGTGGCGGGGGCGGCCGACTTCTCGTCGCGGTCCGCACCGCCGGTCCAGGAGCCGGTGGCCGCGCCCGTGGCGAGCACGCTCGCGAAGACCAATGCCAGGGTCGCCCCGCGGCGGATACGGCGGGGCCGGGACAGCCGGTCGCAGAACCGGTCGGGGCCTGACATGCCGGTGAGTCTAGGACAACGAAGGGCGCCGCACGGTCGGTTGAACCGTACGACGCCCTGTGGAACAGGCGGGACTTGTCACACCTTGAGGTACTTGCGCAACGCGAAGAACGCGGCGAGCGCGGGCATCAGCAGACCGATGGCGAGCACCAGCGGCAGCTTGGCCAGGACCGCGTCCCACCCGATGAAGTTGATCAGATTCAGCTTCTCGGAGAGCGCGAGACCGTGGTCGATGATGAAGTAACGGCCCACGAGCAGCATGGCGCAGGCCACACCGCCGCCGATGAGGCCGGCGACGGCCGCCTCCATGATGAACGGCATCTGGATGTAGAAGCTCGACGCGCCGACGAGCCGCATGATGCCGGTTTCACGTCTGCGGCTGAACGCGGAGACGCGCACGGTGTTGACGATCAGCATCAGTGCCACCACGAGCATCAGCGCCATCACCGCGAGCGCCGCCCAGTTCATGCCGTTGAGCAGCCCGAAGAGGTTCTCCAGGATGCCCTTCTGGTCCTGCACGGACTGCACGCCGTCACGGCCGGAGAAGGCGGTCGCGACCACCTGGTACTTCTCCGGGTCCTTCAGCTTGATGCGGTACGACTCCTGCATCTGGTCCGGCGTGAGCGAGCTGGACAGCGGGGAGTCGCCGAACTGCTCCTTGTAGTGCTTGTAGGCCTCGTCGGACGACTCGTACTCGATCGTCTCCACGACGGGCAGCTTCTTCAGATCCGTACGGATCTGCTCCTTCTGCTCGTTCGTGACGGCGCCCTTGGCGCACTTGGGGTCCTGCTCGGCGTCGGCCTTGTTGCACAGGAAGATCGAGACGTTGACCTTGTCGTACCAGTAGCCCTTCATGGTGCTCACCTGGTCGCGCATGAGCAGCGAGCCGCCGAACAGGGCGAGCGAGAGCGCTACGGAGACGATGACCGCGAAGGTCATCGTGAGATTGCGGCGGAGACCTACGCCGATCTCCGACAGGACGAACTGGGCGCGCATGGCGGCCTTTCAGTGGATCAGTTGGATCAGACGGTACGGGCGAGACGGGGTCGTCAGTGCTGGTAGCCGTAGACGCCGCGCGACTGGTCGCGGACGAGACGGCCCTTCTCCAGCTCGATGACCCGCTTGCGCATCTGGTCCACGATCTGCTGGTCGTGGGTCGCCATGACGACGGTCGTGCCGGTCCGGTTGATCCGGTCGAGCAGCTTCATGATGCCGACCGAGGTCTGCGGGTCGAGGTTGCCGGTCGGCTCGTCGGCGATGAGCAGCTTGGGGCGGTTGACGAAGGCGCGCGCGATCGCCACCCGCTGCTGCTCACCACCGGAGAGCTCGCCGGGCATCCGGTCCTCCTTGCCGCCGAGGCCGACGAGGTCGAGGACCTGGGGCACGGACTTGCGGATCTCGCCGCGGGACTTGCCGATGACCTCCTGCGCGAAGGCGACGTTCTCGCCGACGGTCTTGTTGGGGAGGAGACGGAAGTCCTGGAAGACGGTGCCCAACTGGCGCCGCATGTGCGGAACCTTGAAGTTGGAGAGCCGGGCGAGGTCCTTGCCGAGGACGTGCACCTGGCCGTGGCTGGTGCGCTCCTCGCGCAGGATCAGCCGCAGGAAGGTGGACTTTCCGGAGCCGGACGAGCCCACGAGGAAGACGAACTCGCCCTTCTCGATCTCCAGGGAGACATCCCGGAGGGCGGGCCTTGCCTGCTTGGGGTAGGCCTTGGAGACGTTGTCGAATCGGATCACGGATGCACCACGGGTAGCCGGGGGTAGGTGTGCGTGACCATACGCGAAGCCGGTGCGGGAGCGCAGTCAGCGTCCTGAGTTGCGCGAATTGTCGCGGATATACCACGGAACAGATCAGTCGGAAACCGACTGTGCCGGGCGGGCCGCGCCGAAATCCGCGGAAGCTGGCACAGTGGAAGGGGGAACGGTTGAGTTCCCCCTAGCGTTGGGCAGGCTGTGACTGTGCGGGAGGAGGAGCGCATGACCTATGACAGGTTGGTGTGCGCGAACTGCGCGGCGCCCGTGAGCGAAGGCCGCTGCCCCGTGTGCCGGGCCAATCGCGAGCGCATGCAGCAAGAGGGGCCGTTCGGCGGCCTCAGCCCTGCGGCCCTGATCGGCGTGCTCGTCGTGCTGATCGCGGCGATGGCACTGCTGGCACACCAGACCGCTTAGCGCGCCAGGGGCGCGCAAAGACACCCGGAAGGGCCCGGAGCTGCCGCTCCGGGCCCTTCCTTTGTGCATTACGTACATTCTGTACGTTGCCGCTGTGCCCTGAATCAGGCAGCGGCGCCGCGGTTGCCGACGAAGCGCGGCAGCACGCGGAAGCCGATGCCGCCGGCGATCATCGTCGCGGCGCCGATCAGCAGGAACGTGGTCTCGGCGGCGCCGGTCTCGGCCAGCTCGCCCTTGTCGGCCTTGTCGCCGCCCTGCTCGACCGGGGTGGAGCCCGTGTCGGTCAGGCTGTCCTTGCCCTTGCCCTGCTCGACGGGGTTGGCGCCGCCGTCGGGGTCGTTGTCGTTGCCGCCGTTGCCGCCGCCGTTACCCGGCTCGCTCGGCTCCTCGGTCGGCTCCGTGGGCTCCTCGGTGGGCTCCGTCGGCTCCTCCGTGGGCTCCGTCGGCTCCTCGGTCGGCTCCGTGGGCTCCTCGGTGGGCTCGGTCGGCTCCTCCGTGGGCTCCGTCGGCTCCTCGGTCGGCTCGGTCGGCTCCTCCGTGGGCTCCGTCGGGATCTCCGTCGGCTCCTCGGTCGGCTCGTCGTCGTCCTCGCCCACACCCACGTCGACGCCGATGCCGTTCTCGTCGGCGCTGGCGTGGACGCCCGCACCGCCGAGCTCGACGCCGACGTCCAGGGCCGAGGCGGCACCGGCGGCGGTCAGCGAGGCGCCTGCGGCGATCACCGCACCGGCCGCTATCCGTGCCACGCGGATCCGCGTCTTCTTGGTCATCTGGCTGCTACCCCCAGTAGCTGAATCGTCAGTGAGGCAGCGTCCGGGACTGCGGTGCCGGGGGCGCTGGATCGGCCCCCACAGATCACACGCGTCCCAGAGATACGCATGCCGCTCGCTAGCCTTTCCACTTTTCATGACAGCGTCAAGGTCGTTGCGGGCGCGATGCCTGAAATAGGGGCAGTTGACCGGCGTACGGAGATGTGACTGTGACGTAAGAGTCAGGAAGGGCCCGCACGACAAAAGGCAACTGCCGCCCGTGGGTCAGCAGTTGCCTTGTCGACAAAGCGTGGCGTGCGCGCCACGCTCCTTCTTCCGTTACTTCTCCTGCTGCTTGCGCCAGCGAATTCCGGCTTCCAGGAAGCCGTCGATCTCGCCGTTGAAAACGGACTCCGGGTTGCCGACCTCGAACTCCGTACGCAGGTCCTTCACCATCTGGTACGGGTGCAGCACGTACGAACGCATCTGGTTGCCCCAGGAGTTGCCGCCGTCGCCCTTGAGGGCGTTCATCTTCTCCTGCTCCTCCTGGCGGCGGCGCTCGAGGAGCTTCGCCTGGAGGACGTTCATCGCGGTCGCCTTGTTCTGGATCTGCGAGCGCTCGTTCTGACAGGAGACGACGATGCCGGTCGGCAGGTGGGTCAGGCGGACCGCGGAGTCGGTCGTGTTGACGCCCTGGCCGCCGGGGCCCGAGGAGCGGTACACGTCGACGCGCAGCTCGCTCTCGTCGATCTCGATGTGGTCGGTCTGCTCGACGACCGGGAGGATCTCGACACCGGCGAAGGAGGTCTGGCGACGGCCCTGGTTGTCGAACGGCGAGATGCGGACGAGCCGGTGCGTGCCCTGCTCGACCGAGAGCGTGCCGTACGCGTACGGGGCCTGGACGGCGAAGGTGGTCGACTTGATGCCGGCCTCTTCCGCGTACGAGGTCTCGTAGAGCTCCGTCTTGTAGCCGTGCCGCTCGGCCCAGCGCAGGTACATGCGCTGCAGCTTCTCGGCGAAGTCGGAGGCGTCGACGCCGCCGGCCTCCGCGCGGATGGTGACGACGGCCTCACGGGCGTCGTACTCACCGGAAAGGAGTGTGCGGACTTCCATCTCGTCCAGCGCCTTCTTGACGGCCGAGAGCTCGGACTCGGCCTCCGCGCGGGTGTCCGGGTCGTCCTCCTCCTCGGCCATTTCGAAGAGGACGCCGAGGTCGTCGATGCGACCGCGCAGCGCTTCCGCCTTGCGCACCTCCGCCTGGAGGTGGCTCAGCTTGCTGGTGATCTTCTGCGCCGCCTCGGGGTCGTCCCAGAGGGACGGCGCGGCCGCCTGCTCCTCGAGCACGGCGATGTCTGCCCTCAGCTTGTCGAGGTCCAGGACGGCCTCGATCGACTCCATGGTCGAGGAGAGGGACTTGAGCTCTTCGGATACATCGACGACTGCCACGGGTCCAGCCTAACGGCTGAGGGCAAGGGGTCTGCCCTCCCGGGCGGGGAGGACGGGTTGCGCTCGGCCTGCGGGGCCTGCCTCCCGGGGGGCGCGCCGTCGTGCATCTGCCGCCAGGGTGGCGGAGCCTGGCCCGCCGCTCCGCGCCGGATCTCTCCCGCCCACCCACCCGATTACCCCGAAGAGGAAGAGCTGGGGTGGGCGGGGCGAATCTGCCGGTGCGGGTGGGGGAAGGGGTGGCGCTGGAGGCTGGGGCTGGGCAGGTCTAGGACGGCTGAGGCTGAGCGGGGCGGCCGTCGGAGGAGCTGGGTGGGGCGGCTTCGGCAGGGGTGGGGGGCAGCGGCAAGGGCTGGGGGGTGCGGCTTCGGCAGGGGTGGGGCAGGGGCCGGCTGGGGCAAGGGCCGGCTGGAGCAGCCGCAGGAGGGGTGTGGCGGTTGCGGCGGGGACCGGGCAGGGCAGCCACGGCGGGGGGCTGGGCAGGGCAGCTACGGGAGGGGCAAGGCGGCCACGGCAGGGACCGGACAGGGCAGCCACGGCGAGGCTCGGCGGATCAACCGCTGGAGGGACTGGGCGGCTGCGGCAGGCGCCGGGCAGGGCAGCCACGGCAAGGGACCGGCGGGGCAGCCGCCGGAGGGGCGCGGCGGCCAAGGCACCGGGCAGGGCAGCCGCCGAAAGGGCGGCGCAGCCAAAGCAGCGGGCAGGGCAGCCGCCGAAAGGGCGGGGCCGCCAAGGCAGTGGGCGCGGTAGTTGCCGGACCGGGTGGGCTGGTCAGGGGGAGTCTGGGGTTGAGTTTTTGGTGTCCTGGGGGGTTGCGTCCGCGTCGTTGTCGCTGGTTGCTGCCCAGGTGCCGATGCCCGCCGCTGCCGCCAGGACCGCTCCCGCCACGCCCAGGGTGATCCTTCGGCGGCGGGCCGATGCTCGGTGGCGGGCCGAGCCGGGGCGGGCGGTGCCGGTGGCGCGGGGGGCGCGGGCGGTGCCGCGGGCGCCGCCGGCCAGCTCGTCCGGGCCCGGCACGCGCATCGACGTGTGGGTGTCCCGGTTGGAGTCGGGGGCCGCTCCGGGGACCAGCGGGACCGCGCCGCGGCGTGGGGCACCCGGGGTGGGCTCGGCGGCGGGCTCCTCCGCCTCCTCCTCTGGGAGCGGCTCCGTGTCCGGCTCGTCCACGTCCAGCGGCGGCATGCCCGCGACCAGCGGCTGCAGCTCCCGCAGGCGCGCCGCAAGCTCCGAGGCGCGCAGGCGGGACGCCGGGGCCTTCGCCAGGCACTGGACCATCAGCTGCCACAGCTCGTCCGGGATGCCGGGGAGGGGGACGACCGTCTCCGTGACATGGCGGCGCAGCACCGCGCCGGGGTGGCCGCCGCCGAACGGCGTGAAGCCCGCGAGCAGCTCGTACAGGACCGTCGCGAGGGCGTAGATGTCGACCGCCGCGCGCGGGGGCAGGCCCTCGATGATCTCCGGGGCCAGATAGTCCGGCGTACCGATGATCTTCGTCGCGCGGGTCCGGCGCGGGGAGTCGATCAGCTTGGCGACGCCGAAGTCCGTCAGGAGTGCCGGGTGCGAGCCGCCGGGGCCGAGCGGGCCCTGCATGTCCAGGAGTACGTTCTCGGGCTTCACGTCACGGTGCACGATGCCCGCCGCGTGCGCCGCCGCGAGGCCGTCCGCGACGTCCGCGACGATCGCGACCGCGGCCTCCGGGGCGAGCCGCCGCTCCCGGTCCAGGCGGGTCCGCAGGTCGGTGCCGCGGACGAGGTCCATGACGAGCGCGAGGTCGTTGCCGTCGACCACCAGGTCGTGGACGCCGACCACGCGCGCGTGGTCGAGGCTGAGCAGCGCCGTGCGCTCCTGGACGAAGCGGCCGACCAGCTCCTGGTCGGACGCCAGGTCCTCGCGCAGGAGCTTGATGGCGACGGCCCCCTCGGGCCCCTCGCCGAGCCACACCGTGCCGGCGCTGCCACGACCAAGGATCTGGTGGGCGGTGTACCGACTGCCGATCTTGCGAGTCAAGACTGCTCCTACGGATGCGTGTTGGCGACAAAACTACGCGGCCTCGACGCCAACCTTCACTCCAGGAGCAGAAATCACCCCACAGGTGTCGACAAATCCCCAGAGTCGGGAGGGGATTCGTCAAGAAGAGACCGAAAAACAGAGGCCGGCCCGGGACCAGTGGTCCCGGGCCGGCCTCATGTCGCGCGTGCTAGTTGCCGCCCAACTTCCCCATCCAGTCGGACACCGTGTCGTACCAGTCCGTCAGCTGGTCCCAGTACCCCTTCGTCGTACCGATCCACTCCTGGAGCGGGCTCAGCTCCCAGATCAGCCAGCTCGCCACGAAGAGGATGACGATCGTGAACAGGCACCCCTTGAGGCAGCCGAGACCCGGGATCTTCATCGGGTTCGCGCTGCGCTGCCGCGGCTCGCGCGGCGCACGCCCGGCCGGCGGCTGCTGGGGCGGCGCCTGCTGGGGCGGCGCCTGCTGCGGCGGCGCGGCGTAGGGCCGCGGCTGCTGCTGGGGCTGCGGCGCCGGAGCGTACTGCTGCGGGCGCTGCTGCTGCGGCGCGTACTGCTGGCGCTGCTGCTGCGGCTGCTGCTGGGGGCGGGCCACCTGGCGCTGGGGGCGGCGGCGCAGCGGGTCCTGGCTCGGGTCCAGATACTGGACCTGCGTCTGTTCGTTGCGGTCGCGGGCCGCCCGCATCTGGCCCTGCCAGGGGTGCGGGTCGTCCGGGTTCGCACCGGGCTGGTTCGGCGGCACCGGCGGCATGACGGCCGTCGGGTCGGCGGCGCCGTGGCTTCCGGAGGGCAGTACGGACGTCGGGTCGGCGTCTCCGGAGCCGGGGCCCGCGCCCGGGCCGGTGTTCTGCATGACGCTCGTCGCGGCGTTCGGGTCGTACGACCCCGCGTTGCTCGGAAGCACCTGCGTGGGGTCGGCGGCGCCGGCCGTGCCCGGAACCGTCGCGGGCGCCGGATCGGGCATCAGGAGGGCGCCCACGCCCTCCGCGGCGGCGATCTGCGCGCTGGACGCGTGCACGCCCACGCCCTCGGCGACGGCCCGCAGGCCGCGCGCGAGGTTCTCGGCGCTGGGCCGGTGGTCCGGGTTCTTGCTGAGGCAGCGCTCTATGACCGTCCACAGCGGTCCGGGGACCGTGGAGGGGCGGCGCGGCTCGGCGCTCAGGTGCTGGTGCAGGACTTCGAGTGCGGAGCCCCCGGCGAACGGCGGACGTCCCGTGACCAGCTCGTACAGCAGGATGCCCGCGCCGTAGATGTCGACCGCGCTGGTCTGCGGGCGGCCCTCGGCGGACTCCGGCGCCACGTACGCGGGCGTGCCGACGAATTCGTGGGTGCGGGTCAGGCCCGGGGAGTCGGCGAGGCGGGCGATGCCGAAGTCGGTGAGCATCGGGTACAGCGC
Organism: Streptomyces sp. NPDC050658; assembly: GCF_044457025.1. Classification (NCBI taxonomy): domain Bacteria; kingdom Bacillati; phylum Actinomycetota; class Actinomycetes; order Kitasatosporales; family Streptomycetaceae; genus Streptomyces; species Streptomyces sp. NPDC050658. The sequence goes on from NZ_JBITGM010000001.1 coordinate 1,500,228, forward strand.
GCCGCCGTCGGCCTCCGTGGACTGCTTCAGGAGGACGTTCGCCGGCTTCAGGTCGCGGTGCACGACGCCGTCCGCGTGGCTCGCGGCGAGCGCGTCGGCGATCTGCGCGGTGAGCAGGGCCGCCGCGACCGGCGTGAACGGGCCGTTCTCACGGAGGTAGCGGTGCAGGTCGGGGCCGTCGACCAGGTCCATGACGAGGGCGAGCAGATCGCCCTCGACGACGAGGTCGCGGGTGCGCACGATGTTCGGGTGCGTGAGCCTGAGCAGGACGGACCGCTCCCGCAGGAAGCGCATCACGACGTCCGCGTCGTTGGCGAGCTCTTCCTTCAGGACCTTGATCGCGACCGTCTCGCCCGGCTGGCCGGGGACGGCCGCCTCGGCGCCCGCGGTCTCGCGCTGGCGGGCTCGCCAGACGGTGCCCGTGGCGCCGCGCCCGAGCGGCTCCTCGAGCAGGTACTTGCTGCCTACCGGCCGCACGTCATGCGCTCCCTGCTGATCTGGCTGGTCTGTCCGGACCCGGCTACCCGCCGGAAGGTGTTCCGACCCACTGTAATGCCGCCGAACGGGGCACCGGCGGGTCACATTCCACCCCGACCCCAAGGTGTCCGGATCGTTGTTCGGTGGAAAGACGCCCGACCGGGGCCGTTGGTTGCCGGGTGGCGGCGAATTGACCTCCGTCACTGACGCGCGAGTAGTGATCGCAACGGTCCAAGCAGGCACTTTTCCGAGCAGAGCCGACCAATCAAGATCACTTACGGGTGGCCGCCGGGCGTGTTGTCAGTGGCAGGTGCGAGGATGCGTATCGATACCGGCCGACGTGCCCGTGTGTGGTGGGGGAATCACAGCGCGAGTCCCCCTGCCCGGCGGCAAGGGCAGAAGGGACCGCTGACGGCGATGCAGATCCGGCTGACCGTCCTCGGGCCGCGCAGCGGCCAGACCGAGCCCCAAGGCGGCCCCGCCGCCCGCGGCGCGAGTGACGTGCTGGTCACCGCGCCCGCAGGGACCTCGCTCGCGGCCGTCGCCTCCGGCCTCGCGTCGGCCGTGGCGGCCGGCGAAGGACCCCTTGTCCTGTACGCGGACGCGGAGCGCCTCGACGCCCAGCGCAGCACCCTCGGCGAGCCCCCGCTGATCGACGGAGCGGTGCTCTCGCTCGGCTCCCCCGCCGAGCCGGGGCCCGAACTGGCGGGCGCGACAGCCCAGTTGCACGTGGTGGCGGGCCCGGACGCGGGCGGTGTGCACCTGCTGCACGGCGGGCAGATCCGCATCGGCCGCTCCGCGGACGCGGACGTCCCGCTGGACGACCCGGACGTGTCCCGGCTGCACTGCGCGGTGACGCTCGGCCCGGACGGCCGGGTGACGGTCACGGACCTGGACTCCACGAACGGCACGTCGGTGGACGGCCGCGAGGTCACCGGCCGCCCCGTCCGGCTCTCCCCCGGCTCCCTGCTGCGCATCGGCGAGTCCGCCCTCCGCCTCACCGGCGGGGACACCGTCGGTGGTGCGCCCGCGACGGCCCCGGACGGCGAGGGGCACGTGCGCGTGCGCACCCGCGTGGCCGCCGACGCCCCACAGTCGTCCGGCCCCGTCGACGCCACCCATCACGCGTACGGCTCGGCGAGCTGGGGCGCCTCCGGAGAGAGCGGTCACGACGGGGCGCACGCGGGACAGACCTCGGCCGCCGACGCGCCGCTCGTACCCCAGCAGGGCGGCGCCCCCGACGCCGAGCGGACCCGCACCGGGACGCCACCGCGCGGGACGACCGTGCCGCGCGGCCTGCGCAAGCGCGGCGGCCTCTCCGCATGGGCCCGGCGGCTGACCGGCGGGCGGGACGACGAGCACGCACAGGCGGGTCACGACGCGTACGACGATGCGTACGACACCGGGGACGATGCCACGTCCCCCGACCCGGCCGCCGGACCCACCCCGGAGGACCTCGCGGTGGCCGCCGCCGCGCGCACCCCGGAGTCCTGGCCCGATCCCGCCGCGCTGCTCCTGACGGCGCTCGGCCCCGGCCCGCGCCTCTGGGAGCGCGGTCCCGGCCACCCGGAGGCGCTCGCGGTCCGGCTCGGCACGGTCGACCGGGCCACCCCCGACGACCGGGGCCTGCTGCCCGCCGTCCCCGTCACCGTGAGCCTGCGGGAAGCGGGCGCGCTCGGCCTCGCGGGACCGCGCGAGCGGCTCACGGGCCTGTCCCGCGCGGTGGTGGCCCAGCTCGCCGCGCTGCATTCCCCCGACACCCTGGAGCTCGTGCTGCTCGGCGCGGACCGGGCGCGGCCGCTGCCGGAGCGGGTCGCCGAGTGGTCCTGGCTCGGCTGGCTGCCCCATCTGCGGCCCACGCACGGCCAGGACTGCCGCCTGCTGCTCGCCTACGACCGCGAGCAGGCCCTGTCCCGTACGGACGAGTTGCTGCGCCGCCTGGAGGACCACCTGGCCGACGCCTCGGGGGCGGGCCGGGCCGAGTCCGCCGAAGGCCCGTCGTCCCGCACCGTCGTCGTGGTGGACGGCGACCCCGGCTCCGCCGATCTGCGGGAGGCCGTGGTGCGGCTCGCGCGGGACGGGCGCGCGGCCGGCATCCATGTCGTCTGCCTCGCCGAGACGCCGGCCGCCTCGCCCGCGTCCCCGGTGTCCGCGACGTACGAAGCGGCCTGCTCGGTGTCGCCCGCCTTCCGGGCCTGCGGTGCCGTCGCGCTGCTCAGCGGTGACGTGGCGACGGCGCTGCGGCTGCTGCGCACGGCGGACGGGCAGCCCGTGGGGCACGGGACGATAGCCGCGGTGGACGCGGTGTCGCAGGCCTGGGCCGAGCGGTTCGCCCGCGCGCTGGCGCCTTTCCGCACGGACGGGGCGCCCGGTGAGGGGCACGCGCGCGTGTCCGCGCCGCTGCCCCAAATGGCGCGGCTTCTGGACGAGTTGGGGCTCGCTCGGGCCACGCCGGCATCCCTGATGGCCCGTTGGGCGGCCGCCGCCGATGATCCGGAGGCGCTCGGCGGGCGGGCCTGGACGGTGCTCGGGGCGGGGCCACGGGGGCCCGTCGTCGTGGACCTCGCCGCCGAGGGGCCGCATCTCCTGGCCGAGGGCCCCGCGGGGAGCGGGCGTACGGAGCTGCTGCGGTCCGTCGCGGCGTCGCTGGCGGCGGCCGAGCGGCCCGACCGGCTGGGAATCGTGCTGATCGACGGGCGGGACAGCACGGGGAGCGCGGTCGGCGGGACCAGCGGGGGGAATGTGCGGCTCGGTGAGGGGCTTTCCGCCTGCACGGATCTGCCGCATGTCACGACCTACCTCGCCGCCAACGACCCTGTGCGGATGCGGGAGTTCGCGCAGTCGCTGACGGCCGAGCTGAAGCGGCGGGCGGAGCTGCTGGGGCGGCTGGGCTTTGCCGAGTGGCATACGCGGCAGGAGGTTTCCGGGCGACTGGTCGGGCAGCGGGCCGGGGGCTCCGTGGCGGCGGCGCAGCCCGCGCGGCCGGTTGCCGGTTCCGACGGGGATCTTGATCCGCCGCCCAGTTCCACGATGCGGTTGCGGCCCGCCGGGGCGCGGAAGGGGCCTGAGCCGGGGCCTCCGCTGCCTCGACTCGTCGTACTTGTCGACGACTTCGACGCACTGCTTTCACCTGCGCTGGGGTCGCCCGGGCGGCCTGCGGCGGGGTCCGTCGTGCGGGCGCTGGAAGCGGTGGCCCGGGACGGGGAGCGGCTGGGGGTGCATGTCGTGGCTACGGCCACGGCCGCGGCCTCGGGGCGTGCGGAGCGGATGGCGGAGTCGGAGGTCGGGGGCCGGGCGTCGTCGCGGATCGTTCTGGACGCGGTTTCCCCTGGGGCGGAGGAGCCTGCTCCTGGGCGCGGTGAGCTGCGTACGGCCGAGGGGCGGGTGGTCGCCTTCCAGGCGGGGCGGGTCACCGGGCGGATTCCTCGTACGGCGACGCTGCGGCCCACCGTTGTCCCCCTGGAGTGGGAGCGGATGGGGGATCCGCCGGCGCGGCGGCCTGTTCGCGAGCTGGGGAACGGCCCTACTGATCTGGCGTTGCTGGCCAGCGCGTTGGAGAGGGCGGCGCGGTCCGTTGCTGCGGACGAGGTGCCGTCGCTGCTGTAGCACTGCGCCTGCGCCGGGCCCTGCTTCATCGGTGCCCGGCGCCGCGGGTTGTGCCCACCCTTCCCCAAGCTCTCGGCTTCGCTCGAGCAGGGGAGACCCCACTCGCCGTGCGGAACACCTGCCCACAACCTGGACGGGCAGCCGATGACGCCACGTCACAACGCCATCACGATCACGCAGTTGACGTGGTTGGCGCTCTTGCCGGTGCTCCCCGGGCGGGCGTAGACAAAGCCGCACGGGACTCGTCCGGGCAGAGAACGGGGCAGTGATGCGCAGCACTCTTCGTATACGCAGGGCACCGCACCATCGGCGTACCACCGCCAAGATCGCCGCAGCGGCCGTCGCGGGAGCGCTCGCGCTCACCATGACCGCCTGCGGCGGGGACGACGACGGCAAGGACGGCGGGGACAAGGACGGCGGAGGCAAGGAAAGCGCCGCCGCGGTCAAGCTTCCGAAACTGGACGGGGAGAAGGTGTCCGTCGCCGCCGTGTGGGGCGGCTCGGAGCGCAAGGTCTTCCTCAAGGTTCTCGACGAGTTCGAGAAGAGGACCGGCGCCGACGTCACCTTCGTACCCGCACAGGACCCCATCATCAGCTTCCTGGAGTCGAAGGTCGCGGGCGGCCAGCCGCCGGACGTGGCGATGCTCCCGCAGGTCGGCGCCATCGAGCAGGCCGTCGAGAACAAGTGGGCCAAGCCGGTCGGACCGGAGGCGCAGAAGCAGCTCGACAAGAACTACGCGCAGGGCTGGCAGGATCTCGGGGCGGTCGACGACAAGCAGTACGGCGTGTACTTCAAGGCCGCGAACAAGTCGTTGGTCTGGTACAACGCGCTGGTCTACGACAACGCGGGCGTCAAGCCGGCCAAGACCTGGGGCGACTTCATGAAGGCCGCCCAGACCGTGTACGACTCCGGGGTGGCGCCGATCTCGGTCGCGGGCGCGGACGGCTGGACCCTCACCGACTGGTTCGAGAACATCTACCTCTCGCAGGCGGGGCCCGAGAAGTACGACCAGCTCGCCAAGCACGAGATCAAGTGGACCGACCCCTCCGTGACGAAGGCGCTGACCACCCTCGGCGAGCTCTTCGGGAAGAAGGGCTTCGTCGCGGGCGGCGCGGACAAGGCGCTGCAGACCGAGTTCCCCGCCTCCGTGAAGCAGACCTTCACCGGCGGCGACCAGCCCAAGGCCGGCATGGTCTTCGAGGGCGACATGGTCTCGCTGCCGATCTCGGAGACGAAGGCGGAGATCGGCACGGACGCCAAGGTGTTCCCGTTCCCGGCGGTCGGAAGCGGAGAGTCCCCCGCGGTCGTCGGCGGTGACGCGGCCGTCGCGCTGAAGGACAGCAAGGGCGCGCAGGCGCTGCTGACCTTCCTGGCCTCGCCGGACTCGGCGAAGATCTGGGCCGAGGCGGGCGGCTTCGTCTCCCCCAACAAGGCCCTGGACTTCGCGGTGTACCCGAACGACGTGCAGCGTGCCATCGCCAAGGCACTCATCGCTGCGGGCGACGACATCCGCTACGACATGTCCGACCAGGCCCCGCAGGCCTTCGGCGGCACGCCCGGCAAGGGCGAGTGGAAGGCGCTGCAGGACTTCCTGAAGAACCCGAAGGACGTGGCCGGCACACAGAAGGCGCTGGAGACGGCCGCCGCCGCGGCCTACAAGGACTGACGCGCGATGGCGTCCGCGAACGCCGGGGGTACGCCGAGCGCGGCGCTGCCCCCGGCCGGCAAGTCGCGCAAGAGCGTGACCGGCACCCGCAGGTCCGTGGCGGTGCTGTTCCTGCTGCCCGCCCTGGTGCTGCTCGGCGCGCTCGTCCTCTACCCCATCGGGTACTCGGTCTTCCGCAGCTTCTTCGACGAGTCGGGCGACTTCACGGCGTTCGGCAACTACAAGACCATGTTCACGGACGACACCATCCTCACCGCGATCAAGAACAACGCGATCTGGGTGGTGGTCGCCCCGACCGTCGCGACGGGCCTCGGCCTGATCTTCGCCGTGCTCACCGAGCGGATCCGCTGGGGGACGGCGTTCAAGCTGGTCATCTTTATGCCGATGGCGATCTCGATGCTCGCGGCGGGCATCATCTTCCGGCTCGTGTACGAGTCGGACCCCGACCGGGGTGTCGCCAACGCGATCTTGGTGACGGCGCACGACACGTTCGCCGAGTCGTCGGCCTTCCCGCAGGCGCATCCCAGTACGCAGTCGCCGCTGAAGTCGGCGGACGGGGGTGCCTTCATCACCCGTAAGACGGTGAACGCGGGCACCCCCGTCGTTCTCCCCCTCACCGGTGTCGCCCCGGACAACATGCCGGACGACGCCAAGGCGGCCGCCGCACCGAAGCCCGACCCCGACAAGGTGACCGGCACGGCCTGGCAGGACTTCACGCGCGGCAAGGGCCGGGGCGAGGTCAACGCCCCGGACAAGGCCGAGTTCGGCTACCCCGGCATCAAGATCGAGGCCGTCAAGGGCGGCGAGGTGGTCGCCTCGACCGAGGCGGCGGCCGACGGCACCTTCGCCCTCCCCAAGGAGGCCGACGGGGCCCAACTCCGCCTCCCCGCCTCCAACTTCCGCGAGCCGTACAACGGCGTGGACTGGCTCGGCCCCTCCCTGATCACGCCAGCGGTCATCGGCTCGTACCTGTGGATCTGGACGGGCTTCGCGATGGTCCTGATCGCGGCGGGCCTGGCGAGCGTGCCGCGTGAACTCCTGGAGGCGGCGCGCGTGGACGGCGCCAACGAGTGGCAGGTGTTCCGCCGGATCACCGTGCCGATCCTGGCGCCGGTGCTCGCCGTGGTCGCGGTCACGCTCATGATCAACGTACTGAAGATCTTCGACCTGATCTTCATCATCGCGCCGAACTCCTCGAAGGACGACGCGAACGTCCTTGCCCTTCAGCTCTACAACTCCGCGTTCCTCGACAAGGACTCGGGAGTGGCGAGCGCGATCGCCGTGCTCCTGTTCCTGCTCGTGATCCCGGTGATGCTTTTCAACATTCGGCGGCTCCGGCGAGAGGGAAGGCGATGATGCGTCACCCACGATCCGGCTGGGGGTCCGGGGGTTATCCCCCGGGAAGGCACAGCAACATTCGGCGGCTCCGGCGAGAGGGAAGGCGATGATGCGTCACCCACGATCCGGCTGGGGGTCCGGGGGTTATCCCCCGGGGAAGCACAGCAACATCCGGCGACTTCGGCGGGAGGCCCGGCGATGACCACCCAGTCCGAAGCGGTGAGCGGTCAGACCGAAGTGGTGAAGGCCAAGCAGTCCCTCGGCGGGCGGATCACCAGCGCCCTCAGCAGCAGTGCCGTACGCGTCTTCCTCGTCGTCATCGGCCTGTTCTGGCTGGTGCCGACGGTCGGGCTCCTGCTCGGTTCGCTGCGCACCTCGTCCGACATGGCCGAGAGCGGCTGGTGGACGGTGTTCAGCAAGCCGTCCCAGATGACGCTGGACAACTACAGCAACCTGCTCAAGGACGAGACGATCACCGACTCGATCCTGTCCAGCATCATGATCACCGTCCCGGCGACGCTGCTCGTGGTCGTCATCGGGTCGCTCGCCGGATACGCCTTCGCCTGGATGGAGTTCCCGGGACGCGACTGGTGGTTCCTCGGGGTCGTCGGGCTGCTCGTGGTGCCCGTGCAGGTGGCGCTGCTTCCGGTGTCGAAGATCTTCGGCTCGATCGGCATCTTCGAGACGACGACCGGTGTGGTCGTCTTCCACGTGGCCTTCGGCCTGCCGTTCGCGATCTTCCTCCTGCGGAACTTCTTCGCGGAGATCCCCCGCGAACTCCTGGAGGCGGCGCGCCTGGACGGCGCCGGTGAACTGCGGCTGTTCGTACGGGTCGTGATGCCGCTCGGCGCGCCCGCGATCGCCTCGCTCGGCATCTTCCAGTTCCTCTGGGTCTGGAACGACATGCTGATCGCGCTGATCTTCGCCGACTCGGAGAATCCGCCGATCACGGTCGCGCTCCAGCAGCAGGTGCGGTCCTTCGGCGACAACGTGCAGATCCTGGCGCCGGGCGCGTTCATCTCGATGGTGATCCCGCTGGCCGTGTTCTTCGCGTTCCAGAGGCAGTTCGTGTCCGGGGTGATGGCGGGCGCGGTCAAGTAGACAGTTTCAGATCAACCGTCAAATGGCCCGGAGATCAAAGCTGTTGAGTATACGTACGGCGAGCGGGGCGGCCTGTGACCGGGCCGCCCCGTCCGCGTCTGTCCCCCGTCTGCCGCATCCGGCGTAACCCGACCGGCCCCCGGGGCGTTTTCGGGCAGTATGCCCGCGCCGACCCATGGATGTCCCTTGCCCCGGTTCAGTGTCATCGTCCCCGTGTACAAGGTGCAGGCGTATCTGCACGCATGTCTGGAGTCCGTCCTCGACCAGTCGTTCACGGACATCGAACTGATCGCGGTCGACGACTGCTCACCGGATGCCTGCGGCGCGATCATCGACGAGTTCGCGGTCGGCGACGGCCGGGTCAAGGCGGTCCACCTCGCCGAGAACGTCGGGCTCGGCCGCGCCCGCAACGCCGGCATGGAGCACGCGACCGGCGACTACCTGATCTTCCTCGACAGCGACGACACCCTCACCCCGGATGCCCTGCACGCGATCTCGGACCGCCTCAAGGAGACGGACGAGCCGGACGTCCTCGTCTACGACTACGCGCGCAGCCACTGGTCCGGCGAGACCGTCCGCAACCAGTACGCGAACCTCCTGGACGAGGAGGGCGAGGCCCCCTTCCGGCTCGCCGACCGGCCCGCCCTGCTGCGGCTGCTCATGGTCGCCTGGAACAAGGCCTACCGCCGGGAGTTCATCGAGCGCGAGGGCTTCGTCTTCCCGCCCGGCCTCTACGAGGACACGCCCTGGACCTTCCCGGTCATGCTGTCGGCGGACTCGATCGCCACGCTCGACCGGGTGTGCCTGCACTACCGGCAGCGGCGCGGAGGCAACATCCTCGGCACCACGACCCGCAGGCACTTCGACATCTTCGACCAGTACGAGCGGGTCTTCGCGTTCCTCGACGAGCGCCCGGAGCTTTCGGCGGCCTGGCGGCCCGTGCTGTTCCGGCGGATGGTCGACCACCTCTCGGTGATCTTCACCAAGCGGAACCGGCTGCCGCGCGGCAGCCGCCCCGACTTCCTGCGCAAGGCCCGCACCCACTACCGCCGCTACCGCGTCCCCGGCGCCCGCGTGCGGACCCGCGACCGGCTGCGGCACACCCTGGTACGCCTCGGCTCGCACCGCACCTACCGGACCCTGTGGACGGCCATGCGGGTGCGGACCAGGGCCAGGCGGTACGCCGCCGCCGTGCGCCGCAAGATCAGGGGGGCGCTGCTCCAGCTGCACTACCGCATCCAGCTGCGCCTCCCCCTCCGCTCGGACCGCGCGGTGTTCTCCGCGTACTGGGGGCGGGGCTACGGCTGCAACCCCGGGGCCCTGGAGGCCGCCGTACGCGAACACGCACCGCACATCCGCACCGCCTGGATCGCCGAGCAGGCCCACCACCACACCCTGCCCACCGCCACCGGCCGCATCCGCCCCGGCACGGCCGCCTACTGGACCGCGCTCGCCCGCTCCAAGTACCTGGTCAACAACGTCAACTTCGACCGCAGACTGGTCAAACGACCCGGCCAGATCATGATCCAGACCCAGCACGGCACACCCCTGAAGCTAATGGGCCTCGACCTCCAGGACCGCCCCGCCGCCGCCCGCGGCACCGACTTCGGAGCACTACTGAAGAACGTAGACAAATGGGACTACGTCCTGTCCGCCAACCGCCACTCCACACTCGTCTGGGAACGCGTCTACCCCGCCGCCTACACCACCCTCGAATACGGCTACCCGCGCAACGACATCTACCAGCGCGCCACCTCCGCCGACGTGGCCCGGCTCCGCGAAAGCCTCGGCATCCCCCGCGGCACGGTCGCCATCCTCTACGCGCCCACCCACCGCGACTACCGCACCACCCAGCTCCACACCCTCGACCTGGACCGCCTCCTGCGGGCGCTGGGCCCCCGCTTCGTCGTCCTGTCCCGCGCCCACCACACCTACAAGGCACCCCTCGCCGCGACCTCCGGCCGGCTCATCGACGTCTCCGACCACCCCAGCATCGAGTCCCTCTGCCTGGCCTCCGACGCCCTGGTCACCGACTACTCCTCCCTGATGTTCGACTACGCCAACCTCGACCGGCCGATCGTCCTGCACGCCGAGGACCGGGAAGCCTACGAAGCCGCCCGCGGCACCTACTTCGACGTACGCGCCTTCCCGCCCGGCGCCATCGCCCGCAGCCAGGACGAACTCACCGACATCTTCGCCACCGGCCACTGGCGCGGCTCGCGCTCGGCCCAGCTGCGCGCGGCCTTCCGAGACCGCTTCTGCGTGTACGACGACGGACGGGCCGCTGAACGAGTTGTGAGGCATGTGGTGCTCGGTGAGGCAGGGGGTCTACCGTCTGTGGCGCCACTGGCGGAGCGGCACCCCGCGCCGGCCGCGGGGGTGGCCGATGAGCCGCTGCCCCGGGCCGACGTCACCGAGCCCACTCCGCGCCTGTAGCGGCACCGTGCGTCCGGCGGCCCCCACACGTCCGGCAGCACCGCAGCACTGTCAGCCTCCCCCCATCTCCAGGACCAGACATGCAGCAAGCAACAGCCCAAGCGTCCGCGCCCGGCAACGCCACGGACGAGCTGCCGCGGCCGCGCCGCCTCGCCGATGTGAAGGGATGGTTCCATCCGGTCGACCAGGTGCTCTTCGACTGGATCCTCAGCCGCCAGGCCGACCGCTCCGAAGCGGGCGACCTGCTCGAACTGGGCGCCTATCTCGGCAAGAGCGCGATCTTCATGGGGACGTATCTGCGGGCGGCCGAGACCTTCACGGTCTGCGACCTGTTCGACTCGCCCGCGCCCGACGAGGCCAACTCCGCGGAGATGGGCCGCTCCTACCGCTCGACGCTCACCCGCCGCGCCTTCGAGGCCAACTACCGCGCCTTCCACGACGATCTGCCGCAGATCGTCCAGGAGCCGTCGTCCGGGATCACCGCGCACGTCGAGCCCGACAGCTGCCGCTTCGTGCACATCGACGCCTCGCATCTCTACGAGCACGTGCACGCAGACATCGCCGCCGCCCGCGAGGTGCTCGGCGAGGACGGCATCGTCGTCCTGGACGACTTCCGCGCCGAGCACTGTCCGGGAGTGGCCGCGGCGACCTGGGGCGCGGTGGCGAACACGGGCCTGAAGCCGCTGTGCATCACGGCGACCAAGTTCTATGGGACCTGGGGCAGTTACGACTCCCTGCACGCAGACCTGGCCGCGTTCCTGAAGGAGCGGGACGACATGTGGCACGGCGCGGAGGAGGTCGCCGACTTCCCGATGATCCGGATCAGCGGCAAGAAGGCGAAGTCTCCGGAGCAGCCGGTCTCCCGCCACGCCGACGAGATCCCGGTCCTGGACGAGCGGACGCCGGAGCCCGCGCCGCAGTCCGGGGGCAACGGCCGCGCCAAGGGCCTGTTCGCCTCGCTGCTCTCGCGCTCGGGGCGTTCCTGAGGGCCGTCAGCGGCGCAGAACGAGGCGAGGGGCCTGTCCCGGACGGTGTCGTCCGGGACAGGCCCCTCGCCGTTCCCCCCGTCACCTCTCCAGCAGCTCGAACAGCTCCTCCCACCGCCGCAGCACCTGTTCCTGGGAGAACCGCTGTACGTTCCTCCGCGCCCGCTCCCCCATCGCGTCCCGCAGCCTGGGGTTGCCGGTGAGCCTCAGCAGCCGGTCGGCGAGGGCCTCGATGTCGCCTGCCGGGGCGAGCAGTCCGTCCTCGCCGTGCCGGACGATCTCCCGTACGCCGGGCGCGCAGTCGAAGGCCGCGCACGGCACCGCGCAGGCCATCGCCTCCATCAGGGCCAGCGGGAAGCCCTCGCCGCGCGAGGACTGCACGAAGACCGAGCTCCGCGCGAGCACGCCCGGCACGTCGGAGGTCCGGCCGAGCCACTCCACCGATCCGTCGAGACCGAGCCGCGTGCACTGCCGCCTGAGGTCCGCCTCGTCCGCGCCCGCGCCGTAGATCCGCAGCGTCCAGTCGGGGCGCTGCGGGGCCACCAGGGCCCAGGTGTCGACGAGCATGTCGACGCCCTTCTGGTCGGCGAGCCTGCCGATGCTGCACACCACCTTCTCCTCGCGCCGCGAGGGCACTTCGGGGAGGTGGGCCAGGGCGTTGGGCATCGCGCCGACGTTGTGCATGCCGTCGGCGATCCAGTCGTCGGCGTCCTCCTGGGTGAGCGCGAGCCAGCGGTCGGCGGCGGGGTAGTTCCGCTTGACGGCGCGGTAGCGGTGACAGGCACGGGTGTAGGCGTACGACTCGTGGCTCATGCCGATGATGCGCAGGCCCGCGGTGTCCGCCTCCCTGATCCACTCCATCGGCCAGACCTGCGTGACGACGGCGACGGCGCCGGGGCGTGCGGCGCGGAACAGCGCGGAGAGCCGGTCGACCGTCCGCTTCTTGGCGGCGATGCGCACGGCTTCCCTGCGCCAGGCCACCAGGTTCAGGCGGCCCGTACCCCGCACGGGGCGCGGGGTCGGCGGGTGCTCGCGGTAGAGGCTGGTCACGGGGTAGCCGAGGTCGTCGGGCAGGTCGAGCTTCAACTCGGCTTCGTGTACGCCGATGACGTGCACCCGGTGGCCGTTGTCCTGGAAGAGGCGGGCCATCTGGTGGGCCCAGGCGGTGACTCCGCCGAGTTCGTCGACGGTGTTGGCGATGAGGAAGACATCGCGGCTCTTGCGCACGGTGGCCAGGGTCGTGGTGGGCATGGTCGTGGTGGTCATGCGCCGGCCCCCTTCTTGTCGTCGGCGTTCCCGAGCTTGCCGGTGCTCCCGAGCTTGTCGGCGTTCCCGAACCGCTCCCTGAACAGGGCGTCCACCACGTCCGCCGCGGCCCGCCCCTCGTCGTACGCGCCGAACCGTTCCGCGAAGGCCCGCCGGGCGTCCGCCCACGCCCCGTCGGTCTGCTTCAGCGTGGCCAGGGTCCGCAGCAGCTCCTCCTCGGACTCGACCACGGGCCCGCCCGCGTCGTCCCGCAGCGAGAAATAGCTGCCCCGCTCGGCGACGTACGCGTCGAGGTCCGGCGCGAAGTGCACCAGCGGACGGTCCAGGAGCGCGAAGTCGAACATGATCGAGGAGTAGTCGGTGACCAGGACGTCGGCGAGGCAGAGCAGTTCGCTGACGTCATGTTGGGCCGACACGTCGAGGACGGTGCCGGGCGGGCAGACCGGAAGGCCGGCCGCCTCCATGTAGTGGGCCCGCACGAGCAGCACATGCGTGTCGCCGAACCGGTCCGCGAACTTCCGTACGTCCAGCGGGAGTCGTACCGCCCTGTTGTTCTTGGGCAGGCCCCGGAAGGTCGGCGCGTACAGGACGACCGTCTTGTGGTCGGGGATGCCGAGCGCGGCGGCGACGGCCGGGCGCGGGAAGCGGCCCGTCTTCTCGTCCCGCGCGCGGGCGGCGACGATCCGGTCGTTGCGCGGATAGCCGCAGCGCAGCAGCCGTTCGTCGGGGATGCCGTAGGCGCGGGCGAGGGTCCGCTCGTCGTGTTCCGAGCGCACCAGGAAGTGGTCGAAGCGGTCGACGGCCCGTTGCAGCCGCGCCCGCTGCGGGGCGTTCTGCGTCTTGATCCGTGCCTCGTCGAAGCCCATGCGTTTGTACGCGGATCCGTGCCAGGTCTGGAGATACGTGGTGTGGCGCGGCTTCTCCAGGGCGTGCGGGAAGCCCTGGTTGTCGATCCAGAACTCGGCGCGGGCAAGGGCCCAGAGGTAGCGCCAGGACCAACGCCGGGCGAGCCGCGCCGACTTGGGGAATCCGTCGGCGGACGTGGCGTACGACCAGGTGCAGCGCAGCCGAAGACCCCGGTCGAGGATCTCCTGGTGGACGGCGCGCGGGCTGTCTCCGTAGCACTTGCCCATATGGCTCTCGAAGACCACGGAGCCCTTGCTGACGGGCAGGCGGCGCAGCACCCGCCGGTAGACGCGCAGCTTGAAGGGCTGTGCGCGCAGCCGGTCGAGCCGCTTGCGCAGGCCCCGGACCCGCAGCCTGAGCTTGCGGGCGGGGCGGAAGTGGGTGGCGTAGTGCAGCGCGGCCCGCAGCAGCCGGACCGCACGGCCACGGGGCCGCAGACGCAGCTCCAGCTTCCCCTTGCCGGTGACGGTGACTCCCCGGGCGTCGCCACTCACCGTCTCCCGCTCGACGACGAGTTCATTGCACAACTCATCACCGTCAGCGGTCAGTTGGAGCCTGGGCTCCCAGACGCGCTCCCCGCTGCCGAGGTCCCGCAGTCCGCCGGTGAGGCCGACGGTGGCCCGCCATACGATCGCGCCGCCGTCGTAGCGCACCTCGTCGACGGGTACGCGAAAGCCCCGCCGCCCGGTGCCGCGCGCCCGCACGTCGAGCCGGGCGGTGAGTCGCGGCCGTTCCGGGAGCAGCCAGGCCGGCAGCGCGATACGCCCCTCCAGGACCGCTTCGGCGCCCTCGACATCGCAGCGGGTGAGCCGGTTCAGGAGGCGCAGGTCCGCCGACTCCCGGTGCTGGTGGCCGAGTTCCGTGACGTCGAGGACTTCACGTACGCGCGGATCCTCGGCCCCTTCGGACCGCCAGTACACCTTCCCGTCGCGCTCGGTCAGCTCCGAGACCACCGTGCCGGGCCGGTCGAGGGCGTACGCGGCGGCCAGGACGCCGTCCGTGTCGCCCTCCGCGAGCAGCCGTACGCAGACACGCTCCACCGGCGCCAGCTCGTCCAGGGCGCGTGCGTCCGCGCGGCCCGCGAGACGCGGGGCGAGCGCGGCGGCCGTCTCGTGGCGGCGCTCGGCGGTGAGCCGGGGGAACGTGCGGGCGCAGGGCAGCACATGGTCGCCGAGGAAGGCCCGTTCGCGCCGGTCGCAGAGGTCGAGCCGGCCGAGGCTCAACAGGTGCGTGGCGACACGGGAGTTGGCATCGGCGAGGGCCGGGGTCTCGCGGGCGGGGTCGGCCGGCGCGCGGTGGGTGCTGATCAGGTTCGGTACGAGGGTGATGGCGCCGACACCGAGCGCCGCCCGCACGCCGAAGAGGACCTCGCTGTGGTCGAGGTCCTCCGCGTACCGCAGCCCCGCCCGCTCCAGCGCGTCCCGGCGGACACAGAACCCGGCGACGAGGGAGTCCCTGACGACCAGCTCGGGGGCGTCGGCGCCCAGGTCGTCGACGGTCCGCGTCCTGCGGTGCAGCGCCGCCTGCCAGCCGGGCCCGCGTTCCTTCTTGCCGCCACGGCGCGTCCAGCGGCCCGCCACCAGGTCGGCGCCGCTGGAGCGCCCGGCCTCGAAGAGGTTTCGGCAGGCTTGCTGCTGGAGCCGTTCGCCTTCGCCGAGCACCATCACGTACCGGCCGCGCGCGGCGTCGAGGCCGAGATTGCGCAACGCCCCTGTGGAGAGCTCCCCTTCGGCCCGCACCAGCCGTACGCGGTGCGGCTGGTCGGCGGCCAGCGCGGCTGCCGCCTCACCGACGGCCGCATCGGTGCCTGGGTCGACGACCACGGCCTCGACGCTCCCCATCGACTGGCCGATGACGGACCGCACGGAGCCCCGCAGCGCGGCCGGGTCCTTGCCGCCGACGACGACACAGCTGACGTCGTGCAGATCGGGCGTGCTCATGCGCGGCCTCCCCGGAACATCGCGTCGGCGACACCGGCGGCGGCGTGCCCGTCGTCCAGATCGCAGAAGACCTCGCGGAATCTGTCGTACGCGCCGGTGTATTCGGCGGTGGCCGCCGCCGGGTCGCGCAGCGCGGCGATCACCTCGTCGCCCGTCGTGAGCAGCGGTCCCGGGGCCTGCGCCGCGAAGTCGAAGTAGAAGCCGCGCAGGGTGTCGCGGTAGTGGTCGAGGTCGTAGGTGTGGAAAAGCATCGGGCGGCCGGTCTGCGCGAAGTCGAACATCAGGGACGAGTAGTCGGTGACCAACACGTCGCTGATCAGCAGGAGTTCGCTCACATCCGGGTGGCGTGTGACGTCGCGGACGAAGTCCGACTCGGGGACGGTGCCGCCGACGAGGTAGTGCCTGCGGAGGAGCAGCACCGAGTCGTCGCCGATCGCGCGCTCGGCGGCCGGCAGATCGAGCTGGAGGTCGAGTCCGTACCGGCCGCCCTTCTTCGGCTGGTTCTCGCGCCAGGTCGGGGCGTACAGGACGACGCGCTTGCCCTCGGGGATGTCGAGGCGTTCGCGTACGGAGGCGGCGACCTTCGCGCGGTCGGGGGCGTGCAGCAGGTCGTTGCGGGGGTAGCCGCACTCCAGGACTTCGCCGGTGTGGCCGAAGGCGCCGCGCAGCAAGGGCGTCGAGAAGCGGTTCGGGGACACGAGCACGCTCCACTGGGCGGCGCGGGCGGGCAGCGTCGCCATGTAGGCGGGGTCTCCTGAGGCGTGGCCCGCGAGGTCGCGGCCGATGCGTTTGAGCGGGGTTCCGTGCCAGGTCTGTACGACGAACTGCCCCTCGGCGCGCTCGAACCAGTCGGGCAGCTGGGTGTTGGTGACGATGTGCCGGCAGCGGGCGAGGGCCTCGTACCACTCGGCGCTCCACAGCGCGACGGGCGTGGCGCTGCCGGGCACCTCGACCTGCTGGTCGCGCACCACCCACAGGTGCTGCGCGCCGACGCCCCTGCGGAGCAGCTCCTCGTGGATCGCGCGGGGCGAGTCCGAGTACTGCCGGCCGTCGAAGCTGCAGTACAGGACGGCGTCCCGGAGCGGCTCGGCGCGGTGTGCGGTGTAGCGCTCGCGCAGCCGACGCTGGCTCGGCGCGCCCCGGTCGGCGAGCGGAAGCGCGGACCCGGACCGGATGTGCAGCCCGTCGTGGGCGTGCCGCTCCAAGGTCATCTCGCGGCCGAACAGGGTCTGTGCGGGGGGCAGTTGACGATGGGCGCCGGGGGCGAGGCAGACCGGGGTGTACTCCTCGGGGTCCGTCGCGCCGGGCTCGCGCAGGTGGAGGTTCCAGCGGCCCTCGGCCAGCGGCAGGGTGCCGCCGGGCCCCTCGACGGCCTCCGGGCGCAGCGCCGCCGTGAACCGCCCGCCGTCGATCCGCACGGGCAGCACGGCCTCGTCGCCGTGGCCGCCGTGCACCAGGACCAGTTCGGCGGGCCGGGTGCCCTCGGCGGGGTGGCTGCCCTCGAGGACCAGCTCGCCGTCCCAGGTCACGCCGTCGACGAGGGGTCGCACGGTCTGGTCGCGCAGCTCCAGGTTGCCCGACGCGTTGGCGAGGACGAGGAGTTCGCGCCCCGGCCGCAGCCCGTACCGCCCCGGCGCCACTTCGGGGACGGCGGCGACCGGGGTGGGCTCGCCGCCGTCCCGGATCAGCGCGACGCCCCACGGGTCGGCCTTGCGGGGTTCGCCGGTGCGCTCGTCCACCCCCGGCAGGAAGAGGGCGAGCGGCACGTCCACGCTGAAGTCCCGGCCGTTGACCAGGGCCGGCACGTCGAGGGCGTCCTTGGTGTACCAGTTCTCGACGCGTACGGAGTCGATGCCACGGGACTCGCCGGGCGCCAGCCGCCCGTGCAGCCGCACCGCGCCGCCGCAGCCCTCGTGCGCGAGCAGCCGCGCCGCGACGCGTTCGGTGCGCAGCCGCAGCCGCCCCCCGCTCGTCGTGACGGCCACCCGCAGGAACTCCTCCAGATACCGCACGGGAAGCGCCGGAAGCCCGCTCATCCGCACCGGTCCGGTGCGCGGAAGTCCACCGCTGACCACGCCCATCTCGACGTTCCAGGTGGTGCTGCGCCGCTTGCCGACGGTTCTGCGCGGGTCGACGACCGTCTCGAACCCGGACCGGTCGTAGTTGTGCAGCCCCTGCTTGGAGCGGTACGTCGCCTCGCGCGCCCGCACGGTGCGCAGCTTCAGCGGCAGCACCCGCCGCCGCCCGGCCCGCAGCCACGCCACCCTGGCCCGCGCCCCGATCCGTCCGGCCGGCAGATTGCGGATGTAGGCGAAGCCCTTGAGCCGCAGCCGGCCCTCGTCGTCCCACGCGGCGTGCGTCAGCCGTGCGGTGAGCGGCAGGTCGGAGCGCTTGAGGGCGACCGTCTCGCGGGGCAGCCCCTCGATGCCGGGGAAGTCGGCCCGGCGTGCGCGCAGGCCCCGGACGCGGAAGGCTCCCGGGTTGGCCTTCTCGTACGCCATGAAGGTCAGCAGATCGTCGACGCGGCGCTGGCGGATGAGCCGCCACTTGACGCGCAGGGCGAGCGGAAGCCCGTCCAGGACCGCCCGGTCGACGGTGTCGGCGAACGCGTTGGCCTGCTCGCAGAACACCTCGCGGTACTCGGCGTCGCCGTGCGCGAGCGCCTCCATGAACAGCCACAGGTCCCCGGCGAGCACGGTCTTGTCGTACCGCCGCTTGGCCTCGTCCCAGATCTCCGCGTCCGGCGCCCCGGCCGCCTTCTCCGCCAGGAAGCCGCTCGCGGTCAGGACGGCGGCGGTGCGGTCGCGGACGGCGCGCGGCTTGGCGCGGCGGTTGGTGATGGAGCCGTCGCGGTCGCGCCACAGATAGACGGGATCCTTGAGTACGTCGACGGAGCCGGCCAGGAAGTGGGCGGGGACGATGACGGGCGTGTCCTCGAAGAGCACGCCCTCCGGGAAGGCGAAGGCATGCCGGTCCCAGAAGTCCCTGCGGAAGACCTTGTTGCAGGCGATGCGGTCGCCGAGCAGCCCCCAGTCGCGGGTGACGTGCGTACCGGTCCGCTCCTTCTCCGTCATCTTGCGGAACATCGGCGACTGCTCGCTGACCCCGTCGGCCCGCAGCCGGTGGACGTTGCCGGTGACGAAGTCGGAGCCGGAGGCGTCGAGCGCCGCGAGCATCCGCTCGTACGCGTCGGGCGGCACGACGTCGTCGCTGTCCACGAACGCGAGGTGCGCGCCCCGTGCCTCCCGCACCCCCGCGTTGCGGGCCGCGCCGAGCCCCGCGTTCTCCTGCTCGACCAGCCTGAATCTGCCGTCCCGTGCGGCGAACTCGCGGGCGATGCGCGGACTCCCGTCGGTGGAACCGTCGTTGACCATGACGACTTCGAGGTCCGGCATGGTCTGCTCGGCCAGTGACCGTAGGCAGGCGCCGAGGAACTCCTCGACGTTGTGGACGGGGACGACGACGGCGAGTCGGGGTGTCATGCGCTGCGCACATTCCTTCCGGAGAACTGTCGGGCACGGCTGCGCGTCCTGCGGGGGACCTACTGGTTAACAACAGCCGCCGTCGCGGGTCACCCGCACAGAGCCATTCGGGTGATCGCGCGACGAGCCCCGCGTCCGACGGCTGCCACGGGGCTGTCGGACGCGGGGCTCGGTCAAGGTGCGGGGAGCCTTCGGGGTTTGACGCTCAGGGCCTGCGCCTCAGGGTTTGACGGCGATCCGCCCCTCGTCCATGCGCAGCAGGAGCAGCCGCTCGCCGGTCTTGTCGAGGAACTCGTCGACCGCCTGCCGCGACCCCTGCCAGTAGCCGTAGTCGTCGATGAGCAGGACGCCGCCGCTGACCAACCGGGAGTAGAGGTGCTCCAGTTCATGCTTCGTGGAGGCGTACCAGTCGGTGTCCAGGCGCAGGATCGAGATCTGCTCGGGGGCGCGCTGCGGGACGGTCTCCTCGACCTTTCCCTGGACGTAGTGCACCCGCTCCTCGGGGTACGGGACCTTCGCGAACCCGGACTTGACGTCGTCCAGGGAGGCGACCGCCCAGATCGGCCGGTCCTTGCCCTGCACCTTGAGCAGCTCCTCGGCGGACTTGCCGTCCCGCCGCAGGTCCTCCTCGGTGGGCGGGGTCATGCCCTCGTACGTGTCGAAGAGGTACAGGTCGCGGTCGGTCTCACCGACGGAGAGCAGCGTCTTCGCGCAGGCCTGCATCGAACCGCCGCGCCACACGCCGCATTCGACGATGTCGCCGGGGATGTCGTGCCGTACGACGTGCCGGGTCGCCAGGATGAAGGCGTTGAGACGTTCGGGAGAGGTCATCGTGTACGGCTTCACCGCACGGATGATGTCCTTCGCCTCGTCGTCGTAGTCCGCCGGGAGATTGAGCCCCTTCGGCTTCGCGGCGGCCTTGGGCGCCGGGGCGGGCTTCGGCGCTCCGGGCACCGTCGCGCGCTGGCCCGGCAGGGGGTTGCGGGTCAGCTGATATCCGGTCAGTTGCTTGAGAGCGCCGTTCACTGCGCGTCGCCATGCCATGGGATCGGACGGTACGCGTGACTCATCCGTGATGTCACTTTTCGTCAACCTGGGGTTAACCGGCCTCACTTGATGCCGTTACAGGCGCTTCGTCCGTCGCGCGCTGGGCCACCACCTTCGGCCTGCCGCACTGCGCGCGCCCCGCGACGGGCTCCGGCAGCGGGACGCCGTCGACACCGCCGACCCGGTTCGCCCACCACTTGGTGGTGCCGCGCACGAAGGCCATGGTCAGCCGGGGATACCGCGCGGGCCGCTGGAAGACACCCACGGAGTCGCCCCAGTAGGCGTGCTTGGCGTCGATGCTTCCGTAGGCGTGCCGGATGCCCTTCATCGGCGGGAAGTCCGTATACGCCTCGCGGAGTTCGAGCCGGGTGTAGGCGGCGAGGGCACGGTATCCGTCCGGGTAGTAGCGCCAGCAGTCCTGCGCGTCGTGCACATGGCCGCGCGAGGGGGCGGTCACGAAGGCGATGCCGTTCGGCTTCAGGATGCGGGCGATGTCCAGCATCGTCGCCCAGAAGAAGGGGATGTGTTCGAAGGCCTGTCCGGAGATGACGAAGTCGGCGCTGCGGGACTTCACGGGGATGCGGTACGGCTTGGTCATCACCCGGTCGACATTGCGACCGTCGAGCACGTCCACGCCGACGTATTCCGTGTCGCGCCCCTCCAGAAGGGCCTTGTGCGTGCGGGTCTGCCCGTCGGAGACACGGGCGCCGAGATCGACGACGCGGTGACGCCGCCCCTTGGGCATGTACTGCTCGACGCAGAGTTCCATCTGTTCGTAGGCGGACTGGTGCACGGCTCCTCCAACACGCGGACAACATGGGCGGTACGGGTAACGCGTATCACCCCAAACGGTCACGCCCGCCAACTGGCCTGAGCCGCCGTCCGCTTGACGGTCAGGGCGCGGGGCGTGTGCCGGGCCCACCACTTCCTCGCCGGTTCCTCGACGTACGTGAACATCGCCCAGGACAGCGCGGTCACCACGGCGGCGACACCGATCAGCGTGAACAGCGCGGAGTTGGCCGGTTGCGGCTGTCCCCAGGTGTCGACGTACAGCCGGTTGAGGGTCTGGTGCAGCAGATAGAAGGCGTACGACCAGAGCCCGAGCCGCACCATGGGGCGCGAGCAGAGCCAGCCCCGGCGGCCGGCCAGCTCGCGCTGGACGTAGGCGGTGATGAGGAGGGCGGCGAAGGCGCCGACCAACGGGCGTACGGTCCAGTCGAGTTGACCGGGTCCGGGTCCGTCGACCGTCTCGCGGTGGCAGTAGACGACGGCGTACGCGACGAAGGCGAGGGCGACGGCGGGCGGGTTGATCCGCAGCCGGTGGCCCCGGCGCAGGGCGAGCGCGCAGACCATTCCGGCGCCGAACTCGGGGAGCCGGGTGATCGGATGCCGCATGATCCACTCGGTGGCGAAGGGCGAGAGGTGCGTGGCGGCCCACCAGTTGACCGCCCACATCGCCGCGAGCCCGGCGCAGGCGAGGAGGGCGAGGGTGCGGGTGCGGGGCCGCAGGGCGAAGCGGATCAGGAAGGGGAACAGCAGATAGAAGAAGGCTTCGACGCCGAGGGTCCAGGAGACCGGATTGCCCGGCAGTGTCGGCGTCACTCCGGGGAACCAGGTCTGCACGAGGAACACCGAGGCGAGAAAGCTGAAGTCGTCGGTGGGGATGCCGCCCCAGAGGTAGAAGACCCAGACGCAGGGCACGGCGGCGGCGATGTGCGCGGGCCCGATGCGCCCGATCCGCCGCCAGTAGAAGAGCCCGGCACGGGTACCGGGCCGATGCCCCCAGGTGAGCAGAAACCCGGAGAGCACAAAGAAGAACCCGACGCCGTGCACACCCATGGTCGAGTAGGGAAAGAGGAGGGGCGCGTGCGCGACACCGCCGTGGGAGCTGATGCCGGTGAAGTGATGGACGAAGACGGCGAGGGCGGCGAGGAACCGCAGCCCGGTCAGGGAGTCGACGCGGGGAGCGATGTCCCGCGCGCCCCCATCCCCGTCGCCTTTGCAGTGGGCAGGCGTTCCGCAGGGCGGAACGGGTGGGCACAGCCCCCGTTGCCGAGTGAGCGATGGAGCGGGCTTCAGGGCAAGGGGCACACGAAGCGGCGGCAACATCCGAAGCCGCGTACGGGAAATGATCATTAGGGGCCTATCCCACGCACCCCAGTCCCCGTCACACCCCCTGCGCCAGCCGAGTGACCCACACCCCGCCACGCCGAGCCCCGGAGTGAACACCGGGCAAAGTGGCACAATGCACCGCATCCGAGCCACCGCCCGAAGCACCCGCTTCCGAGTGGAGCGAGCCACGGCGGGCCGCGCCAACGGCCGGACAGAGCTGCTCCCCCCGCCCGTTCACCTCTCGCTCCGGGACAGCCGCACCCTCAACCTCGCCATCCCCATCCCCACCCCCCACAGCGACGCGAACATCACCCGCGCCCACCTCCTCATCTCCCGCGCCCACCGCCGCTACAAGGTGCCCCTCACCTCCGAGGGCCCCCTCCTCACGGGTACGACGACACTGCGCGACGCACTCGAAGACGTACGCGAAGAAGAAGGCACCCCCCGCCTCACCGAAGGCGTCTGGCGCCTCACCCTCATCACCACGGACACCCACGGCCGCACCCGCCGCCACGGCTTCGCGGCGCCCGCGGACACCACCCCGCCCCCGACCCCCACCGTGCCGCACGCCCCCAACCCCCGCACCGGCACCCTCATCCGCGTCGTCCGCTGCCGCACCGGCCGCGCGGTACTCCAGGTGACCCGCTCCCGCCCCCGTGCCGAACTCCTCCGCTTCGTACCCCGGGGCGACGGCATCACCGTGCACGGCCGTCTCGTCATGGCCCCCGCCGGACGGCGTCGGCGGGCCCGTGCCGTGCGGCGCCGCGACGGCGTGACCGTCCCCGTCGGCGCCCTCTGGGAAGGCGCGGACTTCAGCTTCCGGCTGCCGCTCGCGGAGATGGCCGCCGCGGGACCCGGCCAGTGGGTGTGGGACTTCCACATCGAGGAGGAGACGGCGGCCGGCGGCGGCGCCCCGCTCCCTCTGGGCCGCTGGCTCCGGGACGTACGCGACCCCGCCGCCTGCCCCACGCCCTTCCGTGTCTTCGCCCTGCCGGGCGGCGCCCTGATCCGGGCGCACGCGCACTTCACCAAGTCGGGTGCGTTCGCGGTGACTTGCTGGGACATCACGCACGCGGAAACAAGTGCGGAAGCAAGTGCAGAAGCAAGTGCGGAATCAATTGCGGAAACAAGGGACCTCACTCGGGAGACGACCTCATGAAGATCACGTACCTCCTCGGCTGGGGCGACGAGATGGGCGGCACCGAGCTGGCCACCTACACCCAGGCGCAGCACCTCGCCGACCGGCACGACGTCGAGGTCGTCTCCGTCTTCCGGACCCGCCCCGAGCCGTTCTTCCCCGAGGCCCGCAGCCTCCCCGTCCGCTATCTGGTGGACCGCACGGTCTCCCCCGAGCGTCCGGTACGCGGTTCACGCATCGACGACGCGGCGTGCCGGACGCTGGCCGCGCTGCCGAGCGAACTGATCAAACCGGCCTGGGAGTCCGCCTTCGACCGGCTCTCCGACATCGAGATGTCCGCCGCCCTGGCCACCCTGGACACGGACGTCCTGGTCACCACCACGCCCGCCCTGATGGCGGCGGCCGTCGAGCTGGTCCCCGCCCGCGTCGTCACCGTGCACCAGGAGCACCGCCCCACCCAGCGCCGCGGCCCCTCCGGCGAACCCCTGCTGCTGCACGCGCCGCGCCTGGACGCCCTGGTCACCCTCACCGACCGCACCCGGGACTGGATCGCGGAGTCCCTCGGCGCCACCGCCCCCGAGCTCGCGGTCATCCCGAACGCCGTACCCGACGGCTTCCGGCCGCGCGCCGACGGGGAGAGCAAGGTCATCGTCATGGCGGCGCGGCTCACCGGCGAGAAGCGCGTCGACCACGCGATCCGCGCCTTCGCCGAGCTGGCCGAGGCCTATCCGGACTGGACCCTGCGGATCTTCGGCGACGGCCACCGCGGGCAGAGCCTGCGCCGTCTGGTCGACGGCTTCGGCCTCCAGGACCGTGTCGAACTCCTCGGCCCCTGCCGGGACATGGCCGCCGAGTGGGCCAAGGCGGGCCTCACGCTGATGACCGCCGGACACAACGAGGCGTTCCCGCTGGTCCTGCTGGAGGCGCTCGCCGCAGGGGTGCCGGTTGTCGCGTACGACGTCCTGACCGGCCCCGCGGAGATCGTCAGGCACCGCGTGGACGGCCTGCTGGTCCCACCCGGCGAGGTGGGCGAACTGGCAGCGGCAATGGCCGAGTTGATGGGAGACCCGGAGACGCGCCGCAGCTACGCCCGTGCGGCACGCGAAGGCGTCTACGCCCGCTTCTCCTCGGCGGACGTCACCGCACGCTGGCAGGAGCTGTACTCCAGGCTGGTGGCCCGGCGCGACGCCCCCGAGCGGCTGCGCGACCGCGCGGACCGGGTGGCGCTCGGCGTCGCATCCGGCGGCAGCGGCTTCCGCCCGACCACGCCGTACACCCTGGACGCCGCTCCCAATGCCGATGAGCGGGCCCGCGAGGACGAGATCGCCGCCGCCGACACGGACGGCCTCCTCATCCGCTCGGTGGGCCGCCTGGCCGAGCGGCGCGACGACGTGCTCGCGCCGGCCATGACCGACTGGAACCTCTCCCTCGCCGCCACGGCGCTCGAGGCGGGCGACATCCCCTACGTCCTGGTCCGCACCGCGGGCACGGCGCACACGCTCGCCGTGGCGGACGACGAACGGGACGGCGCACTGAAGGCACTCGCCGAGTCCCTGCACGGCCAGCCCGTGTACGCCGAGCTGGTGAACCCCCGGGACGCGGCCCCCGGAGTGGTACTGGCCGAACGCCTTGACCGGGTGGGCGAGGTGGCGGGCGTCAGACTCTTCAAGCCGGTGACCACCACGACCCTCTCCCTGCGGCACGGGGTGGGCCAGGCCTGCACGGTGGCGTTCTGGTCACGGGCGGCGGCTGACGGAAGGGGGACGGCGGCCGAGCCGGAGGCCCGCCGCGCCCCGTTCGGCACGACGCTCGCGGGGACGGAACTACCGTCACTGACCGCGACGGCGACCCTCCGGGTCGGGAACAGAACGTACCCGACCCCGGACATCTTCACCCGACTCCTCATCAACGACATCGACTTCCCGGTCGACGCGGTCTACACCTGGGTCGACGACTCCGACCCGGCATGGCGGGCGAGCCGGGCGGCGGCGCTGGGAGACGGCGGCGACGGCGACCGCGACGACGCCGGGTCGCCGGACCACGGCCCGGTCCGCTTCCGCAACCGAGACGAACTCCGCTATTCTCTGCGCTCGTTGGCGATGTACGCCCCGTGGG
This sequence comes from Streptomyces sp. NPDC050658, assembly GCF_044457025.1. Lineage (NCBI taxonomy): Bacteria > Bacillati > Actinomycetota > Actinomycetes > Kitasatosporales > Streptomycetaceae > Streptomyces > Streptomyces sp. NPDC050658. The sequence goes on from NZ_JBITGM010000001.1 coordinate 1,525,844, forward strand.
TGCGGCACATCTACCTGGTGACGGCGGGTCAGACGCCACAGTGGCTGAACACGGACCACCCGAACGTAACCCTGATCGACCACAAAACGCTGTTCGCGGACCCGGAGACGGCCCTCCCCACCTTCAACTCCCACGCGATCGAGAGCCAACTGCACCGCATCGAGGGCCTGTCGGAGCACTTCCTCTACTTCAACGACGACATGTTCCTGGGCCGCCCCACCACGCCGGACACCTTCTTCCTCAGCTCGGGCACGGCCCGCTTCTTCTGGTCGTCGGCGTCGGTACCGGCACTGCCGGTGGCACCGGACGACGAGGGCTACCTGGCGGCGGCGAAGAACAACCGCGCCCTGCTGCAACGGGAGTTCGGCGGCCGCACCCCGACCCACAGCTTCTTCCACGCGCCGTACGCCCTGCGCCGCAGCGTCCTTGCGGAACTCACGGAACGTTTCGCGCCCGAACTGGACGCCACATCCCGCAGCCGCTTCCGCTCCACCACGGACCTGTCCCTGGTCTCATCCCTGCACCACCACTACGCCTACCTCACGGGCCGCTCCGTGCCGGGCTCCATCGCCTACGACTTCGTGGACATCGGCCGCCGCGACGACCACCACCGCCTGGGCCAACTCCTCCAGACCCGCAACAAGACGGCGTTCTGCATCGGCGAATCCCCGGACAGCGATGTGTCGGAGGAGGAAATGGCCCTGACGATCCGCGCCTTCCTGACGGCCTACTTTCCGGTGCGGTCGCCTTATGAGCGTTGAGTCAGCAGCCCTCTCGAAGCTCCGCCAGCCACTCCCTCGCCAGCCTGCGGCCCTCCGGGTACTCGTCGTCGCGGTTCCAGCGCCATGTTGTGATCATTGCCAGGACCAGGCGTCGGCAGTCCCGTAGGAGGGGCTGGTCGACGGTGGCGGGGTAGTGCTCGCCGACCCCCTCAGGTGCGTGGGCCAGGTCGAATTCGATGGGGCCTCGGCAGCAGGTCTCCAGGTCCACGAAGCGGAGGCCGGTGTGCGTGCTGAGTATGTTGCCCGGGTGTGGTTCGCCGTGCAGCAGTTGTTCGGTCGCGCCGCGCCCGGTGATCGTCCGGCGCAGGTCTCGCAGCGTTTCGGCGAGAAGGTTCCGGTCCGGATCCGTCAGGGCCGGCGTGCGGTCGTGGTTCGCCACCAGGCGTTGTGCCTGCTCCACCCGGTCCGTGAAGTGCGGTGTGGGGGTGGCCAGTTGGCGCATTCCTGCGTGCAGGCCGCCGAGGGCTGTGGCGTATTCGGGCGGGCTGAGGTGGTGGGGCGGCGGCTGTGGGTCGTAATACGTCCACAGCGTCATCGCGTAGCCCCCTTGCTCGTGGACCCGCGCTCCCGCCCTGGGGTCCAGCGCCGCCACCGGACAGCCCGCTTCGGCCAGACTCTGCGCCAGATCCACCTCGGAGGCCAGCTGCGCGACGGCCCCAGGCACTACCGGGGCCGGGGCGACTCTCGCCACTACGTCACACGGCCGCAGCCTCAGCGTCAGCTTGTTCGAGTTGTGGAGGACCGTCACGTCGTCCGCCGGCAGGCCGAGCGCTGACGCCGTCGCCATCGCCGCCGCCACCGCACGCCGCAGTTCTGAAGTCTCCATCGTTCAGCAGCCCCTCCCAGCCCCTCACAGCCCCAGAAACATCCTCCGCACCACCCGCTCCGCCGCGCCCCCATCGTCGTACGGACAGAACCGCTCACGGAAGGCCGCCCGCAGCACATCCGACTCCCCGGAGTCCCAACTCCCGCCCCGGAAAACCTCCGTCAGTTCCTCCTCGTCCCTCGCCACCGCCCCCGGCGTCTCCCCCGGACGGCCCGAGAGCAGGTCGAAGTAGGTGCCTCGGGCCAGGCTGTATGCCTGCCAGTCGGGGGCGTACGTCACGATCGGGCGGTCCAGGCACGCGTAGTCGAACATCAGGGACGAATAGTCGGTGATCAGGGCGTCCGCGGCCAGGCAGAGGTCCTCCACGCGGGCGTGGGCGGTGACGTCGACCAGCTGGGGGTGCGCCCGCAGGCCCGCGTCCGCGCCGTAGAAGTAGTGGGCCCGCACCAGGACGACGTACTCGGGGCCCAGCGAGCGCACGAAGCGCTCCAGGTCCAGGCGGGGCAGGAAACCCTTCCGGTAGTCGCGGTGCGTGGGGGCGTAGAGGAGGGCCTTTCGGTCCTCCGGTACTCCCAGCTCGCCGCGGATGCGGGCCGCTTCCGCCTCCAGCTGCACCCCGAAGTACGCGTCATTGCGCGGATAGCCCACTTCCAGCGCCTCGTACGACACCGACGGGTACACCCGCTCCCAGACCTCCGTGGAGTGCGGGTTCGCGGAGAGGCTGTAGTCCCACTGGTCGGTGTGGTCCAGGACCTTCTGGAAGCTGATGCCGTGCGTGCCCGCCGGGTAGCGGCGCTGGTCCAGGCCCATCTTCTTGAGGGGGGTGCCGTGGTGCGTCTGGAGGTAGATCTGGCCCGGGCGTTTCGTGAAGCCGCCCGGGAAGCTGGAGTTGTTGATCAGGTACGTCGCTCTCGCCATCGCCTGCCAGTAGCGCCGCGAGCCCTCGATGACGTACTCGACGCCCTGCGGCACCCGGTGTCTGTTCCGGCCGGAGACCACCCAGACGCCCCGGATCTCGGGGGCCAGTTCGCGCGCCTTGGTGTAGATCGCCGCCGGGTTGCAGGAGACCCCGCGGTTCCAGTACGCGCCGTACACCGCCAGTTGGGGATCCAGCGGGCGGCGCAGGTCCGCGCCGTAACTGACCCGCATCACACGCGCCCTGAGCCTCTTCTTCTGCCGGGTGAGGCGGCGCGTGATGTCCTCGCGGTGCGACTCCCGCCTGCGGTGCGTCTCATATGCGGCGTAGGACGATGCCGCCAGGGCCGCCAAGGCCTTCTCGCCCGCGTCGGCGCCGGCGCCCAGACCGGCACTCGTACCCGTACCCGACCCTGACCCCGCCGCGTACGTCCGGCACAACCGCGCCGCCGTCCCAAAGAACTCCCGGCGATCAGCCCGCGCAATGCGGCCAGGATCCTCCAGCACCGAGAGAAAGTGCGCCGCCGCCCGCGGCAGCAGCCGCGCGCGGTCCGCCCCGTCCGCCGCCGCCAGCAGCTCCTCGTACCGCCCCACGACCGCGAAATGCTCCCGGCCCGGCGACTTCGCGAAGCTGCCGGCCCGGCGCTCGCGCCAGCGCACGCACGGCTGTTCGTCCAGGGCCGCGATGCGGGCACCCGGCGCGAGGGTCGCGCGGTGGACGGGGATCACGTCCTCGTACGGGCCGTCGCCGAACGCCAGTCGGTGCCGCTGCCAGAAAACCCGGCGCAAGACGCGGTTCCAGGCCGCCACCGTCACCGCGAGGGGGTCCCCGGCCAGGTCGTCGCCGCCGCCCCGCACGTTCTCCCACCAGTCGATCCGGTCGTGGGCGAGCAGGAGTACGTCCGGGTCGTCCGCGTCACCCAGGGCAGCGGCGATCGACTCCAGCGCGCCCGGCAGGAGTACGTCGTCGCCGTCCAGGAAGAGCAGGTAGTCGCCCGTCGCGCGGTCCGCGCCGATGTTGCGGGCCGGGCCCGGGCCCGCCTGCGCGGGGGCGCGGACGAGTTGCGCGCGCGGGTCGCGCTCCGCACACTGCGCGGCGATCGCGGCGGAGGCGTCCGGCGACGCGTCGTCCACGACGATCAGTTCCAGGTCGGCGAAGCTCTGGCCGAGCACGGAGTCCAGGCATTCCCGCAGGTAGCCCTGGACTCGATGGGCGGGGACGACTACCGAGAAGCGCGTCATGCGCACCGACGGTAGCCAGTCGGATACGGCCTGTCGAAGACCCTTCCTCACTCATCAGGGTGAACCGAGGCAAAGAAATTGACCGGAGGGGGCAAAGGGGATGAATACGCCCGTATTCCCATGATTCGCAGCCTCCCTGATTCGCAGCCCCCTGATTCGCAGCCTCCCTGATCGGGAGCGTATGAACACTCCCCTGACCGGGAGCGTACGAAAGGCCGGTCGCCGTGCAGCCCCGTCTCAGCGTCGTCGTGCCCATCTACAACGTCGAAGAGTTCCTCGAGGAGTGCCTGGAGTCCATCGCCGGGCAGACCATGGCCGATCTGGAAGCCGTACTCGTCGACGACGGCTCCACGGACGGCAGCCCGCGGATCGCGCGCGAGTTCGCGGCGAAGGATCCGCGGTTCGTCTATGTGCGCCAGCCGAACGCTGGGCTCAGCGCCGCCCGCAACACCGGCGTGCGGCACGCGACTCCGACCGCCGAATACCTGGCCTTCGTCGACAGCGACGACGTCGTGCCGCACGACGCCTACGCCCGGATGACCGCCAGTCTGGACTCCACCGGCTCCGATTTCGCGAGCGGCAACGTCTGGCGGCTCAACGAGCGGGGGCGGCAGCAGGCCTGGCAGTACAAATGGCTCACCGAGCCGCGCTCGCGGACCCACATCAGCCGCGATCTGGAGCTGCTCGCCGACCGCGTCGCCTGGAACAAGGTCTTCAGGCGGGCCTTCTGGGACCGGCACGGCTTCACCTTCCCCGAGGGGAAGTTGTACGAGGACACCCCCGTCATGATTCCCGCGCACTTCCTCGCCGGGTCGGTGGACGTGCTCAGCGACCATGTCTACTACTGGCGGGTGCGCGAAGGGTCCATCACGCGGCGGCGCACCGACGTCAAGGGCGTGCGCGACCGCATCGCCGCCTGCGCGCATGTGAGCCGGTTCCTCGCCGAGCACGACCCCGAGATGCGCAGGACGTACGACGTCTCCTGCCTGCGCGACGACTTCGTGTACTTCCTGGAGGGGCTGCCCATGGGCGGGCCCGAGTACCGCGCCGCCTTCATGAAGGACGCCGCGGCGTTCGTGCGCCGCGCCGATCCGGGCGTCATCTCGGGGCTGCCCGTCGCGCTGCGCGTGAAGTGGCATCTCGTACGCGAAGGGCGCGTCGAGGACCTCATCGAGCTGCTCACCTTCGAGCAGCGCAACGGCAACACCGCCTTCCAGGTCCGGGGCACGCTGCGGCGCAGTGCCGTGTATCCCAAGAGCTCGGGTGGGCACATCCGGGTGCCGCAGGAGCTTTCCCGGCTCGGGCGGCGCGAGTTGCCGGTCATCTCGCGGGTGCGGGAGGCGAGTTGGGGCGACGACGGGCTGCTGCGGATCAGCGGGTACGCGTATGTGCGCAACCTGGAGGCGACCCGGCCCGGGCACTCCGTCAAGGCCGCGATCCTCAAGTCGGCCCACAGCAAAGGGCAGTTCAGGAAGGTCGCCACGCGGACCGTCGCCGCGCCGCAGGCCACCGAGAACTCCCGGCAGCAGCTGCACTGCTACGACCTCTCCGGCTTCGAGCTGACCATCGACCCCGAGCAGTTGAAGACCGGCGGCAAGTGGCGGCCCGGCAACTGGCTGCTCGGCGTGGTCGTCGCGGGCCACGGCTCCGTGCGGCGGGCCGCCGTGCGTCCGCTCGACGGGTCGGCCGCCCAGTCCGTCCTGCGGGAACTGGGCGACGGGCTGCGGCTCGTGCTCCGCTTCAGCAAGGGGCGGCTGGTGCTGCGGATCCAGGAGTACGTGGCACGCGTCGACGCCCATCGGCAGGACGGGGACGACATGGTCCTCAGCGGCCGGCTGCCGAGCCGACTGCGGCCCACAGCCCTGCGCCTGACGCACAAGCACTCCGCCACGGAGTTCGACTACCCGGTCACGCTCTTTGGCGACGACCAATTCGACGTACGCGTCCGCCTCGCCGACCTGGAGGGCGTCGCGCCCACCCCGCACCTCGCCCCCAAGGAGGTCGAGCCCCCGCACGGCGACCGCTGGCAGGCCAACCTGGTGCTCCCGGACGGCAAGTTGAAGTCCCTCGCCGCGGCGCTCGCCCTGCCGCCGGGGCGATACGCCTCGCGCCCCGGCCGCGAGCTGTGCGCCTCCTCCAACGACCAGGGACAGCTGGTCATCGAGCTCTCCCGGCAGCCCATCGCCGACCGGATCGCCTGGCGCGCGGACGGCACGCTGACCGTCGAGGGCACGCTCACCGACGCCAGCTGGGGCGAGGCCGAACTGGTCCTTCGGCACAGCGGCCGCGAAGAGGAGCTGACGGTGCCGGTGGAACGCGCCGCCGGGCGGTTCCTGGCGACGGTGGCACCCGGCGGCGGGGCGCTCCGGGAGGGGAGGTGGTACGCGTTCCTCCGGGAGGCGGCCGGCACACACGGCGACGCACACGCCGAGGACGGCATGCCGGTGCGGCTCCTCGCCTCCGTCTCCGCCGCCTTCCCGCTCCATCGGACCGTCGAGGGGCGGGAGTTCACCGTCGACCGTCGCTTCGGCGACCGGCTGCTCGTCGAGGCCGGGTCGGTGCTAGACCGCGCCGAACGCGGCGCCTACCGGCAGCACCGGCTGCGCACGGGGCACTATCCCCGGCAGCGCGCCCAAGGCCTGCGGGACGCGGTCCTCTACTTCGACGGGGACTCGCCCCGCGCGGTCCACGAGGAGCTGGTGCGGCGCGGGGCCGGCGTCGAGCACCTCTGGGTGACGCACGACCAGCAGACCCGCGTTCCGCTCGGGGCGACCGGCGTCGAGGAGCACAGCGCGGCCTGGTACGAGGCGCTCGCCCGCTGCCGCCGCATCGTGACGGCGGGCCATCTGCCGGACTTCTTCGAGCGCAGGGACGGCCAGACCGTCGTGCAGACCTGGAACGGCGCGCCCCTCAAGCGCATCGGCACCGATCTGACCGACACGCTCTACGCCGACCACGGCCACCTCGACGCGCTGCCCGCGCTCTCCCGCCAGTGGGACGTCCTCGTCTCCCCCAACCGCTTCTCGACCCCGCATCTGGGCCGCGCGCTCGCGTACGAGGGGGAGATCCTGGAGGCGGGTTCGCCGCGCAACGACGTCCTGTTCGCCGAGGACCGCGACAAGACCGCCGAGCGCGTCCGGCGCGATCTCGGCATCGATCCGGACAAGCGGATCGTGTTGTACGCGCCGACCTACCGGGACCATCTCGCCTGCGCCCCCGGCCGGTTCCGGCACGAGCCCGCGCTCGACCTGCGCGCGGCGCGGGACGTGCTCGGCGACGACCACGTCCTTCTCGTACGGAAGCATCCGCTGACGGCGGGCCGGCTGACGGGGGCCCGGGCACCCTTCGTACGCGATGTGTCGTCCTACCCGCGGACCGCCGAACTCCTGCTCGTCTCGGACGTGTTGGTCACGGACTACTCCTCCCTGATGTTCGACTTCGCGCACACGGGCCGCCCGATGCTGTTCCACGCCTACGACCTGGAGCACTACCGCGACACGGTCCGCGGCTTCTACCTCGACTTCGAGACCAGCGCGCCGGGACCGCTGCTCGCCTCCACCGCGGAGGTCGTCGAGGCGCTGCGCGACCTGGACGCCATCACGGCCCGGCACGCGGACGCGTACGCGGCGTTCCGCGAGGCCTACTGCGACCTCGACGACGGCCGGGCCGCCGCCCGTGTCGCGGAGAGGCTCATGCGATGACGGCCACGACGGAGGTCCGCCCCCGCCGGCGGCTGAGCGGCGCGACGGCCCTGTACGGCGGCAGGCGCTGGCGGCCGAGCCCGTATGTGGTCTTCGGCGGGCTGTTCTGGCTGATCATGTCGCTGGCCTTCTGGCGGGTGCCGATGTGCTGCGACTTCGGCCAGCACGCGGCGGTCGTGGAGCGGCTCAAGGCGGATCTGCTGCACCCCCGGCATCCGATGGCGGACCTGCCGGGCGCGGGCAGCCCGTACTACTCGCCGTACGCGGTGGCGCAGGGCGTCTTCGCCAGGCTGACGGGGCTCGCGGGCTGGGAGGTCGTGAAGCTGGCGGGGCCGCTGAATCTGCTGGTGCTGCTTACCGGCATCGGGCGGTTCGTGAAGGTCCTGACGCCTCGCCAATGGGCTCCGGTGCTCGCGCTGTTCGCGATGGTGGTGCTGTGGGGCACGCGGATGGCGTGGTGGAGCGGGTACCTCGGGCTGATGTCGATGACGGGGAATCTGGCGTATCCGTCGACGTTCGCGATCGGGCTCGCGTTCTGGGCCTGGGCGTGGGCGGGCTCGCCGGCCGCGGGGCGCGGCGGGCTCGGGGCGTACGCCGGGCTCGGCGCCCTGTGCGGAGTGATCCTGCTCGTCCATCCGATCTCCTCGGTCGCGGCAGTGATCGGGGTGGTGGCGTTCGCGCTGCCGAGTCTGCGGTTCCGGCGGCCCTCCGCGCTGATCGGCTGGGCGGTCACCGCGCTGGCCGCGGCGGTACTGGCCGCGGCCTGGCCCTACTACTCCGTGTTCTCCCTCGCGGGCGACACCTCCGTCGACTGGATCCACCGGCAGCTCTACACGGAGATGCCCCAGCGCTTCTGGCTGGCGTTCCTCGGCCTGCCCGCCCTCTGGCTCCGCTGGCGCCGAAACCGCTGGGACCCCCTGGTCCTGATGTTCGCCCTGGAGTGCGCGGTCGTCGCGTACGGCTGGCTCAGCGGCCACTACACCTACGGCCGCATCCTCGGCCTCGCCCTCGTCCCCCTCCAGTTCGCCCTCGCCGTCGAACTGGCCGCCCCACGGCCGTGGGGCGCCCGCCGCGCCGCCCTCGCGGGAGCGACGGCCCTCGGCGCCTGCGTCGGCTTCTTCCAGATCCAGGCGGGCGCGGTCGTCCCCCGCACCCTCGACCCCATCGGCTTCGACCAGCCCCCGCGCTGGCCCAGCTACGCCTGGGCGGCGAGCCATATGCGCAAGGGCGACGTCGTCCTCACCGACGGTTACGGCCCCACCCGCACGATCCCCGCGTACGGGGCCAATCTCGTCGCCCCGGCCTGGCCGGACCCCGCGCTCGACGAGGACGAACGCAACCACCGCCGCCAGGAAGTACGCGACTACCTCGCCCCGGAGTCGACCCGCGCCGACCGCGAGGCCGTCGTCCGCCGCCACCACGTCCGCTGGCTGCTGCTCTCGAAGGACCAGAAGCTGCCCCCCGAGGCGGTGGTGGTGGCGTGGGGCGCGCAGACCGGCGAGGTTCTTGCGCGGGTGTCCGGATAGGGCGAGTCGCCCAGAAAAGAGCCCGACCGACCAGAGACGCCCCCCTTATCCGATAATTACCGGCAACCTCTACTATTTCCCTCCGTGGAAGCTTCTCCGTCACACCCCCAGGTCTGCGTCGTCGTGATCGGCTACAACGACGCCGCGCACATCGCGGACGCCGTGCGCTCGGCCCTCGCCCAGGGCCCCGCGGTCCGCGAGGTCATCGCCGTGGACGACTGCTCGACGGACGGCACCGGCGAGGTGCTCGCGGAGCTCGCCGCGCGGGAGCCGCGCCTGAAGACCATCCGCCGCGCCACGAACAGCAGCGGCTGCGGCACTCCCCGCAACGACGGGATCGAGGCCACGACATCGGCGTACGTGATGTTCCTCGACAGCGACGACGTGCTGCCGCCCGGCGCGGTCGACGCCCTCCTGACGGCCGCCGCCGCGCACGACGCCGAGGTGGCGAGCGGACTGTGCGTGCGCCGCGAGCTGCCCTCCGGACGTGAGATCCCCTGGCAGCCCGTCCTCTACAAGAAGGCGCGCCTCGTCCCCCGCCCGGAGCTGCGCACCCGGCTCGTGCACGACACGCTGTGCGTCAACAAGCTCTACCGCACCGACTTCCTGCGGCGGCACGCGATCCGCTTCCCCGAGGGCCGCTTCACGTACGAGGACTTCGTCTTCACGGCCCGCGTCCTGGCCGCGGGCCCGCGCATCGCGCTGATCCCCGACCCCGTCTACGTATGGCACGTGCGCCGCTCGGCGGCCAAGCTGTCGATCTCCCTGGACCGCACCGGCATCGCCAACTGGCGGGCCCGCATGGAGGCCCACCGCCAGTCCGTGGAGATCCTGCGGGACGCGCCGAGCCCGACCGGCACGGCGGGCAAGCGGCTCGCGCGGGCGGCCCGCGCGAAGTTCATCGACCACGGGCTGCGGATGTACGCGCGGGAGCTGACCGCGCGGAGCCCCGAGTACCGGCAGGAGTGGTGGTCGGCCACGCGCGCGTACCTCGCGGGCTTCGACGCCGCCGACCTGAACGCGGCGCCCGCGCCGGGCCGCGTCATCGCCCGGCTGATCCTGGCCTCCCCCGAGCCCCGCGACCTGACCCGGCTGACCGAGGTGGCGGCCCGCCCCGCGCGCCTCTCGCCGCCGTACGCACGGGCGTCCGACGCCACGCCGATCTGGTCGGCCGATCTCCCCCAGGTGACCCTGGAGCATCTCCTCGTACGTCCCGTCCGGCTGCTGCCCCTCGCGGTCGACGCCGAACTGCGCCCCCACGCGCGCGGCAGCCGGCTCACGCTGCGGCTGCACGAGCTGTACGGACGGGTGGCCGCCGCGGGCCCCGCCACGGTCGACGTGGAGCTCGTCGCCCGTGACGGCGTGGGGCCGAGCCTGCGCCGGACGGCGGCGTTCAGCCCGGACGCCGCCGGTACGTGGGTCTCCGAGGCGGTGCTCGACCTGGGCGCGCTCGGCGGCGGCGTCTGGGACCTGCGGCTGCGGCTGCACTTCGACGACGGGACGACGCGCGACAGCACGGCCCGCGCGGTCGCGGGCCCCGGTCTGCTGCGCCGCACGGTCCTGCCGGGCCGCCGCGGGGTCCTGCTCGCCCAGCCGTACGCAACACAGGCCGGGAATCTGGCGGTGCGGCTCGCCCCGGGGATGCGGGGCGTCGCGGGGGTGGCCAAGCGGCGCCTGGCGCGGCTGGTGCGCGACCTGAGCGGCGGCTCGGGCCGCTGACACTCCGCGTACACCGCCTCTGCGAGACTGCACCCCCACGAAACCCCATACGGGAACACGAAACCCCATACGGGAAGACGACACGACGACAGGACGGGACGGACCATGACCTGGCTGATCACCGGCGGCGCCGGCTACATCGGGGCACACGTCGTCCGCGCCATGACGGAGGCGGGCGAGCGGGCGGTGGTCTACGACGACCTGTCGTCGGGCATCACCGAGCGGGTCCCGGAGGGCGTGCCGCTGGTCGTCGGATCGACGCTGGACGGCGACCTGCTCGCCCGTACGCTCGCCGATCACGAAGTCACCGGCGTCGTGCACCTGGCGGCGAAGAAGCAGGTCGGCGAGTCGGTCGAGCAGCCGCTGCGCTACTACCGCGAGAACGTGGAGGGGCTGCGGACCCTGCTGCAGGCCGTGACCGACGCCGGCGTCGCGTCCTTCGTCTTCTCGTCGTCGGCGGCCGTCTACGGCATGCCCTCCACCAAGAACGGGCTGGTGACGGAGGAGACCCCCTGCCTCCCGATGAGCCCGTACGGCGAGACGAAGCTCGCGGGCGAGTGGCTGGTACGGGCGACGGGCCGGGCGCACGGCCTGGCGACGGCGTCCCTGCGCTACTTCAACGTGGCGGGCGCGGCCACGCCCGATCTTGCCGACACGGGCGTCTTCAACCTGGTCCCCATGGTCTTCGAGAAGCTCACGGACGGCGCGGCCCCGCGTATCTTCGGCGCGGACTACGCCACCCCGGACGGCACCTGCGTACGCGACTACATCCACGTCGTCGACCTGGCCGAGGCCCATGTGGCGACGGCCCGCAGGCTGGCGGCGTCGGCCGCCGGGACGGACCTGACGCTCAACATCGGGCGTGGCGAGGGTGTTTCGGTGCGCGAGATGACGGATCTGATCAACGAGGTCACGGGGTACGACATCGCCGCCGAGGTCACCGGACGCCGCCCCGGCGATCCGGCGCGCGTGGTGGCGTCGGCGGACCGTATCGCCGCGGAGCTCGGCTGGTCCGCCAAGCACGACGTACGCGACATGATCGCGTCGGCGTGGGCCGGCTGGGTCCGGCTGCATCCGGGGGCGGCACGCGGCTGAGTCGCCCGGCGGGGGTGTAGCAGGCTGCACCCCCGGTCCGGGACCGTGCTCTCTCGCCCCGCAGGCCAGGCGTTTCTAGCGTTCTCAGGGACAGCCGGCGCGGGTCCGGCGACCGCTGGGAGGGCGCAGGCATGTTCAGGCGACGGGGTTCGGGGACGGCGGCCGGGGAGCGGGTGACCGGGCTCGACGCGCTGGCGCTCGACGGGGTGTCCCGGTCCTACCGGCGCGGGGTGACCGCCCTCGAACCGGTGCATCTCACCGTGCCGCGCGGCCGGTTCCTCGCCGTCATGGGGCCGTCCGGTTCCGGGAAGTCGACGCTGCTGCAGTGCGCGGCGGGGCTCGACCGGCCGACGTCCGGGAGCGTACTCATCGGCGGCGTCGACATCGGCTCGCTCGGCGAGGCGGCGCTGACCCGGCTGCGGCGCGAGCGCGTCGGCTTCGTCTTCCAGGCGCACAATCTCGTGCCGTCGCTGAGCGTCCTGGAGAACGTGTCGCTGCCGCTGCTGCTCGCGGGCACCTCCGACGAGGAGCGGGCCCTCGCGGCACTCGCCTCCGTGGGGCTCGGCGAGCGCGGGGGCGACCGGCCCACCGAACTCTCCGGCGGCCAGCAGCAGCGCGTGGCCGTCGCCCGCGCGCTGGTGACGGCACCAGAGGTGGTCTTCGCCGACGAGCCGACGGGCGCGCTCGACCCGGCGACCGCGCAGGACGTGCTGGCGCTGCTGCGGCAGGCGGTCGACGGGGACGGTCACACGGTGGTGATGGTGACCCACGACCCGGCGGCGGCCGCCTGGGCGGACGAGGCGCTGTTCCTGGCCGGAGGCCGGATCGTCACCCGGCTGCACCGCCCGGACCAGGCCCAAGTGCACGGCATCATGCGGGACTTGGGGCGGCGGGCGGCATGAGCGCGAAGACCGTGAACGTCACCCGGCTGCTCGCCTCGCGGGCCGCGCGGATGCACCGCAAGGCGTGGGCGGCGGTCTTCACCGCGCTCGCCCTGACCTCGCTCCTGCTCGGCTGCTTCGCCCTGACCCTCGCGTCGGCCGGGCTCGGGCACGCGCGCGTGGAGCGCTACGGAGCCGCCGATGTGGTCGTCACCGGCGACCAGAGCACCCGCTACACCGCCAAGCCGTGGGGCAGCGAGCCGGAGACGGCGGAGGCGGGCCTGACCGAACGCGTGCGGGTGCCCCGGGCGGCGCTGCGGGTCGTGCGGGAGGTCCCCGGAGTGCGCGCGGCGGTCGCCGACGAGGTCCTTGCGGTGGGCGTCGACGGCACGGAGGCCACCGGACGCCCTTGGGGCGCCGCCCGGTTGGGCTCCTACGGCCTGCGTTCCGGGGCCGCCCCGCAGCGCGCGTCCGAGGTCGTCGTGGGCGAGGGAACGGCACGCGTCGGCGGGCGGATCACCGTCCGCGCGGCGGGCACCGACACGGCGTACGAGGTCAGCGGGGTCGCCGAAGGGCCGCGCGGCGCCGTGTACTTCACGGCGGGCGAGGCCGAACGCCTCGCGGGCCGGCCCGGTTCGGTGGCCGCGATCGGCGTCATGGCGGACCAGGGGACGAGCGCGTCCGCCCTGCACGCGCGCGTGCGGGACGCGCTGGACTCGGCGGGGCTCCGCAGCTCGGGACACCGGGCGGACGGCGACGCGGCCGGGCTGCGTGTACTCACCGGGGACGGGCGCGGGGGCGCCGAGTTCCTCGACGTGGCACCGGCCCGCGCGGGCATGCTGGCGCTGCTGGCCTCCGTCGCCGCGACCGTCGTACTCATCGCGCTGCTCGTCGTCTCGTCGACGGTCGTGCAGGCGTTGCAGCAACGCTCGCGCGAGCTGGGCCTGTTGCGGGCGGTGGGCGCGACGCCGCGGCAGCTGCGGGGCGCGGTGGGCCGGGAGGTCGGGCGGGTCGCGACGGCCGCGGCGCTGGTGGGAGCGGCGGCGGCGATTCCCGCCTCGCTCGGCCTGCGCTCGCTCCTCGACGCGCGGGGCGCGCTGCCGCGGGGCTTCGAACTCCCGCTGCCCTTCTGGCTGTTGCCCGCCCCGCTGGTCACCGCCGGGCTCACGCTCCTGGTCGCCCGCCTGGCCGCGCTGATCGCCTGCGCCCGTACGGCGAAGGTGCGCCCGGCGGAGGCACTCCGGGAGGCGGCACCGGGCACGGCCCGCCGGATCACCGGTCTGGTGCTGCTGTTCATCGGCGCCGGTTCGGCGGGCACGGCGACGCTCCAGCACGGTCAGGCCGCGGCGGCGGCCGCCGGTGCGGCGGCGGTGGTCCTCGTCATCGCCTGCGCACTGCTCGGCCCGTGGATCGCCGAGGGCGCGATGCGGGTGCTCGGGGCGCCGATGCGCCGGTACGGCGGCCCGGCCGGCCGTCTCGCGGCGGCCAACTGCACGGCGTCGGCACGCCGTCTGGGAGCGGCGATCACCCCGGTGATCCTGGTGACGGCGTTCATCCTCGTGCAGCTCTGTGCCGGTACGACGATGACGCATGCCGCCGGTGAGCAGTCGCGGGAGGCCGCGCGGGCGGACTTCGCCGTGAGCGCGCCGGGCGGGCTGCCGCCGGGCACGCCGGAGCGGATCCGGAAGGCCCCCGGCGTACGGGCGGCGACGGCTGTCGTGCGCAGCACCGTGGTACTCGCCCGCCGCGAGACCGGCTCGCCCCGCCTGGACCGGCTGCCGGTGCTCGGAGTGACCCCGGAGGGCCTGGCGCGGACGCTGGACCCCGGCGTCCGGGACGGAGACATCGGCGGTCTGCGCCCCGGCACGGTGGCGGTGGGCCGCGACCAGGCGCGGTCGCTGGACGCGGAGGTCGGCTCGACGGTGACGCTGCGGTTCGGCGACGGGGTGGAGTCACGCCTTGAAGTGGTGGCTACGTACGACCGCGAACTGGCCCTGGGCGGCTTCCTGTTGTCTCGTACGGAACTGCTCAGGCATATGTCGTCACCGTCGTCGAAGGACCGCGTCCTGGTCGCGTCGGACGGCGGCGCGGCGGCCCTGCGCGAGGCCGCCCCCGGCGCCCATGTGACGGCGTCCCCCGCCCCGGAGCTGCTCGAACCGGAGGACCAGGCGCTGGGCGAGGTCCTGACCGTGACGGCGGTGGGCGCGATCGGCGGCTTCACCCTCATCGCCGTCCTGAGCACCCTGTCGCTGATCACGATCGGCCGCCGCCCCGAGCTGTCGCTGCTCCGCCTCGCCGGGGCGGGCCGGGGCCAACTCCGGCGCATGCTGGGCCTGGAGGCGGCGGCGACGGCGGTGACGGGCCTCGTGGTCGGCGGGGCGGTGGCGCTGGTCCCGTTGCTCGCGTTCAGCCTGGCCCTGGCCCACACGCTGCCGCACATACCGGCGCCGCTGACGGCACTGCTCACGCTGCTGATCACCGCGACAACGGCGGCGGGCACGCTGCCCCCGGCGTGGCGGACGCTCCGGGGGCGGTATCCGGGGCGGGCGGGGTGAGGTTGGTGAGGTGGATCAGCCGGCCGCGCGCCCAGCGGCCCGCCCCTAGCCCTTGTTCAGATAGGCGAGGACCGCGAGCACCCGCCGGTGCCCCGTGTCGCTCGGCGGCAGCCCCAGCTTCGTGAAGACGTTGCCGATGTGCTTGCTCACCGCGCGGTCCGAGACCGTCAGCTGCGCGGCGATCGTCGCGTTGTCGCGGCCCTCCGCCATCAGGTGCAGCACCTCCCGCTCACGCGGCGTCAGCGAGTCCAGTGGATCGTCGCGGCGCCGCGTGAGCAGCTCCGTCACCACCTCCGGGTCCAGCGCGGTGCCGCCGCCGGCCACCCGCTCCAGCGCGTCCAGGAACTCGTCGACCCGGCCCACGCGGTCCTTCAGGAGATAGCCGACGCCGCTCGCACCGCCGCCGAGCAGCTCCGCCGCGTATGTCTCCTCCACGTACTGGGAGAGGACCAGCACCGGAAGGCCGGGAATCTCCGCGCGTGCCGCGAGCGCCGCCCGTAGGCCCTCGTCGCGGAACCCCGGCGGCATGCGCACGTCCAAAACCGCCGCGTCCGGGCGGTGTTCGAGCAGGGCGGGCAGCACCTCCGGGCCGGTGGAGGCGACGGCCGCCACCTCGTGCCCCGCGGACGACAGCAGCAGCACCATGCCCTCCCGCAACAGGGCGTTGTCCTCGGCGATCACCACGCGCACGGCAGCTCCACTTCGATCACGGTCGGCCCTCCGGCAGGGCTCGCCACAGCCATGGTCCCGTCGAGCGCGGCGACCCGGCGCCGCATGCCGAGCAGCCCGCTGCCGCCCGCGTCGTCGGCCCCGCCCCGCCCCTCGTCGCGTACCGAAAGGCTCAACACCCCGGCCGCCCGCGAAAGTTCCACCGCGGCCCGCTCCGCGCCGCTGTGCTTCGCCGCGTTCGTCAGCGCCTCCGCCACGACGAAGTACGCGGCGGCCTCCACGGCGGCCGGTGCCCGCGGCCCCTCGTCGACGCCGTCCTCGCGCACCGTCACGTCGAGCCCGCTGCCGGCGGCGAGCGCCCGCACGGCGCCCACGAGGCCGCGGTCGGTGAGGATCGGCGGATGGATGCCGCGGACGACGTGCCGCAGCTCGGTCAGCGCCTCCTCGGCCTGGTCCTGGGCATCGGCGAGCAGTTTCCGCGCCGCTTCGGGGTCCTTGTCGAAGGCCCGCCGGGCGAGCCCCACCCGCATCGACAGGGAGACGAGGCGCGCCTGCGTCCCGTCGTGCAGGTCCCGCTCGATGCGCCGCAGTTCGGCTCCGTGCGCGGCGACCGCGCCGGCCCGCGTGACGGTCAGCTCCTCCACCCGCTCGGCGAGCCGCGCCGCCCGTTCCGCCTCCGGGGAGGCCTTGAGCAGCGCGCCCGACCAGGACGCCTCCAGGTCGGCGATGCGCGCCACGACCGGCAGGACCACCGCCCGGCGGCCGAGGAGACCGCACCACACGCCGTCGACCAGCATCCCGAGGATGAACACCGGCAGCGCGATGTAGAGCAGGAGCCAGCCGTAGAAGAAGTGCGCGGCCAGCCAGCGCAGATCCCGGTAGGTCGCCGGGTCCGTGACCGCCGCCCGGACCCGCTCGGTGAGCGTGCCGGTCAGCGGGACGTAAGCCTCGGGGATCTCCCGGCCCGTCCACCGCGCGACGCGGCGCCGCTTGAAGCCCGCCATCCGCCGCAGCATCAGGACCGTCTCGGGCATGGCACCCGCGCCGACGACGATGAGCGTGGTCACGAGGGTGAGCAGGATGACGCCGATGAACAGGTACGACGCCAGGGACAGCAGCGCCGCCGCGCCCAGTTGCTCCAGGGCACGCTCCGTGCGCCGCAGTGTCTCCCGCATGGCCCTGAGGCTATGCGACCGCGCTCTTACGCGCGGGCGAGCGGGCTCCCGGACCGGGGGTGTAGCGCGCTACACCCCCGGTCCGGGAGAGCACACCATCGTCACGCCGCCCGCGCTCCGGCAGAGTTGACCACGAACCAAGCACCACCCGACCGCCCGGCACCCGATGTGAAAGGTCCCGTCATGAAGGCCCTGCTCTGGCTCGTCCTCGCCGTCGCCCTCGTCGTCAACGTCTCCACCAGCTTCGCCTTCGACGGCGTACAGCAGGTCCTGATCAGCGTGGGCACCGGCGTCGCCACCATCGGCTCGGGCGTTGCCCTGTTCCTGATGCGGGAGCGCACCCCGCAGAACTGAACGCGGCGGGGCGCGGTCAGAGCGCCCTGAGCCCCGCCGCCGTCGCCGTGACGAGGCTGCCCAGATAGCCCTTGGGCAGCTCGGCCCGCACCACCACGGAGCGCCAGTACAGCGGCCCCGACACCAGGTCGAGGGCGAGGTCCTCGTCGACGCCGTCCCGCACCTCGCCGCGCGCCACGGCCGCTTGGACGATGCCGCTCGCCACCCCGTGCTGCCCCTCCCGCAGTGCCTTCTGGAGGGCTTTCGCGATCTCCGGATTGCGCGCCGCCTCCGCCTGCAGATCGGGGATGATCTGCGAGGCCACCGGGTGCCGCAGCGCCCGTGACGTCACCTCGTACAGCAGCCGCAGATCGCCTTCGAGCGAGCCGGTGTCCGGCGCCGGAAGCCCCTGCACCGCTATCGCCGACACCAGGTCGAGCACCAGGTGCAGCTTGGAGCGCCAGCGCCGGTAGACGGCCGTCTTGCCGACCCCCGCGCGGCGCGCGATGCCCTCGATGGACATCCGCGCGTACCCGACCGCCGCCAGTTCCGCGAAGACGGCGGCCCTGATCGCCTCGGTCACGTCCTCCCTGAGCACGGCCGCCCCCGCGGGCGCCCTGCGGCGCGGCTGTTCATCTCCTGGCCTGCTCGTCGTCATACGGACAGCATAGAGCGTGACGACGATACGGTTGCGTTCCGACGTAACGACGTCCTACTCTCGGCGTTGCGACGATACGGGTCCGTCCCGACGCAAGACGTCACGAGAAGGAGCAGCGGCAGTGAGTCAGGTCCTCGACGCACCACCCCGCACGGCGGCCGGCACCCCCGACCCCGCCGCGCTCGCCGCGCAGTACGGCCTGACCGTCAGCGGCGCCCGCCCCACGCTGCCCGCGTACGTGCGTCAGCTCTGGCAGCGCCGCCACTTCATCACCGCCTTCGCGACCGCCAAGCTGACCGCGCAGTACAGCCAGGCGAAGCTCGGCCAGCTCTGGCAGGTGATGACCCCGCTCCTGAACGCGGCGGTCTACTACTTCATCTTCGGCGTCCTGATGAACACCAAGCGGGACGTGGAGGACTACGTCCCCTTCCTGGTCACCGGCGTCTTCATCTTCACCTTCACGCAGAGCTCGGTGATGGCGGGCACCAAGGCCATCTCCGGCAGCCTGGGCCTGGTCCGCGCCCTGCACTTCCCGCGGGCGGCGCTGCCCATCTCGTACTGCCTGCAACAGCTCCAGCAGCTGCTGTTCTCCATGGCCGCGCTTGTGGTGATCCTGCTCTGCTTCGGCGTCCCGCCCACCGCGTCCTGGTTCCTGGTGGTCCCGGTCCTGGTCCTGCAGTTCACCTTCAACACGGGCCTGGCCCTGATCATGGCGAGGCTCGGCAGCAAGAACCCCGACATCGCGCAGCTTATGCCGTTCGTGCTGCGTACGTGGATGTACACGTCCGGCGTGATGTGGAGCATCGACGCGGTCCTCAAGGACCAGCACCTGCCGCACTTCGTGAAGGTCCTCCTGGAGTGCAACCCCGCCGCCGTCTACATCGACCTGATGCGGTTCGCGCTGATCGACAGCTTCCGGGGCGACCAGCTCCCGCCGCACATCTGGGCCTGGGCGCTCGGCTGGGCGCTGGCCGCCGGGATCGGCGGGTTCATCTACTTCTGGAAGGCAGAGGAGACGTACGGCCGTGGCTGACACCAGGAACGAGACCGGCACCAGGAACGAGACGGGCGCCAGGAACGACACCGGCATCAGGAACGACACCGCCCCCACCGTCATCGTCGACC
Source organism: Streptomyces sp. NPDC050658 (assembly GCF_044457025.1). Lineage (NCBI taxonomy): Bacteria > Bacillati > Actinomycetota > Actinomycetes > Kitasatosporales > Streptomycetaceae > Streptomyces > Streptomyces sp. NPDC050658. The sequence continues at coordinate 1,545,046 of NZ_JBITGM010000001.1, forward strand.
AGGTCGACATCGTCTACCGCGTCCACGGCACCGGTGCCACGGCGGGCCGCGGCAGCGCGACCGCCGCGCTCGGCCGCATCCTGAAGCGGGGCGAGTCCCCCGGCACCCGCAAGGTGCACGCCGTCAAGAAGGTCTCCTTCACCGCGTACAAGGGCGAGGCCATCGGCCTGATCGGCACGAACGGCTCGGGCAAGTCGACGCTGCTCAAAGCGGTCGCCGGGCTGCTCCCCGTCGAGCGCGGCCGCATCTTCACCGACGGCCAGCCCTCGCTGCTCGGCGTCAACGCGGCCCTGATGAACGACCTGACCGGCGAGCGCAACGTACATCTCGGCGGGCTCGCGATGGGCATGTCCCGCGAGCAGATCCAGGAGCGCTACCAGGACATCGTCGACTTCTCCGGGATCAACGAGAAGGGCGACTTCATCACGCTCCCCATGCGTACGTACTCCTCCGGCATGGCGGCCCGCCTCCGCTTCTCCATCGGCTCCGCCAAGGACCACGACGTACTCCTCATCGACGAGGCCCTGGCGACCGGCGACCGCTCCTTCCAGAAGCGCTCGGAGGCCCGCATCCGCGAGCTGCGCAAGCGCGCGGGCACGGTCTTCCTGGTCAGCCACAACAACAAGTCGATCCGCGACACGTGTGAGCGCGTGCTCTGGCTGGAACACGGCGAGCTGCGGATGGACGGCCCGACGGAGGACGTCCTCAAGGAGTACGAGCGGTTCACGGGCGGCAAGAAGTAACTCGCCGCCCGCGCACCGACCGCCGTCCAGGAATCACCGCTCCAGGAACCCGAACAGCTCCTCCCAGCGGCGCACGATCTCGTCCGTCGTATAGCGCCGGATGTTCTCCCTGGCCAGCTCGCCCATCCGGTCCCGCAGCTCCTTGTCGGACATCAACGTGTCCAGCCTGCGGGCGAGTTCGGCGGTGTTGCCGAGCCGGGCGAGCAGTCCGTCGACGCCGTCGTCGATGATCTCGTGCACGCCGGGCGCGCAGTCGAACGCGGCGCACGGCACGGCGGTCGCCATCGCCTCCATCAGGGCGAGCGGGAAGCCCTCGCCCCGTGACGACTGCACGAACACCGAGCCGCCGCGCAGCGCCCCCGGCACATCGCTGGTGCGCCCCATCCACTCCACGGAACCGTCCAGGCCCAGCTCCGTGCACTGCTCCTTGAGCATCTCCTCGTCCTCGCCGGAGCCGTAGATCCGCAGCGTCCAGTCCGGGTGCAGCGGCGCGACCTCCGCCCAGGTGTCGAGGAGCATGTCGATGCCCTTCTGGTCGTGCAGGCGGCCGATGCTGGTGACGACCTTCTCGGTGCGCTTCGAGGGCACCTCGGGCATGAAGGGCAGCGGGTTCGGCATGAAGGACGCGTTGTCCATGCCCTGCCGGATCCACAGGTCGGCGTCCTCGCGGGTCAGCGCGAGCATCCGGTCGACGTCCTTGTAGTGCTTCCTCACCCGCCCGAAGCGCGAGCAGGCCCGCGAGTACGCGAACGACTCATGGCTCATCCCGATGACCAACAGGCCATGGGTGTCGGCCAGTTCGACCCACTCCATCGCCCACACCTGCGTGACGATCACGACGGCTCCGGGCCCGGCCTGCGCGAACAGCGCGGTCAGCTTGGCGGCCTGCTCGTGCATGCCCTCCTGACGGCGCGCCCGCAGCCGGTGCTCGGCCACGTTGAGCCGCCCCTTGATGCCGCGCGCCGGGCCGACGCGCGGCGGGTGCTCGTCGTACAGGGTCGTGGTCGGGTACGGCAGACCGGTGCCGATGTCCTGCGGTACGCCGGGTTCGGTGATGCCGATGACGTGCACCCGGTGGCCGCGCCCGGCGAAGAGGCGGGCCATCTGGTGGGACCAACTGGTGATCCCGCCCAGCTCGTTGACGCTGTTGGAGACGAAGAAGATGTCCCGCGTCCGCGTCGGCCGCGCCGTCTGTTCCGCTGTCGCTGTCTCAGTCACTTGGTGCTCCAGTGCGAGAAGAACTGGTCGACGACGCTCTTCGCCGCGTCGCCCTTGTCGTACTCACCGAATTCGGCGACGAACCGCTCCCGCGCCGCCGCGTACTCCAGGGCCTGCTCGTCGAGCGCCTTCAGCGCCCCGAACAGCTCCTCCTCGGTGTCGACCATCGGTCCGGGGGCTCGTTCGCGCAGGTCGAAGTAGGTGCCTCGCCCCTCGTGGACGTACTCCTCGTAGTCGTACGTGAAGAAGAGCATCGGCCGGTCGAGGAGCGCGTAGTCGAACATCACGGACGAGTAGTCGGTGATCATCGCGTCGGCCAGCTCGTAGAGCGGTGTGACGTCGTGATGCGCCGATACGTCGATGACGTGCCCCTTCACGGACGGCGGGAGCACCACGTGGTTGAGGTAGTGCGAGCGCACGAGCAGCACGTACCGGTCGCCGAACTGCTCGGTGAACCGCTCGACGTCGAAGGGCAGTTCAAAGCGTCCGTGCCGGCCGCCGTGCCGCCGGAAGGTCGGCGCGTAGAGCAGCACCCGCTTGTCGTCGGGGATGCCCAGCTCGGCGGCCAGCGGCCCCCGTTCGCGCACTCCGGACGCGTCCTCGGCCCGCTTGGCGCGCACCAGCGCGTCGTTGCGGGGGTAGCCGACCCGCAGCAGCACCTTCTCCTTGAGCCGCAGCGCCTTGGCGAGGGTGCGTACGTCGTGCTCGGAGCGGATCAGGAAGCGGTCGAAGCGGTCCAGGACGCGCTGCTGCTCGTCCTGTCTCGGCTTGCTGCGCAGCTTCCATGCGGGTTCGTCGAAGCCCATGCGCTTGAGCGCGGAGCCGTGCCAGGTCTGGATGTACGTCGTCTCGGGCCGCTTGGTGAGCTTGAGCGGATAGCTCTGGTTGTCGACCCAGAACTCGGCCTGTGCCAGGGCCCGCAGATAAGGCAGCGACCAGCGCCGCACCAGCGTGGCGTCCTCGGGGAAGCCCTCGGGGCTGCCGGCGTAGGACCACACGGCGTCGAAGTCGAGGCCCTGGCGGCGCATCTCCTCGTAGATGGCGCGGGGGCTGTCGCTGTACTGCTTGCCCAGGTGACTCTCGAAGACGACGGTGCCCTTCTTCACCGGAAGGCGGCTGAACACCTCGTCGTACACCCGCAGCCTGCTCTGCCCGGACGTGAGGTTCTTGCGCAGCTTCTTCGCCCTGCGGTACCCGGACTTGGCGAGCCGCCCCGGCAGGCCGTGCGTGCCGCGCTCCACGAGTTCCTGGACCTTGCCGCCCGCCGCCTGCGTGGTGACGAGCCGGAAGGCGAGGTGCCCGCGCTGCGAGACCTCGGTCTCCAGATGATCGGCGACGAGCCTGCCAAGGCGTGGCCGCACCGGGAGGAGCCCTTCGGCCACTCCGGGGGTGCTCGCGGTGAGCCGGCTGGTCGTGCGCACGCCGTCCGCCGTGAGACGGAGGCGTACGTCCCACACCGCGTCGACCACGCCGAGCGGCCGCAGGCGACGGGCGAGATCGGCGGTGGCCTCCCAGGCGAGCGCCTCGCCCTCGTGGCGCAGCTCGGACACGGGGAAGCGGAAGGACTGCAGGCTGCGGCGCCGTGCGCTGAACTCGAGCTCGGCGGTGAGCTCCGCGTCGGGGCCGATGATGCCGAGCGGGTTGGTGACGCGGCCCGCCAGGTGCACGGCCCCCGCCGACTCCTCGTACCGCGTCAGGACGTTCCGCAGGAACATCTGGTCGAGCCGCTTGCCGTGATAGCCCAGCTCGGTCACGTCGAGGACCCGGCGGCCGAACGGGTCGTCGAGGTGCTCGGCGCACCAGTACACGCGCCCGTCCCGCTCGGCCAGCGGCGAGGAGATCTTGTCGCGGTTGGTGAGGGTGTCGACGGCGGGCAGCAGGTTCTCCCAGTCGCCGCGCTCCAGGAGGTAGGCGCAGATCGCCTGGACGGGCTGCACCTCGTCGTAGGCGGCGCGGTCGAGCCCGGCGAGATAGTCGCGGGCGAGCGCCGCGAACTCCTGGCGGTAGGAGGCGTCGCGGAACGGCAGGTCGCGCAGGTGGAGCACCAGGTCGTGCTTGAGGAACTTGATGTCCTTGGCGAGCCGCAGCTCGTCGAGTCCGCGCTCGGCGAGCAGCGCGTCGATCCGGCGGTGGATCTCCATGCGGTGCCGGAAGTTGGTCATCTCGTGGCGGCGGTTGGTCACCGACTTCTCGGCGGCGCGCTCGTGGACGTGCCAGAAGTAGACCTGGTTCGGTATGAGGGTGATGCGCTCGGCCGCGAGATAGGCCTCGGCGATGAACATCAGGTCCTCGTAGAACATGCCCTTGGGGAAGCGCAGGGCGTTCTCGACGAGGAAGTCCCGGCGGTAGAGCTTGTTCGTGGAGAGCGTGTCCCAGACGAACAGGTCGGGCAGCTCGGTGACGGACTCCAGGGTGCGGGTCGTGGCGTAGAGCCAGGGGTACCACTGGTCGCGCTTCTTGTTGCGGGTGTCCATGGAAAGGCGTACGCAGAGCCCGGAGACGATGTCGGAGCCGTCGCGCTCGGCGGCCTCCAGGAGGTTGCGGCAGGCGTTGCGCTCCAGGACGTCGTCGCTGTCGAGGAACATCACGTGCTTGCCGGTGGTGTGGCCGATGCCCACGTTGCGGGGCTCGCCGCCCGCGCCGCTGTTCTCGGGGAGCTGGTAGGCGCGCACCCGCCCGGGGTGCTCGGCTGCCAGCCGCTGTGCGGTCTCGTACGAGCTGTCCGTGCTGCAGTCGTCGACGACGACCACCTCCACGGAGTGCAGCGTCTGGTCGAGCACCGACCGGACGGCGGTCGGCAGCCGCTCGGCGTCGTTGTAGACGATCACGACCACGGACACATCGGGAGCCGCCCCCTGCGCCCCCCGCTCAGCTATCGCTCCCATGCGTCCCTCCACTCAGATACCGGCTCATCCCATTAAGTATCGCTAATGCCCGATTGGCGCCCTTCAGGGGGGTGTGATTGGCCTAGTCCCGATACGCGAAAGGGCGCCCGAAAACGCGAAAGGGCGCCCCGAGCCTCTCGGCTCGGGGCGCCCTCATCGGCGTACGACGGAAAGAACCGTCCGGCGGACTACGAGTGCGTGCGCAGCAGCGTCCGCATCGTCCGCATCGCGACCGACAGGTTCGCCAGGTCGAACGCGTCCGAGCTCTGGATCTCGTCCAGCGTCGTCCGCGACCGGCTCAGGATCGCCGCGTTCTTCTCCTCCCAGTCCTTGAAGCGCTGCTCGGGAGTGGCCTCGCCGTTCCCTGCGGCGAGCACGTCCGCCGTCAGGGCGGCGTGCGCCGCGTACAGGTCCTCGCGGATCGACGCGCGGGCCATCGACTGCCAGCGGTCGGCCCGCGGCAGCTCGATGATGCGGTCCATCAGCTGGGTGATCCGCAGCCGGTCGGCGAGGTCGTAGTACACCTCGGCGACGGCCATCGGCTCCTTGCCCGTGCGGTCGGCGATCGCGACGATGTCGAGCGACGGGAAGGCCGAGGAGAAGCCGGCGACGCGCTGAGCGAGTTCGTCGGGGACGCCCGCGCCCGTCAGCTCGTCGCGGATGGACTCGTACCACTCCAGGTCGGAGCCGCGCAGCAGCGTCGGCAGCTCGGACCAGACCTGGGCGACGCCCTTGCTGAAGAACTCGATGGTCTCGGCGAGCTGCAGCGGCTGCGGCCGGTTGTTGAGCAGCCAGCGCGTGCCGCGCTCGACGAGCCGGCGCGAGTGCAGCCGGACGCGGGTCTGCACATCGGCGGCCACCACGTTGTCGAGCGCCTCGACGGCGTCCCAGACCGCGCTCAGACCGAAGATCTCACGGGCCGCGAGCTGCGCCCTGACGATCTCCTCCAGGGAGGCCCCGGTCTCCTCGCGCAGCCGGTGCAGGAACGTCGAACCGCCCGTGTTCACCGTGTCGTTGACGAGCACCGTCGTGATGATCTCGCGGCGCAGCGCGTGCCCGTCGACCTGCTCGGGGAACTTCTCGCGCAGCGCCTGCGGGAAGTACGCGTGCAGCAGGCGGCGCAGGTACTCGTCGTCCGGCAGCGACGTCTGGATCAGCTCGTCGGCGGCCGTGATCTTCGTGTACGCGAGGAGGACGGCCAGCTCGGGCTGCGAAAGACCGCGGCTCGAGTTGAGCAGCTCGCGGATCTGCCGGTCGTTCGGCAGGAACTCCAGGCCCCGGTCGAGGTGGCCCTGCTTGCCGAGCCGGCGCATGAAGCGCTGGTGGGCGTGGAGCAGGGACGGCGACTGGGCGACCGCGTTGGCGAGGGCGGTGTTCTGCGCGTAGTTGTTGCGCAGGACGAGCCGGCCGACCTCGTCGGTCATCGCGGCGAGGAAGGTGTTGCGCTGCTTGACGGTCATGTCGCCGTTGGCGACGACCGCGTTGAGCAGGATCTTGATGTTCACCTCGTGGTCGGAGGTGTCCACGCCCGCGCTGTTGTCGATGGCGTCGGTGTTGATGCGGCCACCGGTGCGCGCGAACTCGATGCGCCCCAGCTGCGTGAGCCCGAGGTTGCCGCCCTCGCCGACGACCTTGACCCGCAGGTCGGCGCCGTCGACGCGGATCGCGTCGTTCGCCTTGTCGCCGACGTCCGTGTTCGCCTCGGCCGACGACTTCACGTACGTACCGATGCCGCCGTTCCACAGCAGGTCGACCGGCGCCTGCAGGATCGTCTTCATCAGGTCGGCCGGGGTCATCTTGGCGACGCCCGACTCGATGCCGAGCGCCTCGCGGATGTGCGCGTTGAGCTGGATCGCCTTGGCGCTGCGCGGGAAGATCCCGCCGCCCGCCGAGAGCAGCTCCTTGTTGTAGTCGGCCCAGGAGCTGCGCGGCAGCTCGAAGAGCCGGCGGCGCTCCGCGTACGAGGTCGCGGCGTCCGGACGCGGGTCGATGAAGATGTGCCGGTGGTCGAAGGCGGCGACCAGGCGGATGTGCTCGGAGAGCAGCATTCCGTTGCCGAACACGTCACCGGACATGTCGCCGACGCCGACGACCGTGAAGTCCTCGGTCTGGGTGTCGGTGCCCAGCTCCCGGAAGTGCCGCTTGACGGACTCCCAGGCGCCGCGGGCGGTGATGCCCATGCCCTTGTGGTCGTATCCGGCGGAGCCGCCGGAGGCGAAGGCGTCACCGAGCCAGAAGTTGTACGACTCGGCGACCTCGTTGGCGATGTCCGAGAACGTCGCGGTGCCCTTGTCGGCGGCGACCACCAGGTACGTGTCGTCCTCGTCGTGCCGCACGACGTCCGCCGGGGGCACGACCTCGCCCGCGACGAGGTTGTCGGTGATGTCGAGCAGCGCCGAGATGAAGGTCTTGTAGCAGGCCACGCCCTCGGCGAGCCACGCGTCGCGGTCCACGGACGGGTCGGGCAGCTGCTTGGCGACGAAGCCGCCCTTGGCGCCGACGGGCACGATGACGGTGTTCTTCACCATCTGCGCCTTCACGAGACCCAGGATCTCGGTCCGGAAGTCTTCCTTCCGGTCCGACCAGCGGAGCCCGCCGCGCGCGACCTTGCCGAAGCGCAGGTGCACGCCCTCGACACGCGGCGAGTACACCCAGATCTCGTACGCCGGACGGGGCGCCGGAAGATCGGGGATGGCCTGCGGGTCGAACTTCATGGAGACGTAGTTGTGCGGCTTGCCGCCCGCCGCCTCCTGGAAGAAGTTGGTCCGCAGCGTCGCCTTGATGACGGTGAGGAAGGACCGCAGGATCCGGTCCTCGTCGAGGCTGACCACCTGGTCGAGCGCGCCGTCCAGCTCCTCCAGGAGCCCGTCGATCAGCTCGGTCCCGGCGCTCTGCCGCTCCGGCGACATCCGCGCCTCGAAGAGCGAGACGAGCAGCCGGGTGGTGTGGACGTTGTTGCGGAGGGTGTCCTCCATGTAGTCCTGGCTGAACGTGGCACCGGCCTGGCGCAGGTACTTGGCGTAGGCCCGAAGCACCATCGCCTGGCGCCAGCTGAGCCCGGCGCTCAGGACCAGCGAGTTGAAGCCGTCGACCTCGGCCTCGCCCGTCCAGGCGGCGGCGAACGCGTCCTGGAAGCGGTCGCGGCCGTCGTCTCCCAGGTAGTCGCCGTTGCCGTTCTGCGACTTGGGCAGGCGCAGCCCGAAGTCGTAGATCCACGCGTTCGACCGGTCCGAGCAGCGCAGCTCGTAGGGACGCTCGTCGGTGACCTCGACGCCCAGGCGCTGGAGCACCGGAAGGACGGCGGAGAGGGAGACCTGCGCGCCGGAGCGGTAGATCTTGAAGCGGCGCTCGCCGGGGGCGGCGCCCACCGGCTCGTACAGGCTGAGCGCGAAGTCCTCGCGCCCGTGCTTCAGCGCCTCCAGGTGCACCAGGTCGGCCACGGCGGCGCGCGGCGTGTGGTCCGCCTTGTACCCCTCGGGGAAGGCGCCCGCGTAACGGCGGAGCAGCTCGGCGGCGCGCTCCTCGCCGCACTCGGCGGTCAGCGCCTCGGCGAAGCCGTCGGCCCAGGAGCGGGCGGCCTCGACGAGCCGTCCCTCGATGCGCTCGATGTCGGCGTCGGAGAGGTCGGGGACCTCGGCACCCTTCGGCACCCTGACGACGAAGTGAATACGGGAGAGGATCGACTCGGTGTTCCAGGCGGTGAAGTCGACGCTCGCGCCGTTCAGCTCCTCCTTGAGGATGTCGATGATCCGCAGCCGGACGCCGGTGGTGTAGCGGTCGCGCGGCAGGTAGACGAGGGCGGAGTAGTAGCGCCCGTACTCGTCCTTGCGCAGGTAGAGCCGGAGCCGGCGCCGCTCCTGGAGGTACAGCACGGACGTGACGATGGACCGCAGCTCATCGGCGGGCGTCTGGAAGAGCTCGTCGCGCGGGTACGTCTCCAGGATCTGGAGCAGGTCGCGCCCGTCGTGGCTGTTGGCGGAGAAGCCGGCGCCCTTGAGCACCTCCTCCACCTTGCGGCGGATGACCGGCACGCGGCGCACCGACTCGGTGTACGCGGCGGAGGAGAAGAGCCCGAGGAAGCGCCGCTCACCGATGACGTTGCCCTCGGCGTCGAACTTCTTCACGCCGACGTAGTCGAGGTAGCTGGGCCGGTGCACCGTCGCGCGGCTGTTGGCCTTGGTCAGCACGAGGAGCTTGTGCTCGCGGGCCTTGGCGCGGGCGTCGGCGGGCAGCCGGTTGAAGGACGGGCTGACCGGGTGGTGGTCGTCGCCGCCGTGCTGCGGGTCGGCCCGCAGGATGCCGAGGCCGGTGCCGGGGACAGCGGAGAGGGAGTCGTCCTCCGTGAGGTCGTACTCGCGGAAGCCCAGGAAGGTGAAGTGGTTGTCGGCGAGCCAGCGCAGCAGCTCGCGGGCCTCGTCGACCTCCTGGTCGCGCAGATCGGCGGCGGCCGGCTCGCTGGGCAGCTCATCGGCGATGCGCAGCGCGGCGTCGCGCATCTTCTCCCAGTCCTCGACCGTCTCGCGTACGTCGGACAGGATCCGGAGCAGATCGGCGCTGATCTGCTTCAGGTCCGCGCGGTCGGTCTCGCGGTCCATCTCGACGTGGATCCACGACTCGGTGACCGCGTCGTGCGGCCGCTCGGTGCCGGGGTCCGTCGTCAGAACCTCGAGCAGCTTGCCGGTGAGGTCACGGCGCACCACGACCTGGGGGTGGATGACGACATGGATGCCGCGCCCCTGCCGGGAGAGCTCATTGGTGACGGAGTCGACGAGGAAGGGCATGTCGTCCGTGACCACCTCGACGACGGAGTGGCTGCACGTCCAGCCGTTCTCCTCGACGGTCGGGGTGTGCACCCGGACGTTGGCCGTGCCCTGGGGGCGGTTCTCGGCCAGCCGGTAGTGCGAGAAGGCGGCTCCGAAGACGTCGACCGGGTCGCGGTCGGCCAGGTCCTCCGGGGCGGTGTGCAGGTAGTAGCGCTGGAGGAACGCGAGGGCGGTGTCCTGGTCGGGAGTGGCCTCGTCGCCCTTCGACCCGGTGGGTGCCCCGTTCGGTAGGCGCCCCCCAACCGGGCTGTTCTCAGCTACCCGGGCGGCCCGCGTGAGCAGCTCGGCCTTGGCTTCGTCCAGCTTGGTCTGCATTGTCCTCTGACTCCTGTCGCGCGCCGTTGCGTGACGTAGAAGGAAGTGATCCGACGTAGCGCCGCGACGCGGGGTCTCCGGTCGAGGTCGACGTTATGCCGTGGTGAGAGATGAGCGGGCGGTTATGCGCCATTGTCCGCATTGTCGGTGGTTTCACCGACCGATGGCCGGGGATACCCGACCGGTGGCCGGGATGACCGGCCTGACCGCACCGCGGGGAAGCGTCAGCGACCGCCCGGGCACGGATGTCCTCCGTGTGCTCCGGGCGCAGGACGGGGGCGCTTGCGCCCCCGCGGGATATCGCGCTGATCACGGGTCAAGGCTATCGCCCCGTACCCGCCCCCCGTCATGAGCCGTATGTGTACAAAAGAGGGGGGCGAACTTTGACAGTCTGCACAGAGACTTCCGGCCATCTGTCGGCTGTCGGTCTTCCCGCCGGAGCGTGGGCCCTCTTGGCAAACCGGACGGAGGGATGCACGTTGTGCGGGACGGACGGACCGTTGAAGTGACGGCGAAGTCCAGACCGACCTGGGGAGCGAGTACCGATGGCAGCCAAGATCCTGATCGTGACGGGCGACGCGGCGGAGTCGCTCGAAGTCCTCTACCCCTACCAGCGACTGCGCGAGGAGGGATACGACGTCCACATCGCCGCCCCCGCCCGCAAGAAGCTGCAGTTCGTGGTGCACGACTTCGAGCCGGGCTTCGACACCTACACCGAGAAGCCGGGCTACACCTGGCCCGCGGACCTCGCCTTCTCCGAGGTGGATCCCGGCCAGTACGTCGCCCTGGTGATCCCGGGCGGCCGGGCCCCGGAGTATCTGCGCAACGACCCGGAGCTGCGCAAGATCCTCAAGTCCTTCTTCGACTCCGACAAGCCGGTGGCCCAGATCTGCCACGGCCCGCTCCTGACGGCGGCGATCGGCAGCCTCACCGGCCGCAGGGTCACGGCGTACCCGGCCCTGGAGATGGACATGCAGGCGGCGGGCGCGACGTTCCAGGACGCGGAGGCCGTGGTCGACGGCACACTGGTGTCGGCCAGGGCATGGCCGGATCACTCCGGTTGGATGAGGGAGTTCCTGACGGTGCTGCGGGCGAAGGCGCCGGTGACCTGAGGGAGCCCTGGGGAGCTCCTGAGGGTGCCCTGAGGGAGCCCCTGAGGGAGTACGTATACCGATCAAGGCCGGCGGCCCGGAAATCCGTATACCGGTACGAGCAAGTACCGATGCGGGCCCCCGGTCCGCATCGCCATGCTGGTCCTGTGCCGCTTCCCGGACGGACCGGGCCGTGGGCGCCGGACAGTGAAGTGGTCAACTCCCCCACATCTGTCGTGGCTAACGGCGCTCCCCCGGAACCCCCCGGAAGCGGCACGAGACGGTCGGCTGCCCTCGTCGGCGAGGGCAGGCGGTCCGTTCCGCCCTGCCTGGGCCTGTCCGGCCGGAGCAATGCCAGCGGGTGGCACTGCCGCCTGGGGTTGCCCGGGCCTCCGGCCGGGGCAACCCCAGCGGGGCACGGCCTGGGCTCCCCCCCCAGCCGAGGCGCCGCCCACCCACCCGATCCCCCCGGTAGCCGAGCCCCCGCACCGCGGGGTGACGGGTGGGTGGGTGGGAGACATCCGCCGCGGAACGGCGGCGCAAAGCGGATCCGACCCGCACCCGACGTGGGAGCCCCCCGCAGGGGAAAGAACCCCCCGCTAACCGCCGGCGGCAACCGCCGCGATCTCCGTCCGAGAAGCAACCCCCAGCTTCGCCAGAATGTGCTCGACATGCGCATCGGCGGTCCTCTTGGAGATCACCAGCCGCTCGGCGATCTCCCGATTGGAGAGCCCCTGCGCCACCAGCGCGGCGACCTCCCGCTCCCGCCGGGTCAGCACATCGAGCCCGCCCCCGCCCCGCGGCCCCGGCACGGCGGCGGGCCGCTCCGCGTCGGCGACGGCCGCGGCCACCACCTCCCGCAGGGTCAGCTGCTCGCCCTCCTGGTACCAGCGGGCGAACCCCCGCTCACCGAGCGCCTGAGCGACCCGCTCCCGCACGTCCCCGTGCAGCTCGCGCAGCGCCGGGAACATCCCGAACGTATCCCCGCTGGCGCTCTTCGCCGCGTCCACGTACCCGAGCAGCCAGGCGGCCCGCGTCCAGCGCTCCTCCCCGGCCGCCGCCCAGGCGAGCCCGGCGCAGCACAGCCTCGCGGCGAGCGCCTCGCCGATCCGCCCGATGGCGTCCAGCGCCTGCCGCAACGTCCGCACACTCTCCTTGGAGTGCCCCGCCACCCACAGGCAGACGCCCTTGACCATCAGAGCCGCGCCCCGCAGCCAGCACTCGCCCTCGTACGGCTCGAGATGGGCCAGCGCCACCTCGCAGAGTTCGAGGGCGCACTCCACCTGCCCGATCGCCACCCTGACGACCGCCTCCTCGTGGCAGACCAGCGCCACCCTCGCCGGATCACCGATCTCGACGAGCCGCTTCCTGGCCACTTCCATCGCAGCCACGGCCTCGACGAGGCCGTCCAGGTCACCGGCACCGCCCGCCAGCACGGCCCGGGTCCCCGCCACCTCCGTCTCGGCCATCGCCGCGGCGGCCTCGTCCCCGATGCGGCGCGCGACCTGCTCCGCCTCGACGAGCCGCCCGAGCGCGGCCACCGGGTCACCGAGCCAGAGGCAGAACTCGCCGGTCCGGTGCAGCCCGGCCGCCCGCGCGGGCCCGTCGCCGGGCACCGCACGCAGCCCCTTGTCGATCCAGTACTCGCCCTGGGACATCGCGGCGACCGCCCGCCAGTGCGGCCACAGCCGGGCGGCGAGCAGCAGCCCCTCCGCCTCGTGGCCCGGTGTCGCGTACGCGTACTCGAGCGCGGCCCGCACATCGTCCTCGGCCCCGCGCACCGCCGCGTGCAGCGCGACCTGCTCGGCGCTGAGGAACCTCTCCTCGAAGCGCCGGACCAGTTCCTGGTGGTACGTGAAGTGCCTGCGCCGCGCCGCCTCCGTGCCGCCCGTCTCGGCGAGCCGTTCGGCGCCGTACTCCCGGATGGTGTCGAGCAGCCGATAGCTGTCGCCGGCCCCGCCGAGCCGCTGTACGACGGACTTGTCGACGAGCCCGATCAGATGCTCCATGACATCGCAGGCGCTCAACTCGCCGCCCGCGCAGACCTGTTCGGCGGCGGCGAGATCGAAGGCCCCGGCGAACACCGAGAGCCTGCCCCACACCACCCGCTCCTGAGGGGTGCACAACTCGTGCGACCAGTCGATGGCCGTACGCAGTGTCTGGTGCCGGGTCAGCGCGGTCCGCCGCCCGCCGGTGAGCACCCGGAACCGGGCGTCGAGCCGCGCCGCGAGCTGTTCCAGGGGCACCGCGCGCAGCCGCACGGCGGCCAGCTCCAGGGCGAGCGGAATCCCGTCGAGCCGCCGCACGAGGGCGTCGAGCAGCTCCCGGTTGCCCTCGCTCACGGCGAACCCCGGCACGACGGAGGCGGCCCGCTGCACGAACAGCTCCACGGCCTCGGCCGACCCCAGGGGCGCCAACGGCCAGCAGCTCTCGCCCGGCACGTCGAGCGGCTGCCGGCTGGTGGCGAGGACACTCGTCCCCGGTGCCTCGCGCAGCAGCACGTCGGCGAGCATGGCGCAGGCGTCGACCAGATGCTCACAGGTGTCGATGACGATCAGCGCCCGCCGCTGGTGCAGAAACTCCACCACGGCGTCCAGCGGCTGCACCCCGGTCTGCTCGGGCAGTCCGAGCACGGCCGCGAGTGTCCCCGGCAGCAGCTCCGGGTCCCGCAGCGCGGACAGCTCGGCGAGCCAGACCCCGTCGGGAAACCGCTCGGCGGCACTCGCCGCGACCCGCAGGGCCACCCGCGTCTTGCCGACGCCGCCGGGCCCCACGACCGTGACGAGCCGTGCCTGCGCGAAGGCCCGCTCCAGCGCGGTGACGTCCTCGCCGCGCCCCACGAAGCTCGTCGTCTCCGCGGGCAACCGGCCGCTCCTGCGCTGTCCGAAGCCGAAGCCGAACCCCATATCGCCCCCGTTACGCCCGCACCGGAACCATTCCACCCAGCGTACGCATCCGACAGCACACAGTAGGCCGCTTCACATAAGGCGCTCTAGGCGGCCAGGCGCTCGGCGACCTCGACGGCCTCCGCCAGACTGTCGACCACCGGAACCCCGGCCTCCGCCAGACTCCCCCGGCTGTGCGACCCCCCGGTGTAGAGCACGGCCCGGGCCCCCACATGAGCGGCGGCCAGCGCGTCGTCGACGGCATCCCCGATGACCACGGTGTTCTCGGCGGCCACCCCTTCGAGCGCGGCCAGGTGCCGCACCATCCGGTCGGCCTTGCCGGCGTGCGACGAGTCCATCCGCCCGTCGATCCGCACGAAGTGCTCCTCGATCCCGTGCCGCCGCACGATCGGCACCAGATGCTCGTGCGGCGCGAGCGAGAGCAGCGACTGCGTACGCCCGGCGGCGCGCCGCTCGGCGAGCAGCTCGGCGGCCCCGTCCGCGAGCCCGCAGCCCTCGGCCCGCGCCCAGTAGTGCTTGTGGAACACGGCGTCCATGACCTGCCACTCGGCCTCGGTCGGCAGCCGCCCCATCAGCCGCTCGTAGAACTTGGGCACGGGCACGCAGTAGAGCTCGCGATACCGCTCGAGCGTGATCGACTCGAGCCCGATCTCCGCGAATGAGGCGTTGGTCGCCTCGATCACGGCATGAATGTCATGCAGGAGTGTCCCGTTCCAGTCCCACACGATGTGCGCCCCGCGCTGCAGCTTCCCCATGCAGAAACGGTACCCGCGAGATCCCGCCCCGAGACAACCCCGGCCATGCCGCGGCTACGCGATCAGCCCGGGAATCTCCTGGGTCGCGAACCACAGCAGCTCGTGGTCCTCGACGCCGTCCACGACGAACCGCGCGTCGTCGTCCCCCTGGTCCGCGGCCCCCAGCACCCCCACAGCCGCCGTCACGTCCGCCTCGGCGTCCCCCGAGTCGACGTGCACGGCGGCCACCTTCCGCAGCGCCAGAACGCCGTCGATCCGCACCTCGCCGAGGGCCGTCCGCGCCCCCTGGTCGAGCCCGAGGCCGGGCTCCGCCACGGCCGCCCCGTCGGGTACGTCCGCCGCGAGGACGACGCGCCGCCGGGCCGCCTCGGGGTCACCGGCGACCAGCCGCAGCGAAGCGAGCGCGGCCCGGTTCAGGGCGGCGTACTCCAGCTCCTCGATGTCGTCCGAGACATACCACTCGCGCAGCGCGGGCGTCACGGCGTACGCGGTCAGCGGTCCGGGCCCCAGCTCGCCCGCCTTGTACGCCTCAGCGAGACGGGGCAGGGTCAGGGGAACGTAGACGCGCATGACGATCCGCTTTCAGTAGCAGGGGCTGGGCGAGAACAGGCACCAGAATACGTCCGGGAGTCCCCCTTCGAGGTGCGCCCCGCACCGGCCCCCCGCGTCACCCGGAGCACCACCCCCTCACCCGGCGCTCCCCGGCAACCGTACGGCCTGACGCACCCCCGACCACCCGGATAGGGGACTCTGCCACCGGCCGGCCCCGGGCCCGGCGCCCCTTGCGGCCCTCGCTCCCGTCGCCGTACAAGATCCCCGACGGAAGTTACTCCCTGGTACGGAGGTAGGTCGGCATGCAGAAGGTGATGACGAGGCCCCGCTCACGCCCGGCGACCACCCGCCCACCGGGCCGCACCGACCCGCGCCGCCCCAGCGCCCAGTCCCGCCCCCGCAGGACCGCACCGCAGCCGCCGCCGCACCCCACCGAGCTCTTCACCGAGCGCCTGCTCCTGGTGCTCAGCGGCCAGAAGCCCGTGCACTGGGCGGCCCGCCACATCGCCCACACGGCCTTCGACGACCTGGTCCGGCTCGCCGAGCAGACGCCCCTGAACGTGGCCGGCAGGCGCCCCACGGTCCACCGCATCGGCCACTACGAACCCTGCCCCGGCGTCTACGAGGTCTTCGCCCGCATCGGCGCGGGCCCCGCCCTGCGCGCCCTGGCGTTCCGCCTGCACCTGGGCGCGGACCAGCGCTGGCGCTGCACGGCGGTGGAAGTGGCGGCTCCGGGACGTACGGCGATGTGACGTACCGACGTACGGCGAGGTGCCGTACTACGGAGGCCCTGGCTGTGCCGTACTACGGAGGCCCCGGACCGTGCCGTACTACGGAGCCCCCTGCTGTGCCGTACTACGGAGCCCCGGGCAAGGCGAAAGGGACCGGGCGCCCGAAAGCACCCGGTCCCTCAGCACAGAGCTACGGCGAAGCCGTCACGCTACTTCTTGCGGCGTCGGCCGCCCTTCTGGGCCTTGCGGCGCTCGGCGCGCGTCAGGCCGTCGGCCTCGGACCGCACTCCGGAGTCCTCGGTCTCGAAGTCGCCCTCGTCGACACCGCCCTCCGCGTTCGGCGCCTGGAAGTGCAGCCGGTCCGGCCGCTGCGGGGCGTCGAGCCCCTTGGCGCGGATCTCCGGACGGCCGCCCCCGGCCGGGACGGCGTCCTTCTTGTCCAGGGACGTGGGCGCCTCGTCCGACACCGGGACCTCCTCGACCTGCTGCTCGACCTGGACCTCCAGGTTGAACAGGTAGCCGACGGACTCCTCCTTGATGCCGTCCATCATGGCGTTGAACATGTCGAAGCCCTCCCGCTGGTACTCGACCAGCGGGTCCTTCTGCGCCATGGCACGGAGGCCGATGCCCTCCTGGAGGTAGTCCATCTCGTAGAGGTGCTCGCGCCACTTGCGGTCGAGCACGGAGAGCACGACGCGGCGCTCCAGCTCCCGCATGATGTCGGAGCCGAGCTGCGTCTCCCGCGCCTCGTACTGCTGGTGGACGTCTTCCCTGATGGCCTCGGAGACGAACTCGGCGGTCAGACCCGCGCGGTCACCGACCTCCTCCTCCAGCTCGTCGATGGTGACCTTCACCGGGTAGAGCTGCTTGAAGGCGCCCCACAGCCGGTCCAGGTCCCACTCCTCGGCGAAGCCCTCGGCGGTCTCGGCCGCGATGTAGGCGTCGATCGTGTCGTCCATGAAGTGCGTGACCTGCTCCTGCAGGTCCTCGCCCTCCAGGACGCGACGGCGCTCTCCGTAGATGACCTCGCGCTGCCGGTTGAGGACCTCGTCGTACTTGAGGACGTTCTTACGCGTCTCGAAGTTCTGCTGCTCGACCTGCGACTGCGCCGACGCGATGGCGCGCGTCACCATCTTGTTCTCGATCGGCACGTCGTCCGGGACGTTCGCCATGGCCATCACGCGCTCGACCATCTGCGCCTTGAACAGCCGCATCAGGTCGTCGCCGAGCGACAGGTAGAAGCGGGACTCGCCCGGGTCGCCCTGACGGCCGGAACGGCCACGCAGCTGGTTGTCGATGCGCCGCGACTCGTGCCGCTCCGTACCAAGGACGTAGAGCCCGCCGAGGTCCTTGACCTCCTCGAACTCCGCCTTCACGGAGCGCTCGGCCTTCTCCAGGGCGGCGGGCAGCGCCGCGGCCCACTCCTCGACGTGCTCGACGGGGTCGAGGCCGCGCTGGCGCAGCTCCGCCTCGGCGAGGTCGTCCGGGTTGCCGCCGAGCTTGATGTCGGTGCCTCGTCCGGCCATGTTCGTGGCGACGGTGACGGCACCCTTGCGGCCGGCCTGGGCGACGATGGTCGCCTCGCGGTCGTGCTGCTTCGCGTTCAGCACTTCGTGCTGGACGCCGCGCTTCGACAGCTGCTGCGAGAGGTACTCCGACTTCTCCACGGAAGTGGTGCCGACCAGGATCGGCTGCCCCTTCTCGTGCTTCTCCGCGATGTCGTCGACGACGGCGGCGAACTTGGCGACCTCGGTGCGGTAGATCAGGTCCGACTGGTCGGCGCGGACCATCGGCCGGTTCGTCGGGATCGGCACGACGCCCAGCTTGTAGATCTGGTGGAACTCGGCGGCCTCGGTCATGGCCGTACCGGTCATGCCGCAGAGGCCGGGGGTTTCCTTGCCCTGGTGGTCGTGGCGCTTGTAGAGGCGGAAGAAGTTCTGCAGGGTGATCGTGGCGAGCGTCTGGTTCTCGTCCTTGATGTCCACCCCTTCCTTCGCCTCGATCGCCTGGTGCATGCCCTCGTTGTAGCGGCGGCCGGCGAGGATACGGCCGGTGTGCTCGTCGACGATCATGACTTCGCCGTCGATGACGACGTAGTCCTTGTCCTTCTTGAAGAGTTCCTTGGCCTTGATGGCGTTGTTCAGGTAACCCACGAGCGGCGTGTTGACCGACTCGTAGAGGTTGTCGATCCCGAGCCAGTCCTCGACCTTGCTGACACCCGACTCGTGGATGCCGACGGTGCGCTTCTTCTCGTCGACCTCGTAGTCCCCGGTCTCCTCGATGCCCTTGAGGGGGTTGCCGGGCTCGCCCTTGGTGAGGCGGGTGACCAACTTGGCGAAGTCTCCGTACCACTTGGTGGCCTGGTCGGCCGGGCCGGAGATGATCAGCGGCGTACGGGCCTCGTCGACCAGGATCGAGTCGACCTCGTCGACGATCGCGAAGTTGTGGCCGCGCTGCACCAGTTCGTCCTTCGACCACGCCATGTTGTCGCGCAGGTAGTCGAAGCCGAACTCGTTGTTCGTGCCGTACGTGATGTCGCAGTTGTACTGCTCGCGGCGCTGCGCCGGCGTCATGTTGGCGATGATGCAGCCGACGGACAGGCCGAGGAACTTGTGGACGCGGCCCATCATCTCGGAGTCGCGCTCGGCCAGGTAGTCGTTGACCGTGATCAGGTGCACGCCCTTGCCCGACAGGGCGTTGAGGTACGCCGGGAGGGTGCCGACGAGCGTCTTGCCCTCACCGGTCTTCATCTCCGCCACATAACCGAGGTGCAGCGCGGCGCCGCCCATCATCTGGACGTCGTAGTGCCGCTGGCCGAGGACGCGCTTGGCGGCCTCACGCACCGTGGCAAAGGCTTCGGGGAGGAGGTCGTCAAGGGTCTCGCCGTCGGCGTAACGCTCCTTGTACTCCTCGGTCAGCGCGCGCAGCTCGGCGTCGGAGAGGCTGACGAAGTCCTCTTCGATGGAGTTGACCTGGTCCGCGATGCGGTGCAGCTTGCGCAGGATCTTGCCTTCGCCTGCACGCATGATCTTCGAGAGGACGGACACGGGGGTTGGTCTCCTTGCCGGTCGGGCCTGGCATGGTCGGTTTACTCGTTGGGCAACGGCCATCGTAAGCGAGGAGCGGGCCGCGCCGGGAGGTCTGCCGGTACGTCAACGGACGGGGGGCCTGGAAGGTGCCGGGTTGTGGCGATCAGCGCTCGGCGAAATGCGTCGGCGAAACACGGCGACGACCCGGTGAAAACCACTGGCTCCCGGTCCCGCGCCCCCGCAGAATCACCGGATGGAGCCCGTCACCCTCACCACCGAGCGGCTGAGCCTGCGCACCTTCACGCCGGCCGACACCGACGAGACGTACGAAGCCTGCCAGGACGCCGACATCCAGCGCTGGACCACGATCCCCTCGCCGTACGCGCGCGCGGACGCCGAGGGCTTCGTCGGCACCCTGGTCCCGGACGGCTGGCGCTACGACACGGAGTACACCTTCGCCGTACGCCCCCGTACGGGCGGCCCGCTGATCGCCGCCGCCAGCCTGCACCACCCGCGCTCGGGCGCCTGGGAGGTCGGCTTCTGGACGGCGAAGCCGCACCGGGGCCGCGGCTATATGACGGAGGCCGTGCGCGCCCTTGCCGACTGGGCCTTCACCGACCTGGGCTGCAATCGCCTGGAGTGGCGCGCGGAGGTCGGCAACACGGGCTCCCGCGCGGTGGCCGAGAAGGCCGGCTTCACCGTCGAGGGCACCCTGCGCGCGGGCCTCCCGAACAAGGGCACCCTCCGGGACTGCTGGGTGGGCGCCCTGCTCCCCAGCGACCTGGGCATTCCGTCGCGCCAGCCGTATCTGCCGGCTCCGGAGGCGTTCTGACGGCAGGCTCCGCGGGCGTTGTCAGTGCCGCCGCCTATCGTTCGGGTCATGACGAGCCTGCCGAGTCCCGCCATCGACCTGTCCGCCGACGAGGCCCGCCGCATCGTGCTCCGCGCCCAGGGCTTCCTGGGCGCCCCGGACCGCAGATCCGGTGTGCGGGGCGTGCTGCGGCACCTGGGCGCGGTCCAGCTCGACACGATCTCGGTGCTCGCCCGCTCCCACGAGCTCGTTCCGTACGCGCGTCTTGGCGCCGTGGGCCGCGACAGGATCGAGGCGGCCTACTGGGACGGCACGTCCGGCACGGGCCCCGCCCGGCCGCACGCGTTCGAGTACTGGTCGCATGCCGCCTGCATCCTGCCCATCGAGGAGTGGCCGCACTTCGCCTTCCGCCGCCGCGCGTACCGCAAGCGCCCGCACTGGCACCACGACCTGCCGGACGGTGCGTACGACACGGTCATCAAGCAGCTCACCGCCGAAGGCCCCCTGACGGCCACGGAGTTGGGCGGCGCGAAGAACAAGGGCGAGTGGTGGGACTGGTCGGACGCGAAGGTCGCCGTCGAGCGCGCGCTGATGTACGGCGAGGTGGTCTGCACCGAGCGGCGCAGCTGGAAGCGGGTGTACGACCTGGCGGAGCGCGCCATCCCGGACCCGCTGCTCCATGACGACCTGGACGACGCGGAGTGCCTGCGCCGCCTGGTGCGGCTCGCGGGCCAGGCGCTGGGCGTCGGCACCCGCGCGGACATCGCGGACTACCACCGGCTCAAGGGCGAGCAGTTCGACGCGGTGGTCGCCGACTCGGGACTGGTCCCGGTGACGGTGGAGGGCTGGGACAAGCCCGCCTGGGCCGATCCTGCGGCCCTGGAGACCCCGCCGCGCGGCCGGCACCGTACGACACTGCTCTCCCCGTTCGACTCCCTGATCTGGGAGCGGGCCCGGACGGAGCGGATCTTCGGCTTCACGCACCGCCTTGAGGCGTATGTCCCCAAGCCGAAGCGGATCCACGGCTACTTCGCGATGCCGGTCCTGGCCGGCGGGCATCTGGTCGGCCGCGTCGACCCCGCCCGTGAGGGCGGCACGCTGGTCGCCAAGCAGGTGTCGCTGGACGGCCCCAAGTCCGTGCCCGCGGTGGCGCAGGCGCTCCGTGAGGCGGCGTCCTGGGTCAATTGCGACGCGGTGCGGGTGGAGCGGGTGGACAGGCCCGAGCTGACCGCGGACCTCGTCCGCGCCCTTGCTTGATCCCCGGTCCGGAGCCGGCGGACCCGGACTTCACCGGATCTCGAGGATCTTCTCCCGCATCGCGTAGACGACGGCCTCCATCCTGGAGTGCAGCTGAAGCTTCTCCAGGATGTTGCGCACGTGGTTCTTCACGGTGTTCTCGGAGATGAACAGCTCTTTCGCGATATCGCGGTTGTTCATCCCCGTGGCCACCAGCTTCAGCACTTCCAGCTCGCGGTCGGTCAGTCGCGGCGCGGGAACGAGTCGGCGCTCGTCGGTGCGCTGGATCATCGACTTGAACTCGGTGAGCAGCTTGGACGCCATGGACGGGCTGATCTGCGACTGCCCGTCGGCCACCGCGCGAATGGCCGTGGCCACCTCGTCCGTCGAAATCTCCTTGAGGAGATATCCGGTGGCGCCCGCCTTGATCGCGTCGTAGAGATCGGCCTCTTCATCGCTGATCGTCAGCATGATGATCTTCGCGCTGGGCGCCACTTCCTTGATGGAGGTGCACGCCTCGATGCCTCCGCGCTTGGGCATGCGTACGTCCATCAGCACGATGTCCGGCAGCAGGTCCGCGGCCTTGTCCACCGCCTCGGCGCCGTCCCCCGCCTCGCCGACCACCTGGATGTCCTCCTCGGCGGCGAGGACGATCTCCAGGCCGCGACGGAAGAGCGCGTGGTCGTCCACCACAAGGACCCTGATCGGTTCCTTGCGCGGAGCGCCCGCGCCCGCGTCCGTGCCGATGCCGACGCCGTCGTCGACGTCCTGGTCCTGCATCGGTCCGAAGCTGTCCGCCATCGTTCCTCCCCCTGAAGGCCATGGCCCGTTGTGCGTCGGCTGCGCCAACCCGAGGCGACAGTCCGCCGGTTGACCGGCTCGCCCATGATTTCATGCCCGGGCGACAGTGCGGTGCGCGCAGGGGTCGCACGATGGTGCCCCTGGGGGCGCACGCGCGCTCCAGGGGCACCTGCTCTGCTCTCGGACGGCTGTGGTCAGCCGCCGAGCGCACCGCCGCCGTCGGCCGACTGGGCCTGGGTGACCATCGGGTCGGTGTTCAGGCGGATGACGCCGTAGTCGTAGGCGTGTCGCCGGTAGACGACACTCGGTTCCTTCGTCTCCGAGTCGACGAACAGGTAGAAGTCGTGTCCGACCAGCTCCATCTCGTAGAGCGCCTGGTCGAGCGACATGGGGGCCGCCACGTGGGTCTTCTCGCGGACCACGAGGGGGCCTTCGCCCTGGATCTCCAGTGAGCCGATCCGCTTGACCGGCACGCCGCCCGGCTCTTCGTCGCGCGCGACGGTGCCGTCTCCGTTGAGCGTCGCCGCGTCCGGGACGCGCTCGGCGACCTCCGCGGCGGAGAGCCTGCCGGTCCCGCGCCGGTTGTGACGCTTCTCGTGCTGCTTGCGCAGCCGGGCGTCCAGCTTGGCCGTGGCCAGGTCGAGCGCCGCGTACGGGTCGGTGGCCGAGGCTTCCGCGCGGATCACGGGTCCACGCCCGCGGAGGGTGATCTCCACGCGGTCGGAACGGTCGGCCTGACGCGGGTTGGTTTCCTTGGACACCTCGACGTCGAGGCTGATCACCTTGCCGTCGAGCTTCTGGATCTTCTCCAGCTTCAGCTTCTCGGCCACGTGCTTGCGGAACCGCTCGGGCACCTCGGTCTTGCGGCCCTTGACGACGATGTCCACGCAGAACTCCGTTCCCGGATCGCTCCGCTTCGGCGGCGGAGCATCTCCCTTTTGCACCAGGCCCCGGTGACTCCCGGAGCCTCGGACTCGGTGACTTCCACCTCCTCCTCCCCCGCGAACAAGATCTCCACCCCGACCGGTCCGGGTGATTGCGAAAAACCCGGCAACCGGCATTCCGATATGCGAGGGTCGGCGTCCGCCATTCCTCACAACCGAACATATCTCGCCCGGACGGATGTCGTCACCCTCTACTGACCCGTACCTCCATTCAGGTGCATTGGCCCTCTCACTACCTGCAACGATGCAAGTTCCCAGTCAGTTCCGGTTTATTTCGAAGGAATCCGGTGAGGCGGCGACAACGGCCGCGCTGATCGCGTTCTCGCCCCGGTTCTCTCCGGACATTTCACGGGCTGTTACCGGCGCGGCCCGCCCTATCGATTCCATGCGTACGTCACGTATTGCGCGGGCGGCCTCGGCCAGGGACGCACCCGTGGTCATGAGGTCGTCCACGATCACCACCCGGCCCGCCCCGAGCAGCCGGCCACCCCCCGCGGTCACCTCCAGGGCACCCGCCAGATTCGCCTGCCGCTGACGGGAGTTGAGCCCCGACTGGTCGGCCACGGCACGCCGCTGACGCAGCACGCACAGCACACGGGCCCGCGTCCCGCCCCGCCGCAGCTCGGCCGCGGCGGCCAGCGCGATCCGCCGCACCGGATCGTGGCCCCGCGCCCGCACGGCACGCGGCGCCGACGGCACGGGCACCAGCAGTACCTCAGCGTCACCACCCGGCGCCCCGGCCCCCGGGGCACCCCGCGGCTCATCCCGCCCGGCACCCCGCAGCCCGGACCGCACCGCTCCCGCGAGCCCTACGCCCAGCGGCCCCGCGAGCGCCAGCGCGCCCCGCTCCTTGTGCGCGAGCAGCACGGCCCGCACGGCGTCCTCGTAACGAGCCGTCGCGTGCACCACCGGCAGGCCCGGCGGCCGCGGGTCCGGACACACCCGGCGCGGCACGGCACCGCACAGGGCATCACGGCATCGCACGCAGAGCGCCGTACGAGGCCTCCCGCAGCCTCCGCAATCGGCCGGCAGCACCAGATCCGTGAGGTCCTGCCACCACCCCCGCATGTCCTCCACTGTGCCAAGGCACGGGCAGCACTGCCACCCCTGTGGACAACCGCCTGTGGACAACTCCGCCGCGTACGAACAGCGTTACACCCGATCGGGGCACAGCCTGTACCGGCGCCACCCCGCGCCGTCGGAATCCATCGCCCAGCACCGCAGGAATCCAGCACGCCACGCCGCCGGATCCAGCACCCCACGCCGCCGGAATCCGTCACCCCGGATAGACCGGAGCCGTCCCTTCCTTGACCACCGTCTGCCACTGCGCACCCGTCGGCAGCCGCACGATCCCGTCGTCCGAGTGCGCCACCAGCGGCTGCCGCTCGTCCTCCGAGGCCGCGACCTCCGCCACGCCGGTCAGACCGGGCAGCGTCGCGCCGGGCAGCACCGAGCCGTCGCTCTGCACATACCCGATCTGCTGCACGCCGCCGGACTCGCGCCCGACCACCACGAGACGGCTGCCGCCCGCCCAGGACATGGCGGTGACCTCCTCCATCTGCGGTGCCGCGCGGCGCAGTTCGACGACCGCGATACCGGGCTGCTCCCCCTTGGTGCCGGTCCGCTCGACGCGGCCGACCCGCAGGGACGTCTTGCCGTCCTTCTTCACCAGGAGCGCGATCCGCACGCCGTCGGCCGACACCCGCACCGCCTCGATCCGTCCGTCGAGGCCCGCGATCTTCACCGGCGTCGGCTCGCCCGCGCCCTGGTCGAGCCAGAGCAGCCGCGGCCGCTTCGGGTCGCGGTCGGCCACCCACAGGTCGCCCCTGCCGTCCCAACTCGGCGTGGAGAAACCGTCGTCCTCCGACTTCGCCTTGCTGCGCGCCTCCGGCTTGCCCAGCGGGCTCGCCTCGACCAGCGACCCCATGTACAGCGAGCGCCCGTCGAGCGACACTCCGGCAGCGCGCTCCTCGTCGCGCGACACGGCAGCCGTACGCAGCGGCTTCGCGCCCTCGCCCAACGGCCCCGGCACCTGCGCCGGTTCGGCCTTGCCGCTCGCTCCCGCGGGCATCCGCACCAGGCGCTTCTTGTCGTCGATGAGGTACTGGTAGTCGGGGTGGTCGGCGGTGCGGTGTGGCGCCACGGTCTCGGCCCGGTCCTCGCTCAGGACACAGAGCTGGGAGCCGTTGGAGCGCTGCAGCTCGACCTCCTTCACGTTCGAGGACTTCAAGTCCTGGAGCGTGAAGAGCAGTTGCGCCGCCATCTTGGTGCACTGCCCCTGGTCATAGCTGTCGGCCTCCCCGTTCAGCGGCACGGTCAGCTTGTTCTGGTCGTCGGGCGCCAGCGTCTTGGTGCCCTCCTTGAGCCGCGTACCTCCGGGGAAGATCGTGGTGACGACCGGCTTGAGCCAGTTGGTGGGCCCTTCGAGCAGGGCCTTGACCGTCTCCGTCAGCGGATCTATTCGCTGACGTATGTAGACGGGGTCGGCGACCAGCGCGTCCTGACCGCCGCCCGCGCCCGTCTTCGACGAACTCGACGCGTAGTAGTACTTGTTGACGGACCAGTAGATCCGCTGGAAGTCGGACTGGCCGAGCACGACGCCCTGCGGCACCCGGTCGATCCGCCACTGCTTGCCGCTCGGACCGTCCTGCCGGGTGAGATGGACCGTCTCGCGGTACGCGTCGTTGTCCAGCTGGTACGCGTGCTGCTTGTCCACCGTCGCGACCTTGCGCCCGGTCAGCGGGAACGAACGGCCGTTCGCGTCGCTGTCGCCGGGGTTCCCCGTACCCGTGCTCGGTCCGTCCGCGAGCACCGTGGTCCGCAGATCCGGCCGCCAGCTCCTGGAGGCGTCCTTGGTCAGATACTTGCGCGCCATCGCGAACTGCGGATCGTCGCTGGTCAGCGCCTCAAGGAAGCCCGAGACGATCTCCGTGGGCCCCGCGTTCTCGCCCGGCGGCATCGCGTAGACGCGCACCTGCGACTGCGAGTCGGGCCGCTGGGACGCGTCGACCGCCTTCAGGTTGCCGCTGTCGGGCATCGAGGCGCAGCCCGCGAGCAGCACACCGCAGGAACCGAACAGCACTCCGGCCCGCAGCGGACGCCGATGACCGCGCCGATCGTGGTCAGCGCCCACGAGAGGCCTCCCCTTCCCTGGTGGATTCGCCGGTTCCCCCGGCCGCTTCGTCAACGCCTTCCCCGGCGGATTCCTCGGCGGATTCCCCGGCGGCCTCCCCAGCGGGATCCGCCTCCGGGCCCGGCTCTCCGCCGCCCCGCCTCGTCTCGTCGCCCCGCGCCATCTCGTCGTCCAGAGGCCGCCGCGGCACCACGCGCGCGCCGCTGCCGGGCAGCGCCGTCGGGTCCACCGTCGCGGCCGCCTGGGCGAGCCTCGGCGCCAGCGGTGCCCTGGGCGGCACGGGCGGCGCCACCCGCTCCGCAGCCGACGGCTGGGCCGGCACCGTGGCGAGCTTGTTCAGGCCGCCGAGCGGAAGGCCCGCGTCGTTCAGGCCACGGTGGCGGCGCGAATCCTCGGGCTCCAGCGGTATCGGCGACCCCCGCAGCGGCTCGTCCGCCGTACGCGGCAGGGTCAGCCGGAACTGCGAACCCCCGCCCGGCTCGCCCCATGCCTGGAGCCAGCCGCCATGCAGCCGCGCGTCCTCCAGCGCGATGGAAAGCCCGAGCCCCGTACCTCCGGTGGTACGCGCGCGTGCCGGGTCCGCCCGCCAGAAGCGGCTGAACACCCGCGTCGCCTCGCCGGGCTTGAGCCCCACTCCGTAGTCACGCACCGCGACGGCCACCGCGCCGCCCGCCGCCGCGAGCCGCACCACCACGTCCTGGCCCTCGCCGTGCTCCACGGCGTTGACCACCAGGTTCCGCAGCACCCGCTCCACCCGCCGGGCATCGGCCTCGGCGATGACCGGCTGATGGTCGCCGACGATCCGGACGCGCGTCCCCTTGCGCTCGGCCAGCGGCTCCGCGCCGCCCACCACCCGGCGTACGACCTCCCGCAGATCTATCGGCTCCGCCTCCAGCGCCGCCGCACCCGCGTCGAACCGGCTGATCTCAAGAAGATCAGCCAGCAGCGACTCGAACCGGTCGAGCTGATCGGCCAGCAGCTCCGCCGACCGCGCGGTAACCGGATCAAAGTCCACCCGCGCCTCGTGAATCACATCGGCGGCCATCCGCACCGTGGTCAGCGGCGTACGCAGCTCATGCGAGACGTCGGAGACGAACCGTCGCTGCATCCGCGACAGCTCCTCCAGCTGCTGGATCTTCAGCTGGAGATTCTGCGCCATCTTGTTGAAGGCCTCACCGAGCCGCGCGATGTCGTCCTCTCCGGTGACCTTCATACGTTCCTGAAGGCGCCCCGCGGACAACCGCTCGGCGACACCGGCCGCCATCCGAACCGGCGTGACCACCTGGCGCACCACCAGCCAGGCGATGGCACCGAGCAGCACCACGACGAAGAGCCCGGCCGTGGCGAGCGTCGTCCGCACCACGCCCAGGGACTCCTCCTCCTGCGTCAGCGGGAAGAGGTAGTACAGCTGGTAAGGGGCGCCGTTGAGGTCGTTGAGCCGCTTGCCGATCACCAGGCCGGGCTGCGCCTCACGCCCGTCGTTGAAGACGATCCGGGTATTGCTCTGATACGCCCTGGTGCCCTTGTCGACGCTCTCGCGCAGCTCCTCCGGCACGCTCTGGATCGGGTCCACGCCTCCGGAGGCACGCGGTCCGCGCACACTGCCGCTGCCGCTGCCGCTGCCCGTGGACGTGGGGCTCAGCGTCACCACGTTGAAGGCGCTCTGGCCGCCACTGGAGAGCTGCTCCACCAGGTCGGACATCCACACGGCCGTCGGCGGCGTGGTCCGGCCGTCCGCCGTGCCACTTTCCTGGCCCGAGCTGGGCCGGGCTGAGTTCGCCTCGTCCTGCGCCGCCCGGAAACCACCGTCGGCCTGGCTCTGCGAGGCCTTCACCTTGGCCTTGAGCAGGCCGTTGTTCACGGAGCTCATGACGGCGAAACCGAGCATGAGCACCACACCGAGCGACATCAGCAGGGTCGTGACGACGACCTTCAGCTGGATGTTGCGCCGCCACAGCCGCACGGCGGGCAGCAGCGGACGCCGCACCCAGCGCGCGAAGAGCCTCAGGACGGGGCTGCCCTGCACCCCGCCCTGCAACAGCAGACCGCCGTCGAGGAGCCGCCCGAACGTCGAGCCGCGCCGCGGCGGCCCTCCAGTCCGCCCCGAGCGGCCACCCGGAGCCCCGGGCGGTACGGGGGAACTGTCCCGGGACACGTCAGCTCGGTCCGGCCTTGTAACCGACACCGCGGACGGTCACCACGATCTCCGGCCGCTCCGGGTCCCGCTCGACCTTCGACCGCAGTCGCTGGACGTGCACGTTCACCAGACGGGTGTCCGCCGCGTGCCGATAGCCCCAGACCTGCTCGAGCAGCACCTCACGCGTGAACACCTGCCACGGCTTGCGCGCGAGCGCCACAAGCAGGTCGAACTCGAGCGGCGTCAGCGCGATGGACTGGCCGTCCCGCTTCACGGAGTGCCCCGCCACGTCGATGACCAGGTCACCGATGGCCAGCTGCTCCGGCGCGGGCTCCTCCGACCTCCGCAGCCGCGCCCTGATCCGGGCCACCAGCTCCTTCGGCTTGAACGGCTTGACGATGTAGTCGTCCGCCCCCGACTCCAGACCGACCACCACATCCACGGTGTCGCTCTTGGCCGTGAGCATCACGATCGGCACCCCGGACTCCGCCCTGATCAGGCGGCACACCTCGATGCCGTCCCGACCGGGAAGCATCAAGTCGAGCAGCACAAGATCCGGCTTGGCCTCCCGGAAAGCAGCCAGCGCCTTGTCGCCATCAGCTACGAACGACGGCTCAAAACCTTCACCACGCAGCACAATCCCGAGCATCTCGGCCAGTGCGGTGTCGTCGTCGACGACAAGGACTCGTCCCTTCATGCCTGACATCATCCCATTCTCGTAACAGTGACTGGGCTGCTGGTGAGAGAGGTCACTGGCCTGTGACGATAGTCGTACGAGGCCATCACTGTCTGCGGTGATCCGCCGTCGGTGCCGCCGACACCGGGCACGGCCCGCACGGGACCGCCCACCGGCAGCCCGCACCTATCGGCCGCACCGGCCTCCGGCCCCCGCCCGATTCAGTCCGAGACGACGGACAACATTCCGGCCAACCCCAGCACACCGGACAACGCGGCGATCACCAGACCGGCCACCACCACCCCGCAGACCAGCGCGACCACGATCATCAGCCACCACACCCGGCCGCCTTGCGGTACTCGGCATCGTCGTCGTCATCCCAGTCCCGCACCCGCTCCCCCTCCGCCGGCCGCACCGTACCCCGCGGCCGGCAGAACGCCTCAGCGCCTCCCCCTATCCGATCGTCACCTCACGCGACCTGGCACACAGCTCCGCGAGGCCCACCGCCGTCACCGGCGACACCACACCCGCCTCGGTGACAATCGCCGTCAGCAGCTCCGGCGGCGTCACGTCGAACGCCGGGTTGTACGCCTGCGTCCCCAGCGGCGCCACCGCGATCCCCCCTCCTCCTTCCGCCCCGGCCACCGGCACCGCGACCTCCGTCACCTCATGCCCGGCCCGCTGCTCCACCTCGATGGACGCCCCGTCCGGGGTGTCCGGGTCCACGGTCGTGACCGGCGCCACCACGATGAACGGCACGTGGTGATAGCGGGCCAGCACGGCGAGCGGATAGCTCCCCACCTTGTTGGCCACCGAACCGTCGGCGGCGATCCGGTCGGCACCGATCAGCACGGCATCCACCTCACCCGCCGCGAACAGCGACCCCGCCGCGTTGTCCGTGAGCAGGGTGTACGCCATCCCGCTGCGCGCCGCCTCGTACGCCGTGAGCCGCGAACCCTGCAGCAACGGACGCGTCTCGTCCACCCACAGCCGCCGCAGCCGCCCCTCCCGGTGCGCGGCCAGCGCCACCGCGAACGCCGTCCCCTCACCCCCGGACACGAGTGCGCCCGTGTTGCAGTGGGTCAGGATCCGGTGCCCGCCGCCCGGCAACAGCTCGTCGAGCAGCGCCAGGCCGTGCACCGCCATGGCCGCGCTCGCCTCGGCGTCCTCCCGGTGCACGGCCTTCGCCTCCGCGAGCGCCGCCTCGGCCGCCTGCCGCTGCCCGGCCCCGCCCACCAGCGCCGACCGGTACGCCGCCTGAGCCCTGCGCACGCCGTAGCCGAGATTGACCGCGGTGGGCCTGGCCCCCGCGAGCGCGTCCGCCGCCACGTCCACGTCGAAGCCACGCACGGCGGCGAGCGCGACGCCGTACGCACCGGCGATCCCGAGCAGCGGCGCCCCGCGCACGGCGAGCGTCCGGATCGCCTCCACCAGAGCGGGCGCGTCCGTGCACACCAGCTCGATCTCCTCGCCCGGCAGCCTGGTCTGGTCGAGGAGGACCAGCACAGGGCCCTCCGGTGGCTCGTCCCAGCGGATCGCGCGAGTCGCGCGCGCCGCGGCGGTCTCGGGGGTCTTGGGGGTCTCGGTGGGCCGTACGTCCTCGCCGGATTGCGCGTACTGATCAGCCATCCGCCCAGTCTGCCCCGTACCCGTCGGACAATTGAAGGTGTGCAGCCACTACGGCACCCGGTCACCACCGGGGCACGCCGTGGCACGATGGCTGGCAACCTGCCGCCGCGACCGCGGACGGGCACCGTGAAGGAGCGACGATGAACGACACTCCGGGCTGGGCCTCGCCCGGATCTGCCCCCTCCGACGACGGACAGGACTCCGGCAAGGAACCCGCCGAGCCCGCGGACCAGCCGACCGGTCCGGGCTCCAAGTGGTCCAAGGAGCAGCCGCCACCCGCCCAGTGGTCCGCGCCGAGCCCACCGGCCCCCGGCCAGACCCCGCCACCACCACCGCCCCCGCCCGGCGGAGGATGGGGCGGCGGACGCCCCGGCGGCCCCGGTGGTCCTGGGGCCCCTGGCGGCCCCGGCGGCTACCCCGGCTGGGGTGCGTGGCAGGGCCCGCCGCCCGCCGCGAAGCCCGGTGTCATCCCGCTGCGGCCGCTCGGCGTCGGCGAGATCCTGGACGGCGCGGTCTCCACGATGCGCACGTACTGGCGGACGGTCCTCGGCATCTCCCTCGCCGTGGCCGTCTTCACGGAGATCGTCGTCATCCTGCTCCAGGGGCTCGTCCTCAACGACAGTGCGAGCACCGACGCCCTCAACGACCCCAGCGCCACCGTCGGCGAACTGAGCCGCGCGCTCGGCGACACCCTGCTCAGCTCCGGCGTGGTCCTGCTGATCACTCTGCTCGGCACGATCGTCGCCACCGCCCTGCTCACGATGGTCACCAGCCGCGCGGTGCTCGGCAAGTCGGTGACCACGGCGGAGGCCTGGCGTGACGCCAAGCCGCAACTGCCGCGGCTGATCGGCCTGACCCTGCTGCTCCCGCTCATCGGCAGCGCCGTCGTCGCCATCGGCATCGCGCCCGGCGTGCTGATCGCGGTGGCCGGGGCGTCCGACGCCGGCGTCAGCCTCGCCGTCCTCGGCGGATTCGGCGCGCTGATCGTCGCCATCTGGCTGCTCGTCCGGCTCTCGCTGGCCTCGCCCGCCCTGATGCTCGAGAAGCAGGGCGTCAAGAAGTCGATGGCCCGCTCCATCAAGCTGGTGCGCGGCTCCTGGTGGCGGGTCTTCGGCATCCAGCTGCTCGCCGCGATCATCGCCAACGTGGTGGCCTCGATCATCGTGATCCCTTTCACCCTCATCGCGGGCGCGGTCAGCGGCGACGGCGTCACCGGCTTCCTCGACAGCGGCACCGGCGAACTCGGCTGGACCTTCCTGATCGTCAGCGGCATCGGCTCGGTGATCGGCTCCATGCTCACCTTCCCGATCACCGCCGGAGTCACCGTGCTCCTCTACATCGACCAGCGGATCCGCCGCGAGGCCCTCGACCTCGAACTCGCGCGCGCCGCCGGCCTCCAGGCCGGTGGCCCCGACGCCCCCGGCACACCCGGGAGCTGATGCGGTGAGGGGGGAGGTGCTGCACGGAGTCAGGGCAGGAGCATCGCTCCTGCGGCGCACCGGCGACGACCCACCGGTGACGATCCCGCGCGACCCCGCGCGGGAGGCCGCCGAGCGCGAACTCTCCGAGCCGAGGTACCACGAGAACGACCCCAGCCTTCTGCAGCGGGCCCTGAACCGCTTCTGGGACTGGGTCGACGACCTGTTCACCGCCGCCTCGGGGGCGACCCCGGGCGGCGGCTTCGGCCTCCTCGTCATCGTGCTCGCGCTGGCCGCCGTCGTCGCGGCCCTCTGGTGGCACCTCGGCACCCCGCGCCGTGCCCCCTCCTCGACCCCCGCCCTCTTCGACGACCGCCCCCGCAGCGCGGCGGAACACCGCGCCGCCGCCGAGGCACACGCCGCCCAGGGCCACTGGAACCAGGCCGTCCAGGAGCGCATGCGCGCCATCGTCCGCGCCCTGGAGGAGCGGGCCCTCCTCGACCCCCGCCCCGGCCGCACCGCCGATGAGGCGGCAGCCGAGGCCTCCCGCACCCTCCCGACCCACGCCACGCAACTGCGCACGGCGGCCCAGGACTTCGACGCCGTCACATACGGCGGACGCACGGCCACGGAGCCGACGTACGAGGCCATGTCCACCCTGGACAACGCCCTCGCCCACACCCGCCCCACCCTCACCACCCCCGAGGGAGCCCTCAAGTGACCCGCTCCCCGGACCCCACCACCGGCACCAAGGCCACCGCGCCTCCGGCGACCACCCCAGCCACGACCACCCGAACAACCACCTCCGCCGCTGCCACCCCCCGCCAGCTCTGGACCCGAACCCGCGGCATCCTGCTCGCCCTGTTCGTCCTCCTGGCAGCCGCCATCGCCATCGCCGCGGTCCGCTCCGGAGCCCAGCACGGCCGGCTCGACCCGCGCTCCGCCGACCCCTACGGCAGCCGCGCCGTCGCCGAACTCCTCGCCGACCGGGGCGTGTCCACCCGCGTCGTCACCACCTCCGAAGAGGCCCGCTCCGCCGCGGGACCGGACACCACGCTCCTTGTGACCTCCCCCGACCTGCTGACCGACCGCCAGCAGTCCCGCCTCCACGCGGCCACCAAGGACTCCGGAGGCCGCACCGTCCTCCTCACCCCCGGCCCCTCCTCGATCGGCACCCTCGCCCCCGGAGTCACCGCGGACGCCACCCCCAGCCTCGACTCCACGCTCTCCCCCCGCTGCTCCCTGCCCGCAGCCCAACGCGCCGGCTCCGCCGACGTCGGCGGCCTCCGCTACGACACCCTCGCCCCGGACGCCGAGGCCTGCTACCTCAGCGACGGCCTGCCCAGCCTCCTGCAGCTCCCGGCCGCCGACGGGGACGGCGACACCGTCGTACTCGGCGCCCCCGACATCCTCCTCAACAACCGTCTCGACCAGCAGGGCAACGCCTCGCTCGCCCTTCAACTCCTCGGTTCCCGCCCGCACTTGGTGTGGTACCTCCCCTCGCTCTCCGACGACTCCGCGACCGACACCGAAGACCGCGGCTTCTTCGAACTGATCCCCTCCGGCTGGCTCTGGGCCACCCTGCAACTCACCCTCGCCGCAGCCCTCGCCGCCCTGTGGCGAGCCCGCCGCCTCGGCCCTCTCGTCCCCGAACGCCTCCCCGTCGCCATCCGCGCCTCCGAAACCGTCGAAGGCCGCGCCCGCCTCTACCGCAAGGCGAACGCCCGGGACCGCGCGGCCGCAGCCCTCCGCTCGGCCACCCGCACCCGCCTGGCCCCCCTCATCGGCGTATCCCCCGCCCAGGCGCACGCACCCGAGTCCCTGCTCCCCGCCCTGACCACCCGGCTCCACAGCCCCGGCCAGGACCTGCTCCCCCTCCTCTTCGGCCCACCTCCCGGCAACGACGCGGCCCTGATCGCCCTCGCCGACCAACTCGACGCCCTCGAAAGAGAGGTACGTTCTTCATGACGGACCCGACCACTGACAACGCCGGGACCTCCGGCAGCGCCCGCTCCTCCCTGGAGTCCCTGCGCACCGAGATCTCCAAGGCCGTGGTCGGCCAGGACCCCGCCGTCACCGGCCTCGTCGTCGCCCTCCTCTGTCGCGGCCACGTCCTACTAGAAGGAGTCCCTGGGGTAGCCAAAACGTTGCTCGTCCGCGCCTTGGCCGCATCCCTGGAACTCGACACCAAGCGCGTCCAGTTCACCCCGGACCTGATGCCGAGCGACGTCACCGGCTCCCTCATCTACGACGCCCGCACCACCGAGTTCTCCTTCCAGCCGGGCCCCGTCTTCACCAATCTCCTGCTCGCCGACGAGATCAACCGCACCCCGCCCAAGACCCAGTCCTCCCTCCTCGAAGCGATGGAGGAACGCCAGGTCACCGTCGACGGCACCCCCCGCCCGCTCCCCGAGCCGTTCCTCGTCGCGGCCACCCAGAACCCGGTCGAGTACGAGGGCACGTACCCGCTCCCCGAGGCCCAGCTGGACCGTTTCCTCCTCAAGCTGACGGTCCCGCTCCCCTCACGCCAAGACGAGATCGACGTCCTCACCCGGCACGCCGAGGGCTTCAACCCCCGCGACCTGCGCGCCGCCGGCGTACGCCCCGTGGCGGGCCCCGCCGACCTGGAAGCCGCCCGCGCCGCCGTCGCCAAGACGACCGTCTCCCCCGAGATCACCGCGTACGTGGTGGACATCTGCCGCGCCACCCGCGACTCCCCGTCCCTCACCCTCGGCGTCTCCCCCCGCGGCGCGACCGCCCTGCTCTCCACGGCCCGCGCCTGGGCCTGGCTGACCGGCCGCGACTACGTCATCCCCGACGACGTAAAGGCCCTCGCCCTCCCCACCCTCCGCCACCGCGTCCAACTGCGCCCTGAGGCCGAGATGGAGGGCGTCACCGCCGACTCCGTCATCACCGCGATCCTTGCCCACGTCCCGGTCCCCCGCTGATGGCCCTCACCGGACGAACCGCCCTCCTCGCGGCCCTCGGCAGCCTCCCCGTAGGCCTCTGGGACCCGAGCTGGACCGGCATCCTCGCCGTGAACGCCCCGCTGGCCCTCGCCTGCGCCTGCGACTTCGCGCTGGCCGCCCCCGTCCGCCGGCTCGGCCTGACCCGCTCGGGCGACACCTCCGTACGCCTCGGAGAATCCGCCGACATCGAGCTGACCGTCACCAACCCCTCCGGCCGACCCCTGCGCGCCCACCTCCGCGACGCCTGGCCCCCCAGCAGCTGGCAGCCCGGCACCGAGGTCGAGGCATCCCGCCACCGCCTGACGATCCCGTCCGGCGAGCGCCGCCGCCTCACCACGCGCCTGCGCCCCACCCGCCGCGGTGACCACAGGGCCGACCGTGTCACGATCCGCTCGTACGGCCCACTGGGCCTCCTCACCCGCCAAGGCAGCCACAAGGTCCCCTGGACCCTGCGCGTCCTGCCCCCTTTCGCCAGCCGGAAGCACCTCCCCTCCAAGCTGGCGAGGCTCCGCGAACTCGACGGCCGCACCAGCCTGCTGACGCGAGGCCAGGGCACAGAATTCGACAGCCTCCGCGACTACGTCCCCGGCGACGACACCCGCTCCATCGACTGGCGCGCCACCGCCCGCCAGTCCACGGTCGCCATCCGCACCTGGCGCCCCGAACGCGACCGCCGCATCCTCCTGGTCCTCGACACCGGCCGCACCTCCGCAGGCCGGGTCGGCGACGCCCCGCGCCTCGACGCCTCCATGGACGCGGCCCTGCTCCTGACGGCCCTGGCCTCCCGAGCGGGCGACCGGGTAGACCTTCTCGCGTACGACCGTCGAGTACGCGCCCTGGTCCAAGGCAAAGCCGCAGGCGAGGTCCTCCCCGCAGTCGTCAACGCCCTGGCCACACTGGAGCCGGAGCTCGTCGAAACAGACGCCCGGGGCCTCACCTCGACAGCCCTGCGCACCGCCACTCGCGGCTCATTGATCGTGCTCCTGACCAGCCTCGACGCGGCCCCCATCGAGGAGGGGCTGCTCCCGGTGCTTTCCCGCCTCACACAGCGCCACAAGGTCGTACTGGCATCGGTCGCCGACCCTCACATCGAGCAGATGGCCACCGCCCGAGGAACGACCGAAGCCGTCTACGAGGCAGCAGCAGCCGCCCAGGCCCACACGGAACGCCACCGCACAGCAGAACAACTCACCCGGCACGGCGTCACAGTCGTAGACGCAACGCCCACAGAACTGGCCCCCGCGCTGGCGGACGCCTATCTCGCATTGAAGGCGGCCGGCCGTCTCTAAAAGAAGAAAGAAGGGTGGCCGGCCCTGCCCTACAAAAAGGGCCGTGAACGCAGAAAACCCCCGCACCGTATCCCGGTGCGGGGGTCTCCATTCAAAAATAGTTCGGCGGCGTCCTACTCTCCCACAGGGTCCCCCCTGCAGTACCATCGGCGCTGTGAGGCTTAGCTTCCGGGTTCGGAATGTAACCGGGCGTTTCCCTCACGCTATGACCACCGAAACACTATGAAACTGTCAACCGCACCATGCGTGACCTTGCATGGGGTTGTTCGTGGTTTCAGAACCAACACAGTGGACGCGAGCAACTGAGGACAAGCCCTCGGCCTATTAGTACCAGTCACCTCCACCCGTTACCGGGCTTCCAGATCT
>NZ_JBITGM010000002.1:0-1000383 GCF_044457025.1 Streptomyces sp. NPDC050658
CCGATCTTCGACCTGGTCGACTACGGCGTCGTCGGCGACCTCTTCGACGTCGTCCCCGCCCTCACCGAAGAGGTCAAGACCCGCAAGGGCTGACCCGTAGTACCCCCTGCGATGCCCTCGTCCGACGCCACTCCGGACGAGGGCATCCGCGTATTCACGAGGGCATCGACGTACTCGCGTTGGCCCGCACCTTCATGACGGACCATCAGATTGATACGGGCGCCACTGGGTAGCTTCCTGCCGCGATGCCCAATGAGCCCCAACGGCCCCCAGAGCCCAAAGAGCCCCCGCCCGGCAAGTCCCCGTTCGACGACCTCTTCTGCGGGCTGCTGCCCCGGCTGTACCGCAGAGCCGTGATGATCTCCGGTTCCCGGCAGCTCGCCGAGGACGCGGTGCACGAGGCGTATCTCAAGCTGGCGGGCCGCCCCGAGCGGCTGCTCTCCCATCCCGAGCCCTACGCCTACGCCTTCTCGGCGCTGATGAGTGCCGTGCGGGACACGTACCGCAAGGAGCGGCGGCAGGTCCTCGTCGACGACGTCGAGCGGGACACCGGGCCGGGAGCCGTCGGCGCCGCCTGGGACGGCGGCATCGAGCGGCGGCAGGGCGAGTTGGAGGCCGTACGGTTGCTGAGCAGGCTGTCGGCGCGGCAGGCGGGGGTGGTCATCCTCGTCGACCTCGACGGCTACACCATCGACCAGGCGGCGAAGATCATGAAGGTGCACCGGGGCACGGCGGCCCGGCACCGCGCCCGGGCCCTCGACAGCCTGCGCGGCCTGCTCGACGGGTCACCGCCGCTCGACGGGTCACCGCCGCTCGACGAGTCGCCGCGCACGGCGCAGGATGACCGGCGGACATCGGGATCCGGGCAACGACGCGAGGACGGGAGGTCGTCATGAACGCAGTTCCGGACCCGCTGGGCCCGCCTCCCGCCGAGGACCCGGCCGACGGCGCCGGAATCCCGGCCGAGGACGCCACAGTCGCCGCGCTGCGGACCCAACTGCGCGCGGCTGACCGGGAGATCGAGGTCCCGTACGGCCTGTGGGAGCGGATCCAGGCCGATGCCCCCGCCAAGCGCCGCCGCTCCTGGAGCGACCGCCTTCCCGCGCTCGGCGGCGCGGGGAGCGAACGCCGCCCCCGCTGGTCCCTGGTGCTCGCGGCGGTCCTGGTCGGCGTGGTCGCGCTGGGCTCCTGGTGGCTGGTCCGCCCGAGCACGGACCCCGAACCGGCGCCGCCCGCAGGCACCCGCCCGGTGACCGTCACGGTGCACAACGCCGAGTCCGCCTGCCGTGAACTGCGCACGCTGGAATGCGCGTTGCGCGTCGCGAAGGATCCGCACGAGCAGTACGCCGCGCCGGGCAACCGCGCGGCCCGCGTCTGGCACGGCGACCGCGTCGAGGCGCTGTGCGTCGTCACGGACGGCACCCTCGTACGGGACGAGCAGGGCATCACGTCCACCCGCTGGTATCTGGTGCGCACCGCGCGGGGCACGGAGGGCTGGCTCCCCGGCGTCCGTACGCGCAACAGCGCGGAGGTGCCGGACTGCGACGGTTCCTGACGCCGGGTGTTGAGGTGACACACCATCAGCACGCATGTGATGTACGCCACATGATTTGGTGTCATACAGCGGGAGTCCGCCCGTCGTGTAGCGCGTGAGAAGTACGCACTACACGGGGAGAACGACATGAGCGTACGTACCTTGCTGACCGGCGGCGTGGCCGCCGCCGCACTGGCCGTCGGCGGTCTGGCGGTGACGGCGGGCAGCGCGTCCGCCGAGCCGGCGCCGAAGGCCGGCGCGGCTGCCGCGTTCACCGTCTGGGCGACCGACGTGAACGTCCGGGACAACCCGCAGTCCCCCGCGACCTGCGACGGCTTCCCGTCGCCGGGGAACTGCCCGACGGTGTCCGGGAAGTTGCAGCCGGGGCAGCAGTTCGAGGCCAAGTGCCAGCGCAAGGGCGAGACGGTGAGCGGCAACGAGTGGTGGGTCTTCATCGAGCGGGGCGACTCGCGCGGCTGGATCGCCAGCTACTTCGTGGACACGCCCGACGACCAGCTGCCCGGCGTACCGGTCTGCTGACACCGGCAGCCGGCACCCACAGCTGACACCGACATGCGCGATCAACCGACCAACGGGGAGAAGGACATGAGGATTCTGCGGAACACAGGGCGGAACGTGGCGCTGGCCGCGGCCGTCGGAGCGCTGGCACTGGCGGCACCTGCGGCCGCCTCCGCCGATTCGGCACCGGGGCACGTCGCTGCGGCCGAACAGGCCAATGCGGGCAAGGAAGTCCAGGTCTGGGCCAGCAACGTGCGGCTGCACGTCGAGCCGTCCGTCGGTTCGCCGTCGCCGACCACCTTCGGGCCCGGCAAGCTGATCGACTTCTGCCAGAAGCTGGGCGACCACGTCTCCGAGCCCGGCCAGGGCTCCAGCAGCTGGTGGTCCTACGTGGAGCTGCCCGGCGGCAGCGACACCCTGTGGATCAGCAACGTCTATCTCGTGGGTGGCGAGAAGATCGAGGGCGTACCGGACTGCTGACGCACCCTCACCAAAACCGCGGTGATCACGAGGACCGCGAGCCCTCCCGCCGCCTCCACCGGACGGCGGGAGGGCTCGCCCCTCATACGTCCCCGCTACCCCCGATACGCCTCCAGCAGCCGCAGCCACACCTCACTCACCGTCGGATACGCCGGAACCGCGTGCCACAGCCGGTCGATCGGCACCTCGCCCGCGATCGCGACCGTCGCCGAGTGGATGAGCTCGCCGACGCCGGGGCCCACGAAGGTCACGCCCAGCAGCACATTCCGGTCGAGGTCGACGATCATCCGGGCGCGGCCCTCATAGCCGTCCGCGTAGAGGCCCGCTCCCGCCACGCCCGCGATGTCCTGGTCGACGGCGCGCACGCGGTGTCCCGCGGCCTCCGCCTCGGCGAGGGTGAGGCCCGCCGACGCCGCCTCGGGGTCGGTGAAGACGACCTGCGGGACGGCCGCGTGGTCGGCGGTGGCGGAGTGGGCTCCCCAGCGGTCGGTCTCCAGGAGGGGGACGCCCTGCGCGCGGGCGGTGATCGCGGCGCCCGCGATCCGGGCCTGGTACTTGCCCTGGTGGGTGAGGAGCGCGCGGTGGTTGGCGTCGCCCACCGCGTAGAGCCAGTCACTGCCCTGGACGCGCAGGCTCTCGTCGACCGGCAGCCACGAGCCCGGCTCCAGGCCGATCGTGTCCAGGCCCAGGTCGTCGGTGCGCGGGGCGCGGCCCGTGGCGAAGAGGATCTCGTCGGCGTCGAGCGTGCTCCCGTCGGAGAGGGTCGCCGTGACCGTGCCGTTCTCGCGCCGCACCGCCGTGACGGAGACGCCCGTCCGTACCTGCGCGCCCGCCTCCGTCAGCGCCTTGGTGACCAGTTCCCCCGCGAAGGGCTCCATGCGCGGCAGCAGCCCCTCGCCCCGCACGAGCACCGTGACCTGCGCGCCGAGCGCCTGCCAGGCGGTGGCCATCTCTACGGCGACGACGCCTCCGCCGACCACCGTGAGGCGGCCCGGCACATAGTCGGAGCTGGTGGCCTCGCGGCTCGTCCAGGGCTTGACGTCGGCGATGCCGGGCAGGTCGGGCAGGGCCGCGCGGGTGCCGGTGCAGACCGCGACGGCGTGCCGTGCGGTGAGCGTCTCCTGGGGCCCGTCGGGGTCGGTGACGGTCACCCGGCGGGGGCCCGCGATACGGCCGTGGCCCCGGTAGAGATCCACGCCGATGCCGTCCAGCCAGCCGACCTGGCCGTCGTCCTTCCAGTGCGAGGTGTAGTCGTCGCGGTGCGCGAGGACCGCCGCGGCGTCCAGCGGACCCTGCACCGACTGGCGCAGCCCCGGCACCTTGCGCGCGTCCGCACGCGCGATGACCGGCCGCAGCAGCGCCTTGCTCGGCATGCACGCCCAGTAGGAGCATTCACCCCCGACCAGCTCGCTCTCTACGACCGCCACGCTCAGCCCGCCGGCGCGGGCCCGGTCCGCGACGTTCTCCCCCACGGGACCGGCGCCCAGGACCACTACGTCGTACGCCTTTGAATCCGTCATGGAAGCCAGTGTGGTCCCAGGTGTGCGACGAGGCCACATGGGTACGCGCGCGGAGCGGCACCGGTCGCGGACGGAATACGTCCACGGCCCGGGCCGTTGTGCAAGGCGGCTTCACCCGATACCAGGAAGAGGGAAACAACCATGAGCAGCACGACTGTGGAGCTCACCAAGGAGAACTTCGACCAGACGGTCACGGACAACGAGTTCGTCCTGATCGACTTCTGGGCGTCCTGGTGCGGTCCGTGCCGGTCGTTCGCGCCCGTCTACGAGAAGGCCGCAGAGGCCAACCCCGACCTGGTCTTCGGGAAGGTGGACACGGAGGCGCAGCCCGAGCTCGCGGCGGCCTTCGGCATCCAGTCGATCCCGACGCTCATGATCGTCCGCGACCAGGTGGCCGTGTTCGCGCAGCCCGGCGCGCTCCCGGAGGCCGCTCTGGAGGACGTGATCGGGCAGGCCAGGAAGCTGGACATGGACGAGGTCCGCAAGTCGGTCGCCGAGGAGCAGGCCAAGGAGCAGGCGAAGCAGCAGGAGCAGTAGGCCGCGGCTGCCGGCCCCTGAGCGCCCGGAACGTCAGCTGGACCCGCGGTGCACGGCCGTCGCGCCGAGCACGTCGTGCACCTCGGGTTCGAGCGCCGGTTCGCGCACCGTCCGGTCGACCAGCTCCGCGAGCCCCTGGCCCGACGGCAGCTCGATGCGGACGGTGCTGAGCCGGGGCCGCAGCAGTCTGCCGAGCATCAGGTCGTCGGCGCCGATGAGCGCGGTCTCCTCGGGTACGCCGATTCCCTCGTCCTGGAGCGCCCTCATCAGCAGCATCGCGAACTCGTCGTTGTACGTGAACACCGCGTCGACGCCGAGCTCGCGCCAGCCCGCGGCGAGCCGCGCCGCCGACTCCTCGTCGTAGGCGAGGGGCAGCTCCGTCATTCCGGCGTCCGTGCCGTTCAGTGCGGCGCGGACGCCTTCGACGCGTGGCCGTGCGAACGGTTCGAGGCCGGGGTCGGCGGGGACCACGACGCCGATGTGCCGCCTGCCCCGCGCCAGGAGGTGCTCGGCGGCGCACTGCCCCACCTTGCGCTGATCCATCAGCAGCGCGTGCGCGCCCTCGGCCCGCTGCGGGCCGAGCGTGAAGACGGCCTTGGCGCCCGACCTCTTCAGTACGTTCACACCGCGCGCCCCGAGCGCCGACGCGTCGGGGGCGAGCACCGCGACCGGGCGCAGCTCGGCCCAGGCGCGGGCCGCGTCCTCGCCGGTCAGACCCAGGCTGCCGTACTGCACGACGGTGTAGTCGAACCGGCTGAGCGCCCACTGCAGCTCGTTGAAGAACTCGCTGAAGAGCGGGCCCACCGGGATCTGCGGCGTCGGCATCAGGACCACGCGGGTGTGCCCGGCGCGCAGGCTGCGGGCGGCGGCGTGCGGGACGTACCCGAGTTCCTTGGCGGCCGCGTGGACACGGCGGCGGGTGGGTTCGCTGATGCGGACGGCGCTGGTGTTGTTGAGGACGTACGAGACGGTCGCGCGCGAGACTCCGGCGAGGCGGGCGACGTCGGCACTCGTCGGCACGGAGTTTGGCACGGAGTGCTGCGTGGACGGCTGCCCGGGCTGCGGTGCCGGCTGCTGTGTCGGCTGCTGATTCGGTATCTGCACCATGTCGGGGTTCATCTTTCCAGACCCCTCAGGGGCGCCCCCAGGCGGGCGTCCGGGCGCTCCGGGCCCCCGTCGGGCGCTCCCCCGGAGGCGTGCGCGGCGTGAACTTCCCTGCCCGCGTTCCGCGTTGCCCCCGCGCCGGTTAGCGTGCGTGCACCTGTCCACTGATCAAAGGTGCCCCCACATGACTGCCGACCGTGCCGACGGCCTGGAGCGGACCGCCCGCGCGCTGGCCGCCGGAGAAGTGACCTCGCGCGCGCTGACCGAGCGGACGCTGGCCCGGATCGAGGCCTCGCAGCCGGTGCTCAACGCCTTCAAGCTGGTCCGCGCGGACGCCGCGCTCGCCGAGGCGGACGCCGCCGACCGGGAGTTGGCGGCGGGCGCCACGGGGCGGCCGCTGCTCGGTGTGCCGATCGCCGTGAAGGACGACACCGACATCGCGGGCGAGCCGACCGCCTTCGGCTGCCGGGGCGACTTCCCGCCGAAGAAGGAGGACGCCGAGTCGGTGCGCAGGCTGCGGGCGGCCGGGGCGGTGATCGTCGGCAAGACCAACACCTGTGAGCTGGGGCAGTGGCCGTTCACGGAGGGGCCAGGCTTCGGGGACACCCGTAATCCCTGGCACACCGGGCACACACCGGGCGGTTCGTCGGGCGGCTCGGCGGCCGCCGTGGCCGCGGGCCTGGTCCCGGCCGCGCTCGGCTCGGACGGCGCGGGCTCGGTGCGCATCCCCGCCGCCTGGACGCATCTGGTCGGGATCAAGCCGCAGCGCGGCCGCATCTCCACCTGGCCCTGGCCGGAGGCGTTCAACGGCATCACCGTCAACG
Source organism: Streptomyces sp. NPDC050658 (assembly GCF_044457025.1). Classification (NCBI taxonomy): domain Bacteria; kingdom Bacillati; phylum Actinomycetota; class Actinomycetes; order Kitasatosporales; family Streptomycetaceae; genus Streptomyces; species Streptomyces sp. NPDC050658. The sequence continues at coordinate 6,519 of NZ_JBITGM010000002.1, forward strand.
GTCCGCTGGCCAGGACCGTCGCCGACGCGGCGCTGCTCCTGGACGCGGCGAGCGGCAACCACGAGGGCGACCGGCACAAGCCGCCCGCCATCAGCGCCACCGAGGCGGCGACCCGCGAGCCGGGGCGGCTGCGGATCGCGCTCTCCCTGCGGATGCCGTTCACCGCGACGCCCAAGCGGCTCGACCCCGTGGTGCGGCGCAAGGTGATCGTCCTCGCGGACCGGCTCGCGGCGCTCGGGCACGACGTCGAGGAGGCCGATCCGCGCTACGGGCAGATCGGCCTCGACTTCGTGCCGCGTGCCACGGCCGGCATCGCCGACTGGGCCGCAGAGGTGCCCGACCCCCGGCTGCTCGACCCGCGCACCAAGGACGCCGTCCGCCTGGGCCGCGTCCTCGGCGGTGCGCCGCTGCGTCTGGCCAAGCGTGCCGAAGGCGCCCTGCACCGCCGCGTGGGTGCGATCTTCCGGACGTACGACGTGGTCCTCGCGCCCACCACGGCCGCTCCCCCGCCCCGCATCGGCACCCTGGCCAAGCTGAACGGCTGGCGCACCGACCAGGCGATGATCGCCGCGTGCCCCTACGCCTGGCCGTGGAACGTGCTCGGCTGGCCCGGCGTCAACGTGCCCGCGGGGCGCGTGGGCGACGGGCTTCCGGTCGGCGCCCAGCTGCTCGGCCCGGCGGGCAGCGAGCCGCTCCTGGTGTCGCTGGCCGCGCAGTTGGAGGCGGACCGGCGCTGGTACGAGGAGTGGCCCGCGGTTGCCGGCTAGCCCTTGGCCAGCGTCCGCCACAGGGCCGGGTCCTCGAAGCCGATGGCCCACAGGACCGTGTGGCGGACGCCGTACTTCCGCAGGACCGGCAGATGGGCGGCCGTGCCGCGGGCGTCCTGGTACCAGACGGTGCGCTTCTTGCCGCCTTCCCGGTACGTGAAGTGGGGTGTGCTCGACTCGGGGTCGAGGCGGTAGGGCGCGCCGACCCGGCGGCGCAGGGCCTCCGCCTCCTTCCAGGTGACGTGCTTGGCGCGGGCGGTGCTGCCGACGCCCCAGTCCCAGCCGTAGCCGGGCAGGCCCATCTCCAGTTTGCGGGCGGGGACTTCGGCGGTGGCGCGGCGCAGGATCTCCTCGTACCAGGCGGGCGACGAGAGCGGTCCCGGCGAGCCCTCGGCCCAGTGCTGGTCGTAGGCCATGATGCGCATCCGGTCGGCGGCGGCGCCGATCCTGCGGTAGTCCCAGACCCGCCCGCTGATCCGCGTCTTCGGCGAGACGGTGATGACGCACTGCTTGCGCAGCGCGTGCAGCCGCGCGCACAGGTCGGTCACGAGCGTCGCGTACCCGGTGCGCACCTTCTTGTAGGCGGCGTCGCCGGTGGGCGCGATGGTCTCGTAGTCCAGGTCGAGTCCGTCGTACGCACGGCTGCGTACGACGCGGAGCAGCGTGTCGATGTGCCGTGCGCGGCGGTTCTTGTCGGTGACGACGGACGCGAGCGCGCCGGGGCTCATCCGCTCCATGACGGTCGGTACGACCTTGACGCCCGCCTTGTGGAGCCCGGCGATGATCCGGCGCGAGCCCGCCCCGGTGTGGCCGTCCACCCGTCCGGCCGATTTCGCCTGGTACCAGAAGGGGCTGACGGTGTGCAGTTGGCCGGCGTGGCGCAGGGCGTTCTTGTACGCGGCTTCCTGGTCCCAGTAGGGGAGCCACCCGGAGACGGTGCGCGGGGGCGGTGCGAAGGGCGCCGCGGGGGCGGGCGGCGGCGGGACCGCGGCGGCAAGTGCCGCGCCGCACAGGGCGAGCAGGCCGGCGGCCCGTGCGTGCTGGAGGTGTCGTGGGGGTGCCATGGCCCGAGCCTGCGGCTCACCGGCCGGACCCGCCCTGCGGGTTGGGCCAGTCAGGCTCTACGGTGGCCCGCGTGACTGCCGACACCGAAGAACCGCAGATGTCCGCGAACCCGGGCCGCACCGGCCGCACCGCGACGACCGAGGCCGAACCGTCCGAGGTGGGCCGCGTGCGCACGACGTACGCGCCCGCCCATGACGGCGATCCCGACCCCGGCGAGATCGTCTGGACGTGGGTTCCGTACGAGGAGAACGACGGGCGGGGCAAGGACCGCCCGGTCCTGGTCGTCGCGCGCGAGGACCGGGGCACGCTGCTCGCCGTGCAGTTGTCGAGCAAGCGGCATGACGGGGACCAGGAGTGGGTGCCGATCGGCAGCGGGCCCTGGGACCGCGAGGGCCGTGACTCGTGGGTCGACATCGACCGGGTGCTTCGGGTGCACGACCAGGGCATGCGGCGTGAGGCGTGCGCCATCGACCGGATGCGGTTCAACCTGGTCGTGCGGCGGCTCCAGGAGCGGTACGGCTGGCGCTGAGCCGTCAGATCCGGCTCCGAGCCGTCACGCCCGGCTCCCGGCCACCATGTCGGCGAAGGCCCGCTCGAAGGCGCTCCGCGTCACCGTCCCGCGCGTGCGGTCGAGCACCCCGAAGACGATGTGCTCGAAGGTTCCGTGGAACCGGCCGCCTTCCTCGAACTGGACGAGGAACGCGTCCGCCACGTCCGCCGGGTCGTTCTGGAAGACTCCGCAGCCCCACGCGCCGAGCACCAGCCTGCGGTAGCCGCAGGCCACGGCGGTCTCCAGGACCCGCTCGGCGCGATGGGCGACGGCGCCCGGAAGCCAGTCGGCGCGCTCCGGAGTCTGCCGTCTGACCACGCCCGCGTTCGGCGCCGCCGCGGTCAGGAAGCCGACGGCGTACGCCTCGTCGAGGAGCCGTCCGCGGTCGTCGCGGAAGACCGGGACGCCCGGCGAGTGGATGACGCGGTCGCTGTAGAACGGGTCTCGGTGGGCGCGGTGGTGGTCGTAGAACTCCCTGGCCGACCGCACGCACGTGTACAGCGCGGAGGCCCGGCACAGGGCCTCCTCCTGCGCCTGCGCCCCGTTCAGATAGCCACCGCCCGGATTGCGCGCCGAGGAGAAGTTCAGCACGGCCACCGGCCCGCCGCCCGTCCCCGTGAGGCGGTGCGCCGCCTCCAAGCTGCTCTCCGGGGTGACCTCGATTACCGTGGATGTCGGCTCGGGCGGTGTCATCGGCACCGCCGCGGGCCCGAACATCCGCGTGCCGGAGCGCGCGGCGTCCACCTCTGGTGCGATCACCACTTCGCGGCCACCGGCGGTGACGTAACGCCCCGCCGCGACGATCTCCTCGGTCTGCTGCGCGATCCCGCGCAGGCGGGCACTCACCCTCGCTCCCCCGTCCTGTCCCCCGACTCGTACATGAACGCATGGTGAGCTGTTCGCATCGTCCGTCGCAACAGAATTGCCGTGCACCGGCGCGACCAGAGGGGCACTCTTGTGCGAACGGCCGACAACGTCTTGGGTGGGACGAGCACTGCCGATCCGGGCCAACTCAGTCCATCCCATATCGAGTTGGCCGGGTGGTCCACAACCGATGGACCAGGCGGAACCGTGAACAGGAGGATCCCTGCATGCCCGAGGGAGACTGTACGACGTACCGCGCCAAGTACGGCACCGCGGTATCCGAGGCCGAGGCGGAGGCGCTGGTCAGCGGCATCTGCTTCAAGACAGGACCACCTCGCGCCACCGGTGTCGAACTGGAATGGCTGATCCATGAGCCGAACCGGCTCCGCGACCCCGTGTCCACCGCCCGCCTCGAAGCGGCCTACGCCGCACTGCGGGCCCTGCCCCTGCACTCCCTGATCACCGTCGAACCGGGCGGCCAGCTGGAGCTCAGCTCGCTCCCCGCCGCCTCGCTGATGGAGTGCGTGTCGGCCGTCTCGGCCGATCTGTCCGTCGTACGCGAACGACTGGACTCCCTGAATCTGACGCTCACCGGCCTCGGTGCCGATCCCTGGCGTCCGCCGCACCGCATCCTGCACCGGCCGCGCTACGACGCCATGGAGTGCCATCTCGACCGTGCGGGTCCCGCGGGCCGGCGCATGATGTGCTCCACCGCGTCCGTGCAGATCTGCCTGGACGCGGGGCACGAGGAGCCGGGCCCGCTCGGCTACGGACGGCGCTGGCGGCTCGCGCATCTGCTCGGCGCGGTCCTGGTCGCCGCGTTCGCCAACTCGCCGCTCCAGGACGGGCGCGCCACCGGCTGGCGCTCCACCCGGCAGGCCGTCTGGGCCGCCATCGATCCGGGCACGTCGGCGGCCCCGCCGCTGGACATGGAGCCACGGGCGGCCTGGACGCGGCACGCCCTGGACGCGCCGGTGATGTGCGTCAGGACGGAGGAGGCGGGGGCGGACTGGGCCGCGCCGGAGGACCTGACGTTCCGCGCCTGGGCCCGCTCGGGCGTGCCGCGTCCGCCCACCCGTGAGGACCTCGACTACCACCTGACCACCCTCTTCCCGCCGGTACGGCCGCGCGGCCATCTGGAGCTGCGGATGGTCGACGCCCAGCCGGGCGCCGACGGCTGGATCGTGCCGCTCGCGGTGACGAGCGCGCTGTTCGACGACCCGCAGGCCGCCGAGACCGCGTACCGCACGGTCAAGCCGCTGGCCGAGCGTGCCTGCCCGCCGGGCGCGCCCACGGCGCCGCGCAGCCCGCTGTGGCTGGACGCCGCCCGGCTCGGGATGACCGACCCGGAGCTGCGCGAGGCCGCGGCGGCCTGTTTCGCCGCCGCCGTCGACGCGCTGCCCCGGATGGGTGCGAGCACGCGGGTGCGGGACGCCGTCGCCGCGTACGCCGAGCGGTACGTCGCGCGGGGCCGCTGCCCTGCGGACGATCTGCTGGACCAGCACCTCGCGAACAGCTGGCCGTGGGACCTCGATCCCGCTTCCGCGAACGAGACCGAGACCGAGACCGAGAAGGGCAGCCTCCGATGACCGGAACCGTCAGCGACCCCGAGTCCCTTCGGGAGCGCGCCCTGGCGGCACTGCTCGCCGCCAGGGACCGCACCTCCCTCCTCACCACGTGCGTCGAGGACCCCGAACTCACCGCGCAGCACTCGCCGTTGATGTCACCGCTGGTCTGGGACCTCGCGCACATCGGCAACCAGGAGGAGCTGTGGCTGCTGCGGGCGGTGGCGGGACGTGACGCCATGCGGCCCGAGATCGACGGACTGTACGACGCCTTCGAGCATCCCCGCGCCGAGCGGCCGAGCCTGCCGCTGCTCGCTCCCGCCGAGGCCCGCAGCTATGCGGCCGAGGTGCGCGGGCGGGCGCTCGACGTCCTGGAGAGCACCCCGTTCCGCGGCTCTCCGCTGACCGACGCGGGCTTCGCGTTCGGCATGATCGCGCAGCATGAACAGCAGCACGACGAGACGATGCTGATCACGCATCAGCTCCGCTCGGGCCCGACGGCGCTCACCGCCCCGGATCCCGCGCCGTCGCCGCCGTTCACGGGCCCGCCCGAAGTCCTCGTACCCGGCGGCCCGTTCACGATGGGCACGTCCACTGAACCGTGGGCGCTGGACAACGAACGTCCCGCGCACCACCGCGTCGTGCCGCCATTCTTCATCGACACGACGCCGGTGACCAACGCCGACTACCAGCTCTTCATCGCCGACGGCGGCTACGACGAGCAGCGGTGGTGGGCCCCGGCGGGCTGGGACATGATCCGGGCCAACAAGCTCTCGGCGCCGCTGTTCTGGCGCCGCGAGGCCGGTCAGTGGCTGCGCCGTCACTTCGGGACGGTGGAGGCGGTGCCGCCGGACGAGCCGGTGCTGCACGTGAGTTGGTACGAGGCGGACGCGTACGCCCGCTGGGCGGGCCGGCGGCTGCCCAGCGAGGAGGAGTGGGAGAAGGCGGCCCGGCACGATCCGGTGTCCGGTCGCTCGATGCGCTATCCGTGGGGCGACGCGGACCCCACCCCGGAGCGCGCGAACCTGGGCCAGCGGCATCTGCGGCCCGCGCCCGCGGGAAGCTATCCGGCCGGGGAATCGCCGCTCGGTGTCCGCCAGTTGATCGGCGACGTGTGGGAGTGGACGTCCAGCGACTTCCTGCCGTATCCGGGCTTCGCCGCGTTCCCGTACCGCGAGTACTCGGACGTGTTCTTCGGCGGTGACTACAAGGTGCTGCGCGGCGGGGCGTTCTCCGTGGACCAGGTGGCCTGCCGGGGCACGTTCCGCAACTGGGACCATCCGGTGCGGCGGCAGATCTTCTCCGGGTTCCGCACGGCACGCGACGCGGGGCCGGGCCCCGGTGCGACGGGGGTGTCCTGATGTGCCGTCATCTCGCCTTCCTGGGGCCTGAGCAGCCGCTGGGCAAGCTGCTCGTGGAGCCCGCGCACAGTCTGTTCCGGCAGTCCTGGGCGCCGCGGCAGCAGCGGTACGGCACGGTCAACGCGGACGGCTTCGGCGTGGGCTGGTACGCCGAGGGCGATCCGGTGCCCGCGCGCTATCGCCGTACCGGGCCGATCTGGGGCGACCAGTCCTTCGCCGACCTCGCCCGTGTCGTCCGGTCCGGGGCGCTGATCGCCGCGGTGCGCGATGCCACGGTGGCGGGCGCGGACGGGGAGGCCGCGGCGGCGCCCTTCGCGTCCGGGCCGTGGCTGTTCAGCCACAACGGCGCCGTGACGGGCTGGCCGCGCTCGCTCGCCCCGGTGGCCGAGGGCCTCCCGGCCGCCGAACTGCTCTCCCTGGAGGCGCGCTGCGACTCCGCGCTGGTGTGGGCGCTCGTCCTGCACCGGCTGCGCGGGGGCGACGAGGAGGGCCAGGCCCTGGCCGACACCGTCGTCGAGGTCGCCGAGGCGGCCCCCGGATCGCGCCTCAATCTCCTGCTCACCAACGGCGAGACGATCGCCGCGACCGCCTGGGGCGACACCCTCTGGTACCTCGCCGAACCGGGCCGCCGCACCGTCGTGGCCTCCGAGCCCTACGACGACGATCCGCACTGGCGCCAGGTGCCCGACCGCACGCTGCTCGCCGCCAGCCGTACCGATGTCCTGCTGACCCCGCTCAAGGAGCCCACTGCGTGAGCCCGTTCCTGCTGACCCGCACCCTGCCCGAGGACGCCACCGACGCCGCCCTGCGCGCCGACGTCCTGCACGGCCTCACCCGCCTGCCCAAGACGCTGCCGCCGAAGTGGTTCTACGACGCACGCGGCAGCGCGCTCTTCGACGAGATCACCACGCTGCCCGAGTACTACCCGACGCGCGCCGAGCGGGAGATCCTGCAGACCCGCGCGGCGGAGATCGCCGAGGTGACGGACGCGCGGACGCTGATCGAGCTGGGCTCCGGATCGTCGGAGAAGACCCGCCATCTGATCGACGCGCTTCCCTCGCTGCGGACGTACGTCCCGGTGGACGTGAGCGAGAGCGCGCTGACGGGCGCCGCGAACACCCTGCTCGCCTCGCGTCCGGCGCTGGACGTGCACGCCCTGATCGCCGACTTCACCCGCGGCCTCGCCCTGCCGGGCACGCCGGGCCCCCGCCTGGTGGCGTTCCTCGGCGGCACGATCGGCAACCTGCTGCCGGCCGAGCGCGCCGCGTTCCTCTCGTCCGTACGGGCGCTGCTGTCCCCCGGGGACGCGCTGCTGCTCGGCACGGACCTGGTGAAGGACGAGTCGGTGCTCGTGTCGGCGTACGACGACGGGGCGGGCGTCACGGCGGCGTTCAACAAGAACGTCCTGACCGTCATCAACCGCGAACTGGACGCCGACTTCGATCCCGACGCGTTCTCGCACGTCGCCGTCTGGGACCGCGAGCACGAGTGGATCGAGATGCGGCTGCGGTCGCTCGCGGCGCAGACGGTGAAGATCCCGGCGCTCGACCTGGCGGTCGACTTCGAGCGCCACGAGGAGATGCGGACGGAGATCTCGGCGAAGTTCCGGGAGGAGGGAGTACGCACGGAACTGGCCGCGGCGGACCTGAAGCTGACGCATTGGTGGACGGACGAGAGGGGCCGCTTCGCGCTGTCGCTGAGTGTGGCGGGGTAGGGCTCGCGGCTCGTCCCGTCCGGCGGCTGAGCGGCCCCCTCACGGCCCGCTCACGGCCCGCTCACGTCCAGCTCTGCGGTGATCCGGCGCGAGGCCTTCCGGGCCTCCGCCGCCGGATCACCCCCGCCGAGCACCTTGGACATGTACGCCTTGATGGGGTTGTCCGCCTCCACGGCGGCCCACTCCGGGGAGGCCGGGGTCGCGCGACCCCGCGCCGCGCCCGCCGCCATCGCGGCAACCCCCTCCTCCCCGGAGACGACCGAGGCGAGGGTCGTCTTGTTCGGGACGTAGTTCATCGTCCGGGCCAGCTCCGTCTGCCACTTCCGGCCCGCCAGCGCCTCGATCACGGCGACCGCACCCTTGCGGTCGTCCGTGCGCCCCCGCACGACGAGATCGGAGCCGCCGGTGAAGACGGCCCCCGGCTTCGCCGCCGTCTTCCCGGGGATGGGGAAGTAGCCGAGTTTCCCCTTCAGCTCGGGGTTCTTCGCCTCGATCGCCCGCGCCGTGCCCGGCACGGCGACGATCTGCGCCACGTCACCGCCCGCGAACACCCCGGCCTGCGGCGGATGCTCCTCGTCCGCGTCACGGGGGCCCGACCCCAGCGCCTGGAGCCGCCGGTAGAACTCCATGCCGCGCAGTGCCGCGGGCGAGTGCAGGCCGCCCTTCCAGACGCCGTTCGACTCCTCGGCGAGGTCGCCGCCCTCGTCCCAGATGAAGCCGGACAGGGTGTACCAGTCCTGGCCCGCGAGGTAGATGCCCTGATTTCCCCCGGAGTTGAGCCGCTCCGTGTCGGCGAGCCACTGCTCCCGCGTCTTCGGGGGTTCCTTGATGCCGGCCCGCGCGAAGAGGTCCTTGTTGTAGATGACGACACGGTTGGCCGCGTACCAGGGCACCCCGTACTGACTGCCGTTGTACCGCCCCGGCTCGGCGAGACCCGGCAGCCAGTCCTTCATCCCGAGGTCGCGCGCGCTCTCCAGGGTGAGGTCGTAGAGGCCGCCCTCATCGACGTACTGGGCGACCTGCGTATTGCCGACCTCGATGACGTCGGGACCGTCCTCCGCCTTCAGCGCGGCCTTGACCTTGTCGCCGATGCCGGTCCACTCCTGGATGCGTATCTCCAGGTCGATGTCGGCGTGCCGCTCCTCGAAGTCCGCGGTGAACCGCTTGATGAAGCCTGCCGACGCGCTGTCCTTCATCAGCCACACGGTGACCGTCCGCTTCTCCTGCGCACCGCCCGGCAGCACCCCGCATCCGGGGAGCAGCGCGGTGACGGCGAGGACGAGGGACAGGGGCGCGACGGCATGGCGGAGCGGTCTCACGTGGGTCACTTTCTTCCTGCGGACAGGGGAAGGTCGGCCCGACGTGGGGGTGAGCGCATGGCTCGAACGGGTACGGCTGGATTTTGGTCTGTACCAATGGGCGGGTCAAGAGGAAAGCAGTGATCCGGTACGTCGATCAGGCGCCCGGAACCGTGCCCTCGGACGCCCTGCCCTCGCCCACCGCCTCGCGCACCGCCGCGTGGTGGGGCACGGTGGAGTGACGTCACCGCAGTGCCGTGACACCACCGCACGGAGGAGAGGAACCCTCTGATGTCCAACCACACCTACCGGGTCACCGAGATCGTCGGAACCTCGCACGAGGGCGTCGACCAGGCGATCCGCAACGGCATCGCGCGCGCCTCGCAGACGCTGCGCTCACTGGACTGGTTCGAGGTCACCCAGGTGCGCGGCCACATCGAGAACGGGCAGATCGAGCACTACCAGGTCGGCCTGAAGGTCGGATTCCGTCTGGAGGACGGCGACAGCGCCTGACCGCCTGCGGCAGATCACGTCCGCCCTTCCCGCTCCTGGGCGTCCTTGAGCGCGGCGGACGTGCTCGCCCAGCGTGCCCGGACGACCTTGAAGCCAGCGCGCTCGGCCTCGTCGCACACCAGCTCGTCGTCGTCCACGAGCATCCGGACCTCCCGCGTCCGGGCGATCTTCCGGAGGATCTCCAGCTTGGTGCGGCGCGCGGGCCGCCGGTCGTCGTTGCGCCGCATCCAGATCCGCCCCTGGGGCAGCCCCTGTGCCGCGAGCCACGCCACGGTGTCCTCGCGGCACCGCTCGGGCCTGCCCGTCAGATAGACGACCGCGCACTCCTCGGCGCTCTCCAGGGCCAGCGCCACGCCCCGCTCCAGCGGCGGATCGTCCGGCGCCGCGGCGAAGAAGGCGGCCCAGTCCCGCGGCTTGCGCTCCAGGAAGCGCTGCCGGTGCGCCGTGTCCGCGAGGGTGCCGTCCAGGTCGAATACGGCCAGTGGCCTGCTGTCTTCCGTCACGGGCCCAGCGTAGGCAATGCCACGGGAGCCCACCCGGCCGCGCGGGAATCCTGGCGGCGCCCAGGCGTTGAACCTTGCGTGAGCTCAGTGATCGAATCAACCCGGTTCTCCGTACTCGACCGTTCCCGCACCCGTGAGGGGCACGACGGGCCCGAGGCCCTGCGTGACACCGTGCGGCTCGCCCGGGAGGTCGAGGCGCTGGGCTACCACCGTTTCTGGGTGTCCGAGCACCACGGTGTGCCGGGGGTCGCCGGATCCGCGCCCACCGTGCTGGCCTCGGCCGTCGCCGCGGCGACCCGGAGCATTCGGGTCGGCACGGGCGGTGTGATGCTGCCGAACCATCAACCGCTCGTCGTCGCCGAGCAGTTCGGGGTGCTCGAATCACTCTTCCCCGGCCGGATCGACATGGGGCTCGGCCGCTCGGTCGGGTTCACCGACGGGGTGCGCAAGGCGCTGGGCAGGGACAAGCACGACGCCGGGGACTTCGCGGCACAGCTCGCCGAGCTGCTCGGCTGGTTCCGCGGCACCTCGGACACGGGAGTGCGCGCGCGGCCCGCCGAGGGCCTCACCGTCCCGCCGTTCGTCCTCGCCATCGGCGAGGGCGCCACCATCGCGGCCGAGGCCGGGCTCCCGATGGTCATCGGGGATCTCCGGAGCCGCGAGAAGATGCTCCGCGGCATCGACCACTACCGCGCGTCCTTCCGGCCGTCGGAGTGGTCCAGCGAGCCGTACGTCGTCGTCTCGGGCACGATCGCGGTGGCCGGCACGCCCGAGGAGGCCCGCCGTCTGCTGATCCCGGAGGCCTGGTCGATGGCGTACTCACGCACCCACGGCACGTTCCCGCCGCTGCCCCCGGCCGCGCGGATCGAGTCACCGGCGATGACGATGACCGAGAAGGAGCGCGGCTTCTACGCCTCCGGGCTCGAAGGGCACATCCACGGCACGGAGGAGCAGGTCGCCGACGAGCTGGAGACGCTGCTCAAGGCGAGTGGCGCACAGGAGGTGCTGCTCACGACGAGTACGTACGACCGGGAGGGCCTGATCGACTCCTACCGGCGGCTCGCCCGGGTCGCGGGTCTGACCGCGACCTAGAATCGTGGGGTTTGCCCCCGAGCCGCGTACGGAGTCCGCCCCATGCACAGCCCCCACGATCCGTACGTACGCGTGCGGGGTGCCCGTGAGCACAACCTGCGGAACGTCGACGTCGACATTCCGCGTGACGTGCTCGCGGTCTTCACCGGCGTCTCCGGCTCGGGGAAGTCGTCGCTCGCCTTCGGGACGGTCTACGCGGAGGCCCAGCGCCGCTACTTCGAGTCGGTCGCCCCGTACGCGCGAAGGCTGATCCACCAGGTGGGCGCGCCGGCCGTCGGGGAGATCACCGGGCTGCCGCCCGCCGTCTCGCTCCAGCAGCGGCGCGCGGCGCCCACGTCCCGGTCGTCCGTCGGCACGGTCACCAACCTCTCGAACTCGCTGCGCATGCTCTTCTCGCGGGCCGGCGACTATCCCGAGGGCGCCGAGCGGCTCGACTCGGACGCCTTCTCGCCGAACACGGCCGCCGGAGCCTGCCCTCAGTGCCACGGGCTCGGCCGGGTGCACCGGACGACCGAGGAGCTGCTCGTCCCCGATCCGGCCCTGTCGATCCGGGAGGGCGCGATCGCGGCCTGGCCCGGCGCCTGGCAGGGCAAGAACCTGCGCGACGTCCTGGACACCCTCGGGCACGACGTCGACCGGCCCTGGCGGGAGCTGCCGCAGCGGGACCGGGACTGGATCCTGTTCACGGACGAACAGCCGGTGGTGACCGTGCACCCGGTGCGGGACGCGGGCCGCATCCAACGCCCTTATCAGGGTACGTACATGAGCGCCCGGCGCTATGTCATGAAGACGTTCGCGGACTCCAAGAGCCAGACGCTGCGCACCAAGGCCGAGCGGTTCCTGGAGAGCGCCGACTGCCCGGCGTGCGGCGGCAGCAGGCTGCGGCCCGAGGCCCTCGCGGTCACCTTCGCGGGGCGCACGATCGCCGAGCTGGCCGCGCTTCCGCTGTCGGAACTCGCCAAGTGTCTTGAGGGCGCGGCGGGTTCGGAGGCGGCGCGGGTCCTGACCGCCGATCTGCTGGGCCGGATCGGCACGATCACCGAGCTGGGGCTCGGCTATGTGAGCCCGGACCGCGCGACGCCCACCCTCTCGACGGGCGAGCTGCAGCGGCTGCGCCTCGCCACCCAGCTGCGGTCGGGGCTCTTCGGGGTCGTGTACGTCCTGGACGAGCCGTCGGCAGGGCTGCATCCGGCGGACACGGAGTCGCTGCTCACCGTCCTGGACCGGCTCAAGGCCGCGGGGAACTCGGTGTTCGTCGTGGAGCACCACCTCGACGTCGTACGCCACGCGGACTGGCTCGTGGACGTGGGCCCGCACGCGGGTGAGCACGGCGGGCAGGTGCTGCACAGCGGGCCGGTGGCGGAGCTGGCGTCCGTCGCGGAATCCGCGACGGCCCGCTTCCTCTTCGGCCGCGCGCCTGCTCCGGTACGTGAGGTGCGTGCCCCGCGCGGCCGGCTGAAGGTCGGACCGGTCACCCGGCACAATCTGCGCGACGTCACGGCCGAGTTCCCGCTCGGCACCTTCACCGCCGTCACCGGCGTCTCCGGCTCGGGAAAGTCCACGCTCATCGGCGAGATCTCCGAGGAGCTGGACGGCGTGGGACGCCTTGTGTCCGTCGACCAGAAACCGATCGGCCGCACGCCCCGCTCCAACCTCGCCACCTACACCGGCCTCTTCGACGTCGTGCGCAAGGTCTTCGCGGCGACGGACGCGGCGCGCGAGCGGGGCTTCGGCGTCGGGCGGTTCTCGTTCAACGTGGCGGGCGGGCGGTGCGAGACCTGCCAGGGCGAGGGCTTCGTGAGCGTGGAGCTGCTCTTCCTGCCCAGCACCTACGCCCCGTGCCCCGACTGCGCGGGCGCGCGCTACAACCCCGAGACACTCCAAGTGACGTACCGGGGAAGGAACATCGCGGAGGTGCTCGACCTCACCGTCGAGGCCGCCGCCGAGTTCTTCGCCGACACCCCGGCCGCCGCCCGCAGCCTGCGGACGCTGCTCGACGTGGGGCTCGGCTATCTGCGGCTCGGCCAGCCCGCCACCGAGCTGTCCGGCGGCGAGGCCCAACGCATCAAGCTGGCCGGGGAGTTGCAGCGGGTGCGGCGCGGTCACACGCTGTACCTCCTGGACGAGCCGACGACCGGGCTGCACCCGGCGGACGTCGAGGTCCTGATGCGGCAGCTGCACGGGCTGGTCGACTCGGGTCACTCGGTGGTGGTGGTCGAGCACGACATGGCGGTGGTGGCGGGCGCGGACTGGGTGATCGACCTGGGCCCCGGCGGCGGTGACGAGGGCGGCAGGATCGTCGCGTGCGGGCCGCCGGCGGCGGTGGCCGAGGCCGCGGGGAGCCGTACGGCGCCTTATCTGGCGCGGGAGTTGACGCCCGGCTCGGCAGGTTGGTCCGCACCAACTCCTTGACGGCGTCTCGGGGCGTGCCTTAAATCAAGTACTGAACAAAGCAGGGCGAGGGATCGCCCGCCGCGTTCAGTTCTCGACACTGGTTTGGCATGCCCATGCCACTTTGGTTCCCCATACGCCGTGCTCCATCGGTTCCCCACAGGCCACGCTCCATCGCTCCCCATGGGCCATGCCCCATCGCCCCGCACCACCCCCCACGCGAAGCGAAGTGATGACAGTGCGTACATCCACCCGCCGCCGCACGGCCCTCGCGGCCGCTCTCGTCTGCGGTGCCGCCGCCCTGACCGCGATGCCGTCCGGCGCGTCGGCCGAACCCGCCGCCTCGGCCACGACGACCACCGCGGCCGCCACGTTCACCGACGACTTCGACGGCCCCGCCGGGTCGGCGGTCGACGGCTCCAAGTGGCAGATCGAGACCGGCGACAACGTCAACAACCACGAGCGGCAGTACTACACGTCGGGCAACAACAACGCGGCACTCGACGGCCAGGGCAACCTGGTCATCACGGCCCGCAAGGAGAATCCCGGCAACTACCAGTGCTGGTACGGAACGTGTGAGTACACATCGGCCCGGCTGAACACCGCGGGCAAGTTCACCCAGACGTACGGCCATGTCGAGGCCCGGATGAAGGTGCCGCGCGGTCAGGGCATGTGGCCCGCGTTCTGGATGCTGGGCGCCGACATCGGTGACGTGGGGTGGCCGCAGAGCGGCGAGATCGACGTGATGGAGAACGTGGGCTTCGAGCCGAGCACGGTCCACGGAACCCTGCACGGCCCGGGTTACTCCGGCTCCGGCGGCATCGGCGCGGGCTATACGCTGCCCGGCGGCGAGGCGTTCGCGGACAAGTTCCACACCTTCGCGGTGGACTGGTCGCCGAACAAGGTCACCTGGTCCGTCGACGGCAACGTCTACCAGACCCGCACCCCGGCGGACCTGGGCGGCAAGCAGTGGGTCTTCGACAAGCCGTTCTTCCTGATCCTGAACCTGGCGGTGGGCGGCTACTGGCCGGGCGACCCGGACGGCAGCACGACGTTCCCGCAGCAGCTGGTCGTCGACTACGTCCATGTGACCACCAACGACTAGGCCGCCCGGGGCCGCTGCGCAGGTGAGGGCTACGGGGCGATCGAGTCCACGTAGCCGCCGTCCACCCGCAGTGCGCCGCCCGTCGTCGCGGAGGCCAGCGGCGAGCTGAGGTAGACGACCATGTGGGCGATCTCCTCCGGCTCGATCAGCCGCTGGATGAGGGACTGCGGGCGGTGCTCGCGCATGAACTCCCGCTGGGCCACGTCCCAGGGCAGGGCGGGGTCGACGAGTTCGTAGACGAAGTCCTCCACCCCTCCGGTGTGGGTGGGGCCCGCGATCACGGAGTTCACCGTCACGCCCGTGCCCGCGGCTTCCTTGGCGAAGCCGCGGGACACGGCGAGGAGAGCCGTCTTCGACATGCCGTAGTGGATCATCTCCTCGGGCGTGACGAACGCGGAGTCGCTGGCGATGTTCTGGATCCGCCCCCAGGAGCGGTCCGTCATCCCCGGCAGATAGTGGCGGATCATCCGTACGGCGGTCAGGACGTTCACCTCGAAGTAGCGGCGCCATTCGGCGTCGTCGATGTCGAGGGCCGGTGCGGCGCCGAAGATGCCGAGGTTGTTGACGAGGATGTCCGCATGGGGCACGGCGGTGAACACCTGACGGGCGCCGTCGTCGGTGGAGATGTCGCCGGGAGCCGGGAGGAACTCGGCGCCGCCGTGCTCCTCCCTCAGCCGTCCCACGGCCTTGTCGACGGACTCCGCGGACCGTCCGTTGACCGCCACCCGCGCACCGGCGCGGGCGAGGCCGGCCGCGATGGCGGCGCCGATGCCCTGGGTGGAGCCGGTGACGAGAGCGGTCTTGCCGGAGAGATCGACGAGCATGCTGCGTACCTCCTGCTGCGGTCGGACGAACGGTCCCCCGTGCCTCTGGGCCCAGTAGATCACCCGTGCGGCGGGAAGGCCGGTCGGGCCGCGCGCACGACGCCGCCGGTGATGGTCACCTCCTCACGGCCGCTGCTTGCTTCCGCTGCTTACGGCCGCTCCTCACGGCCAATACGACTTCCGCAGCCGGGACTTCGCGAGCTTTCCGGTGGGCGTACGGGGCAGCGTGTCGGTGAAGTCCACCGAGCGCGGCGCCTTGTAGTGGGCGATGCGTTCGCGGACGAACTCCAGCAGCTCCCGCTCCAGTTCGGGTCCGGGCGCCGTCCCGTCGGCCGGCTGCACGACCGCCTTGACGGCCTCGCCCATCTCCGGGTCCGGCACCCCGACGACCGCGACGTCGGCGACCGCGGGGTGCAGGACGAGACAGTCCTCGGCCTCCTGCGGGTAAACGTTCACACCACCCGAGATGATCATGAACGCCTTGCGGTCGGTGAGGAAGAGGTAGCCGTCCTCGTCCACATGGCCGATGTCGCCGGTGGTGGTCCAGTTGGGATGCTCGGGGTGCTGGGCCTCGCGGGTGCGGTCGGTGTCGTTGTGGTAGCGGAACGGCAGTTCCTCCCGCTCGAAGTAGACGATCCCGGTCTCGCCGACCGGCAGCTCCCGGCCCGCGTCGTCGCAGATCCGCAGCCCGCCGAGCAGCCCGTCCTGGCCGACGGAACCAGGCTTGCGCAGCCACTCCTCCGGCGAGATGAACGTGATGCCGTTGCCCTCGGTCGACGAGTAGTACTCGTACAGGACCGGCCCCCACCACTCCAGCATCCGCCGCTTGACCTCGACGGGGCAGGGCGCTGCCGCGTGGATGGCGGTGCGCATCGACGACAGGTCGTACCGCTCGCGCACCTCGGCGGGCAGCTTCAGCATGCGGACGAACATCGTCGGCACCCACTGGCTGTGCGTGATCCGGTGCCGC
The DNA here is from genome assembly GCF_044457025.1 of Streptomyces sp. NPDC050658. Lineage (NCBI taxonomy): Bacteria > Bacillati > Actinomycetota > Actinomycetes > Kitasatosporales > Streptomycetaceae > Streptomyces > Streptomyces sp. NPDC050658. The sequence continues at coordinate 23,101 of NZ_JBITGM010000002.1, forward strand.
TCCACGGCGGCGAGCGCGCCCTCGGCGTCGAAGGCGTCCATCAGGACGACCGTGCCGCCGAGCGCGGTGACGACGCCGCAGAAGCGCAGGGGCGCCGCGTGGTAGATCGGTGCGGGGCTCAGATAGACGGTGTCCTCGCCGAAGCCGTACATCGTCTGGAAGACGACGACGTACGTACTGGGCTCCTCGCGCACGTCGCCCTCGGGCAGTGCGGGCTTGATGCCCTTGGGGCGTCCGGTGGTCCCGGAGGAGTAGAGCATGTCGGTGCCGCGCGGCTGGTGCGCGGGCGGCACGGCGGACGCGGCCTCGAGCGCCTTCTCGTACGTCCCGTCGTCGAGGCCGAGCACGATCGGCGGCCCGGCGGCCAGCTCCAGGACGGTCGCGCCCAGTTCGGCGAGCGAGCCGGAGACGATCAGCGCCTTGGCACCGCAGTCCCGGACGATGTACGCGGCCTCGCCCGCCGTGAGGTGGTGGTTGACGGCGGTGAGATAGAGGCCGGAGCGCAGGGCCGCCCAGTAGACCTCCAGGGCGCGCGGATCGTTGTCGCAGAGCAGGGCGAAGTGGTCGCCCCGGCGCAAGCCCGCGGCCCGCAGATGATCCGCGAGCCGCAGGGAGCGTTCTTCGAGTTGTCCGTAGGTGAGGGTCCGTGTGCCGTCGGCGGTGACGACGGCCGTTCTGGCGGGGTCGTACGCTCCCGGATACATGCGGAGAAGGTACGCGCCCCGTAGGGGCGCGGGGAACCGCGCGACAAGCCCAATCGGACCCGCGGGTCTCCACCGGCCCCTCCAGGGTGACTACCGGCCGACCTTCCGAGTCGCCCGCAGCCATTCCTTGTTCATAGCCGAGATGGACGGCAACGGAATCCCCTTCGGGCAGGCGGTGGCACATTCGCCGGTCAACGTGCAGCCGCCGAAGCCCTCTTCATCCATCTGCGCCACCATGTCAAGGACCCGCGTCTCCCGCTCGGGAGCACCCTGCGGAAGGACATTGAGGTGATTCACCTTCGCGGAGGTGAAGAGCATCGCCGAGCCGTTGGGGCAGGCGGCGACACAGGCGCCGCACCCGATGCACTCCGCGTGCTCGAAGGCGAAGTCCGCGTCCGGCTTCGGGACGGGCGCGGCGTGTGCCTCGGGGGCCGCTCCGGTCGGGGCGCTGATGTAGCCGCCGGACTGGATGATGCGGTCGAAGGACGAGCGGTCCACCACCAGGTCCTTGACGACCGGGAAGGCCGCGGCGCGCCACGGCTCGATGTCGATGGTGTCGCCGTCCTTGAAGGACCGCATGTGCAGCTGGCAGGTGGTGGTGCGCTCCGGGCCGTGCGCGTCGCCGTTGATGACGAGCGAGCACGCGCCGCAGATGCCCTCGCGGCAGTCGTGGTCGAAGGCGACGGGGTCGTCGCCCTTGACGATGAGCTCTTCGTTGAGGGTGTCGAGCATCTCCAGGAAGGACATGTCGGAGGAGATGCCGTCCACTTCATACGTGGACATGGCGCCTTCGGCGTCGGCGTTCTGCTGGCGCCAGACGCGCAGGGTGAGCTTCATGCGTAGCTCCGCTGAGTGGGGTGGACGTACTCGAAGACGAGGTCTTCTTTATGAAGGACGGGGGCATCGCCGGTGGCGGTGAACTCCCAGGCGGCGGCGTAGGAGAACTCCTCGTCGCGGCGGGCCGCCTCGCCGTCCGGGGTCTGCGACTCCTCGCGGAAGTGACCGCCGCAGGACTCGGCGCGGTGCAGGGCGTCGAGGCACATCAGCTCGGCCAGCTCCAGGTAGTCGACGATGCGGTTCGCCTTCTCCAGGGACTGGTTGAACTCCTCGCCGGTGCCGGGCACCTTGATCCGGCGCCAGAACTCCTCGCGGATCTGCGGGATGCGCTCAAGTGCCTTGCGCAGGCCCGTCTCCGTACGTGCCATTCCGCAGAACTCCCACATGAGCTCGCCGAGTTCACGGTGGAAGGAGTCGGGCGTGCGGTCGCCGTCGACGGCGAGGAGCCTGGTGATGCGGTCCTCGGTCTCGCCCATCACCTCGCGTACGACGGGGTGTTCGGCCGTCACCTCGTCGTGGTGCGGATTGCGGGCGAGGTAGTCGTTGATCGTCGACGGCAGGACGAAGTAGCCGTCGGCCAGGCCCTGCATCAGGGCGGAGGCGCCGAGGCGGTTCGCGCCGTGGTCGGAGAAGTTGGCCTCGCCGACCGCGAACAGGCCGGGAATGGTGGTCTGCAGGTCGTAGTCGACCCAGAGTCCGCCCATCGTGTAGTGCACGGCGGGGTAGATCCGCATCGGCGTCTCGTACGGGTTCTCCGCGGTGATCCGCGCGTACATGTCGAAGAGGTTGCCGTACTTCTCCTCGACCTTCTTCTTGCCCATGCGCTGGATGGCATCGGCGAAGTCGAGGTAGACGCCCTGTCCGCCGGGGCCCACTCCCCTGCCCTCGTCGCAGACGTTCTTGGCGGCGCGCGACGCGATGTCGCGGGGCACGAGGTTGCCGAAGGACGGGTAGATGCGCTCCAGGTAGTAGTCGCGCTCGTCCTCGGGGATCTTGTCGGCGGGGCGGTCGTCGCCCTTGGCCTTGGGGACCCAGATCCGGCCGTCGTTGCGCAGCGACTCACTCATCAGCGTGAGCTTGGACTGGTGGTCGCCGGTGCGCGGGATGCAGGTGGGGTGGATCTGGGTGAAGCACGGGTTGGCGAAGTAGGCGCCGCGCCGGTGTGCTCGCCACACCGCGGTGGCGTTGGAGTTCATGGCGTTCGTCGACAGGTAGAAGACGTTGCCGTAGCCGCCGGAGGCGAGGACCACCGCGTCGGCGAAGTACGTCTCGATCTTGCCGCTGATCAGGTCGCGGGCGACGATGCCGCGGGCCCGTCCGTCGACGACGATCACGTCGAGCATCTCGGTACGCGGATGCATCTCGACGTTCCCCGCGGCGATCTGGCGGCTGAGTGCCTGGTACGCGCCGAGGAGGAGCTGCTGCCCCGTCTGGCCGCGGGCGTAGAACGTCCGCGACACCTGTACGCCGCCGAAGGAGCGGGTGTCGAGCAGTCCGCCGTACTCGCGGGCGAAGGGCACGCCCTGCGCGACGCACTGGTCGATGATCTCGACGGAGATCTGCGCGAGGCGGTGCACATTGGACTCGCGGGCGCGGAAGTCGCCGCCCTTGACGGTGTCGTAGAAGAGGCGGTGTACGGAGTCGCCGTCGTTGCGGTAGTTCTTCGCGGCGTTGATGCCGCCCTGCGCGGCGATGGAGTGGGCGCGGCGCGGGGAGTCCTGGTAGCAGAACTGGACGACGTGGTAGCCCTGTTCGGCCAGCGTGGCGCCGGCGGAGCCGCCCGCGAGGCCGGTGCCGACGACGATCACGGTGTGCTTGCGGCGGTTGGCCGGGTTGACCAGCTTCGCCTCGAAGCGGCGGGTGTCCCAGCGCTCGGCGACCGGCCCCTCGGGGGCCTTGGTGTCGACGACCGGCTCGCCGGTCGCGTATTCGGCGTACGAGTTCATCAGCTCACCACTCCGGTCATGACGGCCACGGGTACGACGACGAAGCCCGCCGTCAGGAACAGCGCGAGGCCATTGGCGATGATCTTGAGGACACGGTCACGGGTCGCCTTGCCCGCTCCGAGGGTCTGCGCGGCGCTCCAGAGCCCGTGCCGGACGTGGAAGCCGAGGGCGACCACGGCGACGATGTAGATGACGTTGCCGTACCACGTGGAGAAGGTGTCGATGATGTTCTGGTACGGGTGCAGGTGCTCGTAGCCGCCCGGGTGCACGGTGCCGGTCGTCAGGTCGAGGATGTGCCAGACGATGAAGAGGCCGAGGATGATGCCGCCCCAGCGCATGGTGCGGGTCGCGAAGCTCGTGCCGGCCTTCTTGTTGACGTACTTCGTCGGGCGCGCCTTGATGTCGCGGCGGCTCAGCTGGTACGCGGAGGTGGCGTGCGCGACCACGGCGACGACGAGCACCACGCGGATCAGCCAGAGCGTCCACTCGTAGTGCATGAAGGGCTCGCCGACCGTGCGCAGCCAGTGGGCGTAGTGGTTGATCTCCTCGGGGCCGAAGAAGATCTTCAGGTTGCCGATCATGTGCGCGACCAGGTAGAGCAGCATGATCAGGCCGCTCACCGCCATCACCGTCTTCTTGCCTACGGATGAGTCCCAGATCGTGCGCGTCATGGACGGTCGTCGGTCCGTCCGCGTTGCCAGAGCCATGTCACCGACGCTAAGGCCGAAGGTCCCGATCGGTCCAAGAGATGGATCAGCTCATCTCGATAGCGGTTGGCTATCATCGGCCGTACCCTGCTGTGTATGCAATTCCAGCAGCTTCTGTACTTCGTCGCGGTGGCCGAGACCAGACACTTCACCCGGGCCGCCGAGCAGGTGCACGTCTCCCAGCCGTCCCTCTCCCAGCAGGTCCGCGCCCTGGAGAAGGAACTCGGCGCGGAGCTGTTCAGCAGGGCGCGGGGGAACATCGCGCTGACCGACGCGGGCGAGGCGCTGCTGCCGCTGGCCCGGCGGATTCTCGCGGACGCCGACACCGCGCGGATCGAGGTGCAGGAGCTGGCCCAGCTGCGGCGCGGCCGGATCCGGCTGGGGGCTACGCCCAGCGTCTGCACGGGCCTGCTTCCGGAGGTGCTGCGGGCCTTTCACGATCTGCACCCGGGCATCCAGCTCCTCCTGGAGGAGGGCGGCTCCCACGACCTCGTACGCGAACTGGCCCGCGGCGCCCTCGACCTGGCCGTCGTCGTCCTTCCGCTGCCCAGCCCGTCCCCCGCCCTGACGACCGTGGAGCTGCTGCGCGAGGACCTCGTCGTGGTGTCGTCGCCGGACGCGCCGGGGCTCGGCAAGACGGTGCGGGTCGCGGATCTGGAGCGCCAGCGCCTGGTGATGTTCCGGCACGGCTACGACCTGCGGGAGCTGACGGTGGCGGCCTGCCGCGCCGAGGGCTTCGAGCCGGACTTCGCCGTCGAGGGCGGCGAGATGGACGCGGTTCTCGGTTTCGTGCAGGCCGGGCTCGGGGTCGCGGTCGTCCCGCGCATGGTGGCCGAGCGCGCCGGGCGGGGCCTGCGGATGACGCCGCTGGCACGGCCGACGCTGCACCGCACGATCGCGCTGGCGCACCGCAGCGATGTGGCGCCGCCGCGGGCCGCGCGGGAGTTGCAGCGGATGCTCTTGGAACGGTGAACGGGGGCGTGATGGTGAATCTGCGGGTCAGTGGGGGCTGGTCGCGCAGTTCCCCGCGCCCCTTCGGGGCCCGTCTTACGGGGCCCGAAGCCTGCCCGTATCGGGGTTCCTGATCGTCAGGCAGTACGTTCCGCCCGCCGGGTCCCGCATCACGATCCAGTGCGGGCCCCGTGACACCGTCTCCGCGCCGTGGCTCTCGTGTCGGACGCGGTCCGCCTCAAGGTCCGAACAGGAAAAGTCCAGGTGTGCTCCGGGCGGCCCCTCCGAGTCGAGGCGTTGCAGCAGGATCCGGATCGGCAGGCTCGCGGGCGGTTCGACGAGGTGGAACTCCGGGCGCGAACCCGCGCGCGACGACCACCCCGTGAAGGCGGGCCAGAAAGCCGCCTCCGCCTCCCACAGCCCCGGCGGCACATCGAGGCACACCTGATCGAGGCGGCTCGTGGTCCCGTCCGGTGCGATCGGCGGCGCGGGGCGCTCCCGCTCGCCCTGCCACGGCACGAGGCAGAACAACTGCCCGCCCGGCGAGCGCAGGACCTCCAGGCCCTCCTCCGCGAAGACCGGAGCGGCGCCGAGCGCACGGGCCTCGCGGGCGCCGGCCGCCATGTCGTCCACGGCGAAGTCGAGATGCGCGCCGCCGGGGCCGCCGCCGACCGCCTGCGCCTTCACGTACGCGTCGCCCGACGACGGCAGCAGCGTCACGAACTGCTCGTCGTCGCCGCGGAACGCGGACAGCCGCGTTCCGGTGACCGCCGTCCAGAACGCACACGCCCTGCCGAACCGGTCAGCGGGCCGGTCGACGAAGGCGTACACCCAAGGGATCACCACGCGGCCTCAGCTCGTCGCGTCCGCGAGGGCCAGTTCGTGGAGTCGGTCCGGCGGGCCCGGACGGGCGTAGTACCAGCCCTGGGCCGTGTCGCAGCCCAGCTCGCGCAGCTGGTCCGCCTGTGCGCCCGTCTCGACGCCCTCGACGGTGACCGCCAGATCCAGGCTGTGGGCGAGCGCGACGATGCCCTCGACGATCTTCAGGTCGACGGGGTCGGCCGGGAAGTGCTGCATCCCCTGCGTGAAGGAACGGTCGAGCTTGAGGATGCTCACCGGCAGGCGGCGCAGATTGGCCAGGTTGGAGTAGCCCGTGCCGAAGTCGTCGAGCGCGATGTCCACGCCCATCTCGGCGAGCCGCCGCAGCGGCTTGAGCAGGTCGTCGTCGGCGCCGATCAGCGCGGACTCGGTCACCTCCAGGCAGAGCGCGCCCGGTTCGAGCCCGGCGCGCTCCAGGATCTCCACGGTGTCCGAGACCAGGCCGGGGTGGGTCAGCTGCATGGGCGACAGGTTCACGTTCACCCGCAGCGGGCCCGCGGCTGCCCCCTCGGAGGTTCGCGCCTCCCAGGTGCGGGCCTGGCGGACCGACTCCTCCAGGACCCAGCGGCCGAGCGGCACGATCAGGCCGGTGTGTTCGGCGAGCGGGATGAACCGGTCGGGGCCGATGATGCCGTGCTGCGGATGCAGCCACCGTACGAGCGCCTCGGCGCCCCGCACACTGCCGTCGCCGAGATGCACCAGCGGCTGGTACTCGATGAAGAACTCGCCGCGCTCCAGGGCGACCGGCAGTGCGGTGGTCAGGCCGTGCCGGGTGATCGCGCGGGCGTCGGCCTCGGGGTCGGCGAGCTCGAAGCGGTTGCCGCCGGCCGACTTCGCGCGGTACATCGTGATGTCCGCGCTGCGCAGCACCTCCGCCGCGCCCCGCTCACCGGCCGGGCCCTCGACGATGCCGATGCTGCCGCGCACGGTCAGCTCGCGGCCCTCGACGCGGATCGGCGTGGAGAGCGCGTGCATGATGCGGCCCGCGAGCTCGTCGACCTCGGCCTCCGTGTCGCGGCCCGTGGTCAGCGCCACGAACTCGTCGCCGCCGAGCCGGGCGACCATCTCGCCGGGCGCCGTGGCGCAGGCCTGCAGCCGGTCCGCGACCTCGACGAGGAGCCGGTCGCCCGCCGCGTGGCCGAGGCTGTCGTTGACGGTCTTGAATCCGTCGAGGTCCAGATAGCAGAGCCCGAAACGGGCGCCCTCGCCCGCCGCGAGGGCCTTCTCCAGGCGCTCGAAGAACAGCGTCCGGTTCGGCAGCCCGGTGAGCGCGTCGTGCGTCGCCTCGTAGCGCAGCCGCAGATTCAGCAGCCGGCGCTCGGTGGTGTCCTCCATCAACGCCAGCTGGTACTGCGGCACTCCGTCCGCGTCACGCAGCAGCGACACCGTCAGATTGGTCCACAGGACAGTGCCGTCGGGGCGGTAGAAGGCCTTCTCCACGCGGTAGTGCTCGCGCTCGCCGCGCACCAGCTCTTCGTAGAGCTTCCATACGTGCGGGGAGTCGTCGGGGTGCGTCCACTCCGCCACATTGCGTCCGCGCAGCTGGTTCTCCAGGCCGCCGAACATCCGGATGAGGGCGTCGTTCACCTCGAGGACTGTGCCCGTGAGGTCGGCGATGCCGATGCCGATCGCCGCACCGTGGAAGACCGCGCGGAAGCGGGCCTCGCTCGCGTGCAGCGCCTCGGCGACCACACTGCGGGCGTTGAGGGCCGCCCGGGATATCGCCTCCTGCTCGGAGAGGGTGCGCTCCCGCAGCGCGGCCGCGAAGCCCGCGGCGACGGCGTGCTGCAGCCGGGCCGAGCGGGCGCGCAGCTCCTCCTGGGGGCCGTCCTCGCCGCAGTAGAGGACCAGATAGGCGTCCACGCAGTCCAGCGTGCGGCTGAGCGCCTCCGGGTCGGTGCAGTGCGTGCCGATCAGCGCCGCGCCGACCGCCTGTCCCTCGGCCGAGTCGAAGACCCGCTCCAGGAGGGCGTCACGCAACCGCCGGGCGAGCGGCACCAGTTGCTGCTCGAACTCGGTCCGCGTCAGCGACGTGGCCGTCACCGGGAAGATCGCCCGGCTCCAGATGGTCGCGAAGCGGCGCACTCTGTCCTCGGGGCCGTCCGCTTCCCCGCTCATGCCCTGCGCCCCACGCCGGCGAACCCGGAGAAGGCATAGGGATCCTCCTCCTCGGGCGCGGTCTCGGGCCGCCAGCGCGGCATCGGCACGAGGCCGGGTTCCACCATGTCGTATCCCTCGAAGAACCGCGCGATCTCGTCGCGCGAACGCATGATCAGTGGGTTGCGGATGTCCTTGTATACGCCGACCGTCTGTCCGGCCTGTTCGGCGGGGATCGGCATCCCTTCGTACGAGGCGTGAGTGAGCACGATCACGCTGCCGGGCGCGAGCGCGTCCCGCAGTTCACAGACCGCGGTGTAGGGATCGTACGCGTCCTCGACGAAGTGCAGGACGGCGACGAGCAGAAGCGCCACCGGGCGGTCCAGGTCCAGGAGTCCGGTCACTTCCGAACTGACCAGAATGTCCTGCGGTTTGCGCAGATCCGCGGCGACGATGCCCGCGCGGTCGTTGCCCTCGAGCACGGCCCTGCTGTGCGCGACGGCGACGGGGTCGTGGTCGACGTAGACGACCCGCGCCTGGGGATCGGCCTGCTGCGCGACCTCGTGGACATTGCCGAAGGTGGGGATGCCCGAGCCGATGTCCAGGAACTGGGTGATGCCCTCGTCGACGGCGAAACGCACTGCTCGGCGCATGAAGGCACGATTCGCCTGCATGATCTTCGGCAGCCCCGGCATGAACTCCATCGCCCGGCGGGCCGCGTCCCGGTCGACCTCGAAATTGTGCGAACCGCCCAGGTAGTAGTCGTAGATGCGGGACACGCTGGGCATCGTGATGTCGATGCCCTGCGGGGCCCAGGCGGGACGCTCCATCAAGACTCCAAGGCGTAGAGGCGAGCCGGTGTTCGAAGTGAGGCTACTGATCGTCCGCCAATGGAGCGAGTCAAAACGGAAATTGGTCGTCCGTTCTCGGTCACTGCCTGCGGCAAGTGCCGAATTTCAACCCAAAGAACCGGTCCGTTCCCTCCCCCCGAGGGAAAGGAACGGACCGGCTGACCGTACGCGCTCTCCTGCTGACTGACCCCCTTTCCCGGCCGGAGGCCGCCGCCCTGCCGCGGCGTCCTACTTCGGCGGTGCGCCGACGGGCTTTCCGTCCGGTCCCGCGGCGTACCAAGTCCCGCCCACACCCTGGCCGTTGGTGTCGCCAGGCTTCTTGTCGCCGGCGAAGGTGTAGAGCGGCCAGCAGTCGATGGTCTGCTGGCGCTGTCCGTCGGGCCGGTCGAAGACGACGAATCCCTTCTTGAGGATTCCCTTGGTGTCGTTCTTCTCGACCGGCGCCACGACCGGCCATTTCTCCAGGCACGCACCGGTGCAGGCGGACTTCATCGGCCAGGCCGAGTCCTTGGTGAAGCGGTAGACCGTCATGCCGTTCTTGTCGACGACGATCTCGCCGAGCTTGGGGTCATTGCGCGTCGAAAGACCTGCCAGGTCGGCGGGTTCGGTCTCGGAGGGGGCCGGTTCCGCGTCCGCCGAGGCCTTCTTGCCGTCGGGGGCCGCGGCGAACCAAGTGCCCTTCACTCCCTGCCCCTTGGCGTCGCCGGGCTTGGTGTCCTTGGCGTACCGGTACATCGGCCAGCCGTCGATGGTCAGCTGCTTGCTGCCGTCGGAGCGGGTGACCTCGCCCATCAGGGAGGCGTCCACACCGGGCGGGGCGACCGCGCCCTTGGGGGAGACGACGGGCCAGGCGGTGGCGCAGGCGCCGTCGCAGTTCGACTTGGGCGGCTGGGCGGTGTCCTTGTCGAAGCGGTAGAGCGTGAAGCCCTCGCTGTCCGTGACGACCTTGCCGAGCTTCTTGCTGTCCCAGACCGCGAGCTGACCCGCCTCCTTGGCCTGCGCCGCCCCCTCCTTCGCGTCGCCGGAGTCCGCGCCGTACCCGTCACCGGCCCCGTATCCGCCCTCGGCCGGGGCCTGGTTGCCCACGTTCTGGCCGTTCGGCGACTGGTCGCCCTTCTCCTGACCGCACGCCGTCGTCAGCGCCAGCACGGCCGCAGCTGTCGCTACGAGCGAGGCGCTCCGCCAGGCCCTGGGGGAACCCCCACTTGGGTGCAGCATCTGTAACTCCCGCTGTCTGTTCGGTGGTTGCGCCGCCTTGGTGCGTCACGCATGGCCCTAGGTACGGGCCACAGCGGCTGCCGCGTTCAACGGGGGCTCAAGATTCTTTGCGAGGGGAGCGGGGCCGCGGGGGCGGCGGGGGCCGCCGGGACGAGGGGCGTCAACCCCGCGATCATGAACACGCACCTTCGGGTCATCATCGGGTCCGACCGGCGTGGCAGCGGGACACGCTGCCCATGATCTCTGGCGTGTATGGATCCTCACGGGGCATGTCCGCCCTGGTCACACGCGTCCTCGCGCTGCTCGTGCTCGCCTGGCTGCTCGGTTCGCCGGCGACCGCGGCGGCCCTGCCCGCCGACGACTGCGCCTATGCGTCGATCGACCAGGACGGCTCGGGACCGGGCGGCGACAACGTGGCCGTCGCGGGTGACGGAGTGGTCTGCAGGGCGGGTCCCACGCGCAAGCCGAAACCACCGCCGCCGCCTCCGCAGCCCCCTCCACCGCCGCCCGCTCCGGCGCCTCCGCCACGCGTCGAGCCGCCTCCGCCGCAGCCGCCACCACCACCGCCGCCACCGCCGCCCGCCGAGCCCGCTCCGAAGCCGAAGCCCACGCCCTCCGCCCGCCCCAAAGCCTCGCTGTCCCCGGTGAGTTACCCCTCCTACCGCCCCGCGCCGCGCAAGACGCCGCCCCGCAGCGGCCCGTCCCTGGTCTCGCTCACCCTGCTCGTCACCGCGCCCGCGGTGCTCGCCGTCGCCGCGCTGCGGCCGCGCTGACCGCCGGAGGTCCCCATGTCGGAATGGCTTGTTCTCACCCTCGCGATGGCGGCCGCGTGCGCCGTCGTCCTCGTCATCACCCTGCTGCGGCACCGCAGGACCAGTCCGGATTACGACGCATCGGAGACTCCGGACGTCATCGAGTACATGACGATGATGATCGGTGTGGTCTACGCGATCGTGCTCGGTCTCGCCATCGCCGGGGTCTGGGAGGCCCGCGGCGTCGCCGAGGACCATGTCCGGGCCGAGGCGCAGGCCCTGCACGAAGTGTCCGAACGGTCGCGGATCTACCCGCCCGAGGTCCGTGACCGCATCCGCGGCGACGTCCACGCCTACGTCAGCCATGTGGTCACCACGGAGTGGAACACCATGGCCGACCGCGGTGAACTCACCGACCGCGGGGAGAAGTTGCTGGCCCGCGTCCGGCACGACGTGACCGACTACGAACCCAAGTCCGACTTCGAGGCGCAGGCCTATCAGCCGCTGGTCGACCAGGTCGCCGCCGCGGACGAGGCCCGCGGGGCCCGTTCGGACAGCGCGGGGGCGACCATGCCCGGCGTGGTCTGGTTCGGCCTGATCATCGGCGGTCTGGTCACCATCGGCATGATCTTCGCCCTGCAGATCCGCCGCACCCCGCGCGAACTCATCCTCGCCGGGCTCTTCTCCGCCCTGTTCGCCTTCCTGCTCTTCCTGATCTGGGACTTCGACGCCCCGTACAGCCGGGGCATCTCGGCCAGCGCGGATCCCTTGAAGGCACTGCTCGACGGCCTAGGGGGGTGATGCCAGCTCAGGCCGATGATGCGACTCAGGCCGATGATGCGACTCAGCGGGTCGACACGGCCTGGAGGGAGCCGCCGATGGCCGGGGCCAGCTGGGTGAGGTCGTCGATCCGCCAGTCCGCGGCGTCGACGACGGTCGGGTCGTCGGCCCACCAGTGGCCCCAGGGCCCGCGCCGGATGTGCGCCGCGCGCAGGCCCGCCGCCTTCGCCGGGTAGATGTCGTGCGCGGGGTGGTCACCGACGTACACGGTCCGCTCCGGCGCGGCCTGCGCGACCTCGACGACGCGGGCGAAGAACGACGGGTCCGGCTTCGCCACGCCCCACTCCTCCGAGGTGACGACGAGGTCGGCGGGCAGGTCGAGGTCGCGCAGGAGCTCGCCCGCACGAGGGCTTTGATTGCCCGCCACGATCACGCGGATGCCCTGTATCCGCAGTCCGCCGAGCGCGGGGCGCACATCGGGGTAGAGGTCGGTCTCGTCCAGGTGCTCGCCGCGGCCCGCGGCCTCGCGGGCATGGTAGGCGGCGGCGACGTCCATGTCCGGGCTGAGCAGGCGCAGGGCGTCCGCGTGGTCGCGGCCCCTGGTGACGACGCTGCCGACGAGCGCGGAGACGGTGTGTCGCGGCACACCGAGCCAGTCCGCCCAGGACGCCCAGTAGCGGTCGTCTTTCTTGAGGGTCTCCCCCACACCGAACACCACAGTCTCGATCGTCATCGTCCGTAGCGTAGGTCCCGGCCGTTCGGCCACGGCCGCGCCGCGCAGACCTCCCCGCCGTTCGGCAGAAGTCGTACGGGAGATGCGGCAGCGGTCGCACGGGAGAAGGGAAGTCGTACGGAAGTGCCGTCGCCCGGCGTGCCGGCACCGGCCGTAAACCGTGCTGCGCCGCGGGCCCGCGCGGCGCACTCTGGTGACATGGCCTGGCAGACACCGATCGTCGTCCACCCGCCCGCCCCCGACGGCGGGCGCCGGATCACCGTGCGCGGCGAACTGGTGGGCGTGGCCCATGACGACCGCGACCTGGTGGAGTTCCTGCGCCGCTCGGGCCTGGGCGACGCGGACATGGCGCTGGACGACCCCCACCTGGTGGAGTGGCGCGGCAGCGGCGCGCATGTGTGGGCGGCGCCGAAGTAGGCGGCACCGCGCCCTACACCCCCGGCCCCCTGAAACGCCGTCATCCCGCCCTCGACACCCCGCGCCGTTCCCCTGTCCGGCGCACCGCATTGCCCCGTTCGCGCGACACCGATCGCGGACCCGCCGCTCCCTGCCTAGCGTTTCGGGCATCGAGGTGCATTTCAGGTGTAAGCGGAAGAAGGTCCGCGGCTGCTCCTCGGGGACCGGAGGAATCATCATGCGCGCGATACGCGTCGCCTCGGCCACTGTGCTCGCCGCCACCGCCCTGGCCCTCGGCGCCCCCACCGCTTCCGCGGCCATATCCGACGACCCCGGCGGGAGCAACAACATCACGTCGTTCGGCTTCCGGGTCACCCCCTCGACCATCGCCGCCGGCGGCCAGGTCACGCTCAGCGTGGACGGCTGCCAGGGCGACACCACGGTCACCTCCGGCGTCTTCGACGACGCCCATATCCCCAAGGGCCAGCAGTCCGTCAACGCCCAGGTCTTCCCGGACGCCAAACCGGGCGCCATGTACGAGGTGACCTTCGACTGCAAGGGCGAGAAGGGGACGACGGACCTCACGATCGCCACGGGCCGCCCCACCTCGCACCCGACGGTGCATCCCACCGCCCCGGTCCATCACGGCGTGAAGGCCGGCGTCGGCGGCAGCCTCGGCGGTCTCGACCTGCATGAGATCGCGCTGGGCGGCGTGCTGATCGTGGGGACGCTCGGCACCGCGTACTACTGGACGCGCCGCCGCACGGGCGACGGCAACTCCTGAGGCGGACCGCCGCCTGGCCGGCGCGGAAGGGGGACGCGCCGGCCAGGAAGGCGGAAGACCGCGTACGGTCAGACGCCGCGGCCCGCGTTCTCCGTGCGGCGCCGCATCCAGAACACTCCGCCCCCGATCACCGCGGCGGCCACGAGCCCGCCGCCGATGGCCATGTCGGTGCTGGTCGCCCCCTCACTGGAGCTGCCGCCGAGACCGCCGCGGACACCGCCGTGGATGACGGTGAAGGCCGCGGGCTTGGTGAGCGGGGGCTTGCCCATGCAGTGCGCGGTGATGTTGTGCGCACCCGGAGTGGCGTGCTGGTGGACGATCGCGGTGGCGCTGGCCGAGGTTCCGCCCGGCATCGGCGTCAGCGTCGCGTCCGGGAAGGCGTTCGACGTGATCTTGCTGCCGGGGCTCATGCAGGACTTGCCCTCCACGGTCACCGTCAGATGCCCGCCCCTCGCGATCACGCTGGGCATGGCCACGATGTTCTTCGGGTCGTCCCAGGCCGCCGCGACCGGGGCGGCGAGCCCCACGACCGCACCCGCCGTGACCGCGACCGCCAGAGCACGAGTGGTGCGCATACGAGAAGTACGCATGTGAATCCTCCGCGGAAGACGCCCCGGGGAAACCGTCCCCGGTCGATCGGCGAGAGCGCCTCCCAGACAGACCCTCAGATGCCGTGCACAGAGCCGCATTTCGGGAATCGGCCGTCCTGGTGAGCGACACGCCGGGGCGCGGCCTTACAAGCTGATATTGCCGCAGGTCACGGACCGTCAGAAAATTACTTGGGGCCGCGACTCGGATGGCGCACGCCCGATATGGCCGCCACCCGTTCGCGCCCGCTCTGTCGCCCGTCGCGCGCACCGCGCTTAGCGTGCTCCTATGCGCAACGGACGCGGCTCGTACGCCGTGTTGAGAGGGGATCAGAGAATGTCTTCGTCCCAGCCGGCCGAAGAGGAGGAAAGGCAGAAGAAGCGCGCGCCCTGGGGCGTGATGGCGCTTGTTCTGCTGACCGGCCTCGCGCTGATCCGGAATGGTTCAGGGGAATTCGACGTGGGTCCGCCACAGCCCGCATCGGCCGCCGCGGCGGACCGCGCGCCCGACGGCGCCCGGCCGCGCGTCGCCCCGCTGACGTTCTCGCCGGCCGACCGGATCAAGATCGACGGAATTCGTGTGGACGCGCCGGTGATGCCGGTGGGCCTGGACGCGGAGGGCTGGGTGGACGCGCCGCCGCCGCAGGACCCGAACCTGGCCGGCTGGTTCACCGGCGCCGTCGCGCCGGGCGAGAAGGGCACCTCCGTGGTCGTCGGCCATGTCGACAACCAGCAGGGGCCCGCCGTCTTCTACGGCCTGGGTTCGCTGAAGAAGGGAAATCACGTCGAGGTCCTGCGCCGGGACCGCAAGACCGCCGTATTCGAGATCTACGGAATCGAGGTCTTCGAGAAGAACGATTTCCCCGGCGACCGCGTATACAGCGACAAGGGCGGCGCGGAACTGCGCGTCATCACCTGCGGCGGCGGATTCTCCAAGCAGAACGGTTACGACGGGAATGTCGTCGTCTTCGCCCGCCTGGTGGACGTCCGCTGACGGCCACCAGGCGGGGGGGAAATCACATCGAATAGCGGCTCGGCACCGTAATCCGATATCCGGAGTCGATGAGTTCCGGCAGATAGGTCCGCAGCGCGTCGACGCTCTGCGAACGGTCGCCGCCCGCGTCGTGCGAGAGCACCACGACCCCCGGTCCGGCACCGGCCCGTACGCGCCGGATGATCGTGCGGGTCCCCGGCTCGGTCCAGTCCAGGGTGTCGACGGTCCAGGCGAGCGGCTCCATGCCCAGGTCGGCGCCGATCTGGAAGGCGTTGCGGTTCCAGGCCCCGTAGGGCGCCCGGAACCAGGCGGGCGGTTCGCCGACGGCGTTCTCGACGACGTCGCAGGTGCGCTCGATCTCCTCGCGCATCGCGCTGCGGCTCATCTTCGGCAGCAGCGGATGGGTCCAGGTGTGGTTGCCGATGACATGCCCGTCGTCGGCCATCTCCCGCAGCAGGTCCAAGTTGTCGACGGCCATCTCGCCGCAGACGAAGAACATCGCGCGTACGTCGTGTCTGCGCAGGGTCCGCAGGATGCCGGGCGTGTAGCGGGGGTCGGGGCCGTCGTCGAAGGTCAGCACCATGGAGCGGCCCTCCCCCGGCACGCGCAGGATCGGTTTGCGCCGTACGCGTGGCAGGGCGCGGGCGGCGCGCGGCGGTCCGTACCCGGCCATGGGCTGCAGGCGGTACGCGGACGGTTTGAGGGCGCGCGCGGCCGGCGGCCCTGCGGCCGGCGCCTTGGCGGAGGCCGAGGGTCCCGGAGTGCCGGGCCGTCCCGTGCCCACGCAGCCGGCGGTCGCGGCCAGACCGAAGACAGCGGCGCCGCGCAGCAACGCGCGGCGCCCTGGAGTCATCTGATCCTTTTTCATGACTAATCCGTCGCATGGCGGAAGGCGCGCGCGGACCAGCAACACCAGGGCCGGCCGCGAATGCACCCGATGGGACCAGCCGTGCGGAAGGCCGCCCTCGGCGGGGCCGCCCAGGGGGCTCCGTTAACCTCTGCGCTGTGACCGAAGACCATTCCCACCAGTTCGAACGCGGCACCGACGGGCCGAAGGTCATCGTCGTCGGGGTCGACGGATCGGACTCCTCGCTACGGGCGGCGGCCTACGCCGGAGGCCTCGCCCGGCGGCAGCGCGCCCTGCTCGCCGTCGTCTATGTCCAGCCGGTGATGGCCGCGGGCGCCGCGCTCGGCGCCCCCGTCGCCGAGACGACCGACGAGATCGCCGAGGGCCTGATCGCCGAGATCAGGGCGGCGACCGAGCGGGTGAAGGGGATATTCGACGTGCGCTGGGAGTTCCACACCTTCCGCGGCGACCCCTACAGCGGTCTCGTCTCGGCGGCGGACGACCTCAAGGCCGATGCCGTGGTCGTCGGCGCCTCCGAGCAGGCGGGCCACCGTATCGTCGGATCGGTCGCGGTACGCCTGGTGAAGGCGGGCCGCTGGCCCGTCACCGTGGTGCCGTAACCGCCTCCCGCCAGAGTGCTGAACCCTCACATATGTGAGTGGTGTGGCGTCTATCGCCGCGGGCCTGCCTGGGCCATCATGATCCGCCGTCAGCCCATGGCCGTCGGCGAAGAGGGTGGAGCTCATGGCGGGACTCCGGATGGGGCAGGGCGTACTGCGCCGCAAGCCCATCGAACACATCGAAGATTCCGAGGCGGGGGCGGGCGGCGGGCTCGCCCGGACGCTCGGTCTGTGGCAGCTCACCGCGATCGGCGTCGGCGGCATCATCGGCGCGGGGATCTTCACCCTCGCCGGGACCGTCGCCAACGGCACGGCAGGACCCGCGGTCCTCGTCTCGTTCCTCATCGCCGGTGTCGCGAGCGCGGCCGCGGCGTTCTCGTACGCCGAGTTCGCGGGCCTCATCCCGAAGGCCGGATCGGCGTACACCTACGGCTATGTGGTGCTCGGCGAGCTGGCCGGCTGGTTCATCGGCTGGGACCTGCTCCTGGAGTACACGGCGATCGTGGCGGTGGTCGCGATCGGCATCTCCGGGTACTTCAACTTCCTGCTGCGCGACATGGGCGCCGAACTGCCCAACTGGATGCTGGGCGCGCCCGGCACGGGCGACGGGCACAAGGTCGACCTGTTCGCGGCGGTGCTGTGCCTGCTGATCGCGTATCTGCTGACCCTCGGCATCAAGAACGCCGCGCGGTTCGAGATGGTCGTCGTCGTCCTGAAGGTCATCGTCGTGCTCGTGGTGATCGCGGTCGGCTTCTTCCACATCAACACCGGGAACTACTCGCCGTTCTTCCCCTTCGGGGTCAGCGGCGCGTTCACGGGTGCGGCGACGGTCTTCTTCGCCGTCTTCGGGTACGACGCCATGAGTACGGCCGCCGAAGAGTCGAAGGACGCCCAGCGCCACATGCCGAAGGCGATCCTCTACTCGCTCGCCATCTCGATGGTCCTGTACGTCCTCGCCTGTCTCGTCCTCACCGGCATGCAGAGCTACACGGACATCGACCCGGAGAGCGGGTTCTCCACCGCCTTCAAGTCGGTGGGGCTCGGCGGACTCGCCGATGTCATCGCCGTCGGCGCGATCATCGGCATCCTCACCGTGATGTTCACCTTCATGCTCGGCGTGACCCGCGTCTGGTTCAGCATGTCGCGGGACGGGCTGCTGCCGAAGTGGTTCGCCAAGACCCACAAGACGCGGCATGTGCCGACGCGCGTGACCTGGATCGTCGGGGTCGCGTCGGCCGCCATCGCCGGGTTCCTGCCGATCGGCGAGGCGGCCGAGCTGACCAACATCGGCATCCTGCTCGCCTTCGTGGTGGTCTGTGTCGCGGTGATCGTGCTGCGCTACAAGCAGCCCGATCTGCCGCGCACCTTCCGCTGCCCGGGCATGCCGTTCGTGCCGGCCATCGGGGTCGTCTTCTCCATCTGGCTGATCACGTTCCTGCAGTGGCAGACCTGGGTGCGGTTCGCCGTGTGGTTCGCGGTCGGCCTCCTGGTGTACTTCGGCTACTCGTACCGGAAGTCGGAGCTCGCCAAGACCGACGTACAGGACAAGACGCCCTAGCCACCCGGCGGGTCAGGCGCTCTTCTCGATCGACTTGGCGAACTCCTTCGCCATCTGGTCCAGGCCCTTGTTCTTCCACTCCGACCAGAACGGCTTCCACTCGCTGAGCTTCTTGCGTCCGCTGACGATGTCGTTGACGAGGTCCCCCGCCTCGGTCTGCATGCGGCCGTAGTGCTGGGTGTACGCGTCGGAGTAGTGGCCGACCACCGGGTTCTGGACGGCGGTCGCAAGGAGCTTCTTCTCGGCGGCGTACACGTCCTTGACGTCCTGGGCGCGCTCGTCGCCGGGGAAGCTCGACGCGATGATCGAGAAGGGTGAGGTCGTCGACGTCTGGAGTCCGCTGAAGAGGCCCTCGACCTGCTGCTTGCCCTGCTTGGTGCGGGCGGGGAAGCCGTTCTTGTCGTAGGTGAAGTCCTCGCCCTCGGTGCCGTATTCGAGGAACTCGCGCTCCTTGCTGCCGAACGGCGCCGCCAGGTAGTTCAGGACGTCGAGCAGCATGCGCACCCGCTTCTCGTCGCCCTTCTTGACGGCGGTGTAGCCGATGGTGCCCAGGTGGTAGTGGTGGTTGGGCTTCTGGCCGCCCGCGGCGAAGGGGATCAGGATCTCGGCGGCAAGGGCGGGGTCCTGGACACGGGTGTCCTTGCGGGCGTTGAAGGGGTTCGCGAAGACGCAGGCGCCGATCGAGCCCTGCGCCATCTTGGTGTACGCGTCGGCCATCTTGGGGTTGCCCGGGTAGAAGACCCCGGCCTTCTTCAGCTTCAGGACGAAGTTGAGGGCTTCCAGGTACTCGTCGGTGTCCTGGAACCAGGTGAGCGAACCGTCCTTGTTCTGCCGCCACTTGTTCGGGGCGCCGAAGCACTGGCTCATCACGCTGGCGGTGTTGACGTAGATCGGCTCAAGGGCCCAGACCTTGCCGCCGGTGACCTCCTTGCACTTGGCGAGGAACTCCTCGGGGCTGCTCGCCTGGATGCCGTCCGCCTTCGCCCAGACCTTGGGATTGCCGCCGAAGACCTGGCCGAACGCGGGGTACGGGACGGGCGCGCCCCAGATCTTGCCGTTCACCACGGCCGTCTTCCAGTGCGCGGGCGTCATCGCGGCGAGGTTCGGATACCTCTTCACCGCGTCGCCCGAGACGTACTCGGTGATGTCGGCGCACTTGGCCTCGAGGAGTTCGGCGATGTGCTGGATGCCCTGGTTGGGCGGTATCCACAGCAGGTCGGGCAGGTCGCCGCCCGCGACGACCGCGGAGAACTTCTCCTCGTAGCCGGGGTCGGTGCCCAGGATCGCGGTCAGGTCGACGCCGAGTTCCTTGTCCAGCTTCTTCCAGTAGGCGTTGGAGTCCTTGGGGGTCGGCGGCTGCGTCCAGATCTCCGTGAGCATCGTGATCTTCGAGCCGTCGCCCGGGGTCTTCGCGACGCTCTGCACCAGGTCCTTGGGGTACGAGAGGAACCCCGCCGAGAGCCCCTTCGCGTTCGGCGCCAGGTCGGGACTGATCCCGGCGAAGGGAACGTACGAAGGCAGCTTCACCTTCGACGATGCCGCCTCGCCCGTCCTCTTCGTCGAGGAGCCGCAGCCCGTCAGCGAGGTGGCGGCCGCTCCCGCGGCGACGGCGGTGGAGAGGCTGAGGAAGGTGCGTCGGGACATGCCTGTCATGGGAATCTCCGCGAAGGTGTCAGGGTCTGGAAGGGGGCGGGGGGGTCAGCCCTTGATGGCGCCGGTGAGCACGCCCTTGGTGAAGTACTTCTGCAGGAACGGGAAGAGCAGCAGGATCGGGATGAGCGCGATCATGACGACGGCCATGGAGATCGACTGCTGGGGCGGCATGTTCGTGACGCCCAACTGGTCGCCGCTGATGGACTTGCCCTGCACGACGTAGGTGCGCAGGACCAGCTGGATGGGCCACTTCCCCGAGTCGTTGAGGTAGAGCATCGCGTTGAAGAAGGCGTTCCAGTACGTCACCGCGTAGAAGAGGCCGACGACGGCGACGACGCCCTTGGAGAGCGGGAGCACGATGCGGGTCAGGATCCGCCAGTCGCCCGCGCCGTCGATCCGCGCCGCCTGGTAGAGCTCCTCGGGGATGTTCATGAAGAACGCCCGCAGGACGACCAGATTGAAGGCGTTGATCATGACGGGGAGGATCAACGACCAGTAGGAGTCCAGGAGTCCGAGCTCCTTGACCACCACGTACATCGGGACCATGCCGGGCACGAAGAGCAGTGTGAACAGGACCATCAGCAGGATCGGCTTGCTGCCGGGGACACCGCGCTTGCTGAGGGCGTAGGCGAGGGCGATCGTCGTCAGGAGCGAGAGGGCCGTGCCGACCAGCGTGATCAGGACGCTGACGACGACGGCACGGGAGACGATGCCGCCGGAGAGGATCGTGCGGTAGGCGTCCAGGGTCGGGTCCGTGGGGAAGAGGACGAAGCCGCCGGACTCGGTGATCTCGGCGCGGGACGCCAGGCTGGTGGAGAGGACCGTGACGAAGGGCAGGATCATCACGGCGCAGAGGACGGTGATGACGACGGCCTTGGCGGTCGAGCCGATCTTCGTCGGCGGCTCTTCCCAGGCGGGCCGCTCCTCGCGGGCCGCGCGGGTGCGCAGGGGGGATCCGAAGCTGCTCATTTGCTGTACACCCCGTGCTCTCCGAAGGCGTGGGCGACCTTGTTGGCGCCGTAGATCATCAGGGCTCCGACGACGCCCTTGACCAGGCCGGCGGCGGCGCCGACGCCCCAGTCGCCGTAGACGACGCCGTGGTAGTAGATGTACGTGTCGAGGACTTCCGAGGCGCGTGCGCCGACCGCGTCGCGCTGGAGCAGGAACTGCTCGAAGCCGACGGACAGCACGTCACCGAGGCGAAGCACGAGCAGCATGATCGTGACGCCGCGCACGGCGGGCAGGGTCACGTGCCACATGCGGCGCCAGCGTCCGGCGCCGTCGACGGCCGCCGACTCGTAGAGCGACTGGTCGACGCTGGCGAGCGCCGCCAGGTAAATGATCATTCCCCAGCCGATGTCCTTCCAGATCACCTGTCCGGTGATCAGCAAGGGGAAGGTGCCCGGGTCGGTCATCACGTCGAGGGCCGACATGCCGTGGTCGCGCAGATAGTTGCTCAACAGGCCCGCGCCGCCGAGGACTTGCTGGAAGAGCGCGACGACCAGGACCCAGGAGATGAAGTGCGGCAGATAGACGACGCTCTGCACGAACTTCTTGATCCGCGGGCTGACCAGGCTGTTGATCAGCAGGGCGAGGGCCAGCGGGGCGGGGAAGAAGAAGATCAGCTGGAGCGCGGCGAAGGCCAGGGTGTTCCGTACGGCCTCCCAGAACGCGGGGTCGGCGAAGAGCTCCTGGAAGTTGGCGAGGCCGACCAGCGGGCTGTCCTTGAAGCCGATGAAGGGCTGGTAGTCCTGGAAGGCGACGACGTTGCCGAGCATCGGGACGTAGAAGAAGACCAGGAAGAAGAGCAGGCCCGGGGCCATCAGGGCGAGCATCACCCAGTTGTTCCGCAATCGGACGCGCAGCGGGGCGGGCCGGTGGCGCGGCGGGCCCTGCTGTTTCGCGGCCGACGCGGGTGGTGGCGACGCGGCCTTGGTCCTGCGCAGCGTTCCTTGGGATGTCACACGTACTCCCTGGCCTGGCGGCACGACGGAATAGGTAAGTCGGCATCCGGCCAATTAAGAAGCCAAGTTGCCGAATGAGAGCCACATCATCGAAGCGTGACCCCCGCCCGTCAACCACCTGTCGGTCCTAGAGAGTTGGACTTTTCCGCGGGGCGTGCTCGATGTGTTCCAGTGCGAGGCGAGCTGCCCCGATTGCGGTCGATTCCTCGCCGAGTACGGATGTTTGCACCGTCGGCGCGTAGGGGCAGCGCTCGGCGAGCCGCTCCGCGAACGGCTCGCTGAGCAGGGCGCCCGCGCGGGAGATGCCGCCGCCGAGGACGACGGACTGCGGGTCGAGTACGGCGACATGGCGAGCCAGGCTGTCGGCGAGCCCCTCGGCGAACGCGCGCAGGGTGTAGCGGGCTCCGCCGTCGCCCGCCGCCGCGGCGGTCACCACGGCGCGGGCCGCGTTCTCCCTGGTGGGCCGGTCCGCGCCGTCATGGCCCGCGAACCAGTCGAGCAGCCGCTGGTAGCAGTGGGCCCAGCCGTCCCCCGCGACCATCTCGCCCGCCGCTCCGTGGTGTCCCCGGTGCAGTTCGCCGCGGAGCCAGAGGCCGATGCCGAGCCGGTTGCCGACGTACAGGTACACGCAGTCACCGGCCCCGACGGACACTCCCCCGGTGCACTCGGCGAGCGTGGCGAGCTGGATGTCGTTGCCCACGACGACGGGGCCGTGGGTGGCGTCGGCGAGTTCGCGGGTCAGGTCGCGGCCCGTCCAGTCCGGCAGCGAGTCGCTCTCCACGACCCGTCCGGCCGCGTCGACCATGCCGCTGGTGCCGACGCCGGTGGCCAGCGGGCGGACGTCCGCCGCGGCCGGCTGGGCGAGACAGCCCGCGATCGCCTCGCGGACGGCGTCCAGACGCCGGGGGCCCGGCAGTTCGGGCGTGACGGCGACGCGCTGGGTGGCCACGGTGCGGCCGAGCAGGTCGGCGGCGTGCACCAGGATCTTGTGCGCGCCGATGTCCACGCCGAGCACGTGGGCGGCCTCGGCCCGGAAGCGGAACCGGCGGGCGGGCCTGCCCACACTGCCGCTGCCGGGCGTCAGCTCCACGAGGCGGCCCTCGCGCAGGAGCTGCGCCGTGAGGTCCTGGGCCGTGGGCCGGGACACGCCGATGAGCGCGGCGAGTTCGGGCACGGTGATCTCGTCCCGCTCGCGCAGCACACGCAGGGCGGCGGCCGTGTTGAGGCGGCGCAGCAGCGATGGGTCGCCGCTCATGGGTTCCCCCTTCGTGGGCCCACCCGACGGGGCTCTCTTGGACTCACCCGGCTGGGCTTCCCGATTCAAGGCGTCCCCCTTGACATCGCGATCGGTTGATCTCCAGTGTGACCCGGAGCGATTGAGAAACTTACCTAATAAACAGCGCCCTTGGGGGAGCACAGATGGGTGAGACCGGTCATCCGGAGCTGGCATGCGGCATCGGCTCCTGGGACAGCGACATGTACGGCAACCACCGGCTACTCGTGCGCGCCGACGCCACCGACAGCGCGGCGCCCGCCGTCGCGGCACGGCTTCCGTGGCGGCGTCAGGACCCGGAGCCCGCGTCCGTCGACGTGATCGTCGTGGGCCCGTCCGGGGAGCGGGTGCGCAACACGGTGACCGTGGAGGTGACGGACGAGACGGGACGGATCGCCTTCGAGCCGGTGGACGGCCCCGGCACCTACGCCGTGCACTATCTCCCGTACGCGCACACCGGGAAGCCCTACTACCCGCAGGCCGACTACCGCAGGCCGACCAGGACCGCCGACCCCGGCTGGGTGCACCGCTGCGGGCTGCACGAGGCGGCGGGGTGGGAGAAGCTGCCGCGTGCGGAGGCCTTCGCGTACGAGGCGGCGAGCGCGGTCGACTCGTTCGCGCCGCTGGGCTTCGCGGCGACGGCGGAGGAACGCGAGCGGCTCCAACGCACGTACGCCGCCGAGGAGTTCCTCCTCTTCGGCGAGGACAGAGTCCATCCGCTCGGCCGCTACCGGCGGCTGCCCGCCCGCTGGGCACGGTCGGTCCCCTTCGCGCCGCACACGGCCACGGCCGACCGCGGCGAGTTCCGCCCGCTCCAGGTGGGGCTGTACGCCTTGGCTGACCTGACGGACGTCCGCGCCGAGGTGCGGGGGCTGCCCTTCGCCGTGCGGTGCCTCAGCACGGGCGGCACCGACGCGCGGGGCCGCGCCTTCGAGCGGCGGGTGGATGTCGGTGCGGGGCGGGCGGACGCGCTCTGGTTCGGAGTCGAGGTCCCGGAGGATGCCCGACCCGGCCTGTACGAGGGCGAGATCGCCGTCCGGGCGTCCGGCGCCCCGGAGCGGGTCCTGCCGTTGCGCCTCACGATCGGCGCGGACGCCGTCGCCGACGGGGGTGCCGGGGAGCCGTGGCGGCTCGCGCGGCTCGGCTGGCTGGACTCGGCGTACGCGCAGGACGACGAGGTGGTGGCGCCGTTCACGCCCGTCGAGAGCGACGGGCGGCGCCTCTCGATCCTGGGCCGCACGGTTGACCTGGGCACGGATGGTCTCCCCCGTCGCATCCTCTCCACCTTCACTCCGGCCGGCACGCGCACCGACGGGCCAGCCCGTGAGCTGCTCGCCGCGCCGATCACGCTGGACGTGGGCCGGCCGCTGGACTTCGGTCCGCTCACCCTGGACCGGCCGGGACCGGCACGGGCGAGCTGGTCGACGCGTGCCACGGGGCAGGACGTCATCCTCTCCGTGCAGGGCGAGTTGGAGGCGGACGGCTTCCTCGTCGTACGGGCCGTCGTGCAGGCCACCGCCGACACCGGGCTCGACGTGACGCTCGACGTGCCGGTCCGCGAGGAGGTCGCGAGGTATGCGATGGGGCTCGGCATGACCGGTCGCATGTGCCCGTCGTCGTACGACTGGAACTGGGACACCCCCACCCGCAACCAGGACGCGTTCTGGCTCGGCGACCCGGCGGCCGGGCTTCAGCTGAGTCTGCGCGACGAGCGGTACGCGCGGCCGCTGAACACCAACTACTACCGGGAGAAGCCGCTGCGCACGCCGCGTTCCTGGGCGGGCGACGACGGGGCGGGCGGGGTACGGCTGCGGACCGCCGAGGGGGTCCGGCGGCTCAGCGCCTTCAGCGGGCCGCTGGCGCTGCGTGCGGGCGAGAGCCGGTGCTTCGAGTTCCGGCTGCTGCTGACGCCGTTCAAGCCGCTGGAGCCGGGGCGTCAGCTGGCCGAGCGCTACTACCACGCGTACGCGTCGCCCGCGGAGATCGCCGAGTACGGCGCCAACGTCGCCAATCTGCATCATGCGACGCCGCCCAATCCGTACATCAACGATCCGCTGCTCGGTGCGGCGGCGCTGCGTTCGTACACCGAGGAGGCGCATCGGCTCGGGATACGGGTCAAGGTGTACGACACGGTGCGTGAACTGACGCGGCACACACCGGAGTTGCCGGTGCTCGCCGGGTTCGGGGACGAGATCTTCGCGGCGGGGCCCGGTGGTGGGCACGCGTGGCTGCGGGAGCATCTCGGGGAGGGATACGTGCCGGGGTGGGTGGCGCCGGACGTCGGGGACGTCGCGGTGGTCACGTCCGGGGAGTCGCGGTGGCACAACTCCTATGTGCGCGGGATCGAGCGGCTGCGGCGGGTCGTGGGGGTGGACGGGCTCTATCTCGACGATGTGGCGTACGACCGGGGGACGATGAAGCGGGTGCGCAAGGCGTTGGCTTCCTCCGGTTCCGGGGAGCGGGCGCCGCTGGTCGATCTGCACTCCTGCAATCAGTACCGCGAGGCGGACGGGTTCGCGTCGAGCGCGAATCTGTACGCGGAGCTGTTGCCGTACGTGGATCGGCTGTGGCTGGGTGAGCTGTTCGACTACGAGGGGGGTCTTGGGGCTGATCCCGCGTACTGGCTCGTGGAGATCTCCGGGGTGCCGTTCGGGTTGCTGGGCGAGATGCTGGAGGGCGGCGGGAATCCCTGGCGGGGGCTGGTCTTCGGGATGACCGGGCGGGCGCCGATGGTGGATGTGCGGGGATTGTGGCGGGCCTTCGACCTGCTGCGGCTGCCGGAGGCGGAGATGACGGGGTGGTGGGCGTCGCCGTCGGTCTCGACCGGGCGGGAGGACGTGCTCGCGACGACGTGGCAGGGGCCGGGGGGTCTTGTGGCGGCGGTGGCCTCGTGGGCGCCCGGGCCGGTGGACGTCGTGCTGACCACTAGCGGCGGGGAGGCCGTGGCTGCGTACGCCCCCGAGGTGGAGGGGTTCCAGCCGGAGCGGGGCTTCGCGGCGGGCGAGGGGATTCGGGTGGAGCCGGGGCGGGGGTGGCTGCTTCGGCTCGGGTAGCGGGCAGTTGCAGTAGCCGCCGGCACCGGCTCCGCCGAGTTCGTCCGCAAACGCCGGACGGGCTGATGGGCGGGTGGGCTACCGGCCCATCACCAACCCCTGCTTCCCAGCCCCGCGGCTCAGCGTCACCCTTCGGATGCGGTCCCGGATGTCGCCGACGTCCGCGCCCCGCGCCAGCGCCGCGTTCAGGTTCACCACCCGGCCCGTGTCCGTGTTGAACCACTGCGGGAGGAACTCCGCCTTCGTGACCTGCCAGCGGCCCCCCGCAGTCGCCGGCGGGGCGAAGGTGAAGCGGCCCAGCGTCCCCTGGTTGCCCCGGGGATCGTTCGCTCCGGCATGGTTGATCATGTCCCCGGCGATCTGGTCACCCATGCCATAGATGATCCAGGTCCCGTTCACCTTCTCGTACGCCTGCGGCACATGAGCGTGCGTACCGAGGATGAGGTCGATGTCGGGGCGGCCCCCCGTCCGGGACGACGTCAGCTGACGCCCGAGGCTCAGCTGGCGGCGGTCCGGCGCGTCCTGCCACTCCGTGCCCCAGTGCAGGGAGACCACGACGACGTCCGCGCCCGCCTTCCGCGCCGCCCGCGCGTCGGCGACGATCCGCTCGCGCTGCATCAGGTTCACCGTCCACGGCTTGCCCTTCGGCAGCGGATAGCCGTTCGTGCCGTACGTGTACGCGAGCTGGGCCACCTTCGCCCCGCCCGCCCGCAGCCACGCCGGTGACCGCCCCTCGGCGGCCGTCCGGCCCGAGCCCGCGTGTTTGACGCCCGCCTTGTCGAGCGCGGCAAGCGTCCGCCGCACGCCCGCCGCCCCGTCGTCCAGGGTGTGGTTGGAGGCGGTGGAGCAGGAGTCGTACCCCGTCGTCTTGAGGGCACGGGCGATCTGCGGCGGGGACTTGAAGCTGGGGTAGCCGGTGTAGTCGCCGTTCGCGCCGTACACCGTCTCCATGTGACAGATCGCCAGATCCGCCTTGGAGACCACCGGCCGTACGCCCGAGAGCATCGGCGCGAAGTCGTAGCCGTTGCCGCCCGCGTCGGCGTTGGCCCTGCGGATGATCGAGGAGTGCGGGAGCACGTCCCCGGAGGCGATGAGGGTGAAGGCCCGTGGCGCGCCCGCGGCGCCGCCCGCGGCCGAGGGCGCCGGCGCCGGGCCGCCCCGGTGACCGTCACCCCGCATTTCGCCCTGCGGATTCGGTTGGTGCGGGCGCGCGTCGCGTTCCGTATTCGCCGTGCACGCGGCCGTCCCGGCGAGAGTGGCTCCGATCATTGCGGCCGCCAGAACGGCTCTTCCCTGCGGTGTGCGCTGTGTCATCGACCAGGCTCCGTGAATGGGGGATATTCGGCGAAACGAATCCACATTCGGGCACAATGCCGAGTCAAGCAGCAATGCCTCCATAGTCCCTGAAACGGACTCAAAACCTTCGGCCATGTGACACGAAGAACAGAGCCCCGCCGACCTGCGACGAAACCGGGGCCCGGGTCAAGGTTCCGCAAAGCGCCTTGCTCAGCACCCCTGTTGGGTAATCGGCTGTCCTCATCCGTGCTCCGGATTGGGGGCCAGAGGCCGGCGACAGGCACGGGCAGAGGAAGGCGAGACGGGATGCTGCACGAGAATCGAGGAAACGCCGAGGACCCCGGCGGCGAACTGACCGTACCGATGGCCTGGTTGTACGCGGAGTACATCGCGGACGAATTGCTGCGGACCGGCGATTTGATGCCGCCGACATCATTCGAATACCGAGCAGGGCGTGATGCTCTGGCCCTGACTATTTTCCTCTCCGACACGAATGGCGAGCTTTCGGGCATCCGTGTCGTGTCCCAGTTGGAGACCTGGCTGTCCCTGACTGCTTATGACCAGCCGTGGCAGGACTGGGTCGCCGAGCGGATGGCCCTCCTCGCGGCGGACGCGGCCGCTTCCGGCTCCCCCGCACCCGATCTGGAGCTGGCCGACCAGGCCTGGCAGTGGCTGGAGGAGACGGAGCTGCTCGCACCCGACCTGGACGCCGTGCCGGGCGGCGGCTCTCCGGGGAGCGAGGACGACGGGCCCAAGGTGTGGACGGCGGCGTGGCGGCTCGGCCTGCCCCTCGGCCATCTGGCGATCCATCTGTTCTGACCGTCACCTTTTGAGTGATTCGGCGGTCCGCTGCGTACGGGAGGGGGCACGAAGCATCCCCACCCCCACGGAACGCAAGGAACGCCATGAGGTCCCTGGAGCGGCATCGCGACGCCGGCGCCTACGCGCTCGGCGTCCTCGACGCGGCGGACACCTTCCGCTTCGACGATCACCTCATGGACTGCCCGGCCTGTCGTGATCTGGTCACTCAACTGGCGCCCACAGCACGGCAGTTGGAGCTGTACGTACGTGCGACACCGGCGCGCGTCGAGCCGCTCGCCGAGCCCGGCCCCGGCCTCCTCGACCGGCTGCTCGGCGAGGTCGGGCTGCGGCGCGGAGCCGTCCGCAAGCGGTGGCTGTGCGCGGTCGCCGCGAGCGTCGTGCTCGCCGTGGCGGGGCCCGCGACGGCGTACCTCACCGCACAGGGTTCCGGCCCGGAAACCATCACGGCGCGGGACGGCCGCAGCGGCGTCTCGGCGACGCTCACCACGCA
Organism: Streptomyces sp. NPDC050658; assembly: GCF_044457025.1. Lineage (NCBI taxonomy): Bacteria > Bacillati > Actinomycetota > Actinomycetes > Kitasatosporales > Streptomycetaceae > Streptomyces > Streptomyces sp. NPDC050658. The sequence continues at coordinate 51,893 of NZ_JBITGM010000002.1, forward strand.
GGACCGCACCTGGGGCACGGACATCGGGCTCCGGATCCACGACGAGCGGGGCGCCCGCGTCTGCGAACTCGTCGCCGTCGGCACCGACGGCTCGGAGCAGCCGGTGACGACGTGGAAGGCGCCCGTCGGCACGCCGTCGGACGAGCTGTCGACTCAGGGGACCGCCGCACTCCCCCGCGAGGACATCGACCGGTACGAGGTACGCACCACGGCGGGGCAGCACCTCCTGACCCTGGACCGCCGCTGAACGCGGCTGCTTCACAAGCCGGGGACCGCTACTTCAGCAGCCGCGACATCCGCCGGTCCGCGAGCGGCTTCCCGTCCGTCTGGCACGTGGGGCAGTACTGCAGCGAGGAGTCGCTGAACGAGACCTCCCTGATGGTGTCGCCGCAGACGGGGCACGGCTCACCGGTACGGCCGTGCACCCGCAGGCCGCTCTTCTTCTCCGCCTTGAGGCGGCCCGCAGCCACCCCGTGCGAGCGTTCCACCGCCTCGCTCAGCGTGGTCCGCAGCGCCACATACAACCCATGGGTCTCCTCCTTGGCCAGGCTCGACGTGAGCTTGAACGGGGACATGCGGGCCGCGTGCAGGATCTCGTCGCTGTACGCGTTCCCGATGCCCGCGATCAGCGTCTGATCGCGCAACGCCCCCTTGATCTGCCGCCGTTCGTCGGCCAGGAGCGCCGCGAAACGGTCCTCGTCGAAGTCGGCGGCGAGCGGATCGGGGCCGAGACGGGCGATGCCGGCGATCCCTGCCGGGTCCTCGGTCACGTACACGGCGAGACGCTTCTGTGTGCCGGCCTCGGTCAGGTCGAAGCCCTCGCCGGTCTCCAGCGCGACCCGCAGCGCCAGCGGGCCCTTGCCGGGGCGCGGCACGCCGTCGGGCAGCCGGTCCTTCCAGTGCAGCCAGCCCGCGCGGGCGAGGTGGGTGACCAGGTGCAGTCCGTCCGCGTCGACGTCGAGGAACTTTCCGTGCCGCGCCACGGCCGTGACGGGGCGGCCCTCCAGGGCGGTGAGCGGAGGGTCGTACGTCTTCAGGACGCTGATCGCGACGGGCAGCACCCGGACGATCTCGTGGCCGACGAGCTGCTCGGTGAGGAAGGCGCGCAACGCGTCGACCTCAGGGAGTTCCGGCATCCGATCACTCCTGACCCTGGTCCGGCGGCGCCTGTCCCGGCGGCCCCTGCGCGTCGCGCGCGGGCACGATGAACTCGCACCAGACGCACTTGCCCGTCCCTCGCGAGTCCACGCCCCATACGTCCGCGAGCATGTCCACCAGGAGCAGCCCGCGCCCCGAGACCCCCGACTCCCCCGCCTCCCTGCGGCGCGGCAGCGCGCTTGAGGAGTCCTCGACCTCGACGCGCAGCCGCCGGTCGGAACCGCTGAGGACGCGCAGCGTCACGATCGCCGCGCCGTCGGTGTGCATCAGGGCGTTGGTGATGACCTCGTCGGCGACCAGCTCGATCTCGTCGGCCCGGTCGCGGGAGCCCCACGCCCGGACGGCGGCCCGGATCATGTGCCGGGCCTCGGCGAGCGCCTCCGGGTCGCCGGGGCCGACGTGCTGCTGGAGCCGGCCGCCGGAGCGCGGCGCGTCGAGCAGCCTGCGGCGCAGGAGCAGCAGGGCCGCGTCGTCGTCGCCGCCCCGCTCGTCCACGATCCCGCAGAGCCGGTCGGCGAGTTCCTGGAGGTCGCGCGGGCCCGAGCAGGCGAGATCGCCGAGGGCGCGCAGACCGTCGTCGAGGTCGGCGCCGGGTTCCTCGACGAGACCGTCCGTGAAGAGCAACAGGGTCTGCCCCGCGTCGAGTTCGACGGTACTGACCGGGTATTCGAGCTGCCCGAACTCGGCGGAGAGGCCCAGCGGGAGCCCGCCGTCGACCGGCACCCTGCGGCAGCTGCCGTCCATCTGCTGGAGCAGCGGATCGACATGTCCCGCCCGCACCAGCTGGACCACGCCCGTCGACAGGTCGGCCTCCGCGTAGAGGCAGGTGGCGAAGCGCTCGGTGTCCAGCTCGTGCAGGAAGCCGGAGGCGCGGGCCATGACGGTGGCGGGGGTGTGCCCCTCGGTGGCGTACGCGCGCAGGACGATGCGGAGCTGGCCCATGACGGCGGCGGCGTGCGTGTCATGACCTTGTACGTCGCCGATGACGGCCCCGACCCGGCCGCCGGGCAGCGGGATCACGTCGTACCAGTCGCCGCCGATGTCCCGGCCGAGCGCCGCCGAGCGGTAGCGGACCGCGATGTCCGCGCCGGGTACGCCGGGGATGGTGCGCGGCAGCATCGCCTGCTGGAGGCCCTGGGCGAGGTCCTTCTCCTGCTCGTAGAACATGGCGCGCTGCAGGCTCTGCGCGATGCCGCTGCCGAGTGCGACCAGGACGTTGCGTTCCTCCTCGGTGAAGCCGGTCTTGTCCTGGTAGAGCAGGCCGAGCACGCCGATGGGCCGGGCCTGGGCGATCAACGGCAGATAGGCGGCGGCGGTGATGCCCAGCTGGTCGATGTGCGGCCACAGGGCCGGGTAGGAGGCGGCGAACTCGGCGGCTGTCTCGATGAAGCGCGGCGAGAGCGTGCGCACCGCCTCGCTCATCGGGTACTGCTCGTCGATCCGCGTGAACTTGGTGCCCGGCACGAAGCTGCCCGTCGGCCCCTCGGCGATGAGCCGGATCCGCCCGGCCTCCACCAGGCCCATGACGAGGTTCGACGCGCCCAGGTGGGCCAGACCGTGGGTGTCCTTCAGTACGTCGATGACGTCCCGCACGGTACGGGCGTGCGCGAGGGCCGCCGTGGTGCCCTGCACGATGCTCGTGCGGCGGCGCCTGTCCTCCTCCTCGTCGGCGCGCTCGCGGCGTGCGGTGCTGTCGCCCAGCTCCTGGGTGGCGTCGCGGATGATGCCTACGATGCGGCGCGGGCGGCCCGTGGCGTCCCGCTTGATGTAGCCCTGGGTGTGCGTCCAGCGCAGTCCGCCGGTGCGCAGCCGGATGCGGAAGTAGATGCCGTAGGTGCGGCTGCCGTCCTTGAGGGCGTGCGAGACGTACGCGTCCAGGCGGTGCGCCTCGACGGGCGGGACGCGCACCGCGAGGCTCGCCGGCTGCCCGTCGTACTCGTCGGCCCGCAGGTCGAAGACCTCGAGCCCCGCGGCGTCCAGATGCATCAGGCCGCTGTCGAGGTCCCAGTCGAAGCAGCCTGTGCGGTTGAGCGCCAGGATCGGCCGCGGGTCCGCTGGCCAGCCGTCCGGCAGTGACGTGGGCGTCATGACACTTCATGATTCTTCGCTGTCGGGCCCGGGCGCGCACGCTCAGCTCTCGAAGCCGCCGGGATCGCTGGTCAGGGGCGTGTCGGGCGCGGAGTCCTGCTGCGGGGGCGGCAGGGTGTCGCCCTCCGGCGTGCCGGGCTCCTCCGGGGAGAGGGTCGGCGGCGAGGGGGTGGGGCAGCCGGGCGGGATCGGGGCCGTGTCCTCGGTGAGGGACGGGTCCTGCGTGTCCGAGCCGGTGGGCGGGGTGAGCGTCGGGCAGTCCGGCGATGTGGTGCCCGGATCGGCGGGCGGCTCGCTGGACTCCGAGTCGCTCGGCGTGGGGGGCGAGGTGCTCGGCGTCGGAGTGCTCGGCGTCGGAGTACTGGGGGTCGGGGTGCTCGGCGTCGGGGTGCTGGGTGTGGGCGTCGGGTCCGGCGGGGGCACCCGGTGGTCGTGGTGGCCCTTGTGGTCACCGGTGCGCCGCTCGATCCAGGTGTTGTTGACGATGTTCACGATGGTGATGTTCGTGATGATCTTCGGCGCCGGGGTCACGACGATCACCTGCGTCGGCCGGTAGCCCGACCACTGCTGCCCCTGGTGGCGGGGCGTGCCCTGGAGCGCGACCGGCGGCTTCAGCGGGTTCCCGCAGGCGCACCGCACCCGAGGCAGCCCCCGGTTGTCCACGAGGACGGCGGTGCCCGTCTGCAGCACGGACTGGAAACTGGTGGCCTGACCACTGCGGTAGCCGTGGTTCGTGACGCGGGTGTCGGCCCGCAGCACGACGGGGGTCAGTCCGCGCAGGAAGCCGGGGATGCCGGCCTGGGGGATGCCCGAGGCCTGGGCGAAGGCGCGGGCCTTGCCCTGGTCGGCGGTGAGGAAGCGGACCTGCGCGTCGACGTCGCAGCTGCCCACGGAGTGGGTGCCGCCGTACAGGCCCGGTGTACTGCCCACGTAGGAGCGCGCGCCCTGGTGGGCCGTCGGCGAGGACGTTCCGCTCGGTGCCGGTTGCGGCGAACGGGTGACGGGCGAGGGGGTCGCCGCGGCGGTGGCGGTGGAGTCGGTGAAGGGGTCGGGGCCCTGGGCCGCGGCGGGCTGCATGAACAGCTCGGGGCCGCCGCCGTCGGCGCTCTTGTCGCCCCCGCCGGAGCAGCCCGCTACGGCGAGGGCCACGGATATCGCGAAGGCCGTCGCATGGGTCCGATGGGTCCTGGTGGGCATGCGCACCCTGGGCTCCCGCCTGTCGTCGGGCACTTTGTCCCCATTCTTTTAGGCAGCCACGTCCGGCCCGCAAGTCGTCGCTGCCGGGCGGGCCGAGTCTTCACTGCCGGGCTGGCCGAGTCGTCGCTGCCGGGCGGGCCGAGGGGTGGGCGGGGCCGTTTCGGGCGCAAGATGGCCTTGTGGAGTGGTTCACGGCAGATCAGTACTGGCTAGGCCGTCTCGTCTTCCAGCGGGCGCTGGCCGCCGTCTACCTCGTCGCCTTCCTCGGCGCGGCGCTGCAGTTCCGCGCGCTCATCGGGGAGCGCGGCATGCTGCCGGTGCCCCGGTACGTGGAGCGGGTGCCGTTCCGCCGTGCGCCGAGCCTCTTCCAGCTGCACTACTCGGACCGCTTCTTCGCCGTCGTCTGCTGGACGGGCTGCGCGTTCGCTGCGGCGCTGCTCGCGGGCGCCGACGGGCTGCTTCCGCTGTGGGGCGGCATGCTCCTGTGGGTCGTGCCCTGGGCGCTGTATCTGTCGATCGTGAACGTGGGCCAGACCTGGTACGGCTTCGGCTGGGAGTCCCTGCTCCTGGAGGTGGGCTTCCTCGCCGTCTTCCTGGGCAACGACGAGACGGCGCCGCCCGTGCTCCTGCTCTTCCTGCTCCGCTGGGTGCTGTTCCGCGTCGAGTTCGGGGCCGGGCTGATCAAGATGCGCGGGGACGCCTGCTGGCGCAAGCTCACCTGCCTGTACTTCCATCACGAGACGCAGCCGATGCCGGGCCCGCTGAGCTGGTTCTTCCACCATCTGCCGAAGCCGCTGCACCGGATGGAGGCCGCCGCGAACCACTTCACCCAACTCGTCGTCCCCGTCCTCCTGTTCACCCCGCAGCCGATCGCGACGGCCGCGGCCTGCCTGATGATCGCGACCCAGCTGTGGCTGGTCCTCTCGGGGAACTTCTGCTGGCTGAACTGGCTGACGATCATCCTCGCCGTCTCGGTCGTGGACTTCGGCGGCACGGGCACACCGGCGGATCCGCCGGGCGCTCCGCTCTGGTACGAGGTGGTCGTCATCGGCGTCACCGCCCTGCTGCTCGGCCTGAGTTACCGCCCGGCCCGCAACCTTCTCTCGCGGCGGCAGATCATGAACTACTCCTTCGATCCGCTCCATCTCGTCAACGCCTACGGCGCGTTCGGCAGCGTGAGCCGCGTGCGCATGGAGGTCGCCGTCGAGGGCACGGCAGATGTGACGCCGCGTCATGACTCGACGTGGCTCGAGTACGACTTCAAGGGCAAGCCCGGTGATGTGCGGCGCTGGCCGCGGCAGTTCGCCCCCTACCATCTCCGGCTCGACTGGATGATGTGGTTCGCGGCGCTCTCCCCCGCCTACGCCCGCCCGTGGTTCGGCCCGCTGGTGGAGCGGCTCCTGGACGGCGACCGGGACACGCTGCGGCTGCTGCGCCGCTCGCCGTTCCCGCCGGACGCGCCGCCCGCGTACATCCGCGCGCGGCTCTTCCGCTACCGGTACACGACCTGGCGTGAGCTGCGCGCGACGGGCGCCTGCTGGGAGCGGACGTATGTGCGGGAGTTCCTGCCGCCGACACGGGTCGACTCGACGGGTCAGAGGCGGTAGACGCGGCGGGCGGTCCCCGCGAACACGTCCTTCAGCTCACTTTCGTCGAGGCAATGGGTCAACTTCCTTGCTGTGTCGGTGACTTCGGCGTACGACGCGGCAAGGGTGCAGACCGGCCAGTCGGAGCCGAACATCAGCCGCTCGGGACCGAAGGCCTCCAGAACGGTGTCGGCGTACGGGCGGAGATCGTCGGCCGTCCAGTTCTCCGGGTCCGCCTCGGTGACCAGGCCCGAGAGCTTGCAGACCGTGTTGGGGAGCGCGGCGAGCGCGCGGACGGCGGCCGACCACGGTTCGAGGGCCCCGGAGGCGATCGGCGGCTTGCCCAAGTGATCGAGCACGAAGGTGAGTTCGGGGTGCTGACGGGCTGCCGCGACGCAGGCCGGGAGCTGGTGGGGCAGCACCACGAGGTCGTAGGCCAGGCCTGCGTCGGCGACCGCGCGCAGGCCGCTCCCCACGTCGGGGCGCAGCAGCCATTCCGGGTCCGGCTCGCCCTGCACCTGGTGCCGGATGCCCACCAGGTGCCGGCCGCCGGGGAGCCGGCGCAGCCGGGCGAGCTCTTCGGCGGCGTCGGGCCGGGTGAGGTCGGTCCAGCCGACGACACCCGCGACGAGTTCGCTCCCGGCGGCCAGGGCGAGGAACTCGGGCGTCTCCTCGGCGACCGTGACCGTCTGCACGAGGACGGTCGACGCGACCCCGGCGGCGTACGCATCGGGAGCGAGGTCGGCCAGGGAGAAGTTCCGCCGGATCGGGGCCAGTGCCTCACCGGTGATCCACTCCTGGTCGCGTACGGAGAGGTCCCACACGTGGTGGTGGGCGTCGATCGTCCAGGGCGCGTCCGTCCGCATCTCAGTTCCCATCCGCCGTCACAGCTCCCCCTGCGTCCCCCATCACAGCTCCCATGCGACGGGCAGTCCCGCTTCCGCGCCGTCGGCCGAGTAGTCGTGGACGACGTCAAGCAGCTCCGTCATCCGGGCCTGCCAGGCGATGTTGACCGGCAGCTTCTCCAGCTCGGCGAGCATACGGGCGTAGTCCTCGCACTCCAGGACGTGGAAGAGATCGGTGCCGCTGCGCCAGATCGTCCAGGAGGACGCGCCCGCGGCCTTGATCGCGGCGACCAGCTCGGCGGGCACCTCGCGGTGGGCGGCGTCGTACTCGGCGACGCGGTCGGCGCGCACCTTGGTGTGCAGGGCGATTCTCATGGGCGGTCCTCTCCGGGTTCTTCTCGGCGGTCCTCTCGGGTGCTCTCTCCGGGTACGGGCGCGTCGGCGGGCAGCAGCCCCTCCCCGATGACGTCGTACCAGAAGCCCACCGGCACCTTCGCCGCGAACTGCTCGGCGGTGTCCCGGACTTCGGCCGACGAGCGGGTGCCGACCAGGACGCCGGCCACCGCCGGGTGCGCCAGCGGGAAGGCGAGGGCGGCGGCGCGCAGGGTGGTGCCGTGCCGTTCGGCTGTCGACTGCAAGCGGCGGGCCCGGTCCAGCAGGGCGGCGGGCGCCGCGGTGTAGTCGTAGGTCGCGCCGGGCCTGGGGTCGGCGAGCAGACCGGAGTTGAAGACGCCGCCCATCACCACCGCCGTACCGCGCGCCTGCGCCGCCGGGAGCAGGTCGGCCAGGGCGCTCTGGTCCAGGAGCGTGTAGCGCCCCGCGCACAGCACGGCGTCGACGTCCGTGTCCCGGACGAACCGCGTGAGCATCGCCGTCTGGTTCATGCCCGCGCCGATCGCGCCGACGACTCCTTCGGCGCGCAGCCGCTCCAGGGCCGGATAGCCCTCGCGGAAGGCCTGTTCGGCGTGGTCGTCGGGGTCGTGGAGGTAGACGACGTCGACCCGGTCGAGGCCGAGCCGTTCCAGGCTCTCTTCGAGGGACCTGCGCACGCCGTCCGCGCTGAAGTCCCAGACGCGGCGGTGGGTCGCGGGCACGGCGAAGCCCTGGCCGAGGTCGTCGCCGACGGCCCCTTCGACCGGCACGAGGAGCCGTCCCACTTTGGTGGAGATGGTGTACGACTCCCTGGGGCGGGCCCGCAGTGCCGCGCCGAGCCTGCGTTCCGACAGGCCGATGCCGTAGTGCGGCGCGGTGTCGAAGCAGCGGATGCCCGCGTCCCAGGCGGCGTCGACCGCCGCTGCCGCCGCCTCGTCCGTGACCGGGGTGTAGAGGTTGCCGAGTCCGGCGGCGCCGAAGGACAGCTCGGTCACCTCGACGCCGCCGGGTCCGAGGGTGCGGCGCGCTATACCGCTCACCGGCTCGCCGGGCGCAGCCGCAGGCCCTGCATGCCGCCGTCGACGGCGAGGGCGGTGCCGGTGGTGGCGCCGGAGAGCGGGCTGGCCAAGTAGGCGACGGCGCCCGCGACTTCGTCCGCGCTGACCAGGCGGCCGGTGGGCTGGCGGGCCTGGAGCGCGGTCCGCTCGGCGGCCGGGTCCGGAGCGGCGTCGAGCAGCCGGCCGATCCACGGGGTGTCCACGGTGCCGGGGTTGACGCAGTTGACGCGCACCCCTTCGCGTACGTGGTCGGCGGCCATCGCGAGGGTCAGGGAGAGCACCGCGCCCTTGGACGCCGAGTAGAGGGCCCGCTGCGGCAGGCCCGCCGTGGCGGCGATGGAGCAGGTGTTGACGATCGCCGCGCGGCCGGAGTCCCGCAGGTGCGGCAGCGCGGCGCGGGTGGTGCGGACGATCCCGAGGACGTTCACGTCGAGCACCTGGTGCCACTGGTCGTCGTCGTTGTCCTCGACCGTCCCCTGGGCGCCGATCCCGGCGTTGTTGACGAGTACGTCGAGTCCGCCGAGGTCGGCCACCGCGGCGGCGACAGCCTCGCGTACCGACTCGTCGTCCGAGACGTCCGCGCGGTACCCGGTGAGCGGCTTCTCCACGCCGCTCGGGTCGAGGTCGAGCACGGCGACCCGGGCGCCGCGCGCGGCGAGCAGCTCGGCGGTGGCCCGTCCGATGCCGGAGGCTCCCCCGGTGACCAGGGCCTTCAGCCCCTCGAAGTCGGTCATGCCGCCGCTCCTTTCCGCTGAAGCTTCTGCTGGGCGAGGTCGGCGGCCCAGAAGGCGCCGTCCGGATAGGTGAACTCGGCGAGCGACTCGGGACGCATCGTGGCCGAGAAGCCCGGCGCACTGGGCGCCGTGTAGTGGCCGGCGCGCAGCACGACCGGGTCGACGAAGTGTTCGTGGAGATGGTCGACGTACTCGATGACACGGTTCTCGGTGGTCCCGGCGAGCGCCACGTAGTCGAACATCGAGAGGTGCTGGACGAGTTCGCACAGGCCGACGCCGCCCGCGTGCGGGCAGACGGGCACGCCGAACTTGGCGGCGAGCAGCAGGATCGCGAGGTTCTCGTTGACGCCGCCGACGCGGGCCGCGTCGATCTGGAGCACGTCGATGGCGCCGGCCTGGAGGAGCTGCTTGAAGACGATGCGGTTCTGCACGTGCTCGCCGGTGGCGACCTTGACCGGGGCGACGGCCTCGCGGATCGCGGCATGTCCGAGCACGTCGTCGGGGCTGGTGGGCTCCTCGACCCAGTACGGGTCGAACTCGGCGAGCGCCCTGGTCCACTCGACGGCCTCGTCGACGTTCCACCGCTGGTTGGCGTCGATCGCCATGCGGATGCCGGGCCCGATCGCCGCGCGGGCGGTGCGGCAGCGGCGTACGTCGTCGGTGAGGTCCGCGCCGACCTTCAGCTTGATCTGGGTGAAGCCGTCGGCGACGGCCTGGCGGGCGAGCCGGGTGAGCTTCTCGTCGCTGTAGCCGAGCCAGCCCGGCGACGTCGTATAGCCGGGAAAGCCGCGCTCGCGCAGCAGGACCTCCCGCTCCCCGGCCCCGTGCCGCCCCAACTGGAGTATCTCCAGGGCCTCCTGGGGGGTGATGGCGTCGGCGATGTAGCGGAAGTCGACCTGCGAGACCAGCCACTGCGGGTCGGCGTCGGCGAGGAACCGCCACAGCGGCTTGTGCGCGCGCTTGGCCGCCAGGTCCCAGAGCGCGTTCACGACGGCCCCGATGGCCATGTGCATCACGCCCTTCTCGGGGCCGAGCCAGCGCAGTTGGCTGTCCCCGATCAGATCGCGGTTCAACGTCCCCGGATCGGCGCAGAGTTCCTCGACAGAGCGGCCGAGCACATGGTGGCGCAGCGAGCGGATCGCGGCGACCTGGACGTCGTTGCCGCGCCCGATGGTGAAGGTGAAGCCGTGGCCCTCCAGGCCGTCGTCCGCGTCGGTGCGGAGCACCACATAGGCGGCGGAGTAGTCGGGGTCCGGGTTCATCGCGTCGGATCCGTCGAGCTCCCGTGAGGTCGGGAACCGTACGTCGAAGGTGTCAACCGCGGTGATGCGGGCGGAAGTCGGGGACACAGGAGGCCTTTCCGGAAAGGGGCAAGGAGGCGGCACAACCAGCACGGGCCGGGTCAGTCCTGTGCGCGCCCGGTCGTGACGCGCGCGATCATCAGGGCGACCAGGATGATTCCGCCGTAGATGGCCTGGATCCAGAAGGACGGCACCTGGGCGAGGGTGAGCAGGTTCTGGACGACGCCGAGCAGCAGTACGCCGGTGAGGGCGCCGAACATGGTGCCCTTGCCGCCGTCGAGGCTGATGCCGCCGATGACCGCGGCCGCGAACACCGTGAAGATCATGTTCTGGCCCTGGTTGGCGTTGATCGCGCCGACGTAGCCGGTCTGCATGAGTCCGCCGACGGCGGCGAGGCAGCCGGCGACGACGAACACGCCGAGCATGACGCGCTCGACCCGGATTCCGGCGGCGCGCGCCGCCTCCGGGTTGCCGCCGATCGCGTACAGGGCACGCCCCACGCGGTGGTACTTGAGGACGAAGCCGGCGACGCCGAAGGCGAGCGCGGCGAGCCAGACGGAGAGCGGGATGGTCAGGAAGGTGGAGGTGGCGAGGGTGTAGAAGGCGTCGGGCATCCCGAAGAGGGTCTTGCCCTTCGTCGCGCCGACGAGCAGTCCGCGCAGCACGATCAGCATGGCGAGGGTGACGATGAACGCGTTGAGCTTCAGCTTCACCACGAGGACGCCGTTGAAGGCGCCGATGATTCCGCCGACGAGCAGGATCGCGAGGAGCGCCACGCCGGCCGGCATCTCGGTGCCGAAGCCTGCCTGCGCGGCGGGCAGCACGAGCAGCGCGCCGACGGCGGGCGCGATGCCGACGACCGATTCGAGGGACAGGTCGAACTTGCCGGTGATGAGGACGAGCGATTCGGCGAGCACGACCATCGCCAGGGCGGCGGAGGCGCCGAGGATGGAGACGAGGTTCCGCTCGGTGAGGAACGAGTCGTTCACCAGGGTGCCGAGGAGCATGAGCAGCAGGAGTGCTGGGACCAGGGCAAGTTCCCTTGCTCGGCGCAACAGCATCGAGCGCGCCTGGGCTCGGGCGTTGTCGGTCTTCGCCGTCAGGTCCGGTGCCGTCGCGGCCGGGGCCTTGAGGTCAGCCACTGTGGTCTCCTTGTTCTTTGGCCGCGGGCCGGTGGGGGCTTGTCGCGCTCGCGCGGCGGAGCCGCATATGTGACGGTCCCGCGCCCCTGTCGGGGCCCGGTTGCCCCACCCCCTCTATCGAGGCGATCAGGTCGTGGTCGTTGAAGCCCGCCTCGTGCTCCGCGACCACCCGGCCGTGGAAGAGGACAAGCACCCGGTCGCAGCGGCGCAGGTCGTCCAGCTCGTCGGAGACGACCAGCACGGCCGTGCCGTCCTCGCGTGCGTTGTCCATCCGGGCGAGCAGGGACTCCTTGGACTTCACGTCCACGCCCGCGGTGGGGTTGATGAGGACGAGCAGTCTCGGGTCGGAGGCGAGCGCGCGGGCCATCACGACCTTCTGCGCGTTGCCGCCCGACAGGTCGGACACCGGCTGGTCGGGACCCTCGGCGTGGATGTCGAGGCGGTCGATCAGCTCATCGGCGAATGCGCGTTTGCGCTCGGTGCCGACGAATCCGTACTTCCCGAGCCGGTCGAGGACGCTCATGGTGGCGTTGTCGCCGATCGTCATGCCGAAGACGAGGCCCTGGTCGTGCCGGTCGCGCGGCACGCAGCCGACTCCGGCGCGCAGGGTCGCGGTGACATCGCCGAACGGCAGCAGCATGCCGTCGAGTCGGGCAGTGCCTCCGGTCGGCGTGTGCAGCCCCGCGATGGTCTCCGCGAGGTTGATCTTGCCGCTGCCGCTCGATCCGGCGAGGCCGACGACCTCGCCCCCGCGGACGGTCAGGTCGATGTCCGCGTACGACTCGCTGGTGAGGCCCTTGACGTCGAGCAGCACCGGGGCGTCGGCCGGGACGCCGGTCCGTGCGACCTGCTCCTCGGCGGCGGCCTGTTCCGTCAGTGCCTCGCCCGCCATGGCCTCGACGAGGGCGGCGCGCGGCAGTTCGGCGACGGGCGCGGTGGTGATCCAGCGGGCGTCGCGCAGGACCGTGACGGTCTGGCACACCTCGTACACCTCCTGGAGGTGGTGCGAGATGAAGAGGAAGGTGACGCCGGAATCCTGGAGGGCCCGCATGCGGGTGAAGAGCCGCTCGATCTCGCGGTTGTCGAGCTGCGCGGTCGGCTCGTCGAGGACGATGAACCGTGCCCCGAAGCTCAACGCCCGTGCAATCTCCACCATTTGGCGGTCCTCGACCTTGAGGTCGGCGGTACGCGCGTCGGGGTCGACGCGCACGTCCCAGGTGTCGAGGACGTCCACGGCCTCGGCCCGCAGCCTGCGCCAGCTGATGAAGCCGCCGCGGCCTTCGGGCTGCCGGTTGATGAAGAGGTTCTCGGCAACGGTCAGTTCGGGCACGACCGTCGGCTTCTGGTAGACGCAGGCCACCTTGCGGCGCCAGGCGTCTCGGTCGGTGAGCGGCGGCGCGGGCTCCCCGTCGAAGCGGACGGTGCCCGCGTCGGGGGCCTGGAGTCCGGTGAGGATGGTGACGAGGGTGGACTTGCCCGCGCCGTTGCGGCCGACGAGGGCGTGGGACTCACCGGGCAGGACGGTCAGCCGGCCGTCCTGCAGCGCGACGGTGGGTCCGTACCGCTTGGTGACGCCGGCCGCCTCGACGAGCGCCGTCGGACCGGCGGTGGGGGGCTTGCTCATCGGCATACTCATTTGACCGTGTTGCCCCAGAGCTTGGAGTCGTCGACGTTCTCCTTCGTGACCAGGGGCGCGGGCAGCTGGTCCTCGAGGATGCCGCTGGGCAGCTTGACGATCTCGGAGTCGTGGTCGGTCGGGCCGGGCTTGAACTTCTTTCCGTTCATCGCGGCCTTGATGTAGTACATGCCGTACTTGGCGTAGGCGTCGGCGGGCTGCGAGACGGTCGCGTCGATCTGGCCCTTGCGGATGGCGTCGAACTCCTGCGGGATGCCGTCGTTCGAGACGACGGTGATGTGCCCCTTCTCGCCCGTCTTCTTGAGCATCTTCTTGGACTTGAGGGTCTGCAGGGTGGGTGCGAGATAGACGCCGCCCGCCTGCATGTAGATGCCCTTGATGTCGGGGTTGGAGTTCAGCAGCGTGTCCAGCTTGGAGGCGGCCGTGTCAGACTCCCACTTGGCGGGGATCTCCAGGACCTTGAGCTTGGGGTAGTTCTTCTTCACGCAGGTGCGGAAGGCCTCGGAGCGCTCGCGGCCGTTGACCGAGGCGAGGTCTCCCATGATCTGGATGACCTTGCCGCTCTTGACCTGCTTGCCGAGGTATTCGCAGGCCTTCTCGCCGTACGCGACGTTGTTGGCCCGCACCACCATGGCGACCTTGCCCTTCTCGGGGGCGACGTCGACGGCGACCACGGGCACGCCCTTGCGCTCGGCCTGGTCGAGACCGGCGGAGATGGCCGCGCTGTCGAGCGGCGCGACGACGAGCCCCTTGACCCCCTGGTTGAGCTGGTTGTTGATGTCGGTGATCTGCTGCGAGGGGTCACTGTTGGAGTTGACGGTCTTCATCGCGTCGACGTCCTCGGACTCCGCCATCTTCGGTACGTAGTCGTTGTACGACTGCCAGAACGGCGAGGTCAGCAGGGGCAGGATCACCCCGACCTTGCCCTCTCCCCCGCCGCCACCGCCGCCACCGGACGCGGTGTCCTTCGTGCTGCCGCACGCCGTGAGCACGAGGGATGCGCAGGCGGCCGCAGCGGCGATCCGCACCGCCCGCGAACTCCCGGCCCCGGTGGGCCTGTTGCGAATAATCCTGCCGGCCATCTGACGGCTCCTCATCGAGCGTGGGCGACTGTTGGGCGAATATTTATCAGACCACTTGGCGCTCACAACACCCCTTGGCGTCAACTTTCCCCGGTTTCAGGCCGTAGTGGTCAGACCACATCTCTGGTTAGACTGCGGCGCACCGTCCAGTGGAGGAGCGTTTACGTGGACCAGTCAGACCAGTCGGGCCAGTCCGCCGCCCCACAGAAGGGCACCGTGACGCAGCGGGCCATCGAGCAGATCAAGGCGATGATCGGCGAGGGCCGCCTCGAACCGGGGCAACGGCTGCCCACGGAACGGGACTTGGCGGCTCAGCTGGGCATCTCGCGCAGTTCGATGCGGGAGGCGATCCGGGCACTGACGGTGCTCGGGGTCCTGGAGGCCCGGCACGGTTCGGGCATCTATGTCACACAGCTGGAGGCCGGCGATCTCCTGGAGACGTTCGGCGTCGTCGCCGATCTGTCGCGCGGACCGCGCCTGGTGGAGCTGCTGGCCGTGCGCAGGGTCCTGGAGTCCACGGCGACGGCGCTGGCGGCGGCACGCATCTCGGCCGACCAACTGGCCGATGTGGAGAAGCACTTGGAGGCGATGAACGCCACGGACGACCCGGAGGAGATCCTCTCCCACGATCTCGCCTTCCACCGCGCGATCGCCTTCGCGGCGGGCAACGACACGATGGCCGCGATCCTGGAGGGCCTCTCGTCGCGGACGTTCCGCGCCAGGGTGTGGCGGGGCTATCAGGAGGAGGGCGCGTTCGAGCGGACGCGCCGCGAGCATGCCCGGATCCATCGCGCGCTGGTCGACCGCGACCCCGAGGCGGCACGGGCCGCGGCGGCGGCGCACGTCGGCGAGGTGGAGTCGTGGCTGCGGGCCCAGCTCGACGCGTAGTGGACCGGTCCCGGCGCGGAGGGCGTACGCCCGCGTAACCGATGATCTTGCCCGGCGTTGGTCCGCCGGGAGCCCCGCACCGCGCCGCGGGGCCGGACATCAGGATCGAGGGTCACTCCACCATGCAGCACATCACGAAGAAGATCGGCGCGGTCGTCGGCGCCGTGGCCGCGGCGCTCGGCTGCGTCATCGCCGCCGGGCCGTCGGCGGTGGCCGACGGTAAGTGGTGCAACCACTCCGTCTGCATCGAGACGTACGACTCGGGAACGTATCTGGGCCGGGTGGAGGTGTCGGTCACCAACACCAACCAGCCGAACCGGATCAGCGCCCGTGTGTGGACCACGAACGGCTGGAGCGCCAACACGAAGGTGGAGGACGTCGAAGCGTTCCGCACCTACCGCGACCAGGCCTACCCCCAGCGGCACTTCCCGGCGGGCACCCGGCTCTGCGCGGAGGGCTTCCGGGGCGGCGACAGCGTAGGCCTGCCCTGCGTGACCATCACCGACTGACCTCGCGGGCCACGAGCAACCGCCACCGACTGACGTCGCAGGCCACCCGCAACCGTCACCGACCGGCCGCGTCGGTCACGCCGAGCACCCTCAGCAGGCTGGTCCGGAGCACTCCGGCAGCCTGCGCCTCGGTCATCCGGCCGGCCTCGACCTCCCCGGCCGCCGCGTGGGCGAGCCCGATGGTGACGGTCACCAGCCAGTCGGGCGCGAGCAGCGCGTCGAACTCCCCCGCCGCCTGCCCGCGCCGGATCACCCTGCCGAGCCGCTCGGCGACCGGAGCATGACGTTCCGCGTCGTCCGCGTCATGCGCTGAGGCGACGGGCAGCGAACCGATCGTCCGCAGCAGCGAGGGATACCGTCCGACACTGCGGGCACTCGCCTCAAGCAGCCCGAACAGCGCGTCCACGGCGGACCCCGCGTCGAGATCCACCGCGTCCATCTCCGTGACGGCCTCCTCGGTCAGCCGGTCGAGCACGGCCGCCAACAGCCGCTCCCGCGAGGGGAAATGGGCGTACACCGTCTGCCGCGTCACGCCCGCGGCCGTCGCGACCGCCTCGACACTCGCCTCGGGGCGGTCGTTCAGGAGCGGGAGCGCCGCGTCCAGGATGGCCGCCCTGCTGCGCCGGGCGTCGGCGCGCCGGCGTGGGGCCTGCGACGGGGTCATCTCTTACACCTTGTCAAATTTTTCGGCCGGCACATATCTTACAGCGTGTAAGAGATAATCACAGAAGTCAGCAGAGACCAGTAGAGGTCAGCAGAAACCAGCAGCGGTCGACGGCAGGACGGGAGCACGATGAGCACTGCGAGCGCCACGAGCACGAAGAATCCCCGGAACCCCTTCGGTGCCGACCCCAAGGCTTTCATCGCCGGCTTCATCATGTCGTTCCACGAGGAACTCATCGGCGGCGAAGGGGACTTGGAGCCCGTCTTCGACCGCTTCCACACCCCGGACATCGTCCAGACCGCCGACGGCCACCGCATGGACCGCGAGAAGCTGCTCGCGCACACCCGCCCCGTACGCAAGACCAAGCCGGGCAACCGCGTGGAGGTCCACGAGGCGCAGACCGACGGCGACCGGCTCGCCGCGCGCTACACGATGCACGTCGAGACCCGGAAGAAGTCCCTGGCCATCGAGGTGTACTTCTTCGGCCGGTTCGCCGAGGACGGCCGGATGCGGCAGTCCCACATGCTCACCCGCACGCTGGAGGAGCCGTCATGACCGAGAGCGTTCCCATGACCGAGACCGTGTACGGCGTGGTCGGCATGGCCTGCGGGCACTGCGCGGACTTCGTCACCGACGAGCTGCAGCTGGTCGACGGTGTCACCGCCATGACGGTCGACGTCGACGGCGGCACCGTCACGGTCGGCAGCGACCGGAACCTCGACATCGCAAAGGTGCGCGCCGCGGTGGAGGAGGCGGGCTACGAGCTGGCTGAGCAGTAGTCATGGTCCGGTAGTCGTGGTCCGGTAGTCGTGGCGCGCCGGTCGCCGGACGAGTGCTTGCGCCCGTCCGGCGACCGAACCGCTCCTACGCCCGTGTCAGCCGCAGCGTCATCAGCTGGAAGGGCCTCAGCGCGACCGTCGTCGCGTCGCCCGCCCGCTTCGGGGCGGGCGCATCGGTCAGCTCCCGCTCCAGCAGATCCGTCTCCGTGACCGAGCCGACCTCGAAGCCCGCCGTCAGCGTGGCCCGCGCCCGGCCGCCGCGCGACTCGTGGAAACGGACGACCACGTCACCACTGCCGTCGTCCGCCAGCTTGACCGCCGTGACGACGACCGCGTCGTTGTCGACGGTCACCAGCGGAGCCACCTCCGCGCCGCCGGACACCTTCCGCTCGGGCAGGTTGATCCGGTATCCCTCGCGCACGGCGTCGCCGATCGCCGCCCCCGGCACCAGCGCGTGCCGGAAGCGGTGCACGCCCTGGTCGGTCTCGGGGTCGGGGAAGCGCGGGGCGCGCAGCAGCGAGACGCGCACGGTCGTGGTCGTCCCCGCGTCGTCGGCCCGGACCGTGCGGGTCACGTCATGGCCGTACGTCGAGTCGTTGACGAGGGCGACGCCCCAGCCCGGCTCCTCGATGTGCACGAAGCGGTGGTTGCAGGCCTCGAACTTGGCGGCCTCCCAGCTGGTGTTGGTGTGCGTGGCGCGGTAGAAGTGGCCGAACTGGGTCTCCGACGCGTACCGCTCCGCGTGGATGTCCAGCGGGAACGCGAGCTTGAGGAACTTCTCCGTCTCGTGCCAGTCGACCTCGGTGTCGATGTCGAGCCGCATGGCGCCGGGGGCGAGCGACAGGACCTGGGTGAGGCGCGAGCCGCCGAAGGAGCGCACGACACGGACCGACGCGCCGTCGTCGCCGGGCGCGACCTCGTCCGCCTCGGTGAGGTCGGTGACGGTGTTGCGGTAGAACTCGTCGACGTCCCACGCGTCCCACATGTTCGGGAAGTCCGCGTGGAGCTGCGGCAGGTTCGCCGTCCGGCCGGGTGCGACGGTCTCCCGGTCGGCCGCGATGTCGTACGCAGATACGACGAGACCGCGGGCGTCGATCTCGACCCGCAGCAGACCGTTGTCCAGGACATAGCCGCCGTCGGCCCGTGAGGCGATGGCCGACTGGCCGTCGATGACGGCCGGCCGCGCGCCGCCCGCCGGGACGCCGTCGCGGGTGTGGGGCGCGGAGTTGAAGAGCAGGGTCCCCGCCCCCTCGCTCCCCGCGAGCGCGCGCTGGGCGGCGTCGATGATGCCGTTCAGCTCGTCGGCGACCGCCGCGTAGGTCGCGCGCGCCTCCCTGTGCACCCAGGCGATGGACGAGCCGGGCAGGATGTCGTGGAACTGGTGGAGCAGGACCGTCTTCCAGATCCGGTCCAACTCCTCGTAGGGGTACGAGAATTCAGCCGACCGTACGGCCGCCGTGGCCGCCCACAGCTCCGCCTCGCGCAGCAGGTGCTCGCTGCGGCGGTTGCCCTGCTTGGTGCCGGCCTGGCTGGTGAGCGTCGCGCGGTGCAGTTCGAGGTAGAGCTCGCCGACCCAGACGGGCGGGTTCGGGTACTCGGCCTCGGCCTTCGCGAAGAACTTCTCCGGCGTCTCCCACTCGACGGTCGCCGAGCCTTCCAGGTCCCGCAGGCGCGCGGCCTTCGCGATCATCTCGCGGGTGGTGCCGCCGCCTCCGTCGCCCCAGCCGGTGGGCGCGAGGGAGTGCCGGGCGACGCCCTTGTCCTTGAAGTTCTTTGCCGCGTGGGCGATTTCGCTGCCCTTCATGGAGCAGTTGTACGTGTCGACGGGCGGGAAGTGCGTGAAGATCCGCGTGCCGTCGATGCCCTCCCAGTTGAAGGTGTGGTGCGGGAAGCGGTTGGTCTGCGACCACGAGATCTTCTGTGTGAGCAGCCACTTCGAACCGGCCGCCTTGATGATCTGCGGCAGACCGGCGGCGAACCCGAAGGTGTCGGGCAGCCACGCCTCGTCGTTCTCGACGCCGAACTCGTCGAGGAAAAACCGCTTGCCGTGCACGAACTGACGGGCCATCGCCTCGGAGCCCGGCATGTTCGTGTCCGACTCGACCCACATGCCGCCCGCGGGCACGAACCGTCCCTCGGCGACGGCCTTCTTGACCTTCGCCCACACCTCGGGGCGGTGCTCCTTCACCCAGGCCCACTGCTGCGCCTGGGACATGGCGAACACGAAGTCCGGCTCGTCCTCGATGAGCGCGGTCATGTTGGACGTCGTACGGGCGACCTTGCGCACCGTCTCGCGCAGCGGCCACAGCCACGCGGAGTCGATGTGCGCGTGGCCGACGGCGCTGATGCGGTGGGCCGAGGGCTCGGCGGGGGTGCTCAGCACCTCTTCGAGTTCGGCGCGGGCGGCGGCCGCCGTGCCGTTCACGTCCTGGAGGTCGACGGCGTCGAGGGCGCGGCCGATGGCCCGGACGAGGGCGTAGCGGCGGGCGGAGTCGGTCGGCAGTTCCTGCATGAGCTCGCCGAGCACTTCGAGGTCGACGACGAGCTGCCACACCGTCTCGTCGAAGACGGCGAGGTCCATGCGGGCGAGGGTGTACTGCGGCTCGGTGCCGGCGGTCTCCTTGTCGCCCAACTGCGTGGGCAGGAAGGGGTGGTAGTCGAGGATGACGGGGTTGGACGCGGCCTCGACGTGCAGCCGGACGTCTTCGCCGCCGGTGGCGGGGGCGGCGATCCTCACCCACTGGTTGCGGGGGTTGAGGCCCTTCACCGGGGTGCCGTCGGGGCGGTAGACGAGGCCTTCGCACTGGAAGCCGGGCATGTTCTCGTCGAAGCCGAGATCGAGGATGGCCTCGACGGTCTTCCCCGCCCATTCTTCCGGGACGGTGCCGGTGACGCGGAACCAGCTCGTGGACCAGGGGGCGCCCCAGCGGACGCCTGCCTTGGTCGGTTCGGGGGTCGCGGCGAGTCCTTCGGCGACGGGTACGGGTTCGCCGGGGGCGGTCCAGACGGCTATGTCCAGCGGGACGGACTGGGGGTAGACCGCGGGGCGGATGCGTTCGTCGAGGACGCGCTTGAGGCGGGCTTCGATGAGGGTGCGGTCGTCATGCATGAGAGGTCTCCTAGGGGCTTCTTCTGCGCCGGTCGAGTGGGGGTTGCGGTGGGCGAGTTCTCTTCCCCAAGCCCGCCCCTTCCCGGCTGTGACATTTTGCGGCTCCGCCGCGTGGGGGCTCCGCCCCAGACCCCGCTCCTCAAACGCCGGAGGGGCTGGGCATTCAGCCCGTACGGCGTTTGAAGACGGGCCCGAGGGCGATCGACCGAGCGCCGGGCGGCGGAGCCGCACTCTTCGGGAAGGGGCGGGATCGGGGAAGAGAAAGCGTCTTGACCTAGCTGACCTCCCCCGGCCGCACGACCTCCGTGATGCCCCGCGCGGCGAGATGCGCCGCATCCCCCGCCCGGCTCGCCAGCACCGCTGTCGGCCGTACCCCCTCCCCCGCCAGACGGGCGAACGCCTCGAACACCGCACCCCCCGGAGCGCACTGAGACCGCCGCGACGTGGCGTCGTCGACCACCACAGCCGTGCCCCGCGGCGCGGGCGCGTACTCCCGCCCCCGCCACTCCTTCGCGATGCGGGCGATCGCCGCGCCCGCCGGCTTGACCTCACCTGCATTGGTCAACAGACCGAGGCTGTACTCCAGTTCAGGGAAGTCCGCCAGCGTCCGGGACACGTCGTGGGAGCACCACCACGTCACGCCCCACACATCCGCACAGTCCAGCGCCGCCGCCACCGTCGCCTCGGTGAACCCCGCCGCGTGCTCCGCGGGAATCAGCGGCGCCGGCGCGCCCACCTCCTGGAGCCACACCGGCCGGTGCGGATCGTCCGCCCACGCCTTGGACAGCTCGATCATGTACGCCGCGTGCTGCGCCGTCGCCACCCCGTCCCGACCGTGCCGCTGCGCCGTCCCGTTGAACACCCAGGAGTGGACGGCCGTCGCACCGCCGAGCCGCGCGGCCTGCGCCGGGGTGAAGGGCTGGTCGTCCTGGTACCAGGCGGCGTCGTACTCGGCGTGCAGATGCAGCTTGCCGGGCGCGCCCTCCTCACAGGCGGCGAGCACCCGCCGCAGCCACTCCCCCGCCTGCTCCTCGGTGATCCGGTCGGGATCGGGGTGCGGGCCCGCCGAGAACTGGTTGACCTCGTTGCCGATCGTCATGCCGATGAAGTTCGGCCGGTCGGCGAGCGCGGCGGCCAGCGTGCGCAGATACTCGGCCTGTCCGGCCACGACGTCCGGGTCGGTGAAGATGTTGCGGCGGTGCCAGGTCTGCGTCCAGGCGGGCAGGAAGTCGAAGCTCGACAGATGTCCCTGGAGGCCGTCGACGTTGACGTCGAGTCCGCGCTCGGCGGCGGCGTCCGCGAGGGCGACCAGCTGCTCGACGGCGCGCGGCCGGATCAGGGTGCGGTTGGGCTGGAAGTACGGCCAGATGGGGAAGACCCGGATGTGGTCGAGGCCGAGCGCGGCGATGGAGTCGAGGTCGGCGCGCACGGCGTCGAGGTCGAAGTCGAGCCAGTGGTGGAACCACCCTTGGCTCGGCGTGTAGTTGGCGCCGAAGCGCACCACGTCGGAAGGCGTGCGAGGCATACGAGTCCTGGTTCTCGTGGGTGCGGGGGATGTTCTTCGGTACGACGGGCGGCGAGCGGTGAGCGCCCGTCCGCCACAGGTCTCGGTCTCGGCCTCAGCCCTTGACCGCCCCCTCGCCCACCCCGCGGAAGAAGTACCGCTGCAGACAGGCGAAGAGCACGATCAGCGGGAGCACGGCGATGACCGTGCCCGCCGCGACGAGCCGTTCGTCGTTGGCGAAGGTGCCGTGCAGATAGTTCAGGCCGATGGTGAGGGTGAACCGGTCGGGGTCGCTCAGCACGATCAGCGGCCAGAGGAAGTCGTCCCAGGCGCCCATGAAGGCGAAGATCGCCACGACGGCGAGCGTGCCCTTGACCGCGGGCAGGGCGATCCGCAGGAACCGCTGCCACACGTTCGCGCCGTCGACGTACGCCGCCTCCTCGATCTCGTACGGCAGATTGAGGAAGGCGTTGCGCATCAGCAGCACGTTGAGCGCGGAGACACAGCCGGGCAGCAGTACGCCGATGAGGGTGTTGTTCAGGCCGAGGTCCCGCATGGTCGTGAACTGGGCGATGATGATGCCCTCGACGGGCACCAGCATGGCGAGGATGAAGACGAGCGTGGCGACCTTGCGGCCCCGGTAGCGCAGGCGGGCCAGCGCGTAGCCGGCGAGCGTGGCGCCCACGCAGTTGGTCACCACGTTGGCGGTGGCCACCTTCAGGGAGTTGAGGGCGTAGTCCCAGACGGGGATGGTCTCGGCGACGCGCTCGTAGTTGTGCAGGGTCGGTTCGGACGGCAGGAACTTCGGCGGTGAGCTGAAGATGTCCTCGTGCGGCCCCTTCAGGGACGTGGAGAGCTGCCAGAGGAACGGGCCGATCATCAGGGCGAGTACGCCGAGCAGGAGGGCGTAGCGCAGGACGATCTCCCATACGGGCATCCGGCGGCCGTTCTCGTCGGTGACGCGCCGCCGCTTCTTCCGCGGCCTGCCCCCGGCAGCCTTCTCCTGCTGCCTGGAGTCGCTCTTGCGTACGTCGGTGGCGGTGCTCACGCGTCCTCCTTCCGGTCCGCCCGCAGCACGAGCAGCATCAGCGTGACGGTGACGACGAAGACGACGACGGAGATGGCCGAGGCGTAGCCGACGCGGCCGGTGAGGCCGGTGCCGACGCGCTGCACCAGCATGACGAGGGTGGTGTCCTCGCCGGCCGGGCCACCGTTGGGCCCTGCCATCAGATAGACCTCGGAGAAGACCTTGAACGCGGCCACCGACGACAGCGCTGCGACGAGCACCATGGTGGAGCGCACGGCGGGGACGGTGACGGTGAAGAAGCGGCGCACCGCTCCGGCGCCGTCCACCGCCGCGGCTTCATGGAGTTCGCGCGGCACGTTGGCGAGCGCGGCCAGATAAATGATCATGTAGTAGCCGAGGCCCTTCCAGACCGTGACTGCCATGGCGCTGAACAGCAGCAGCCACTGGTCGCTGAGGAAGCCGACCTTGCCGACGCCCACGGCCTCAAGCACCGCGTTGACCAGGCCCCGTTCGTCCAGCATCCACACCCAGATCAGGCCCACCACGACGATGGAGGCGACCACCGGGGTGTAGAAGGCGGACCGGAAGAAGGTGATGCCGGGGACGTGTTTCTGGACGAGCATCGCGAGCAGCAGGGGCAGCAGCACGAGCGCGGGGACGACCCCGACGACGTACAGAGTGCTGTTGCGCAGACCGGTCCAGAACATCTCGTCGTGCAGCAGTTCACGGAAGTTGTCCAGTCCGACGTACTCCCCGGGGATCAGGGTGCGCTTGTCGGTGAAGGAATTGATGATCGTGCTGACGAACGGATAGAGGATGAAGATCCCCACGACCGCGAGTCCGGGCGCCGCGAACAGCCAGGGGCTGGAGGGCAGTTGGCGACGTATGGTGCGGCCACGGGAGGGGCCCGGTCGGGGCGGCGCGGCGGCGCTGGAGCTTTTCATGGTGGCGGTCCCGGATCGTCTCAGCTCTGCTTCAGCAGCCGGTCACAGTTCTTGACAGCGTTGTCAAGCGCTTCTTTGGGGCTCTCCTTGCCCTGCAGGGCCTTGCCCACGCTGTTGCGCAGCTCGATCTTCATCTGCTCGCTGAAGAGCACGGGCGTGTAATTGACCGCGGTCTTGACGGACTTGGCGGCGGCGATCCGTACGCGCGTGTCGTCCGTCCCGTCCTCCTTGGTGAAGTACGGGTCGTCGAGCGAGCCCTTGGTGCTCGGGAAGATCGCGACCTTCTTCGCGAAGGACATCTGGTGCTGGGCGTCCGTCACATAGTGCGCGAAGGCCACGGCGGCGGGCGTCTGCTTGGTGCGGGTGTTCACCATGACACCCATCACGTACATGTTGTCCTTGCCGGTGTTGCTGATCATCGGCGTGATCCCGATGTTCTTGTAGAGGCTCGGCGCCTCCTTCTTGAACTTGCCGAGATCCAGGGCGCTTCCGGGGTTCATGGCGACGGCCTCGGTGAGGAACTTCTTGCCCGTCGACTCCGGCGTGGCGTTCAGCGCCTGCCCGTCCAGCGCCTTCGCGTCGTACAACTTCTTGTACTTCGTGAGGAGTTCGACGCCCTTGGGGCCGTTGAAGGTGAACCTCGTGCCGTCCTTGTCCATCAGCGGGACGCCGTAGCGCCCGAAGTCCTCGATGGTCGGGATGTTGGCGAGGGTGGCGGTCTTTCGGTTGCTCTTCTTCGACAACTGCAGCGCGTCGTCGAAGAGTTCGTCGTACGTCGTCGGCGGCTTGTCGGCGTCGAGGCCGGCCTCCTTGAAGAGCCGCTTGTTGTAGAAGAGCGGCCCGGTGTTGAGGTACCAGGGGAAGGCGTACGTCCCTTCCATGCCCGGTATCTGGTGGCTCTTCCACGCGCCGGGCAGATACTCCTTCTCGTACTTCCCGGCGGCCTTGTCGAGGTCGAGGGCGAGTCCGGCCTTGGCCAGCGGGGCCACCAGGTCGGGCGAGACATTGACGACGTCGGGGAGGGTGCCGGCCGCCGCGTCGGCGCTGATCTTGTCGGCGTAGCCCTCGCCGGGCTGGTCGATCCAGTTCACCTTCGTGCCGGGGTACTTCTCCTCGAAGCCGTCGACGACTCCTTCGAAGTACGACTTGAAGTTGGCCTTCAGGTTCCAGGTCTGGAAGGTGATCTCGCCCTCGATCTTGCCGGAGGCGTCGTTGGACCCGCCGCCGTCCCCGCCGTCACCGCAGGCGCTCAGCGGCAGGAGCACGGCGACGGCGGCGGCAGCGGCGACTGCCCTTCGGGGGATGCGGGGGTGTCGGGAGATGCGCACGGTGAAACGGCTCCTTTGCTCGGCCCAGCGTGAGGCAGACCTTGCATGGAACGCGGACACAAAGTCAATGGATGCCGACGGATTCGCCGGAAAATCGCCTCAGCGGTCATCAACTATGCAGGTCAGAGAGGTCTGTTGAAGTTCTTGCGGCGATCGACTAATGCGCTTTAGAGTGGGCGGGCTCAAGCGCATTAGTATGCGCGCAACGGGAAAGGGGCAACACGGGTGCAAGGCAAGCGGTCCCCGGCACGCCGGCCGACCATGAAGGACATCGCGCGCCGCGCCGGAGTCTCCGAGAGCGCCGTCTCCTTCGCGCTCAACGACCGGCCCGGAGTCTCCGACGTCACCCGCGACCGTGTCCGCAGAGTCGCCGAACAGCTGGGCTGGCGGCCGAGCACGGCGGCGCGCGCCCTGTCCGGCGAGGGCTCGGCGACGGTGGGCCTGGTCGTCGCCCGGCCCGCCGGGACGCTCGGCGTCGACTCCTTCTTCCTGCAGCTGATCTCGGGCATCCAGGAGGTCCTCGCCGAGCGCCATCTCGGTCTGCTCTTCCAGGTGGTGGAGGACGTGGCCGCCGAGTGCGCGGTGTACCGGCGGTGGTGGGCGGAGCACCGGGTGGACGGCGTCCTGGTCGTGGACCCGCGCACGGACGACCCGCGCCCCGCGCTCCTCGACGAGCTGGGCCTGCCGGCCGTGGTGGCCGGCGGCGCACCGGATCCGGGCGCGGACCATCCGGGGCTCTCCACGGTCTGGGCGGACGACGCGGGGGCGATGGCCTCCGTCGTGGACCATCTGCATGGCCTCGGCCACCGGCGCATCGTGCACATCGCGGGGCTGCCGGGCCTGGCCCACACGGAGCGCCGCATCCGCACGCTGCGGGCCGAGGCCGGGCGGCGCGAGATGACCGAGGTCCGCTCGGTGACCACGGACTACTCCGACGCGGAAGGCGCGGCGGTGACTCGCCGGGTCCTCGGCGCCCCGTCACCGCCGACGGCCCTCGTGTACGACAACGACGTGATGGCGGTGGCCGGGGTCGCCGCGGCGTCCTCCCTGGGTTTCAGCGTGCCGGGAGACGTGTCGGTGGTCGCGTGGGAGGACTCGGCGCTGTGCCGGATGGTGCACCCCTGGCTGACCGCGCTCTCCCGCGACACGGTGTCCTTCGGCCGGACGGCCGCGCGGGAGCTGCTCGCTCTCCTCGACGGCGGCCCGGCCGCCACGGTCCAGGTTCCGCTGCCGCGGCTGATCGAGCGGGAGAGCACGGGACGGCTCGGCGGCTGAGCGGCCCTCGCGCCGGGCCGCGTCGTCGGATCCCGCCAGTACGCTCCCGGCGTGGCTGACATCCACGAACTCTCGGTCGCCCTCGACCTGCGCGACGACCTCTCCGACGAGGAGATCGCCGAGCTCCGCCGGCATCTGGGCCCCGGTCCGCGGCCGGAGCGGCTGACCATGGTGCGGGAGTTCCCGGTCGTCGGCGAGAACGAGGCGGGCGAACTCGTCACGGAGGACGAGCCGATGCCGCCCCTCGGCCGGCAGGGCACGGCATGGAAGGCGGGCGGGGCGCTCACCTCCGTCCTGGTCCGCGGCGAGCGGTGAGGCTGGGCGCTGATGGCCCGGCAGGAGATCCACCCGGACGACTGCGGCCTCGTGGGCGAACTCCTCGACTGGCCGGCGGGGAAGGCGGTCGACCGCCACCAGCGATAAGGCGGCGTCGGCCCGGCCGGTGTCCTCGTCGGATGGACCAGGTTCCACGAGGAGGACCGGCCGGAGCCGCTGATGGTCCGCGACGGCAAGGTCGCCCGGCAGTAGGCGGCAGCCCGACCGCCCCTCCGGTCAGGCCTTGTCGTGCCAGGAGAACGCGGCGATCCGCCAGCCCTCCGGCGTACGCACGAACTGGAAGGTCTTCGACCCGCCGCCCTCGAACGCCGCGCCGTCCAGGACGCCGGACTTGGCGTACGTACCGAACCGCGAGGCGATGTCGCCCTCGATCTCGGTCCGTTCGGACGTCTCCCACTCGGAGAACTCGACGAGCCGGCCGTCCTTCAGGAGCCGCTCGCGGGGCTCGATGAACTCCTCGACCGTGTAGGCCCTGAAGTCCGGCCCGGTCACGACGATCACAGCCCCGGGCAGCATCAGCCGGCGGAGGCGGGCGACGTCGGCAGCCCTGCCGCCCCGGTTGTCGAAGGCACCGAAGAACTCCGCGGTCAGGGTGTCTATCTCATGCTTGGACATGGCGGGACGGTAACACCGGGCGCCGTGGCGGGCGGGGGCCGCAGCCCTTGCGACCGTCCGCACGGACGGGACCGCAGCCCCCGCGACCGTCCCCACAGGCGGGGCCGCACCCATGCGCGCGGCCCCGCCCGACCACCGCCCTACACCCGCGACCGATACAGCCCGAACTCCGCGAGCGCCACCGCGTTCCGTGACCCCGTCACCCGCAGCCGCCACTCCCGCGCCCGCACCGGCGCGGCCAGCGTCAGCACCCGGCTCGCGCCGACCGTGGCGACCTCGGTCACCAGGGTCCAGCCCGCGCCGGACACCCGCGCCTCGATCACCGCGTGCTCCAGCTGCTGGCCCCGGCGGATGTCCTCGCCGAGCCGGATCCGGTCGACCTCCCGCTCACCGCCGAGGTCGACGGTGAGCGTCCCGCGCGAGGCGGCCGGGCACTCCCAGGCCGTGTCCGGATCGCCGTCGACCGCGTTCGAGGCACGGCGGCCGTCACCCCGCGCCCGTGCTCCCCGCGCGAGGTCCTCGGGCAGTTCGCGCCCGATCCGCTCGCGGAACTCCCGCAGCCGGGCCACGTCGGCGTCGGGCAGCAGACCCCGCTTGTCCGGCGGGACGTTGAGCAACAGCACCGAGTTGCGGCCCACCGAGCGGAACCAGATGTCCGTCAACTGCTCGACGGACTTGGGCTGTTGGTCCTCGTGGTAGAACCAGCCGGGCCTGATCGACACATCGCACTCCGCGGGCCACCACTGCACGTACTGGGCGACCGCCCGCGCCTCGGCGAGCGCGTCCCTGCTGCCCTGGTCGGGTGCGTCGTACTTCAGCGCGTAGTCGATGCTGCCGTTGCCCGAGTCCTTGACCGGGACGACGCTCCACTCGTCCTCTCGCGCGAGCCCGCCCTCGTTGCCGACCCACCGCACATCGGGTCCGCGTACGGCCATCGTGGCGTCCGGAGCGAGCGCGCGGATCAGCGTGTACCAGCTGTCCCAGTCGTACGTCTCCACCTTGTCCGGCGGGATGCGCCCCTGGGCGCCGTCGAACCAGACCTCGTCGACGGGACCGTACTCGGTGAGGACTTCGTAGAGCTGGTTGAGCATGTGCGCGCCGTAGTCCGTGGCATCGAGGGTGAAGGAGCGGAGGTCGTCGCCCGCCCGGTCGTCGTCGGCCGTCAGGGTGGGGATGGTGCGGGGCGCCCGCTTGCTGCCGTTGGCGTAGACGCCGTCGAGGTACTGGTTCTCGTCGGCGGGCGAGATGTAGACGCCCACCTTGATGCCGTACCGGCGCAGCGAGTCGGCGAAGGAGCGCAGCACGTCGCCCTTGCCGCCCTGCCAACTGCTGCCGACCACACTGTGCCTGGTGTACCGGGAGGGGTAGAGCACAAAGCCGTCGTGGTGCTTGACGGTGAGGATGGCGAGCTTGAATCCGCCGTCGCGCAGGGCCCGTGCCCACTGGTCGGTGTCGAGGGCCGACGGCTGGAAGACGTTCGGGTCCTCGTCTCCCGTGCCCCATTCGAGGCCGGTGAAGGTGTTGACCCCGAAGTGCAGGAACGCGGTCTGTTCCAGTCGCTGCCAGGCGATCTGACGTTCCGTCGGACGGACGCGGGAGGCCTTGGCGACGACTTCGTCCGGGGAGTCGGCGGTGCTGATCGGGATGCGGTACGGCGGTTCGCCGCCGGCCGGGCGGGCTGCGGCGAAGGCGGTCGGCACGAGCGAGGCGCTCGACGCGGCGGCGGCCGTGGTGACGGCGGCGGCCATGAAGGTGCGTCTGCTGACGGTCATGGAGGTACGGGTCTCCCTCGGGGCTCAGGGCTCAGGGCTCGGGGCTCGGTGGTCGGTGACCGGTGTTTGGTGGTCGGTGACCGGCGATCGGTCCGACGTCACGTCGGTTCAGGAGGCGGTCAACGTCCAGGCGGTGGGAGCCTGTTGGTCGTCGGGGTACTGGAGCAGCCGTCCGTCGTCGGTGACGTGCACGCTCATCCGAGTGATGGCGTTGGTGAGCCGGTGGCCGCCCGCGCTCCCGGCGAGCTGCCACCGCTGCAGCGTGTTCGCCGCGTCGCAGGTCTCCTGGGTGACGGCGGTACCGGGCTGCAGTGGCACGTTGAGGGTGAGCTTGCCGCTGCGGGTCTCCAGGCACTTGCCGGTCGCCGCGGACTTGAGGGTGACGTAGCCGTCGGCGGTGCGCTTGATCTCGTACGCGACGGGCTCGGCGTGTCCCTCGGTGTCGCGCAGGGTGTACGTCCCGTCGGCCACCGGCGGCCGTGTCAGGTCACGCCATCCGGGCGCGTGCCCCACGGCGTCGGCGCGGGCGGTGAACTCGGCGTACGTCGGGTCGGGGTGCGCGGCGCCCCAGGTGACCTGGGCGATATGGCTGAGCGGCCGGGCCATGGCGGTCGCGACCTCGTTCTCGGTCTCGCCCCGGCCGTTGTCGGGCCACAGGCTGATCTTCGCGCCGGTGATGCCGTCCCGCGAGGCGAGCTTCTCGCCCTCGAAGCTGCGCGGATCCCATGACTGGTCGTACAGCGCCCTGGTGTCGGTGTGGAATCCGCCGCGTACGAGATAGAGGGAGTACGCCGCGTTCTGCAAGGGATAACCCTGGGCTATGAGTTGACTCGGTTTGGTCCGCACGTCCAGCCAGTGCTCGACCGTGGTCCCGGCGGCGACGGGGACGGTGTTCGCTCCGGTCAGTCCGTCGTTCCAGATGCGCAGCCGCTTGCCCTTGCCGGCCGCGTAGGCGTGCACGCGGTTGATGAAGTCCACGAAGGCGTCCTGCGGCGTCGCGTGCTCGCCGTACTTTTTCTTCGCGTACTCCAGGATGTGCGGGTACTTGGCGAAGTCGGAGCCGAGCATGTACTCGTCGGCGCCCATGTGCCAGGACTCGGCGGGGAAGACCTGGGCGTACTCGTCGACGAGGCTCGTGTAGTACGCGAACGCCTCGTCCTTGGTGACGTCGAGGCGGGACGGCTGCGGCTTCCCGTCGGAGTCGGTGAGCTGGAGGTCGGGGCGGTTCTCCAGCCAGGGGTCCATGTGCCCGGGCGAGTTGATCTCCGGGACGATCGTGACGTGGTACTTCTCGCCGAGTGCGACGAGGCGGCGGATCTCGCTCTTGGTGTAGTAGCCCCAGCTGTTGGCCTCGGGGTGCCTGTCGCTCTTGACCTTCAGTTCGAGGAGCAGCTGGTTCTGCTTGTTGTACGCCATGTCGCGTACGAGGTTCTCCAGCCAGGGCGTCGATACGTGGATGTAGCAGGCGCAGACGCCGACGCCGCGTTCCTTGTAGCGGGGCACGTCGACGGTGCGGCCGGCCGGCACACGGTCGCCCTGCGCGAGGAGTTGGAGCAGGGTGCGGGTCCCGTAGAAGGCGCCGGCCTCGGTCCGGCCGGTGATCTCCAGGCGTTCCCCGGCACGCAGTTCGTACCCCTCGCCGCCGAGCCGCTGCCGCGCGGGGTCGACGTCGATCACGATGTCTCCGTCGCGCGGGGCCCCGTCGGCGACCGGCACCCGTCCCTCACCGGCGGCACGCAGATCGTCCGCGAGGGTGCGGGCGACGTCGCGGGCGGCCTTCCCGTGGGCGACCAGGCGGGTGTCCGTACCGAAGCGGTAACTCCCCTCCCCCGGCGTCCAGTCGGTGAGGGCGGGGACGGTGCGGGGCGGGCCCACGGCGGCGGACGACGGCGCGTGGGCGGCGGCCGGGACAGGTGCGGCGAGCAGCAGCAGGGCGACGGCGACACCCGACAGCCGTCTTCGGCCTGGACGCGGGCGGGAACGGGAACGGGGCGCGAAGGTCGAGCGCGATTCGGTCATGACATCCGATGATTCAAGCGCCCTCTGAGAGTGTCAATGCATCGCACACGGCCGGGACTTGGACATTCGCGCGAACCCGTCGGATGAATTCCGAAGCCCTACCAACACGACGCACCCGGATCCAGACATTCCCCGTGATGAACCGGTTTATGGCTCGACGCCCGCTCATGAGAAATGCTTTCCTGACATGGACACGTCACGCACTTCAGGGGGATGCATGCGCAGCAGAACCAGGACGATGGCCATAACCACGGTCGCGCTCGCCGGGCTTCTCGGTGGCCTGTCCACCGGATCGTCACAGGCGGCACAGAACCCGTCGGATGCGAAGAAGTCGCCGCTGTCCGCGTACTGTGCCGGCGACAGCGACCGCGCCGTCCCGGTGTCGGTCATCGGCAGGACGGTCTCGCTCGCGGACTGCGATCTGCGCGGCCGGCTCATCAAGGTGGGGGACCTCGGCGTCCGTGTGCCCACGCAGGAGAACAAGGGCGTCACCTACTCGGTGCAGCTGGGCGAGAACGCCGCGCAGGACCAGCCGGTGAGCATCAGCGTCCGCCGCCACGACGGCAAGGTGACGACCACCGTGCGGCGCGCCGACGACGCGGCGCCGAGCGCCAAGGCCGCGCCCGCCAAGTGCGACGACGGCGAGTACTCGTTCAACAACGACGGCGACAGCTGGGACGACGACCCCATGGAGTGGCGCTTCAACCAGGGGTCGGTGCCCGGCTATCTCGACGGGAACACCATCAGGAACGAGGTCACCGAGTCGGCCGACAACGTCGACTTCGGCCGCAACAGCTGCGGTCTCGCCGAGGACCTCGACTCCGACGACGCGGTGTACGAGGGCACGACGGACGAGGGCACCGACATCGGCCTCGACACCTGTGACGACGACGACGGCGACAACGTCGTCGGATTCGGTGACCGGCGCCAGGGCGTCCTGGCCTCGACCTGCACGTACGAGTCCTGGTGGTTCGGCTGGTACATCGACGAGGCCGACATCGAGATCAACGACAACCCGAGCGAGGCCCCGTTCCTGCGGGCCGGCAACACCTGCCTCAGCGAGTACTACCTGGAGGCCACGATGACCCACGAGTTCGGCCACGCCTTCGGCCTCGGCCATGTCCCGAGCGGCCACGAGAACCTGACGATGGCCCCGACGGCGGACGTCTGCAGCAACGCCAAGAGCTACTTGGGCAAGGGCGACTACAACGGCCTGCACGAGCTTGAGGTGACGGACTGAATCCCCGCCCGACCGTGCCCCCGCCGAACCATGGCGGGGGCACCGCCTGCTGCCGTAGCCTCGAATTCCCGGCGGCACAGAAGGGTGTACGGCGGTGTCAAAGGAATTCGGGAGGATCCGGTACAACTCTCCGGAGAATCCCAGGAAGACTGAAGTGCCCTCCATCACGGAGAGGCTGACGGACAGCCCCGCCTTGTTCTTGAGGCGGCAGGTCGGTGATCGCGCCCGAGACCTCATGGACTCCATCCACACCGCCGAGAAATACGCGGGAGATCCGGAACAGCAGCGCGGCCGCATCGACGAGGTCATCCGGAATGTCGAGCGCGTCGTCGCGGCCATGACGGGGAAGAAGTTCGCGGCAATCGACATCCTGGCTCCCCGCGAGCTCCGTGGCCCCCGCGACGACGCGGAACTGCTGGCAGCGGCGCGGGAACTGGCCGTCGAGCTGCGCTCCAAGAACTGGAGCGACAAGGCGCTCCGGGCGGCGGCGGGCGGAGCAGATCACATCGGCGAGGCGGCCACGGCCGCGCCCGGGGAACAGGCGATCTCCCTCATCCTCGAATTGGCCCCGCACTTGGCCGATGAGAAATCCCTGGCACTGGCTGATGCCGCCGGAGTGCTCGATCCCTCGGGGTTCGAGGTCATCGGCGCGGTGGCCACCATGGCCAGTGATGCGCTGCGCGGCATGAATGACGAGAAGCTGCGAAGGTGCGTGAACAGAGCCACAGCGGCGGCGCGGCCCGCCGATCCGCGCTGAACGCCGCGTGCCCACGCCGCCGTGAACGCCGCGTGCCCCCCACCAGGAACGGCGGGGGGCACGCGGCGAAGCAGTCGGATCAGTCGATGCCGGGGAGGATGTGCGGCTCCGCGAGGTCGTCCTCGTAGCCGGCCAGGCGGATCGGGGCCGCCTTCGCCCACGAGTCGAGGTTGCTCAGCTTGCGTGGCCTGCCGGCCCGCTCGCCGCCTCGTTCCGCCGGTCGCTTTTCCTGCTTCGTCAGATCTGGGGTCACCGCGCACTCCTTTGTGTCGCGTAACGGAAGGACAGGGCTGTTCGGTCAGTTCGGTCGCGGTGGCGCCGGTTCTTTGGCGGGACCGCGGCCCTGGTGGCGAGCCTGTCCCGGGGCGGCTTGGGGGAGCTTGTAGATCCCTTGCGGCCGTCCGTTCGCCCCAGATTAACCAAATGAGCGGGCCCGCGCTCGATGGGTGCCGCCGAAGGGGTGGATTTCAGACAGTTGGTCAGGGTGTGGGAGTGGCCATGCGCGCTCGGAACTCCCTGCCGGAGTCCGGGCCATGGGCCTTTCCCGGACTTCGTGGGACCGTACGCCGATGACGACTCGGGCGGCGAAGGACGGCGCGGTGGCTCTGACGACCGGGGCCTCACGGGGAATCGGGCTCGCGGTCGCGCGTGCCCTCGCCGAGTCGGGGCACCGCCTCGTGGTCACCGCCCGTGACAGGGCAGCGCTGCGGGCGGCCGTGACGGAGCTGCGCCGCGAAGGCGCCGAGGTCGTCGGGCTCGCGGGCGACGTCGCCGACCCCGCTCACGCGCGGGCCTGCGTGGCCCTGGCGACAAGGGAGTTCGGGCGGCTCGACGTCCTGGTGAACAACGCCGCGACCAATGCCCCTTACGGCGCGCTGATGGACGTGGACCTCACCACCTGGCGCACCGCCTTCGCCCTGAACGTCGAGGCCGCGCTCCGCCTGACCCAGCTCGCCTGGCACTCCTGGATGGGCGGGCACGGCGGACGTGTCGTGAACGTCTGCTCGGAGGGCGCCGCCCACGTGGGGCCCAACGTCGGCGCGTACGGCACGAGCAAGGCGGCGCTGCTGCACCTGACCGCACAGCTGGCGGGCGAACTGGCGCCGTCGGTCCGCGTCAACTCCGTGTCACCCGGTCTCATTCGTACCGAAATGGCCCGCTTCGTCTGGGACGGCGCCGAGGAGCGCCTCGCCGAGAGCCTGCCGCTCGGCCGCATCGGCGAACCGGAGGACGTGGCGCGCGCCGTGGCCTGGCTCGTGTCGGACGCGGCCGAATGGGTGACGGGGGCGGACCTGCTGGTGGACGGCGGGACGAGGGTACGGGCCGCGTCGTCCGGCGCCGCCACCGCCTCGTACGCCGTGCATGAGCGGCTGCGCGCGGCGCCCGGCGAGGCCTGAGGGCATCAGGCCTCGCCCCTCACCGCTGACGCACTACCACTTACCCGGCGCGTAGTCCTTCAGGAAGACGCCGAACATGTCCTCACCCGCCTCGCCGCGCACGATCGGGTCGTAGACGCGGGCCGCTCCGTCGACCAGGTCGAGCGGGGCGTGGAAGCCCTCCTCGGCGAGGCGCAGCTTGTCGTAGTGGGGGCGTTCGTCGGTGATCCAGCCGGTGTCGATGGACGTCATCAGGATGCCGTCGGTCTGGAACATCTCCTGGGCGCTGGTCCGCGTCACCATGTTCATCGCGGCCTTGGCGGCATTCGTGTTCGGGTGGCCCGCGCCCTTGTAGCCGCGGCCGAAGACGCCCTCCATCGCGGAGACGTTCACGACGTACGCCCGGCCGCTGCCCGCCTTCTTCGCCGCGTCGGCCATCGCCGCGCGCAGCGCGCTGATCAGGATGAACGGCGAGGTGTAGTTGCACAGCTGGGTCTCGAGCAGCTCCACCGGGGAGATCTGCTCGATGGTCTGCACCCAGGTGTTGGACTCGACGACGTCCGGGACCAGGCCGCCCGCGTCGATGGCGGTGCCGTCCAGGTGCCGGGCGACGCTGGCGTTGCCCGCGACGAGCGCGAGGTCGGCGACCTTCTGCGCGTCCAGGCCACTGATGCCGACGGGCAGCGCGGCCAGGCCGTCCACCGCCCCGGAGTTGAAGGCGCCGATCACGGAATGCGCGGGCAGCTCACCGGCGGGCAGCGGCGCGCCCTCTCCGTCGACCAGTGCGGCGTACGCGGAGGGCAGCCGGCGCACGGTCTGCGTCGCGTTGTTGATCAGGATGTCCAGCGGCCCGGCCTCGGTGACCCGCTCGGCGAGGGCCACGGCCTGCGCCGGGTCGCGGAGGTCTATGCCGACGACCTCCAGGCGGTGCAGCCAGTCCGCCGAGTCGTCCATCGCCTTGAAGCGGCGGATGGCGTCCTTGGGGAAGCGCGTCGTGATGGTGGTGTGCGCGCCGTCACGGAGCAGCCGCAGCGCGATGTACATGCCGATCTTGGCCCGGCCGCCGGTGAGCAGCGCGCGCTTGCCGGTGAGGTCGGCGCGGGCGTCGCGCTTGGACCGGTTCAGGCGGGCGCAGTCCGGACAGAGCTGGTGGTAGAAGTAGTCGACTTCCACGTACCGGGTCTTGCAGGTGTAGCAGGAGCGCGGGCGCTGGAGTATCCCCGCGATCCGCCCCTCCTCGGTCTGCGAGGAGGGCAGCAGGCCCTCGGTCTCGTCGTCGATGCGCTCGGCGGAGCCCGTCGCGGTGGCCTCGGTGACCGCCTTGTCGTGGGCGGTCTTGGCGGCCCTGCGCTCCTGGCGGCGGCGCTGCTTCACGGTCCGGTAGATGCCGGCCGTGGCGCGGCGCACCGCGATGGCGTCGGGGTGGTCGACGTCCAGCTGGTCCAGCTCGTCGAGCACGCTGAGGCAGACGGCGAGACGGTCGGGGTCGATGCCGGGGCCGTACGTGCCGGCCTCACCGGCCGGATCGGCCGAACCGGCAGCCTCCAGGCTGTCCTCTGTCACCGTCATCGCCGCTGTCCTCGCGTCACTCGGTTCGCGGCCGTCAGGGTGACCGCGATAGCTCCAAAGAAGACAACTTTACGTAGCGGCGGCCCCCTCTACCAAACTCGTGCCCTCGGCGCACGCCGTGACGAGCCCGGCGATCTCCTCCCGGACACTCTCCGCGAGAAGGTCCAGGTCGGGCACGGCGGCCGCGTCCGCGACGAGACCGAAGTGCACGCCTCCCCGGTACGTCGACACGGCCACCGCGAGCGCCTGCCCCCGGGCAAGCGGGGCGAAGGGGTACACGGCGGTGAGCGGGCAGCCGCCGAGCCGCAGCCCGAGGCTGGGCAGCGGGACGCTGGTGACCAGGACGTCGAAGAGCAGCCGGGCGGCCTGTGCGACGACCGGGCCTCCGATGCGGTGCCCCAGCGGCGGCACGTGGTCGGCGAGCAGGGCGACCGCGCCCGCGCCGCGGTTCGGGCCCGCGTCCTTGTTGCGGTCCATCGCGGCGCGCACGCTCCGCAGCCGGGCCAGCGGGTCCGGTTCGCTCACCGGCAGCCGGACCAGATACCCGGAGAGCCGGTTGCCCGGCGGCTGTGCGCCGCGCGGCCTGCGCCGGGAGACGGGGACGAGGGCGCGCGGCTCGACGCCCTCGCTGCCGTCGCCCCGCTCGTCGAGCCAGCGGCGCAGGGCTCCGGCGACCACCGCGATCAGTACGTCGTTGACGGTGCCACCGGTGGTCTTGCGGACGCGGTGCACGTCGTCGAGGTCGAGCAGCACCCCCGCGGTGCGGCGGGTGCCGGTGGCCTCGGAGGTGAGCGCGTCCGACGAGCGCACATCCAGCGTGGCGCGGGCGACGGAGGTGCCGATGTCCAGGGCCTGCCCGACGTCGGAGACGGTGTCGCGGACCAGGCCGGGCAGCTTGCGCGGGTCGGGC
This sequence comes from Streptomyces sp. NPDC050658, assembly GCF_044457025.1. NCBI lineage: Bacteria > Bacillati > Actinomycetota > Actinomycetes > Kitasatosporales > Streptomycetaceae > Streptomyces > Streptomyces sp. NPDC050658. Next base: position 88,713 of record NZ_JBITGM010000002.1, read on the forward strand.
AGCCAGGACCAGCGGGAGGGGGCGGGGGCTTCGGGGAGCGGCCGCGCGGCGGGCAGCTCGGTGGGGTCCATGACCGCCGCCGCGAGCATCAGGGCCCGCAGCCCGTCGGCGAGCGCGTGGTGGAACTTGAAGAGGACGGCGAACGACGTGCCGTCCCGCCCCGGCAGCACATGCGCCTCCCACGGCGGCCTGCCGCGCTCCAGGGGGCGCTGCATCAGGGCGCCGGCGGCGGCGTGGAAGTCCGCCGTGGGCGGGGCGAGGGTGACGTGGTCCAGCGGGTCGAAGCCGGGCGCGACCGCGCGGACGGCCCCGCCGACCGGCAGCCAGACGGACCGTATGCGCAGCCGCAGGCCGGGCACCGCGGCCGCGCGGGACGCGAGGAGCCGGGCGGCGCGCTCGGCCGCGCCGGGTGCATCGGCCGCGAAGACGCCGAGGGCTCCCAGGTGCATGGGGTGTTCGGCGGTCTCTATGTTCCAGAAGGCGAGGTCGAGGGGTGCGAGCAGGTCGGAGGAGGTCTCAGCTGTCCGAGTCGTCGTCGTCACGTGTCTGCTCTCGCGTCGGAGGCGGTGCGGGGGGTGGTGTGTGGTGGAGCGAGCAGTCAATCGCCGCCGGACGACTACGGTCAAGTACGATCAAGCTACGCACAGTTAACAACAGATTAAGGCCCGCCTCCCTGAGGAAGGCGGGCCTCGTGGTGCTGATGTGGCGCCCTTGGGGCACGGGCGGGACGTGTGGACTACGTCACCCCAGCGCCGGCGGCGCCGCGTCCGCCGACGTGCCCCACCCGGAGGGCTTGTCGCCCACCGCGAAGGACAGCTCGCGGGTGTCCCGGATGTCGTCGGTGGTCAGATACGTCCTGGCGTAGTCGGCGCCGTCCTTGCTCGCCGACTGGATGTACCGGTCGGTGTCCGAGGTGCCCGGCGCCTTCACGGTGAGGCGCCCGTGCGGGTAGTAGCGGCGGTCGAGCGAGATGTCGACGCGCTCGAAGACGGGCGTCGACAGGCCCCAGGTGTCCGTGCCGGGCTGGACGGGGAAGACGCCGATCGAGGACAGCACGTTCCAGGCGGACATGGTGCCGAGGTCGTCGTTGCCGGTCATGCCGGTCGGGGTGTCGGTGAACAGGGTCAGCGCCGCATGCACCACGTCGGTCGTCTTCCACGGCTGGCCCGTGGAGAGATAGGTGTACGGCGCGATCAGGTCGGGCTCGTTCTGCGGGTTGTACTTGTCGGCGTTGTAGTAGTCGTAGGGACCGTTCACCCACACCTCGCGGGCGGTCTTCGCCGGGTCCTTCAGGAGCTGCTCGTACGCGAAGAAGGAGTCGAGGCGGTCGTTCGTCGCCTTCTTGCCGCCGATCAGGCCGACCATGCCGGGCAGGTCCTGCGGCACGAGCCACTGGTACTGCCAGGACGTGCCCTCGTGGAAGCCCTCGCTCTTGGCCGGGTCGGCGGGACCGGTGAAGGCCCCCGCCGCGTCCCGCGCACGGAAGAATCCGGTCGAGGCGTCGAAGATCTTCCGGTAGTTCTGCGCCCGTGCCGCATACCGCTTCGCGTCGGCCTCATGCCCCAGGTCACGGGCCATCTCCCCGAGCATCGCGTCCGAGAGCGCGTACTCCAGGGTGGCGGACGCCCCGTGGTCGTAGTCGGAGTCGCCGGGCTTGGCGTGCGGGCGGCCCTTGATGAACGGCGCGAAACCGTCGCTCAGGTACTCCTTGTTCGCCTCGCGTCCGACCGGCGCGGAGTCCGCGGGCGGCACGCCGTCCGCGTTCTTCTTCAGCGCGCGGTAGGCCTCCTCCTCGTACCCCTTGAGCAGTCCCTGCTGGTAGGCGTTGGTGAGGAACGGGGTGACCGGGTCGCCGGTCATGATGTTCGTCTCGACCGTCCCGTAGCCCCACTTGGGCAGCCAGCCGCTCTCCTCGTCGATCTTCAGGACGGAGCGTGCCATGTCCCGTGACTCGCGCGGCGCGAGCAGCGCGAGGAGCTGGGCCTGGGTGCGGTAGGTGTCCCACAGGGACCAGTTCTGGTAGTACGTGAATCCTTTGGCGCGGTGGACCTTCTGGTCCCAGCCGGTGTAGCGGCCGTCGACGTCGCTGCCGATGTTCGGGGCGAGGAAGGAACGGTAGAGGGACGAGTAGAAGGTCCGGCGCACGGTCTCGCTGCCGCCCCGCGCCTGTACGTCGTCCAGCCGGTCCTCCCACGCGGACTGCGCCGCCTGCGCGACACGGTCGTACGAACGCCCGCCCTCCGTACGGAGGTTGAGCGCGGCGCCCTTGGCATCGACGTACGACAGTGCGGTCGTCGCCTCGACCGTGCGGTCCTCGGAGGTGTCGAACCGGACGAAGGCGCCGTTGCGCTCGTCCCCCGCCGACGACTCCTTGGAGCCCTCGGTGACGGTGTCGCCCTTCCAGGTGCCGGACGTGCTGAAGGGCCGGTCGAAGCGGGTGATCGTGTAGACCGTGTACGGCTTGGTGTCCTGGCAGAAGCCGCTGCCGGTGATCGCCGTACGGACCGTGCGGCTGTCGAGGATCTCGACCTTGGTCGAGCCCGTCTTGTGCAGCGACTGCCCCGCGTTGAGCAGGACGTTGGCCTTGTCGGTCGACGGGAAGGTGTAGCGCTGCACCCCGGTGCGCTTGGTGGCGGTCAGCTCGGCGTCGATGCCGGACTTCAGGCCCACCTTGTACGAGCCGGGGCTCGCCTTCTCGTCGTCATGGCTGAACTCCGCCGCGTACTTGGCGTAGTCCGTCTCCTTGACGTCCCCCACGGTCGGCAGGACCGGCAGATCGCCGCCCAACCCGCAGCCCACTCCGGAGAGATGGACGGTCGAGAAGCCGCGGATGTGCGTGTCGGAGTGGTCGTATCCGGTGTTGTGGCCGGTGTCCGGGGAGAACTGGACCATGCCGAAGGGCACGGCGGCGCCGGGGTAGGTATTGCCCTCGTTCTCGGTGCCGATGAACGGGTTGACCAGATCGGTCAGTTGCCCGTCCCCCGCCGGGGCGGCCTGTGCCGCCGGAAGGGCCAGGGCTCCCCCGAGAAGCGCGGCCGAAGCCACCGCCACCCCGCTGCCGCGTAGCCGTCGAGTCCATCTCATGGGTGGGAACGCCTCCTTGGACATCCTTGGACAACGTTGTCAGAGTGCGGAACGCGATCATTCTTCGGGGGTCGCGTCGCGCGCGTCAAGGGGTGGGAGGCGGCTTCGGGGCAACCCCCCACCCACATCCCGGCCTCAGGCGGACCGCAGCCACACCCGCAGCGGGCCGACGGGGGTGAAGCCCTGCCGGACGGCCGCCTCCAGGCTCTCCCCGCCCTCGTATCCGACGACGGGCAAGCCGGGCCAGCGCCGGGCGACTTCGGTGAGGCAGCCCGCCCAGGCGGCCTCCTCGTCGCCCAGGGCGAAGAGGTTGGAGACACCGGCGACGGAATCGCTGCGGCTGACGACGGCACCCGCGACGATCCGCCCTTCGCGGTCCGTGCCGGACAGGAACGTGGTGTCCCCGGACGAGAGCAGCTCTTCGCGGAACAGACCGGTCGCCTCCTCGCCGCCTCCCCACGCCGTCTCCCACGCGGGCAGCGCGTCCGCATCGACGAGTGATGACCAACTCACGTCCACTGGAGGGGACTTGACCGGCTCTCCCGCCGCACGGTGGATCCACTGCGCCTCGAACAGCACCTCGAAGCCCAGCGGCGCCAGGTCCAGGCAGGCGAAGCTGTCCTTCACCGAGCAGCCGGGTGAATCGGTGTCGACACGCGACACCAGATCGGCCGGCGACACATCGGGGCCGAGCGTCACCGCGTCGGGATAGAGCGGCGGGGTGCGCCGCGCGTTGCTCCACGCCCCGGCGCCGAACTCCCCCGGCAGATCATGCGCACGGCAGACCGCGTCGCACCACTCGGCGTTGTTGCGGGCCGCGGCCCGTACCCACTCGCTCACTGTTCCCCCGTCTCGCCCGCAGGCCTCGGTCACTGCTGCCCCACCGACCTCATTCAACCCGATCACGCTCGGCGGGTCGCCGCGGAATCGTCCTGAGCCCGGTGGGGGTCCGGCCGCGCGCCGGGTACCGGGGAACCGATCCGTTCGGCGATGAGCCGCCGGTGGTTCGGGCACCGGGTGACGTCCTCGTACTCGCAGTTCATGCCGCCCTCGATGAGCTCCAACGAGGCGCGGGCCGCGGCGATTCTCGACCGGAGCGCCTCGGCCTCGGCGCGCAGGATCTCGTGCCGGGTGGCGCGGTCGGCCGCGGTGGACAGGGTCCTGATGGTGTCCAGGCCGAGCCCGGCCTCCTTGAGCAGGAGGATCGTCGCCACGCGGGTGAGGTCGTCCGGGCCGTAGCGGCGGCGCCCGCCCGTGTCCCGTACGGGGTGCAGCAGCCCCATCGACTCCCAGTGCCGCAGCACATGCGTGGCCAGGCCGAACCGTGCCGCGAGAGCACCGATGCTCATCCCACCGCCGCTGTCCGCGCTTGACTTCATGCCGACATTAAGTCGCAGGCTGAGGTCCATGTCCAAGAACCAGGAAGCGGTGGGAGAACACCGCGACACCGAGGCCCTGCTGTCCGTCCTCGACGCGGCGGACCGGATGCCGGACGCCACCCGGCTGCGGGACCGCACCTACGAACTGCTGTCTCCCGTCCCGGGCTCGACCGTCGTGGACATCGGCTGCGGCGCCGGGCGCGCCGTCGCCGAGCTGTCCGAACGCGGTGTGCACGCGGTGGGCGTGGATCCCGACCCGCGGATGCTGGCCGCGGCCCGGGAACGGTGGCCGTCAGCGGGCGAGTTCCGGGAGGCGGGGGCGGAGGATCTGCCGTTCGCCGACGCGAGCGTGCGCGGCTACCGTGCCGACAAGGTCTTCCATGTACTGCAAGAGCCGGGGCGGGCGGTGGCGGAAGCGCGGCGCGTACTCGGTCCGGGCGGCCGGATCGTCCTGGTCGGGCAGGACTGGGACGCCATCATGGTCGACTCCGATGACGCGACCCTCACGCGCACCATCGTGCACGCCCGCGCCGACCTCCTCGGCACGCCCCGCGCCGGCCGCCAGTACCGCAACCTGCTTCTGGACGGCGGCTTCCACGACGTCACCGTCGAGGCGCACACCAGCGTGTTCGCCGATCCCTCGATGCTGTCGCTGCTCACCAGGCTCGCCGAACCGGCCTGCGCGAGCGGCGCCGTCAGCCGCGACCGGGCCGACGCGTGGCTCGCCGAGCAGCGCCGGCGCGCCGAGGCCGACCGCCTCTTCATCGCCGTTCCGTTCTTTGTGGCCGCGGCCTCCGCCTAGGGACTGTCCGGGACCGCAGCACCCTTACGTGGCCTGCCTCGTGGGAACGTTCTCCGGCTCATCCGCGGTCTCGTCGCCCGTCCGGCGGGAGAGCAAGGCGACCACGGCGAGGGCGGCCAGGGAGACAGCGACCAGCAGCCACATCGCGGCCTGCACGCCATGACTGAACGCCGCGCCGAAGACCTGGCCAGCCTCCGCGGAGGACAACGTGGTCTCCCGGGCCAGTACATCGGCGGCGTGCTCGGGGTTGGTGACCACCGCGTCGGTCCAGGAGCCGGTCGCCTGGTGGTGCTGGGCCAGCTCGCTGCCCAGCCGGTCGGTGGCGAAGGAACGGAAGAGGACCACCGAGGCGGCCAGACCGATCGCACCGCCCAGATTGTGGAAGGTCCAGGAGGAACCGACCGCCAGACCTGCCTGCCGCTCCGGCACAGCCGACAATGCGGACACGGTTGCCGGGCTGAGGACGCAGGCCCAGCCGACACCCATCACGACCAGGGCGAAGGCCAGTTGGTGATGGGGGGTGCCGGCCGTCAGCCTGGTCTGGAGCAGCGCCGAGACGGTGAAGGCCGTGAAGCCTGCTGCCAGCAGCGGCCGTGGGCCAAAGCGGTCGATGAGGCGTCCGATGAAGGGGGAAAGCACCGCCATCACGGCGGTGCACGGCAGCAACAGGGCGCCGATGGCGTACCCGTCCAGACCGCGCACCGCGCTCAGGTAGAGCGGGATCAGGAAGAGCACGGTGGTGTAGAAGCAGGCCAGCGCGAAGTCGGAGGACAGGGCGCCGACGAAGGCGGGCTTGCGGAACAGGGCGAGGTGCAGCAGTGGGTTGGCACTGCGGCGTTCGACGACGACGAAGGCGAGCAGGGCGATGACGGAGAAGGCGCCGAGGGCAAGTGTCGCCGTGCTGGTCCAGCCCCAGGTGCCGCCGAGCGTGAAGGCGAGGACGGCGGCGGGGATGCCGAGGCCGGACAGCACGAGGCCGGGCCAGTCAAGGCGGCCGTCGGCCGTTTCGTCGCGTGACTCACGGACACTGAAGAAGCACACCGCGAGAGCGAGCACGACGAGCGGCACATTGAGCCAGAACACCCAGCGCCAGCCTGCCGCCGACACCAGGATTCCGCCGAGCAGCGGGCCGATGGCAAGGCCGAAGCCGTTGACGCCGTACAGCGCGCCCATCGCCCGGCCACGCTGCTCGGGCGGGAACGCGTTCTGCACGATGGCGCCGGTGGAGGTGTACAGCACGGCGCACGCGGCACCTTGAAGGAAGCGGAAGGCAATCAGCCAGCCCGTGTCGGGAGCGGCACCGGCTCCCAGGGAGGCCAGGGCGAAGACGACGGTGCCGGCGTAGAGGACGCGGCGGCGGCCGTGCGCGTCGGCCAGCCGGCCCATCGCCACCATGAACATCGACAGGGCGACGATGAACATGTTGACGATGAGCTGAAGCTCCGTCACCGAAGCCCCGAGGTCGGCCTGGATGCGTGGCGCCGCGGTGTTGACGATGGTCAGGTCGATGCAGCCGAGGAAACTGATCAGGCCGACACCGGTGAAGGCCCACCATTTGCGGTCATTCGCTGCTGGATTCACAGAACGCGTCCTCTACGCCGGATTGTGTCGGGTCAGGCGGCCGCCGGAGAGGCCGCCCGCTTCTTGAACCTGAGTGAGAGCCAGATGCCCTTGCCCGGATATTCGTGGACCACGAACAGCCGGTGAGTCGCGGCCATGGCATCGGTCATGGGATGCGGGTAGACGACGTGGTCATACCCCTGGTATGCCCACATCGGCTGGATGATGGGGCACTCCTCGATGAGATAGGACAGGCAGCCGTCGAATGCCTTGCGGATGTCGACGCGCGGGTCCCGGGATATCATGCGGTCGATGAATTTCCCGATGGTGGAGTCCACCGCTCTCCGGTATCCGGGATCGTCCCGGTAGGTGTCCCGGATGCGCCGGAGAAAGCGCGGGTAATCCGGATCCAGCAGGGCGTCGTCCCAGCGGAGCACGTCATTCGGCACGCTCAGCCGACCGAGGATCTTGCCGTTTCGCTCCAGCCATTCGTCGCCCTCGCGCAGGGCGCGACGACGGGCATCGGCGGGATCGGACGCGAGATAGTTGGTGCGCTGGAGGGTGTCCGCCACCGCTATGGTCACCTGGCCGAAGCCTGTGCGGTTGAGCAGTTCCACGGTGGCCCGGAGTTTGTCGCCCTCGTGATAGCGCTGGCCCACGCTGATCAGCAGGATGGCCCGGCGGCCGGACAGATCGTTCTTCCGGCCGTCCTGTCCGAAGCTCGCCTTGGTACGGCCGTCGAGCACGTGCTCGGTGTTCTGTTCGGTCATGATGACCTCAACTCCACAGTTCGAGCGGACGGTTGTCGCCGTGGTAGCCGATGAAGTGCCCCAGGGTGATGCGCGGTTGGTCGCCGGAGGGGCGAACGGCGTGGATCTGCCGTGGGTTGAGCAGCAGCAGGTCACCGGGGGCCGGCTTGAACACGGTCCGGGGCGGGCCGAGCAGGGCGCGGTCGATGCCCCAGGTGCGCTGCCCGCGCAGTCGGTCGTACTCGTCCGCGGTCGGCTCCACTCCCCACAACTCCAGTTCGCCGCCGACCTCGGGGATGTTGATGTAGACGTTGACCGACAGCTGGGCCTTGAGGGTGTGGCGGGACTCTGCGGGCAGGTTCCGTTCGAGGGCGTCGGTGTGCGGGTTGAGGTCGACGCTCTTGCCCTGATAGCGGCAGATGCCGATGAACGCCTTGCGCCCGTCGAGCTGGAGCAGGTTGGCTCCGGGGCCCCATGACTCCTCCAGCAACAGCCGCAGCACATCGCTCGGTGCGGCATACGGCGCGAAGAGGTCGCGCATGCGCTGGATGTTTCCGCGGGCCTCCGCGTAGTACCGGTCGCGGGATGCCTCGTCGCTTATCTCGGAGAAGGCGAAACCTACTCGCTCGAACTCCTCCGCCTGACTCAGACCACCGCGATCCGGATGATGGAGCAGTTTTTCACGGGCGCTTTCCAGGGCGACTCGAGGAACGAATCCCGGGATGTGCACCGCGAGACAGGTGCCGTCGACGACCGACTGGACATCGGCGTGCGTCAGGGTGCCCGCGGTCTTTTCCCTGATTTCAGACATGGTGACTCCTCGGCTTTTGCGAAGGTGGTGTACACCGTGATGGCCTGCCGATTCCCCATGGCCTGAGGTTGGCGGCAATGGCGCTTTCACGGCCGACGATCCGCTTCAGAGCATCCACCGCCGCCCGTGCCCGCCGCGTCCGCCTCTGCCCCGATCCGGCGCGTCGTCCCCGGGGTGTACACGGGCCCGCCGCGTCGTCGCCTGCCCCGATCCGGTGAATACGCCACAGGGCTGACGCAGGGCGAAGGAGGGCCGATGACAATCGGTGTGTGCCGCGAAATGGCCGTCGGGTCCCCGATCGCAGCCAGTACTCCGGTCCAGGTGCCGCCCCCGGGCGGCGGACGGACATCGAGGTTCTCCCGCCGCCGTGATGTTGACTTCGATCACGCAGCGTGCCCGACCTGCCACGCTGGGCGGCCCCGGCCCCCACAGTCCTGCTGACCTCGTCCCACCCGGAGTTCATCATGATCGACAAATCTGAGTCATCCACTGACTGGCCGCTCGTCACCGTCCGGTCGGACGACGCGTCGACCGCGTCCGGTGTTCTCGTCGCGGACGACGTCGTGTTCGTTCCGCATCCACCGGCACACCTGCTCACCGCGTCGAAGCTGAACGTCGTGATCACGTCCGGCTCGGCGGACGGACCACGGAACGAGTCCACCGGCGTCACTGACGTACGCCTGCTGGGCCTGGACGACGGCAAGGTCAGGGCCTGTCTGGCGGTGCTCACTCTCGCCGAGCCGTCCGCCTTGCGCCGGAAGGTGCCGCAGTACTCGGCAGCGAAGCTCGGCGAGGCCATCACGGACCACGAGGGCGACCTGTGGGCCGCGCTTTCTTCACTCGGCTATGGGGTGCCCGCCGTCGCAAGCCGGGACGGCGTACCGGAATCCGTGCCGGCCCTTCGGTCCTTCGCGGGCCAGGAGGGAAAGGCCGCCGAAATGCACGACAGCATCGCCACATTCGCCGACAGCGGCTGCAATGCCTGCGGATGCTGCCACGAGCCAAAGCGGCCGCCGGCTGATGGCGGCCGTCGGCCCTGACCATGAGGTATCCGACTCGTTTGGGGCGTATGGCGGCGCAGGATGCCTGGCGGGCACTGGCCGTTGTCGTGCCGGACATGGTGGCCTTCGGCCGGTTGGTGGCCCCGGACACCACCGGCTACCAGGCACTGATCACGGTGCTTGCGGCCCTCCCGTCGTGCGCGGCCCTGTGTCTGCTCCGGGCCGCGCCCGTCGCCGGATTCTGTGCGCTCTGGCTCCACGCCGTGCTGTGCGGCCTGATCAGTCTGGTCTCGGTGCTCGATTACAGCCCGGTCTTCACGGTTCTGGCAGGGCTCTTCAGTGTGGTGGTGACACGCCCCCTGCGAGCCGCACTCGCGGCCCTGACCGTGTCGGTCGTCCCCATGGGGCTGACCATCCTGCTCGACCTGATTCACGTGCCGGCCGAGCGACGGTGGCATGCCCTGGCGGGCCTGCTGACGTTCTTTCTGGCGCTCTACATCGAAGTGTTCCTGTTCGGCCGTTGGGTCCAGGTGAGCAGAGCCAAGGCCGAGCACACGCGGAACCGGCTCGCCGAGGCCCGCCGGACGATCATCGACGAGCGCACTCGTATCGCCCGCGAACTGCACGACATCGTCGCCCACACGGTGACCGTGATGGTCCTTCAGGCGGGCGGCGCGCAGCGGGTGCTGCGCAGCGACCCGGACCGGGCTTCCCTTGCCCTCGGCGACATCGAGAGTCAGGGCAGAAACGCGATGGGTGAGCTGCGCCGCATGCTGACACTGCTGCGCGCCGCGGACCAGCCCGCCACCTCCTCACCGCACTGCGGACTCGCCGGCCTTGACCAGCTCTTCGAGAGCGTGCGGCGCACCGGTGTGTCCGTGGTGTGCGAAGAGCGTGGGCGTCGGCCCCAGGTGCCGGAGAGCCTGGATCTGACCGTCTACCGAGTGGTCCAGGAGGCGCTGACGAACGTGACGAAGCACGCCGGACCCGGTTCCCGCGCAGTGGTCTCGCTGCTCTGGAGCGACACGTCGCTGCGCGTCGGGATCGAGGACGACGGCGCCGGAACTCCGTCCGCCCGGCCCGACGAACTGTCCACCGGGCACGGCATCACCGGCCTGCGGGAACGCGTCGAGGTATTCGGCGGCAGCCTGTCAGTGGCCTCAACCGGCGAGGGGTACAGGCTCTCCGTGATCCTGCCGATCCCCGAAGCCACACGATTCAACCCCACATTGGAGGGACCTGCCCCGTGATCCGTGTGATCCTGGCAGACGACCAGCCGCTCGTGCGCTCCGGTATCGGCATGCTGCTCTCGGCGGAACCGGACATCGAGGTTGTCGGTGAGGCCCATGACGGGGCCCAGGTCATCGAACTCGCCGAACATTTGCAGCCCACCGTCGTCCTGATGGACATCAGGATGCCCGGCGTCGACGGCGTAGAGGCCACACGGCGCATTACCGCGGACCAGTTCTCGAATGGGCAGGGCATTCCGGTACGGGTGCTGGTGCTCACGACGTACAACGTGCATGAGGCGGTGATCCAGGCGCTGCGGGCCGGAGCCTCCGGGTTTCTGCTGAAGGACGCGGCGCCGGAAGAACTGGTCCGCGCGGTGCGGGCGGTGGCCGACGGTGACGCATGGCTCGACCCCTCCGTCACTCCGGAACTGCTGCGTGAGTTCGCCGCCCGCCCTGACCGGCTGCTGCCGACTCCGGCAGAGATGGAGAACCTCACCGCTCGCGAGCGTGAAGTGCTGACGCTGGTCGCCCATGGGATGTCGAACGCGGAGATCGCCGGGCACCTCGTGATCAGTGAGACGACGGTGAAGACGCACTACAGCAGGATCGTCATAAAGCTGGGGGTGCGCGACCGTGCTCAGGCAGTCGCGGCGGCATACCAATGCGGGCTGGTCCAGCCCGGCACGACGCCACCGCCGCACAGTTGAGGAGACGCACGGCTGACCGACCGGCGATCCGCCGGACCGGCCCAAGGCACCCCGCACCCTGAATCCCTCAGGTGCTGAGCGCTCCGGCCCGCCGGGGACCGGAGCGCTCAGCGCCGTCTCAGGAGCCTCAGGAACCGGTGCATCCCGCCGGATCCGGCCGCGACACGTCGCCGATCAAGGACTCGTGCGCCGCCTTGAGCCGCTTCACGTCGGGCTTGACGACTCTCCGGTCGTAGGTGAGCAGACCGTTCAACTCGCCCTCCACATCGGAGATCTGGGTGTAGACGGCGCCGTTGCCGCCCTTGCAGGCGAGCGCCCGTACCTCGTCGAGCTTGGTGAGGTAGTCGTCCGTGTACGTCGCCGGGTCCACGTCGACATAGCTCTGCTGGACGGACCAGGCGTGGCCGGGCACGGCGAGTCCGAGGCCGCCGTACTCGCCGTTGACCAGGGCGCGTCTGCCGTCGGGGTGCGGCGGCAGCGCCGGGCTCGGGTAGCCGTGTTCGTCCATGATGTCGCCGGTGCCGCCGTCGGCCCCGAGGTTGAGGCCCGACATTCCGTTGACCAGCCGTGTCGGGTCCCAGGACTTGGCCTGGGTGGCGATACGGCCCTGGTCGTACTGGCCCCAGCCCTCGTTGAAGGTGACCCACATGACGATCGACGGGTGGCTCGCGTGCTCGTCGATCATCTGCTTCATCTCGCGCTCGTACTGGGCGCGGGCCTCCGTGCTCGGGTTGCGGTCGGAGCGCATCGACGGCATGTCCTGCCACACCATCAGGCCGAGCTTGTCCGCCCAGTAGAACCAGCGGTCGGGCTCCACCTTGATGTGCTTGCGGACCGAGTTGAAGCCCATCTCCTTGTGCATCTTCAGGTCGTACGCGAGTGCCTCGTCGGTCGGGGCCGTGTGCAAGCCGTCCGGCCAGAAGCCCTGGTCGAGCGTGGCCATCAGGAACTGCGGCTTGCCGTTCAGCATCGTGCGCGGGGTGCCGTCGATCTTCTCCACGGCGATGGAGCGCATCCCGAAGTAGCTCGCGACGCGGTCGCTCCCGACGGTCACCTTGAGGTCGTACAGGAAGGGGTCGTCCGGCGACCACAGGTGGGGCTTCGCGATCTTCAGCTTGAGCGGCTGCCCGGTGCGGCCGCTCGCCTCCGCGACCTTCGTCTTGCCTTCGTACGCGACCGCCCTGACCGGCACTCCGTCGCGTACGCCCTTGGGCTCGACGGTGACCTCCTTGGCGGCCACGTCCGGCGTGAGCTTGAGGGAGTCGACGTGGTCGGCCGCCACCGGCTCCATCCACACCGTCTGCCAGATGCCGGACGAGGGGGTGTACCAGATGCCGCTCGGGTCCAGGCGCTGCTTGCCGACCGGCGGGTTCTCGCCGTCCTTGGAGTCGGTCGGGTCGTAGACGCCGACGATCAGCTCCTGGGTGCGGCCGGGCTTCAGGGCCTTGGTGATGTCGGCGCTGAACTTGTCGTAGCCGCCCTTGTGTTCGGTGACCTTGGTGCCGTTGACGTACACCTCGGAGTGCCAGTCGACGGCGCCGAAGTTGAGCCTCAGGCGCTTGCCGTCGCCGACCTTCCAGCCCTCGGGCACGGTGAAAGTCCTGCGGTACCACATGCGGTCCTCGTGCCGCTGGAGGCCGGAGAGCTGGGACTCCACGGGGTAGGGCACCAGGATCTTCTCGTCGAGCTGCCTGCCGAACGGGGGCCGCTCCCCCGCCTTCGCCGAGGCGAACTGCCAGGAGCCGTTGAGGTTCCGCCAGGCGTCGCGGGTGAGCTGGGGGCGCGGGTACTCGGGCAGCGCGTTGTCCGGGCCCACCTCGTCGGCCCACTTCGTGCGCAGCTGGTGCGTGGAGTGGTTGGGGCCGCTGCTCCAGAACGCGCCGACCGTCTTGCCGTCGTCGCCGGCCAGGCCGCCCTTTCCGTCGTAGCGGACCTCGGCGGTGCCCTTCGCCGTGCCCTCCTTGTTGCCGACCACGGGCTCCTTGAGGCCTACGAGGAGCGCGCGCGGGTCGTCGGGGTCGGGCTCGACGGTGCCGAGCGGCCATTTCGCGCCGCCGATGACCGCCTCGATGTGGTCGGCGAGGCCCTTCGGGGGCGCGGTCAGCTTCTGGGCGAAGTCCAGCCTGAGTGTCCGGCCGTCCTTGAGGACCGTGGCGGCGGTGGCCCCGTCGTATTCGAAGCCGTCGGGGAGCCGGAAGGCCGACTGCGGGACGGCCTCCTTGCTGCCGCCGGGCTCGGTCCAGCGCAGATGGAGGTTGGAGCCGCCGTAGTGCTCGAAGTACTCGACCTTGATGTCGTAGGCCTGACCTGCCGTCAATTCGACGGGCTGGGCGGTCTGTTCCTTGTCCCAGTCGTCGACCCAGTGGTCGATGGCGAGCTTCCCGTCGACCCAGAGACGGAAGCCGTTGTCGCCGATCATGGAGAAGGTGTGCGGTCCGGTCTTCTCCGGTACGACCTTTCCGGTCCAGCGGACGGTGGCGTCGTCGGCCTTTCCGGTGGCGAAGGTCAGCCGCGGTTCGAGGTTGTCGAAGTCGATGCCGGGGTCAAATCCGGTGGCCTTCAGCTCGTGGAAGTCGAAGGCTCCGGGGGCGGACTGGGTGTAGTACTCGCCCTTCAGGCCGTGGACTTCGGGCGGGTCGTCGTCGGCTGCGGTCGCGGCCGGTACGGCGGTCAGACCGGCGAACGCGAGCGCGACGGCGAGCAGCAGAATCATCCGGTGCCGCAGCCGTCGGTGCGGGCTTCTTCGGTCCGAGAATCCTCGGTCCGGGACTCTTCGGTGCGGGATTCTTCGGTTCGGGATGGGGCGCACGGATCCTCCTTGCTTGAAGGCGGTGCCGGAAGGCCGAGGAAGGGTGGCGGCTCGTCGCTCCAGTCGGTACAACGAGTCTGTACAACGTTGGAAGGAACGGCAGTTGGCATGACAGCACGCCCCCGGGCGGACTGTCCAGGGTCATGACAAACGCCCCCGGTCGGGGGCGCATCGAGACGCAGGGAGCTGCACGTGCGGGTTAGCCTCAAGGATGTCGCGGAGCGCGCGGGCGTCTCCATCAAGACCGTTTCCAACGTGGTGAACAAGTATCAGCACGTCACCCCGGCGATGCGGGCGCGGGTACAGGAGGCCATCGACGAGCTGGGCTACCGACCGAACTTGACGGCCCGTCATCTGCGCAAAGGGCGTACGGGAATCATCGCGCTCGCCCTCCCCGAACTGGGCAACCCGTACTTCGCCGAGCTCGCCGGCGCGGTCATCGACGCGGCGGCCGAGCACGACTTCACCGTGCTGCTCGACCACACCCGCGGCGAGCGCGAACAGGAGGTCCTGGTCAGCCAGGGCTTCCGGGCGCGGGTCATCGACGGGCTCATCCTCAGCCCGCTGGAGCTGGAGGCGGAGGACCTGCGGGCCCGCGAGGACGACGTACCGCTGGTGCTGCTCGGCGAGCGGCAGTACGAGCTGCCGTACGACCACATCGCGATCGACAACGTGGCCGCGGCCCGCACCGCCGTACGCCATCTCGTCGGGCGCGGCCGCACCCGCATCGCCTATCTCGGCGCCCGCACGGACTCGGCGAACCGCCCCGCCCACCTGCGACTCCAGGGCTGGCGCGAGGAGTTGACGCAGTCCGGGATCGAGACGCCGGACTCCCTGGTGGGTCCGGTCGGCGGCTGGGACCGCTGGGACGGGGCGAAGGCGATGGCGCGGATGCTGGACGCGGGGGTGCGGCCCGACGCGGTGTTCGCGTACAACGACCTGGTGGCCATCGGCGCGATGCGGGTGCTGCACGAGCGAGGGCTCCGCGTGCCGTGGGACGTGGCGGTGGTGGGCTTCGACGACCTGGCGGAGGGGCAGTTCGGGGCGGTCACGCTGACCACGATCTCCCCCGACAAGCAGGCCATCGCGCGGCTCGCGGTGGCCTCGCTGCTGCGCAGCCTGGAGGGTTCGAAGGAGCCCGCCGGGCGTGAACTCACCGCGGAATTCCGGCTGGTGGAGCGGGAGAGCACGCTCGGCCGCCGGTGAGCGGGCGGCGCACAGCCGCGCGGAAGCAGCTTGCGCGGAGGGTTTACAGCCTCCTTCCAACGATGTAAAAAGCTCCCCGTACCGCCGAGTTGACCGCAAGTGCCGATCTTCCCGTGAGCGCTCTCAGCGCCGGGGCCGTGCCGTTTTGGGGACTCCATGAAGCCGACCACACTTCTCAGCCGTACCTCAGCCAGGACCCTCCTCGCCGCCGGTCTCGCCGCGAGCCTCGCGCTCGCCGCCGGCTGCGCCAAGTCCGAGGACGACAGCACCGGCGGCGAGAGCTCCGCGTCGCAGGACCAGGGCGACTCTGGCCAGGTCGTCTCGGAGCCCGGCGCGGGCGGAGCGACCTGCGCCATCGACGCGTACGGCGGGAAGAAGCTGGACCTGAGGAGCGCCAAAGTGGGCTTCTCCCAGTCGGAGAAGGAGGCCAACCCCTTCCGCATCGCGGAGACGGCGTCCATCAAGGCCGAGGCCGAGAAGCGCGGCGTCGACCTGCTCACCGCCAACGCCCAGTCGCAGTTCTCCAAGCAGATCAGCGACGTACAGGACCTCATCGCCAAGGGCGCCGACCTGCTGGTCATCGCACCGCTGAACTCCGACGGCTGGGAGCCGGTGCTGCGCTCGGCGGCGGCCAAGCACATCCCGATCGTCACCATCGACCGGAAGATCAACGCCAAGGCCTGCGAGGACTACGTCAGCTTCATCGGCTCCGACTTCGTCGAGCAGGGCAAGCGCGCCGCCGACCAGATGATCGAGGCGACGGGCGGCAAGGGCAAGGTCGCGATCCTGCTCGGCGCCGCGGGCAACAACGTCACCACCGAACGCACGAAGGGCTTCGAGGACCGCATCAAGGCCAAGGCGCCGGGACTGAAGGTCGTCTTCAAGCAGACCGGCGAATTCGCCCGCGAGAAGGGGCAGCAGGTCACCGAGCAGCTCATCCAGTCCAAGCCGGACATCGACGGGATCTACGCCGAGAACGACGAGATGGGCCTCGGCGCGGTCAACGCGCTCAAGGGCGCGGGCAAGAAGCCCGGCGACGTCAAGATCGTGACGGTCGACGGCACGCGCAACGCCGTGCGGGGCATCGTCGACGGCTGGATCCACGGCGTCATCGAGTCGAATCCGCGCTTCGGCCCGCTCGCCTTCCAGACCCTGGACACCTTCACCAAGGGCGAGAAGGTGGCGCAGGACATCGTCATCAAGGACAGCGCGTACACGAAGGACAACGCCAAGTCGGATCTGGGCAAGGCGTACTGATATGTCCGGCGTTCTCTCCGTCACCCGGCTCTCCAAGACGTTCCCGGGCGTACGCGCCCTGGACGCCGTCGACTTCACCGCGCGGGCGGGTGAGGTGCACGCCCTGATCGGCGAGAACGGCGCGGGCAAGTCGACACTGATCAAGGTCCTCACGGGCGTGTACGCGCCGGACGCGGGCGAACTGACGTACCAGAACCGGCAGATCGCCTTCTCCACCCCCCTCGAAGCACAGAACGCGGGGATCTCCACGATCTACCAGGAGGTCAATCTCGTCCCGCTGATGAGCGTGGCCCGCAACCTCTTCCTGGGCCGGGAGCCGCGCGGCCGGTTCGGCCTGATCGACTTCCGCCGGATGCACCGGGAGGCGGACGAGGCGCTGCGGCGGCTCGGCATCCGGGTCGACGTACGCCGCCCGCTGCGCGAACTCGGCGTCGGCACCCAGCAGATGGTGGCGCTCGCCCGGGCGGTCTCGGTCGACGCGCGGGTCGTCGTCATGGACGAACCCACGTCGTCGCTCGAACCCCGCGAGGTCCAGACGCTCTTCGGGGTGATCCGGATGCTGCGGGACCGCGGCATCGCGGTGATCTATGTGAGCCACCGCCTCGACGAGCTGTACGAGGTGTGCGACACGGTCACGGTGCTGCGGGACGGAAAGCTCGTGCATACGGGCCCCATCGCGGAGTTGGACCGCCTCCGCCTGGTGTCGCTGATGCTGGGCCGCGAGATCGGTGACGTACGCGAGGAGGGCATGACCAAATTCTCCGGGAGCCACGAGGCGGAGTCCCAACCCGTCCTCCAGGCACGGGATCTGATGGTCCGACACCAACTGCACGGCGTGTCCGTCGACATCCGGTCTGGTGAAGTCGTCGGCCTCGGCGGTCTGCTCGGCTCGGGCCGCAGCGAGACCGCGAAGGCCATCGCCGGTGCGCTGCCGCCCGACTCCGGGCAGGTGCTCGTCGCAGGCGCCCCGGTCCGCACCGGCTCGACGCCCGCGGCGATCCGGGCCGGGGTCAGTCTGCTGCCCGAGGACCGCAAGGCCGAGGGCATCGTCCCCGGCCTCTCGGTCCGGGAGAACATCGCGCTGGCCGCACTGCCGTCCCTGGCCCGCTTCGGCCTGGTGGACGAGGGCCGTATCGACGCGATCGTGGACACGTTCATGAAGCGGCTGCGCATCAAGGCATCGGGCCCCCACCAGAAGGTGGGCGAGCTGTCGGGCGGCAACCAGCAGAAGGTCCTGCTGGCCCGCTGGCTGGCGATGAACCCGAAGGTCCTGCTCCTCGACGAGCCCACCCGGGGCATCGACATCGGCGCGAAGGCCGAGGTCCAGAAGCTGATCGACGAACTGGCCGACGACGGGCTCGCGGTCCTCCTCATCTCCTCCGACTCCGAGGAGCTGATCGAGGGATCGGACCGGGTCGTCGTCCTGAAGGACGGCACAGTGATCGACGAGCTCAAAGGCCCCCGGGTGACGGAGGAAGCCCTCCTGCGCGCCATCGCCTCGACCCCGGCCGGAGGGACCCATGACTGAGCTGGCCCTGGGCCGATTCACCGCCGACCGCGACCGCGCGCTCCGGCTTCTGCAGACCTACGGCGTCTACCTGGGCGTGGCCGTCCTCCTCCTCGTCAACATCGCCTTCACTCCGCACTTCCTCTCCGCCGAGAACTTCCGCACCCAGGCCGTCCAGGTGGCGCCCGTCCTCATCGTCGCCCTGGGCATGGCACTCGCCATCGGCAGCGAGGGCGTGGACCTCTCCGTCGGCTCGGTGATGGCCCTGTCCACCTCCCTCCTCTCGCTCTATCTCGGGTACGGGATGTGGATCGCGCTGCTCGTCGCCGTCATCGGCGGAGCGGTGATCGGCGTCGCCAACGGCTCGCTCGTCGCGTTCGTCGGGGTCCAACCCATCGTCGCCACACTGGCGTTGATGGTCGCGGGCCGTGGTCTCGCCCTGGTGCTGCTCCCCCAGCTCAAGGACGTACGCGACCCGAACATGGCGTCACTCGGCTCCGGGGCGGTCCTCGGGATCCCCTATCTCGTGCTGATCGCGGCGGCGCTCGCGCTGCTCGTCGCGTTCGTCGTGCGGCGCACCACCTTCGGCCGGCAGCTCCTCGCCATCGGCGACAGCCGCCCGGCCGCCCGGCTCGCGGGTCTCCCCGTACGCCGCGTCCTGATTCTCGTGTACGTCTGCTCCGGCGCCCTCGCCGCGATCGCCGGCGTCCTCGCGACCGCCCGGCTCACGGCGAGCGACCCCACGTCGCTCGGCAATCTGATGGAGCTCTCGGCGATCACCGCGGTCGTCGTCGGCGGTACTCCGCTCAGCGGCGGGCGCGTGCGGATCGGCGGCACCGTCGCGGGCGCCGTACTGATCCAACTGCTCACCGCCACGCTCATCAAGCACGATCTGCCGCCCTCCTGGACGCAGATCGCCCAGGCCGTGGTGATCGTTCTCGCCGTCTACGCGGCACGGGAAAGGGGCAAGCGGTGACCGGCACCGTGATTTCCGAGGCGTCGCAGCCCGCCAAGAGCACCGACGACGAGCCGCCGGGCGCGAGCCGCTCCGAGCGGATCAGCGCCCTGGCGCAGCAGCACGGCGCGCTGGTCACGCTGGTCGTCGCCGTGATCGCGGCGTCCCTCAGCTTCGACACCTTCCTGACCGGCGACAACCTGGAGAACATGGCGGTCTCCTCCGCCTTCCTCGCCGTCGTCGCGCTCGGCATGACCTTCGTGATCGTGACGGGCGGCATCGACCTCTCGGTGGGCTCGCTGTTCGCGCTCGGCGGGGTGCTCGCGGCGTGGGGTTCGCGGTACGGGACGGCGGTGGCGCTGCTGCTTCCGCTGGCCGTGTGCGGGCTCATCGGCCTGGTCAACGGGCTGCTGATCGCCCGTTCGCGGCTCGCCCCGTTCATCGTGACGCTCGCGGCGATGCTGGGCGCGCGCGGCATCCTCCTGTCGATCACCGACGAGGGCTCGACGACGTACCTGGTCGACAAGGACTCGTTCTTCGCGACGCTCGGCCAGGGCAAGCTGCTCGGCGTCGGCGCGCCCGTCTGGATCACCCTGGTGCTCTTCGTGGCCGGCGCGGTGGTGCTGCGCCGCAGCCGTTTCGGCCAGTACGTGTACGCGGTGGGCGGCAACGAGGACGCCGCGGCGCTGATGGGCGCGCCCGTGGCCCGCACGAAGATCGCCGTGTACACGCTCTCCGGGCTCTGCGCGGGCCTTGCGGGCGCGCTCAACGCGGCCTGGCTGGTCTCGGGCGTCACCATCCTCGGCTCGGGCATGGAGCTGGAGGCGATCTCCGCGGTCGTCATCGGCGGCACACTGCTGACCGGCGGATTCGGCTTCATCAGCGGTTCGCTCGTCGGCGTACTCCTCCTGAAGGTGATCCAGAACGTCATCAACCAGATCGGCTCGCTGGACTCCGCCTACCAGCAGGTGGTCAGCGGGGCCTTCCTGGCGGTCGTCGTGGTCGCGCAGACGTGGCTGGGGCGCAGACGCCGGGTGCTGTAGGGGCGTGGTCCGGGGGCTACATCGGCACGACCTGTCCCTTGCCGAGGGCGATCACGCCGCTCTTCGACACCGTGTAGAGCTCCAGGTCCCGCTCGGGGTTGACGCCGATCGTCGCGCCGGGCGGGACGTCCACGTTCTTGTCGAGGACGGCACCCCGCACCACCGATCCCCTTCCCACGCGTACGTTGTCGTGCAGGACCGAGCCCTGGACGACGGCGCCCTCCTCGATGGTGACGCCGGGCGAGAGGACGGAGCGGGTGACCTGGCCGCGGATGACGCAGCCGGGGCTGACGATGGACTCGCTCGCGATGCCGCCCGCGCAGAACTTGGCCGGCGGCAGGCCGCCGGGATGGGTGTAGATGGGCCAGCGGCGGTTGTCCAGGTTGAAGACGGGCTGGTCCGAGATCAGGTCCATGTGCGCTTCGTAGTACGCGTCCAGGGTGCCGACGTCGCGCCAGTACCCGTGGTCGCGTGGGGTCTCGCCGGGGACGTGGTTGTCGTCGAAGTCGTACAGCTGGGCAAGTCCGCGTTCGGTGAGCATCGGCAGGATGGAGCCGCCCATGTCGTGCACCGAGTGCGCGTCCTCGGCGTCCTGCTGGAGCGCGTCGACGAGGGTCTTCGTGGTGAAGACGTAGTTGCCCATGGAGGCGAACACCTGGTGCGGGTTGCCGGGCAGTCCCGGAGGGTCGGTGGGCTTCTCCAGGAAGCGGTCGATCCGTGTGCCGTCCCGTGCGGGAGAGATGACGCCGAACGACGAGGCCTCCGAGCGCGGCACCCGGATCCCGGCGACGGTCACGCCCGCGCCGCTCTCGAAGTGCTGGTTCAGCATCTGCCGGGGGTCCATGCGGTAGACGTGGTCGGCGCCGAACACCGCGATGTAGTCGGGCTGTTCGTCGTGGACCAGGTTGAGCGACTGCAGGATCGCGTCCGCGCTGCCGGAGTACCAGCGCGGACCCAGGCGCTGCTGGGCGGGGACGGGTGTGACGTAGTTGCCGAGCAGGCTGGACATCCGCCAGGTCGTGGTCACATGGCGGTCCAGGGAGTGCGACTTGTACTGGGTGAGCACGCAGATCCGCAGGATGTCGCCGTTGACGAGGCTGGAGAGCACGAAGTCGACGAGGCGGTAGGTGCCGCCGAACGTGACCGCTGGTTTGGCCCGGTCCGCGGTGAGGGGCAGCAGCCGCTTGCCCTCACCACCCGCCAGGACGATTCCGAGCACCGAAGGTCCACCGCGCATCGCGCCGCCCCCTGACTTGGGATCACTTGGACTCGAGTAACTCCTCGTACACATCGGTGGTGCGCCGGGCGACCGCGGCCCAGCCGAACTCCGTCACGGCACGCTCGCGTCCCGCGGCGCCCATCTCGCTCGCCGTCCGCGGGTCGGCGACCAGGTGGTTCAGGGCGTGCCCGAGCCGTGCCTCGAAGGCCTCGGGCGCCCGCTCCCCGTACGGGACGAGGAGCCCGGTGGCGCCGTCGGTGACGACCTCCGGGATGCCACCGACGGCCGAGGCCACGACGGGCGTGCCGCAGGCCATCGCCTCCAGGTTGACGATGCCGAGCGGCTCGTACACCGAAGGGCAGACGAACACCCGTGCGTGGGTGAGGAGTTGGACGATCTGACGACGCGGCAGCATCTCCGGGATCCAGTGGACTCCACCGCGCGAGCGGCTCAACTCCTCGAAGAGGGTGCGGAACTCGGCGTCGATCTCCGGGGTGTCGGGGGCTCCGGCGCACAGGACGAGCTGGGCCGCCGGGTCCAGGTTCAGTGCGGCCCGCAGGAGATGGGGCACGCCCTTCTGCCGGGTGATGCGGCCGACGAACAGGACGTAGGGCCGCTTCGGGTCGATGCCGAGGCTCTCCAGGACGTCCGTGCCGGGGTCGGGGCGGTACAGGTCGGTGTCGATGCCGTTGTGGACGACGCGCACCTTCGCCGGGTCGACCGCCGGGTAGCAGCCGAGGATGTCGGCGCGCATGCCGCGCGACACGGCGATCACGGCGTCCGCGGACTCGACGGCCGTGCGCTCGGCCCAGCTCGACAGGGCGTAGCCGCCACCCAGTTGCTCGGCCTTCCAGGGCCGCAGGGGTTCCAGCGAGTGCGAGGTCATGACGTGCGGGACGCCGTGCAGCAGCTTGCCGACGTGGCCCGCGAGATTGGCGTACCAGGTATGGGAGTGGACGAGGTCGCAGCCGGTGAGCGCGGCCGCCATGGAGAGGTCCACGGAGAGGGTGCGCAGGGCGTCGTTGGCGCCGTCGAGCGCGTCCCAGGCCTGATGGCGGACGAGTCCGTCGGCGGCCCCCCGCTCTCCCCAGCAGTGCACGTCGACGTCCACCAGGGAACGTAACTCCCGTGCGAGGAACTCGACATGGACGCCGGCGCCGCCGTACACGTCCGGCGGGTACTCCCGGGTGAGCAGTCCCACTCGCACGCAGAACCCTCCGTCCGTCCGCCCTCGCCGTCGGCCGTTCGCTCCCTCATGGTCACCCAGAAGCGCCCGGCGGGGAAGAGTCCCGCACCGACCTCTGGGGCGGCCGTTCGAAGCAGCAGTCGCCGCACAGGCCGCCGTTCGGGCAGCGGTAGTAGAGGCAGCAGCTGCGGCGCCGGAAGGCCGTGCCGTCGAGGGTTCCGGTGCCGCGCAGGTCGGGGTGGTCGAAGAGGTCGATGGCCAGGGCCCGTGCGCGCTCCCCCGCGTCCGGGCGGCCCGTGCGCCGCGCCCAGGAGTCCAGTTCGCGTGCCGCGCCGGCGAGCGCGGAGCCCGCGTTGCCCCACAGGAGGCGCGGGGAGATGCGGTACCGGGCGCGCAAGGCGTCGGCCAGCGGCGCCAGATGGCCGAGTTGCACGACATCCCTGACGGCGGCGGCGTCGGCGGGGCGCGTCGTGAGGTCCGTCAGCCACAGGTCGTCGGGCGAGCTGCCGTCCGCGTCCCAGTGCAGCCGCGCCGGGTCGAGGCCGGGCACCGCTCCGTGCAGCACGGCCGCGCCCAGCGCCACCGACCACAACCTCGCGGCGAGCCCCAACTGCGCCACGGACACGGCCACGCGCTCGTCGGGCGCGGCGAGCCGTGCGCCGACCTTGGCGACGCGGAACGCGAGGGGGCCGCTGTCACCCGCGTACACCCGTGCCAGCGATGTCATCTGGGGTCCGGTCGGCGGCTGCTCGGTGCGCAGGGCGAAGAATCCGCCGACGGAGGCGAGTTCGGCCGGGTCGATGTGGTGTTTCACGAGAGCAGAGCCTAGGCGGACCTCAGGCGGCCCGGCGGAACAGCGCCGTCCACAGGAAGGGCTCGCCGAAGTGCGGGGACTGAGGGGGCTCGTCACGCATGCGGCGCAGTTCGACCTCCGTGAAGTCGGAGAAGATCCAGCGCAGCGACTCCGGTGTGTAGGCGAGTCCGCCCTGGAGGCCACAGGCGCGGTAGAAGTCGGCGTCGGGCAGCTCGGAGCCCGTGCCGTCGGCTCCGGCGGCGAAGCAGGTGAGGGCGAGGTGGCCGCCGGGCGCGAGGGCGCGGTCGACCAGCGCGAGATAGCTGACGCGGCGGTGCGGCGGCAGGTGGTGGAAGCAGCCCGAGTCGTGGATCAGGTCGTAGGGACCGCCGAGTTCGTCCGCCGCGGGACCGAAGGCGTCGCCGCAGTGGAACCGGATGTCCGCCCCGGCAGCATGGGCCCGCTCCTCGGCCCAGGCGACGGCGGTCGGGGAGAGGTCGACACCGTCCACCCGGAAGCCTCGGGAGGCGAGATGGAGGGCGTTGCGGCCCGGTCCGCAGCCCAGGTCGAGGGCCCGGCCCCGAGGCTCGATCAAGCCCCGGTCGAGGTACGAGACAAGGTTCTCGTCGGGCTTCGCCACGAAGAACGGAATCTCGCGGGAGCGGTCTTCGTAGAAGCCGTCCCACCAGTCGGCGGCGCCGGCGGTCCAGCGGTCGGCTCCCGGCGCGAACAGGCCGTCGAGGAGAAGCATGACGTCGTCGACCGTGCGTATGTTCCGGTGCATCCGGACCCCTTTCCGTGTACCGGAATCCTATCTGCGGGATAGGTGAAATCCCAGGTCAGAGGTACTGTGGATGTCAGGTCGGCGGTACTTCCAGAGGGCGCCGCGAGGGCGTTCTCAAGATCGTCGGCGAAAGAATTTCCGAGATTCTGGATGATCCACCGAACCCAGGCGTAACCCACCCGTGGGAGGACATTCGCCGGGTCGTACTCCATCGGCAGTAGGACCCAATGCCTGCTGAGGTACGACGACGTGGAGCCGAATCCGCGAGATCGTAGTGACTATGGAAGCCGACCGTTCGCCGCAGCGGACGCCCCGGGCCCACGGGACGCGTCGTACGTCGTGGAGCACCTCATGAGTGCCCTCACGGTGGCCGTGCTGCTCTCCCTCGTCTCCGCCGTCGCCTACGCGGGCGGGGCGATCCTCCAGGAGCGCGTCGCGGACACCACGCCGGAGCGGCGGTACGCACCGCTGCGCCGCGGCATGTGGTGGGTCGCGATCGCGCTGAACGGCCTCGGCGCGGTGCTGCACGTGGTGGCGCTCGCCTACGGGCCGCTCAGTGTCGTGCAGCCCCTTGGCGCGCTGACCATCGTCTTCGCGCTGCCGATGGCCGCGATCTTCGTACGCCGCAAGGCCGGCGCCACCGCCTGGCGCGGGGCGATCATGGCGACCGTGGGCCTCGCGGGTCTGCTGTCGCTGACCCGGTCCACGGAGTCGCAGTCCCTCGACGGCGGCGAGCGGGTCATGGTGGCGCTCGTGACCGGTGGCGCGGTAGTCGCTCTGATGGTGCTCGCGCACGCCGTGCACCGGCATCCGGTGGTGCGCAGTGTGCTGCTCGCGGGAGCGGCGGGCGTGGCCTTCGGCATCGCCTCCGTGTTCACCAAGACCGTCGCCGTGGACTGGGCGGACCACGAGCCGCTGACGCGCCAGGTGCCGACCCTCGCCGTGATCGCCGTCCTCGCCTGCGCCGGCGTGCTGATCTCGCAGGCCTCGTACCGCGGTGCGGGGCTCGCGGCGCCGCTGTCGACGGTGACGGTGGTCAACCCGGTCGTGGCGGCCGCGGTGGGCCTCACGCTCTTCGGTGAATCGTTCCGCTACGGCAGCACCGGTACCGCCGTCGCGCTCGGCTTCGGAGTGGTGGCCGCGGGAGGTCTGATCCTGCTGACCACGGAGCGGATCGGCGCGGAGAGCCGCAGGACGCCGACGGCGAGCGTGCCGGTGGCCCAGGGCGGGCCTGTCGGCGGGGCCGTCGGGGCGGCGGAGGTCCTGGCGGCGGCCGGGGAGGCCCGGGAGCCCGCCGAGGACGCTCTCAAGCCGTCCGGCGACGCCGAGAAGCCCGCCAGGGACGCCCCGGAGCTCGCCGGCGACGCGCGGCCGCGCGAACTGCCCGCCGTGCCCTCGCAGCCGGTGACCGGGACGCACCGGCGGGTGCTGTTCCGCCACACCAGGCATCCCCGCGAACGCATCGGCTCCTGAATCCCTGCTTCTTGAGACCGCACCATCACGTGACGAAGCCCCCTGATTCTCAGGGGGCTTCGTCACGTCCGGTGCCGCTCGGGCACGGCCGCGTCAGATCCGTACGCCGCCCGCGCGCAGATAGGCGAGCGGATCGACGTCCGAGCCGAAGCCGGGCCCCGTCCGCACCTCGAAGTGCAGATGGGGGCCCGTGCTGTTGCCGGTGGATCCCGAGCGGGCTATGCGCTGTCCCGCGCCGACCTTCTGCCCGGCCTTCACGGTGAGCGCCGAGAGATGGCCGTACTGGGAGTACTTGCCGTCGGTGTGCCGGATCACCACTTCGTAGCCGTACGAGCCGCCCCAGCCGGCGGAGACGACCGTGCCCGCCGCGACGGACTTCACGGAGGTGCCGGTGGCCACCGGGAAGTCGACTCCGGTGTGGTAGCCCTTCGACCAGGAGCCGCCCGCCGCGCGGTAGGGCGTGCTGGGCGAGGCGGCCACCGGGGCGGAGAAGCCCCGGGACACCTGCGCGGGCTTCGCCTTGCGGGGCTCGGCCTTGGGCTTCTGCTTGGGCTCGGCCTTCTGCTTCGGCTCGGGCTTCGGCTCTGCCCTGGGCTTCGGCTCCGTCCTGTGCCCGGCCGCCGGCTTGCCCGCCCGCTCCTTCGACGCCCGCAGCGCCAGCTTCTGCCCCGGCGTGATGAGGTCGGGGTCGGCGCCGATGGCCTCGCGGTTGGTGTCGTACAGCTGCCGCCAACCGCCGTCGACGCGGCGCTCGTCGGCGATCCCGGAGAGCGTGTCTCCGCGTACGACGGTGTACATCTGGCCGCGGCCCGCGGTGGACTGCGGTGTCACCTCGGGCTTGACGTCCTTGACCTGCCGCTGGGGCGCCTTCGGGGCCTTGTCGGTCCTGGGCCCGCTCATCGGCGTGATGTCCGGCGCGTCACCGCCCCGCGTCAGCCCCGCCCGCTGCGAACAGACCGGCCAGGCCTGGGGTCCCTGCGCCTCCAGGACCTTCTCGGCGACGGCGATCTGCTGGTCCTTGGTGGCACGGTCGGCGCGCGGGGCGTAGGCCGTTCCGCCGTACGCCTCCCAGGTGGACTGCTTGAACTGCAGTCCTCCGTAGTAGCCGTTGCCGGTGTTGATGCTCCAGTTGTTGGTGGACTCGCAGGCCGCGACCTTGTTCCAGGTGTCGACGCCGGCCGCGTCGGCCGTGCCGGTGCCGATCAGCGGAAGCGCCATCCCCGCGCCGCCCGCCGTGACGGTCAGCGACGCTCGGTTGATCCGGTTCGGCTGATACCGGCGGTGCCGGCCGCGTACGGCCATGAGAGCCCCCTCGGACACACACATCACAGTCAGGTCGGATTGGTCACGTCAGACACACGACAAGGCGGCAAGGTAGCCGCTCCGACCGAACCATGACAAGGGTGCGCGGGCGAGGGGGCCCGGAACCGGTCAGCGCTTCAAGTGGTCCGCGAGCCAGCGGAGTTGGACGCCCTCATGGTGCGTGCCACCGCCCTCGTGGTCGTTGAAGGGGTACACCTCCATCGAACGCTCGGTCCCCGCCCAGGAGTTGTGCGCAGCGAACACCGTGGACGGCGGACACGTGAGGTCCTCCAGGGCCGCGGAGAACAGCGCGGGCGCGCTGCCGCGTGCCGCGAAGTGCACGCCGTCGAAGTAGGAGAGCGTCCGGAAGACGCGCTCTTCGGAGCCGCGCCGCGCCTTCATGTAGAGGGCGATCTCTCTGTACGGCGGGCGGTCGGTGAGGGTCGTCGCGCGGCGGAAGTCGCACAGGAACGGCACGTCGGGCGCGATCGCCGCCAGGTCGGGGACGAGTCCGCCGACGGCGAGCGTGATCCCGCCGCCCTGGCTGACGCCGAGCGCCGCCACGCGGGACGCGTCCACCAGCGGATGCGAGCGGGCCGCCTCGACCGCCCGTACGCCGTCGGTGAAGAGCCGCCGGTAGTAGTACGCGTGCGGGTCCTCGATGCCGCGCGTCATGGAGCCGGGGTACGCGGGCCCGCTGCCGACCGGGTCCGCGGTGTCGCCCGTCGAACCACCGCTGCCCTGCCCCCGGGTGTCCATCACGAAGTGCGCGTAGCCCGCCGCCGACCACAGCAGCCGCTGGTGCGGCAGGCCGCGTCCGCCGCCGTACCCGATGAACTCGACGACGGCGGGCAGCGGTTCACGGGTGCCCGCGGGCAGGATCAGCCAGCCCTTGACCGGGTGGCCGCCGAACCCGGCGAACGTCACGTCCAGGACGTCGACCGTGCTCAGCGGGGTGTCGACGGCTTCGAAGCGTGCGTCCAGCTCGTGCTCGCGGGCGGCGGAAAGGGTCTTCTCCCAGAACGCGTCGAAGTCCTCGGGCTCCATCGGGGCGGGCCGGTAGCTGCGGAGTTCCTCCAGCGACATGTCGAAATGGGGCACGGGCGGCTCCTTCGTCGGACACAGTGTCGGAAAGTCACGCTACGCCGCGGGGCGATACTGGCGAACACCACCGGCACATCCACCCTCAGGAGCCACGGCATGAGCAGCACGTCAGCCCAGATCGGTGTCACGGGCCTCGCGGTCATGGGCCGCAATCTGGCCCGCAACTTCGCCCGCAACGGCTATACGGTCGCCCTCCACAACCGCACCCCGGCCAAGACCCGCGCCCTGGTCGACGAGTTCGGCGACGAGGGCGACTTCATCCCGGCCGAGACCGCGAAGGAGTTCGTCGCCGCGCTCGAACGCCCGCGCCGCCTCGTCGTGATGGTGAAGGCGGGCGAGGCCACGGACGCGGTGATCCAGGAGTTCGCCCCGCTCCTCGAACCGGGCGACATGATCGTCGACGGCGGAAACGCGCACTTCGCGGACACCCGGCGCCGCGAGCGCGAACTGCGCGAGCAGGGCATCCACTTCGTCGGCACGGGCGTATCGGGCGGCGAGGAGGGCGCGCTGCTCGGCCCGAGCATCATGCCGGGCGGCTCCGAGGAGTCGTACGCCGCGCTCGGCCCGATGCTGGAGAAGATCTCCGCGAAGGCCGAGGACGGCGCTCCGTGCGTCACCCATGTCGGTCCGGACGGCGCGGGCCACTTCGTGAAGATGGTGCACAACGGCATCGAGTACGCCGACATGCAGCTGATCGCCGAGGCGTACCAGCTGCTGCGTGACGTGGCGGGCTACTCCCCCGCGCAGATCGCGGACATCTTCCGCACCTGGAACACCGGCCGGCTCGACTCGTATCTGATCGAGATCACGGCGGAGGTGCTCAGCCATGTCGACGCGGCGACGGGCAAGCCGTTCGTGGACGTGGTGCAGGACAGGGCCGAGCAGAAGGGCACGGGCCGCTGGACCGTGCAGATCGCCCTCGACCTGGGCGTGCCGGTGTCGGGCATCGCCGAGGCGGTGTTCGCCCGCTCGCTCTCGGGCCACACGGAACTGCGGGACGCCTCAAGGGAGTTGGCGGGCCCCACGGCCCGGCCGCTCGGCGAGGCGGAGGCCCGCGCGTTCGCCGACCAGGTCGAGCAGGCGCTGTACGCCTCGAAGATCGTGTCGTACACGCAGGGCTTCCACGAGATCGCGGCGGGCAGCGCGGAGTACGGCTGGGACATCGACCTGGGCGCCGTCTCCGCGATCTGGCGCGGCGGCTGCATCATCCGGGCCGCGTTCCTGG
Organism: Streptomyces sp. NPDC050658; assembly: GCF_044457025.1. NCBI lineage: Bacteria > Bacillati > Actinomycetota > Actinomycetes > Kitasatosporales > Streptomycetaceae > Streptomyces > Streptomyces sp. NPDC050658. The sequence continues at coordinate 117,901 of NZ_JBITGM010000002.1, forward strand.
ACCGTATCCGCGCCGCCTACGACGCCCGTCCCGACCTGCCGAGCCTGCTCTCGGACAAGACGTTCGCCGAGGAGATCGGCGCGGCGCAGGACGACTGGCGCGCGGTCCTGGTCGCCGCGACCCGGCAGGGCGTGCCGACGCCGGGCTTCTCGGCGGCCCTCGCGTACTACGACGCGCTGCGCGCGGACCGGCTGCCCGCGGCGCTCACGCAGGGGCAGCGGGACTTCTTCGGGGCGCACACGTATCGGCGTACGGACCGGGAGGGGTCGTTCCACACGCTGTGGGGCGGGGACCGCTCTGAGGTCGAGGCCTAGGAGATAGCGCCGGGCCTCACGGGACCGGTTTCGGCTCCGGCTCCGGTCCCGGTGGCTGCGGGACCGGGGACGGAGGCGGCTCCGGCACGGGGGCCGGTTCGGGGCGCGGCACCGGGTCGGGGACCGGGATGGGCCGATTGGGGTCCGGGACCGGGATCGGCCCGTTCGGGTCCGGGAACGGCGAGGGTGGCGCGGGGTCGGGGTACGGGTGGGTCATGGGGTCCTCCTGTGGGGTACGGAGGTCGGACGTGTCCACTCTCTCCCGCCTCGCGTGCCCACGCCCGCCGAGTCCACGCGTCCCCGCGCCGATCTGTCCCGCTGTCAGCCTCCGATACGTCCCCGCCGTCAGCCTTCCATCCGTCCCGCTGTCAGCCTCCGGTGCGGCTGAGCCGTACGACGGGAATGTCCCGCTCGGTCTTCTCCTGATACTCCGCATAGTTGGGGAACAGCTCGACGAGCCCCGGCCAGACCCGCGCCTTCTCCTCGACGGAGAGCGTCTCGGCGCGGGCCCCGAACCGTGCCTCGGTGCCGACGCGGAGCCGTACGTCGGGCTCGTCGACCAGGTTGCGGTACCACAGGGGGTGCTCGTCGGCGCCTCCGTTGGACGCCACGATCAGGTAGTCGTCGCCGTCACGGCCGTAGATGAGGACGGTGCGGCGCAGCTTTCCGGTGCGCCGGCCGCGGTAGTCCATCAGCAGACAGGGCACGCCCACGACTCCGGTGCCCTTGGTGCCGCCGGACTCCTCGTAGATCCTGGCCTGCTTGGCCACCCAGCCGGTCGGGCTGATCACGGGCTCTTCGTCCTGCTGCGCCATGTCCGCTCCCGCTCTCTGTCGACTTCGGGTACGCGGAAGGTGAGCACTCGCTCACCCCCGCGATCACCCTACGACGCGTCGCCCGCCCCGCACCGGAGAACGGCGGCGCTCAGTCCGGAACGCGGGCTCGACATGACGGGAACGCTGGTCCTGACCCGCCCGGCCACGTCCGCGAGAGAGGCCTGAGCCAGCAGAACGGCGTCGACACCCTCCAACGCCTCGACCGCCTCCGCGACCATCCCGACGTACCCCTCCAGGTCCCCGGCCTCGAACCGCTCCCAGGCGCCCTCGACCACAAGGGTGGTGACGTCGACGGGGCGCCCGGCGCGGGCCGCCTCCTCCTCGACGAGGGCGACCGTCGGCTCCAGGGTGCTGTGCACACTGGCGACGACCGCGACGGACCGCCCGGCGGCGACGGCGGCCGCCATGGGCCGGTCGACCCGCAGGACCGGCACGCCGACGGCGTCGGCGGTGGCTTCGGCGACCCCTCCGATGGTCGAACAGGTACAGAGCACGGCGCCGGCCCCGTCGGCGACGGCGCCTTCAATGATGTCCCTGACCTGCGCGGCGACCGACTGCGGCCCGGCGGTACGGGCGGTCGCGAGCAGTTCCTCGTACACGAGATGCCGCAGCGGGACCCCCGGATGGTCCTCGTCCCGCAGTCCGTCGAAGACGGGGACGTGCACGGGAGAGGTGTGCAGCAGCGCGAGCGGCACGGCGGTCACCACGCCGCCGGGTCGGCCTTGACCTTGGCGAGCGCGGCCTGCACGAGGGCGCCGGAGGGGACGGGTGCCTCGTCCGGGTGCCGCTCGGCCCACTTCACGACGTACGGACAGAGCGGCGCGACGGTGATGCCTTCCCGCGCCGCCATCGCGTACAGCTCCCTGGCCAGCGCTCCCGCGATGCCCTCGCCCTCGTGCGCGGGCACCACTTCGGTGTGCACGGGCACCAGGGCGGACTCGGGCTCGTCGAGCGTGAAGTAGACGATCTGGCCGACGACTTCACCGCCCGCGTGGGCCTCCAGGACACCGCGCGCCCGGTCGTCACGGATCTCGGTCGCACCACTCATCGGCTCTCCTGGAGGTCTTCGCGGGAGCTCTCGCCCTCACACCGCCTGCGGACTGCGCTCCATGTCATCGGCACCGGGAACCGGCGCGGCCGCGTCGTCGCCGAGGGCCACGATGCGGTTGTCCGCACCGTCGACATGCACGACCCTGGGCCGCAGCGCACGCGCCTCGGCGTCGTCGACCTGGGCGTAGCTGATGATGATCACCCTATCCCCGGGGTGCACCAGGTGCGCGGCCGCGCCATTGATCCCGATGACGCCGCTGCCACGCTCGCCCTCGATGGTGTACGTCTCAAGACGGGCGCCGTTGGTGATGTCGACGATGTGCACGAGCTCACCCGGCAGCAGATCGGCGGCGTCGAGAAGGTCGGCGTCGATGGTGACGGATCCGACGTAGTGCAGGTCGGCCTGGGTCACGGTGGCGCGGTGGATCTTGGACTTGAACATGGTGCGCAGCATGTTGAACTCCTGAGAGACGGCTCCCTGCCTGCTTTCTGCAGGTCAAGGGCGTTCTTCACCATACACCGGGGCGCATGCGGCAACCTGTCCAGGAAAGCGATCAGTCGACCGTCGGCTCATCGGTGGGGACCGGTGCGGGCAGCTCGCCCGAGCAGGTGGCGCGGCCATAGCCGCCGGAGGCGGTGGCGCTCTGCACGTGTTTGCCGCGCACGGCGAGGGCGCACCGGACCTGGCCGCCCTTCTTGTCGAGGACGATGTTCACCGAGGGCGCCTTGCCGAGCGGGACCTGGACCGTCTTCTTCCACGGCAGCCGGACGTTCTTGGCGATGGTGGCCCGGCCCTCCTCGCTGCGCGCCAGATAGCTGACCTCGACGTTGCCCTCCCCGCTGAGCTCGTACGTGACGGAGGCGGTCGGAACCCGCCGCTTCGCGGGCTCGTCCTCGGTGTCGAGGACACCGAGGACGACCAGGCCCAGACAGGCTGCCAGCACGGCGCCGCCCGCGATGTAGGCGCGGCGGTCGCCACCGCGGAGCTTCTCGGCGGCCGTACCCGCTGCGCTTTCCGGTGTCTCGTCGACCGGCTCCGGACCGCTCGTTTCCTTTGTCTCGCTCGCTGGCATGGGGCCTGGCTTTCGTCGGGCGCGCAATTTCCGCGCGAAACCTCTTTTGGAGAGCCGGGTGGTTATACCGCATGGGGAGCACCTGACTCCACCGCACCGACAATCCGGGAATTTCCCTCTATAGGCAACTGATTGACAGGCCCACCCGCGAGTGATTAGACAGCTGCTTTCTCCACTCGATTAATTCGTGCGGATGGCCGGCCGGGAATACTCGGTCCGGCGGTTTGGTGCGCCCAAATTCCAGATGAATTCAGGAAGAGGGTCTGCCATCAACGAAAGGGCATTGGACGTGAAAGTCCGATATGGGAGATGGATCTCCTGCCTGGTCGTATCGGCGGTGCTGTCCACCGCGCTGCCGCAGCCGGCGTATGCCGCGCCGGCCTCGTTCATGGACCGGTTCACCGACGACGACAAGGACGACAGCAAGCCGTCCACCGGCGGCCGGTTAGAGATCCCGAGCAGGCAGAAACTGCCCAAGGGCAAGAACCGGGCGCCCGCCAAGCGGGTCAAGGAGCTGACGGGCAAGCGCACTTCGACGGCCCGCTACTGGCAGCTTTCGGACGGCCGGGTGGAGGCCGAGCTGTCCGCCCAGCCGCTCGCCTACAAGGCGGGCAAGTCCTGGAAGTCCATCGACACGAAGGTGAAGGCCACCGAGTCCAAGGGCTTCAGGTTCGCCAACACCACCAACTCCGGGCGCAGTTGGTTCGGCAAGCGCACCGGCGAGCTGCTGAGGTTCGCCGCTCCCGACGGACGCACGGTCACCCTCGGTCTGGACGGTGCGGACAAGGCGCTCCATCCGACGGCCGACGGCACGACGGTCAGGTACAAGGACGCCATCGGCGACGCCGACCTGGAGTACCTGGTCGGGCGCGGCCAGGTGAAGGAGAACATCGTCCTCGACCGGGCGCCCAAGGGCCCGGTGTCATACGCGTTCACGCTGGACGCGGCCGGTCTGACGCCCAAGGCGCGCAAGGACGGCTCGGTGGCGCTGTACGGCGAGCTGCCGAACACTCCGGTGATGGTGATCCCGGCGCCGTACATGACGGACGCCAAGAAGGACCCGAAGTCGCCCACCGGCGGCACGTACTCCTCCGAGGTCACCCAGAAGCTGACCCGCGACGGCAAGGGCTGGAAGCTCACCGTCACTCCGTCGGCGAAGTGGCTGGCCGCCAAGGGGCGTCAGTACCCGGTCAAGATCGATCCGACGATCACGATCGCGCCGGACGCGGCGACCTCGCAGGACACCATGGTCCTGTCCGACCAGCCCGCGGCGAACTTCAACAACACCTGGAAGCTGTCGGCGGGCAAGACCGACACGGGCGTCGCCCGCTCCCTGGTCAAGTTCCCGCTGACGGGCATTCCGGCGGGCACGACGATCGACGAGGCACGCCTGGAGCTGTACTACGACCAGTCGCACACCACCAACGGCAACGACGTCACCATGGAGGCGCACCGGGCCACCGGCCCGTGGGACGAGTCGACCGCGACCTGGTCCAACACCTCGGCGCTGTCCGGCGAGTTGTCGGGCACCACGGTGCAGATCGACGACGGTGATGCCGGCACGGCAGCGGTAGGTGAGTGGCCCAGGGCCACCACGACCGGCGGTGCGGCGATCGGCGACGACTTCGCGTACAACAAGAACACCGCGACCGGCGAGACCTACACCTGGCAGCCACGCGTCAAGGACACGGCGTCCTACCGCGTGGAGGCGCATTATCCGCCCGCAACGGACGGCGCCACGGCCGCCCCGTACACGATCACCCACCGCGACGGCACCGAGCCGCCCAAGACGGTCAACCAGTCCGGCTCGGCCGCGTCCTGGAAGGCACTCGGCGCCACCCAGTACTACTTCGCCGCGGGCAACGCCGGAAAGATCGTTCTGGGCGACACGGGCAGCTCCACGACCCGTAACATCGCGGACGCGCTGCGGCTCGTGAACCCGGGCCAGATCGTCAAGAACAAGGGCGAGTACAACTCCTGGCACGCGTTCCCGGTCACCGACACGGTCCAGAAGTGGACCTCGGGGACGGCCACGAACCATGGCTTCGTCATCCAGGCCAAGGACGACGGGGTCGCCACCACACCGACCGGCGGTCCCCGCTACGAGGCGGGCGACGGCTCCGTCTACGGCGGCGAGACCTCCACGATCCCGCGTCTGACGGTGACGTACGGCAAGACCGGAACGACGCTGAACTCGCCGACCGTGGTGCACTCCACGGGCCCCGAGCTGTCGTGGAAGAAGTACACGAACACCACCGGTGACACCGGCCTTGACATCGTCGAGTACCAGTTGCACCGCTCCACGCAGCAGACGTTCACGCCGTCCGCGGCCACCCTCGTCGCGCCGGTCTCCTCATCGGCACTGACGTACACGGACACGACCGCCGTCCCTACCCCGGACTCCTCGGCGAACGAGATCGGCAAGTCGTACCACTACCAACTGGCCGTGAAGACCAAGGACGGCTCGGTCCTCGGCTCCCCGACGCGTGTGGTCGGCATTCCGAAGGCCGGCCGGACGATGAAGATCATCCAGGGCAGCCAGGGTGGCGTGACCGACACCACGCTCTCCTCGCAGCAGCCGAACACCAACCAGGACGCCATCAAGTCCTGGGACGTCGACCAGAGCTGGCTGAGTGTCGGCAACAACTCCGGGACGTACGGCAAGACCCGAGCGGCGCTGAAGTTCCCCACCACCTCGGTCCCGGCGACCGCCACGGTTCTTGACTCGAAGATGTACATGTGGGGCGCGGAGACAACCACCGACACCGACGGTGCGATCTACGGACTCCACGCCCTGAACCGGGACTTCGACGAGACCACCGCGACCTGGAACAACGCGGACGCCAGCACCGCGTGGAGCACCGCGGGCGGCGACATGTCGGGCACGGTGTCCGACACGGTGGCCGACGTGTCCGAGGTGGGCCGCCACTGGTGGGACGCAACCAGCCTGACCCAGGGCTGGGTGAAGACGCCTGCCGACAACAAGGGCGTCGCGGTCAGGCTGAAGGACGAGACCGCCAGCGGCCCGCAGGAGCGCACCCTGTTCCTGTCGGCGGAGGCGCAGGACACGCAGCTGCGGCCGTACATCCAGGTGATCTACGTCGACTCCACGACGGAGGACACCTACTACGCCCCGCAGACCCCGGCCCGGATGACCCCGAACACCACCTACACGGTGGAGTTCACGGTCACCAACACGACCTCGGCCGCGTGGGCGGCGGGCGAGCGTGAGCTCTCCTACACGTGGAAGCTGCCCGACGGCACGGATGCGACAACCGGTGGCAACCAGCTGGAGACCGCCGTTCCGGCGCTCCTTCCGGGCAAGTCGGCGACCATCCAGGCCAAGGTGCAGACACCGGTCAACTCGGACTCGGGATCGAAACGGACCGAGTACACCCTCGGCTGGGACGTCCGGAAGGTCTCGGACGGCTCATGGCTGTCGGCCGGTTCACCGGCGATCGCACCGTTGAAGCAGAGTGTGGCGGTCGAGGACCCGACGTCCAACGCGCTCGGCATGGAGAAGTTCTACGCCTACACGGGCAAGAACACCGGTGCCGGCTCCTCGGTCATGAACAACCTCGCCTACGGCAACTCGGTCTGGCAGTACAACGCGTTCAACAACCCGGGCCGGGGACTGAACACGTTCTTCCGCATGGCCTACAACTCCCTCGACACGTCCGACACGGTCTCCGGCCACGGCTGGTCGATGCAGGCGTCCGGTCCTATCAGGATGGGTGCGCCGCTGGAGATGCACCCCAAGCCGAAGCCCACCGAGATCCGCCTGCCCGACGGTGACGGCACCACGCATGTGTTCCGCTGGGACGCCGCCAACAGCGCGTGGAAGGCACCCGCCGGCGTCCATTACAAGCTGACGGCCAAGACGGACCTGGACTGCACCCCCGCCAAGGACCCGATCCCGGACGCCTGGACGCTGACCCGCCCCGACGGGACACGCTTCCTCTTCGGCTGTGACGGCTACATGACGTCGACGGTCGACAAGAACGGCAATACACAGCTGTTCACGTACGAGGAGCGCAAGTCCAACAACAAGCCGACCAAGTTCCTCAAGTACATCACCGACCCGTCGGGCCGGCAGACGCTGACCGTCGACTACTGGGACAAGGGCCAGAACGGCTTCCAGTACGTCAACGACGCGGGAGTCCTGACCACGGACTCCGGGAATCTGAACAACTCGAAGATCTACGACCACATCCGCTCGGCGACCGACGTCTCCGGCCGCAAGATCGAGTTCTACTACACCGCCAAGGGCCTGCTCGGTCAGATCACCGATGGCGCGGGCAGCTCGCAGCCGAAGAACTTCAAGTTCACCTACGACGCCACCCAGGGCAACAAGAACGTCAAGCTGGTCAAGGCCACCGACCCGCGAGGCAAGGGCACTTCACTGGCCTACAACGAGCCCAAGGCCGGTGACGACCCGAAGTACCACTGGTGGACCAAGGCCATCACCGACCGGCTCGGCGGCAACACCGGTTACGCATACGCCGCGAATGCCACGAACGCGAAGTTCACCGACACCGAGGTGACAGACGCCGAGGCGCACACGACCTCCTACACCACCGACGACTTCGGCCGTCCGGTACGGATGGTGAATGCCAGGTCCGAGCCCACGCAGATGAGTTGGGACGCCGACAACAACGTCACCTATCTGGAGGAGGCCAACGGGGCGAAGACCGCGTACTGCTACGACCAGAAGACCGGCTACCCGCTGTGGCAGCGTGACGCGGAGCAGAACAAGTCCGGTGTTCCGGGCGCCGCCGAGTGCGCCCCGGGAACGTACCCGGCGAACTCGGTCAAGTACGCGTACCAGACTCGCCTGGACGGGTACTCCGCCGACCTCGTCACCAAGACGTCCGCGGAGGGCCGCCAGTGGCAGTTCGGCTATACCTCCTTCGGCAACCTGAAGACCGTCACCGACCCCCTGGGGGCCACCACCGCGACCGCGGACGACTACACCACCAAGTACGAGTACGACGCCTACGGGCAGCTGGCCAAGGCGATCGACGCCAGGGGCAACCCGACCACGAACAGCGAGTTCGGCCCGACGGGCTATCCGGCGAAGATCACTGACGCGCTCGGCAGGTCGACGTCGTACGTGTACGACGAGCGCGGCCAGGTCACCGAGGTGACCGACGCCCTGGGCAAGAAGACCACGCAGACGTACGACACCTACGGGCGTCCGCTGGTCAACAAGGTCCCCAAGGACCAGGCGGCCGGCGTGTTCATCACGACCCCGGCCCCGCAGTACGACGCCAACGACAACATCACCGAGTCGACGTCGCCGAACGGAGCGGTTTCCACGGCGGTGTACGACGCGGCCGACCAGGTGACCGAGGCCACCGCACCGGACAACAACACCACCGACCGCACGACGCGGTACACCTACGACAAGGTCGGCAACGCCAAGACGACGACCGAGCCGAAGGGCACGCTGACCACGTCGGACGCCACCGACTATGTCACCACCAACCACTACGACTCGGTCTACCAGCTCACCTCGGTCGTCAACGCCAAGGGCGACAAGGTCTCCTACGAGTACGACGACGTCGGCAACTCGGTGCTGGTCGTCGACCCCAAGCGCAACGCCACCTCCGACACCGCCGACTACACGTCGAAGATCTCGTACGACCTGAACCACCGGGTCACCAAGGTCACCGACGCACTGGGCAAGTACACGACCCGCACCTACGACCGTGACTCCCTGGTGACAGCGACGACGGACGAGGAGCAGGTCAAGACCGAGCTCGTGTACGACAAGCGGGCGAAGCTCGTCGAGCGGAAGGCACCGTACGACGGCACCGTCATCCGCTCCACGAAGTTCGAGTACGACCAGGTCGGCAACAACACCAAGGCGACCACCCCACGGGGTACCGCGACGTCGGGCACGGAGGAGGACTTCGCCTCCCGCATCGAGTACGACGCCCTGAACCGTCCGGTCAAGCAGTTCCAGCCCTACAACCCGGCGGACAGCCGCTACAACAGCCCGAACGTCTACACGGAGACCTCGTACGACGAGGTCGGCCGGGTCAAGCGGGTCTCGCTCCCGCCTTCGGCGACGCAGACGACCCGTAACGACACCGACTACACCTACTTCGACAACGGCTGGGCCAAGACCTCCACGGACCCATGGGACATCCGGACCTCCTACGGGTACGACGACCTGGGCCAGCAGACGAAGCGGACGCTCACCGGAGCGGGCGGTTCACCGACGCGCACGCAGACCGCCTCGTTCTGGCCGGACGGATCACTGAAGACCCGCACCGACGCTCCTTCGGCCGGGGCGGAGCGCAAGAACCTCGCCTACGCCTACGACGCCAACGGCAACCTCACTTCGATCGACGACACCTCGTCCGGGGCCAAGATCGACGCCTACACGATGACGTACACCGGCCTCAACCAGGTCGACAAGGTCACCGAGGCGCTGGCGGGTGAGGCGAAGAAGTCCACGGCGTACACCTACAACGCCAACAGCGCGCCCGAGACCGTCACACACCCCGACCAGTTCTCGCACTACTTCTACGACCTGCGCGACCAGGTCAAGACGGTCAAGGTCGGCAAGACCGCGTCCGACGCCACTCCCGAGGTGACCGAGTACACATACACCGACCGTGGCCAGAAGCTGAAGCAGACCAAGGCCAACAAGAACACGGTCGACTTCAGCTACTTCCTCGATGGTGCCGTCAAGACCACCACGGAGAAGAAGGCCGACGACACGCTGGTGGCGTCGCACACCTACGCCTACGACCTGAACGGGAACAAGGCGCGGGACACGGCGAAGAAGATGGATGCCGACGATCACGCGGCACTCCTCGAATCCGCCACCGAGTACACCTATGACCCGGTGGACCGGATCGCCAAGGCGGTCAAGTCCGGCAACGGCGCGGGGACGGAAACCTACGTCCACGACGACAACGCCAATGTCATCAGCCAGAACATCAAGGGTGAGGCAACCGACTTCGCCTACGACCGGAACCGGCTGCTGACCGCGACCACCGGCGGTTTCACCGCCTCCTACGGCTATGACGCCTTCGGCCGCCTCGACAAGGTCACGGGCGGCGGCAAGACGCTGGAGGACAACGATTACGACGGCTTCGACCACGTCATCAAGCACACCAAGCTCCAGGATGACGGGACGTCGAAGAGCACCACGTACGCCTTCGACCCGCTGGACCGCACCACGGCCAAGACGGAGGGCGGCAAGACCACCGACTACAACTACCTCGGCACGTCCGGCGAGGTGCTGGACGAGCGGGTGGCCGGCGAGATCACCAAGTCCTACCAGTACAGCCCTTGGGGCGAGCGGCTCTCGCAGATCAAGCACACCGGTGGCGGGGGTGAGGAACTCGGTGTCTACGGCTACAACAGCCACACCGACGCCGAGACCCTCACCGATGGCAGCGGTGACACCAAGGCGACGTACGGCTACACCGCCTACGGCAATGACGACAAGTCCGAGTTCACCGGCGTCGACAAGCCCGAGGAGACGCAGCCCGACAAGGAGGCGTACAACCCGTACCGGTTCAACGGCAAGCGCTGGGACGCCAGTTCCGGCACCTACGACATGGGCTTCCGCGACTACAGCCCGGGACTGAACCGCTTCACCACCCGGGACATGTACAACGGCGCTCTCGCCGACGCGCGTCTGGGCGCCGATCCGTTCACCGGCAACCGGTACGCCTTCACGGGCGGCAATCCCGTCAGCAATGTGGAGCTCGACGGCCACATGCCGGATCCGCCCGGCGGATCGCCGTCCCCGCTGACGTCGGCCACCGGGCCGGGCGGGCAGACCGTGTTCTACGACGCCTACGGCATTCCGCACGTCATCGGCGGCAAGGCGGCCAACACGGCCGAGGGCTCCGCGTTGCAGAAGATGAACGACGACCTCAAGACGTCGGGCTTGTTCTCCGACGGTTCCGGCAACGGAACGGGAGAGGTCTACTTCCAGCAGGACGCCGATTCACGGCTCATGGGGAAGGGCGTCTTCACGGACGCCGACGGAAACACGAGAATGAACGGCACAACATCCGACTTCATCAAGGTGTCCTATCAGGACGGCAAGATCGTCGATGTTCTGGACTTCGACGCCACCAGCGCGAAGAGTGCCGACAAGTCGCTGAAGGACATCACGTCCGACATCGACGGCAAGATGGACCCGACCCGGAAGAAGCAGGCGAACAACGTCGTCTTCGTTGCCGCGAGCGAGTCACAGGCCCAGGCCGTGGCCCAGCACTACGCGGGAAATGAAAAAGTCCGGGTCATCCATCCCGCGAGCGGATTCGACTCCCGCAGTACGTTTGTGGCTCCGCTCGCCGGTGGCGGTGCCGACAGGAGCCGGATCAGCCCGAAGATGAAGGGCTTCAAGGCCTTTGGGATCGTGGGCGGCTTCTTGCCGTTCGCCCAGCCCAGAAGCTATTTCGAGTCCTTCGGGTTCCTCGGCGGGCTGAAGGAGATGACCAAGGATGCCTTGGATCCTTGGGGATTCACCGACCCCCCGCCAGAGGAATGGGCCTGACGACTGAGGCATAGGTACGACTGAGGCATAGGTACGACTGAGGCCACCCGCGAACACGTGGGTGGCCTCAGCGCTGCGGTTCTCACACGTGGCAGCGGACGTTGACCAGCAGGGTACCGGCGGGCAGGCCGGCCAGATAACGCTGGATGTGCTCCTGTCCGGGCGGGAGTTCAGGCTGGTGCGGGCACTGGGCCGGGCTCTGGCAGGCGCCGTGGATGCCCGGTTCGCCGTCCTCGTACCACCAGCCGCCCAGGGTGAGGACGTTGCGGGAGCGCAGTGCCAGCCCCGACTGCCGGTCGACGAACGCCGCCAACTCGGTCTGCCCGACTTCACGCACAGGGTCGACGAAGGCAAGGAACCAGGACGAATAGGGGCGCCTCGCGTGCGTCGCGAGGTAGGCGTCGAAGGCGCTCACCAGAGGCTGACCGCGGTAGGCGGCCACGAGTTCCTCGTGGGAGCACGACTCCAACGCGGGCTCCGTACGGTCCTGGAAGACCTGCCAGGGCCGGGCCTGCGGGAACTCGGCCGTCAGTTCGCGCCACGTGCTCCAGGCGTCGGCCGCCAGCTGCCGGGCCTCGTCCGGTGTGGCGGAGAAGTCGAGCAGTTCCCTGGGGCCGCCCGCGCACCAGCCGAACTCACTGGGAGCGACCTCCTGTTCGGGCAGCCATCGGTTGGGCAACTCATGAATCAGCCGTACGTCGTCCTCGTGGCCGGGCAGCACGGGAAATCCCCCCTCACGAGGGCTCCCGCCACAGATCTGCCAACTGTCCCAGACATCGAGTTCCCAGCCACGGGAACCGTCCGCTTCGAACGGGGCTATCGCTTCCGCCACGGCATCCTCCAGGCTGTCGGAGGCTGCCGCCCGGAGGCATACCGTGATGTTCGTCTTGGCCATGCAGGCCATTAGATCACCCGTGTCCCGTGTTCCCCAGGGCAGACAATCCCCGGGGAAATGCATGAGGTCGCCGATTCCGGCAGCCATGCGGTGACGGCCGAATTCGGTGACCTCACGTGCGAATACGGCAGGGAGCCATGCGCGCCCCTTCAGGTGCCCCCCTCCCCCAGCAACGCGCGACGACCCAGAAGGCCAGAAGGTTGTACGGACCGGGGAACTTCATGATGTGAGAACCAGCACCTGTGAAACCTGTGATGTTCCTGTGGACCATCCCGCTGAGGAAGTGGCGGGAGGGATCGAAGTGGTGCCTCCGACGTCCATCGAGGGTGGTCACAGGTATGGGGCAAGGCAAGAAGCAGGTGCCGAAAGCCGACGAGATGCGGCGGCACGCCGCGGCGTTCGTCGAGCGTGCGACTCGGCTCAACCGGCTGCCGCTGGACTACTCCGTCGCGAGCCTGCGGGTCGTCGACTTCATTGTCGACGGATTACGCAAGAGCGACGCCGGGCGGGAAGAGGTGAGTCCGCAACTGTTCGGGCTCGGGGCGTACTGCGGCGAGGTGCTGGTCCGTCGGGCGGGCGCGCAGTGGGTAGACCTCGACGCAGACCAGCGCGAGTACTTCCGGCAGCCGGTCGGCGTACGGATGCCCGACGGGCGGGTGTGGAATCCGCTGGGCAAAGTGGTCAACCGATTCGAAGCCGACCACGAGGAATCCCTTCGCACCTTCTATCTGACGCTGCATGGGCGGGCGACCCCAGCCTGAATCACTGGAGGCGCGCTCAGCGGTCCGCCCGCTTCTCGTGCGGTCCGGTGTCCGGGACCTCGCCCATCTGCGCCGCCGCGGGATCCAGTACGCGGGCCAGGAACGTCCGGGTCCGTTCGTGCTGTGGGTCGCCCACCACGCGTTCGGGCGTGCCCTCCTCGACGATCACTCCGTCGTCCATGAAGACCACCCGGTCGGCGACCTCGCGGGCGAAGCTCATCTCATGGGTGACGACCAGCATCGTCATCCCCTCCTGGGCGAGCGAGCGCATCACCGCGAGTACGTCCCCGACCAGTTCGGGGTCGAGCGCGGAGGTCGGCTCGTCGAAGAGCATCAGCTCGGGGTCCATGGACAGCGCCCGTGCGATCGCGACCCGCTGCTGCTGGCCGCCGGAGAGCTGCGCCGGATAGGACCGCTCCTTGTCGACGAGGCCCACCCGCGCGAGGTGGGCCCGCGCGACGCTCTCCGCCTCCTCCTTGCCGCGCCGCAGCACGCGGCGCTGCGCGATGGTCAGGTTCTCCAGCGCCGTGAGGTGCGGGAAGAGGTTGAAGGACTGGAAGACCATGCCGATCCGGCGGCGTACGCGGTCGATGTCCACATCGGGGTCGGTGACCTCGGTGCCGGCCACCGTCACCGTGCCCGACGTGGGCTCTTCCAGGAGATTGACGCAGCGCAGCAGGGTCGACTTGCCGGAGCCCGAAGGGCCGATGACACAGACCACGTCACCGCGCCCGACCGTGAGGTCGATGCCTTTGAGCACCTCCAGATCGCCGAACGACTTGTGCAGCTCGCGCACCTCGATCGCCTCGCCCGACGGTGCGGGCGCGTCGGGTGCCTTGTCCAACTTCACGGTGTTCACCTGGCTTTCGCGGTACGGGCCTCGAGCCGCCGCACCAGATGGCCGAGCGGGAGTGTGATGACGAGATACAGCAGTCCGGCGATCAGGATCGGGGTCAGGCTCTTGTGCTCGTTCAGCGCGTCCCGGCCGAAGTTGGCCAGCTCGAACTGGCCGAGCGAGAGGCCGAGCAGATACACCAGTGAGGAGTCCTTGGTGAGCAGGATCAGCTCGTTGGTCAGCGGCGGCAGCACGATCCGGAAGGCCTGCGGCAGCACGATCGACACCATCGCACGCCCCGGTGACATGCCAAGCGAACGGGCCGCCTCCGTCTGCCCCTTGGGCACCGCCAGAATGCCCGCGCGGATCGTCTCGGCCATGTAGGCGGCGCCGACCAGGCCGAGCGACAGCATCACGGTGATGTCCATGTCGAGCGCGACCTCGAAGGCCAGCGGCACACCGAAGCCGAGCGCGATGAACACAAGCAGGGAGGGAACGCCGCGGAAGAGCTCGATATAGGCGATCGCGATCCAGCGGTACGGAGGCACCGTGGACAGCCGCATCAGCGCGAGGACGATGCCGAGCCCCAGGCCGAAGCCGAAGCCGAGCAGGGTGTAGTAGGCGGTGTTGACCAGTGCGGTGGTGATCACCTCGGGGAACAGCGCCTTGGCGATCTCCACGTCGAAGAACGCCTGGCGCAGTGTCCCCCAGTCGGCCACCAGGGCGAACACGGCCACGGCGATGAACAGCACGGCGTACTGGACGCCGCGGAACAGCCGTGCCCGCTGCCGTCGGGACATGGGCATATGCGCAGAACTCCTCTGGTCAGCCGTCGGTCGGCCGTTTGACTGCCCGGCGAGGTCAGCTCTGCGGAGTGGTGCCGAACCACTTCTTGTAGATCTTGTCGTAACGGCCGTCGGCCCGCGCCTCCTTGAGGACCTTGTTGGCCTTGGTGCGCAGCGCGTCATTGCCCGTACGGAAGCCGATTCCGTACTCCTCGCCGGTGTCGAACTCGGCGGTCACCTCGGTGTCCGGGTTCTCCTTGACGTACTCGAAGAGCACGCCGTTGTCGTTGATGCCCGCATCGACCTTGCCCGCCTTGACGGCGGTGAGCAGCAGGCCGACGTCCTCGTACTCGACGAGCTCGATGTCGAGGCCCTTGCTCTCCTTCTTGGCGTAGATGCCGCCGGTGGTGGCCTTCTGGTAGCCGAGCTTCTTGCCCTTGAGGTCGTCGAAGGTCTTGTAGGGCTCGCCCTTCTTGGTGATCAGCGCCTGGGTGGCGTTGAAGTAGGGGTCCGAGAAGTCCATGACCTTGTCGCGTTCCTTGGTGATCGTCATGCCCGCGGCGGCCAGATCGCACTTGCGGATGTTGAAGTCCTGGCCGGTCTCGATGCCCTCGAAGGGCGTGTTGACGATCTCCTGCTTCACGCCGAGTTCCTTGGCGATCAGGTCGACCAGGTCCACGTCGAAGCCGACGATCTTGCCGTCCTGCTTCGACTGGAAGGGGGGATAGGGCAGGTGCGTGCAGGTCTTGAGCGTGCCGGACGAGACGAGCTTCACTCCCGATTCGCCCTTGTCGTCGGACTTGGTGCTGGTGCAGCCGGCCGCGAGCAGGCCGGCGGCTGCCGTCAGCGCCATGGCAGCCACCGGGGAACGGACGGACTTCGAGCGACGAGCTGACACAGGACCTCCAGGGCAGGCTCGAACCAGGGCACGAGCGAGATCAACAGCGCTGTGTGCTACGCAAGTTGCGGTGCATCCTGCCACCGGCCAGGGTTCTTGTCCCGCCCTCGGGACTGCGTATGGGTAACTCAGTTCCCGACGTCGAACTTCGGCTCCGTACGCAGGAGTTCGGACACGTCGGTTCCGGCCTCCAGTTCCTGCGGCGCGGCCCCGCGGCGGAAGAGCCGTGCCGGGCGTCCGCCCTCCACCGAGGCCCGCTCGCCGGCCACCCGCAGCCAGGAGCCCTCGCGGAGGCCGAGCACCGGGGTGTCGTTCTCCTCCAGGAACTCGGTGAGGCGCTCCTCGCGGGTCTCGCCCTTGTGGGTGGAGGACGGGTCCGGGTCGAGGTAGTGCGGGTTGATCTGGAACGGGACCAGACCGAGCGTCTCGAAGGACGGCGGCTGCACGATCGGCATGTCGTTGGTCGTACGGAGGGTGGGCGCGGCCATGTTGGTGCCCGCGCTGGCCCCCATGTACGGCAGGCCCGCGCGCACCGCCTTCGTGACCGCGTCCCGCAGGCCCGTGCGGTACAGCGCGCTCAGGAGCCGGAACGAATTGCCGCCGCCGATGAACACGGCGTCCGCCGACTTGAGTTGGGCCAGCGGGTCGCCGCCCTCGTGGATTCCGTGGACCTCGAGCCCGGCCTCTTCGAGCGCGCCGCGCACCTTCGCCGTGTAGGCGTCGTGGTCGGCGAGCGCGTACGGCACGAATGCGAGGCGGGCCTTGGCCGGCAGGAAGCCGGTGACGGTGTCCAGGGCGTGCTCCAGGTAACCCCGGCCGTGCTGGGTGGAGTTGGAGAGCAGCAGCAGATTCACGACGGGGTCGCTCCTATCAATGGGCGTTACGTGCATGTCAGTTGGCGGTGTCAGCCAGTGGTGTTCAGTTGACGGTGTCAGTCGGTGCTGTGAGTCGGTGCTGTCAGTCGGTGGCGCGGGCGCGGCGCGCTCGCTGCGGCGGGTGCGTCAGGCGCTGTTCCAGGCGGCGGGCCGCCTTGCGCAGGACGTCGAGGCGGTCGTCGGGCCCGTCCGGGAAGCGCTCCTTCGCGGCGCCGAGGCTGAGGCTCCCGTAGGGCTCGCGGCCGAGGAAGACGGGCACGGCGACGGTGCCGATCCCGGCGTCGTACTCCCCGACCGTCCACGCGTAGCCCTGGGCGCGGATGGCGAGGAACTCCCGTTCCAGCTCGTCCGGTTCGGTCACCGTGCGCTCCGTGAAGCGGGCCATGGGGCGGCCCCGGAACAGGCGGTGACGCTGCTCGTCGGGCAGGAACGCGTAGTACGACTTGCTGGTGGCGCCCGCGTGCGCCGGGTACAGCTCGCCGACCAGCGGGTAGTAGCGCAGCGGCCCCTCCTCGCCCTCGACGGCCGCGACGCAGCGCATGTGGAAGTTGTCCGGCAGGCAGAACAGGACCGTGTCGCCGGTCGCCGACCGCAACTCCTCCAGCACGGGCCCTGCCAGCAGCTCCAGTGAACCTGAGCGCTCCCACAGCCGCCCGAGCCGCAGCACCGCCGGGCCGATCCGGTAGCGCCGCGTCGCCGGGTCGGAGACCAGGAAGCCGCGCCCGGCGAGCGTCGACAGCAGCCGCTGCGCGACCGACGTGTCCCAGCCGAACTCGGCGGCGACCTCCGTCACACCCCAGTCGGGCCGGGTCCGCTCGAAGGCGAGCAGCACGAGCAGGGCCCGGTCGACGGTCTGCAGAGCGCCGGCCGGGGTCTTCCGGTCGAGCGGGATCTCCGGCACGCCATCTCACCATCCAGACCTGAATTGCAAATAACGGGAAACAGTTGCCGACAACGCTATCCGATCCCGAATCTGCTGTCAGCACCAGCACAGTCCAGTGCGGTCCGGCGCAGTCCCGCGCAGGTCCCGCGCGGTTCGGTAGGGAGAAGGCCCCGCATGTTGAAGTACGTCCTGGATGTCGTCGACCTACTGGACGACCCCGAGGCCGACGGCAAGCGCGCCGTCGCGTATCTCGACTCGGTCGCGGGCCCCGCGGGCTCCGGCGCCGAGATCACCACCGTCACCGGCGAGCGCGGGTCGACCGACTTCGTCCTCGTCCGCATCCCGGGCCGCAAGGGCCGCGGCGGCGGTGGCGAGGCCCGTACGCTCGGCGTCGTCGGCCGCCTCGGCGGGGTCGGCGCCCGGCCGGAGATGACCGGCCTGGTCTCCGACGCGGACGGCGCCGCCGCCGCGCTCGCGACCGCCGCCAAACTCCTCGACATGCGCCGCCGCGGCGACGTGCTCGACGGGGACGTGGTCGTCGCCACGCACATCTGCCCCAACGCGCCGACCGCGCCGCACGACCCGGTCCCGTTCATGGACTCGCCGGTCGACATCGCGACGATGAACCGCCACGAGGTGACGTCCGACATGGAGGCCGTGCTCTCCATCGACACCACCAAGGGCAACCGCATCATCAACCACAAGGGCCTCGCCCTGTCCCCCACCGTCAAGGAGGGGTGGGTGCTGCGGGTCAGCGAGGATCTCGGCGAGCTGCTCGCCGTCGTCACGGGTGAGCCGTTGGTCACGTACCCCGTGACCACGCAGGACATCACCCCGTACGGTAACGGTGCACACCACATCAATTCGATCCTGCAGCCGGCCACGGCGACCGCCGCCCCGGTCGTCGGCCTCGCGGTCACCTCGGCCGCCGCGGTCCCCGGCTGCCAGACCGGCGCCAGCCACGAGACGGACATCGCGGCCGCGGCCCGGTTCGCCGTCGAGGCCGCGAAGGCGTACGGCGGCGGGCGCATCGACTTCCACGACGCCGAGGAGTTCGGCGCCCTCGTGAGCCGGTACGGCCCGCTCACCCACCTGCAGACCCTCGGCAACGCACCTACGGAGTCGTGACGCCATGACCACCACGAAGAAGAGCGTGGGCAGCGACGACTACGCGCTGTCCAGAGTCCCCAAGGACAAGCGGCTCGGCTTCTGGACGATGCTGCTGCAGTGGCTCGCCCAGTCCGGCTCCATCTCCCAGTTCACGCTCGGCGCCACCATCGGCGTCGGCATGACCTTCGGCGACGCCTTCCTGGCCTTCACGCTCGGCGCCGTCATCCTCGAAGTCGTGATCTTCCTGATCGGCTTCGCGGGCATGCGCGAGGGCCTCGCGACGCCGCTCCTGACCCGCTGGGTCGGCTTCGGGCGCAACGGCTCGGCGCTCGTCAGCTTCGTCATCGCGGTCAGCCTGGTCGGCTGGTTCGGCGTGCAGAACACGATCTTCGGCGACAGCGTCTCGTCGCTGATCGGCGGCCCGTCGTGGCTGTGGTGCATCGTCGCGGGCCTGGCCATCACGGTCCTGGTCATCTTCGGCTTCCGCTACATGGCGATCTTCGCGAAGATCGTCACGCCCCTCTTCTTCGCGATGGTCGCCTGGTCCGTCGTCGACGCGCTCAGCGACCACTCCATCGGCGACCTGATCAGCTCCCCGCCGCCCGGTCAGGCCATCCCGCTGTCCGTCGCCGCGACCGCCATCGCGGGCGGCTACATGACGGGCGCGATCGTCGCCCCGGAGATGACCCGCTACAACAAGAAGGGCTCGCACGTCTTCCTGCAGACGGCGTCCTCCATGATCCTCTCCGAGTACATCGTGGGACTGACCGGTGTGCTCCTCGGCCACATGGTCAAGAGCAACGAGGTCTCCCAGATCGTGCTCTCCACGTCCGGTGTCTTCGGTGTCCTCGTCGTCCTGATGTCGACCGCGAAGATCAACGACTGGAACCTGTACGGCTCCTCGCTCGGCGTCGTCAACTTCTTCCAGGTCGTCTTCAGGAAGCGGCTGCACCGCGGCGCCGTCACCATCGCCCTCGGCGTCGCCGGCACCGCTCTCTCGGCGGTCGGCATCATGACCCACTTCACCGAGTTCCTGTCGGTCCTGGGCGTCGCCATCCCGCCCATCGGCGGCATCGTCGTCGCCGAGTACTGGGTGGTGCGCAAGATGCGCAGGCCGCTCGACGAGACCCGGGAGGCGGGCACGCTCCCGGCCACCTCCCCGACCTGGGTCCCGATGTCCCTCGTCATCTGGGCCGCCGCCTTCTGCGTCGGCAAGTTCTACGACGGCGGCATCCCGGCCCTGAACTCCCTGGCCACCGCGTTCGTCCTGTACTGCGTGCTCGGACTGCTCGGCTGGATCAGGACGTACGGCACCACCACCCTTGCCGATGACGAGGACGCCCGCCCCGTCGCCGCCGAGCACACCCCCGTAGGAGCGGCATGACCACCCTTGCTTCCGAGGACGCCCAGCGCGAAGTCGTCGGACTCTGCGCCGAGTTGATCCGCTTCGACACCTCCAACCCGACGAGCGACGAGCGGGCCTGCGCCCGCTGGGTCGAGGCCAGGCTCGCCGAGGTCGGCATCACGTCCGAGTTCGTCGAGAGCGCGCCGGGCCGGGCCAGCGTCGTGGCCCGCGTCGAGGGCGCCGACCGCACGCGCGGCGCCCTCCTGGTCCACGGGCATCTCGACGTGGTCCCGGCCGACGCGGCCGAGTGGCAGGTACCCCCGTTCTCCGGCGAGATCCGCGACGGCTACCTGTGGGGCCGCGGCGCGATCGACATGAAGGACACGGTGGCGGTGATGCTGGCCACCGCCCGCCACTTCGCACGGACGGGCACCAAGCCGTCCCGCGACCTGGTGCTCGCGTTCCTCGCGGACGAGGAGGCGGGCGGCAAGTTCGGCGCGCACTGGCTCGTCGAGCACCGGCCCGACCTCTTCGAGGGCGTCACCGAGGCGATCGGCGAGGGCGGCGGCTTCTCGTACGCGCTCGACGGGACCCGGCGCCTCTACCCGATCGAGAACGCGCAGCGGGGCATGGCGTGGATGGAGCTGACGGCGACGGGCCGGGCAGGCCACGGCTCGTCGCCCAACGACGAGAACGCGGTCACCGACCTCGCCGAGTCCCTCACGCGCATCGGCCGCCACACGTTCCCGATCCGCCTGATCGAACCGGTGCGCGCCCTGCTCGAGCAGGCCGCCGAGCTCCAGGGCGTGCAGATCGACTTCGAGGCCGAGGACCTGGACGCCGAGCTGGCGAAGCTCGGGCATGTCGCGGACTTCATGCAGGTGGTGCTCCGCAACTCCGCGAACCCGACGATGTTCACGGCCGGTTACCAGACGAACGTGATCCCCGGCAAGGCGACGGCCCGCGTCGACGCCCGCTTCCTCCCCGGCCACGAACAGCAACTCCTCGACACCATCGACGAGTTGCTCCTGCCGTCGGTGTCCCGCGAGTGGGTCAACCACGACATCGCGATGGAGACGACGTTCGACGGCCCGCTCGTCGACGCCATGTGCGACGCGGTACGCGCCGAGGACCCGGACGGCCACCCCGTCCCGTACTGCAACCCGGGCGGCACCGACGCCAAGGCGTTCACCAAGCTCGGCATCCGCTGCTTCGGCTTCAAGGGCCTGAAGCTCCCGGCCGACCTGGACTACGGCCGCCTCTTCCACGGCGTCGACGAACGCGTCCCGTTGGAGGGGCTGCGGTTCGGGGTACGGGTGATGACCCGGCTGTGGCAGGGGTGCTGAGGAGCGGGCTCCGGTGTTCAGGCGCCGTGCACGTACCGCAGGGGTACGTGCACGGCGCCGCACGGATGTGTTCTCCGTGACTCATGGAGGAGGCGCTCAGAGCCCTATGGAAACCCGGAACTCCTCGAACGAGACCTTTCGGTCACCGTCGGTGTCCATGGTGTCGATGAATGCCTGCGCGGCCTCGTCGGTGATGCCCGTCTCACCGAGCTCCTCGACGACCTTCCGGTACTCCTCGGCCGTCAACTGACCGTCACCGTCCAGGTCGTAACGCTCGAAGACCTTCCGCGCCGCGGCTGCCATGTCTACCACGCCGGCACCTTTCTCTCGCTGTTCCAAGACGGCTCCACCCTAATGGGGCTTCGCCGGTGCGATCGGCCGGGAACCTTTCCCGGACCCAGCGTCTCTGAGAAGGGTGGGAACCCACGCGTCGCACCGCGAGCGGCAGGCACGGGTAAGGGGTGAGGATGTACTCCGGCAGGGGCAGCGGGAGCGGCAGGGATGCCGCGTTCAGTGCGTTCATGGGGGCCAGGTACGGGTCGATCGTGCGGACCGCCCGGCTGTTGACCGGGTCGTCCGTGCGGGCCGAGGACCTCGCCCAGGAGGCGCTCCTTCGGACCTACCGGGCCTGGCAGCGGATCGGCAGGGAAGAGGCCGCCGAGGCCTATACGCGCACGACGATGGTCCGGCTGCTCGTCAAGGACCGGCGGCGGCGATGGAGTCAGGAGATTCCCGCCCCGTGGGTGCCGGACGTGCCCGAGCCCGGCCATGAGGAGCAGGTGTCGGTCCGCGTGACCGTGCGCGAGGTGCTGCGGACGCTGCCGCCCGCGCAACGTGCGGTGCTCGTGCTGCGCTACTACCACCAGCTCTCCGAGCGGGAGACCGCCGAGGCGCTCGGCTGTTCGCCGGGCACCGTCAAGAGCCGTACGGCGCGGGCGCTCGCGGCACTGCGCACCCAGGGTTTTCTTGTCGCCGCGTCCGACGGGGAGGGTCGTAACGATGGCTGAGGACGATGAGATCCGGCGGCTGCTCGTCGCCGCGGCCGAGCCGGACGGGCCGCCGCCCGCCGCTCCGGGGGCCGAGTTCACCGACCGGGCCCGGCGGAGTCTGCGCCGGCGCCGTACCGCGTTCGCGGTGGCGGGTGCCGCGGTGGTCGCCGCCGTGGCGGTGGCCGTGCCCGTCGCCGTCGACGGGTTCCGGGGCGGGCAGGAGACGCCGGTCGCCTCCGCGGCCTGTGTGCGCGAGGCGGGGCAGGAGATGCGTACGTACCGGGACAAGGGCTATCTGCCGTTGCGGGTCAGCGTGCTCAGCGACCGGCGGGTGCCGGTCGACGACGGTGTCACGCAGGGGTACGGCTTCCGGGTGCGTGCCCGCGAGAGCCTTTCGGAGCAGTCGGCGCCCTCCGGCACGCTGACCGTCTCCAACCCCCTGCACCCCGAGGTGATCCCCGACGCCGACGACCTCGTCCTGATGCTGCGTCCGACGAAGCGTCAGGGGACGGGAGGGGAGCGGATCTTCGAGGTCGCTTCGGGGAGTGCCTACGCCGTCAGCGGCGATGGCGACGGTGACGGTCTCGTGTCCCTGGAGTGCGGGGGCAGTGCCACGGTGGAACGGCTGCGTGCCGCGGTGTCCGCCAAGTAGCGGACACCGCGGCACAGTTGGTTCACACTGCCGAGTTGGCTCAGGTGCCGTACGCCCAGAAGGCCTGGCCCTGCGCCGAGTCGGAGTTGAGGATGTCGATCAGCGGCTTGTTCTTCTGCTCACCACCGGGCGAGCTGTGGTAGCTCAGCAGCGGCATGCCGTCGGCGTTCCAGTCGAAGGCGGTCACCATCATGGTGTGGTCCGGTACGCCCTCACCGCCGTAACCCTTGACGTCGTACTGCATGACGTCGGCGATCCGCACGTCCCACACGTTGCCCAGCAGGTTCACGCGCTTGGACTCATTGACCGCGTAGCGCTGGAAGTTGGTCGCCCCGCCCCAGGTATAGCTGTGCTGCGGGCGGCAGTACCACTCGCCGTCGCACCAGTCCTTCCACCACCAGACGTCGTCGTTCTGGTAGAAGCCCGACTGCTCGGCCCAGCCGCCGGTGCGCAGCGCCCAGGAGACGAAGGTGGTGCAGTCGTCCTCGTCAGGCGTGTACGGCAGCTTGTCGCGGTCCTCCAGGGCGTATCGCAACGCCCAGTCGACCATCTTCTGGTAGTCGAGGCCGTCGGGGATGTCCTTGGTGCTGTTCCCGCCGCTCCCCTTGGCGCCGCTCAGCCGCGCCTCGCTGGCCGCCTTGCGCTTCTCCGCCGTCTTGCGCAGGCCCTCCTTGAGCTTCTCGGTGGTCTTCACGGCGGTGCGCAGCTGGGCGTCCGACAGCTTCTTGGGCGTGTTCATCCCGGTCGGGTCCTTGGTGACCAGGGAGGAGAGCCGCCAGGCCCCGTCGACGTCCTTGAAGGTCAGCTCGTGGCGGGCGCGGTAGCTGTACGGCTCCACGTCGGCCTGCGCGTAGGTGTACCGCGTCCGCTCCTCGACGCTCAGCCGGACGGTGTTCTCGTCCTTCTTGTCCTTGCGTACGTTCCCGAGCGGGACGACCTGCGTCGACACCCCCGTGAAGCGCACTCCGGTCAGTTCCGCGAGCTGCCTCTGCTGCTCGCGGGCGGTCATGCGGTCGTCGCGCACCTTCGCGAAGGTGCCCGCCACCTTCAGCTCGTCGGCCGCCTCGGCGGCCTTGGTCGCATCGGTCGCGCCGCCCTCGACGCGCAGTGAGTTCTCCCCCGTGAGATAGGTCTGTGCCGTCTCGACGAGTGTGCCGCGGTCTCTCGCCTCGTCGGACGGTGCTGCCCCGGCCGGCGCGGTGGCGAGAACGCCCCCCGCCATCCCGGCGATCGCTGCGACGGCCAAGGCCCGTCGCCATGCTGTGGCTTGAGTCGCCATCAGTTCCCCCTGTGGCATGGCCCCCTTGAGCGCACAACTCGCACCCAAGGGGAGCGAAACAACAGTTGTTGTGCGATGCGGCACGAACGTAGCAAGGGGCAGGGGGAACTTGGCATGGTCACGGCAAAACAGGGCTGAAACTCATCGCCTCATGGCGTGATGAGCGCTTGGCGCCATTCCGGGCGCCCGCCCGGTATAGGCACTTCTCCGGGGCGCCCGCCCGGTATAGGCACTACTCCGGAGCGCCCGCCCGGTACACGCACTCCGCCAGCGTCGCGTGCTTCTTCCAGCCCAGCGTCTCGTACAGCGCGCGCCCCGCGTCGGTCGCCCCGAGAACACCCAGGTGAGCGCCCCGCGCCAAGGCCTGGTCGGCGAGCGCGCACATCACGAACTGCCCCAGACCGCGCCGCCGATGGGCCTCTTCGGTCACCACCTGGTCCGCGATGGCGGCCTCCCCCAGGAGCGCCATCTGCCCCCGGGCGGCCTGCGCTCCCGTCACGTCCAGCACGCGTACGACGAGGACCGCACCGTCCGTCTCCACGACCGACGTGTAGCCGTCGGGCGCCACCAAAGACGTGGCCATCAGGTCGACGGCCATCAGGTGCCCCGTCTCCCCCCAGGCCACCGCCCACCCCCTTGGCAGCCAGGGCTCCAACCGCTCCGGCAGCACCGGCATCTTCATCCAGGTCCGCGGCACGGTGACCGATGCGGCGGCCTCCCGGACCAGCGTCTCGTCGGCCACCGGCAGGACGTGGCGCGCGGCCTCACGCGCGCTGTCCACCTCGATGTACACCCCCCAGGGCTTCTCGGCGGGCGGCGGTGTCCGCCGCGAGACCGCCCAGCCGGCCGCCCAGGTCCTGACCATGTCCTCAACCATCGAGCCCTCCCCGATACCGATCCGTGGCCGCGCAACGGCACGCAAGGAGTCGCAAGAGACGCAACGAGGCCACGTAATAGATGATCAATGGGAATGCATATTACTCGTCAGACCCCGGGCGGGATCCGCTTTGCGCGGGACCGGACCTGGAACGCCGTGATGATCTCGACCACGCCGACCGCGAGCAGCCACAATCCGCCGACCAGCGTCAGGACCGCGACCGACTCGAAGGGCGACACGATCAGGACGATGCCGGCCAGCGCGCTGATGACGCCGAGGCAGGCCTGCCAGCCGCGGGCCGGCATGCCGGGGTCCGAGGCCGCCGCGACGGTCTGGGTGATGCCGCGGAACAGCCAGCCGATGCCGATCCACAGGGCGAGCAGCAGGATCGACTGCATCGCGCCGCGGAAGCAGAAGAGGCCGAGCAGGACGGAGAGGGCACCGCTGATGAACGCCATCACCCGCATCGCGGCGGCCACATGCGTCCCGAACGCGGCGACGAGCTGGAAGACGCCGCTCACCACGAGGTAGAGCCCGAACAGGACGCCCGCCGCCCACAGCGAGGCCCCCGGCCAGACGAGGACGAGCACGCCGAGGGCCAGCGAGGCGATCCCGGCGAGCAGCACGACCTGCCAGGCGGACTTCGCGAGGACGCCGAGCGGTCCCGGCGGCCGGTCGTGGTCGTCGCCGCCGGGCGGCGTCGGGTGCGGAGTCGGGTGCGGTGTCCGGGGGTCGTACGGCGCTTCGGTCATGTTCGACTGTCCGCCCCGCCGCGCCGCGCCCGCCACAGCACTGACCCGAACGGATGACGGCCCGCCGCAGCGGGCCGCCCGTGACGACACCTCAGGCCACCGGGGCCGCGGCGGCCATCACCCCGCCGTCGCCGGACGCGTCCCCCGCCGGCTCCTTCGCCGCGAACTGCGTCCGGTACAGCTCCGCGTACCGCCCGTCCACCGCGAGCAGTTCCTCGTGCGTGCCGCGCTCCACGATCCGCCCGGCCTCCACCACGAGGATCTGGTCGGCGGAGCGCACGGTCGACAGGCGGTGCGCGATGACGACCGCCGTGCGGCCCTCCAGAGCTTCCGCGAGAGCTTCCTGGACCGCCGCCTCCGAGGTGTTGTCGAGGTGGGCCGTCGCCTCGTCGAGGATGACGACCCGCTGCCGGGCGAGCAGCAGCCGGGCGATGGTCATGCGCTGGCGTTCGCCGCCGGAGAGCCGGTAGCCGCGCTCGCCGACCACCGTGTCGAGGCCGTCGGGCAGGGAGCGCACGAGGTCTTCCAGGCGGGCCCTGCGCAGGACGTCCCACAGGTCGTCCTCGGTGGCCTCGGGGCGGGCGAGCAGCAGGTTGGCGCGGACCGACTCGTGGAAGAGGTGGCCGTCCTGGGTGACCATGCCGAGCGTCTGGCGCATGGACGCCGCCGAGAGGTCGCGGACGTCGACGCCGCCGATCCGGACGGTGCCGCTGTCGGTGTCGTACAGCCGGGGAAGCAGTTGTGCGATGGTCGACTTGCCGGCGCCGGACGAGCCGACGAGCGCGACGGTCTGGCCGGGCTCGGCGCGGAAGGAGAGCCCGTGCAGGACCTCGTCGCCGCCCCGGGTGTCCAGGGACGCGACCTCTTCGAGGGAGGCGAGGGAGACCTTGTCGGCGGACGGGTAGCCGAAGCGCACGTCGTCGAACTCGACGGCCACCGGCCCCGAGGGGACCTCGCGGGCCTCCGGCTTCTCGTCGATCAGGGGCTTCAGGTCGAGCACCTCGAAGACCCGCTCGAAGCTGACGAGCGCGCTCATCACCTCGACCCGCGCCCCGGCCAGGGACGTCAGCGGCGCGTACAGCCGGGTCAGGAGCAGGGCCAACGAGACCACGGCGCCCGCGTCGAGCGTGCCCTCCAGGGCGAAGTAGCCGCCCAGGCCGTAGACGAGGGCGAGCGCGAGGGCGGAGACGAGGGTGAGCGCGGTGATGAACGCGGACTGCGCCATCGCCGTACGTACGCCGATGTCCCGCACCCGGTGGGCCCGCTCGGCGAACTCCGCGGACTCGGCGCCGGGCCGCCCGAACAGCTTGATCAGCGTGGCGCCGGGGGCGGAGAAGCGCTCGGTCATCCGGGTGCCCATCGCCGCGTTGTGGTGCGCGGCCTCGCGTTGGAGCTTCGCCATCCGCGAGCCCATCCGCCGCGCGGGCACCACGAACACCGGGAGCAGCACGAGCGCGAGGAGCGTGATCTGCCAGGAGAGCGTCAGCATCACGGCGAGGGTGAGCAGCAGCGTCACCACATTGCCGACCACTCCGGAGAGGGTGTTGCTGAAGGCGCGCTGCGCGCCGATCACGTCGTTGTTGAGCCGGCTGACGAGCGCGCCGGTGCGGGTGCGGGTGAAGAAGGCGACGGGCATGCGCTGTACGTGGTCGAAGACGGCGGTCCGCAGGTCGAGGATGAGCCCCTCCCCCAGATTCGCCGACAGCCAGCGGGCGAACAGTCCGAGTCCGGCCTCGGCGACGGCGATCGCCGCGATGAGCAGGGCGTAGCGCACGACGAGCGAGGACTCCCCGTCGGAGACGATCGTGTTCACCACGTTCCCGGCGAGGACGGGCGTCGCCACGGCGAGCAGTGCGGTCACCATGCTCAGGAGCACGAAGTACACGATGCGGCGCCGGTGCGGCCGGGCGAAGCCGCCGATGCGGCGCAGCGTGGCGCGGGCGAAGGGACGGCGGTCCTGCTCGGCGTTCATGACGCTGTGCAGCTGGGTCCAGGCTGTGGTTTCCATGCTCATGAGAGGAACGTAGAACCTCAAGCTTCCTTGAGGTCAAGCGTTGCCCAGAGACCGTGACAGGGGTTGTCGAACTCGTGAAGAGAGAAAGCGAACACATGCGAGAGCTACGCAGGCGCACTCTGCTGTCCGCGATCGGCGGCACGGCTGTCGCGGGAGGCGCCCTCACCGCGGCGGGGACGGAAGTCGCGCAGGCCGCGGCCGAGCGTCCGGGTCCCCTTGATCCCATCGATCCGAACGATCCGAACGATCCGAAGGTCGAGGCGCTGCTAGGCCGGATGACCGTCGAGGAGAAGCTGGGGCAGCTGCAACAGCTCCCGTGGAACGTCAGCACGGGTCCCGGCGGCAGCGAGACCAAGGACGTCGAGGACGCGGCGCGCGCGGGGCGGCTCGGCTCGGTCCTGAACATCTTCGGCGCGAAGAGCACCAACGCCCTGCAGCGCATCGCCGTCGAGGAGTCCCGGCTCGGCGTCCCGCTGCTCTTCGGGCTCGACGTCATCCATGGTCTGTGGACCACGTTCCCGGTCCCGCTCGCCCAGGCGTCGAGCTTCGACCCGGAGGTCGCCCGGCGGGACGCGGAGGTCTCCGCGAAGGAGTCCCGTTCGAACGGCGTGCACTGGACGTTCTCGCCGATGATGGACGTCACGCACGAGCCGCGCTGGGGCCGCGTCGCCGAGAGCTGCGGGGAGGACCCGTGTCTGACGGCTGCGTTCGCCGTGGCCAAGGTCGAGGGCTACCAGGGCGGGAACGGCTCGGGCCTCGGGGGCAAGGACCGCGTCGCCGCCTGCGCCAAGCATTTCGTCGCGTACGGCGGGGCGGAGGGCGGCCGGGACTACAACACGGTCGACGTGTCGGAGTCCCGGCTCCGCAATCTCTATCTGCCGCCGTTCAAGGCCGCGTCGGACGCCGGTGTGGCCACGGTGATGGCCTCCTTCAACACGATCAGCGGCGTCCCCGCGCACGCCAACCCGCACACCCTGATCGACGTGCTCCGCGGGGAGTGGGGCTTCGACGGGCTTGTCGTCAGCGACTGGAACGGCGTCGACGAACTGATCGCGCACGGCTTCGCCGAGGACGGCGCCGACGCGGCCCGGCTCGCGCTGGCGGCCGGCGTCGACATGGAGATGGCGAGCACGGACCTGGCCCGGCACGGCAAGAAGCTGCTGGGCGGCGGGAGGATCAGCGAGCGGCGGCTCGACGAGGCCGTCGCGCGCGTCCTGCGCCTGAAGTTCACGCTCGGGCTCTTCGAGCATCCGTACGTCGATGAAGGCGCCGCCGTCGACAAGCCGTCCGCGGCGGCGCGCAAGGCGGCCCGTGAGACGGCGGCCCGCTCGATGGTGCTCCTGAAGAACGACGGCAATGCGCTCCCGCTCAAGGCGTCGACCGGTTCGATCGCGGTCGTCGGCCCGTTCGGCGACTCCGGAGACCTGCTGGGGACCTGGACGTTCCCCGGCGCGACGAAGAACTTCCCCTCGGGGAAGGTGCTCGCCGCCGTGAAGGCCGCGGCCCCGCGCGCGACGGTGACGTACGCGAAGGGCGTCGACGCCGAGGGCAAGGACACCGGCGGCATCCCTGCGGCGGTCTCCGCGGCCGAGAGCGCCGATGTGACCGTCGTCGTGGTCGGCGAGCCCCCGGCGATGAGCGGTGAGGCCGCGGCGCGCGGCGACATCGGCCTTCCCGGCGTACAGGAGAAGCTGATCGAGGCGGTCGCGGGGACGGGCAAACCGTTCGTGGTGGTCCTGGTCAACGGGCGCCCGCTGACGATCGGCGGCTGGCTGGAGAAGGCGCCCGCCGTCCTGGAGGCCTGGCATCCGGGACTTGAGGCGGGCAACGCCATCGCCGACGTGCTGTTCGGCGAGGTCAATCCGGGCGGCAAGCTGCCCGTCTCCTTCCCCCGCACGGTGGGGCAGCTCCCGGTCCATTACAACCGGGAGTCGACGGGCCGCCCGTACGCGGCGGACAACAAGTACACGTCGAAGTACCTCGACCTGCCCCCGGACCCGCAGTTCGCCTTCGGCCACGGGCTCAGCTACACGACCTTCGAGATCGGCTCCCCGAAGCTGAGCCGCGAGCGGGTCCCGGCACAGGCGCTCCACAAGGGCGACACCGTGGAGGTCGCGGTCACGGTCGCCAACACCGGGGACCGCGCGGGCGACGAGGTCGTCCAGGTGTACGTCCACGATGTCGCGGCCGGCATCGCCCAACCCGTGCGCAGGCTGCGGGGGTTCCGCAGGGTGACGCTGGGCGCGGGCAAGTCGACGACGGTGCGCTTCCGGCTCGGCGCCGAGGACTTCGGGTTCTGGACGAACGCGACGGACGGCGAGTTCGTCGTCGAGGCGGGGGCGGTGGACGTGTACGTCGGCAACAGCTCCGAGGTCTCGGGGGCCGGGGCGAGGCAGCGGCTGACCGTCACGTAGTGCGTGGGGCCGGGCCCGGCGGGTCCGGCCCTGCCGCGTCGGTCAGCCGAGTTCCAGGGTCGTGATGCCGAAGACCCGTTCCCGGGCGAACGGGCGGACCGGGCCCGTGTACATGCGGGCGGTCTCGAACGTCGGCTTCAGGCCACGCGCCTCGGCGAGCGCGACGGCCTCGGACTGGCTCTCGGGTACGTCGACGGCCACGGGCATCCCGTCGGCCTCGGCGGTCAGTCCGTCGAAGAGCGCCTCGGCGTCGGCGCGCGTATCGGCGAACAGCGGCCCGATGCGCAGGACTTCGCCGGCCGGGCGGATCACTCCGTACCCGGTCACCCGGCCGTCGACGATACGGGCGAGGGCGCGGTGCCCCGGAGCCGTGAGCCAGGACTCCAGGAAGCGCGGACGGTCGGCGGGGGTACTTGTCGCGTCGTAGTCGGTGATGGCCCGCAGCCCGGCCGCCTCAACGGGCCGGACGTTCGGAGGTGTTGACCCTCCCGCGGGTGTGGGGCCGATGTACCGCTGGGTGCTGTGGGCGAACTCGAAGCCGGAGCGGCGGTAGTTGGGCTGCTGGGCGACCACGCCGTCGAGACCCACGGTCCGCCTGCCCGCGTGGGCGAGGGCCGCCCGCCAGACGGCGAGGCCGTGGCCCTGGCCGCGCAGGTCGGGGCGGACCAGGTAGAAGCCGAGGAAGGCGTACTGGTCGTCGTAGTTCACGACGGAGATCGCGGAGGCCGGTTCACCGTCGATCCTGCCGATGAAGAACCCTTCCGGGTCCTGGGCGAAGAAGGACGGGATGTCCGCACGGCCGGGGTTCCAGCCCTCGTCCGCCGCCCATCCGACGACCACCCGCCAGTCGTCCGGCGTCGCCCGCGAGATGACGAGCCGCCCGGGAGCCGAATGTGTCATCGCTGCACCGCACCCTTCTCACACCGGAAGGGACCGCCCCTTCCCGGGAAAGGGACAGCCCCTCCTCACCGCGGAGCACCGGCGAACACCGGCGAACACACCGGTGAGTACCGGCGAGCACACCGGTGAGTACCGGCGAGCACCAGAGAGCACCGGCGAGCGGAGGAACCGCCCCGGCGCGGCCGCCGTTCGCGACCGCGCCGGGACCATCCTTCCCGACTCCCCGCCCGGCTATCCGGATGAACTCGGCGCGGGAGTCAGCCGATCTGCGCTCCGTACACCGCGAGGGCGTCCGTCACCGGCTGGAAGAACGTCTGGCCGCCGGACGAGCAGTTGCCGCTGCCTCCGGAGGTCAGGCCGAGCGCGTCGCTGCCCGCGAAGAGCGAGCCGCCGCTGTCGCCCGGTTCGGCGCAAACGTCGGTCTGGATCAGCCCGTCCACGGTGCCCTGCGGGTAGGTGACCGAGACGTCGAGTCCCTGCACGGAGCCGTCGTGCAGCTGGGTGGTGCTGCCGCTGCGCTGTACCTGTTCGCCGACCACGGCCTCGCGGGCGCCGGTGATCTGCTGGGCGGAGCCGTTGTAGAGGTTGACCTCGCTCGGGTGCGGTACGTCGGAGGTGTACTTCACCAGGGCGTGGTCGGCGCCGGGGAACGTCCAGTCGACGGCCTGGCCGATCTCGGCGCCGCCCTGGCTGTCGGACCAGCTGGTGCCCGCGAGTTCGGTGCAGTGGCCGGCGGTCAGGAAGTGCGGTGCGCCGTCCTTGACCACGTTGAAGCCGAGCGAACAGCGGCCGCCCGAGCTGTAGATGGGGTCGCCGCCCGAGATGAGCGGTTGGAACGTGCCCGCCGTCCGCTGGAGCACGGCCTTGCCGTCCTGGGCGGCGACGGCCTTCTTCAGCCTGGCGAGGTCCGCGCCCCCGACGGTGCGGTCGGCGGTGACGACGACCTTGTTGCTCACCGGGTCGATCATGCGTGAAGTGCCGGGTACGGCACCGGTGTTGAGCTCCTTCTTGGCCGCTTCCAGCGTGGGCTGGGTGTGACGGACGATCCTCGCCACCGCGCCGGCCTCGCGCGCCTGGTCGGCCGCGGACTCGTCGACGACGTTGACGACGAGGTTTTGCGCCTTCGCGTCGTAGTAGGAGCCGGCGGTGCCGCCCTTCAGTTCGGCCGAGAGCGACGTGGCGAGTTCACCGGCGGCGGACGACGACAGGGTGTCGGCGGTGGGGGTGGGTGCCGCGGTGCTGGTGTTCGCCATGGTCAGGCTGCCCGCGACCAGGGCCGCGACGCTCGCCCCGGTCATCACGAGGCGGCGCGTGCGCAACTGTCGTGTTCTCACTCAGTACCTCCATGGGGGGTTGGAACCGTTCCGGCCGGGACGGCTCCGGGGAGTTACCAGACATGAGCATGCCAAGAAGTGACGCGGTCGCGTCCCCGCCCGGCAACGGCGCCGAGTATGGCGAGCGCGGCGCGAGGCCACAAGGCCGATCGCACAGGGCGGCCTGAAACGATGCAGCCGCCGGGCCCTTCGCCGGGCCGCAGGACGGATACCGGGAACGGCCGGTCATAAGCGCTTCTTTCAGGGGCACTTAGTACCGGTATTGGGATGAATTGAGCCCAATAACTGCTGCTGAGCGCATTCCCGCGGAGCGTCTGGAAGGCTCTGCCAGGGGTTCGACGGATCCGTTCGGCCACTTCACGCCTTTCCCGAATGACCCTGAAAAATCGCCACTTGCGGCCCCTGGAACGACCGGAAGACGATCGGCGCCACGACCGGCAGGCACGTCTTCGACGGCCACGTCGTCGACAGCCGCCGTCCCCGCCTTCGACAGGCACCGTCTTCCAGGAGGTTCCCGTGACCGATCGACTGACCCTCGGCCCGGATGCCGCACGGCAACTGGCGACCACCACCAAGACCACCCCGCAGATGCGCGGCATCACCCCGCGCTATCTGCTGCGCGCACTGCCCTGGGTGGACGTCGAGTCGGGCACCTACCGGGTGAACCGCCGCCGCACCTTCGTGCTCGGCGACGACCGCATCACGACGTACGAAGAGGGCGGATCGAACCGCATCGTGCCCGGCGACTTACGCGAGGTGCCCTACCTGCGCGACTGCGACGACGCGCTGCTCACGGAGCTGGCCGGCGCGTTCACCGAGGTCACCTTCGAGGCCGGGCAGGTGCTCGCCCAGGAGGGCGACCCGGCCGACCGGCTCTGGGTCGTCGTCCGGGGCCGCGCCGATAAGCGGGTGACCGGGCGGTACGGCGAGGACGCGCTGCTCGAAGTGATCGGCGACGGCCAGTTCTTCGACCTGGGGGCCTGGACCCGCACCGAGTCGATGCCGTACCGCGTCAAGGCGCTCACCCCCGGTGTGGCCCTCTGCGCGGAGCGCAGCGCGCTCGCCGGGCTCATCGACCGCGACGAGACGCTGCGGGGCGCCTGCGCCGCGTACTCCGCCGGCGACATGATGACGCCGGGCGCCGAGGTGCCGGTGGACCTCAGCGCGGGGCACGTCGGGGAGGTCGACCTGCCGGGCACGTTCGTCGACTACGAGGACGCGCCGCGCGAGTACCCGATGACGCTCGCGCAGACGGTGCTCCGTGTGCACACACGGGTCGCCGACCTCTACAACGGGCCGATCGACCAGACGCGGGCCCAGTCCAACCTGACGATCGCCGCGCTGCGCGAGCGGCAGGAGTCCGCGCTCCTGAACCACCCCGAGTTCGGTCTGTTCAACAACGTGTCGGCCGGGCAGCGCGTCCAGTCCCGCACCGGCGCGCCCACCCCTGACGACCTGGACGAGCTGCTCACCAAGGTCTGGAAGCAGCCCGGATTCTTCCTGGCGCACCCCAAGGCGATCGCCGCGTTCGGCCGTGAATGTACGCGGCGCGGGGTGCCGCCGGTGACGGACAGCCGGTTCGGCAGCCCGCTGCTCACCTGGCGTGGCGTGCCGCTGCTGCCCTCGGACAAGGTGCGGTTCTCCAACGGCGACGGGGTGTCGGTCGGCACCACCGAGATCCTCCTGATGCGGATGGGCGAGGCCGAGCAGGGCGTGGTGGGGCTGCGTCCGGCGGGCGTCGCCGACGAGGTCGAGCCGGGCCTGTCCATGCGGAACATGGGCGTCGACCAGAAGGGCATCACGTCGTACCTGATGACGGCGTACTTCAACACCGCGGTCCTGGTGGAGGACGCCGTGGCCGTCCTGCAGAACGTCGAGGTGTCCAAGTACCATGACTATTCCTGACCTCACGGGGCGGGCGCCGGTACCGACGGAGTTGGGGACGGCGACAACTCCCGTCGTCCCGGCGGCGGTTCCCGCGTCCCCGGCGCCACCCGCGGCGCCCGCAGCGCCCGCGGAGCCCTCTACGGCCGCCCTTCCCGGCCTCCAACCTCCCGCCTACTCCCCCGAGTTGGCCCGCCAGGACTTCCCGATCCTGCACCGCACGGTGAACGGGCACCCGCTCGTCTGGCTCGACAACGGCGCGACCACACAGAAGCCGCGCCAGGTCATCGAGGCGCTCGGCGCCTACTACTCCGCGGCCAACTCCAACATCCACCGCGGCGCGCACACCATGGCGCGCGAGGCCACCGAGATGTTCGAGGCGGCGCGGGGCGCGGTCGCCGACTTCCTGGGGGCGGGTTCACCGGACGACGTCGTCTTCGTACGCGGCACGACCGAGGCCATCAACCTGGTCGCCCAGAGCTGGGGGCGGGCCAACCTCGGGCCCGGCGACGACATCCTCGTGCCGGTCCTGGAACACCACTCCGACATCGTGCCCTGGCAGCTGGTCGCGAAGGAGACGCGGGCCCGCGTCGTGCCCATCCCGCTCACCCCGGACGGGGAGATCGATCAGGACGCGTACGCCGATCTCCTGTCGTACCGCACGCAGTTGGTCGTCATCAGCCATGCGTCCAACGTCCTCGGCACCGTCCCGCCGGTGAAGGAGATGACCGCCCTCGCGCACCGCTACGGCGCCAAGGTCCTGGTGGACGGGGCGCAGGCCGTCGCGCACTTCCCCGTCGACGTGACGGACCTGGACGCCGACTTCTACGCCTTCTCCGGACACAAGCTCTTCGCCCCGACCGGCATCGGAGCCCTGTACGCGAAGCCGGAGATCCTCCAGGGGATGAACCCCTGGCAGGGCGGCGGCAACATGATCGAGTCCGTGACCTTCGCGGAGACGACCTTCGCGCCGGTACCGCACCGACTGGAGGCGGGCACCGGCCACATCTCCGGCGCGATCGGTCTGCTGGCCGCGCTGAACTGGTTCACGTCCTTCGACCGGGAGGCCGTCGCCGCGTACGAGGACGCTCTGCTGGCGTACGCGACCCAGGCCCTGGCGATGGTCCCGGGCCTGGAGCTGCTGGGTTCGGCGACGGACCGGATCGCGGTGCTGACCTTCACCCTCGCGGGCCACGACCCGGCCGCCGTCGCCGACTGGCTGGACCGGGACGGCATCGCGATCCGGGCGGGCCACCACTGCGCCCAGCCGGCGCTCGCCCACTACGGGGTGGAGTCCGCGGCCCGTGCCTCGCTGGCGCTCTACAACACGTCCGAGGAGGTGGACCAGTTGGTGGCGTCGCTGCTGCGGCTGCAGGAGGCGCCACAGGCCCAGCAGCCCAGGGTGCTCTAACCACGGGTTCCCGGAGCTCGGCCCGTTGGGGTGTGCGGTGTGCGGTGTCCATGGTCGGATGGGCGCCGTACATCGACTTTGAGTTTCGGGAGGCCAGGATGTTCGTCCCGTTCGGGGCCCTTGATTTCCTCGACCGTGCCACGACCGTGTACGGCGACCGGGTCGGCATCGTCGACGAACCGGATCAGCCGGCCGAACCCTGGCAGGGGCTCACCTATCGGCGGGTCGGGGAACTCGCGCGGGCCCAGGCCGCCGGGCTCGACGCGCTCGGGGTGCCGCACGGGGCACGGGTCGCGGTGGTCTCGCACAACAGCGCGCGCCTGCTGACGTCGTTCTTCGGGGTGAGCGGATACGGCCGGGTGCTCGTGCCGGTCAACTTCCGGCTCTCCGCCGAGGAGGTGAGCTACATCGTCGCCCACTCGGGTGCCGAGGTGCTCCTCGTCGACCCCGAGCTGGAGGACCGGCTCGCGGGGATCGACTGCGCGCACCGATTCACGCTCGGGGCGGCGGCCGACGCGGAGCTGTACCGGCACGGCGTCGAGCCCGCGCCCTGGGAGCCCGACGAGAGCGCCACCGCGACCATCAACTTCACCAGTGGCACCACGGCCCGCCCCAAGGGCGTACAGATCACGCACCGCAACATCTGGGTGAACGCGACGACGTTCGCGCTGCACGCGGGTGTGAGCGACCGGGACGTCTATCTGCACACGCTGCCGATGTTCCACGCGAACGGCTGGGGCATGCCGTTCGCGATGTCCGGGATGGGCGCGCGGCACATCGTGCTGCGCAAGGTGGACGGCACGGAGATCCTGCGCCGGGTGGCCGAGCACGGCGTCACGGTCATGTGCGCGGCGCCCGCGGTGGTCAACGCGGTGCTCGCCGCCGCGCGGGACTGGGAGGGCGAGATCCCGGGCCGGGACCGGGTCCGGGTCATCGTCGCGGGCGCCCCGCCGCCCACCAAGACCGTCGAGCGGGTCGAGTCGGAACTGGGCTGGGAGTTCATCCAGATCTACGGCCTGACCGAGACCTCGCCGCTCCTCACGATCAGCCGCGCCCGCGCCGAGTGGGACGGCCTGGAGCCGCGCGAGCGCGCGGAGAAGCTGGTGCAGGCCGGTCCGCCCGCGCTCGGCGTGACGCTGCGGACGTCGGACGAGGGCGAGGTGCTCGCCCGTTCGAACGTGATCCTGGAGGGCTACTGGGAGCAGCCCGAGGAGACCGCCAAGGCCCTGGAGGACGGCTGGTTCCACACGGGCGACGGTGGCACGATCGGCGAGAACGGCCAGCTCACGATCAGCGACCGCAAGAAGGACGTGATCATCACCGGCGGCGAGAACGTCTCCTCGATCGAGGTGGAGGACGTCCTGTTCAGCCACCCCGCGGTGGCCGAGGTCGCGGTGATCGGGGTGCCCGACGAGAAGTGGGGCGAGACCATCAAGGCCCTGGTGGTCCTGGCGTCCGGCGCGGAGGCCACCGAGCAGGACCTGATCCGGCACTGCAAGGCCCACCTGGCCGGCTTCAAGGCGCCCACCTCGGTGGAGTTCCGCTCCGAACTGGCCCGCACGGCCACCGGGAAACTCCAGAAGTACAAGCTGCGCGACCCGTACTGGGCGGGGCGCGACCGGGGCGTCAACTGACATGAATCCACTGACATAAATTCGCTGGAGACGGCCCTGCCTGCCCGCATAGCGTGACTCGGTCGATCATCGGACGCGGACAGAGGAGTGGCAGTGGAGCACGGCGGTTGGGCCGACGAACGGTTCGGGGCGGTCGCGGACGCCTTCGGGCGGAACTTCGCCGAGTCCGGTGAACTCGGCGCGTCCGTCGCCGTGTTCGTGGACGGACGCAAGGTCGTCGACCTGTGGGGCGGCATCGCGGACGAGCGGACCGGGCGGGCCTGGGACGAGGACACGGTCGTACCCGTCTTCTCCTGTGCCAAGGGCCTGGTCAGTGTCTGCGTGCAGCTGCTCGCCCAGGAAGGGCGTCTTGACCTGGACGCGCCGGTGGCCGCGTACTGGCCGGAGTTCGCGCGCGGCGGCAAGGAGGCGGTCACCGCCCGCATGGTCCTGTCGCACCGCGCCGGACTCCCCGCCCTCGACCGCCGGTTGAGCTTCGAGGAGATCACCGGGTGGGAGCCGGTGGTGCGCGCGATCGAGGAGCAGGAGCCGCTGTGGGAGCCGGGCGCCGCCCACGAGTACCACGGGCACACCTTCGGCTTCGTGCTCGGCGAGCTGATCCGCCGTGTCACCGGGCTCACGCCGGGCGCGTACTTCCGCAAGGCGGTCGGTGACGGCCTCGGGCTGCGTACGTGGATCGGCCTGCCCGAGGCCGAACTGCCCGCTCTCGCCCGCCTCGTCGAGGCCGAGGGCCGTCCCGGCAACCCCGACCCCGAGTCGCTGGTGATGCGGATCGTGACGATGAACGGGGCGTTCGCCTTTCCCGGCCTCGAGGAGCCGCACGGCTGGAACGACCCGGCGCTGCTGCGTGCCGAGATCCCCGGTGCGGGCGCGGTGTCGTCGGCGCGCGGTCTGGCGACGCTGTACGCGGCCGCCGCGACCGGCATCGACGGCGCGCCCCGGCTGCTCACGCGGGACACGGTCACCGACGCGCTGCGCGAACTGACCTCGGGTGTCTCCTGGTCGGGCTTCCCCGACCTGGGTGCCCGCTGGGGCTCGGGCTTCCTGCTCGACGCGCCCGCCTTCCGCCCGATGCTGGGCGCCCGCAGCTTCGGCAACGACGGCTCGGGCGGCCAGTTCGCCTTCGGGGACGACGAGTTCGGGGTGGGCTTCGGCTACACGGCGAACCGCATGATCGGCCATGGCGACGCCCGCGC
The DNA here is from genome assembly GCF_044457025.1 of Streptomyces sp. NPDC050658. NCBI lineage: Bacteria > Bacillati > Actinomycetota > Actinomycetes > Kitasatosporales > Streptomycetaceae > Streptomyces > Streptomyces sp. NPDC050658. Next base: position 156,773 of record NZ_JBITGM010000002.1, read on the forward strand.
GCGGCGGCTCATCGAGGCGGTCGGGGAGTGTGTGGGTGCCTGAGCGAGACGAGGCCGAGCGGGTCACCGCGGCCTGGCGGCAGCTGACCGACTGGCTGCGGGTGCACGCCCCCGTGTCGTACGCCTCCCTCCTGCCGCCCGCCGATGAAGACACCGTCCGGGCGGTCGACGCCGAGCTGACGCGCCGGCTCGGCTACGGACTGCCGGCCGAGCTGGTCGCCCTGTGGCGGCTGTGCGGCGGCGTCGAGCACCAGTACATCGAGCCGAACGAGGAAGAGGGCGAGGTCGGCTCGGGGGCCTTCCTGCCGGACGGGGTGCTGCTCGGCCCGCTCGCGGCCGTCCGCCCGCGGCCTCCGGAGGCCGGGCGGCGCGACTACTGGGACGGGGCCCAGGTGGTCCCGTGGGTCACGTCGGACGAGGCGGGACCCGAGTACGGGGAGTACGTGTCCGCGTCCGGCGTCGGGCACTGGTCGACGATGGCGGGCCCGGAGGTGGACCGGCCGAGCCGCCCGTCCCTCGCCGCCTACCTGGAGGCCACCCACCGCACCCTGACCGAGGGCCCCGCCGACCTGATGGGCCCCGAGGTCCCCGGTCTCGTGTGGGGCTGCCTGCTCTGGCAGGACCCGGCGTCCCCGCGCCTGGACGACGCGCTGGAGCACTGGCGGCCGGTGCACTGAGCGGACCTGAGGGCTGCCGGGCCGGGATGTGGCCGTCGCCACTTTTCTGGCGCCGGCCACCGGTCTCGTGGCACCGTTCCCCGGCAGAGAGGGGACGGCACCCGCAGCACTGAGGCGTCTTGACCACCTTTGGGCGAGTCTGTCCGTACCGACCACGGACGACTTCCCGCTGTCCCCTCAGTACAGCGGGGCGTGTCTGTTCGTGTGTCCCTGACCAGCGTGTACGCCGATGCACCGGCACTCGGCCGCTCCCGCGGGGTTCCCCGTTCTACCTGGGAGTTCCCTGAAGTTCCCGCGCGATTGTGCACTGGATGTGCATGCGCAGGGCACGGGGGGCGATCTTGATGGGCGGCTTGAACAGGCCGCTCCCGGGGGCACGCCTCGGCCTGCCCTTGGAGCAGCGGTTCACCCTGCGCGCGGTCACCGTCATCGCTGGGACGGTAGTGGGCCTGACGTTCTTGTTCGGTTTCGGCAACGTATGGACGCTGGCCCTGAGCCTTGGCGTTCCCCCGTGGGTCGCACCTCTCGTCGCCCCAGCCGTGGATCTGTCGGTGGTGGGCCTCCTGTTGGCCATTCGCCACATGGCCCTCCACGGCGCCGGGCGTGACCAGATGAGGCCCGCTCGCCGTCTGCTGATCTTCTCAAGCGCGATGACATTGGCATTGAACGTGGCGGCACCGCTCCTTGCCGGGCAGTTAGGGAAAGCGGCCTTTGACGCCGTCGGCCCGCTGCTGCTCATCGGCTGGGCCGAGGTCGGCCCAGGCTTGCTCCAGACACTCAACAGCCAACAGTTCACGTCCCCTTCGAGGGCGGCTGCCCCAGAACACACGAACGGGGAATCGACGATCGCCAAGCAGAACAGCGCTATCGAAGACGGTGTGGTTGTCGACCCCAAGGCGCAGGATTCACCCGATGCCGACCTGACCGACTGGAGCGATGACCTCTTTGAGCGCGCCCGACGGGAAGACGCCCTGCACTGGGAGGCGCATATGCGGCCCATCTCCGCGGAGACGCTCCGCAAGCGCCTCCGTGTGGGGACGGCGAAGGCAAGGCTTCTCGTGACCATGGTGCGCACTGAGCAGCACAGGAGCTCTACGGACGTGCCCCGCATGCTGTAGTAGGGGGCTTCGGCAGACTCAGGACGACCGTGCCTGGCAGCCGCCGTCAGCTGCTCGGTCCGCCCCTCGATCTCACGATCAGGGACGTCGCGGTTGCCCACAACAGATGCCGGCGCTCCCGATGCGCCACACGGAGTCGAAGCCGCGCAACGCCGAGGGCTGGGCGGCCCGAGCATTCGCGTCACCATGCCAGGTGGGCAGCGGTGGCCTGTGCCCACCTGGCGTCTGGCGCAGGGGCAACGGCAGTGGGCGGGCGCGGCCAGGCGTGGTGAGGCGAAGGAGGTTCCACAGACGAAGCGCTGGACGGGGCCGAAGGTTCCGACGGCCGGGAGTCCGGTGAAGTACAGGCCGGGGATCGTGGAACCGAAGCCCCGACCCAGCTGTGGGTACCCGCCGGTTCGGGCGAGTCCCGCGCGGAGTTCGGGGGACAGGAAGTCCAGTGCTTCCAGGGTGACGCGGTAGCCGGTGGCCGCCATCACGTGGTCGGCTTCGAGCACGCGGGGCTTGCCGTCCGACGCCGTGGTGGTCAGGCTGGCCCCGTCGCCCTCGCCGAGAACGATGAGTTCAGCGACCAAGCCAGCGAACAGCGTGCCCGCCTCACCTCCCTCAGTCTCCTCCGCCAGGACGCAGAATCCAGGGCTCTCGACCACTGCCCCGTCTGCGACAGCACCATCCCCTCGGCGAACGACACCATCGCCGGCGTCACCCGGGACCTCGCCCTCCTTGACGGCAATCTCGGAGTCATCCGAAACGACACCCCCGCTATCCGGCGGCTCATCGCCGACCAGGAAGACCCCCTGCAAGAGCTCCGTTCAGAACTTCCAACGCACGTTGCAGCAACTAGACGGCAAGATGCAGGTCATCGTCATGGAACGCGCTGACCTCGACTACCCAGCCTTCAGCCAGCACGTCGTTGAACGCTGGCGCTACGGCAACGACTCAGGAGTCGTGCCCTCGACCTGGATGGAGCTCGAGCCCCCAGAGGGCTGATGAGTAGCCGACCACGCGACCGCACGCCGGCAGAGCCGATAGAGCACAGCTGTCATTGGCGACACCTCCCCGAGCTGGCCACACAACACGCGGTGTACCCCGCAGCCTGGTGAAGAAAGCACCAGATTCCTCGTATTCACTCTGAAGTCGGTTCGTCGGCACATCTTGCGGTGACGGCGGCCAGCGGGAGTAGTGGTGAATGCGCTGGCGCTCAGTCGTGCGCCGGGTAGGCATCCAACTGCCGTGGTCTTGGGGTGATGTGGTCATGGTGTTCCGAGCAGGCTGGTGGCGGGTCGAGTGGCGTGCCGTGTGTGCGGGGTTCAGTGCCGCGCTCGTCCTTGTGCTGGCGGCGTGTGGCTCCACCGGCTCTGGCGGAGCAGGAGATCGAGGCTCCTCAGGCACAGATGAACGTGACCGTGCAAGCGCCGCGGACCCCGGGTCCTCGCACAAGCCATCTGTGGCAGATTCCGCCCGGGAGCGGGCGACTTCGGCGTACCTCGGAATGTGGCGGGACATGGCAGCGGCCGCGAAGACCTCGGACTGGCAGTCCTTGCGCCTTGGCCGGTACGCCACCGGGGATGCCCTCGGCGCCATCACTCGCGGCATGTATGCCGATCAGCGCAACGGGCTCGTCACGAAGGGCAAGCCGAAGAACTCTCCGAGAGTCATCGAGCTGGACCCGCCCGCCGACCCCTCAACGGTGATGATCTCAGACTGTGGTGACTCCTCTCGGTGGCTGAAGTACCAAAGGAAGAGCGGGAAGCTCGCCGACGACAGGCCCGGCGGGCGGCAGGCGATCACGGCCAAGGTGAGGAAGCAAGGCGATGGCACGTGGAAGGTCACGCGCTTCGCGGTCGAGGGGGTCGGATCGTGTTGAGGCTGCGGCGTACGTGCATCGTTGCAGGCACGGCCATCGCGATCGCCGCCGCGGGCGCTGCGCCGGCCCTGGCTGACGGAGGCTGGGGCTCCGTGGATTGCTCGCAGAATCCGTATCCGGGGTGTGAACTCGGTGCCGGGAAGGACGGGAAAGGCGGGAAAGGTGGGAGGGACGGGCGGCGGCACGGTCCGCCCCGGTCGCCTCAGCTGCCTGGCCATCCTTCCCAGCCTGAAGGTGGAGGCAGCGGCGGCCAGGGTGGCGGGGACGCGAAGCAGCGTAATCGGAACCGCGCCGATTGCGCATACGTGCGCAGCGACTACAAGGCACCTCCGGCTGTCGTAGCGGCCGCGTACCGACACCCCCGACCTCGAGCTGGGCCCACAGTGGCACCTGCCGCCTTCAGCGAACCGATTGATCCTGGCGCAGCCGAGATGGCGGACGACCCCAAACCAGGAGAACGAGGGGCCTGGTACCTCTACAAATGCATGTCGGGCGCGATCCGCGATGCGTACTACCGACCGCCCGTCTGGATTCCGAGTGCCGCTCCTGGCGACGAAGCCGATGGGCCGGCAGAACCGCCGCCACCGTCTCCCGCGCAGATGGCTCAACCGGCCCGGGAGCAGCTGAGGCTTCCGTCGCCGGAGATCTCCATGAGCCCGGCCGGGGAGCAGCTGGTGAAGCTGCCGACCTGGCTCTGGCTGGCGCGCGGGAGTTGGCATCGCGTGTCGGAGACCGCTTCGGTTCCCGGGGTCTCGGTGACCGCGATCGCGCGCCCGACCAAGGTCGTCTGGAAGCTGGGCGACGGCAGTTCCGTGACCTGCCGCGGGCCGGGAACGCCATACGACGGCGGCTCGCGTACGGAGGGCTCCGCAGATCCCGGCCGTGCCTCACCTGACTGCGGCCACACCTATCGCGACTCGTCCGCCGGGCAGCCCTCAGGGGCCTACTCGGTGTCCGCGACCATCCACTGGACGATCACGTGGGCCGGCGCAGGAGACAGCGGCATCTTTCCTGGCATGACCACCACGTCGACGGCTCAGGTACGCGTCGCGGAGAGCCAGGCACTCAACACCAGGCAGTGAGGCCATCCCCGGGGAGGCGGCACGTGAGCAGTCGATTACGAGCACGAGCGGGTTCTGGGACAGCGAGCAGGGCTGGCGGCAGAACTCCGGGAGGGAGCATCGCCAGCACGCCACCGCGGATGACGAGCGCACCGCGTCCACGGCGAATCCCGTACCTGCTGATCGGGGTGCTGCTGGTGCTCGGATGCGCCACGGGCGGCGTACTGATCACCCTCCAACTCGGTGATCGTGAAACCGTCTTGGCCCTAGCCCGGCCGGTCTCCGTCGGACAGGAACTCACGTCGCGTGATCTGCGTGAGGTGAGCCTCGCGAAGGACAGCGGTCTGGATATGCTCCCGGCCCGCTCCCGAGGGTCTGTGGAGGGACGTCCGGTGGCATACAGCCTGCCGGAAGGTGCGCTCCTGACCAAGGGAGTCCTGGGGAAGGCGAAGACTCCGCCGGCTGGGCGGGCAGTCGTGGCGGTCGGTCTGAAGCCAGGGCAGATGCCTTCCGGGCTGCAGTCGGGAAACGGCGTGAGGGTCGTGACAGCGCCCTCCGAGAGGTCTGGAAAGTCCTCCGCTCCCCCGGACGGCGACTCCTGGACTGCGACGGTCGTCGGCGTAGAGGGCGGTCAGGACGGCCAGTTGATCGTAGTGACCTTGATGCTGGCGGAGGCCGATGCCCGGCAGCTGGCCGCCGCTCCCGAGGGCGGGCTTCGCATCGTCATGGTGCGTGGAGGTGACCCCCGATGACGTTGGTGGCCATGTGCAGCCTGAAGGGCTCGCCCGGAGTGACGACTGCCGCCCTAGGGCTGGCGGGGCAGTGGCCGAGCGGCCATCAGCCGGTGGTGATGGAGTGCGACCCTGCCGGCGGAGACCTGCTGGCTCGGTACCGGCTGGCCATCTCGCCCGGCCTCGTCACCCTGGCCGCCGCCGGGCGACGTAGCACCGAGCCGGGCCTCGTCTGGCAGCACACGCAGCGTCTGCCCGGCGGACTGCGGGTGGTGCCGGGCCCGCCGAGCGCCGGGCAAGCGCAAGCCGCGCTTGAACAGCTCACCAGCGAGGAGACGACGATGCCGCGACGAGCGGCAGACCGGGCGGGTGTGGTCGTCATTGCTGACTGCGGGCGTGTCGAGGAGTCGTCGCCGGCCCTGCCGGTACTCCGGCAGGCAGACGCCCTCCTGGTACTCGTGCGAGCGCGTGACGACGCACTGGCGCATCTCGCGACGATGGTGAACACGGTAGAACGGTGGTCAGCGGAGCCTTGCTTCGTCTTGGTGGGCGACGGCTACCGGACTGACGACGTGGTCCGCGAGTTGGGAATCGAGGTAGCGGCCCGACTCCCCGAAGACAAGAAGGGGGCGGCGGCACTCTCGGGGGCACTGGGGCGGCGTGCGGCACCCGCACGCTCGGCGCTGGGAAAAGCCCTGGCGTCCCTGGCGGACAACTTGGCCGACCGTTCGGCGCGGACCAGGCGACGCGGCGTCGGCACACTTGAGGCCACAGGCCCCAACGAGTACATCAGCTTGCCTTGGGCCGGATCGCCCGTCGTTGCCGCCTCCTCCCCTGATGGAAGTGCCTCGTGATGGCGAACGCCACCGCACTGGGACCAGGTGTCCAAGAGCCGTCCGAGCTCCCGGGCATGGGGATGTACGTGGACGTCGGCACCGACCACCTACGGCAACACCTCCGACGCGCGCTCTCGCGGAGGTTGTCCGAGCGCATCCAGGGCCGCGAGGCCGCCGGGCAGCGCCAGTGGACCGACACCGAGCACCGCGCGGAGGCCGACGCGATCCTGGCGGAGGCCGCCGAAGAGTTCGCCCGGTCGCAGCTCACGCAGGGCCGACGCGTCGTACCTCCTGAGATCGAGCAGCAGGTGATCGCGGCAGTACTAAACGAGATCTTCGGCCTGGCCGGTCTCGAACCGCTGTTGCGCAACCCCGACATCGAGAACATCAACATCAACGGAGACCGCGTCTTTGTACGCTTCTCCGATGGCCGCCGCGAGAGGCTCCCCTCGGTCGTGAGCTCGGATACTGAGCTGATCCAGCTGATTCGCGACCTCGCGGCTCGCTCTGGAGTGGAGGAGCGTCGCTTCGATCGGGGCAGCCCCGGCGTCAACTTCCAACTCCAGGGTGGAGAACGGGTATTCGCCGTCATGGCAGTGACGAGCCGCCCCTCGGTATCCATCCGACGGCACCGGTACAAGACCGTCTCGCTCGACGAGCTGTGCAAGCTCGGCACCATCGACCGCGGCCTCGCGGCCTTTCTCGCCGCGATTGTCCGCGCCCGGAAGAATGTCCTGGTCACGGGCGGAACCGCCATAGGCAAGACGACCATGCTGCGAGCACTGGCCGCGGAGATCCCGACCTGGGAACGCCTGGTGACCGTCGAGGACGTCTTCGAGCTCAACCTGGATGCCGACAGTGAAGCCCACCCAGATGTGGTCGCGATGCAGGCGAGAGAGGCGAACATCGAGGGCCAAGGGGCCGTGAGCCAGGCAGAGCTGGTGCGCTGGGCTCTGCGTATGTCGCCCGACCGCGTCATCGTCGGCGAGGTACGGGGCCCCGAAGTGATCCCGATGTGCAATGCCATGAGTCAGGGCAACGACGGCTCGATGGGCACCCTGCACGCCTCCACCAGCCGCGGCGCGTTCACCCGCCTCGCGGCGTACGCGGTTCAAGGTCCCGAGAGGCTGCCGCTGGACGCCACCAACCTTCTCGTCGCCTCTGCCCTGGACTTCGTGGTGCACCTGGACCGGCCACGCGGCGAGATCGGCAAGCGGGTCGTGTCATCCATCCGGGAGGTGATCGATGCCGACGGTCGGCAGATCATCTCGAACGAGGTCTTTCGCCCCGGCCCCGACTTACGGGCTGTGCCCGGTGTGCCCCTGCGCGCGGAGACGCTGGAGGACCTGGTGGTCGCGGGTCTCGACCCAGGTCGGCTGCAGTACGCGGCCCAGGGCTGGCCCTCATGAACGTACACGTGTTGTTGTCCTCCTTGTTCGGACTCGGTGTCGGGCTGGGCCTGCTCTTGGTGGTGTGGAGTTGGCGACAGCGCAGACACTCTTCCTTCCACGTCTCAGGATCTGTGCTTCGCCGTAGTCGACGGGAGCACGCCGGTCGGTGGCTCACGGCCGCACTGGTCGCCGGCCTGGCCGGTGGCGCGTTCACCGGCTGGATCGTGGGAGGTGTCCTCGCCGCACTGGTCGTCTGGAGTCTTCCCGCTCTTCTCGGTATGGGGGCGGCCGACGAGCGGCGGCTGGCCCGGCTTGAAGGGATCGCGAGCTGGAGCGAGATGCTGCGTGACACGCTCGCCGCGGCCGCGGGACTGGAACAGGCCGTCGTGGCCACCGCCCGAGCCGCTCCGAAGTCAGTTCGCCCTCACGTACTGGAACTCTCCACCCGCATCGAGCGGGGTGAACGTCTCACACCTTCCCTGCGCCGCCTGGCCGACGACCTGGACGATCCGACGGCGGACCTCGTGCTGGCCGCTCTCGTTCTCGCCTCGCAGCATCAGGCGCGCAACCTTGCCCTGCTGCTCGGCGAGCTCGCCTCGACTGCCCGAGCCCAAGTGGCCATGCGGCAACGGGTCGACGCGGCTCGAGCCCGTACACGTACGACCATGCGGGTCGTCGTCACCACCACAGTGTCCTTCGCGGGCGGTCTCGTCCTGCTCAATCCAGCCTTCCTCCGTCCCTACAACACGTGGGCCGGGCAGCTGGTCCTCCTGGGCATCGGTGCACTGTTCGGTACTGCATTCCACTGGCTGCGGGGCCTGGCACGAATCGAGGGACCTGAACGATTCCTACGCGTCGCGGAGGAGCACGGAGGTGTCACCAGCGACGCGGATTCCGCGAGTGCTCGACAGGAGGCCGCTCCATGGCAGTCATAACGCTGCTGGGCATCGGCACAGGACTAGGACTTTGGGCACTGGTGGTGTGGCTCGTGCCGCCGCGCCCGGCCTTGAGCGAGCTCATCACTCTGCTCCATACGCAACCGCAGCCGATCCACGACTTCGCCAGGCAGAACGGCGGATGGGCCGTACGACTCGGCGCCCCCTTCGCCACGCCCATACGCGCCCTCGGGCTGCCGCGCGGACGCATGGCGCAGGACCTGGCCATCACCGGGCGGAACCCCGACATCCACCTCGCCGAGAAGACTGCGCTGGGGCTGACCGGTCTGATGATGCCCTTGATGATTGAGGTCGTACTCACCATCGGTGGCCGACCGCTGCCGTGGCCACTGCCTGCGGGAGGAGCGCTGGGATTGGCAGTGGGCGGGTTCTTGCTCCCTGACCTGACGGTACGAGCTGAAGCGGCTCGTCGTCGTGAAGCGTGCCGGCACGCACTCAGCGCTTACTTGAACCTCATCCACATCCTGCTCGCGGGAGGAGCCGGCGTGGACGCTGCTCTCCACGATGCTGCGGGCACTGGCCACGGCTGGGCCTTTCAGCAAATCCGGCGCTCGCTCAATACAGCGCGCCTGACACGGAGTTCGCCTTGGACGGCCTTGGGGCAACTTGGCGAGGAGCTGGGGGTCAGCGAGCTGACGGAACTCGCTGCGGCGCTCTCACTCGCCGGTACCGAAGGGTCCAGACTCCGCGACTCACTGGCTGCGAAGGCCGCCTCGATGCGCCACCGCGACGGTGCCGAAGCCGAAGGGCAGGCAAACGCGGCGACCGAGCGGATGGCTCTGCCAGGCATGCTCATGGCCTTCGGCTTCGTGGCCTTCGTCTTCTATCCCGCACTCAGCCAGATCACCGCATCGCTATGACCCCGAGCCGACGCCGTAAGGAGCCCGGCCATGCGCTCGTACGCCTTGATCCGATCTCTGCGGGTGCGCCTCAGCGCACCACTTCGGAAACTTGCCAAGCTGTCCCGCGACGATCGCGGCGTCACTACAGAGCAGGTCATCTGGATCGCCTTTCTGGCCGGACTCGCCCTGACCGTCACGGGGTTGTTCGGGCCACAGATCCTGGAGGCGGCGCGCAATGTCACCTTCCGTTGAGGGGGCGGGCCCGGTGGTCGAGCGAAGTCGGGGCCGCCACAACGGAGATGGTTCTGGTCATGCCCTTGGTCCTCACCCTCGTGCTGTTGTTGGCGCAGGCAGCCCTCTATCTGCACGCCGATCACATTGCTCAGGCCACCGCATCGCACGCGCTCGCTGCCACGCGGGTCCAGGGCGGCACTCCGGCAGCCGGCCAGTCCGAGGCCGCGTACGTACTCGACCAACTTGGGCGCGGACCGCTCCGCGACGCGCACATCACGGTGAACCGCGGGACGGAGCAAGCCGAGGTACGAGTCAGCGGCACCGCCAGCAGCGTTCTGCCGTTCCTGCAACTGCCGGTACGCGCGCGCTCTGTCGGGCCCGTCGAGAAGTTCCGGCCCGGTGGAGGGGCGGAGCCGTGAGTGCGAGGTGGCGCCACTGTTCGGACATCGGTTCCGTGACGATGGAACTGGTCCTGCTCATTCCGCTGCTGATCACGATGCTGTGGCTGCTTCTCTTCTGCGGGCGTCTGGCCGACACCCGGATTCGGATCGAGGACGCCGCGCACCAGGCGGCGCGTGCGGCCAGCGCGGAACGCAGTACTTCGGCCGCGGCCGCGGAGGCCCGAGCCACGGCTGCCTCCGCGCTGAGCGACGCGGGCATCATCTGCCGGTCCCTCGATGTCGAGACCAACGGCAGCATGCGACCAGGAGGCACTATGACCGCCACCGTCAGCTGCAGCGTTGACCTGCACGACCTGGCACTCCTCCAGGTGCCGGGCGAGACCACGCTCAAGGCTGAGTTCGCCGCGCCCGTCGATGAATACCGGGGTACGACGACCATGGCACGGGGAGGCGGGGCGAGGTGACAGGCCCCCATTCCACGTGGTTGCGTGTACGCGCCAGTAAAGACGGTGGGCAGATAACAGTCTTCGTGGTTCTCATCACTGCTGCCGTGCTGATGTTCGCGGCTCTGGCGCTCGACGGCGGTCTGGCTCTGGCGGCGAAGGTCCGCGCCATCGGCGAAGCGCAGGAAGCGGCGCGGAGCGGAGCCCAGGCAATCGACCTGGCCGCGTACCGCCGAGACGGCACGCTCCGGCTGCTTCCCGATCAGGCTCAGCGACGTGCCCAGACATATCTGGCGGCCACGGGCGACAGCGGCAACATCACGGCAACGGAGGACACGGTCACCGTCACAGTGACCGCTCACCAACGCACGCAAATGCTCGGCTTGTTGGGCATCGACGCTCTCAGCGTAACGGCCACAAGCAGTGCCGAGCCCGTGCGCGGGGTCGAAGCCCCCGGACCATAGGCAGGACACGCCATGGATGTAGGGCAGCCCACCTCGGCGCGCTTCCCGAGCGGTTCTGGCGCCGCCAGGTCAGCCCGTCTTGTACACCGCGCCGGGCAACTGATCCGTGGCACCCTGGCCGCCGCCTTCCTCGCAGTGCTAGTGGTCGGCATCCCTTGGGCGTTGTGGCTGTACGTGGGGTGGCCGCTGCCTGACCACGTTCCCGAGTTGGACGAGGCCACAGTGGCCCTTGCCTCCCCCTTGAGCGCGTCTCGCCTTCTCAAGATCCTCACTTGCGCTCTGTGGGTGACATGGGGTCTGCTGCTCGTCGCCGCCGCACGGTCTGCGGTTTCTGGAGTACGGACCTTGTCGTTTCCTCGAGCGGCGGGCACGGGGCCCCTGCATACGATGACGACGGCTTTGGTCGGAGCCGTACTCCTGGCACTGCTACCGAACCGGGACCCACAGCTGTCCGCGAGGGGACACCTTCACACAGCCGCAGCGAGCACCGCTCCGGGGTATCCCCGCCAACCGTCCGACACGGCGCAGACCGAAGTAGTGCGACCTCCCAAGGACGGAATCCACGACAGCCTGTGGAACATCGCCGAACGCCGCTTGGGCGACGGACGACGATGGAAAGAGATCTATGTCCTGAACCGGGGGCGGCCACAGACGGATGGTCACGCCTTGACTGATCCCAGACTCATATCCCCTGGCTGGGTACTGCTCCTGCCGGAAATGAACCCTACGCCGGGCGGCGGTGACCACGACTCGGGCGGCAGTACAGAACCGCGGAGTCCAGAACCCAACCCTGAGGAGTCACCAACACCGGCACCACCGTCTGCTTCGCCGACTGACCAGGACCACGGTGACCACGACGACTCCCTCGGCCCTGCGATCTCCCTCCCAGAGGGCGTATTCGTCGGGTTCGGTACGGCGGCCGCTGTGGCTGCCGCTCTCGTGGTCGTACGTCGACGCCGAAGGATCCGCTACTCGCCCGGGAGCCAGGATCGAAGGGACGTACACATCGCTCCCGTCGTGAGGGCCCTCCGCATGGCGCACGAGCAGGCGGTAGGGCCGGTAGCGGGCGCCGGGTCGATCACGCCCTCAGCCGAACATGTCGTCGGAGTCAGAGACGGCCACTCGCTGGCCTGGGACCTGGCAAGAAGCCGCGGCTTGGGCCTCGTCGGACCGGGAGCGTTGGACGCGGTCCGAGCCCTCCTGATCAGTCTGCTGTCCGAACAGTACGCGGCGGCACGACGTCAGACGGAACTCGTTGTGCCTGCGTCCGATGCGCGACTTCTCCTGGGGAACGAGATCGATCCAGTGCGCCTGCGAGGACTGCACATCGTGACGGACCTGTCCGAGGCTCTGCCCATCATGGAGGCCGAGCTCGTCTCGCGGACGCGCACGCAGGACGAGAGGAGTGATGCCGAGATGGGATCGCGGCAGGAGATCATCCTCATCGCCTCCCCGGAATCCGCTGAGGAAGGACGACTGCAATCGATCCTCGACAGCGGCTCCGCCCTAGGCCTCACCTGCATTCTGATCGGACAGTGGCGTCCAGGAGGAACCCTGCGTGTGCAGGAGGACGGATCCGTCTCGGCCACCAGCCCGTCCCACGCAGACGTCTTCGTCGGCGCGCGCCTGTTCACCGTGCCGGCAGACGCTGCCCAGGCGCTCCTCGAGCTCCTGGCCGAGGCGGCGCCAGTCGATGTTGAGGAGCCGAACGGTCGTCACACTGCCAGGACACCTGCAGAGGTTTCGGACCCGACCAAGCCGAGCCATCTCCACGACCGCCCGCTTCGGATATCGGTGTTCGGTCGAGTACGGCTGACCTACATCGGGACTGCCTCTACGGCTGAACCAGCCGACATCACCGATGAGTTGGCCCCGCGGCAACGGGAGGTCCTGGCCTACCTTGCCCTGCACCCCGACGGAGTCCGCCGCGAGACATTGACGGCGACCCTCTGGCCTGACGCGCCACACGACCGTCCGTCCAACAGCTTCCACGCCACATTGAGCCACATGCGTCGAGCGCTGCGTAGGACTACAGAGGGCGATGTCAACGAGATCGTCCATCGAAGCGACGGCCTCTACGGGCTCGACCACCAGCAGGTCAGCGTCGACCTGTGGGAGTTCCGGGATGCCGTGAAGCGAGCCAGAGCAAGTGGCGAGAGCGAGCAGAGCCGCCAGGCGTACCTACTCCGCGCGATTGCCCTCTATGGCGGTGACTTCGCAGATGACGTCCCATCCGAGTGGGCGGAGGCGCCACGCGAGACGCTGCGTCGCGAGTGTCTGGACTCTGTGAGCACACGAGTACGCGCTCTACGAGGGACTGACCCTCGGGAGGCCCTCAACCTGCTGGAGAGAGCTCGCGAGTTGGACCGCTACAACGAGGCGATCTACCGGGACATCGCCCGCATGCAGGCATTCATGGGAGAAGACGACGCAGTCCCCCGTACCTTCGACTTGCTCAGGCGGGCCTTGGCGGAGGTGGATGAATCTCCGAATCGTGCGACGGTGGCCCTCTTCGAGGAGCTGCAGAATCCACCTGATGGGGACACCTCAGATCGCGAAATGCGAACTTGAGGGGACCCAAGGGTGAAGGGCCGAATGATCTACAAGTCCAGCTCCCCATGCCGTCGTTGCTGAGCGCGCACCAGCAAGCCGGAATGAATCTCAGTCCACGCCGCCGCTGGCGCCATCACCGTGAGCAGCTCTCGCGCCGGCGGAGCCAGCTGGTATGTGGCGGTGAAGGGGAAGCAGGTCGCTCGTTCGCGTTGGATCAGTTCACCCTGGGTGAGGCGCAGCAGGGTCCGACTCAGCGTGCCTTCCTGAAGGTATTGGTGAGTGCGGCCTGGCCAGTTGCTGGCGGGAGTCTGCGCTCGGACCGCATGCAGCAATTCCGTGTACAGCAACGGTCCGTCCTGGAGCGCGACAAAGACGTCCCAGTCCCATTCTCCGTTCAGCAGGTGCAGGAAGTCATGAATCCGCTGCAGGTATTGCTCATCCCCCGCCGTCGGCCCCGCATGAGCTTGACGTCGACGAGAGGGAAGACGAAGCAGCAGACGACGTGACCATCTACCTACAGAAAGACTACGGCCGTCTGGAAGATCTGAATCTTTCGGCATGATGACCCCTTGGTCGGCATTCACAGGCCAATCACAGGAGACGAGCGAAGAGTTATTTAGCTGTCAATCATTGAAGAAGTACTCCCCTTTGGGGAGCACCGCCCTTGTGGGCCGATCTTGCGCACCTCGACAGGGCATGTCAACCAATCCGAGAGACGAGCTTCGAGCACTGCAGGTCAACGCCTCGACGTGCGGGCAAGGGACTCAACTATCGTGTATCTGGCGTGAATTAGGCGGTAGTTGAATTGCCTGTCCTGGACTACGATGCCGCCATGCCCACTCCGAATCCGGACGTGCCCGCGCCACCATTCCCGCCTCCGGGCCAGGACGCGGTTCTGTTCGGTCGAAGGTTCACCCGCCTGATCAGCGTCATTTATCCAACTGCCCTTGGCCGCCCGTACACGGACACCGAGATCGCGAAGCATGTCGGCCTCTCCAATCAGTACGTCGGGAAACTCCGCAAGGGGCAGTCGGTTCCGACTCTTTCCAATGCAGGTCGGCTGGCCAAGTTGTTCGGCGTATCGACGGACTACTTCCTCAACTCGCCCGAGCACCCAGCCGTCCGGTCGGTTGAACGCAACTTGCGCATGATCGAGAACCATCGCGCAGGAAGGGCGCAGCGAGTCGGGCACCGAACGGCAGGCGGAGCGATGGATGCCGACGACATCGCCCTCCTCTCGGACCAAGAGGTACGGCAGATCGCCGAAGGGGCCGCGGACCTGCCACCCACCATGAGGGACTCAGTGAGCGTGGTGATCGATCAACTACGCAAGGCCATAGGCCTGGAGAGGGACGAACGGACGTGAGCGAGCGTGGAGTTCAGTCCTAGTCCGCCACGTCACGACGCGATCACAGGGGGTGCAGTGAGCATCATTGGTGAGCCCGTCGGGCCGCTGGCGACCCGCTGGCGACTTCCTGAAGGACAGGAGAATGTTCTCGTGGGCTTACGAAGAGCTCGGCGCAAGTGCCGGGCCCTACTGGCGCGGGTGGACCTGCCGCCCTACTCCACGGTGCAGGAGCTGTGCGAGCGCCTGGGCGAACAGCGAGGGCGCCCCATCCTGCTGATCGCCGAAGAGCCGGAGGCTGGTCAGGTTTCCGGGCGGTTCGAGCAGTACCTGACCGAGGACCGAATCTACTACCCCCTACACACCAGTGCCGCTCACCAGGCGCACATCATCTGCCACGAGGTCGCCCATCTCGTGCTCGCCCACACCCCCGTGCTCGACGCACTGGACCCCGCAGTCGTCCGCCTCGTTCTCGGGCGCTCTCACTACACGGAGCCGGCCGAAGAGCAGGCCGAAGTCCTCGGCACACTGCTGTGGCAACAGCTCCCCCTGGCCGTCCCGTCCGAAGCGACGAGCCCTGAAGTGATCACATCGCTCGAACACCGCCAGAGCCGCCATGTATGAGCGTGTTGCCGATTTCGTCTACCTGGCCCTGAGCGTCCTTCTGCTGATCCTGTCGATCTTCAAGTTCCGAGCTTGGCGGCGCCAATCCGTCCTAGCACTGCTGGTCATGGCGCTTACCGCTCTGGTCTCCGCCTTTTCCTTCTTCTGTTCGGCACCGACAGTCACGGACGTGATCAACGACGGATCCGGGATCAGCTTCCTGAGTCTCCTTCTTGTCTACGTCAGCAGGCTGCTGTTCAGTGCCGGTGCGATCACGCTTGTACTCCTCTGGTCACCGCCCTCTCAGAGGCCGAACCGCCGCCAGGCGTGGGCCATCCCCTACGGCGCGGTGCGAACCGCGGTGCGCCGCGGTGTTGTGCGGGTCTACGGACTGGTCATCGTGACCATGGCAGTGCTGTTTGCGACCTTCCCCTCCGGGATGGACAGTTCAGCGTCGCTCGACACGACGTACGCGAACGAGCCCTCGGTATTCATGTTCCTGGTGATCTACCAGGCTGGATTCGCTTGGGCTCTCTGGCAGTTGGGGCGGACGTCATGGAAGCACGCAGCTGACCTGATCGATGACGGCGTGCTGCGGCGGAGCCTGAAACGCCAGACCATCGGATGCGCACTGATTGCCGGCTACTGCTTCAGCAAGATCGTCGCCATCTTCGGAGCGGCAGCAGATCAGCACGCTCTGGACTGGATGGGATCGGTCGTCGGACCCCTCTCAGGCTGCGCCGGGTGCGTCGTCCTCGCAGCGGGATGGGCCGGGGCCGCCGTCACCGCGTGGCGCCAACGGCGCGCCGACTACCGTGCTCTGCGCCCCTTGTGGACAGCAGCGATGCAAGTCGACGGGCGGCTGGCCCTGGGTGCCCCACAACGGGCATGGGCCGAGTGGCTGACCACCCGTGATCTGGAATGGCGCATCACCCGACGCACCCGCGAGATTCGTGACGGCCAACTCGCCCTGCGCCGGTGGGTGCCCGCGGACGTCGTCGAAGTGGCACACCGCCGAGCGGCATCGCGCGAGAATCTGGAACCACACGAGAGGGTGGCCGCCGTCGCTGCGGCTGCCTTCGCGGGCGGTGTACGCGCCGTGCGTGCTCGGCAGAAACCGGCTGAGTACTGTCGGCATACCCCGGGCGCGGATGTCGCCCCCGGCGACGAGCGCCGTCATCTCGTCCTGGTCTCCCGACACCTTCAAGGACCGTTCGTAGCGGAAGTCCTGGCCGAGACCCGCTGAGTCCGGCCAGGGCCCGAAGCGAAGTACAAGGAAACGAGGAAAGGGGAAATCAGATGGGATCCGTCTCTGGTGCGTGCGCGGCCCTGGCGCGAGCAGAGGCCACATATCGGCATCTCGCCTTCACTGACTTCAGCGAGGACCTCGCCTTCGGCCTCAACATCGGCTTCTACCGAACCTTCGCCATACCCGAGATCGCTCAAGTCCTTGCGTCCACCGGGCGGATGACGGGTCAGACGGAGCTGCGCGCCAAAGCGACAGGCCAGATGATGTACCGACTGTTCCGCCACGGCCTGGACAGCGATCAAGGCGCCCAGACGGTGACCGCCCTCAACCACATCCACTCACGCTGGACCCTCACCAACGACACCTTCCGCTACGTCCTGGCCTGCTTCGACATCGCCCCCATGCGGTGGTGCGACACCTACGCCTGGCGTCCCACCACCGCCGCCGAGAAGGCCGCCTCCCACCTCTTCTACCGCGGCCTGGCCGAACGCATGGGCATCCGTGAGGTCCCGCCGACCTGGGGCGAGTTCGCGGACTGGACGGACCACTTCGAACACAGCCAATTCACGGCGACGCCGGAAGCAGCGGCACTGTGGCAAGCCACGCGCGGCCTCCTGGCCAACCGATTCCCGACCGCGCTCGGCCCCTTGGTCCGTACCGCCGCAGACACACTCCTCGACGAACCGCTACGGAAAGCATGCGGGGCCCGCAAAGCGCCCGCTCCGGTCCGGTCCCTGGTCTCCACCAGCATGAAGCTCCGCGCCAAACGCGTCCGCCGCGCGCACGCTCGCCCCGACTATGAGCCGGCACTGCCGCCGTCGGTCCTCGAGCTGGAATGAAGGAGGGGCGCCGATCGCGGGGGCATCGAAGGGCCGGCGACGATTCTCGTCATCCTGACATCTCACAGCGGAACAGGGAGACTGTCTCTCGCGCCACCGCCGGCTCGGGCAGGTCGGGCTGGCATGGTGGACGCTAGGACCGAGAGGGGCTGGGCACATGCGGTGGAACGTCCACGGTGAGCGTCAGATCTACAGCAACCCGTGGGTAAACCTGTGGTTGGTGGACGTCCAGCAGCCGGACGGACGCCGCTGGGAGCACCACGTAGTGCGGATGCGGCACTTGGCCGTCGCCGCGGTCCTCGACGATCAGAAGCGGGTGCTGATGATGTGGCGGCATCGCTTCATCACCGACACGTGGGCCTGGGAACTCCCGATGGGGCTGATCGAGGCGGACGAAAGCCCGGAGCAGGCGGCCGTGCGAGAGGTCGAGGAAGAGACCGGTTGGCGGGTGAAGGGCGTCAAGTCCCTCGTATATGGTCAGCCCGCCAACGGAATTACAGACTCCGAGCACTTCGTCTTCCGCGCCGACGCGGCGGACTATGCCGGCCCTCCCACCGAGCTCAACGAAACGGACCGCATCGAGTGGATTCCTTTGTCCGAGATCCGGGCCATGATCGACCGTCGAGAGGTCGTGAGCAGCGGCTCGCTCATTGGGCTCCTCTACCTGCTTGTGGATGAGGCGACACGCCTGTAGGGCATGCCTCAACGGCGGTAGGCTCTCCGGCATCGACTCCACACCCTCAACGCCAGTACGTCCGCATGGGCCTGGCTACTGTCCTATGGCGCTTCCTCGCCGCCCGCGAACCCTGCATCGCCACAACCTGGGCCGTCTGCGGCGGGGCTGTCAGCCGGCCCGGCCGACGACACCCCGGTCCGGCCCATGCCGGTAGGGCGTACGAGGTGCACTTCCCCTGGCTGCCGTCCGAGACCTGCCCGACGGACAGCCACTCGCTGGCCCCCTCACCCAACAAAGTCAGCACCGGCGGTGCGGAGCCCGCGTTCAGCAGGTCGAGCTTCGGACCTTCGCGAATGCGTCGTTGGCGACCTTGACGTAGATGGTCTTCTTGTTCTTGCGGTTGTACGTGACCGAGTAGTCCATGCCGTAAGAGATCTCGAAGTCGACCTTGAAGCAGCGTCCCTTCTTCACCTGGAAGACGTCCCAGTCCTGGGTGCCCTTGGTCCGCTCGCCGGCCTTGAGGTAGTTCCACTTCTGGTTTCCGCAGGTCGGCTTCTTGGTGGTGGCGTCGCCGGTGCCGGTGTGGGGAAGGCACCAGTTCTTCAGTGCGTAGAAGCCCTTGCCACTGTCGTTCCAGGTCTGGGAGCACCAACCCGGGTCGCACGAACCGCCCGCGCTCGCGCTGGGCGCCGGGCCCGCCAGTGTGGCGGCGGTCGCGATCGCCGCCACGGCTGCCGCGGACCTCACGTGCTTGAGCGCAGAATTTCCAGGCATTGCCATGCCTTTCCCCCTTGTTTGGCCGATCGGCTGGTTCAGGCCGACCTGTCCGACGACGTTAAGGGCGCCCGCACGGACAGCACCAGATGTTTCGGGTGAGGCCGAATTCAGTCGGCCTCCTGGCCCGGAATGCGAGATATGGCTCCGCCTCAGGTTGTTTGGACCCACCCACCCATGGAGTCGGGACTGCGCGGCCCATCGCCCCTAACCGAGGGCAGCTCGCAGCTTCGCTTCGAAGCCGATCACGGCCGGCTGACCGGCATACGGAGCCAACTGATGGTGGAAGTCCGCGACATGCTGAGCTACTCGAGGCGAGTCAACGGTGCTCGCCAAGTCCAGCGCGAGGCCGGCCGTGTCGCACGCGCGATCGAGCGAGCCGTTCCGAAGCTGTGCTGTCGCCAGCCACACTGCGTGGAAGGCCCGGCCGCGCTGCTGCTCGTGGTTCTCCCTCCGGAGACCTTCGGCGATCAAAGGCTCCGCCCGTTTGTGCTCGCCGAGTTGGGCCAGGGCGATGCCCGTGTCCACGGTCAGCTTGGTCTCGTCGAAGTACCGCACCCACTCAGGCGCTGTTCCATCGCTCCTGGCTTTGTCGAAGTAGCGATGTGATCTGGTGATCGCCTGGCGGCAGGAAAGGGCGTCCCGAAGGGTGGCGTGCGCGAAGGCCTCGCGCATGTGCAGCATCGACAGCACAAGGAAGGTGTACTGCGTGTCGCGAGCCGCATCCTGGGCTGCACAGGCCAGGCGGACGGCGTCCTGGGGCTCGTCCACATAGGTGGCCTGAAGGCTCATCGAGGACAGGACGTTGGCGATGAATTGTCGGTCGTCAATGTCACGGGCTAAGCGCAGCGCCTGGCTGAAGTAGATCCGGGCGGTGCTGTACTGGCGGGTGTCGAAGTGCGCCCATCCTGCGAGACGGGCCAGCTCAGCCGAGACGCTCTGAAGGTCTCCCCGGACGGCATCAGGCGCATTCTGGATGAGACCCATTGCGTACCGTAGCTGCCCCACGATGGCAGGTCGCAGGGCCGATCCGCCGCTTTGGTCGTCCCGTCGCCAGAAGTCCTGCACTGTCGACCGGATGGCGGCGACGGTGGAGCGTGTGGGGATGCGGTCCTCAGCTTCCTGGAGGTCACCGTCCAGGTCGGCACGGGGCGTTGTCTGGGCTGCCGGCGGCGGGCGCTCCGGTTCCGTAGGCCGTTCCAAGAGCGCGATACGGGCCGGAAGTTCCCATGGTCGATGAGCCAGGCCCAGCATCGCGCCGGGGATACGCAGGCCATCGGCTACTCGCTCGATGACATCGATGTGGGCAATGCAGCGCTCGCCCTTGATGACTTCGCCCACCCTGCTGGGAGTGAGCCCGCAAAGAGCGCCGATCCGCGACGGATAGATGCCGGCGCGGCGCGCAAGCCGGAAGACAGTCGTGAAGTCCCGTCGCCGGCAAGCGAAGACCATCTCCGGGTCAGTCAGGAGTGCGACAGGGAGCTCCTGGGGAACCACGTCTTTGACCATATGACCTCTCCCCCTCAGCCAGGTGTGAAGGAGCATGTTCGGGTCCCAACGCACTGCGATATTACCCAAGTTGGGTATCCCGCATGGCCTTCATGACGGCATGCACCGGGCACGACGCTTCCCCTGCCGCCTCGGACTTCCGGAGCGGGCACCTCTTGAAAGCCCGTAGCGGATGGGCATGCACCCACCGCTCATGAGGGGGAGCAACGAGCGTGACTCCAGCCGAGCAGGTCCTGACGCCAACCGTGGCGAGGGAATGGTCGCAGGACTACCAGATGTTTCATCGAGCTGTTGGCGTATCGCGCGTGCACGCCCGTCGCCAACTCACGCTGTGGAGCTGGCGGGGGGACGTCGAGGATGCAGCCCTGATCGTGTCCGAGCTCCTGACCAACGCCGTGAACCACGCCCGCGTGGTTGACGCGACGATGCGCCTGCGTCTGGCCGTACTTGAAGACGGCACGCTGCTCATCGAAGTCGCTGATCCTCTGCCCGCGTTCCCCTGCTTCAGCGAGGTGATTCGCTCCTGCGTGGAGGACGAGCAAGGCCGGGGCCTGCGCCTGGTGCGAGCCTTCGGCGCCGAGGTGACTTGGTTCTTGAGACAGCACGGCGGGAAGACAGTGCGCGCCCATGTGTGCGACCTTACAGGGGAGTTGCCGTGAACGGCGGTCTCCTCGGGGTCGGGGGCCATCAGAAGGTGAGCCACTGGGCATCCCCTGCCGTTGCGTGTTCCCGCGCGGCCCAGCTGGTCGCGGCCCACCGAAGTACGCGCACCGAGATCGTGCGCAATCCGCACCACGATGAGGAGTGGGCCCAGGCCATCGTGCGGTCCCCTCGACTCGTGGGCGCGGTGCGGGACCTACTGGGCCCCGATATCGCAGTCGAGAACACCTTCCTGGTCATCAAGTGGCCCGGCTGTGCCTTCGAGATCCCCTGGCACCAGGACGGCATCAACAACCGCATCGAGCTCGATCCACAGCGGTCGGTCGCCGCCTGGCTGGCGCTCACCGACGCCCCGTTGGACTCGGGTTGTCTGCACATCCTGGCGGGCTCGCAGCGCGACGGCTACCTGCCCTACGAGACCGAGAACGCCACTGGGTCGTGCCGAGGCCGAGCCCTTGCCTCCCGGATCGCGCTGGGCACCCAGGGCCTGCCGATCCCGGTCGCCGCCGGAGACGGACTCCTGATGGATGTGCGGCTGTTGCACTGCTCGCACTCCAACCGCAGCGAAGGTGCCCGAGTCGGTCTGAACATTCGCTACGTCGCGCCTGACGCGGTCCGCACGCGCGACGGCTCGAACCCCAGCCTGCACCCGGTTTCTGGGACCGGCTGGTAACCCACCCACGAAGGGAATGGAGAGCCCACCGTGAACATCCTCAAGGAGTACATCGACGCCGACGCTCCCACCCGCGTCCGCGTCCTGAACGGAGAGGACACCGACGCCGCCAGGCGGGGTGACAAGAAGGTCCTCATCCGCAGCGACTGCACCTACTACTGCCCGGACGAAGTCACCCTCCGCCGGTGCGTGGAGGCGCTGGAGGAGTCGGACCGGCGCCTGCGTGAACGGCCCGAGGAGCTCATGCTCTGGGACTGGCAGGCAACGTCCGTCGAACTGGAGAAGGACAACCCCAACGGGGGCGGCACGGTCTTCCTCGGGGTCGCCTGGTACGACGAGGAGTTCTTCGCCGACCGTAGAGACGCCTGGTTCGGAGCGATGCATCGGCGTATCTACGCCGATCTGGGCATCCCGTTGGAGGACATCAGCGTCACGCACTGGCGCCTGATCACCTAATTCCAGAAGCGGTGGCCGAGTCGCCAGGCCCGAGCCTGTCGGGTCGATCACTCCCGGGCCAGCTCCGGCAGCTCCCTGCCGACCGCAAGCGGAGCGTGAGTGCGGGCCCACCACCAGGTGGCGGCGGCTCCAAGAGCCGCCGCCACCACGGTCAGCGCCCCGCCCGCCGCGAACCCCCACGCAGGGGCCTGCGCGGCGAGCGCCGGCACGAACAGCATCGACAGCGTCCCGGCCGAACGGATCGCCGCGAGATCAACAGCCATCAGCCGCAGCCGGGCCGCCGGAGGGAAGCTGGACAAGTGCGTGGCCAGCGGGATCTGCAGGAACGGCGCGACTGCCCCATACAGAGTGGACACCGCCAGCAGGTAGAGCAGGGAAATGGCGGGCGCGGTCGCGACGAGCAGGAGGCCGGAGACCGCCCATGCGAGGCAGTACGCCACTGGTGCCGAGCCTCGGAGTCTCACGTTCCCGGCCACCAGGTTGGCCGCAAGTGCGCCCACCCCGGTACACGCCAGAACCGCACCGTAGGCTCCGGCTCCCGCGTCGAGTTGCTTCTCCAACAGCGCAGGCATCACCAAGGCGACCGTCCCGGCGCCGATCCCGACGCCATGGACTGCGATCGCGGCGGCTGTGCCGCGGTGCGCGCGCAGCAGCACGCGGGCTCGCGGACGATCGACCGGCTGTCCCGCGGAGGAGGCCGGAAGTGGCGCGGCAACGGAGATACGCCGAGCCAGCAGCGCCAGCGCGGCGGCAGACGCAGCGAAGGTCGCCGCATCGATCCACATGAGCGCCGGCTGCGGCAGGACGGCGAGGAGCAGGCCGGCCGCGCCCGGACCCGCGATCCGAGCCAGTCGACCGGAGAGGTCCATCAGGCCGTTGACCGCCTGGACGTCACGCTCGTCCACCAGACAGGGCACAAGTGCGCTCAGATTCGGGTCGAACAGCGCGCCGCCGACACCGAGCAGGAGCGCCGAGGTGATCATGCCCGGCAACCCCCAGTTGTTCCAGGCGAAGGGGAGCAAGGCCACGACGACAGCACGCACGACATCAACAGCAGCCAACGCGCGCAATGACGCGCAGCGGGCCACGAGCTTCCGGCCGAGCGTGCCGAAGGCGATGTAGGGAACCGACTCGGCGACGGCCACCAGCCCCATGGCAGCTGCCCCGGACTCCTGCCAGGCGATCCACATGATCGCCATGGCGTACAGCCGGTCTCCGAACACTGACAGGGCCTGGGCACTCCACAGGGCGAGCACACGGCGGCGCTGCAGCAGCCGGACGTATCCCAAGATCACTCCTGCCCCGGAACGCACGAAGTCCCGGCATCGGGTTGGCCGGGACGACAGACACCTTATGGCACGGAAGAAGGCAAGAGTCCCATGAGCAGAGAAGCGCCATGCCCCGCTGAAGCACGGGTCGCGGCCGAGGCAGCGTGCGGCTCCGACCTCCTCCTGAAACTGATCAGCGATCGACGGGGCAGCGCCGTCTGGCGCGTCTCGGGCTCTGAGCGCGTGGCTGCGCTCAAGGTGGGATCGGGCCCGGAGGGTGCCGCGATCACCGCCCGCGAGACGACCGTCCTCGAGAGGATGCGAATCCACGGCACCTTGCTCAGCCGGGGCCGCGGGCATGAGATGGCGTGGATGCTGAGGCCGTGGTACGAAGGCCCCTCGTCCTGGGAAGCCATGCGAAGCGCCAGAACGGGCGAGGGCCCACTGTCCCTCGCCCGCACCCGTGCCGTCGAGCTCTGCGAGGCAGTTGCCCAGCTGCACGCCACAGGTTGGGTTCACTCCGACCTTCAGCCCCAACACGACATCCACACTCAGGATGGCGTCCGGTTCATCGACATGGCGTGGGCCTGGAACCCTGACAAGCTCGCTGCGTCCCCACTGTTCATGGGCGGGCTCCCACACCTACTCGCGCCCGAACTGGCCTTGAGCATCCACAAAGGGGAGCGACCGGTAGCGCCATCCCCGTCAGCCGAGGTCTACACGTTGGCGGCGAGCCTGTGGTGGGCGATCACGGAGGAGTGGCCGCTGGACTATGGCCGAGCCGGCATCGACGCGAGTAAGGCGACTGCAGCGGCACTTCGGGAAGTCATCGGTACGCGCGAGATGCCGCTCCGCAGCCCCAGAATCTGGCCCGTCGTCCAAGACGGGCTTGCGCACGTGCTCTTGGCGCCCCCAGAAACGCGCCCGAGCGCGGCCGAACTCGCTGACTGGCTACGCGCTTCCTAGAGGGAGCTCCATCTGCAGGCTCTCGGCACATCGCATGTGGAGAAGGAGAAGCGCTTCAGGCAGACCGATACAAAGCATTTCTCACATACTCGACGATTCTGTGGCGGGGCATCCGTGCTCGTTCGATTCGTCCTCCTCAGAAGCGCTGAGGACGGGAAGATCGGTCCCCTGTCGCGACGGATTCGGACAGGACGGCGGGCAGGGGCCAGGCCATACAACTCCTCCAGTAGTACGCGCATCCGCACTCCCGTCAGTCTGTCCACCCCACCGGCCGCTCCGAGGGGGCAGCCGATCCCGCACGGACTCAGGCGCACCAGTCCGTCAGGTCGACCAGCGCCGTGGCGTGGGGATCATCAGGAACCCTGCGCTCGCGCTTTTCCAAGAGCGCGCAGGGCGGCGATGAGGGCGGTGGAGCCCGTCGGTCGTCCGCACATCCACCGCAACGACCTCGCCAGCGCCCATCGTGCCCACATAGAGCGTCGGCCGACGCGTGCGAGATCCACCCTGTGCATAGCGCCCCCTTGTGATCCACAAAGGCAGCACGGTAGAGCGCAGGCCACAGGAACATGCGTGCCTCTGGATAGCCACCGTGCCATCAGTTCCCGACGTACGGCTCGCACGCCACCCCGTCGCCATCGCGGTCAAGGTCCGAGCTGTACCCCGGATCGCCCGCGTAGAGCGGGGCATCGCCGGCGGCCCGTGCCTCGTCGCAGTTCGCGTAGTACACGTCCTGCGCTGTGGTCGGCTCGCTCGTCGGCTCCGGAGCGTCTCCCACCCCTTCGGAAGCGTCTGCCGGCTCGGTGACGGTTTCGGTGACGGTCGGTTCAGCCGCCTCCTCAGTCTCGGTCACGGTCGGGCCCGGCTCGGTCACCGTGACGGTGGGCACAGGCTCCGGGCTACCGCTGCCCTTGCTCATCGCTACGCTCACCAGGGCCACGAAGAGCAGCCCAACCAAGGCCCATAGCCACCACGGACCAGGCAAACGGCGTCGTGGTCGCGACGCGCCCGGCGGTTGCGCCAGGCGTCCCCCACCACGCTTTGGGTTGATACCCCACCTGTGAATTTCGTCATCCATGGCCGCCTCCAGGCATGGGGCCAGCTGGTCCTACGTCGCCTCGTAACGGTGCGCTCGCCCACCCCGCTATTCACGCACGCCGGGTCATCGAGCAGCCGCTCCGCGTCCGGCAGCCCGGCCCGGAGCAGGAACGCGACCACGTCCGCGTCGGAATGTGCGAGGCCGAGGTATCCCCACGCACGGTGACCCACCGGCCGCCGCTGCCCGGGGGTGGCTGAACGACTGCGCGGTGTGCATACCTCCAGGGTGCGCCGTCGCGCCTGACCTCGCCTGCGGGACTGACGCTGCCGAGATACCGCCCCTATGCGCCCCGCCATCGTGAACGCCGACCACCGTCCACGCCCACGCGGGCTGCCGCTGCTCCGCGCGGACATGGCCGTGAGGCCACCCCTCGTGTGGCAGTCCACTACAGTCCGGCACTTCGCACGCCCACCACCGCGACGACAGCTCGGCTGCCGGACCAGTTGCAAGACTTCACCATTCAACTGCTCGTCACTCATAACCGACGGATCCGCGAAGTCGTCGACCACCCGGCGTTTGGCCCAACCCCAGCTGATCCATCCGGGCTTTCCGCTCCTCGTCTGACAGAGACGCCACCTCTGCCCCCCCGTCCCGGTCCGCGACCGTCCCCGCCACGGCACTGCATACCGCGCCCTGGTTCCGCCAGCGCGGCCCCGCCGCTTCCGCGGGTCACCCCTTCGGTGAGCCCTTGGCATCACGCACGCAATCACCAGGTGCACCTGGACCCTGCGCGAGGCGGTCCTCGTCGATGCCACCGACGAACGGCCTCGCGCCCGCGGGGTTCGCCCCAACCCCGACTGCGGGGGTGGTGCGGGTCCTGGACCGCCGCGGCGCCCGGACCAACCCGACGGGCGCGGGGAACAGGTGCGGGTGCCGTTGCCCGTGGCGAAACGGCCGGGACCAACCCCGCGGGCGTAGGGAGCAATCGTGGGTGACCTTCCGGCCGAGCATGCGCAGGGGACCAACCCCGCGGGCGCGGGGAGCAGGGCTCGGGTCGATCCGGGCCTGAAGGATGCCCGGGACCAACCCCGCGGGCGCGGGGAGCAGGTCGACGGGCTGGAGCTCGTCGACCGTGACTGGGGACCAACCCCGCGGGCGCGGGGAGCAGCCCGGCTTCTCCTCCGGCTTGTTGTCCGGCTTGGGACCAACCCCGCGGGCACGGGGAGCAGCTGATCGAAGGCCGTGAACGGATCGCCCGTGGGGGACCAACCCCGCGGGCACGGGGAGCAGTCCTTCAGCGCCTTGGGCAGCGTGGTGCGGTCGGGACCAACCCCGCGGGCGCGGGGAGCAGTGTTCGCGGGCGGCGGTAGCGGCTGCATTCGTGGGACCAACCCCGCGGGCGCGGGGAGCAGTTTGAGCTGCCCATGGCCGTCATCTGCACGCTGGGACCAACCCCGCGGGCGCGGGGAGCAGCTGGACTACCTCCACCGTGTGCGCGGGGACGCGGGACCAACCCCGCGGGCGCGGGGAGCAGCGATGGTCGTTTCAGGATCAGATCTCGCAGCCGGGACCAACCCCGCGGGCGCGGGGAGCAGCGCCAGGATCGGCTGCTCGTCACGATCGAGGAGGGACCAACCCCGCGGGCGCGGGGAGCAGCCCTTGACCTTCGTCTTGACCTTGTGGGTCTTGGGACCAACCCCGCGGGCGCGGGGAGCAGTGACGAAGCGTCTCCGTGGCCTCGTGGAGCGCGGGAC
The DNA here is from genome assembly GCF_044457025.1 of Streptomyces sp. NPDC050658. NCBI lineage: Bacteria > Bacillati > Actinomycetota > Actinomycetes > Kitasatosporales > Streptomycetaceae > Streptomyces > Streptomyces sp. NPDC050658. The sequence continues at coordinate 184,155 of NZ_JBITGM010000002.1, forward strand.
CAACCCCGCGGGCGCGGGGAGCAGCTCTACAAGATCTGCGAAGACGCCTCGCTGCTGGGACCAACCCCGCGGGCGCGGGGAGCAGGGAAAGGGAGAAGAGTGAGCCGTCTGTTTCCGGGGACCAACCCCGCGGGCGCGGGGAGCAGCGTGCGCGCGTCGTCGTCGGGCATCGCGGCCAGGGACCAACCCCGCGGGCGCGGGGAGCAGGGACTCCCCGGCGCGCCGCGCACGGGGGGGTGGGACCAACCCCGCGGGCGCGGGGAGCAGTCGATGTAGATCCGGCACCCCGACCCGCGCCGGGGACCAACCCCGCGGGCGCGGGGAGCAGACAAGCCGGCAGGCCCTCGCCCGCACGGCCGCGGGACCAACCCCGCGGGCGCGGGGAGCAGCAGCCGCCGCCGCTCCCAGCGCAGTCGGGACAGGGACCAACCCCGCGGGCGCGGGGAGCAGTCGGCGTCCGCCTTGATCTCGTCGAGGAAGGCGGGACCAACCCCGCGGGCGCGGGGAGCAGGGCCCTGTGAGCGCCAGCCAGGAGTGGGGCGTGGGACCAACCCCGCGGGCGCGGGGAGCAGGCATAGTGCTGCACATGATGAAACCGCCGCCTGGGACCAACCCCGCGGGCGCGGGGAGCAGCCGGCTGGGCCTGATATTGCAGATCTTGCAAACGGACCAACCCCGCGGGCGCGGGGAGCAGGACGTAGAGGATGTGCAGGGCATGAGCTTCACGGGACCAACCCCGCGGGCGCGGGGAGCAGATGCTGTGTGAGGCGGGCGTGCTGTGGCTCCAGGGACCAACCCCGCGGGCGCGGGGAGCAGTCCCGCAGCGCTGTTGGGCCCTCGCGCAGCACGGGACCAACCCCGCGGGCGCGGGGAGCAGCCGATGGTCACCCAGGAGGTGCACGCGCAAGCGGGACCAACCCCGCGGGCGCGGGGAGCAGCCTTCGTGACCTGCATCGTTGTCTCAGTCCAGCGGTGAAGTTCGGCAGTTTCAGGGAAGCTCGCGTATGCCGCATAACGCACACAGCTACCTACGGCCGAACCGGCGGCGCTTGGATGCCTTACTCCAGCCCTTTTGTGGTGCGGCAGGAGAGGGGCGAGTCGCATCAGCGTTGGGGCGGTGGATCAGGGTGAGTCCTTCGTGGTCGATGGGGTCCCATGCGTGCTCATGGGTGCGGAAGGCGAAGCCCTGCTCGGTGTTGGTCGTGTGGGCGAGGAGCGCGCGGCCCTGGCCTGTGAACTGACGGACTTCGTCCCACAGTGTGTCGCGGACGCGGGCCGACGGGTCTCCGATGAAGACGCCCGGTGAGATTTCCAGCAGCCACCGGGTGAGCAGGCCTCGTAGCCCTGCCGGGCAGTTGGTCAGGACGATGACGGTCACCAGGCCTCCTCCGCAGAGGGCGCGTGGTTGATCCCGGCGGTGACTCGTTCGTCCCGGTCGGACTGGAGCGTGACCTCGTCTGCGTCGGTTCGCGACGTATCGTCGGCCGCCTCGCCGTTGCCGGGCAGGAGGAGTTCCTTGATGTCGTGGACAACCCGGTCGAGGAGGCCAAGCTCGTGGATGCGTTCCCTCAGGGCACGACGAGTTCGGGCTCCTACGTCTTCCGGAGACTCTGCGGCCGTGTCGAAGGCCACTGGGATGCCGATTTCCGTCTTGTAGAGGTCAGCGATGTCGAGGACGAAGGACAGCTCGTGGCCCGAGTGCACGAAGCCGAGGGCGGGCGAGCAGCCGAGCGCGGCGACGACGGCGTGTGCGACGCCGTACGTTGCCTGTGCCGCGGCGGTGATTGCCTGGTTGACGGGGTCGCCCGAGGTGAAGTCGCCGGGGATGTACTTGCGGCCCTTCCAGGTGACGCCGGTGCGCTTGGCTTGGGCGCGGTAGCAGTCCTTGACGCGGCGTCCTTCTTGGCCGAGGAGTTCTTGCCGGGTGAGGCCGGCCGGGTCTTCGTCGGGGAAGCGCATCTGGTACATGGCGCGAGCCACGTCGAGGCGGCTGCGGCGGTTTGCCCATCGCAGGGCCTGGGCTTCGGCGAGGGAGGATGAGCGGGTGAGCGCCCGTCCGGCGGCGTAGAAGCGGACGCCTTGTTCGCCGATCCACACGACGCCTGCTCCGCTCTCCCCCAACACGCTCATCGCCTGGTGGGTGATGCGGGTGCCGGGTCCCAACAGGAGGGTGCCGATGGTGGCGGAGGGGATGTGGGTGGTGCCCTCGGCGTCTTCGGCGGTGATGGCGTTGGCGTCGCGGTGGATGGTGCAGCGTTCCAGGTAGAGGAAGGAGACGCGGTCGGCAATGCGGGCGAGTTCGCGTGGGCTGCTGACCGGCCGTTGGCCGGGGGTGCTCACGGATCACTCCGCTCGTGCGAGGGTCATCAGGCCGCATCCGTAGGCTTTGGCTTTGCCCAGGCCGTGGGTGAGAATGCGGCGCAGCACGGCGGGGTCGGTGACTTCCAGGCGGCCGTCGTAGGTGACGGTCTTGATGGTCACCCGGTTGCGTCGGCCGGTTTCCGTGCTGCGCTTGCCGAAGTCGAGGTCACGCTGGTCACGGACGACGACCTGGTGCTGGTCGCCGTGCTCCGTGTGCCGGCGGTCGGCGGGTTTGGTGACCAGGCGGAAGCCGGAGGTTTCCTGCCGCTGCAGCAGCCAGCCCAGTTGGTGTTTGGGGGTGAGGTGCGCGGTGCGTTTGGTGGGCACACCGTCGCGGTTGCGGATGCTGTGCACGGGGTTGGCGGTGAGGCGAAAGTTCCACACGCCTTTCTCCTCGAGGCGGTCGAGGAAGGGCGCGTAGTCGTAGGCCTGCCAGCCCGGTGTCCCGGCGGCGGCCGCCGCGGGCCAGCCGGCCTGTTCGACGAGGTGCGTCAGGTCCGGCCTGGTGGGGCTCACCACGTACAGCATGACCTCGGCGGCGGCGTTGCGGTCCAGGCGCCACAGGACGCGCGGGGCGTCCGGGGTGCTGGGCAGGATCTCCGGGAAGGACTGCATGACCGCTGCGTGCAGGGACTGCGGCGAGGAGAGCAGCTGCCTGCTGGCCGGGCGCGCGGCGTTGACGCGGAATCGGGTCAGGAACATCAGGCGCCTCCCAGGAGGCTGGTCGGGTCGTGCGGGGGAATGCTGCGGCGGCCGCTGGCCGGCTGGGCGTGGGGGTTAGCGACGGTGACGCTCGTGTGGCGCACGGTGCGCAGGGCGTAGCGGCGGTGGCGGGGGTCGAAGCTGAGAGGTTGGTCGCGCAGGCTGTCCCCAGAGAGGAGGCCGGCCGGGTCGTCGCCGCGAGCCTCGGTGAGGACCTGCAGGTCGATGGCGGCCTCGCGGCGTCGTCGCCTCTGGTGCCACTCGGCGGCGTGCCACGGTTCCTTGACCAGCACGTCGTGCAGTGCCCTGTCGTGGTGGACGCCGAGTTCGATGGGCCTGGAGGGCGGGCAGGAGCGGCGGCCCAGGAAGGGCAGGTAACGCGGCGAACGCACGGCCTCGTACAGCTGCCTGATGAGGTCGTCGGTGCCCTCGACGGCGGCAACGAAGACCGCGTCCGCCAGGTAGTAGCGGTTGGAGATGGGCATGGCGAGCCCGGTGTCGGTGTGGTGGGCGGTCTGGAAGTCCCGGATGCGCGTGCCTGGTTGATCGATGCGGACGCCGAAGTGCAGTGTGGCGAGTGCGGAGAGGTCGGCGGTGCGGTCCAGCCCTTGGGCGGCGGCGAGCAGGCCGATCACGCCGCTCTTGGTGGGCGCGTTCTCGGTGGTGCGTCGGGCGAAGCGGGCGGAGGACCCCCACGATTGCAGAGGGCCGGCCAGTTGCAGGGCCAGGACACTCATCCGCGCTGCTCCAGGCGCTCGGCGACGGCCGCGCCGACGGTCTCCACGAGGCGTTTGAGACTGGGGACTTCGGTGCCCAGCCCGGCAATCTTCCCGGTGGCCGGGCCGATGCGCAGCACCCACGTGTCGGCGTCCTCGTCGCCGTAGGCGCGCTCGACCTCGGGAACGTAGTCGGCCAGACGGGCGCATGCGCTCTCCATGTGCCCGCCCATGTCGTCGGCCGTGACGGGCTTTTCGAAGGCGGAGACAAAGCTGATGGGGCGGGCCGAGCGCAGCTTGACGACGACGGCGTCCGGCAAGGTGTGGTTGCCGAACGTGTTGATCTTTCCGGTGGGCAGGGAGGCGACGAATCCGTCGACGAAGGCCTCCACGGCCCGGCGCACGGGGGTGGCCGGGGATTCGTCCTCGGTCAGGCCCTTGCCGAGATTGCGTTCCAGGAGGTCGACGTCGAGGGCCGCATAGCGGTAGAGGGTGGCGGAGTTGAAGTCGACGGTGCCGATCATCCCGGCGCCGGGCTCGGCGTTGGTGTTGCGGTCATCAACTGCGGTGAAGTAGTCCGACTCGATCTCCGCGCGGTGGACGCTGAGGGCGTGGGCGACCTGCGCGGCGGCGTCGACGTTGATGTCGGCGGAGTCGGCGACCATGCGGCCGAACAGGGCGATGTCGACAGAGTGCCGGGTGTCGGCGATCTGCTTCGCCTTGACCTTGTGTTCCTTGTCCTTCAGGAACTCCTTGATGTCGTGCGCACCTTCGACGGCCAGTTCGGCCAGCCCGTCGAGCTGGCGGGCGCTGAGGAACATCAGGTACGAGGAGGCGGGTGCCGGTTCGTCGGTGCCGTTCTTCTTCGCGGCCTCGGCCTGCCGCTTGGGCGGCTCGATCTTCGATCCGGTGGCGGTCTGGAGGGTCTCGGCAGCGATCTTGAGTGCCTGTGCCTCCTCGAGGGCCGGGGCGAGGGCGGTGATGCGTTCGGCGAGCAGTTCGGCGACGCGTTTGGTGCGCACTCCCAGCTCGGAGGGGTCCAGGAGTTCGGTGAAGTAGCGGCGGGTGGCCCGCTTCCACGCCTGGCTGGAGACCCGCGCCCGCGTGACGCCGCCGTAGACGGCGGTCTTCGGGGCGCCGGTGTCGTCGCGGTTGAGGTTGCTCGGCGGGACGTTCTGCAGCGCGTGCACGTCGAGGATGATGCGGCTGGTCACGGGGCGTCCTTCGGGTCGGTCTCGGTGGCGTCGGTGTCGGCGGAGACACCGGGCCGGGGCGTGGTCGTCTCTGCTCGGTAGGCGTGGAAGGAGCGGCCCCAGGAGCGGCGTACGGCATCGCGACGGTCGGCGCGCTGCCAGGCGTGGAGCTGGTGTGCGAGCAGGGCGTAGTCGAGGCTGATCTCGTCGCGCCGCAGCAAGGTCACCAGCTCACGGAGCCGGGCGGCCAGCAAGTCCCACGTGGGTGCGGCGCCGACCCGTACGAACCTCTTGCGCACCGGCTCGTCCATCTCGCCGACGGGCATGAGGCGGCGCACGGCCGCCCCCAGTTCCGGGCCCCCGCTTCGGTGCATGGCGCTTTGGCGGGACTGCTGGTGGCACGCCCACAGGGTCAGCGCGGTGCAAGTGGCGTTCTGGGCGTGGATCTGTGCGTGCTCGCCGCCGAGGTCTGGGTCGGCGTGCAGCTTCCCGAGGTCGATCAGGCCCCAGAGGTCGGGGACGGTCATCGGGTCTCTGCCTGCGCCGCGCCGCAGGCGGGCCAGGGCGCCGACCGCATCGGAGCGGTCGGCGAGATAGCCCTGCTGGAGGCGTCTGATCTGGTCCTCCACCAGGGTCCCAACAGGTCCGAGCGAAACCCGCGTTGTGGGATGGGTGGTCATGTCGACACCTTCTTAGGGCGGGAGCCGGTCGCCTCCGGAGGCTGGGACGCCGAGGGTGCGGGGGCAGATGATGAGGCGAGGGGCAGGCGTTCGTTGAGCCGGGCTCGGAAGCGCAGGTCGGCCGAGGCGGCGTTCAGCCAGCGCCGGCCGGTAGCGTGGTCGATGACCCGCCCCTGCCACGCGGCCTCGCCGGCCTCCCCGACGAACGCGGCCCCTGCCTGGCCCACGCTGCGGCGCACCGTGTGCTGCCATGCCGCGCGGGCTTGCCGGGGGTCGTCGCCCGCGCGCAGGGCCGCCAGCCAGGACCGGTAGGGGGCATCCAGGGCGCCGAACCCCCGGTCGCGGGCGGTGTTCTTGGGCGCCTCGGGATGGCTGCCGCCGGCCTGTGCGAGGTCGGCTGCCAGCACGCCGAGCGCCGTGACGGCCGCCTCCGCGTCGGACACCGCGTCGATGGCGCACTGGCCAAGGTCGCGGTCGCTCTCACTGAGGAGGACGACGGACATGGTGACGGCGTCCTCGGTGATCTCGTCGATCACGGACTGCTGGGTGCCGTACACCGCCCCGTAGGTCCGCACGCGGATCAACGTCCGAGCGGGCAACACCCGTTCCGTGCTCAGGCGCGCGAGCCAGCTGACCAGGCCCGCCCTTAGCTGGGAGGGCGGCTCGCCGCGGGGCGCGGTGTTCTGATCGCGCGGGGCGATGAGCGCGGCCAGGCCCCGCCAGGCGGCGCGGGAGGGGTCATGCTCACACGGCATGTAGACCAGGGCCTGCTTGTGCTTCTTCTCCTGTGTCTGGCTGCGCCTCCAGCCGGACATCGGCTCACGCCCGTGCATGTTCCGGGGGGCGAGCGGATCGCCGTAGGTGAGGACGACGCCATGCACGCCGTCGGCGTCCGCGTGCAGGAGCAGGCGGCGCGACTGCCACGTGTACAGGTCGCGCACACCGTAGGGACGCTGCTCGAGATCGTGTGCGGTGCCCGGTTGGGCGGGCTCGCTTCGCCAGGCGGGCCGATCGTGCGGGTCGGCGGCCACGGGACTGTCCTCGGCCGCGATCAGGTTCAACAGGAGTGTCTCGCGAAGGGTTTGGCCTTCGGCCAGCACTCCCCCGATGCTGCCTGACCACGCCACGCCCTGCGGGTAGGCCTTGCCTGCCTTGGCCCGGTTGTCACCGACGACGCCGGTCTTGATCCCGGATGTGTCATACGCCTGGGCGTGCACCACCCATCGGGCGGCCTCCGCGAAGGAGATCCTCTCGGCGCCGTGCGCGCGCATCGTGAAGAACAACTCGCCATTGGGCACATCCGCGATGATCCGGTTGAGCGGGAAGACCTCGCCCTTCGCCGTCCGCAACCCTCTGGTCTGGAAGAACGGCGTCGCCGGATGCAGCAGGTCGAACCGCTCCCGGTGCTGGTCCAGATATCCCGGCACCGGCGTGAACGGCTCTTCGCTCTCCCATAACTCGGCCCAGTCATCCAGGTCTTGGGGCCCCTCCAGCGCGTCGTGAAGGACCGCGAGCAGCAACCGCACCAGTGCGAAGTCCTGCGTTGGAACATCACCCGCCAGCCGCCGGATCCCTCCGGCCCGAGCGAAGATCTCCCGCAAGGACAGCAACGTCTCGCTGCCGTCCAGCAGTTGAACAGGCAGCCACTTGTTGTCGACCAGGTCGAACGACAACACGCAGCCCGCGCTGTTCCCCGTCTGCTCATTCGTCGTCACGTCGCACCTCAAGGCCGTCGGTGGCGGTGTAGCTGAGGACGAAGCCTGCCAGCCGGGTCTGACAATCGGCCTGAACAGGCAAGATGAGTTCGCCCGCCAGCCACGGGCTCTCTTTGGTCTGCCACGCCGGTACGCAGAAGTTCTCCAGCTCGGCGATCACCGCGTCGATGGCCTTCGGATGGGACAGCTGCAGCGGCAGCCGCAGCCCGCACGCCGCAGCGGCTTTCGCTGCCCGCGCCGGTGGAACCGCGTCTTGGGGCAGCGGCAGACCGCCTTGTCCCCCGCCGATCCACTCCGGCGTCGTCAACGAGCCGTCCGCATGCCGCCGTACGACGATGACCTCCAGACTCTCCTGGCTGTCGCGCACCTGTGCCCGCCCGGCCCGCGTGTCATCCGCGTCCCCGGCACCACCCGCCACCCAGCCCGTCAACGCCCGCCCGGCCTTTGCCTGTTCACTCAGCCGGAAGGCGTCCGCGCTCTGCTCCTTCCTGGCCTGCACCCGCTCGTGCTCCGCGCGCGCCTGGTCCATCGCCTCCGCCCACTCCGGCGGCCCGACGAATTCGTCGCCGTAAGCCTCCTGCACCAGCGGGCTGATGTGCTGCGGCAGCCTCACCACACCGGCCTTCCCCACAAGATGGGGACGAAGGACGGCCAGCGAACGCAGCAGGGCGTGCCGCCCGTAGACCAGCTCCGACCCGCGGACCGGCTTGGGTGGCAGAGCCGTCCAGTCGACGCCGGTCACCAGACAGCGCGGCTTACGCAGCCGCTTGGGCCGCTGCCCGCGCCGGTGCCGGTGGAGGCGCCCCATCCGCTGCAAGACGAGGTCGATGGGGGCAAGATCGGTGACCAGCAAGTCGAAGTCCACGTCCAGGGACTGCTCGGCGACCTGGCTGGCCACCACGATGTGCTTTGCGGGGCGCACGGCAGATGACGGACCGAACTTCTCCAGCAGCTCCGCGTCCTTCGCCGCTCGGTCCACGTCGACAAACCGGGCGTGGGCGACGGTGACCGCATCCACGCCGAATCGCTCACGCAGCACCTTGGCCGTCTCCAGCACCCGGTTCACCGTGTTGCGTACGACAAGAGCACACCCCCCGTCGGCCAGCTCACCCTCCAGCCGGTCCGCCAGCACACCAAGGCCATCGTCCAGCGGCTCCACATCCACCGTGCTACTGCGCCCCGATGCGCCCGGACGGACCACGACCGGCGCCTGCCCCCGGGCGGCGGCGGTCAACAGCGGGTAGCCAACAGCCCCTTCCACCTCCGTGTAGGCGCCCGTTGTGGCTCCGGTGTAGGCCTCCGCCAGCGCCCGCCGCCTCGCGGCGGGCAGTGTCGCCGACAGCACGACTACCGGCACCCGATAGGCACCCAGCCACGACAACACCCGGTCCAGATAGGAGTTCATGTACGCGTCGTAGGCGTGCGCCTCATCGATCACGACGACCTTGCCCGCGAGCGCGAGGTGACGCAGCGCCAGGTGGCGGCTCTTCAACCCGGCGAACAGCAACTGATCAACCGTGCCCACAGTGAAGGACGCCAGCATCGCCTTCTTCCGACCCCGCAACCACTCATGCGCGACCAACTCCGCCGGAGCGATGCGCTCCTTCGCACCCGGACGGGGCACTTCCTGCTCGTCACCCTCGGCGTCGACCGCCGCGATCTGCCGCCGCGAGGCACGCAGCAGCACCTCGAAGTCCTTGTTCAACGCGGCCTTGGAGTGCACCAGTTGTACCGACAGCCGCTGCCTCTCCACCGCCGGCAGCCGGTCCAGCCAGCCCAACAGACGCGGGAACATCGCGTTCCCGGTGGCCATCGTCGGCAGCGCGAAGAACACACCGCCCGCCCCGGCCCGTGCCGCGAACACCTCAGCAGCAGCCAGCGCCGCCTCGGTCTTGCCCTCACCCATCGGCGCCTCGACAACAAGCAGGCCAGGCACCACCATCTCCCTGGCCACCGCAACCGCCGCCTCCTGCACAGGACGCAGCGAGGCACCGGCCGGCAGATCGAAACGAGCGGCGAAGAGCGCGGCCGCCGACCCGCGCGGCGCCTTGGGCCGCCACGGCTCGGGCAGCGCCAGCCCGCGCCAGGCCGCAGCGATCCGCGCCTCATCACTGACGGCTGCCGCATCGGGAAAGTACGGGAACAGGTCACGGTTGCTCGCGATCCAGTCCGCGACGATGACCAACGCCGACAACAGCACCTGCACCGGCTGGGGCAGCTTCAACTTCCGCCAGTCGGCCAGACGCTCCCGCACGCCGAACTCCTCGGCGCACACATCGAGGAACTCCGTCTGAACCCGCCGCCACAGAGCCTCACTCTCACCGCGAGTACGCAGCAGCTCGGGATGACACTCCAGATCGTAGATCTGCGGGTGCTCCGGCGGCGCTCCGTGATGCCCGCCCAACACGACAGCGACCTGCCCGGTACTACGCCCCGACCACCCGTGCTCCCGCTCCAGCCACTCCTGCAACAACAACTGCCCGGCCAACCCGTGAGGAGCCAGCCGCCGCTCCGCCCCGAACTCACGCTGCGAAGGCATCGAAAGCCCCACCGCACGCATCCGCTCCGCAAGCCCATCCACCTGGCACGCGAAGGCAGGCGTGGCCTTGCCCACGTCATGGACCCCCGCCAGCCACACGGCCAACCGCCGCGCATCCGCCTCGCCACCGGGGAGCGCCTGGGCAACCAGCCGACGCACCCCCTCCGGCACCCACCGGTCCCACAACAGCCCGGCCACCGCGGCACTGTCCGCCATGTGCCGCCACAACGGCAGCCAGCCATCCGTCCCCGCATCATGCTTGGCCCACACCGTGCGCGCTGGACGTGAAAGCCCCACACTGATGCCGCGCCTGACGGCCCGTCGTAAATCATCCACACCAACATCCAAGAGCATTCGCCGACGCTGCGTAGGTGTTCGCGTACTTTCACCAACTCCAGGAGCAGCTCCTGGTATCCCTAAACCGGAAGTAGCCAGGAGTCAGTCCGGACACCGGGAAAGAACCGCGACAGGCAGAGCCCTATAGCACAGGAACCCTTAGCCATTTGCGCGATTTGAGAGTAAATAGCCCAATGACCCCAATCAGGAGAAGTACCTTGAGTGACGTGCATCGATGAGGATCACCGCACGTCACAGAGTCTGCTCCCCGCGCCTGCGGGGTTGGTCCCCACGCACCGACCGCACGAAAGGCACCTCATGGCTGCTCCCCGCGCCTGCGGGGTTGGTCCCGAAGTACCCGACCGCGATCCCGACGAACAAGGCTGCTCCCCGCGCCTGCGGGGTTGGTCCCGGGGCGGCCTTCGCCGCGACGGAGAACGCGGTCTGCTCCCCGCGCCTGCGGGGTTGGTCCCGCGGACGACAGGGCGCCGATCACCTCGGGGTCCTGCTCCCCGCGCCTGCGGGGTTGGTCCCAGGGCCTCTCGCGCGCCCTCGTCGCGGTCCTGCTGCTCCCCGCGCCTGCGGGGTTGGTCCCGCACTCACGTCCGTACCACGACCGCCGACACCCTGCTCCCCGCGCCTGCGGGGTTGGTCCCCGAAGTCGTCCCCGCTCGCGGGTTCCTTCTGGCTGCTCCCCGCGCCTGCGGGGTTGGTCCCCGGCCCCCCGCGGCCGGCCCCTCGAGCGGCGCCTGCTCCCCGCGCCTGCGGGGTTGGTCCCAGGGAGGCCATCAGGAGCCGGAGAAGTTCAGCCTGCTCCCCGCGCCTGCGGGGTTGGTCCCGGGCGTGCGTACGGGCGCGCACCCGCGCGACGCTGCTCCCCGCGCCTGCGGGGTTGGTCCCACGCCCGAGTCGAGGTACAGGTCGCCGGTAAACTGCTCCCCGCGCCTGCGGGGTTGGTCCCATCCCGCTGGACGCCAAGGGCACGCAGAACCTCTGCTCCCCGCGCCTGCGGGGTTGGTCCCGACGGCACCCCGCTGTGGACCGCCACCACGACCTGCTCCCCGCGCCTGCGGGGTTGGTCCCTGGCACCGTCGCACTGACAGCTCGTCATGAAGCTGCTCCCCGCGCCTGCGGGGTTGGTCCCCGAGCATCACCGGCGGTCTGAACGCCTACGACCTGCTCCCCGCGCCTGCGGGGTTGGTCCTGAACTGGAGGCCTTGGACACCTGCTCGCGCGTCTGCTCCCCGCGCCTGCGGGGTTGGTCCCTCCCCGTCTGTTGAATCTTGTCCGCGCCACCCTGCTCCCCGCGCCTGCGGGGTTGGTACCCCGGCCCACGCCATCCCCGCTCAGGGCCGCCTCTGCTCCCCGCGCCTGCGGGGTTGGTCCCAGGACGTGGTCGACGTGGCGCCCGTCCGGATCCTGCTCCCCGCGCCTGCGGGGTTGGTCCCTCAGGCATGGGATCACCCGTGGACCGTGACGCCTGCTCCCCGCGCCTGCGGGGTTGATCCCGACAATCCCATGGCGCGCATCATCTTCCTCCGCCACTCCCCGTGCACGTGAGGACGGCTCCTCAGGAAGTGCTACACCATCCGTTCCGCAAGGACGTCCAAGGCCCTCCACGGCTCGCGTTCCGGCACGCTCCCATCCTTCACCAGCCGCTCAACCGCCATTCGCATCGCGGCCGCCGTCTCCACCGGTCTCTCCCGTACGCCGAACACCGTGTCCAGCGGCGCCGCCCCCTTGCAGCTCGGCTCACCTGTCACGGCGTCGAACCAGCCATCGGCCAGCTCCCCCAGGTGCCGTTCGAACACCGCGAGGATCACGCCGAGCGCCGTCGCACTGTTGCCGACCTTGTACGCGGACCGAGATGTCTCCAGCGCGGCCAGCACCCTTTCGTGCTGCTCCAGCGCGGCCGCCCACCGCTGATCCGCCGACGCCGTAGACCACGCGGCATCGAACGCGGCCTCGGCGCGCTCCAGCTCATCGGGCAGGAACATCAGTTGCACGCTGGCGAAGTCGAGGTTCGCCTCACCGAGACTGGACACGTCCACCTTCTCCAGCAGGTCGAGCGTTTTGTCGTCCAAGCCCGTAAACTGCCGCCACTCCACCGACTCCAGCTCCTCGTACAGCTCCTTGAGGATCGCCGGATCGTCCTGCCCGGCGCTCGCATTCTGGGAGAGCTGCAGCGATCTGCCGCTGGCGAGGGAGCGGCTCGTCGATCTGCATCCATCAGATCGATGTCAGTCGACCTCGATCGCCGCGAGCGTGCGATGGTTGCCGGACACCACGACCAAGCGCCCGTTCTCAAGGTCGTTCCACACCAGCAGCGTCGAGGTCAAGTACCCGTCTCGGTGTATGTTCGCCACGAGCTGCCGGAACTGCCCGTGCGGCAGGAACCGGGCGTTCACGTCCAGCAGCGTCAGGGTGCGCGGATCGCTCTGTACCATCTGCGGCCCGGCCAGCTGCGTCGGCTCCCAACATGGCCAGACTCCCGTCTCGGTGCTTGAGCTCGTGCGAGCGCCCCACCGTTCCGTCCACGTCTGCAGCGCGTCGGCGAGTGTGCCCGCCCATCGCGCCCTGGTACTGGAGCTGGAACTTCCAGTCGTTCTCGTTCGGCGGGCCGCGTTTGGTCAGCCGCAGTAGCCCGCGGTACTTCATCGACACCGGGTTGTTGCTGAACGCTGTGGTCGACGCCGCCCGGATGCGGCGGGAGAATGCCCGCTGGCACAGCAGCTGCGTCTCGGCGCTGGTGGCGGCGAGGACGATCAGCTTCGACATGCGCGGGTAGTCGGTGGGCGCGACGGCGAAATCGGAAAGCAGGTACGCCCCGTCGGGCGTGTAGCTGCTGAGCGGCATAGCGAACAAACCGAGCTCCGACCCGCCCCGTCTTTCACGGCGACGGCGAGATTCGAAGATTCGGAAGCGATCTTCGGATTGAGGTAGCGGGAGCACAGCGCGTTGAACTCACCCGGCTTCACCAACACGAGGCACAGAGATCCATGGCTCACACTCGGGCGCATCCTAGGCAACGCGCTAGTTCAGCTCGATGAACTGAACAGGACTGCTCCATCCCGTTCAGTTCCACCAACCCCTGACCTTGTGATCAATGGCGCGAGTCTGCCTGCGGCGATCACGGCAGAGAAGTCCTCACCCCGTCACCCCAGTCTCGGCAGGCGAGTCGCTGAAGCGTGCCACTGCCAGCCGATGCATCTGCCTGCCTCCTAGCCGTTGGGGCTGCCAGTCACCCTGCCCATTAGAGCGGTACCCCCAAGGGCGGTCAGCGTGGCAGGTAAATGGGGTCACAACCCTGCTGACGCAGCTCGCGACTCGCTCCTCTGGGAGCGGCATCCCAGTAGGGAGAGGCTAGTTGGACTTGGCACTAGGACATTTAGCAGAGAGGTTTTCCACTCTACCCTTCCTGCTTACCATTAATTGATTTTCAACCGACACCATTCGACCAGGTTGGCTTCACTGGTATTATTCAGGTCCGCAATCTAGAACACCCATCGATCACGGATTCGAAAATAGGACAACCAAAAGCAGTCAACACACTTGCCACGCACCGGAATTGCGAGAGAATAGAATTGTCGAGACGCAGCGCAGAGGGCGCGCGTCGCGAGCGATCGGAGTCCGATCGTGGACAATTCGACATTAGGTGTCACTGCAGAACGCATGGCGCAGGTGGCTCCGGACGATTTCCTTGAAATTCGGCGCGTGGCGCGCGCGTACTGTCGTGCAGTCGACGCCACGCGGTCACGCAAGCGGATGGACGGCAGCGCAACCGTCGTCCGCGGCGGGCAATCCCCCTACGGGACGGACGACGTGAGTGACGACGTCACTCAGGACGCAGTCCTGTTGTTCGCGAAGCGACTCGGCGAGGTCTCCGCCAAGTGCGAGCCGGCTGCAGTTCGGGTTTCGTCTCGAGAAACGGTCGCATGGCAGTACGTCCGTAGGGACGGGGAAACGATCGTCGTCGACCGCAAGCGGATCCAGTACTGGGCAGTGCGGGACGCGGCAGCAAGCAACGGGTACCGGCTCGACGCCAAGCCTGACGACATCGACGCCGCCCCGGGACGCCAAGTGACGCGCGGCATTTCACACTCGGAGGTGCTGGCGACGCTCGCCACGGCCCCCAACGTGGCAGCAAACTGTGACGTGATCTTCCGCTCCGCATGGGTAGATGGGCGCGCCTATCCAACGCTGAGTGCCCTCCTCCACTTCGCGGGCACAGCCGATGACTTGGGTCGCGCCGGCGTGATCAGCAGGGCCGCTCACGCGCTGCATGGTGGCCCACGGCATTCATCGTCAAAGGTTCAGCGTACGAAGGACGCCGCCGTCAGGGAATGGCACGACCTCAAGGCTCAACTTGACGTCGTGCGTGATGAATTAATCTATCGTGGGATGCGGACAGGTGCATCCGCGTAGCGCAGTCAGCGAATTCATGGGCTCTGAGGTACCGATACCTCAGAGCCCTTTCCCGTGAACTTTCCAGGAAATCTTCCTGCTGATCGGTAATTGAGGCTACTTGCCTACCGTATTTAGGTGACGACATGGAATCGCCTTGAGATGTCGTCAGGCGGCACGAAGGGAGCTATTCCATGGATCCAAACGCTGCACTCCAGCGATTGCGGCGAGCCGTTGACGGGGTAGAGACCGTCGCTGCCGGAAGTGAAGAGAACTGGAGCGGAGAACTGCTCGCTGTCCTAGAGCACTTCGAAGCGCTGGACGAATGGTTGAGCCGCGGAGGTTTCCTACCGGACGACTGGAGCCGGTGATTCGGGGCGGCTCAAGAGGTGCACCCCCTCCCTGACTGATGCAGGAAGGGCGGGGATTTCGACGTACAGGGGGAACACATCGTGCACATACGGGGAGTTCCACTCAACGATTTTCGTGATCTGACCGAAGAGGTCTCCAGCTACCTCTACGACGGGAACGTCATCGTGGCGCCCAATGCGCACCCCGCGGGGTGTCGGGCCATCGTGGCCCGACTACGTGTGCTGAACAGTCGCGGCCCCGGGGCGCGCACTTCGGCTTCGGGACGGCATGGCCCGTACTCGTGCTGGCATGCGTACAGGGACGTCCTGAGGGAGGTATTCGAGGAGTACCCGGCCGCCTGTGTGCGCACGGTCTTGGCGACCTACAGGGGCGTTGAGAACTTCGATAAGCGGTTCCGGGCCACCCGCTACCTCGACATCGGATCGGCGGCTCGGCCGGCGTTCGTCGCGGACCTGTGCGTGACGTCCGATTGCGGTCAGCCGCACAGCGCCATGGCGTATCTGCGGTCACCCGATCTTGATGGCGCCTCCGCGAGCATGGGAGAGGAGCCCGCGGTCGCCGAATGGGATGACCTTGAGGAAGAGTTCTGCGGCCCGGACAGCCTGCTCGGGGTGCCGGATCTCGCGTACAGCTCCTACCGCTGAACGCCACCGAATTCCCTGCCCGTCCCCCTTCGTGACGCTCGGACGGGCAGGACCCGCCTCCCCAAGGCTGGTTGCTCCAGCCATTCCTGATGCCCACCAGGGGTGTGAGACATGAACCCCATCGACTTGCCCGCGATCACTCACGTGTGGTCCACGTTCGGGCACCGTTTCATCGATGACGGCAGCTGCGCCGGGCACGACGACGGCTCCTCATGCGAGCGGTGCATCACGTGCGGTGCCATCTACGAACTGTGCCGCCGCACCGACGACTTGACCGGCGGCGACTACTGCGCGGCCAACGGCGACGACCCTGCCCACTGCTCCCAGGACACCGCCATGTGCCACGGCGAAGAGCCTTGCCACGCAGACGGCGGCCGCCCGTGCGATGGCCGGGGAGAGCCGTGCCCCCACACGTCGCACAGCTGCAACTGCCTGCTCTGCACGGGCTAAGCCCGTGATGCGGCACTCAGTCTTCCTTTCGACTACTCCCTGTCCCAGAACCGAAGGAGGAATCCTTATGTCCAAGGAAAGCCTGGCTTGGCTCAACGCCAATACCCTGATCGGATTCACGGAGATGCGCGGGTCGGCTTGGCACTACCGAGCTGATCTACAGAGCGCCGAGCCCAATCACTACCCGGGGCCGATTCCGATCGACGACGTCAAACGACGCCTCTTCGGGTGGGATGCGGTTCCAAGCGCCGTGTACGTCGAGGGGCCCGCTTCTGGCGGTCTGATCCGCGTACCGGACCGGCGAGCGTTCGTCCGCAGCGACACCGAGTACGTGATGGGCATCTTCAGCGAGGGGTACGAACCGCACCCGTACGAAGAGTGGTTGATCGACACCATCGAGCAGCTGCTGGACTCGGACCTGGCCATCGGTTCGGCGGGGTTGCTCCGCCAGGGAGCGGTTGCCTGGGTCTCCGTAGAGGTACCGGAGAACGTCACCACACCGGAAGGCGTGGAGTTCCGGCCGCACTTGTTCGGAGCGACGAGCTTCGACGGTTCGCTGGCTACGACGTTCAAACGAGCCGTCACGAACGTCGTGTGCGACAACACGATGAGTGCTGGGCTCGCCGAGACCGGGCAGGAGATCAAGATCCGGCATTCGCGGTACTCCAAGCTCCGGATCGGGGAGGCTCGGGCGGCACTGAACATCGTCTACGAGATAGCAGATGAGTTCGCTGCCGAGGTACAGCGGCTCTGCGCGACAGCAGTGTCCGACCGTGAGTGGGCCGAATTCCTCGATGCCCACGCCCCGTTGGCAGACGAGCCCGGCCGTTCCCGCACCCTCGCCGAGCACAAGCGCGACGCACTCGAGCGGCTGTGGCGGACCGATGTGCGGGTCGCTCCGTGGCAGCACACTGCCTACGGCGTGCTCCAAGCCGTGAATACGTACGCCCACCACGAGCAGACGGTGCGCGGTGCCGAGCGAGCGGAGCGCAACATGCTCCGAGCCGTCACGGGCGGGATCGACGATCTCGATCTCAGCACGCTGGAGACGCTCAATTGCGTCCTGGCTGCGACCGGTAGCGCAGAATAGGCCTGATCGCTCCTCACCACACACGCTCCTTCGGCAGCCCGTTTGCGCGAGACTGCCGGGGAGCCTGGAGGTGGCAGCGTGAGGATCGATCTGAACGCCGCGGTGACGACTGCGAGGGAACTCCTGGAAGCTTTGGAGGAGTTGAACGACGCCGAGCCGGATGAGGCGCCCACCCGTGCGGCGCGACGAAGGCGAGCGGAGATCACTCGTGAGTTGCTGTACCTGTCCCACCTGGGAAATCGCGTGTCGGTCGAAGTCATGGACGCGTACCACGAGTTCAAGATGCGCGATGATCCAGTAGGGGAATGACCAGGGCTGGCATCAATCGTTCAAGAGGGCCTTGTGGCACCGGCGTAGTCGTCACCGCCGTAGCGATAGGGCGAGATCTTGATGCGCTCGTTCCTGCCAGGTGCGTGGATCATTCGGCCCGCCCCGATGTACAGGCCGACATGATGTATCTGCCCGGGTGAGCCGTAGAAGACGAGATCGCCGGATCGGAGCCGCTGCCCCTTGGAGACATGAGGGCCCGATCGGAACTGCTGCTCGGCGGTACGGGGCAGGGAAACTCCTGCTGCCGCGTAGGCGGCCTTCGTGAGACCGGAGCAGTCGAACCCCCGCTCGCCGGCAGCTGGGCCGTCACCGCCCCACACGTAGGGCGTCCCGAGCCTTCGCTTGGCGTAGTTGACGGCTTGCTGAGCAGGAGAGGCGATTTCTTTGGTTGTACCGGAGGTGGCCTCGGCACGATAGGTCCTGGCCTGCTTCAAGACCTTCGTCACGTACCAGTTCGCGCGGTTGTACGTGAAGATCGCTCCGCGGAGGTCGCGCCCGCCGCGAGCACCGGAGTCGCACAAGTAGGCGGCAGCCGCGTGGATCGCGTCATGCGAGTTGTACGGAGACGGGGGTCGGGCCCCTCCCTCCGGCAACTGGTGCTTGGCGGTGACCTGCACGAAGGTAGCGCTCAGGAATTGCATGGGCCCGCGCGCACCCGCGTAGTTCGCACCGCTGTGGACACCCGGGAGATTGGAGCGGCCATGATCCGACTCAATCTTCCCTATGCCTGCCAGCACAGACCAGTCCAAGCCTGGGCAGCTGGCCGCGGCCTGCCGGTAGAGAGCGAAGTAGTCCGCAGGAATGTCTGAGACTGCGGTCGAGCTCGGACGGCTCCCCCGGTCAATAAGTGTGGTGAGGAACGAGGTCGCTCCGGCAGCGGCTGCTGCGATGATGAGGAGCAGTGCGGCCGCCGCCGCGGCCATCAGCTTGAGCATCGGTGATCACCACTCGCCTCAAGCGACGGAGGACGCTGGTGGCTGGGGTGCCGGTGGCGGCACGGGCAAAACGGTGTCACCTCCGCCTGGCACGCCCGGTGCACTGCAGGCGAGCGGAGCGAGCTGAGGCCAGACCATGGTCAACTCGACCAAGCAGAAGCGCCGATGGGGCGCGGTGCCGGCGCGGAGTGGCAGCCAGCAAGCGCTCGACGGGCCGGGCATTGACTCGTCTGCGAGGCGCTCGGCGCTGGCCGTGGCGATCGGTATGTGCAGCGGATCCCCGAGGGCGGCTTGAGCCTCTGCCAGCGTCGACCGCAAGCGGACCTCGCGCTGCGTCGTGTTGGTCCAGAAGAGGACGGGCGTGGTGATGCCCGTGTGATCCGCCAGTTTGACGTACCCGGGCAGCTTGGCGCTCACGCGGTCGGCTGGACGCTCCGTGCCGCAGTCGTACTCGAGGAACCATTCGAGCTCGCCCGAACGTTCACGCCAGCGGCCGTAGGCATCGGGACGCACAACATCACCGAAGTGTCGGCTGCAGCGGCCCTCGGACCACCACGCGGTGAGCCGGTCACCCGAGCCAGGCCTGCGTGAGTGCTCAATGAGGGCAGTAAAGAAGCCGTTGACGCCTACCGCGTGTGCTAGCCGCAGCGAGTAGGCGATGCCGACGGCTCGCTCGTGCCGGTACCCCAGGTCCCTCACTTCCACCCCTGTTTCGCGAGCGAGCACGGCGGCTCCGGTTACGTCCAGGACGTAATGCATGGGCGCGGAGCCGTACGAGATAAAGGGCTGGAAGCGGTCGAATACCCGCCACTTGTACAGCTGAAGGAGACGGATGTTGGCGGCTCGGACAGATGGCCAGGCGAGCTCGGTGATCTGGTGCGTGGTGAGGACCCTGTGCTCGTACAGCATCCGGATCAACCACCGGTCACGCGGCGTGAGGCGTGGAGCGAGACGCGCGATGTAGTCACCGGTGGCGGCGGTTCGGCCGCTGAGGCGCGCGGGCCGGTGACCGCGAAGGGAGCGTTGTGGGTTGGGGTTGGTGATCACGGGACTGCCTCCAGCGGTTTTGGCCGCGCTCTCATCAAGGGGTGCGGCGGGGGTCGGCGGTGGAGCGGCTGGGTTGGAGCTCCGCAGTAGCGCTCACAACTGGTTGCGCGTGGCGGCGGGCGGCAGCGCGGATCCTCTCGGCGCGTCCTGGAATCGGCGGCGGTAGTTGCCGCGTGACCGCCGTGAACGCGGGCGCCTGTGCTCCGTGCAGCACCGGACGCACGACGACGTGAAAGGCGTCGAGATGAGACAAGTCGTGCGCGGTGAGGCGCGGCTCGGTGTGACGTGCGAGGAAGTGCGCGTCTTCGGGTGAGGCATTGAAGAAGATCTTGGTACGGGCATTGGTGCTGATGCCCTCTTCGAGTTCTCGTGGCAGCTGCCGCAGGTACTGGTGCGCCAGCGTCATAGAGATCCGATAGCCGCGTGCCTCGGCGAGCATGTCTCCAAGCGCGTACGGCAAGTTGAGGAAGTGATGTGCCTCGTCGATGTACAGCGACGCGTCGCGGCGTTGGGACTGAGGGATGCGAGCCCGACGCGTGGTCGCCTGCCAGGCGCGGGCGACCACGACAGAGCCGACCAGATGGGCGGTTTCGACGCCGAGGGCGTCCCTCGCTATCCGGACGAGACAGATGCCGCCGTGGTCGAGGACCTGGTCCAGATGGACCGTGGAAGGTCCCCCTGCCAATGCCTGGCGTACGAAGGGACGGAGCAGGAACCCGCGGAGCTTGTTCATCAGCGGGGCCGTGACATGGGCGCGTGCCGGCCCGGACAGGGCGTCGTACCAAGCCCAGAAGCCGCGCAGGACGTCGTCGTGGATCTGTTGGACCGCGCGTTGCCGGAAGGCGGTGACCGACAAGAGCTTGGGCAGGTCGATGAGGGTGGGTGTGCTCGGCAGGGACCGAAGGGTGAGCAGTCCCGCGCGGAGGATGTCGTCGGTACGAGGCCCCCAGGAGGACGCGTAGACACGGGAGAAGATGGACACCAAGTTGTCCACGGTCCGTTCGGCGTCCTTGCCTTCAAGGGGGTTGAGAACGGGCGGGCGGGATCTGCTGTCGGCGTCGAACAGGACTACCCTCCCGCCCAGTTTCTCCGGCAGCCGCATCAGGACGTCGGCGACGAGGTCGCCCTTCGGGTCGACGACGACCTGTCCTCGACCGGCCTCCGCATCAGCGAGGATCATGTGGGCCAGGAGTTCCGACTTACCGGAGCCAGTGGCCCCCAGAAGGTGCACGTGGTGGCGGGCGTCCGACACGAAGAGGCCAACTGGTTGAGGCCTGCCGGTATCGGTGAGACCGATCGGCCTGACCGAAGGTCCGGTGTCCGCGATGCCAGGGGGTGGCGGAACCGCGCGAGCGCCGGCCCGTTGGAGCCCGGGCACAGCGGCGTCCCAGGGCAGATGAGCGAGCGCCGACACCTCATTGACTGACTGGAGATCCCCCTTGGCGAACCGGCGCTCGACGAGATCACGCAAAGCGCGGCGAGAGCGAGCCCTGCGGAAAGAATTGTGCTCGGTGTACGCCGCGTACGTACTGGCAAGGGCATGAGCGTGACCCCGGAGCCGGGACCGAACCCGCCTGCGCTCCTCCGCACTCACCGGTTTGGCCGGAACGGCAGAGGCAATGGCGTATCGGATACATGTCTCGTACGAGGCGCCTCTCGCCTTGGCGGCGATCGCCCGGTCTTCGGCGGACAACTCTAGAGCGGTCAGTGGGTCGGCGACGCGTGGCCTCAGGCGAGTGGCGCATCGTGCACCCGGTGTGACGGCGTCGAGGACACGGCTGTGGAGGCGGGCAGAGCTGCCCGAGCGGCGAATCCGGCGAGCCTCGCGACGCGTTCGCCTCACTCTGCGCCCGGTGACCGGCCGGGTCAGAATCTGGACGACAGCATGCTCCGCCGGTCCGAGACTCGTGGCGGCTGCGAAGAGCGACCGGAGGGGGTCGCTCGCAAAGTCCGTACGGACAGGAAGTGCCTCACTGCGGGCGTACCGGAGCCCGCCCGTGGCGGCCTCTGTCCCCTTGACCGTCCGGAGGGGAGGGGGCGCGTCACGACTCGTGTGCGTATGCGTTCCAGGCCATGCGGCCTGGACAGCTCGTTCGACCATGCCGGGAGGTACCCCGCCCGGCACCCAGAGCTGGATGCGGACGGAGTCGTGAGCGAAGACGTACTCCCAGCTCAGGTGCGGCTGTCCGGTCAGCAGTCGGCGCCAGGCAGGCCGGAGGAGGCCGACGAGATGAGACCACAGCACAGCTGCGCCCGCGGGCTCAGCCTCGGGTGGCGGAAGAATCGACACGACGTGGGCGTGGGTGGCCAGCGCTTTGTGACAACGCCGGCGCCACCAGCGACAGACCATGGACGTCGAGAGGAACAGGAGCACGAGGGCCGGGAGGGCGTAGGGCCCCCAGGCGCGAAGGAACTCCTGGAAGTATGAGACCAGAGACCTGATGGCTCCGAGTGGATCGTGCAGATACTCCTCAAGCGCCGATGCGGACACGGACGTCTTGCGGGTGCCTGTACCTGAGACGAGGAGCATGACCACCACCGCCATCACGTCAGGTCGAGCTGGATCTGGCCGTCAGGTGATTCGTCCGGCCCGGTGAGGTCGGTGTCGCCTCCTGCGGCCTCGAACTCCAGAAATGAGCCGTCGGTCGCCGCAGTGGCCATCTCCTGCTCGGCGTACGACGCGAGCTCGGCCGGGTTGGTCGTCACGAGAAAGTGCTCAGTCGGAGAGGCGACGCTGTGGAAGGCCACCCGTTGCGGACCCGCACACAGCAGGCCTTGTCCTCGGTCTGCGGTCAGCAGGAACTGACGCTCGCCTTCCGAGAGATCGAAGGTCCGGGTGATCTCGTCAATGGCTTGGGAGGCCTGGCGGAGCAGGATCTGGGTGGCGGCGTTGGACACCACAGCCTTGCCCAGTTCCGTGCTCAGCACGTCGGCGGTGTCCTGGGTGGCGACGGTCACCCCGGCCCAGTGCTTGCGGCTGGCCTTCGCCATGCGGAACAGGAAATTGGCTCCGGCCTGCTCCCGCATGAGAAGCCACGCTTCGTCGACCACGACCAGACGGGGCCTGCGCAGCGCCGGGTTGGACACATGACGCCAGACCGAGTCGAGAGTGAGGAGCGTGCCGATGCCCTTGAGCTCGTCCGCGACATCGCGCAAGGAGAAGACCACGAGGTGCCCTTCGGGCTGCCGGGTGGTCGGTCCCGAGAAGGGACCGGAGAAGGCGCCGCGGACGAATGGGGCCAGCCGTGCGGCCAGTTCAGCAGCGGCATTGTCCTTGGACCGGTCGAGTACGTCGGTCAGATCGCCGAGGAGCGGCGCAGGACGTAGCCAGCTGCGCGGGTCCGCTGTGATGCCGACGCGTTGGTATGTCGCTGTGATCGCACGGTCAAGGACAGCTCGTTCGGCAGGCCGCACCGAGCCTCCCAGCAGGACGTCGATGACGGTGTGTAGGAACAGGGAGCGGCGTACGAGCGCGTCTCTGGGCGCTGTTCGACGACCATCCGGACGGGTGTGGACGGGCAGGTCGAAGGGATTGAGCCGTGCGCTCTCGGTCCCTAGGTGAACGTATGTGCCGCCAACGGCTTCGGCCAGGCGGGCGTACTCGTTCTCGGGGTCGACGACATAGATCTCGATCCCCCGGTACAGCGAGCGCAACAACTCCAGCTTGGCCAGGTATGACTTGCCCGATCCTGAGCGGCCCAGGAGGACCGAGTTGTGGTTGTCCTGGGCGAAGCGGTCCCAGTGGACCAGCCCCTGACTTCCGATGTTGTAGCCGTACAGCACCCCGCTCGGCGCCGCGATCGAAGTGGGGTCGGCGGAAGGCAGATCCGGGCTCGTGAAGGGGAACGCCGCGGCGAGGGCGCTGGTGTCGAACGTACGGCGGGTCTTGAGTCGATCCAGGCCCATGGGAAGGCAGGTGACCCAGCCCTGGAGGCTGCGGTAGGTGGCCGGCTTGGCATCCAGCAGGAGGCTGGCGGCCAGCGAGCGAACGGCGGCCACCTCGTTCCTGAGGGCGTCTTCGCCCGAGGCGTGCACGGTGAGGTAGAGGCCGAGACGGTAGAGCTTGCCCTCGCCGCGGGCGATGCGGGACGACAGGTCGTACGCGTCTTCGGTGGCGGCCTCGACCTGCGGATCAAGCAACCGCCCCTTGTCCTGGCCGTAACGGCGGCTGGATTCGAGCCGGGCCAACTGTCGCTTCAGGCGGTTCGCGGCCGTCACTGAGTCGATCGGCTCGATGTGCAGGCAGACGTCGACCCGTCCCGGGTAAGTGAGCAGCGGTTGCAGCCAGCCCGGGTGTACCTCTCGGGGGTAGCCGGTGATCGCGAACGAGGCCACGCACTCGTCGCCGATCTCAAGGTGGCGGGGTGCCACGGCCAAGGAGTCGGGACCGAAAGAGGCACTGCGGGCTGGCATCTCTTCGGTTCCTCCTGCAGTTGTCTGGGGCTGGCTGCGACGCCCGCTGTCATGGCGCTTCATATGGCTCAGCCCCAGCCTCAAGAGAGCCCGTGATGACCTGTCCGGCACGGGCAAGATCGGGCGACGGCGGCACCAGACTGTCCGGATCGCAGGCGGCGGCGAGTACGGCGGTGGCCTGTGCGGAGTCCAGCGGCGCGACGACGATGCCGATGGGGCCCAGCAGCTCGGCGGCCTCGGTGAGGCGCCTTGCCAGTCGCGCCTCCGCTGCACGGAGCTGGGAGCGGTCTTGGTCGAGGGAGTGCCGGTGGGCCGTGTTTCGGCGTGTCTTGCGCTGGGCGAGCCCGGAGAGCGTGGAGCCACCACCACGGTCGTCGGCGGAACCGGTGCGGTGCAGGGGCTCGCGCAGGACGAGCAGGACTTGGCGGCGCAGCAGGTCGGCGTCGCAGGCCAACTGCTCCAGGTACTGCGTGTGTTCGCGGGCTGCCCTCTCAAGGGCCGGGTGAGGCCACTGAGGGGCGTACTCCCGCAACTCAGCAATCCGACCCGAGAGGTCTAGGCGCTCAACGCGTATGAGGATCTGCACCGGCGAGGTCAGCGAATGCAGATAGCGCCCAAAGGAACTCACCAGAGCCTCCTGCTCGGACGGGGTACGGAGCGCGAAATTCACGGTCCCGCACATGGCGATCACTGCGAGCCCGTCCAGACCGAGATCCACCACACCGGTCTCGGTCACGTCTTCGGCAGGCAGCCGCAGCGGTGCCGGGGCGAAGTCCGGTGAGAGTGTTGGGTCCTTCAATGCCCCTGTGGCACTCACTCGCCCACGCAACCAGTCAGGCGGCGGGTAGAAGCCCTCCGACGCGGCTACTCGATAGCGCGGCGCCATTCGCTGACGGACGGCAGCCAGGGCAAGGCGGTCCAGGGACAGTCCGTCGCGGCTGCCGAGCGCGAGCATGACAGCCGCACCTCCGAAGGGCAGGGCCACGAGCAGGATGACGGGGAGAGGTACGAGGTTCCGGGTGAGCGACCAGAAGCCGTACAGGACCGCGCCGGTAAGGGCGAGGATCAGCAGCTGACGGGCGTTGAGGTTCCCCAGCACCGTGTCCTCGTGATCGACGTCGGCAGGAATGCGTACCGGGTGCGTCATCGCCGGTCACCTCCAGGTCGGAAGGGATCGCGTGGGAGGGGCGGCGTGGCCCTGCGTGAGGGCGGCGGGCCGTTGGCCGGCAGCGAGGGAGCCCGGAAGACGGTCGGAGCCGGAGGCCGAGTAGTCCGCAAGGGGCGCACTACGGGCGGGGTGGTCTGCGCGCCAGGCTCCTGGAAGCGAGGCGCTGCGCGGGCCTGCGAGGGGCGGCTGATGGGCCGTATTGGCTGTCCTGGACTGCTCACCGGCGGGAGGAACGTGGGCAGCCCGGGAACCGGGAGCGGGCTGCTCGGGCGGGTCGAACTCGTCGTCCGGGATGTCTGGTTGGGAGCGAGGAACAGCGGCAGTCCAGGAGCACTACGGGGGACACCGCTACTGCCTGCGCGTTGACCGCCGCCAGCGCTCCTGGCCCGCTGCGCGCCAATGCCCGCCGGCCCGCGGCCAGGGGAAGACATCGAGGCGACGTGGTGACGCCTGCTCCGCCCCTGACGGCCATGATCGGCCCCGCCACGAGCAGCAGCACGCACCATCCCGAAGATCCGGTACGCCACAGCAGCGCGCAGGATCCGGCCGGCGAACGACCGCCCATGACCGACGCGGGCCGAGCCAAGAATCCAGAACGGGATCTTGAAGAGGATGTACATGATCCCCAGTACGACGAGCACGCTGACGAAGCCATTGCGTGTCGAGCCGAAGGGGCTGAAATTCCCGGGAGTCAGGAAGACCCGGATGGCCACGATCAAGGCCATGGACTGTGCGACCTGAATCACCAGCAGCCCGCCGAAGATCCGCCACCACCAGCGCGCGACACCGTCCGTCATCGGCAGGGCGTGGCACATCAGGGCGAGCGGGGCCCCGGCGATCAGCAGGATCGTCAGAGCGACCCGCACGATGTACGTCACGAGCAGGGCGACGAGGACAACTGCGACCACGCCCCACATGAGCACCATGAAGATGCCGCTGTTGGAGTCGAAGCTGCTGAAGACGAACTCGCGGAGCGCCGCGCCCGCCGACTGCTTGTCGAGCCCGCCGGTCAGCACCGCCGTCGACACCGCATTGGCGAGGTCCACGGCCTTCTCGGCGAGGATGAGCGAGAGGCCGGCAGCGAGGAAACCGAGCGGGATCCGCGGGCCCAGTTCTCTGATCGAGTAGCGCGTCTGCACTGTCCCGTGGGCCATCAACAGGATCCCGGCCACCATGATCAGCAATGAGTAGCAGGCCATGGCGATCTGCCAGGAGTCTGTCCACAGCTGGCCGACTCGGGGCAGTGAATCGGGAGTCGGCGTGGCGAGCAGCGTATGGCTGAGGAGATCCAGGAGCGGCTTGAGTGCGGCGCTCACCAACCCTTCGAAGAAGGCGTTGATGGCCGCAGTGACGCCCTTTGCGACCCAGTCGACAATGCCGTCCGAGGGGCGGGCGGAGCCGGCCTCGGGAAGCTGTGTCGACGCGGAGGCACGGGCCAAGGCAGCGGAGACCTGACAGAGGCTCATCAGTCCCCCGCTCCGACGATCCCTTTCAGAATCGCGACGACGAGCGGTGCAAGGGCGGCCAGGCTGTACCCCCACCCCGCGCTCTTGAACGCGGTCTTGGCCTTCTCGACCTCTCCCGGGTCCCCACCGGCCATGAGGTATCGCACTCCTCCGACCGTGACGAACACCGTCGCCAGGCCGGCCAGGATGCCCATGATCCAGTTGCGGATGTTGTCCAGGACTTCATTGACGGACTTGGCCAATGCGAGCACCTGGCCGGTATCCACAGCGGAGGCCACGGAAGCGGAGGACACGCAGAACACGGCGGCGAGGAGGCTGAGGAGGAGCCACCGAGCTAGTCGGCAGCGGATGGAACAGAGAGTCTTGTGACGCATCGGGAGCACCTCCGACGTCGGAGATGGAGGGCGCGGGGGCGACCACCGATGGGGAACCCCGCACCCGAGAAGACCGTCCTAGGCGACGCCTTTGGACACTCTGGATGGCGCCAATCGTTCGGCTGCCGTCTGAGCCGGCACTCGCTCGTCGGATACGGAGCGAGATGGCTGCCGCGCCACCCGCTGGGCGCGCTGCAGTACGTTGGGGCCCGCGAGATCCGCCGCTACTGCTCCGGCCACCGGGTCGTCTGCACTCACGGTCCGGATCCCGTCCCGGATGAAGGCAACCAGTCGGCATTCGGCCCGGCGGCGTGCTTTGTAGACAGCTCCAGCCGTCGCTTTGTGGGCGATCGCCCAGTCCGTCACAGACTCCCTGTCCAGACGTGTGCCGCCGATCAGGTCTGCCTCGGTCCGGGTCAGGACCCCCGACCTGACTGCCCGGGCCAGCACGAGGTCGGGATGCCCCCAAGGCTCTATCGACGGTGCGGACTCGAACTCTGGACGCGCGGGGGTGGGAGCGTCCAGAGCCTCGGACAGAGCCGCGAACCCCTGCCGGAATGCAGCCCACTTGAGCCGCACGAGCACGCTCGGCCGGCCCAGATCGATGGTGGGCAGCGCCCCGAGAAATCCGGTAAGGACTTCGGCTTGTACGTCTGCCGGGTCCCCTGGATAGCGCACCGCGAGCCGCCTCGAAACCCCGGCCAGCGCAGGCAGAGCCATTCCCGTGCAGGCCAGCGTCCAGGACACGCCGTCGGCCCGCGAGCGCTGCACGAGCTCGAACCAGACGGCATCCTTCGTAGCGCGTGGGCAGTGCCCGTGGAGCAGCAGGTCGAGCAACTCGTCCAGACGGACGAGGCCTTGGGGAAGACCGGCGAGGTCTTGGCAGTCCAGGGCCAGTGGTCGCGGCCCCGCGACCAGCACGTTGAAGCACTGTCGAGCGATGCTCAGCGGCGTTCTCTGCCCCGATGACCAGCCCGCGGCTCCGCGAGCATCGTGCCTCGCACCTGACATAGGAGACGCCTCCTTCGAGGGCGAACCAGTGTCCTGACGCCTTCAGGAGGCACGCCTTCCGCCAAGAAGACGGCAACTGCCGCCTAAGCCATTGCGTCGGTCGCCTGACTTTGCGCAGGGCCGTAGGCGGTCGCGTGTTGCCACCCAGTGAGGCGGTCCGGCTAGGAGCTGCGCAAGCGACGTCCAGTAGCGCCGTAGCAGTGCCTGACCAGCCCATTTAGTAGTGCTGCCATGGGAAGTTCAGGACGTCGGCAGCAAGAGGTCCGCTGATCACGGCTGGTGAAGCCAGCCGACCTGTGTCGAAAGCGGCGGCGAATCCCGGCCTCTTGAGGCGACAGAAACACGTCGCCGAAGAGGAACACGAGGGATCCGAGATGCCGCATTCCTACGACCCGCCGGACAGCCACGGCACTTCCGGCTGGCTGACGCACACCGTCCTCGACGTGGTCGCCCACTACTGTCAGCCTCGAGAGAGCGTGCTGTTGCTTACCGCACACACAGATGATCCCCACTACGATCAACGCGGCCCTCTGGACAAGGCCGCCGAGTCCGCCTCGGGACTGGGCAGGACAGTAGCCGTACGCACAGTCCTTCCTGTTCGTCGCCCATGGGACGGCGGCGGCTCACCCACGAGGGCACAGTCCGGACCTGGACCGACGTCGTGGCCGCCCGCACCGCAGACAGTCGCCCATCGGACTGTCGACGACCGGCCAGAGCCCCTGGAGTCCGACCCGGATCGCTTCGACATGGTGATCGCCTGTGTGGACGCACGGTGGACCGATTGGATCGACCAGGTCCCGTGGAACGCCCTTCTCAGCACGGCCGGGCTGCTCGCCTTCATCACTCACAGTCACGCCGCGGGGACTTGCTCGACGACGACCCGCGGGTTCCTGACACCGGTCGCGCTGCGCGCCGGTCTCGTCCAGCTGGACCAAGTGGCCCTGTGCGGGACGCCTCAACACCCGCACGCCGGTCTGTCGCTGTTCATTCGTCCGCTTCCCGCGGTGCGGGCTCTGGAGCACTGATGCCGAAGCCCATTCCTCATGAGCGCTGGTTGACGTCTCAGGAAGCGGCCGACCGCCTCCGGGTCAAGCGGAAGACGCTCTACAACTGGGCGAGCACCTGGGAGGTGGAACGGCGCGGACCTGAACCCCTTCGCATGGGCGGCCGAGCACTGCGATACCGGGAATCCGATGTCGACCGGTGCGTCGAGGCGAGGCAGCAGCATTAAGACGTCCCGAACAGATGAGAGGAGGTACCGGCATGGCGGGTGAGGAGCCGTACGACCGCTGGCACAAGTCCCGGCCAGGGCCAGATGAGGCCGAATGCCCGGAACACGAGGGCTTGGTGTCGAGCTCTGAGCACGGCTGTGCGATGCGGTGGCAGGCGCGCTGGCGGGACGAGAACGGTCGGCAGAGGTCCAAGAACTTCCCGAAGAACAGGAAGCAAGCCGCGGCCTCCTACCAACGCAGCCAGCGGGCAGCAGTGGACGAGGGCAGGGATCCCTTCCCTCGCAGCCGGGGACGGAAGGACACGACACCGACCATCGAGGAGTACGTGGAGACGTTCCTGAGCCGGCACGAGGGCCGGGAGGGGACGATCAACACGTACACGTACCGGCTCAGGGCCCAGGTCGTCCCCGTGCTGGGCTCACGCCGTGTGAGTGATGTGAAGCGTGGCGAGTATCGAGACTTCCTAGCCATGTTGAAGAAGGAAGGGATGCCGGATTCGACTCGGACAGGGGTGAAGAAGACGCTGTCGGTCATGCTGGCCAGGGCGGTTGAGGACGGTCTACTGGATGGCAATCCGGTAGCGGGTATCCGTCTCCCCCAGGGGACCAGCCATGTTGCGCGCCTGACGTGGGAATGCGTCGTCGCCTTGTCCGAAGAGATCCATCCTTGGTACGAGATCCTGATCTGGCTGGGCGCTCTCCAGGCCCTCCGCTCGATGGAGGCCACCGCGGTGCGCCGTTCGGACATGGAGAGCGTGCCGGGCAGGCAAATAGTGGAGGAGCAGCGCCAGGAGGGTAAGGCCGTGCCCTTGAAAACGGACGCCAGTCACTCATCGCTCCCGGTCGGCTCGTTCTTATGGGAGAGGTACCAAGAGCACATGGCTCGGTGGCGGGCTCCGTTGTCGGCAGCGACCTTGCGGAAGCGTGAGCGCCGAGGTCTGCCGCCCATCCAGCGGGAGTACGACCACCTCGTCACGCTCAACAAGTATCGGGCGCCGGTGCGACAGAGCGCGTTGTGCTATGCGTTCAACCTGGCGAAGGAGAAGGTCAGAGGGCGGGGAATCGAGCTCCCAGAGAACACCACTTTCCGTGACCTGCGGCACTTCGTCGACGCAGTTCTTGTGGCGTCCGGGGTGGAGCCACGCAAGGTCCAGGCCCGCATGCGCCACGCTCACCTGGCCGAGACGTTGGACACATACGGCTATCTGGTGTGGGAGGTGGACTGGGAGCATGCCCCGGCCTCGTTCGAAGAGCTGTACGGCATACCCGCGCCCCCGGGGCTGCCGGAATCGGCCCTGATGCCCCGAGCCGAGCGAGGTCGGCGAAGCACAGGTACCTGAGTGTGTCGCTGGTGTTCACCGTACGTTGCCGAGGCACGCCGGAGCGGCGTCCCGCAAGTGGAATGACCGTAGCGCGGCACCGGAACTGCCACGAGGCCAGGAAGGGCCAGAAGCCGTGATCACCGAAGCGTGCGTTCCCATTGCTGTGGTTGTCTGGGGCCCGGCGCATGTGCACCCGTTGTGCACCGCGCCGCCGGGCCTGGTTAGTATCCCCAGCTCAGGCCCCATGTCGAGGTCTATCAAAAGTGTCCCCTCAGGTTTCTGTTATCGGGGCGGAGACCAGGGATCTCCCCTTCTGTCGGAGGAGACAGGTCCCGGGACAGAGAGTGGACGAAGCGTGAGCAGTGAACGTGAAGTCGCGATGATCATGGCGGCACGGGCGGGGAACGAGCAGGCGCAGGACGAGCTCGTTGCCGAGTACCTGCCGCTGGTCTACAACATCGTCGGGCGGGCCCTGAACGGCCACGCGGACGTGGACGACGTGGTGCAGGAGACCATGCTCCGCGTGCTCGGGGGGCTCGACGGGCTGCGCAGCCCGGAGAGCTTCCGCAGCTGGCTCGTGGCCATCACGATGAACCAGATACGCGGCCACTGGCGCGGTCGCGGCGCGGAGCCCATACCCGCCGGCGGTGGTCTGGACGACGGGTACGACGTGGTCGACCCCGGTGCCGACTTCGTGGACCTGACCATCGCCCGCCTCGGTCTCTCCGGCCAGCGCCGCGAGACCGCCGAGGCGACCCGCTGGCTCGACGAGGACGACCGCGCCCTGCTGTCGCTGTGGTGGCTGGAGTCCGCCGGGGAGCTCACGCGCCCCGAGGTCGCCGCCGCGCTGGAGCAGACGCCGCAGCACACGGCGGTACGGGTGCAGCGGATGAAGGCCCAGCTGGAGACCGCCCGCGTCGTGGTCCGCGCGCTGTCGGCCCAGCCGCGCTGCGGCGAGCTCGAGCAGCTGGCGGCGGGCTGGGACGGTCTGCCCTCCGCGCTGTGGCGCAAGCGGCTTGCCCGGCACGCCCGTGACTGCGCGGTCTGCGCGAGCCACTGGTCCAACCTGGTGCCCGCCGAGCGGCTCCTGATCGCCCTCGGCCTGGTCCCGGTGGCGGCGGCGCTCGCGGACCGGGTGATGTCGCCCGCCCTCGTGACGGTGGCGCACGCCGACGCGGCGCACGCGAGTCCGCGCGGCCAGGCCCGTCTGGAGCGCGCCAGACGCCGCCGCAACGCGACCGTGGCCGCCGCGGCGGCCGCCCTCCTCGTCGGCGGCGGCACCGCCTACCTGCTCACCACCCCGGCGGACTCGGACGAGACCTCGCCCTCCACCGCGGCGGCCCCGGCCTCCCCCACCAGCGCCTCGCCCTCGAAGAGCCCGAGCAAGTCGGCGAAGCCGTCCAAGAGCCCGAAGCCCAAGCCGAGCAAGACCAAGGCGAAGCCGAAGCCGAAGCCGACGCCCACGAAGACCAAACCCGCGCCGGAGCCGACGAGGACGAAGACGGCGGCCCCGCCGCCCGCCACCCCAAGCGGCGTCGCCGACCAGGTCATCGCGCTGGTCAACACCGAGCGCTCCAAGGCGGGTTGCGGCCCCGTGAAGTCCAACGCCAAGCTCGCCACGGCGGCCACCAACCACTCCGCCGACATGGCCGCCCGCGACTACTTCGACCACACGAGCCCCGACGGCAAGGACCCCGGCGACCGCATCACCGCGGCCGGCTACCGCTGGAGCACCTACGGCGAGAACATCGCACGCGGCCAGCAGACCCCGGCCTCGGTCATGGACTCGTGGATGAACAGCGAGGGGCACCGCGCGAACATCCTCAACTGCTCCTTCAAGGAGCTCGGCGTAGGCATCCACAACGGCTCCGGCGGCCCCTGGTGGACGCAGGCGTTCGGCACGGCGCTCTGAGCGACGCGGCGCGCTCGGGCGGCGCGGGGGGGTGGTGCGGCGGTGCGGCGTCGCTCCTCGGGGCGGGCATGAGCAGCGGCGCGCCCCTGCGCGTTCCCGTCGGAGCCGACTCGGAGCCGACGCCGCGCAGGCCGTAGAGCGGCCCGAGGCCCACCCGACCCGGTCTGCGGCCCTCCACCGCGCGCCGAACCAGCCGTCGAGGCGCGCGACGTCGTCCGTCCGGTTGACGAAGCTCACCGTCGCCGGGGCAGGTCGTTGCTCGTGTTCACCGCCCCGGCCGACCCGCCGTGCCCACCGCCCCCCACCACCACGCGCCCCCTCGCTCGGCCGACGTAGGTACGCACGCACGAGAATCATGGATGTAGCCGTAGAGATCAGGAGTTGAACCATGACAGAGCAGCGCACCGTCGGCGTACTCGGCACCGGGATCATCGGGGCCGCGATGGCCCGCAACCTCGTCCGCGCCGGGCACCAGGTCCGGGTCTGGAACCGCAGCCACGCCAAGGCGGAGCCGCTCGCCGCCGACGGCGCGTATGTCGCCACCGCGCCCGCCGATGCCGTCGAGGGCGCCGATGTCGTCCTCACCACGCTGTACGACGGTCCCGCCGCCCTGGAGGTGATGCGGCAGGCCGAGCCGGGGCTGCGGCCGGGGACCGCATGGGTCCAGTCGACGACGGCCGGGGTCGAAGGGGTCGCCGAACTGGCCGAGTTCGCCCGGCAGCACGGGCTCTCCTTCTTCGACGCGCCCATCCTCGGCACCCGGCAGCCCGCGGAGGCCGGGACGCTCCTCGTGCTCGCCGCAGGACCCGTCGAGGACCGCGACAAGGTCACCCCCGTCTTCGACGCCGTCGGCGCGAGGACCGTGTGGACCGGGGACGACGGTGCGGCGGGCAGCGCCACCCGGCTCAAGCTCGTGGCCAACAGCTGGGTCATCGCGGCCACCAACGCGACGGGCGAGGCGCTCGCCCTGGCGCAGGCGCTCGGCGTGGATCCGCAGGGCTTCTTCGACGCGATCGCCGGCGGCCCGCTCGACATGGGCTATCTGCACGCCAAGGCCGGTCTCATCCTGGAGGACCGGCTGACACCGCCGTCCTTCGCGGTGACCACCGCCGCGAAGGACGCCCGGCTGATCGTCGAGGCCGGTGAGCAGCACGGCGTCCGGCTCGACGTGGCGGCGGCCGGCGCGGAACGGCTGCGGCGCGCCGCAGCCCAGGGGCACGGGGACGAGGACATGGCCGCCGCGTACTTCGCCAGCTTCGGCGACTAGGGCCGCGTCTGATCACGCCCCGGCCGCCAGGTCGCCGGGTCACGACGTCACCACGTCACCACGTCACCACGTCACCGGAAACTCCAGCAGTCCCTGGATCGTGCCGCCCGGCTTGAACGGCAGGTCCCGCGCCGGCCGGACCTGCCGGAGGGTCGCCACGCGCGCGTGGAGTGCCGCGAGGGCGATCTCCAGCTCCGCGCGGGCCAGGCTCTGGCCCAGGCACTGATGGACGCCGTGGCCGAACGCGATGTGCTGGTACGCCGGGCGCCGCACGTCGAGTTCGTCGGGCCTCGCGAACGTCCTGCCGTCGCGGTTGACCAACGAGGTGGCCATCACCACCCCGTCGCCGCTCCTGATGACGCGACCGGCGACGGAGATGTCCGCGACGGCCACCCGGAGCAGGCCGTCCGCGACGGACAGGAAGCGCAGGAGTTCGTCGACCGCACCGGGCAGCAGGGTTGGGTCAGCCTGTAACTCCGCCCACTGCCCTGGGTGTTCGAGCAGGGTCAGCACACCGAGGGAGATCATGTTGGTCGTGGTCTCGTGCCCTGCGATCAGGAGTACGAGCGCGATCCCCGCCAACTCGTCACGGTTCACCTCTCCTTGGGCGCGCTGCTGGGCGATCAGGTCGTCGAGGAGCGCGTCGCGAGGATCGCCCTGCCGGGCCGTCACCAGGTCGCGCAGGTATCCCTCCAACTCCGCCCTCGCCCCCTCCGCCCCGGCCGCGGTCGACGCCGTGAGCAGCCGGTGCGAACGGCTCTCGAAGAACTCGTGGTCGGCGTACGGGACGCCGAGGAGTTCGCAGATCACCATGGACGGAAGCGGCTGCGCGAACGAGGCGACCAGATCGGCGGGCGGTCCCTGCCGCAGCATCGTGTCGAGCAGCTCGTCGGCGATCCTGCGGATGTCCTCGCGCATGGAGCCGATGCGGCGGGTGCTGAACGTCGGCAGGACCAGGCGGCGTTGGCGCGCGTGGTTGGGTTCGTCCACGCCCACGAGCGGGGTGACCTGGGAGCTGAGGGCGGCGTCGCGCGGAGTCGGGTGCGGGAAGGCGGGGTTCTGCCGGTCGGCGGAGAGCCGGGGATCGGCGAGCAGGGCGCGCGCCTCGGCATGTCCCGTCACCACCCATACGGGCCGTCCGTCGTGCAGGGTCACCCGCGACAGGGGGCCGTCGGCCCGGAGCCGGCCGTAGCTCGGCGGGGGTTCGTAGGGGCAGGTCCGGTCGGCGGGGAACACGAGGCTCGTCGACGTCGTGGTGCGGGCGCCGGGATCGTCCATGGTTCGCCTTTCGCTGCGTCGTCCAGTCGTCCTGTCGGCCAGTCGTCCTGTCGTCCAGTCCTGAAGTCCTGTTGTTCGGTGCGTCGTCCTGCCGGTGCCGGGCGCCGCCCGTCAGTGCGGGGCCGCGGCGGCCAGTTCCCCGCGCAGCCGCCGTACGAACGTGTCCTCGTCGGCGGGCAACTCCGCGCCGCACCAGGCGACATGGCCGTCGGGCCGGACAAGGACGAGATGATGCCCGTACTGCCGGGCGACGTCCCGGTCCGCGCAGGGCGTGACGGTGAGGGGCACCTTGTGGTGTGCGAACGCGCGCCGCAGTGCCGTCGTCGACGCGGCCGGGTCGAAGGCGATCAGCACATGGCGCCGGCCGAAGAGGTCGAGCGTGGAGCGGCCTGGTGCCAGCCAGGCGTGCGGGGCGCGGACGCCTGGGACGGCGGAACGCCGCCAGTCGGCCCTGCTCCCGTCCGGCTCCGGGTGCCCGTTCACGATCAGCGGGGATGCGTAGCGCAGCCCGAAGGCCATGTCCGGGGCGTCGAACTCCCTTCGCACGCCGCCCTGTTCCATCCGCTCGGCCAGTTCCGCGCGGGCCCGTGCGCCGTCCGGGGTGTCCGCGGCGATGTCGGGCGGCAGGGTCCTGCTCGTGGTGCGCGCCATGTTGGCGTGGGCCTCGTCGAGGCTGCGCTCGGCCACCGGGCGCCGTTCGGTGTCGTAACTGTCGAGGAGTGCGGGCCCGGCCCAGCCGGCGAGCCGCGCCGCGAGCTTCCAGGCGAGGTTGTCGGCGTCGGCGATCCCGGTGTTCATGCCGAAGCCGCCGGACGGCGAGAGGGTGTGGGCGGCGTCGCCCGCGAAGAACACCCGGCCCGAACGGAAGCCGCGGGCCACGCGGTGCGTGAGATGCCAGGTGTTGTCGGACAGGACGGTGAGCGGCGTGTCGAGGACGACCGCCCGGCGCAGCAGTCCGGCCGCGTCCTCGGCCCGTTCCGCCTCGCTCTCGGCGCTCGCGGTCAGCCGGTACATACGCCGGCCGTCCATCGCCCGCAGCGGGTAGCGCAGCAGCCCCGGCGAGGTGAGGAAGTGCACCAGGGCCGCCGATTCACCGAGCCTGTCCCGGAGTTCGGGGGCGTCGAAGAGGATGTTCCGGAACACCCGTGTGCGGTGGTAGGACGGTGCCGGCACCCCGCACGCCTTGCGCAGGGGGGACGCCGCGCCGTCGCAGGCCACCACGTACGCGGCCTCGACCGTGCGGCTCGTCCCGTCGGCCTCGTCCGTCAGGGTGGCCGTCACGCGGTCGTCGTACCGCGTGATCCCCTCGCACCGCAGCCCGAGACCCACCGGCCCGTGCGGGTGGCGGCCGAGCGCGGAGGTGAGCGCGGGCATCAACCAGTGCTGGGGGCAGACCTGATCGGGCTCCGGCGTATGGCCGGGCAGCGGCCGTCCCGCCGCCGTACCGAAGGGCAGCCGCAGGATCTCGTGGCCGCCGACCGCGGTCACCCAGGCCACGTCGAGCGGATGGTCGCCCGGCCAGCCCGCCTCGCGCAGCGCGCGGGCCACGCCCCAGCGGCGGAACAGTTCCATCGAGCGGGGGCCGACGGTGCCCACCCTGGGGTGGCTCACCGTGCCGTCCGTGCGCTCGGCCACCAGGTGGTCGACGCCGTGGTGGCGCAGGGCCAGGCTCAGCGCGAGACCCACGGGGCCGCCGCCGACGACGAGCACGTCCGTATGGAGTGGGGAGCGCGGCATCGGTCTCTCCCGTTCATCGTCGGGCCGGGTGCGGAGGGCCGGGTGCGGACCCGCTGCCGCCCCGGCCCAGTCTGTTGCCGCGCCGCGCGCCGCCACATCCCCCGTCCGTGCCCGGAGCGCATGGCTCCGCGCGGCCCTGAGCGCGCCCGCCGGGGCCTTGCGGCCGGGCCACCCCACGGGGATACACGGGTTCGGCGGTCCCCGCGTCCCGGGCGGCTTTCGGCGGCCGGCCGCGTCCCTACCCTCGGGGCCACCGGCGCCCGCCGCCGGGCCACAGACCGAGCCGTCAGATCGGGGAATTCCATGGCCCAGCAGACCGATGCCCCTTCCCAACCACCCGCCGAGGAGCCGTACTTCGACGATCTCGCCGAGTTGTACGAGCGGTTCATCCAGGTCATCGACGGCGACGAGAGCCCGGTGCGGCGCTGGCTGGAGGAGCAGTTGCGCGACGGCAGCCGTGCCGTGGACGTCGGCTGCGGCGGTGGCCGCAACTGCGTTCTCCTGTCGTCGCGATACAAAGAGGTCCTCGGCGTGGACATCGCGGAGAAGATGCTCGACATCGCGCGCGCCGAGCGCGCCCGGGCGGGCATCCGGTACGAGCACCGCGGGGTGTTCGGGCTCTCGGCCGAGCGGGACGGGACGTACGACATGGTCCTGTCCGTCAACTCCGTCTTCCACATGGGGCCGGTCGACGAGGTGCTCGCCCGGCTGCGTTCGCTGGTCGCGCCGGGCGGCAGGCTGGTCGTCGTGGACGTGGTGCTGGACGAGGACTGGGACACGTCGGTGGCGGGCTGGCAGCTGCCGTACGCATTCGGGACGGCCCGGATGGTGTACCGGGTGTCGGGCGACTCGGCCGCCGCCGCCGACGCGATACGGCTCATGCTGCACCCGCGCTGGCTCGAGATGAGCGCGGGCAATCTGCCGCTGGCCCGCAGCGCCTTCCACCGCGCGTACTCCGCCGCCCTGCCGGGAGTGGTGGTCCGGGACGACGTGAATCCGACGCTCTGCGCGGCGGTGTGGGACGCGCCGTCGGCTTGAGGGCCCCTCAGGAGAACACCGTCAGCAGCTTGATGGCCCCTCAGGAGCACTGTCAGCTCGACTGCTGCCCCTTCGGGAGCCACGCGCAAGGACCCTCCAGGCAGGCCCGCAGCGCCGCCGGTTCGTCCGCCGGCCCCGAGTAGCAGAGATGACCGTCCGGCCGCACCAGCCGGACACCGGCCCGTCGCCCGGCGGCTCCCCAGCCGGGCGGCGGCCGCTCCCCCGCCCTGACCACGCGCACGGCGACCGGCACCGGATAGCGGCCGAGCAACTCCCTGAGCGCACGCAGCCGGTCGTCGAACGCGTGGTCGGGGCGCCGCCCCTCGGACACCAGCAGGCTGTAGCGGACGCCGGGCGCGCCGAAGCCGCCGTACGGAACGCGGTCTCCGGGGCGCGGGCCCCCGCCCGCCCGACGTCCCGCGGCGACCGCGGGGCTGTGCCGGTAGCCGATCCAGGTCTGCGCGAAGAGGCGGAAGATCCCCTGCCGGACGGGGCGGAGGCGGCTCAGCGGGCGGAGCAGCAGCGGGGCGACATGGGTGCGGAACCAGACGGCCGCCCGGTGGTCCACCGTCTCCAGGGCGAAGCCCCGGTCGGTGCCGCGAAGGACCTGTCGGGCCACGGGCCTGCGTTCGGCGTCGTACGAGTCGAGCAGCCGCTCCGCCGCGTGTCCGCCGGCGACCTGGGCGAGCTTCCAGCCCAGGTTGAAGGCGTCCCCGATGGCGAGGTTGAGGCCCTGGCCGCCGGCCGGGCTGTGGATGTGCGCGGCGTCCCCCACCAGATGGACGGGGCCGGACGCGAACCGTTCGGCGATCCTGCTGTGCAGCCGGAACAGCGCGGTCCACTCCACCGTCCGCAGGGTGGCGTCCACGGAGAAGTACTCGGCGAACCACCGCTGGAGCGTCTCCTCGCCGATCTCCGCGTAGGCGCTGTGCGGGCTGGTCCCGTCGGCCGGTTCCGGGGTG
The DNA here is from genome assembly GCF_044457025.1 of Streptomyces sp. NPDC050658. Classification (NCBI taxonomy): domain Bacteria; kingdom Bacillati; phylum Actinomycetota; class Actinomycetes; order Kitasatosporales; family Streptomycetaceae; genus Streptomyces; species Streptomyces sp. NPDC050658. The sequence goes on from NZ_JBITGM010000002.1 coordinate 222,848, forward strand.
AACCCGCGCGGCACGGCCCCGAAGAAGCGGTGCCGGTCGCCGCTCATGCCGAGCATCCCGACGAAGCCGCCCTTGGCGAGGTTGAGCCGCAGTCGGCCGTCGGCGGGGCGGCCCGCGCCCGCGAAGTCGGCCTCGACGTCGGCGAGCAGTCCGGTCTGCCCGAAGGTCCGCCCGGTGAAGCCGAGCCCGAGTCCTCGGCGTACGGCGCTGCCCGCACCGTCGGCCGCCGCGGTCCAGCGCGCGGAGACCTCGAACTCGGCGCCGGAGCACCGTCGGAGCACCGCGGTCACCGGGCGGCGCGGGTCCGTGAAGCGGACGAACTCGGTGTCCCACTCGACCTCGTGTCCCCGTTCCGCCAGCGCGTCCACGAGGAGCTGCTCGGTGCGGAACTGCTCGAGGGCGAGGGCGTACGGGAACGGGGTCCGCCCCTCGATGCCGCGGCCGGCGAGCGGGAAACCTCCCGCACGCCGGCCGCGTTCGAACATCTCCACATGGGTGATCTTCCGGCCGGCCTCGACGAGGGGCGCGGCGACTCCGATCCGGTCGAGCAGCTCCAGGGTTCTGGTGTGCAGCAGGCCCGCGCGGGACTCCCTGACCGGGCCGCTGCCCGCGTCCACGATCCGGCAGCGCACCCCGCATTCCACGAGGACGTTCGCCAGGGCGAGGCCCGCCGGTCCGGCGCCGACGATCAGTACGTCGGTCTCCATCAACCGGCCGGCGCCTGCCAGCAGGCGGCGTAGAAGCCGGGGTAGAGGTCGTCGGCGAACTCCACTCCGGGCAGCGCCTCCTGGTAGGCCCGGTGGAACTCCTCGCGGCTCGGCGGGACGCTCAGCTCGCTGAGCTTGCGCCAGCTGGGGTGCAGGAAGAGGCTCAGTCCGTCGGCCGCCGCGCCCGCCTGTCCGGTGACCTTGTACGCGGTCTGTGCGATCTCGAAGGCGTACGTGGTCTGCCAGTCCGGCTGCCCGTACACGGGGGTCCGCTCGGGGTCGAAGACGACGAGTCGGCCGCCGGGGGCGACCAGGGACCTCAGGTGGGCCAGGATCGTCTCGTAGCGGCCCATGTGGAAGACGGCGCTGAAGGAGAACACCGCGTCGAACCGGCCGTCCTTGGCGGCGGTGACGTCGTACGCGTCCCGCTCCTCGTACCGGATGTTCGGGGCGGGCCGGGACTTCCGGGCGATCTCGATCATGGGTGCGGCGGGGTCGATGCCGAGCACCTCTTTGTAGCGCCCGGAGAACATCAGGCAGTGCCGGCCGGCGCCGCAGCCGACGTCGAGGAGTCGGCCGCCGCCGGGCAGCCGGGCGTCGAGCCAGTCGTGGATGGGGTTCTGGCCCGACTCCACGCTGAGGGTGAACTGTTCGAAGAGTGCGGCGAGATCACCGAAGAGGACCGGGATCTCCGTCGAGGGAGGACCGGCGGGCACGTCGTCCCGCGAGGTGGCAGCTGCTGTCATGGCGTTCTCGCTCCGCTTCGGGTCGCGATGTCCGCGGGCAGGTGGGGCCACGAGGCGACGGGGGTCGCGCCATGGCACCGAGGACGCTAGCCACCGGGCCGCGCCGCCGGGTACCTCGGGCGCTGGGCCGCCGGCGCTTCCCACGCGGATACGCGGGGTGCACTCCGCTCGCGCGGGCCGGACAGGGGATGTCCGCCGTCGCGAGCACCTGCGGGTACGTCGTCGCCGGTCGCCCCCCCTAGCGACGCGCCAACGGCAGTACCACCTCGTCCACAAGACGCGTCACGTACGCCCGATCCACCGGCTCCCCCGCAAGCAGCACCCTGAAGGAGATGACCGACGGCGCCAACTGCCACAGCATCTCGACGTCCGCCTCCGCCGCCAGCTCGCCGCGGGCCCTCGCCCGGTCGAAGATGTCGACCACCATCTGCCGCTGGGCGTCGATGTACCCGGCGCGCATCGCCTCGGCCAGTTCGGTGTTGCGGCGCAACTCCCCCACCAGGCCCGCGATCACGTCGCCGAGCCGCTCCATCTCGCCGAGCAGCCCGTCGAGCGCGGCAAGGAGGTCACCGCGGAGGGAACCGGTGTCCCGCTGGGTGGCCACGCCCTCCACCGCGCTGGCGAAGGCGGCGACCACCAGGGCCGACTTGGAGGGCCACCGGCGGTACACGGTGGCCTTGCTGGCGCGGGCGCGGGCCACGACGGCATCGACCGTGAGGCGGTCGTAACCCTTCTCGCGCAGCACATCGAGTGTGGCGCCGAGCAGTTGGTCCTGGCGGGGACGGCCTCCCCGGAGCGGTGCGACGGACATGCCGGTCAGCTTACGGGCTCGCCCCCGAAGCCCTACAGTACGGTACTGTACCGTACTACTCAGCGAGGAGTGAGGCCCCATGCCCGATCCCGCAGCCCTCCACACGAACCATCCGCGCCGCTGGGCCGGACTCGCGGTCCTCTCGATCAGCCTGCTGCTGGTCGTCACCGCCAACATCACGCTCACCGTGGCACTCGGCGACCTGGCAACGGAGTTGGGTGCGACCACGTCCGAACTGCAGTGGATCCTCGACGCCTATCCGCTCACCATGGCCGCGCTGCTCTTCGCCCTCGGCGCCGCCGGCGAGAAGTACGGCCGGCGCGGCGCGCTGCTGCTCGGCCTCGTCGGATTCGGGGCGTTCAGCGTGCTCGGGGCGGTCGGCGACTCGCCGGAGCAGCTGATCGCCGCCCGCACCGGCCTCGGTGTCGCGGCCGCGCTCATCATGCCCGCGACGCTCGGCCTGATCCGGGTGACGTTCTCCGACGAGGAACGCCCCCGCGCGCTCGCCCTCTGGTCGGCGTCCGCCGGGCTCGGCCTCGCGGCGGGACCGCTGCTCAGCGGCTCGCTGGTCGAACCGTACGGCTGGGAGGCGGCGTTCTACCTCAACATCCCGCTCGTCGTGGTGCTGCTCGCCGCCGCCGTGCCGCTGCTGCCCGCGTCCCGCAACCCCGACGCGGGGAAGCTGGACCCGCTGGGCGCCCTGCTGTCCTGTCTGCTCCTCGGGGGCCTGGTGTACGGCGTCATCGAGGGGCCCGTCGAGGGGTGGGCGTCGGCCCAGGTGCTCGGGGCGTGGGCGGTGGCGCTGGTGTCCCTGGTGTGCTTCATCGCCGTGGAACTGCGGGTGTCCGATCCGATGCTGGACCTGCGCTGGTTCCTGAACCGGCACTTCGCGGCGGGCGCCGGGTTCTCGCTGGTCACGTTCACGGTCCTGGTGGGCGTGATCTATCTGATCACCCTCTTCCTCCAGCAACTGCTCGGCGAGGACGCGCTCGGCACCGGTCTGCGACTGCTTCCCGCCGGGCTCGCGATCATCGTGGGCGCGCCGGCCGGGGAGCGGCTGCACCGCCGGTTCGGCCCCAAGTGGCCGATCGCCGCCGGGCTTTCGCTCGCCGTCGCCGGCGCCGCCGTGCTGGCCTCGGTGGACGTGTCCAGCGATGCCACGGTCGTGATGTTGGCCGGGGTGCTCGTCGGTCTCGGCGGCGGTCTCGCCATCCCCTCGATGACGGAGTCCGTGATGGCCAACGCCCCCACCGAGCGGGGTTCGGTGGCCGGTGCCACCTTCGACGCGTCCATCGAGGTCGGCGCGGCGCTCGGCATCGCCGTCTTCGGCAGCGTCCTGACGAGCGTCTACAGCGACCGGCTGCCCGACCGCGTGGTCGCCCAACTGCCGCCGGAGGCACGGGAAGCGGCACAGGACTCGCTCGGTGCGGCGCTCGGTGTCGCCCAGCAGATGCCGGACGCCGCCGCGGGCCCGCTGATCGCGGCGGCCCGTGACGCGTTCACGGACGGGTTCGCCGCCGCGGCCCTCGCCCTGATCGTGCTCGCCGGCGCGGGCGCGATCCTCGCCGTGCTGCTCGCGCCCGGCCGGGCCCGGCAGGAGAAGGCCGTGCCGGAAGGCCGCGCCGAGGCGACGCAGGCACCGCCGGTCTCCTGAGCCGGCGCGGGGCCGTGCCCTGAGCGCGGTGGCCCATCATCACCAGCAACGACCAGACAGGGAGCCGCAGATGAGCCACGACGCCGCACGTCCCGCCACCGGTGAGCCCACATGGGTGGATCTCCTGAGCCCGGACAGGGAGGCGGCGCTGCACTTCTACGCCACCCTGTTCGGCTGGGAGTTCAACGCCGCGAGCGATGGTTCGAGCCCGTACACGATGTGTCTGCTGCGCGGCCGTGAGGTGTGCAGCATCGGGGACCTCGACGGGAGTCAGGGCCCCCGGCTCGGCGGCTGGACCAGCTATCTGACCGTCGAGGACGCCGACGCCGCGGCGGCCGCGGTGCCGGAGCTCGGCGGCACGGTCCTGCTCGGCCCGATCGACATCCTCGCCCAGGGCCGGATGCTCCTGGCGGGCGATCCCTCCGGACACCGGGTCGGCCTCTGGCAGGCGAAGGAGCACACCGGCAGCGGCGCCGACGACGGCCTCGGCGCCTACGCACGCAGCGAACTCCTCACCGGCGCCTCCCTTGCCGACGGCGCCTTCTACCGGCGGCTGTTCGGCGACGGGTTCGCCGGACAGCCCGCACCGGACGGCGGCCGTGCGGCCGCCGTCCGGCAGGTGGGCCCCGCGTCACCGTCCGGCTGGTACCCCTGCTTCCGCGCGGACGAGTCGGCGATACCGGCCGCCGCCGCGCTCGGCGCGCAGGTGCTGCTGCGCTACGACGTACCCGACGGGCGCGCGGTCGTGGTGCGGGCACCGGGCGGCGAGGCCTTCACGCTGCTGCTCACGGGGTCCGGCTGACCCGTGCCACCTCGATGATGAAGAGGCTGCTCGCGGTGGGCCTGACGTCGACGATCTCCAGGCCCGCCCGGGCCAGCAGCCCGGTCAGATGGCGCCGGGTGTGCTTCTTGCCGCCGACGTTGAGCAGCAGCATCAGGTCCATGCCCGTGGTCACCTTGGGCTCGGGGCTGTCGTCGACCAGATTCTGCACGAGGACGATCCGGCCGCCGGGGTGCACCACGTCGGCGACGTTGCGCAGGGTGGCCACCGTGCGCTCGTCGTCCCATTCGAGGAGGTTCTTCAGGATGTGCAGGTCGCCGGGCGGCACCCGCTCGACGCAGTCGCCGCCCACCACCCGTGCGCGGTCGGCGAGTTCACCGCCGGTGCGCAGCGCGGGGTCCGCCGTCGCGACGACGCCCGGCAGGTCGTAGAGCACGCCGGCCAGCCATGCGTTGCGTTCCAGGAGCGTACGGAGCAGATGTCCCCGGCCGCCGCCGACGTCGACGACCTCGCGGATGCCCCGCAGGTCGAGGACGTCGGCGACCATGGCGGAGGTGAAGCCGCTGGACTGCGTCATGGCCCGGTTGAAGATCTCCGCCGACTCCGGGGCGTCCTCGGCGAGATAGGGGAAGAACTCCTTGCCGTACAGGTCGGGGAAGACCCGCTCGCCGGTGCGTACGGCGGTCTCCAGGTGCGGCCAGGTCTGCCAGGTCCACGGGGCGACCGTCCAGAGCACCTGGTAGCGGACGCTGTTGACGTCGTCCTCGCGCAGCACCCGCGACAGGTCGGTGTGGCCGAAGACGTCGTCCTCGGTCTCCTCGAACACCCCGTGCGTGCCGAGCGCGCGCAGCAGCCGGGCCAGGGTCTCGGCGTCGACGTCGAGGCGGGCCGCCAACTCCTCGGCGGGTACCGGCTTGTCACCGATCTCGTCCGCCGCGCGGAGCCGGACGGCGGTCATCATCATGGCGGAGACCCAGAGCCCCATCGCCAGTTCCTTCACGCGCGCGGCGGTCGCCAGCGCGGGAGCGTACTCACTTGCGGACATGACTGTTCTGCCTCTCTCAGAGGGCCACGTAGGGCTCAGTGACGGCCAGTTGATGTCGATACGTCGTTGACGGGCCGGGCACGTCTCACGCGCCGCCCGTCACGCGCACCACCTCGCCGGTGATGGCGCCGTTCGCGCAGGAGCAGAGGAACACGACGGTGTCCGCGACGTGCCGGGCCAGCGGCAGCCGGCCGGTAGGCAGTTCGCGCAGCACCTGCTGGAGCAGCCGCGGCGGAAGACCGGCCTGTTCCGCGTCGTCCTTGCCGTCCAGGACGAGGCCGGGCATCACGACGTTGACCAGGATGTTGTCGGGGCCCAGCTCCCAGGCGAGGGAGCGGGTCGCGCCGTGCAGGCCCGCCTTGGCGGCGGCGAGCGCCGTGGTGCCGTGTGCCCCGCGCGCCGCGATCACGCTGGACACGTTGACGACGCGGCCCGCGGAGCTGCGCCGCAGCCGGGGCAGCGCGTGGTGCAGCAGCCGCAGATGGCCGGTGAGGTTGGCGTCGAGCACCGCCTCCCAGCCGTCGCCGTCCTCGAAGGGCGGCGAGTGCGGTCCGGGCGGCGGGCCCTCCCAGGACGCGGCGTTGTTGACCAGGACGTCGAGGGTGCCCCACCGGTCGAGCACGGCCTCGACCGTGCGCCGGGCGGAGTCGTCGTCGGCGAGTTCGTACGGCAGGACCGCCGCCCGTCCGCCCGCCTCCTGCACGGCACGCGCCACCTTCTCGGCCGCATCGGCGCGGTGCCGGTAGGTCAGGGCGACTCTGGCGCCCTCACGGCCGAATGCCACGGCCGTCGCCGCGCCGATGTTCGTCGAGCCGCCGGTGATCAGCGCCACCCGGCCCTGCAGTCCGAGATCCATCGGTGTCTCCTCTCAACGGGGTTGTGTTCGGGGCGAGTTGTTCCGTCCCACGGGATCTGCCGGGTCCCCACCGGGAGAGCACGGGTCCGGTGAGCGCCGTGGCGAGCAGCGCGTACACGGTCAGCGCGCCGAAGAGTTCCTCGCCGAGGAGTCCGTTGGAGAAGCCGATCGACAGGATCACCAGCTCGGTGACGCCCCGTGTGTTCAGGACCGCGCCGAGCAGCAGTGATTCACGCGGTTTCATCCCGCACAGCGCGCCGGCGCCGAGCGCCGCGACGAGCTTCCCGGCGAGGGCGAGACCGCCGAGCGCCGCGAGCAGCCAGAGTTCGGACGCGACCGCGCCCAGGTCCACGGCCATGCCGCTGACCACGAAGTACAGCGGTGCGAGGAGCATGGCCACGGGGCGCAGCACGGCACGGGCCGGTCCCAGTGGATCGACGTCGCCCGACGGACGTACGGCGAATCCCAGCAGGAAGGCGCCGAACACGGCGTGCACCCCGAGCAGTGCGGTCACCCACGCGGACAGCAGGATCGCGGCGCCCAGGAGGGCCGCCGTCGGATGCGGCGCCAGCGGCCCGCGCCCCGCGGTGAACCGCAGCAGCGCGCGGCGGCCGAGGGTCAGCAGCAGCGCGGTGTAGAGCGCGCAGCCGGCGAGCCCCGCGAGGCCCTCCCCCAGGTCGCTGCCGTCCACGGCCAGCGCCACGGCGAGCACCGTCCAGGCGAGCGCGTCGCACACGGCGGCGCCGGCGATGCTCGTCCCGCCGAGCCGGGTCTCCGCGAGGCCCAGGTCCGACATGATCCGGGCGAGGACGGGCAGCGCGGTCACCGCGAGGGCGGTGGCGAGGAACAGCACGAAGGCGGCCTCCCGCCCCGAGCCGGGCCCGTACGTGCCCACCAGCGCGGCGGCGAGCGCGGCGCCCGCGGCGAACGGCACCAGGAAGCTCGTGCCGCCGAGCAGCAGGATCTGCTTCCCCTCGCGGCGTGCCGGGCCGTGGCCCGTGGCGCAGCCCGTCTCGAAGAGGAACAGGAGCAGCCCGAACCCGCCCAGGGCGGCGAGCCCTTCGCGGACCGGTTCGGTGAGCAGTTCCCGCTCCATGCCTCCGGTCAGCGCGAGGCCGAGCAGGATGCCCACGGAGAGTTCCGCCACCACGGCGGGCTGTCCGGCGCGCCGGGCCAGCACATGCACGGCCCGTACGGCGAACAGCAGCGCGGCGGCGGCCAGCAGCAGCCGTTCCGTGGGCATCGCACTCATCACGGCTGCGTGCTCTGGATCTGCTCGCTCTTGATCCGCGCCTCGCGCAGCATCGCCTCGGTCGGTGCCGAGCCGGTGATGCCGGAGAGCAGCGCCGCGAAGTCGATCTTCGGGGGCATCTTCCGCTCGGGGTCGACGATCTCCTGGGCGCCCTCCCAGTACTGCTCCTTGCGCATCTTGACGTTGTAGAAGAAGCGCACGAAGTCCAGTACGTGGCCGAGGAAGGTGCGGTAGTTGTCCTCGTACCCCTTGAGGAGAGCGGCCTCCTGGCCGGGTTCGCGCAGCGCGGTGTCGACGGCGGTCGACAGCGAGAGCGCGCCGCGCATGGCGAGCGTGACGCCGGTCGAGAACAGCGGGTCGACGAAGGCCGCGGCGTCGCCCACCATCGCCCAGCCGGGTCCGGTGAACCGCCTGCACTCGTAGGACCAGTCGCGCAGCGTGCGGTAGGCGCTGACGCGGGTCGCGTCGGCGGTGAGCTTCTTGATCTCGACCGATGCCGCGAGTTCCTTCTCGAACAGCTGGTCCGTGCTGAGCCCGGACTCCTTGAGCAGCGCGGTGCGGGTGACGTAGCCGATGCTCACGGTGCCGTCGCTGAGCGGGATGAACCAGAACCAGCCGGGCGGGTTCTCGTCCTGCCACATGTTCTCGACGACGATGTCGCCGGACTTCTCCTCGGAGATCCGGCCGCAGCCCTGGAAGTAGCTCCACACGGCGACGTTGCGCAGGTCGTCGTGCCAGTCGACGAGGTCGAGCCGGCGGCCGATGACCCGGCCCTGGCCGGAGGCGTCGACGATGAACCGGGAGGCTATCCGTACCGGCTCGTCGCGTCCCTTGACCGTGTAGAGCAGGCCGGTGGCGCGGTCGTCGTCGAAGACGATGTCCTTGACGGTGGCCTCTTCGACGACGTCGGCGCCCAGTTCCCTGGCCCGCGTCAGGAGGAGGGCGTCGAAGTCGGCGCGGCGGGCCTGGAACGAGTAGTCGTAGCCGCTCCCGTCGCTGAACCGGAAGTCCCAGGTGCCGTCGGTGGCGCCCCAGAGCAGGGTGCCGCCGTACTTCTTGGTGAAGCCGAGCTGTTCGAGCCGGTCCCACAGGCCGAGTTCCTCCACCACGCCCAGACAGCCGGGGATGAGGGACTCGCCGATGTGGTAGCGGGGGTGCTTCTCCTTCTCCAGGAGCAGCACCCGGTGGCCCTCCCTGGCCAGGAGGCCCGCGGTGCTGGACCCGGCGGGTCCGCCGCCGATGACGACGACGTCGTAGGTGCTCGGAGTGTTGGTCACGCTGATCTCCCTTGTCGTGGCGGCCCGTCGGGAGCCGCTGCGGCTATGGCCGGCTGACCACCCCGACGCCGCGCTGCCAGTGGTAGAACTGCCGGGCGGACGCTTTCTCGACGCTCCCCCAGGCCCCCTGATAGGGCGTGATGAACTCGTCCAGGGCCTCGCTGATCGAGGTGAACAGCGGGTTGTCGTGCTGCGGGTTCAGCCGCGACGCGAGCGGCGCCTCGGTCTGTACGAGGTGGAAGTACAGGTCGTGGAAGGTGAGCAGCCGGCGCTCGCGCACCCCCACGAGGTCGGGCAGTTCGGTGGCGTCCGACGCGGCGAAGAGCCTGCTGATGTCGGCCTCGCTGCCCGGCTTCATCTTGGCGACGATCAGGGTGGTGTTCATCGGGTCTCGTCCTTCGTGCCGGTGTCGGAGGGGGTGCGCGACCGGGCGATGGCCTCGATCCGGTCGCGGATCAGTTCCATCTGGATCGCGGAGTTGTGGTTGATGTGTTTGGTCATCGCCGCGTCGTCGGCGGGCGCGTCGGGCTTCATGTGGAAGTCCTGCACCCAGCGCATCCGCACCCCGCCGTCGGCCGGGGTGAACTCCCAGAAGATGTCCATGAACTCGAAGGGTCCGGTCTCCACCCGGTGGGCGCGCACCGTGCGGGACGCGGGGTCCGTGGTGCGTTCCGAGATCCAGCTCCACTGCCTGCCCTCGTCGTCGGGCAGCATGGTGAGCCGGAACCGGACGGTCTCGCCCCGGCGTTCGATGACTTCGACGGACGCGTACTCGCTGAACAGACCGGGCCAGCCCTCGACGTCGTTGACGACGTCCCAGATCAGCTGGATCGGCGCGTCGATCACGATGTGGTTGTCGGTGTGCGCGCTCATGAGTTCACTTCCCGCCTGCGCAGATGGTCGTTGACGAGGGCGACGGTCTGGCGGGGCGTCATCGTGGTGACGATCGCTCCGTCGGGCAGCGTCACGCCCAGGGAGTTCTCGATCTGCGACTGGATCTCGAGGATGGCGAGCGAGTCGTAGTCGAGGGCGCCGTAGTCGGCGTCGGCGTCCTCGTCGGCGCCGCCGCGGGTGATCTCGCGCAGCATGTCGATGGTGAATTCCGTCATTCCTTCTCCTCACTTGAGGGTCTTGTCCGGTACGTCCTGCCGCGGACGCCTCAGTCGCCCGGTTCGCGCACCACGAGCGCGGAGTTCATGCCGCCGTGGCCGCGCGCGACGACCAGGGCCGCCCGCACCGGGCCGGGCCGCGGCTCGCCCACGACGAGGTCGAGTCCGAGGTCGGCGCGCGGGACGACGGGCGCGCCGGACGGCGGGACGACGTCGTCCCTGATGGCGAGGAGCGCGGTGGCGACGTCCAGGGAGGCGCCGCCGTACAGCCGGCCCGTCCGTGTCTTGGGGGCGGTGACGGGGACGCCGTGCGGGCCGAAGACCCAGGCGAGCGCCTCGGCCTCGATCCGGTCGAGTTCGGGCACCGCCGCCGCGTCGGCGAAGACGACGTCGACCTCCTCGGGGGCCATGCGGGCGTCGATCAGGGCGTTCATCACCGCCCGGCGCAGGCCCGGTTCGCGTCCGCTGCCGGGCGGTGGGTCGAAGGTCGACGCGTGCCCGACGATCTCCCCGTACCGGTGGGCGGCACCCCGCTCGGCGGCCGATTCGGCGTCCTCGACGATGATCATCGCGCCGCCCTCGCCGGGCAGATGGCCGCAGGCCCGCTCGTCGAACGGCAGATAGGCGAGCTCCGGGTCGTCGCGGGTGCTCAGGCGGCCCGTGGCGAGCTGGGCGACCAGGCCGTAGGGGCACAGCGAGGCGTCCGTGCCGCCGCTGACGACGAGCCGGGCGCCGTCCCTGACCACGCGGCGCGCGTGCCCCAACGCGTCCAGGGCGCCGGCCTGTTCGGCGGCGACGACCCCACAGGGGCCGCGCATGCCGTGCCGGATGGAGATCTGGCCGGTGGTCGCGGCGTAGAACCAGGCGATCGACTGGTAGGCGCCGACGTACCGGGGGCCGCGCGACCACAGCCGCTCGATCTCCTCCTGGCCGAACTCGGTGCCGCCGGAGGACGAGGAGGTGACCACCGCCATGTCGTACTCGGGCAGCGTGGCCGGGTCCGCCCCGGCGTCCGCCAGCGCCTCCTCGGTGGCGGTCAGCGCGAGGTGGGTCCAGCGGTCGGTTTGTACGGCGAGGCGGTCGTGGATGTGGTCCTCGGTGCGGTACGCGGAGATCTCGCCCGCGAGCCGTACCGGATAGCCGGAGGCGTCGAAGCGGGTGAGGGGTTTGATGCCGTTCTCGCCGCGCAGGACGGCCGCCCAATAGGGTTCCGCGCCGAGGCCGTTGGGGGCGGCGACGCCGAGCCCCGTGACGACGGCGGTGGCGGCTCTGGTGCGTGGGGCGGTGCGCGGGCTCATCGGCTCCCCCGGTCGCGGGTCAGCAGCATCGCCGTCTGGAAGCCGCCGAATCCGCTGCCCACCGAGAGCACCGTGTCGATGGTGTGGTCGCGGGCGGTCAGCGGCACGTAGTCGAGGTCGCACTCGGGGTCGGGGGTGTGCAGATTGGCGGTGGGCGGCACCACTTGGTGCTCCAGGGCAAGCGCGCAGGCGGCGACCTCGATGGCGCCGATCGCGCCGAGGGAGTGGCCGACCATCGACTTGATGGAGCTGACGGGTACGTCGTGGGCGTGTGCCCCGAGGCTGGCCTTGAACGCGGCTGTCTCGTGCCGGTCGTTCTGCCGGGTGCCGGAGCCGTGCGCGTTGATGTAGTCGACGTCCGTGGGGTCGAGCCTGGCCTTGTCGAGCGAGACCCGGATGGCCTCCGCCATCTCCCTGCCGTCGGGCTTGAGTCCGGTCATGTGGAAGGCGTTGGAGCGGTGGACGCCGGCCGCCACCTCGGCGTAGATGTGCGCGCCCCGCGCCTTCGCCCGGCCCTCCTGTTCCAGGACGAGGACGGCGGAGCCCTCGCCGAGCACGAAGCCGTTGCGCTCCAGGTCGAAGGGGCGCGAGGCGTGTTCGGCGTCGTCGTTGCTGGGCGACGTGGCCTTGATCGCGTCGAAGCAGGCCGAGGTGATGGGCGAGATGGGTGCGTCCGTGGCGCCCGCGATCATCACGTCGGCCGACCCCTCGACGATGAGCTGGCGCCCGTATCCCACGGCGTCGAGGCCTGAAGTGCAGCCCGTGGAGATGAGGTTGACGGGTCCTTCGGCGCCGCAGGCCCGGGCCGTCTCGACGGCGAGACTGCTGGGGACCATGTAGTCGTAGAGCTCGGGCACTCCGTAGCGGTGGTCGACGAGATGGTGCTTGCCGCCGTCGCTGAGGACGACGTACTCCTGTTCCAGGCCTGTGGTGCAGCCGACCGCGCTGCCCAGGCTCACGCCGGTGCGGTGCGCGGGCAGTTCGTCGGTGAGGCCGCTGTCGGCGACCGCCTCGCGGGCCGCGGTGACGGCGAACTGGGCGGCCCGGTCCATCCGGCGGATCTCCTGCGGGCTCAGTCCCTCGGCGGCCGGGTTGAAGTCGCATTCGGCGGCGATCTGGGAACGGAACCCGGTCGGGTCGAAGAGCGAGATGCGCCGGGTCGCGGTCCGCCCGTCGGTGAGCAGCTTCCAGAAGGCCTTGGTGCCGATGCCGCCGGGTGCCACCACCCCGATGCCCGTGATGACGGCCTTGCGGGGGTTCACCTGGCCTCCTCGGCGAGCGTCTCGGTGTCCACGTGCCCGAGTTCGGGGCGCGGCGCGAGCGGTCCGAGGTGGAAGACGATCCGGGCGGGTACGTCCCCGGTGTTGCGCACCCGGTGCCGCATCCCGATGGGCACCATCAGGCCCTGGTCGGTGCCCAGTTGATGGGGTACGTCGTCGAGGTCGACGGTGACCGAGCCCTGGACGACGTAGAGGAACTCCTCGGAGTAGGGGTGGTAGTGCTCGCAGACGCGGTCGCCGGGGTCGATGAGGGCGACCCCGAGGAACCCGGAGGTCGAGCCGACGGTCTTGGGGCTGAGCACGGTGCGCAGGTCGCCGCCGCGGCGGCGGTTGGGCGGCGCGTCGTCGAGGGAGACGACGGGGATCCGGGACGTGGTCACGCTTCCTCCTCGGGCCTGGCGGTGCCACTGGGCGAAGACGGGTGCGGGTGCGGGGGATGCGCGAGCGACATCGCACAGCGCGTGAAGAAGGCGCGGAAGCCGTTCTCGGTGGTGAGGTCCAGGTCGATGTCGAGCAGGTCGTTCAGCTTCGCGCCGAGACCCGAGTAGGGGACGACGCGGGCGAGGTGGCCGACCTCTTCGTCGGCGTCGGCGGTGGCCTCCCAGAACCGCACGACGGTGTCGCCCCGCGCGTAGACGGCGCTGCTGACCAGGGCGGACGACAGCCGCTGCGAGGTGCCGGGGGCGATGCCCGCCGCCAGCAACTGCCGTAGCTCCGCGGCCCGTCCGCGCCGTACGGGATAGAGCAGGGCGCGGCGGTGCGGCGGGCGCGGGCCGGTGTGCGGCTGTGCGAAGTGGGCCCTGCGCACGAGCACGGCGGAGCGCAGGAAGCCGCGGGTCGAGCGAGTGCTGGGCACGGCACAGCACTCGCGCAGCACGCGCTCCGCGTCCGGGTCGGGTGCCGGGTCCGGGTCCGGCGCCGGGCGCCGGCCGTCCCCCGTGGTGTTGTCGACGAGGTGCAGTACGGTGCCCTCGGCGGTGAAGGTCGCGAGCGGCGCCGGCCCCGGCCGGCGCCCCAACAGCCGTGCGAGCCTCTCTTCTTGACCAGGCGTTACTGGAATGCCCAGCGCGATGCGTGCCATGCGTGGCTCCCCCCGTGAAGCTGGTCGAGCGGTCTTGGTCCATCGGAAAACTTCCGATGGACCGAGCCTGCACGCCTGCTCTCAGGAACCTGCAAGGGCTGGCACAAGGAGCCAGGTCAGCCGCCTGTCCCCGCCTCCTCGCGGGGCCGTTCGCCGCCGGGCGCGCGGAAGGTCTGCGGCTTGGCGCGGACCATGAGCAGGGTGACGACGAGGGCCAGGGCGACGAAGCCGACGCTGACCGAGAGGGCGGCGGACCAGCCCTCGGTGACGGCGTGGGCCACCTGTCCGGGGGCCGGGCGGCCGGGCGGCAGTTCGTCCTTGGTGGTGTCGGCGGCGACCGTGCTCAGCGAGGCGAGCCCGACCGAACCGCCCACCTGCTGAGAGGTGTTGAGCAGCCCGGCGGCCAGACCCGAGTCCTCGTCGGCGACCGCCGCGACGGCGGTCATGGCCATCGGGACGAAGAGGAGACCGAGCCCGGAGCCGAACAGGAGCAGTCCGGGGAGCAGTCCCGACGCGTACTCCGTCGTCACGTCGATCCCCGAGAGCCACCACAGTCCGCAGCCCATCGACAGGGTGCCCAGGGCCATCAGGGGCAGCGATCCGGTCCGGGTGACGAGGCGGGCGGCGACTCCGGAGAAGGCGAGCACGCAGAGCGCGTTGGGCAGGAACGCGACGCCGTTGCGCAGCGGCGAGTAGCCCATCACCTCCTGCACGAACTGGGCCAGGAAGAACAGCGTGCTGATCAGGGAGGCACCGACGAGGACGGCCACCGCGTACGCGCCCGCGCGGTCCCGGTCGGCGAAGATGCGCAGCGGCATCAACGGCTGGCTGCCGCGCGCCTCCAGGCCGACGAAGAGCAGCAGCAGGGCCACGGCGGTGGCGATCGACGTCACGGTCCACACGTCCGCCCAGCCGTGCTGCGGGGCGCGGACGAGTCCGTACACGAGGAGGGTGAGGCCACCGGTGGCGGTGATCGCGCCCGGGATGTCGAAGCGTCCGGGGTGGCCGGGGGTGTGGCGCAGCAGCAGCCGGGCGCCGACGGCGATGGCGATGCCGATGGGTACGTTGACCCAGAGCACCCAGCGCCAGCTGAGCGAGTCGGTGAGCGCGCCGCCGAGCAGCAGCCCGATGACCGCGCCCGAACCGGAGACCGCGCCGTACACCCCGAACGCCGCGTTGCGCTGCCGCCCTTGGGCGAAGGTGGTGCTGACCAGGGCGAGGGCGGTCGGTGCGATGACGGCGCCGGCCGCGCCCTGGACCGCGCGGGCGGCGATCAGCCAACCGGGTCCCGGCGCGAATCCGCCGACGAGCGAGACGAGGGTGAAGACGCAGACGCCGGTGACGAACATCGAGCGGCGGCCGAGGATGTCGCTCGCCCGGCCGCCGAGCAGCAGCAGTCCGCCGAAGGTCAGCGTGTAGGCGTTGAGCACCCATTGCAGGTCGCCCTGGGCGAAGCCGAGGTCGCCGCGGATGCTCGGCAGGGCGATGGTCACGATGCTGATGTCGAGGACCACCATGAGCTGCGCTCCGGCGATCACCAGGACGGCGGGGAGGAACGGCGGCCCTTTGGGGGTGGTCGGGTTCGGGGCGGTCGGGTTCATGTTCGTACACCCCTCTCGGAGGGGGCACCGGGCGGCGCCCGCCGAAATAGTAGACCAAATGGTTCTCTATTCAGTAGGGTAGAACCATTCCGGATGACGGCACCCGCGGGCGCCTGAAGTCAGCTGAGAAGGGGGACCAGGTGACGGCCGATCAGGAGACGGAGACGGAACCGGAGCGCCCGGTCCGCACCCGCCGCCGCGGCGCGGCCCTGGAGGAGGAGATCTACGCGGCGACGATCGCCGAGTGCGCGGCGGTCGGGTACGGCAGGCTGTCGCTCAAGGGCGTGGCCGCGCGGGCCCGCACCGGCAAGGCGGCCCTGTACCGCCGCTGGAGCACCCCCCAGGAGCTGCTGCTCGACGCGTTCGCCCACCTCATCCCGGTCGCCGAGGAACTCCCCGAGACCGGGAGCCTGCGCGGGAACCTGCTCGCCGCGCTGCACCGGATGAACGACTCGCTGGCCGGCCGGATCGGGCCGCCCGCCATGGTTCTGATGGGTGATCTGCTGCGCCATCCCGAGCTGGTCGCCGCGTTCCGTGCCCGGATCGTCGAGCCGCGCCTGGAGGCGATCCTCGCGGTCCTGCGGCGCGCCGCCGACCGGGGCGAGATCCCGCCCGAGGCCGTGACCCGGCTCGCCGCGCGGACCGGCCCGGCGCACATCATCATGCACTTCCTCATGAACGGCACGCCCCCCGACGACGGGACCATCGAGAGCGTCGTCGACGAAGTGGTTCTGCCCGTCCTGCAACCGAGCACCGCCGCAGAGGAGACTCGGAATGCCCCGAAACGAAACCGGCACGGCTGCACGTCCTGACACCGCCGCCCCACCCGCGCCCACCCCGATCCTGAAGATCCTCAACGGGGTGCACAAGTCGGCCGTGCTCCGGGCCGGCATCCAGCTGCACGTCTTCGACGCGCTGGCCACCGGACCCTGCACCGCCCGTACCGTCGCGCTGTCGATCGAGGCCGACGAGCGGGCCACGCGCATTCTGCTCGACGCCCTCACCGGCATCGACATGCTCGAACGGACCGGCCACGAGTACCGGCTCACACCGGTCTCCGAGCGCTATCTCGTCTTCGGAAAGGACTCCTATTTCGGCGACGCGGCACGCATCCAGACCCATGACTTCCTCTGGGAGGGCGACCGCAGGCTCGCCGACGCGGTGCGCGCGGGCGGCAGCGTCCTCACCTCCGAGAGCCGCCACGAGCATCCGTTCTGGCGGGAATTCGCCCAGGCCAGCGGCCAGTTCGCGGTGCAGGGCGCGCGCTTCACGGCCGGTCTGCTGGGCCCCTGGGCCACCGCGCGCGAGGAGCTCGACATCCTCGACCTGGCCGCGGGCAGCGGTCTGTACGGCTGTCTGCTCGCCGCCGAGTTCCCCGCGGCCCGCGTGACGCTGCTCGACTGGCCCGACGTGCTCGGGACCCACCGGTCCATGGCGCAGCGGCTGAGCGTCGCCGACCGGGTCACCGAGATCAGCGGCGATGTCCGCACCGAGCCGTACGGCGGTCCGTACGACCTCGTGCTGCTCAACAACGTGCTGCACAACTTCGGTGAGCGCAGCTGCGTCGAGCTGCTGACCAGGGCGGCCGACGCGCTCAAGCCCGGCGGCCGGGTCGTGGTCCAGGACTTCGTGCCCG
This sequence comes from Streptomyces sp. NPDC050658, assembly GCF_044457025.1. Classification (NCBI taxonomy): domain Bacteria; kingdom Bacillati; phylum Actinomycetota; class Actinomycetes; order Kitasatosporales; family Streptomycetaceae; genus Streptomyces; species Streptomyces sp. NPDC050658. The sequence goes on from NZ_JBITGM010000002.1 coordinate 239,982, forward strand.
GCGGCCCCGACACCGACCCGGAGGGCGTCGCGCGGATCTTCTCGGTGCTGATGCTGGTCATCACCTCCGAGGGCCAGGTGTACGACGGCGACCAGATGCAGGACATGCTCGCGGCGGCGGGCCTGAGCATCGTCTCGCGGCACGAGGCGCCGCACATGCCTACGTCGGTGCTGCTGGCCGAGCGCGTGGTCTGAGCCGAACTCCCCTTCCGTACGACTGCACTGCCACCGGTACGACGCCGGTGGCGCCCGCCCGGCTATCGGGCGGTGCCACCGGCACCCTGGGACCCCGAGCCGTCGGCGTCCATCCGGGCCAGGTCGACCCGCGACCTTATGCCCAACTTCCGGAAGATCTGCCGCAGATGGAAGCCGACGGTGTGCGGCGAGAGGAACATCTGGGTGGCGACCTGCCGGTTCGTCAGTCCCTGCGCCACCAGCGCGGCCACCGAGCGTTCGGTGGCCGTCAGGCTCGCCCAGCCGAAGTCTGGGCGGTCCGCGTGCGTCCAGTGCCTGCGCCGCACCCCGCGTTCACGGAGTTTCCGGCGCACGCGGGCCGCGTCCCGTCCGGCGTCCACGCGGGCGTACCCGGCCATGGCGCGGTCGAGGGCGGCCACGGCCTCCTCGTGGTCGTCCGTGCCCCGCAGCGTGCCGAGGTCCTCGGCGGCGGACGCGCGGGACCAGGCGTCCGGATGCTCGTCCACCGCCCACCGCAGTCCCCCGGCATCGGCCTCGTGCACACCGCGGGCGTGCGCGGCGGTGACCAGCAGCGCGGAGACGCCCGGGTTGTCGGCGGCGAGCCCGGCGATCAACCCCGCCGCGGCATCGGCCAGTTCGGGAAGACCCGCGGGGCGCGCCGCACGGATCAGCCACACGGCAGCCGTCGGCTCCTCGACGATCAGCCGGGCCAGCGCGGCCCGGTCGCCGTGCAGGTCACCGAGGGCGGACCGCACCCCCGCGTGGTCGGCGCGCGCGGCGGCCACCTGTGCCGATATCCAGTCGGCCCGCACCCGGCCCAGGCGGGCCGCCTCGCCCTCCTCGTCGCGGGCCGCGTCGCGCAGCAGCGCCGCCTGCTTCTCCGCCGCGACGAGTTCGCCCCGCCACAGCGCCGCCTCGGCGAGGACGGTCAGGCCGAGCGGCACATGCAACGGCACCCCCGCCTCCTCGGCGGCGCCGAGCCCTGCGGTCGCCGACTCCGTTGCCTCCTGCGGCAGCCCGCGCGCCAGGGCGGCCCGCGAGGCGAGGATCAGCGAGGCACCGCGGAGCACCCACGCGCCGCAAGCGGTGACCTCCTCGGCGAGCGCCTCGGTGACGACGCCCGCCTCGTCGGCCTCGCGCAGCCGGCAGAGCAGCGCGGCCAGGGTCAGCCGGGGCGGCAGATGCCAGAGGGCCGGGGCTCCGCTGTCGGCCCGCTTCACCGCCTCCCGCGCGAGGTTGAGCGCCTCGCCGGTACGCCCGGCGGACCAGCGCGACTCGGCGAGAGCGGCGAGCCGCCCGGGCGGCCGCTCGGCGCCGCCACCCGCCTCCGAAAGACCACCGCCACACTCCACACCCGCCCCGTCCCGCGCCAGCAGCCCGAACGCCCGATTGGCCAGCGCCTCGTCGCGCGGTACACGGGGCGCCTCGTCGAGGAGCCGCTCAGCGAGAAGTCCTCGCCGCCCCTCCGCGCCGCCACCCGCCTCCGAAAGACCATCGTCACACTCCACACCCGCCCCGTCCCGCGCCAGCAGCCCGAACGCCCGATTGGCCAGCGCCTCGTCGCGCGGTGCCCCTGGGGTGCCGGTGAGGACCTGCTCCGCGGCGGTCACCGCCTCGTCGGCTCGGCCTGCCAGGAGCAGGGCGGTCGACAGCCAGTGGCGCAGGAAGGTGTCGCGGGGCGGGCTCAGTGGGCGGGTCAGGGCCTCGGTCGCCAGGGCGATGGCGCGGGGCAGTGGGCCGGCGCGGGTGAGTGCCTCGATGGCCGTGTCGGTGACGGCGTCGCGGGCGGGGTCGGCGGGGCCCGCGATCTCCAGGGCGCGCAGGGCCAGTTCCGCGGCGGCGCCCGGCTCCGACGCGACGACTTCGGCGGCGGCCCGGCCGAGCACGTCGACGGCGCGGCCGTCTCCGGTGCGCGCGCCGTGCACGAGATGGGTCGCGGCGGAGCGCAGTCCGCCGTCCCGGCCGAGGATCATGTCGGCGGCCTGCCGGTGCAGGGCGCAGCGTACGGGCGGCGGGATCGTGGCGAGGAGCGCGAGCCGGACGAGTTCGTGCCGGAACGCCACGTCGTCGCCGTCGCAGACGAGGATGCGGGAGTCCAGCGCCTCCTGGAGCGCGGGCAGGACGCTCGCGACAGGGTCGGCCAGCATGTGCGAGAGGTCGTCGGGCGCGCAGGACGGGCCGAGCACGGCGGCCACGTCGAGCAACAGCCGGGTCGCGGGCCCGAACGTGCCGAGCCGTTCGCGCACCAGCTGCCCGAACCGCCGCGGCGGGCTGCCTTGCCGGGCGTGCGCGGCGAACCGTGCGGTGCCGTCGCTGATGTGCACGGAGCCGTCCTCGGTGAGCCCTTCCACCAGGGCGACGAGCGCCGCCGGGTTGCCGTCGGCGCCGTCGGCCAGGGCGATCAGCTCCGGTGCGGGGACGGCGCCGAGCACCTCGGTCGCGATCTGCCGCACCGCGGGGTCCGGCAGCGGGCCGAGCCTGACCAGATGGGCGCCCGCGGCGATCCGCAGCTGCCGGAAGAGCCGTTCGTTGGCGCCGCCGCCGGTTCCCGCTCCGGCGCGCCGCGCCAGGACCCACACCACTGGCCGGGGTGCGAACCGCGAGACGAGCATGAGCAGCGCCGCCAGGGTCGCCGGGTCCGCCCACTGGAGGTCGTCGATGACGACCGCGGTCGGCGCGCGGCGCAGCCGCTCCTCGACATGCGAGCGGAGCCGGCCGATCAGCCGCGAGACGGATCCGCCGCCGTCGGCCGGCGCGTCGAGGTCCGCGCCGAGCGCCGAGGCGAGCGGCGCGAGCGGTACGGCGCTGCGCACCTCGTCGGCGGCGCCGCGGGCCACGGACAGACCGCGCGCCGACGCGGCCTGCGCCACGTCGGCGAGCAGCCTGCTGCGGCCCGCGCCCGGCGGGCCCTCCACGAGGAGGATCCCGCCGCCGCCGGACGCCGCCGCCCGGTCGAGCAGTTCGCACAGCCGCTCCCACTGGCGTTCGCGCCCCCACCACAGGGCGCGTGAGTGCGGGTCCTGGCCGAGGGCCGGTCCCTGGCGTCGCGACTCCGTACAGACAGCCGTGCTCCCGGTGCAGACCGTCATGCTCCCGCCCCCGTTCTCGCGCTGCGGACTTCGCGGACCCGGAGCCGTGCGACTTCACGAGCCCTGACGTCAAGTCCCCAGGCTGACCATCGCCTGTCAAGGAGCGCTCAGGCGACGCTGATGTCCGACGCCGCGATCGGCCGGCCGCGCACCGGAGGCAGCCGCCCCGCTTTCAGCGCCGGGACTCCTCCCGGAACCGGCCCTCGGCTCCCGAATCGACCGGTGGCAGCGCCCGCAGCGCCCGCTCGGATCCCCGCTCGGTGGCGTACTCCCGCACCAACTCCGGGAACCAGTAGGTACGTTGGTCGGCCGCCGCCCCGTCGGGTCCGGCGGCGTCGAGCAGCGAGGCGTCGGCGAGCCGCATCAGGAGCAGCTCGGCGACGGCCGATCCGACGCCGAGGGTGCGCGCCGCCTGCCCCACGTCGAAGCGGCGGCGCGGCATCAGCGCGAGGCGCAGCGCCATCGTCCGGGTCTCCTCGTCGAGTCTGCTGAAGCTCGCCTCGAACCTGCCGTACAGATCGAGTCCCACGGCGGCCAGTTCGGAGAGCCCGCAGACGCCCTTCGCCGACTCGATGCCTTCGAGCACCGTGGCGACCTGGAGGGTGGGCAGCGCGGCGAGCCGCTCGCCGAGGAAGTTGACCGCGAGCGGCAGCCCTTCCACGAAACGGACAAGACCCTGGGCCGCCTCCGGTTCGGCGGCGATCCGCTCGGGGCCGACGTGCCGGGCGAGGAGTTCGACGCCGGCGCGCAGGGCGAGCGGGCCGAGGCGCACGCTGCGGGCGCCGGGAAGTCCGTACAGCCGGGAGCGGCCGGTGATGAGCACCGCGCATCCCGTGCCGCCCGGCAGCAGCGGGTCGACCTGCGCCACCGAGTCGGCGTCGTCGAGCACGAGGAGCACCCGCCGCCCGGAGGACCAGGTGCGGAACATGGAGATCCGTCCGGCCAGGGTGGTGGGCAGCTCGTCGGTGGGCACGCCGATGCCGCGCAGGATCTGTTCGGTGCCGTCCATCGCGGTCAGCGGAACGGCCCGGGTGCCGCGCAGGGAGAGGAAGAGCTGGCCGTCGGGGTACTCCCGGCGGACGCTGTGCGCGAGATGGACGGCGGTGGCGGTCTTGCCCACGCCCGGCATGCCGATGAGGGACACCAGGGGCATCGCGGTGTCGCCGGAGCCGCGCCGCAGCTCACCGGCGAGTTCCTCGACGACCTTCTCGCGCCCGACGAAGTCGACGCTGTCGCGCGGGAGTTGGGCCGGTGGCCCGACGGCCGTCCAGCGCGCGGGCGCCGGGCCGCGCGGTTCCGGCGCGGCGGGCGGGTCGAGGGTGGAGTCGGCGGCGAGCACGGCCTGCTGGAGGCGCTGCAGCTCGGGGCCGGGTTCCAGGCCGAGCTCCCTGATCAGATGGCGGCGCAGGTCCTGGAAGACCTTGAGGGCCTCGCCGCGCCGGTTGGAGCGGTACAGGGCGAGGATCAGCTTGGCGTACACCCCTTCGTGCAGCGGCATCGCGGCGGCGAGCGCCTTGAGTTCGGCGGTCAGCTGCTGGTGCCTGCCGAGCTGGAAGTCGGCCTCGATGCGCAGCTCCAGGGCGCGCATCCGGCTCTCCTCCAGTTCGGCGGCGTGCGGTTCGAGGAGTTCGCCGCAGTCCACGTTGGCCAGGGCGGTGCCCCGCCACAGCGACAGCGAGCGGGCGAGCAGCCGTCCCGCGCGGGCCGGGTTTCCGGCGGACAGCGCCTCGCTGCCGTCCTTCACCAGGGTACGGAAGGAGTTGAGGTCGACCGCACCGCACGGCAGTTGGACGAGATAGCCGTTGGGCCGGGTCAGCAGATGGCAGGGGCTGGTCAGGCCCTGGGGCTCTTCCAGTGCCCGGCGCAGTTCGTATATGTAGGTGTGGACGGCGCGCACCGCTTTACTGGGCGGTCGCATTCCCCACAACTCGTCGATGAGCTCCTTGGTCGACACCACTTGGTTGTGCCGCAGGATCAGGAGAGCCAGGGTCTTTCTCAGCTTGGGCGCACTGGGCGTTCGTATGTGATCGCCGGCGAGTACCTCGAAGTTCCCCAGGACCTGAAACCTCATACGGGCTTCCCCCAGACTCGCTCTACAGCTTTTGGAGCGTATGCCGATTGGTACGGTCAAATCGCAGCATACCGCGATCCACTTGATCGATAGAGGGAGAGGCTATTTTGGCTCAATTCAACCCTAGCTCGGCGCCGTTGCCTTTTGTTCAAAGTCCGGCCCCGGCGATCTGACGCACCTTCAGCCGAATCTCTTCGGGCCCGTGAAAGACGATGTCGTCCGCATACTTGACCCTTACGTCGGCCGCATCCACGGACGAAAGAAATTCCAGCATGGACCGGATGGCATTGCCGGTCTCCAGGCGGGCCAGCCCGTAGCCGAGGCAATGGTGGATGCCCATGCCGAAGCCGAAGTGCCGCCCGACGTCCCGTCCGATCCGCAGCTCGTCGGGGTCGGGGTAGCGCGCGGGGTCCCGGTTCGCGGAGCCGAGGACCAGGGTGAGCTTGTCGCCGCGCCGCACGGCACGGCCGCCGACCCGTGTGTCGCGGTAGGCCCATCGGGTCACCATCTGCACCGGCGAGTCGTACCGGATCAGCTCGTCGACGGCACCGTCCACCTCCTGGGGTCCGGCGCGCAGTTCGGCCAACGCGGCGGGCGCGGCAAGCAGCGCGAGCGCCGCCTTGGACACCACGTTGGAGGTGGCCTCGTGCCCGGACATCAGGAGGTGCACACACGTCCCCACCAGCGCGTCGTCCGTCAGCGGTCCGTCGCCGTCGCCGACGGCCACCAGTTCCCCGATCAGATCCGTACGGGGCGTGCGGCGCCGTTCGAGCACCGCCGCCCGGAAGTAGTCGTCGAGCCGCCCCGCCGCCTCGTCGGCCCGCGCGAGCCGGGCCGCCCGGTCGCCGGGGCGGAAGCTGCTGCCCTCGCGCAGCGCGAGCGCGTGCCCGCGCAGCTCCGCCCGGTCCGCCCGGTCGACGCCGAGCGCCTCCAGGACGACGAGCAGCGGCAGCGGGGCCGCGTAGGCGCCGACGAGTTCGACCGTGGCCCGGCCTTCGAGTTCCCCGGCGAGATCGGCGGTGATCCTGCGTACCGCCTCGTCGAGTTCTCCGCTGCGCAGCCGCTCGGCGAAGCGGTCGGCGATCAATGAGCGGAGCCGGCCGTGCGCCGGCGGATCCATGAAGACGAGCCAGTTCTCCACGCTCCTCGCGAGCCGCGGAAATCCCGGCGGGATGAGCGGGGGCGGGGTTCCCTGACCCCGGTAGGCGACGGCAGCCCTGCGGCCGAATTGACGACCCGTCAATACCCGGGCGACATCGTCGTGGCGGAAAACGAACCACTGCTGCTCCGGCGCTTCGGCACGCCCCGGCACCAAGTGGACGGGGTCATTCTCCCGGAATTCCCGGTAGAGGTCGTACGGCTCATCGATGTTCTTCCTGAGCCGTTCCAGAAAAGTCCATTCGGTCGGGTCCTGTGCCGTGGCACATACCGGCTCTGACATCGGATTCCGTTCTCCAGGTTCTCATTGACCGCGTATGTCGAACTCCCGGAAGAAGTCCGCGTAGTACCTCATCAGTTCGGCCACGCGCGGCGGCAGCCCCGGCTGTTCGCCGGCCGAGCGGGCCAGATGGGCGAAGCGCAGCGCGATGGACCGCATCGCGACGTCCGGGCGGGCCAGGAAGCCCGGCCGCTCCTCCAGCTCGAAGGAGGGCCCCGCGGTGCGGCCCGGCCGCCCGGACGGCAGCGTGACGATCAGCTCGGCCAGCGGGCGCATCATGCCGGTCATCACGTCGATGGCGGCGTTCATCAGTTTCGACCGCCGCAGGCTGGCGTCCGCGGCTGAGCCGAAGTGCTGGATCATCAGCTGCTGCATCAGGAAGTACGAGCGGTTGAAAAGGACCATCGCCGACCTGGCCGCGGGCTCGGTGACCGGATCGGCGGCGCCGCTCCCCGTGTGCAGCGTCGGGTTGCGCAGGACCGGATAGGCGGGCGTCCACGGCGCGCGCCGGTCGCCGGGGTCCTTGAGATGCCCGGCCATCAGGGCGTCGGACATCCGCAGGAACGTGTCGAAGTGGGCGTCCCCGTCGGGCTTGGTCGTGTCGATGACGCCGCCTTCGCCGTGCTCGGTGACGAAGTCGATCGCGAACAGCGCGCTTCGTACGTCGTCGACCTCCAACTGGTAGTCGGGGTGGACCGCGTTGACCGACTCCCGCATGAACAGATGGTGTTCGCCGCCGCCGCGTCCGGGGGCGACGAGGAACAGGTCGGGCACCCGCCGGATGCCCTCCCTGATGGCTTCGTAGAGGTCGCTCAGCGAGTCGTACGGATAGAGCCCTCCCGCCCCCGATGGGCGGTGCGCCGGGTCGTCGGCGAGGGCGCGGCGCGGCGAGTGCGGCTGCTCAAGCTCGATGAAGCGCTGCAGGCTGCTGAGTCCGAAGCCCTCCAGGCAGAGCCCCAGCGGCAGCCGCAGTTCGTTGTTGACGGTGGCGAAGTCGACGGCCGGCAGATGGAAGGGCTGCCCCATGGCGGTGATGATGTTGTTGATGACCAGGAAGTGGATCATCTCTTCCCGGGCGACATGCAGCAGGCTGCCGCGCATCCCGTTGCCGAGCGTCTCGCCCCCGTCGCCGCACGCGAGCCGGAACTGCTCCTCGCTCCACTCGCCGCGCCGCACGTGCTCCCGGCCCGCCTCGTACAGCGGGATGGACCAGGCGGCGTACAAGTACTGCATCATGACGGCCAGTTCGACGGTCGCCGCCTCGCGCAGTCCGTCGTAGAGCTGCTGCCGTGTGGTGATGGCGCCCTCGCGGGGCCGGGCCGGCACGAAGGCGGGCGGGGCGGCGCGGCCGGCCTCGTCGGCCCGCAGATATTTCAGGAGCAGCCGGGACTGCGGTCCCGTCATGTCGCGGGTGGGCGGCATGTAGAAGGTCTTGTCCTTGTTGCGCGGATCGCACATCAGCCAGATGAGGCGCGGATAGGTGGCCACCTTGCAGGCGTCCCGGAGGCTGAAGATCTCGTCCTTCATGAAGGAGTAGAGCAGTTCGTACGGGGCGAACACCTCCCGGTAGAGCAGCTCGGGGGTGATGTCGTCCTGCGGGATGTCGTCGAGGTGCCAGGTGTCGGGCAGCGCGCGGACCGCGAGGGCGCCCATCGCGGGCCAGTAGCCGAGCAGGTCGTCGTTGTCGTAGCCGCGGGCGGCGGAGCCCGGCGCCGCCGGGTCGCAGGGCGGCGGTTCGCCGCCCGGCAGGAACAGCAGCCGGGCCGCGCCGGGTGCGGCGCCCCGCAGCGTCAGCAGGCCGCACCCCTCCGCGTCGGTGGAGAGCACACAGCGCGCGGCATAGGGGCCCGAGGCGTCACGGCCGCCGGGCCGCACATCCACCGTCCGGATGTCGGTGCTCCTGGCCTCCGGCGCGGTGGCCCGCGGATCGGCGGGCAGCGCACGGGGGTTGAAGTACTGCTCGACCCGCAGCTCGGGCACGGCCGCCGGGCGCCCCAGACGGTACGTACGGATCTCCACCTCGACGGCGTGGTCCTGGCCGGACCGGCGGTCGGGGTGCTCCAGGAAGAGAGCCGCCTCGTCGACGGCGACCGTCGTCTCCTCCTCGGTGAGCAGCACCACCGGCGGCCCGTCGTCCCCCTGGCCGGTCAGGACCAGCGGCTCGTCGGCGCGGCCCCGCTCCACGGGTACGGTGACGAGCCCGCCGCACACGTCGGTGTCGCCCAGATACGCGGCCCGTGGCACGCGGGCGACCAGGCGGCCGGTGTCCCTGGTGCGCAACTCCAGGTCGCCGACGTCGAGTCGGGGTCCGAGGCGGTGCAGCGGCCCTGGTCCCGGCTCCGGGCCGCGGGACTCGACGGGCACGGCGGTGATCAGGTCGAGGGTGGCGTGGTCGTCCGTCACGTCCAGTGCCGCGCTGTGCAGCGGTCCCGGCGTGCGGCGGGCGCTGAGCAGCCGGCCCACGGGGCAGCTGCGGGGCTCGTCGCGGTGCCAGGGGGCGATGGTGCCCCGCAGCTGCCAGAAGTCCGGGGCGTCGGGGACGCGGGGCGTCGCCATGTTGCACAGCGCGAACCGGACGAGCAGTCCGTCGGCGCCGCCGCCCGTGGTGCGGGCCTGCAGCAGCCGGGCCGCCTCGGAGGAGTCCGCCTCGGCCAGCCATTCGAGCCCCTCGTCGCGGTCCACGGCGAACTGGTGCACCACCGAGCGGCTGAACCGGGCGTCCGGCGACTGCCCTTCGGCGGGGCGCACGTACCGGGAGTTCTGCCTGCGGGGCGGCTGCATGCCGTGCACGTCCCCGACCGCCATATAGCCGACGTCGTGGGAACGTCCGAGCCTGCCGAAGCAGAACTGGCCGATCATCAGGGTGGTGGTCCAGTGGGACGCGGGGTCGACGTCGAGGACGCGGGCCCGGTTGAAGGTGGTGGCTAGGTAGTCGTTGTAGTGGCCCCACATGTCGACGTGCCTGCCGACCACCGCGTCGGCGGTGTCGACCGCGCCGGGGGTCCGCTCCCAGCCGCGGATGGTGGCGTCCACCCAGAAGTGGCCGTTGCCGCCGAAGTTGTGTCCCTTGGCGCCGATCCGCTCCAGGTGGTCGTGGTACTCCCCCACCGGTCCGTGCACGGGGTACGGGCTGCCGTCCTCGGTCAGGGCCTGGTTGCGGGCCAGGTCGTAAAGACCGTTCCGTGGTCCGGTGGGCAGCCGGGTGACCGCGGTGCCCGCGAAGTGCAGCCGGGGGACGTCGAAGACGCTCACTCGTTCCTCCCGATGTCCGTGCCGGCACGGGAGCCCGCGCGGGCGGCGGCGTCCATCGCGTCGACCGCCCCGAGCGCCGACTCGATCGCCCCGTTGATCCAGGCCGGCCAGGACGAGCAGTGCTCCCCGGCGAAGTACAGCCGCCCCTGCGGCCGTGCCGCGCGGCGGCGCTCGGCACTCTGCTCGGCGGCGTCCTTGCCCCAGCGCCGCGCGGTGCACCCCTTGCTCCACGGGTCGCGCCCCCAGGCGACGCTCACCGCGTCGAGCACCATGCCGGGGTCCTTCAACTCCGGGTGCAGCGGGGCGAGTTCCTCGATGACGGCAGCGGGGCGCAGCTCCTCGGGGAGCCGCCCGAGCAAGTCGGCGTCCTCGGCGATGGCGTAGCTGCCGAGGAGCACGGCGCCGCGTCCCGGCCCGGCGTCGCGCGGCGGGTAGTAGGTCTGGCGGGTGCGGCCCCCGGTGGCGGATGCGCCGCCGAGGATGCCGTCGCGCTCCCAGAACGCCTCCCGGCAGTGCAGCACCACCTTGGTCGCCGCCCCGTACTCGACGGTCCGGACGACGTCCCGCTTGTCGTCGTCGAAGCCGTCGAGGTCGAGGCCGCGCAGCACGGAGAACGGCAGGGTGCACAGGGCCATGGGGTACGACAGCGACCGGGCCCCGCGCGGTGTGCGTACCCGGATGTCGACCGCGTCGTGGCGGACGGCGATCCCGCGGACCTCGTGGCGCCGCAGGACGGGGCCGCGCAGGGTCGCGGCGAGGCGGTCGGTGAGCTGGGCCATGCCGCCGCTGAGGTGGCGCAGGCCCGGGCCCGTCTCCACGAGGATGTCGTCGAGGAACCCTTCGAGCCGCCGCCCGCAGCCCGCGCGGAGTCCCGGGTGGTCGCGGAAGACCCGGCCGAGGTCGATCCGGTCCCTGCCGGGACCGCGCAGATACGGCGCCAGGTCGACCCCGTCCGCGAGCGCGAGCAGTCCCGCGAGGTCACCGACGAGCCCGTCGCGCAGTTCGCCGGGGCCGAGCACCCGGACAGTGGCGGCGAGCCAGGCGCCGAAGACGACGGTGGCGGGGCGGTGGCCGTCCACGGGCAGGTCCCGGCGCAGGTCCTCGACGACGGGTCCCGCCGCTTCCCGTACGCGGACGAACCCGCGCCCGGTGGGCAGGTAGTTGTTCTCGTCGCTGAGGATCGTCCGGAAGGGGCGCAGCGCCGGTTCGAGGCCCAGCTTCTCGACGTACCGCATGGTCAGGGTGTGACCGTCCGGGATGCGCATCGCGCCGAGTTCCGCGTACGGCGCGTCGTCCCCGGCGCCGAAGCGGTGGGTGTGGACGCGGCCCCCGATCCGGTCGCTGCCCTCCAGGACGAGCACGCGGTGGCCGAGGCGTTCCAGCTCGTGGGCCGCCACCAGGCCCGAGACCCCGGCGCCGAGGACCACGACGCCGGCGGGCGGCCTTTCGCTCGATGTCAACACGGGAGCCGAGTCTGCTGCTTCGCGCGCAGCCGCCACATCCCCCACCGCGCGGCCCGTACCCGTGAATCGTCCGCCTCGTACGACCACGGTGCGTGACCGTGCGCGGCCGCACCCCGCACGGCCGCATGGGTTCTGCGGCACCGCGCCCGCGGCCCGTCGGTGCGGGTGCGGCCGGTGCCTAGCATCGAGCCGCTCCGCGCCATGTAGCGCCATGCGATCGGTCTGAAGTCTGAAGGGGGAGTCCCGCAGTGGACCACAGGATCAAGAAGATCGTCATTCTCGGCGGCGGCACGGCCGGCTGGATGACCGCCGCCTATCTGGCGAAATCGCTCAGGAACACCGCCGTCATCACCGTGCTCGAAGCGCCCGGCATCCCGCGGATCGGGGTCGGCGAGGCGACCGTCCCCAACCTCCAGAGGGTCCTGTTCGACCATCTCGGTCTGACGGAGGAGGAGTGGATGCCCGAGTGCAACGCGTCCTTCAAGATGGCGGTCAAGTTCGTCAACTGGCGCACCGAGGGCGAGGCAGAGCCGCAGGGCCGGCTGCTCGACGGGCGGCCCGACCACTTCTACCACCCGTTCGGCATCCTGCCGGAGCACGACGGTCTGCCGCTGTCGCACTACTGGGTCCATGAGCGGCAGCGGGGTGCGACAGACCTTCCGTACGACTACGCGTGCTTCCGCGAGCCGCCGCTGATGGACGCGAAGAAGGCGCCGCGCGGCTTCGACGGCGGCCGGGCGACGCGGTACGCCTGGCACTTCGACGCGCATCTCGTGGCGGACTTCCTGCGCCGGTACGCGACCGACAAGCAGGGCGTCCTGCACGTACAGGACGAGATGACCGAGGTGCACAGGGACGCGCGGGGGTTCATCACGGGCCTCGGCACGAAGAGCGGCGCGCTGCTTGACGGCGATCTGTTCGTCGACTGCTCGGGATTCCGGGGGCTGCTGATCAACAAGGCCCTGGAGGAGCCGTTCATCGACATGAGCGACCATCTGCTGTGCAACAGCGCGGTCGCCTCCGCCGTCCCGCACGACGACGCGACGCACGGCGTGGAGCCCTACACCTCGGCGATCGCCATGAAGTCGGGCTGGACCTGGCGCATTCCGCTGCTCGGCAGGTTCGGCACCGGTTACGTCTACGCACGGGAGTTCACCGGCCAGGACAAGGCGACCGAGGACTTCTGCCGGCTGTGGGGGCTCGACCCGGAGCAGGCCCCGCTGAACCACGTACGGTTCCGGGTCGGCCGCAACCGCCGTGCGTGGGTGGGCAATTGCGTCAGCATCGGCCTGTCTTCCTGCTTCCTCGAACCGCTGGAGTCGACGGGGATCTACTTCATCACCGCGGCGATCTACCAGCTCGGCAAGCACTTCCCCGACAAACGCTTCGAGCCGGTGCTCCGCGACCGCTTCAACGCGGAGATCGAGGCGATGTTCGACGACTCCAGGGACTTCCTCCAGGCGCACTTCGCGCTCGCGCCGCGCAACGACAGCGAATTCTGGCGCGCCAACAAGGAGTTGAAGCTCTCCGACCGGATCCAGGAGAAGATCGCCATGTACCGGGCGGGTCTTCCGGTGAACGCGCCGACCGCCGGGGAGAGCGAGTACTACGGCAACTTCGACGCGGAGTTCCGCAACTTCTGGACGAACGGCAGCTATTACTGCATCTTCTCCGGCCTCGGCCTGCAGCCCGAGCATCCGCTCCCGGCGCTGCTGCACCGCACGGAGTCCCTCGAGGGCGCCGGGCCGCTCTTCGGGCAGGTCGAGGAGGAGCAGCGCGGTCTCCTCGCGACGCTGCCGTCGCACCACGACTATCTGAGCCGCCTGCACAGCGCATGAGCGGGGCAAGCCCGTCCGGGCCCGGCCCGGTAGATGGTCACCGCTACCGGACCCTGATGAGCGGTTTCCCGACCGGTGTCGCGGTGGTGACGGGCATCGACGAACACGGCGGTCCGCGCGGTGCGACATGCTCCGCGCTGTGCAGCGTGACGATGGCCCCGCCGACGGTCCTGGTCTGCCTCAAGGCGGGCAGCAGCACGCTGGCCGCGGTGCGGGAGCGGGGCTGGTTCGCGCTGAACCTGCTGCACGCCCGTGCCCGTGACGCGGCGGAGGTGTTCTCGTCCCCCGTCGACGACCGCTTCGCGCGGGTCCGCTGGAAGCGGCTCGGTCATGCGGGGCTTCCGTGGCTGGCGCACGACGCGTTCGCCGTCGCCGAGTGCCGCGTCAGCGATCTCACCGCCGTCTCGACGCACACCGTCGTCTTCGGCGAGGTCACGGACGCCGAACTCACCGACGACCCCCCGGAACCGCTGCTGTACGGCTTGCGCAGATTCTCGGCTTGGCCGGGCGAACAGTCGTAGGGGGCGGGGAGCCTGCGCTGGTCCGCCGGGTTCCGGTCCAGCGGTCACCGCCGGGTGGAAGAACCGGTCGCCGTCGTCGTGGCGGCGGTACCGGCTGCAGCGTCGCTCGTGCTGATGGTGCCAGGATTCGGGTAGGACCGCACCGCCAGGCTCCACGGCAGCACCCGCGACGACAAGCAAGGAGACACCCAGCGTGAGCTCTCCCCGCCCGCCCCTCTTCCCGGCCCTCGCCGAGGCCCAAGGCCGTCCCGCCCTGCGTTTCGGCGAGCGCTCCCTGACGTACGCCGAACTCGCCGCGGCGGCCGGTTCGCTGGCCGCGTCGATCGGCTCGGCGGGCCGGGTCGCGCTGTGGGCGACGCCGAGCATCGAGACCGCGGTCGGCGTGGTGGCCGCGCTGCTGGCCGGTGTGCCCGTCGTGCCGCTGAACCCGAAGACCGGGGAGCACGAGCTGGGGCACATCGTGACGGACAGCGCCCCGTCGCTGGTCCTCGCGGCACCGGGTGACGAACTCCCCATGGCACTGGGGCCGTTGGAGCGCGCGGACATCACGCTCAGCGGCGGCACGGCGCCCGCGGAGCCGCACGCCGAGCCCGACCCCGAGTCCCCCGCCCTGATCGTCTACACCTCGGGCACCACCGGCCCGCCGAAGGGCGCGGTGCTGCCCCGGCGGTCGCTGACCGCCACACTGGACGCCCTGGAGGACGCCTGGCAGTGGACGTCCGACGACGTGCTGGTGCACGGGCTCCCGCTGTTCCATGTGCACGGCCTCATCCTCGGCATCCTCGGACCGCTGCGGCGGGGCGGCGCGGTGCGGCACCTGGGCCGGTTCTCCGTGGCGGGGGTGCGGCGCGAACTGGCCGACGGGGCAACGATGTTGTTCGGCGTGCCCACCATGTACCACCGCATCGCCCAGGCGCTGCCGACCGACCCGGCGCTCGCCAAGGCCCTGTCGGGCGCACGGCTCCTCGTCTCCGGGTCCGCCGCGCTGCCCGTGCACGACCACGAGCGGATCGCGGCGGCCACCGGGCGCCGGGTGGTCGAGCGGTACGGCATGACGGAGACCCTGATGAACACGAGCGTGCGCGCCGACGGCGAGCCGCGCGCCGGGACCGTCGGGGTGCCGCTGCGCGGGGTGGAGCTGCGGCTCGTGGACGAGTCGGGCGCCGAGACCGCGGACCCGGAGGAGATCGGCGAGATCCAGGTGCGTGGTGCCAATCTCTTCACCGAGTATCTGAACCGGCCCGACGCGACCTCGGCGGCCTTCACCGCCGACGGCTGGTTCCGCACCGGCGACATGGCCGTGCGGGACCCCGACGGGTACGTACGCATCGTCGGCCGCAAGGCCACCGACCTCATCAAGAGCGGCGGCTACAAGATCGGCGCGGGCGAGATCGAGAACGCGCTGCTCGGCCACCCCGGCGTCCGGGAGGCGGCCGTGACGGGCGAGCCGGACGACGACCTGGGCGAGCGCATCGTCGCGTGGATCGTCCCGGCCGATCCGGAGCGGCCTCCGGCCGAGGCGGAGCTGGCCCGGCACGTGGCGGCTCAGCTCGCCCCGCACAAGCGTCCGCGCGTCGTCCGCTATCTGTCGGAGCTCCCCCGCAACGACATGGGGAAGATCATGAAGCGGTCCCTTCATGCCTGAGGCTTCGCGCATGAGCGCCCGCGAGGCCGTCGCGGCCGTGGCGGACGAGCACAGCTTTCGCGAACTTCCGCTGACCGAGGGCGAGTCGGTGTCGGATGACGGGACCTCGGTGCCGGATGACGCGACCAAGGACGAGGGGCCGCTCGACTGGCAGGGGTACGCCGATTCCCGTGCCCGTGCCGCCGGGCGCACCGGCGAGGGCGAGTCGGTGGTCTGCGGCACCGCCGCCGTCGGCGGCACGCGGGCGGTGATCGTCTCCTTCGAGTTCGGCTTCCTCGGCGGTTCGCTGGGCGAGCGCACCGGCGACCGCATCGAGGCCGCGCACCGGCACGCCCGGAGCCACCGGCTGCCGGTGGTCTCGCTGATCGCCACGGGCGGCAGCCGGATGCAGGAGGGGATGCGCGCCCTGGTCCAGCTCCAGCGCGTGGCACGGCAGTCCGAGCTGACGGGAGCCGCCGGACTGCCCCGGATCGCCGTCCTGCGCGACCCCACCACGGGCGGCGGCTGGGCCACGCTCGGCGCGGGCGCCGACCTGATCCTCGCGCTCCCCGGCAGTCAGGTCGGCTTCGCGGGGTCCCGCGTGCGCCCGGCGGACGCGGACCCGGCGGCGTACACCGCCGAGGCCCAGCTGGCGGCGGGCTCGATCGACGAGGTCGTACACCCCGAAGAGCTGGGCGCGGCCCTCGCACTGCGGCTCCGCCTGCTGACCACCCCGGCCCCCGACGCGGCCGAACCTCCGGCCTCCCTCGGCCGCCCCGAACTGCCCGCCACCGGCTGGGAGGCCGTCACCCGCGCCCGCTCCCCCGAACGGCCGCGCGCCGGCGCCTACCTCGACG
The DNA here is from genome assembly GCF_044457025.1 of Streptomyces sp. NPDC050658. Lineage (NCBI taxonomy): Bacteria > Bacillati > Actinomycetota > Actinomycetes > Kitasatosporales > Streptomycetaceae > Streptomyces > Streptomyces sp. NPDC050658. The sequence goes on from NZ_JBITGM010000002.1 coordinate 256,329, forward strand.
CCTATTTCACTGAACGCGCGCCGGTGAGCGGCGACCGTTGCGGCGGCACCGATCCCGGAATGCTCTGCGGCTTCGGCCTTCGCGCGGGGCGGACCGTCGCCTACGCGGCGCAGTGCGGCACCGCGACGACCCCCGCCGGATACCGCACCGCCGCCCGCCTGGTCCGCCTCGCGGGCCGCCTCGGCATTCCCGTCCTCACGCTCATCGACACTCCGGGGGCGGAGAACGGGGCGGAGGCCGAGCGCGCCGGGGCGGGAGCGGCGATCGCCGACCTGTTCGCCGCGGTCGCCGCCGCGCCGGTGCCGGTCACGTCACTGGTCATCGGGGAGGGCGGCTCGGGCGGCGCACTGGCCCTCGCGGCACCGGACAACCTCTGGGCGACACCGGACAGCTACTTCTCGGTGATCGCCCCGGAGCTGGCCGCCGCGATCCTCAAGCGGGGCCCCGAGGAGACCCGCACGACGGCGGAGCAGCTGCGCCTGCGCCCTCAGGACCTGGTGGAACTCGGTGTTGCACGAGGGATCGTGACGCAGCATCAGGCCTAGCTCTAGTCCTGTGCGGCCGTTCCGGTGATCCTCCACCGCTGATTGGCACCGGAGTTGGGCTCCCAGACCGTCACCGGCGATCCGTCGCCGGTGGCCTGGCCCCCGACCTCCAGGAGACGTCCGGTGGCGGCGTTGACGAGGGTCCAGGTGCCGTCGCCGGTGGTCGACAGGATCCACTGGGCGGCGGCACCGGGCGCTGTGGAGTCGGCCTCGAACACCGGGGCACCGTCCCGGACGGCCAGGCGCTTGCCGCCCGCGGAAGACGTCAGCACGTGGCGCTGCCGGTTGTCGGCGTCGCCGGCACCGGTCTCCCGCAGCTGCCAGCGCTGCCGGGCGTCGGGTGTGCCGCCGTCCGCGGAGTCGATGACGAGCCCGGCGCCGTCGTCGGCGAGGGTGAGTGCCTTGCCGCTCTGCTCGCCGGTCAGCTCGTACGTGTGGCCCTCCCGCACCAGCGGCGCGTCCGCCGCCACACCCCCGACCCCGTCGACGACGAACGACGTCACGGACTGCGCCGGTACGGTGAAGGTCGCCTTCCGGTCACCGGCCGGGACCGCCTTGTGCCGCTTGAGCCCGCCGTCGGCGCTGGTGACGACGGGCGTGACGGTGGCGTCGGCGTCGATCCGGCCGAACTTGGACAGGTCGACGGTGACCGCGCGCTCCTGTGCCCCGCTGTTCACGTGGACGACGGTGGCGGCATCACCCGACTTGGAGACGGCGGCGGTGCTGTTGGTGTCGTCGACCTTCATCAGCCGGTCGCCGGGCTTGATGTAGTGGGTGAAGTTGCGGGCCGTGTCAAACTTGGTGTTCGTACGGATCGGGCACGTCTCCAGGGTGTCACCGGCCGTGCAGCTGAACGGGAGCTGGATGCTGCCCCAGTTGCCGCCCTTGGCGGACTCGCCGCCCGGCCTCATGTTGTCGTAGTCCTCCACCGGCTGCCAGAACGCCCAGCCGCGGGGCTCGAGTTCGCGCAGGTCGTCGACCATCTGCTGGGCCAGGCCCAGGCCCGGCCGCATGTCGTCGAAGTCCTGGCCGTCACCCCAGTCGCCCTCGACCTCGCTCATCCACAGCGGTTTGTCCGCCGCCTTGGCGAGGTCGCGTACGGCGGTGCGCCCGCTCGTGCCGTAGGTGTGGACGTTCAGCTGCCCGACGAGGTCACGGACGCCGGAGGGGTAGGTGCTCCAATTGCGGGCGAAGATGCCGGGGTTGGTCTCGTCCATCGCCGATATCTTCGCGTCCGTCCCCGACTTCTCCAGGGCGGGGGCGAGGGACCGGATGACCTTCTGCTGGAGTTCCGGGCCGATGTGGGCGCCCTCCTGCCGGCCGCCCACCGGTTGGCCGTCCGCTCCAAGGCGCGTACTCCAGTAGTCGGTGTTGGGCTCGTTGAACGGGTCGATCGTGTCGACCTTGATGCCGTGCGCCTTCTCCAGTCGTTCGGTGGCCCCGGTGACGTACGCGGAGAAGTCGTCGACGGACTCCGGCTTGAGCTGGTCGGCGTCGGCGTCGAAGCCGCCGGAGACATAGCCGCTCTCCGTCATGAACCAGGGCGGCGAGTTGCTGAACGTCTCCCAGTGGTCCACGTCGTTCTTGATCCGGTCGACCCACCAGCGCTGGTTGGCGTCGGCGTTCGGCTTCCAGTGCGCCGGATTGTCCGCGTCCCACCAGTCGGTGTCCTCCCGGGTGGTCCCCTCGGGCGCCTTCCACCAGCCCTCGACGGCTCCCCCGGCCCGCAGATAGTCCTTGACGTCGGGCGCGTTGCCGCCGCCGATGTTGTATCGGGCGATGTTCAGGGCGAGCCCGTCGTCGCCGAAGAGGAGTCCCGCCAGCTTCTCGCGGATCTCCTGCGGATAGCCGCCGGTGACGTTCGCGAACCACACGAGGCTGGTGCCCCAGCCCTCGAACTTCTCCTGCTGGTACGAGGGATCGGGCCGGACGGTGACGGCGGAGGCGGCCGCCGCTGCCGTCGGCGGCGGTACGGTCACCAGCGCGGCGCCGGTGGCCAGGGCGGTCGTACCGACGAGCCCGAGGAGTCGTCGTGTGCGGGTACGGCGTGCCATGTGTGCTCCCAACTCGGGGTGGTCGCTCGAATGGAACGGAGTGCGGACATCAGGGGGCGGGCCGGCGCAGGACGGCGACTTCGCGCGGCGCCAGGAGGAGCCCGCCGTCGGGACCGGACGTGCCGGTCAGCACCTCACCGGTCAGCCCCGGCAACGGCATCGCCTCGTCCGTGCGGTTGGCCAGGAAGAGATAGCGGGCGTCGGGGCCGCGGCGTACGGCCAGTTCGACCATGCCGCGTGCGCTCTCAGGCAGCTCGCTGCCGACTCCGGCGGGCGCGAGGAGGTCCGGCAGCAGTGCGGTCAGTCCTTCGACGCCGAGACGTGTGGAGACGTACCCGGCCGAACCCGGGCCCGTCGTACGGCGCGTGACAGCGGGGCGGTCGGCGTACGCGCCGCTGCTGTAGCGGGCGAGCACCTCCACGTCGGGGCCGGTGACGGTGATCCGGTCGGACCAGAGTGTGCCGGCCGTCGCGTTGTCCAGGCCGACGCTCTCGCCGTCGAGGAGCGGCCCGAACTCCTCGATGCGGATGCCGAGCAGCTCGCGCAGGGCGCCGGGGTAGCCGCCGAGCCACACGTGGTCGTTCTCGTCCACGATGCCGGAGAAGTACGTGGTGATCAGGTGGCCGCCGCCCTCCACGTACCGGGTCAGCTCCTTGGCGAGCGCCTCGGGGACCACGTGCAGCACGGGGGCGATCAGGACGTCGTACGGATCGAGGTCGACGGCGTACGGAGTGACGACATCGGCCCGGATGCCGAGCGCGAGCAGCGCGGAGTACCAGTCGAGGGCCTCCTGCCGGTAGTCCAGGCGGGAGGTGGGGTGGGAGTCCTGTTCGCCGGCCCACCAGGAGTCCCAGTCGAACAGCACGGCGACGCGGGCCGGTTCGCGCACCGACCCGGCGATCGGGGCGAGCGAGTCCAGTGTCCGGCCCAGGTCGGCGACCGCGCGGAACACCTCGCTGTCGGGTCCGGCGTGCGGCACCATCGCCGAGTGGTACTTCTCGGCGCCCGCCGCCGACTGCCGCCACTGGAAGAAGCAGACGGCATCGGCGCCGTGCGCGACGTGCAGCAGCGAGTCACGGGCCAACTCACCGGGCCGTTTGGCCACATTGACGGGCTGCCAGTTGACGGCGCTGGTGGAGTGCTCCATCAGGTACCAGGGGCGGTGCCCCGCGATGCCGGAGACCAGATTGGCGGAGAAGGACAGCTCGTCGCGGTCCTGCGGACCCGGCTGGACGTAGTGGTCGTTGGAGACGAAGTCGATCTCGCCCGCCCAGTCGGCGTAGTTCATGCCCTTCGTGCCGCCCATGACCATGAAGTTCGTCGTGACGGGCACGTCGGGCGTGAACGCGCGCAGGATGTCCCGCTCGGCGCGCAGATGGGCCTTGAGCGCGTCGGAGGAGAAGCGCTTGAAGTCGAGCTGGTTGGTGGGGTTGGGGTGGGAGGCGGCGAGCCGCGGCGGCAGGATCTGCTCCCATTCGCTGTAGCGCTGGGACCAGAAGGCCGTCCCCCAGGCGTGGTTGAGCGCGTCGAGGCTGCCGTGGCGTTCGCGCAGCCAGTCGCGGAAGGCGCGGGCCGCGTCGTCGGAGTAGTCGTAGATGTTGTGGCACCCCAGCTCGTTGTTGATGTGCCAGGCCACGAGCGCCGGATGGGACGCGTACCGGGCCGCCAACTCCCGTACCAGGCGCAGCGCGTGGGCGCGGAAGACCGGCGAGGTGGGCCGCCAGTGCTGTCGCGCGCCCGGCCACACCGTCGCGCCGGACGCGGTCACCGGCAGGATCTCCGGGTGCGCCGCGGTGAGCCAGGGCGGCGGGGACGCGGTGGCGGTGGCCAGGTCGACGCCGATGCCGCCCTCGTGCAGCAGGTCCATGACCTCGTCGAGCCAGCCGAAGTCCCAGGTGTGCTCGGCCGGTTGGATGCGGGCCCAGGAGAAGATCCCGACGGAGACGAGGTTTACGCCCGCCTCGCGCATCAGGCGTATGTCCTCCTGCCACACCTCGCGCGGCCACTGCTCGGGGTTGTAGTCGGCGCCGTACGCGAGGCGGGGCGCGCGGGCGCTGCCCGGTCCGTAGGGGACGCGGGACGGGCGGGACGAGGTCATGCGGGTCCTTCCGGGATGGGACGGGGGTGCGGCTCGCTCCTGCCCGCGGCTACTTCTGGACGGTGAAGCCCTGCTCCTCGCCGTACTTGACGGAGGCGTCCTGCCACGCCTTGAGCCCCTTGGCCAGCGGGGTTCCGGATACGTAGGCCTTGCCGACGGTGTCGTTGAAGACCGAGTTGGCGTACACCTGGTAGGGCAGGTACTGCCAGTCGCCGGAGACCCGCGCGGCGGACTCGGCGAAGATCTTGTTCGCCTTCTGGCCGCCGAAGTAGGGGAACTCGGTGTCCTGGAACGCCTTGTCCTTGAGGTCCTTCGTCGTCGCCGGGAAGGCGCCGCCCTCGATGCGGGTCTGCACGCCCTTGCCGGAGTTGGCGTACTCGACGAAGGCGTAGGCCAGTTCCTTGTTCTTGCCCAGCTCGGGCAGGGCGAGGGAGCTGCCGCCGTTCTCCGCTCCCGCCTCGGCGCCCGCGGTCCACTGCGGCAGCGGGGCGGCGCGCCAGTCGCCTGCCGCGTCCTTCACGCCGGAGGCGAAGTTGGCGGGCATCCAGGCGCCGCTGGGCAGCGTGGCGATGGTGCCGTCGCCGAGCGCCTTGTACCAGTCGTCGGTCCACGGGTTGATGGAGGCGACGAGCTTCTCGTCGATGAGCTTCTGCCAGGTCCCGGTGTAGGCGCGGGCGCCCTTGTCGGAGAAGTCGATGCCGACCCTCGTGCCGTCCACCTGGTACGGGTGCGAACCGGCCTGCCAGAGGAGGCTGGTGGTCAGGCCCGCGTCGCCGCTGTCGCTCGTGATGTACGCCTTCGGGTCGGCCTTGTGCAGCTTCCTGGCCGCTTCCAGGTACTCGTCCCAGGTGGTCGGCACCTTGATCTTGTGCTTGTCGAAGACCTTCTTGTTGTAGAAGAGCGCCATGGGTCCCGAGTCCATCGGCAGCGCGTAGATGCCCTCGCCCTCCCCGGACTTGACGGAATTCCACGGGCCCGGCGAATAGTCGCCGGCGAGCTTGTCGGCGCCGTATCCGGACAGATCGGTGACGGACTCGGTCAGGGCGTACTGGCCGAGCGCGTAGTACTCGATCTGCGCGACGTCGGGGACGCCCTTCTTCGCCGAGATCGCGTTCTGCAGGGCGGTGTACGCGTCGTTGTTGGTGCCCGAGTTGACCAACTCGACGTCGACGCCGGGGTGTTCGCGCTCGAAGTCGTCGGCGACCTTCTTCAGGGTGGGCTCCCAGGCCCACACCGTGACCTTGCCGCCCTTCTTGAGGGCTGCCTTGATGTCGGCGGCGGAGACCTGCTTCTTGCTCGCGCCGTCGTCGTCGGAGCCGCCGCAGGCGGTGGCTCCCAGGGCGAGGGCGCAGAGGACGGCGGTGCCGCGCAGCAGGCGGCGGGGGCTCAGGGGCATGGCGGTGTTTCCACTTCGTCGTGGTCGGGGTTTCCGTGGGGAGGTGACGTGCCGTCAATTGCCGCTGGGCGGCTACTCCTTGACGCTTCCGGCGGCGAGTCCCGACTGCCAGTGCTTCTGGAGCAGCAGGAAGGCGGCGACGAGCGGCACGATCGTCAGGAGCGAGCCGGTGATGACCAGGTGGAAGACGGCCTCGCCGCCCGCGGTCGCGGCCTGGGCGTTCCAGCTGTTCAGGCCGAGGGTCAGCGGGTACCAGTCGGGGTCCTTGAGCATGATCAGCGGCAGGAAGTAGTTGTTCCAGGTCGCGACCGTGGTGAAGAGCAGGACGGTCACGGTGCCGGGCGCGAGCAGCGGCAGGGCGACCTGGCAGAAGGTGCGCAGCTCGCTCGCACCGTCGATGCGGGCCGCCTCCATCAGCTCGCCGGGGATCGCCTCGGTGGCGAAGACCCACATCAGATAGAGGCCGAACGGCGAGATCAGCGAGGGCACGATGACCGCCCAGGGGGTGTCGGTCAGGCCCATCTTGCTGAACATCAGGAAGGTCGGTACGGCGAGAGCGGTGCCCGGCACGGCGACGGCGCCGATGACCACGGCGAAGACGGCCCGCTTGCCGGGGAAGCTGAACTTGGCGAGCGCGTACCCGCCGAGGACGGCGAGCAGGGTGGCACCGCCGGCGCCGACGACGACGTACAGAAGGGTGTTGAGGAGCCAGCGCAGGAACACGCCGTCCTGGTACGTGAACGTGGCGCTGATGTTCTCCCACAGGGCGAAGTCCCCGTCGAACCACAGGCCGAACGAACCGGCGAGCCCGCGCTGGGTCTTGGTGGCGCTGATGACCAGCCAGACCAGCGGCAGCAGGCTGTACAGGAGGACGAGTCCGGTGAGGACAGTGAGCGGGACGCTGCGCCGGGGGCGTCCGGGCGTGTGCCTGCGCGGTGTCCGCAGGCGCGGGGCGCCGCGCGACGCGCCCTGCGGGCGGGGTGTGACGGGCCGGGAGGGGGCGGTGACGGTGCTGCTCGGTCCGCTCATCGGGTCACGCTCCCTTGCGCATGCCGCGCAGCTGTACGACGTAGGCGACGACCATGGTGATGAGGCCCATGACGATGGCGACCGTCGCGGAGTAGTTGTGCTGCTGGCCGGAGAAGGACAGCGAGTACGTGTAGAGGTTCGGGGTGTACGAGGTGGTGATGGCGTTCGGCGCGAGGTTCTGCAGGATGCTCGGCTCGTTGAAGAGCTGGAAGCTGCCGATGATCGAGAAGATGGTCGCGATGATCAGGGCGCCGCGGATGGCGGGGAGTTTGATCGCGGTGATGACGCGCCATTGACCGGCGCCGTCGATCTCCGCGGCCTCGTACAGGGAGTGCGGGACGACGCGCAGCGCGGAGTAGAGGATCAGCATGTTGTAGCCGACGAACTCCCAGGTCACGATGTTGCCGATGGAGGCGAGGACCAAGTCGGGCGAGAGCGGGTCGGGCAGCGAGACGCCCAGCGCGTCGTTGAGGTCGCCGACGAGCCCGAAGCGGGTGCCGTACATGAATCCCCACATGAGGGAGGCGACCACGGCGGGGACCGCGTACGGCAGGAAGACGGCGATCCGGAAGAAGTCCTTGCCGTAGAGCCGCCCGCTGTCGAGGGCCAGGGCGACGAGCAGGGCGATGCCCAGCATGATCGGCACCTGGACGGCGAGGAAGAGCGAGACGCGGCCGAGCGAGGCCCAGAACTGGTCGTCCTGGAGGGCCTGTTGGTAGTTGTCGAGGCCCACGAAGGTGGTGCCGCCGATGAGTTGGTCGCGGAAGAGGCTCAGGTAGACCGAGTAGGCGAGCGGGGCCAGGAAGACGAGGGCGAAGACGGCGACGAACGGGCCGATGAATCCCCAGCCTGTCCAGGAGCGGCGCCGTCGGCGCGCCGCCGCCGGTGGCCGGGCCGGGCGCCGCGGTGCGACCGCGGGCGGTTGAAGCGTCGTCATTTCGCGTTCCCTCGCTGGTTCGTCCTGGCGGGCGGTGCGGGCCGTGGCGTGTTTGCGTAAACATCGCGCTCCGCGAGTGATCGCTGGATGCTATGTTTGCGTAAACATTCGGTGGCGGCATGTCTACACTGCCCCGACGACGACGGTCAATAGGGGAAACGGTGGGAGCGATGGACAGCGCGCGGGCGACCGGCAGGGCACGCGGCAAGGGCTCCGGCCGCCGGTCGCAGAACGCGTCCATGGCGGACGTGGCGCGCGTGGCCGGCGTCTCCTCGCAGACGGTCTCCCGCGTCTCGAACGGCTTCACCGGAGTGAACGAGGAGACCCGCCGGCGCGTCCTCACCGCCATGAAGGAGCTGGGCTACCGGCCCAACAGCGCCGCCCGCGCCCTCAAGCGGGGAGAGTTCCGCACCATCGGCGTCATCACGTTCACACTCTCCACCACGGGCAACGTCCGCACCCTGGAGGCGATCGCGACCTCCGCCGCGCAGGACGGTTACGCCGTGACGCTGCTGCCCGTCGCGGTGCCGACGCAGGACGAAGTGCGGGGCGCCTTCTCGCGGTTGGGCGAGCTGGCGGTCGACGCGGTGATCGTCATCATGGAGGTGCATCTGCTCGACGCGGCGCGCCTCTCGCTGCCGCCGCACGTCAAGGTGGTGGTGGCGGACTCGGACGCGGGCGACCGCTACACCGTCGTCGACACCGACCAGGCGGGCGGCACCCGCGCCGCCGTACGGCATCTGCTGGACCTGGGCCACCGCACCGTCTGGCATCTGGCGGGACCCGAGGAGTCCTACGCCGCGCAGCGCAGGGCGGACGCGTGGCGCGCGGCGCTGACCGAGGCGGGGCGGGTGCCGCCGGAGCCGGTGCGGGGCGACTGGTCGGCGGAGTCCGGCTACCGGGCGGGGCTGCGCCTGGCCGAACAGGACGACTGCACGGCGGTGTTCGCCGCCAACGACCAGATGGCGCTGGGCCTGCTGCGCGCGTTGAACGAACGCGGCCGCAAGGTTCCCGAGGACGTCAGCGTGATCGGCTTCGACGACATCCCGGAGTCGGGTTCCTTCCTGCCCCCGCTCACCACGGTCCACCAGGACTTCGCCGAGGTCGGCCGCCGCTGCGTGGAGGGCGTCCTGCGACAAGTGAGGCAGGGCTCCGGGGAGCGGGGCACGACGCTGGTGCCGACGCGGCTGGTGGTACGGGAGAGTACGGCGCCGCCGCGTATGCCGTAGGGCGCGCGCCTCAGGCGCCGGGGGTCCGGGTCCGGGGCACCTCACGCACCGGGGGTCCGGATCATGCGCCCGGCCGCCTCGACGAACCGGTCCAGCGCCTCCACGGCCTGCACCCGGCGCTCCTTGTACCCCGCCTCGTCGTCGGCACCGATGATGCGGATCGTGGCGGTGACCGCCGCCCCGGCCAGCTCCACGAACTCCGGCTCGGCGCACACGAGCTTGACGCGGTAGTAGCCCTGCCAGGCCTGCGCGCGGTGCTGATACGACAAGTCCTGGGCCTCGGCGGGCTCACGGATGGCCTGGCTGCGGTTCTGGCTGTGCCAGCGGTCGTACTGCGCGCGCCGGAAGTCGGCCAGCGTCTCCGCGAACGAAGTACAGGCGGAGAGCTGCTCCTTGCGCAGCCAGTCGTCCTCGGCGACCTTGGCCGCACGCACGGAGGCCCGCTGCTGCAGCACATGGTTCATCAGGGACCCGCTGAGCGTGGCGGCGACGGCGATGACGGCGGTGAGGGCTTCCTGCATCCGCCCATGCGATCACGGGGTGGGGGCACAAGGACAGGCGCTCGCTAGGATCGGCACGTCATCGGTTGTGTGCCGGGCGAGGGGCGGCGGCGAACACGGCACCCCGGCGGTGGGGAGGAGTCGACGATGGTGGAGTGGCGGCATATCGCCGGCGGGGCAAGGGCCGTGCCGGAACCCGTGGCCACGCCGTTCATCTGGACGGCGGCGTGCTCGGGCGCGTTCGTCCTGGTGAACCTGATGGATCTGCTCGGTGCGCTCGACCGCACGGGCCTCGCGCTCGCCGCGCTGTCCGTGCTCGCCGCGCTCCTCGGAGTACTGGGCCGGGTGGCCGCGGCGCCCGGCACGGCCCTGCTGTGCTGGGCGCTCCTGAACTTCTTCGCGACGCACCCGACGGGCGAGATCTCCTGGGCGGGCCACCGGGACCCGGAGTGGATGGCCTGCCTCCTGGCCGCGGCCCTCATCGGTACGGCGACGGGACGTGTCCTGCACGCCCGCGCCGCGTACCGCCGCCTCACTCCCTACGACGGCATGGGCTGACCGTCCGCCCGTGCCGCCCCGCACCACGGGTCACCGCGCGAACCAGGTCGCACCCGCGAGCGGCCCGGCGACGGCGGCGGTGAGGGTGAGCAGTCGGTGGGGAACGTGCTGGATCGTCAGGCGCAGCCCTCCGATGCGCAGCTCGAAGAAGGGAGCGGCGGGCTGCGGCGTGGTGGTACGGGTCTTGAGGTCCATCGGAATTCCTCCGGGAATCGGGGCGGAGAACGACGAAGCCCCGCCTGCTGGAGGCGGGGCTTCGAAAGAGTGACCGGCGATCTTGCCGTATGAAGCTGGAACGATCTTTCCTGCTGAAGCGGGAACGGGTCGGCCGTTCGACCGGAGACGGGTTCCTCCTCGGGCTCGCTGTCCGGTATGCACCAGCTGCCACGGTTCTGGCGGGCGGCACCAGGCTCGCGCTTGCGCGACCGCGAAGCGGCTCGGCCTGGTGCCGCCCGCCAGGTTCGTGGCTTGATGGGGCATGCCGGACAGCGACCCCGAGGAGGGTCCGTCAGCGAGCGGCCCGCTCCCGCGAGGCATCCCTCAGGTCCCGGCCCCCGTCTGTCCGTTCCGCATCATTCTGCGGACGCGGTACAGCCGCCCCTCGACCGCACGCTCGCTGATGCCCAGCCGGTCGGCTATGTCGCGCCGCGGAGTGCCGGCGGCGACCAGCGTCACGATGACGCCGACTTCCGGCTCACTGGCCCGCAACGCCCGCTCCAGCGCGTCGCGCGTCATGACACGTGAGGCGGGGTCGCCGTAGGTGCCCTCGGCGGGCTGGGCGTCCACGGGGGTGTCGCACCGTGGGAACCCCGGTCGGCGCGCCTTCTGCCATGTCTCGAAGACACGCGGAAACGTCTGGAGCAGGCCGCCCACGTAATACGTCTTCAGTGCCGCGCCCTTGCGCTCGTCCCAGTCGGACAACGCCTTGACCGGGTTCTCCAGAAACTTGAGGACGGTGTCACAGGCCAGGGCATGGCGGTCCTCGGGCGACCGACGCAGCGTCTCCAGGTCGTCGGAGGTCGGCACGATGAAGGGCTTGTTGCCACGGCACTTCTCATAGATCCGCTGCGAGTGGATCCACCGCTGCAACAAGGTGTATCCGTAGGCGGCCAGGTGATCGAGGACCTCCTGTGGCGGGTTGCCGACCCAGCTCTCCAAGTCGCTCTCGTCGCCCACGACTTCACGCCGCCCCCGCACCACTCGACACTCCCCCTACGACCTCGAGCGACCACCCACACAGTTATATGCACCGCGAACCCCGAAACCCACGCGCGTCCCAGAAGAATTCTCTCTGACGGCGCTCCCCCCTGGCCGCCCGCCCTTGAGCATCTGTATGAACACGGCCGCCCCGCTCGTGACATGTGTCCATGGTGACCCGATCGCGTTCACTCCTATCTTCTGCGTACCCCGCTTCCGTACGCCGGGCCACCCCCGGCGTTCCCTCACCGTCTCCCCGGTGTTCGCCATCCACCGTCGTCCCACCGGCGCTCGGCACGTGGACCTCCCCGGACCGGTTCTGCTCCCCCTCTTCCGTCCCTCCAGCCCTTCAGAAGGACCGAACATGAGCGCGCGCCCCATGAGCACCGACGTGCCGTCGCCACCCCGCGACACCGGACAGCCACCCGCCCCGGACGGCGGCCTCCAGGCCGGGCTGAAGAACCGTCATCTGTCGATGATCGCGATCGGCGGTGTCATCGGCGCCGGCCTGTTCGTCGGCTCCGGATCCGGCATCGCGGCCGCTGGACCCGGCATCCTGCTGTCGTACGCGCTGGTCGGCGCGATGGTCGTCTTCGTGATGCGGATGCTGGGCGAGATGGCCGCCGCACGGCCCACGTCCGGTTCGTTCTCGACGTACGCCGATCAGGCGCTCGGCCGCTGGGCCGGCTTCTCCATCGGCTGGCTGTACTGGTTCTTCTGGGTCGTGGTGCTCGCCGTCGAGGCGACGGCCGGCGCGAAGATACTCGAGGGCTGGGTGCCCGCCGTGCCGCAGTGGGGCTGGGCCCTCATCGTGATGGTGGTCCTCACGGCGACCAACCTGGTCTCGGTCGGCTCCTACGGCGAGTTCGAGTTCTGGTTCGCCGGGATCAAGGTCGTCGCCATCGCCGCCTTCATCGTGATCGGCGGCCTCGCCGCCTTCGGCGTACTGCCCGGCTCCGGCCACGAGGCCGTGGGCCTGACCCATCTGACCGGGCACGGCGGATTCCTGCCCGAGGGTCCGGGGGCGATCCTCACCGGCATCCTGATGGTCGTCTTCTCCTTCATGGGCAGCGAGATCGTCACCCTCGCCGCGGGCGAGTCGGAGGACCCCCGACGGGCCGTCACCAAGGCCACCAACAGCGTGATCTGGCGGATCGGCATCTTCTACCTCGGCTCGATCCTGGTCGTGGTGGCCCTGCTCGACTGGGACGACCCGGCGATCACCGACAAGGGCTCGTACGTCGCGGCGCTCGACGCGATCGGCATCCCGCACGCCGGTCAGATCATGAACGTCATCGTGCTCACCGCCGTGCTGTCCTGTCTGAACTCCGGCCTGTACACCGCCTCACGCATGGCCTTCTCGCTCGGCGAGCGCGGCGACGCGCCCAGGGCGTTCGCCCGCACGAACAGCCGGGGCGTGCCGCGGGCCGCCATCCTCGGCTCGGTCGTCTTCGGCTTCGTCGCGGTGTTCTTCAACTACCAGTGGCCCGACACGGTGTTCCTGTTCCTGCTGAACTCCTCGGGCGCCGTCGCGCTCTTCGTGTGGCTGGTCATCTGCTTCACGCAGCTGAGGATGCGCGCCATCCTGCTGCGCGAGTCGCCGGAGAAGCTGGTCGTACGGATGTGGCTCTTCCCGTATCTGACCTGGGTGACGATCGCGATGATCTCCTTCGTCCTGGTCTACATGCTGACCGACGACGCGGGCCGGGACCAGGTGCTTCTCTCGGTGCTGGTGGCGGCGCTGGTCATAGCGATGTCTCTGGTCCGCGACCGTCTGCGCACGGACACGGACACGGAAGCGGACACGGGTACGGGTACGGGTACGACGTGACGCCAGGTCAGACCCGTCACCGCGGGCCGTGACGCAAGACCCAGCCCTCCGGGAGCTTGTCCTCCGCGACCCTGAAGGTGACCAGGAAGTGCTCTGCCTGGTCACAGTTCACGTTCTCGCCGCCAGTGAGCGACGCCGAGACGGTCCGGCCCTCCACCTCCAGGCGGGCCCCGGTGTTCGCACAGCCGCCCAGGACGAAGGCCAGGCCGACCTCGTCCTTCGGCGGCCGGGTGCTCAACGCCTCGCGCACCCTGGGCAGGTTGTTGACGCCCAGTTCCTTGAGCCGCTCGTACATCCGGTCCGTGTCCCCGGACGGGCCGAGCCTGGTGCCCCGCAGGTCGCTGTAGTCGGGCGGGGGTGGCGGGGCGCTGACTGTCGGGGACGGACTCGCGGTCGGCGTCCCGGAAGGGCTCAGCGGCGCTGGCGTCGACTCGGACGGAGACGCTGACGGAGACGGGGGCAGCGGTCTCGTGAACCCGCCCAGCTTGATGAAGGCGGTGCGCGTGCCCGGACCGTCGCCCGGCAGGTCGTAGAGGCCGCCGCCGCACCCGCACAGGGCCAGCGCGAGTGCCGCTCCCGGCAGGGTTCGTTTCAGGCTCCGCATGCAGGGTGGACGTGACCGGGCAGCGGGACGGTTCCCTCCGCACGTCACGGCCGCGGTGAGGGCAGGGCCCTGCCCTCACCGCCACGACGGGGGCAGGGCCCTGCTCCCCGCATCGCCCCCGGACACGACGAAGGGGCCATCCGAAGATGACCCCTACGACCGACGTTTCCGTCGGGACGACAGGATTTGAACCTGCGACCCCTTGACCCCCAGTCAAGTGCGCTACCAAGCTGCGCCACGTCCCGGTGCGCGTGTCCTGCGGTGTTCCGCGTGATCGCGCAGACAGAACTTTACCCCACGTTCGGGGGTGGTCCGTGCCCCGTCGGCCGGGGTGGCCGGGGGACAATCGGCGCATGAGTTCCGCATCTCGATCCGATGACCGAAGCCGTGACCGTGACGCGGAGGGGCGGGCCCGCAACGCGCGGCCCCGCGACGGGCTCGGGCGGCCGTTGCCGTACGGCGCCGAGGGCGTGGAGCGGCAGCCCGAGGGCGTCACGCGGACGCCCGACGAGACCGTCGCGCAGGCGCAGGCGTTGCTGGACGCCGGGCGGCCCTTCCACGCGCACGAGGTGTTCGAGGACGCCTGGAAGTCCCGCCCCGAGGACGAGCGCGACCTGTGGAAAGGGCTGGCCCAGCTGGCCGTTGGCCTGACGCACGCGGCCCGCGGCAACGCCACCGGCGGTGCGCGGCTGCTGCTGCGCGGTGCGGGCGCGGTGGAGTCGGGGCGGCGCGGGCAGCGGCCGTACGGGATCGCGGTGGACGGACTCCTGGTCTGGGCGAGGGAGTTGGCCGAGCGGATCGAGAAGGACGCTTCGCCGGTGGACGCCGCCTCCTGCGCGCCGCGGCTGCGGGGTGACGGCGACACCGGCTGACCTCCGCACCTCCGGGAGGCCGGGCCGCGGTGCCCCGGCCGCCCCGCCCTTCACCGGACCGGACCGGCCCCGCATGCACAGGCCCGGGGGCGGTGTGAGGGTGGCCGTGTGACCACCACCGATCGGCCCGCCGCCGAGGCCCCGGCGCAGGGCCCGCCCGTCCTGGACAAGCGCCGCCGCAATGTCGTCTTCGTGACGATCATGCTCGGGATGCTGCTCGCCGCGCTCGACCAGACGATCGTGGGAACAGCCCTGCCCACGATCGTGTCGGATCTGGGCGGCGCGGAGCACATGTCGTGGGTGGTGACGTCGTATCTGCTCGCGGAGACCGTCGCCACGGTGCTCGTCGGGAAATTCGGCGACCTCTTCGGGCGGAAGATCGTCTTTCAGATCTCGGCGATCGTCTTCATCACCGGCTCGTTCCTGTGCGGCCTGTCGACCAACATGACGCTGCTCATCGCCTGGCGCGCGCTGCAGGGCATCGGCGCGGGCGGGCTGATGGTGACCTCGATGGCGCTGATCGCCGATGTGATCCCGCTGCGCGAGCGCGGGAAGTACCAGGGCGCCATCGGTGCCGTGTTCGGCGTCTCGACCGTCATCGGTCCGCTGCTCGGCGGGCTCTTCACCGACCATCTGACCTGGCGCTGGGCCTTCTACGTCAACGTACCCATCGCGATCGTCGTCGTCATCGCCGCGGCGCGGACCATTCCCGTCGTGAAGTCGGCGGTGCGGCCCGTCATCGACTATCTCGGCATCGCGTTCGTCGCGATCGGGGCCAGTACGTTGATCCTCGCGACGAGTTGGGGCGGCAACGAGTACGCGTGGGGGTCGCCGACCATCATCGGCCTCTTCGCCGGCGGGGTGATCGCCCTCGCGCTGTTCTGCGTGGTCGAGACGCGGGCCGCCGAGCCGATGCTGCCGATGCGGCTCTTCGCCAACCCCGTCTTCACGGTCTGCTCGATCCTCAGCTTCATCGTGGGCTTCGCGATGCTCGGCGCGATGACGTTCCTGCCGACCTATCTGCAGTACGTCGACGGGGACTCGGCCACGGTCTCGGGCGTGCGGACGCTGCCGATGGTGGTCGGGCTGCTCATCGCGTCGATCTTCAGCGGAAATGTGGTGAGCAAGACCGGGAAGTACCGGATCTTCCCCATCGTGGGTGCGCTGGTGATGGCGCTCGGGCTCTATCTGCTCTCCCTGATGGGGCGGGAGACCAGTGCCTGGCTCGAGTCGGTGTACATGTTCGTCCTCGGCACCGGCATCGGGCTCTGCATGCAGGTCCTGACCATCGCCGTACAGAACACGGTCGTCTATGCCGACCTGGGCACGGCGACCTCGGGGGTGACCTTCTTCCGTACGCTGGGCAGCTCGTTCGGGACGGCCGTCTTCGGGACGATCTACGCGAACACCCTGGCGCCGAATCTCAAGGACGGGGTCGCGGCAGCGGCGGCGACAGGCGCCGCGGATCCCGCCGCGGTGGCCAAGGCGGCGCAGAGCCCGCAGGGGCTGCACGGGCTGCCGGCGGAGGCAGCCGCGCCGATCGTCGAGGCGTACGCGGACACGCTGCACACCGTCTTCCTGTGGACCGTTCCGGTGGCACTCATCGGGTTCGTGGTGGCCCTCTTCCTCAAGCAGGTCCAGCTGCGGGACAGCGCGCGGATGAGCTCGGCGGACATGGGCGAGGGCTTCGCGTCGCCGACGTCCAGCGGATCTCCGGACCAGGTCCTGGAGCTGGCGGTGGGCAACATCATCCGCAGGACCGGCATGGACACCGCGCGCCGCATCGTCAGGGACTCCGACACCCGGCTCGACGTGGCGGGCGCGTGGGCGGTGATGCAGGTCGCGCTCTTCGACCGGATGGTCGGACACGCCAGTCTCGGACTGATCGCGGCGCGGCGGCAGCTGCCGCCCGAGGTCTTGGTGCCGGTCTTCGACCGGATGGTCGGGGAGGGCTATCTGACCCGCTCCGGGATGTTCTTCTCGCATACGGCCGCGGGTGAGCGCGAGGCCGACGTGATCGGCAGGGCGTGGGCGAAGTGGCTCGGCGAGCAGGTGGAGAAGGACAGCGGGCGGCCCGCCGATGCGGAGCTGATGCGGGCGGTCGACACGATCGCCAAGCGGCTGCTCGTGGAGGACCTGGAGCACGGGCTCGGCCCGGAGGCCGGGCAGCCGGTCCCGGCGGCGGGCTGACCGGCCCGTCAGCGCAACAGCAGCTGGAGTCCGCCGAGCACGGTCGCCCCGATGACCAGCTGCTCGAAGAGCCGCTGGTTGATGCGGTGCACGACGGCCTTGCCGAGGTACGCGCCCGGCACCACGAAGAGGACCAGGGCCGCGTCGAGCAGCAGGGAGCGGGCGTCGATCAGGCCTAGCCCCACGCTGAACGGAACCTTCGAGGTATTGACGATCAGGAAGAACCACGCCGATGTCCCCAGGAAGCTCAGCTTCCGGAAGCCCGCGGAAAGGAGATACATCGACATGACCGGGCCGCCCGCGTTGGCGACCATGGTGGTGAAACCGCCGAGCACGCCGTACGAGGGCGCCTTGAGCCGGGAGCCGCGCACGGACTCCTCGGCCGCCTCCGTCGTGGCCCTGCGGCGCCACCAGGTGACGGCCGCCATCAGGAGCAGGATCGCCCCGATCGACGTGCGTACGACGGCGTCGTCGGCCCACATCAGGAAGACCGTGCCGACGACGACGCCCGCCGCGACGGCCGGGAAGAGCCGCCACAGGGTGGGCCAGTGGGCGTGCCTGCGGTAGGTGAGGACGGCGAGTACGTCGCCCGCGATGAGGATCGGCAGCAGTACGCCGGTCGACTCGCGGGCCGGCAGGACCGCCGCGAAGACCGCGAGGCTGACCGTGTTGGCCCCGCTGACGGCGGTCTTCGAGAAGCCGACCAGCACCGCGGCCGCGGCGAGCGCGGCGAATTCCCAGAGAGATACGTCCATTCCGGGAACAGATGCTAGACCCAACTATCTCCCCGCCGTCAGGGGGATCCGCATGCCGGGATCCGAAGCCTGCCCCGGCCCTAGGCCTTGCCGTAGGTGGCGCGCAGGGCCCGCTTGAGGACCTTCATGCTGGGGCCGAGCGGCAGCGCGTCGATGAACTCCACGCGCCGCGGGTACTTGTGCCGGCCCAGATGCTCCTTGGACCACCCGGCGATCTGCGCGGCGTCGGGGTCGGATCCCGGCCTTGCGACGACGACGGCGCAGATCTCCTCGCCGTGCACGTCGTCGGGAAGCCCGATCACCGCGGCCTGCGCGACGTCCGGATGCCGCATCAGGACCTCTTCGACCTCGCGCGGGTAGACGTTGAAGCCGCCGCGGATGATGACGTCCTTCTTGCGGTCGACGATGGCGAGGAACCCGTCGGCGTCCTTGGTGCCGAGGTCGCCGGTGCGGAACCAGCCGTCGACGACGGCCTCCTCGGTGGCCTCCGGACGGCCCAGGTACTCGGAGAACACGTTGTGGCCGCGGATCACGACCTCGCCCAGCTCCCCCGCGGGCAGCAGCTCGATCCGGCCCTCGGCCTCGGCGCGGGCGATCTCCACGTCGACGCCCCACACGGAGTGGCCGATGCTGCCCGCCCTGGTGCCGAAGACGGGCTGGTTCACGGAGGCGGTCGGCGAGGTCTCGGAGAGACCGTACCCCTCGTAGATCCGCACCCCGAAGGTCTCCTCGAAGCGTTCGAGTACGGCGACGGGGAGCGAGGCACCCCCGGAGACGCACTGCCGCAGCCCGGGCAGTACGGCGGCGTCGGGCGCGGCGGCCAGGAGGTTCACGTACATCGTGGGCACCCCGTGGAAGGTGTTGACGCCCTCCGCCGCCATCAGCTCGATGGCCCGCGCGGCGTCGAAGCGCGGCAGCAGGACGAGCGTGGCGCCCGCGCGCCAGGTGGCGTTCATGGAGACGGTCTGGCCGAACGCGTGGAAGAGCGGGAGCGCGCCGAGCGCGATGTCGTCGCGGTGCACGTCGTGGGCGTCGAAGGCGCAGACCGTCGCGTTCATCACCAGGTTGAGGTGGCTCAGTACGGCGCCCTTGGGGACGCCGGTGGTGCCGCTGGTGTAGAAGACGACCGCCGGGTCGTCGGCATCACGGGTGACGTGCGTGACCAGGGGCTCGGCCGCGCCCGCCAGGGTGCCCAGCTCGCCGTCCTCGCCGAGCGCGACCATCCGTACGCCGGTGGCGGCGGCCGCGGCCTTGCCGGTCTCCGCCTGCGCCGGGTGGCAGAGCAGCAGGGCCGCGCCGCTGTCCCGCAGGACGTGCTCGACCTCCTCGGCGGAGAGCAGCAGATGGACGGGGACGACGACACCGCCCGCGGCGAGGATCGCGTAGTACGCACGCGGGAACTCGGCGGTGTTCGGCGCCATCAGGGCCACCCGGTCCCCCGGCCGTACCCCGAGTCCCACGAGCGCCGCGGCCAGCGCTCGCGCCTGGCTCCACAACTCGCCGTAGGAGAGCCGCAGTTCGCCCTCGACCAGTGCGGTGTGGTCCGGCCTGCGGCGGGCCGGCTCGGCGAGGACGGAGGCAAGGGACAGCGTGGCCATGGATGGTGCTCCGTTTCCGTGTGGCCTTGAGGGGTGACGCGGGGGCGGGCTGGTACGGGAGGTGGAGGTGTGGGTCTCAGCCGCGCTCGACCAGCAGCGCGCTGCCCTGGCCCACGCCGACGCACATCGTGGCGAGTCCGCGTCCCGCACCCGTGCGGCGCATGCGGTGCAGGAGCGTGGTCAGGATGCGGGCGCCGGAGCAGCCGAGGGGGTGGCCGAGGGCGATGGCGCCGCCGGTCGGGTTGACCAGCTCGGGGTCGATGCCGAGGGCGTCGACGCAGGCGAGGGCCTGGGCCGCGAACGCCTCGTTGAACTCGGCCTCCTGGATGTCGCCGACGGACCAGCCGACGCGGGCCAGCGCCTTCTGCGTGGCGGGCACGGGACCGATGCCCATGACGTCCGGGTGGACACCGGCGGACGCACCGGCGACGTACCGGCCGAGGGACTCGAGACCGAGGTCGTTCAGCGCGTCCTCGCTGACCAGGAGGAGTCCGGCGGCGCCGTCGTTCATCGGCGACGCGTTGCCCGCGGTGACGGTGCCGCCCTTGCGGAAGACGGGCCGCAGACCGCTCAGTTTCTCGTACGAGGTGTCCTCACGGACACATTCGTCGAGGTCGACGACGGTGCCGTCGGGCCGCGTGACGGGGAGGATCTCGTCGTCGAAGTGCCCGTTCTTGCGGGCGTCGGCGGCGAGTTGGTGGCTGCGCAGGGCGAAGGTGTCCTGGCGCTCGCGGGAGACGCCGTACCGCTCGGCGACCTCTTCGGCGGTCTCGCCCATGGCGAGGACACCGTGCAGGTCCTTCATCGCGGGGTTGGTCAGCCGCCAGCCGAGGCGCGTGTCGGCGGTCTCCATCTTGTGCGGCAGCGCGTCGTCGGGGCGGGCGAGGACGAAGGGGGCGCGGCTCATCGACTCGGAGCCCCCCGCGAGGACGACATCGGCCTCACCCGCGGCGATGGTGCGGGCGGCGGTGGTGACGGCCTCCAGGCCGGAGGCGCAGAGCCGGTTCACGGTTGCGCCCGGCACGGACTCCGGCAGCCCCGCGAGGAGGGCGGCCATCCGGGCCACGTTGCGGTTGTCCTCGCCGGCCTGGTTGGCGGCGCCCCAGTAGATGTCGTCGATCCGGGCGGGATCGAGCTGCGGGACGCCCTCGACGATACCGCGCACGACGGCTGCGGCGAGGTCGTCGGGGCGTACGGAGGACAGGGCACCGCGGAGCTTGCCGATGGGGGTGCGGCGGGCTGCGGCGAAGTGGACTGGGCGCACGATACGGCTCCGGATCGTCACGGTGATCTCACGACGTTGATCTCACGTCATAAATTAGCACTGCTAGTTTTGGAGTCTAGTCGGGGCCGGGGTCCTGGGGAAGAGTTCACCCAGTGGACGGGCGAGCGGGGGCGTCGCCGCTCGCCTTCCGCCGCGGGTGCGTCGCGGCTGGTCGCGCCCCGCGGCGAAGCCGCAGATGTCACAGCCCCGCGCCCCTTCCGGGCCCTCAGCCCAGAGCTATCCGCACCGCACCGCCGCCCACCGCGGCCCGCGCCGCCCAGCCCCCCGGCAGATACAGCGCCTGGTTCGGCGGCACGCTCCGCCGCACCCGGCCGCGATGCAGCCGCCGGCCGTCCTGCGTGACCACCAGGACGGGGCAGCGCAGCGCCTCCGCCGTCCGCAGGACGAACCGTCCCGGCGCCGCCCCCGGCGTCAGCCGGTTCGGCGCCACCCACCGCAGCGGCGCGGCGACCTCGACCGGCGGCGCGCCGCCGGACGGCCACCCCGCGCCCTCCAGATGGCGCCGCACCGCTGCCGCCGCCGCGACGCCCTCGCGCGCTGCGGCCCTCGCCGGTTCCACCGCGTGCAGCACGTTGCCCACCGCGAAGACTCCCGGCGACGCCGTACGGAACGCGCCGTCCACCGCGGGGCCGCGCGTGCCGGGGTCCAGCGGGACGCCCCCGCGCCGGGCCAGTTCCTGCTCGGGCACGAAGTCCCCGGTGAACACCACCGTGTCGCAGTAGACCGTCCCGCCACGCCCGTCGGCGTGCCGCAGCCGGACGCCCGAGAGCCGCCCGTTGCCGAGGAGTTCCACGACCGTCGCGCCGGTGAGCACCGGCACCCCGGACCCGAGCCGCGCCACCGCCGCCCGCGCCCGTCCCACCTGCGGTCGCGTCTCCTCCGTGACGAGCGCGGCGACGGCCACTCCCGCCTGCCGCAGGGCGGACAGCGCCGCATAGCTGACCGGCTCCGCCCCGACGACGACCGCGCGGGTACCGACCGGCTGCCGGAACAGATGGACCGCCTGCTGCAGTTCGCCCGTCGTGTAGACGCCCGCCGGGCGCGTCCCCGGCACCAGGCGTGCGGCGCGCGGCCGCTCCCGTGCGCCGGTGGCCAGGATCAGCGCACGCGCGGTGATCCGCTCCAGTCCGTGCGGCCCGGTGGTGTCGATGGCCGGCGGGCCCGGCGCCTGCGCCCAGCCGGTGGCGGTCACTCCGGTGCGCACCGCCGCTCCCGCGCCGAGTGCCGTCTCGACGAGGCGTTCCGCGAACTGGGGGCCCGTCAGGCCCCACCGTCCGAAGCCCCGGTGGTCGCAGTGGCGCGGCACTCCGCCGGCCGCCGTCTCGCGCTCCAGCACCTCCACGGTGCCGACGCCGTCCGCCGCGAGCCGCCCGGCCGCGGCGAGCCCCGCCGGGCCGCCGCCGATGACGAGGACGTCGACCGCCCGCTGCCGCCTCATCGCACCGCTCCCGACGTGCCCCACCCGTCGAAGAGTTCCCGCACCGCCGCCCCGCAGTAGAACCCCTGGCAGCGTCCGCCGCGGGCCCGCGTCCGGCGCCGCAGTCCGTCGAGGGAGCCGGGCGGGACCGTACTGATCAGGGCGTCCCTGATCTCGCCTCGGGTCACGCGTTCGCAGTGGCAGACGATGCTGCCGTACGCGGGATCGGTCGCGACGAGGTCGGCACGCTGGTAGGGGCGGGGGAAGGCCTCGCCGATGTTCGGCATGCGTACGGGGTCCGGTTCGCGGGCCCGCGTCAGGTCGAGGTCGGGGCCCGCGGCCTCGGCGAGCAGGCCCACGACGTACTCGGCGATCGCCATCGAGGCGGTCAGGCCTGTGGAGCGGATGCCGCCCACGGTGATGTACCGCCGCTCGGGGCGCGCGTGGATCTGGTAGTCGTCGTGCTCGGTGGCGGCGCGCAGCCCCGCGTAGACGGTCGTGACCTCCTCGTCGAGCAGCGCGGGCAGGATGCGTCGCCCCTTGGCCCGCAGCCCGTCGAGCCCGTCCTCGGTCGTCCCGGTGGCCCTCTTGTCGTCCAACTCCTCGGCGGTGGGCCCGAGCAGGACGTTTCCGTACACGGTCGGCGCCACCAGGACTCCCTTGCCGAGCGCGGTCGGCACCGGAAGGAGGATGTGCCGGACCAGGTCGCGGGCGAGCTTGTCGAAGACGATGAGCTGGCCGCGGCGGGGCGTGACGGTGAACTCGCCCTCTCCGAACAGCTGTTGGTCGAGCGCGTCCGCGTGCAGTCCCGCCGCGTTGATGAGATGGCGTGTGCGTACGACACCTCTGGACGTGGCCAGTTCATGGCGGTCGCCGTCGGCGGCGCGCACCGCACGTCCGCCTTCCACCCGGCAGTTGAGGTGCAGGTCGACTCCGCCGCGTACGGCTTGAGTGGCGTACGCCAGGGTTGTCGTCCAGGGGCAGATGATGGACTCGCCGGGTACGTCGAGCGCCCCGAGAGCGCCCGGACCCAGGTGGGGTTCGCGGGCCCGCACCTCCTTGGCGTCGATGATCCGCGCGGTCGTGCATTCATTGCGGAGCGACTTCTCCAACAGGCCGGGCAGGGCCGCCAGTTGCTCCTCGTCCCAGGCGACGAGCAGCGCGCCGACCGGTTCGACGGGGATGCCCGAATCGGCGGCGTACGCGGCGAGCAGGCGCTGTCCCTCGCGCACCAGGCGCGCTTCGAGCGAGCCGGGCACGGCGTCGAATCCGGTGTGCAGGATCGCCGTGTTGGCCTTGGACGTGCCGTTGCCGACGTCGTCGGAGGCTTCCACCAGGGCGACCCTCGGGCCGTCGTACCGCGAGAGCGCTCGGGCGATCGCCGAGCCGACCACACCGGCGCCGACGACGGTCACGTCGTAGACCGTGTCCGGCAGCGGACCCTTCGTCGTGACGGTCATGAGGAGGGGCCCGGCGCCCGGTCGAGGAGCGCGGCGACCTCGGAGCGGAAGCGGTCGAGGCGTTCGGCGGCGCGCGCCGCGTCGATGCGCGGTTCGTACACGGCGGCGGGCCGCCACCTCGGCACGGCGTCCCGCACGGCCAGCGCCGGATCGAGGCCGAGGCGTGCGACGGCACCCACACCGAGGGCGGTGGCATCGGGCAACGCCGATACCTCGACGGGCAGTTGGAGCAGATCCGCCTGGGTCTGCATGAGGAGGGCCGAGCGGGTCAGGCCGCCGTCGACGCGCAGGCTCGTCAGCGGCTCGCCCAGGTCGGCCGCGACCGCGTCGGCGAGCGAGACGACCTGCGCGGCGATGCCGTCGCACAGGGCGCGGACCAGCCGGCCGGGGGTCGTGTCGAGGCCGAGTCCGGTGATGGAGCCGCGCAGATCGCCCCGCCACCAGGGGGCCGCGAGCCCGGCGAGCGCGGGCACGAAGGTGACGCCACCCGCGTCCGGCACCGCCGAGCCCACCGGGTCGATGTCCTGCGCCCCGGCGATCACCCCGAGATCCGTGAGCCAGCGGACGGCGGAGGCGGCCGTGTAGACCTGCCCGTCCAGGCAGTAGCTGCTCTCCCCCGCG
The DNA here is from genome assembly GCF_044457025.1 of Streptomyces sp. NPDC050658. Lineage (NCBI taxonomy): Bacteria > Bacillati > Actinomycetota > Actinomycetes > Kitasatosporales > Streptomycetaceae > Streptomyces > Streptomyces sp. NPDC050658. Next base: position 280,505 of record NZ_JBITGM010000002.1, read on the forward strand.
AGCCGCCAGGCGACACAGCTGACCAGGCCCGCGTCGCCGCGGCGCGGCCGGCGCCCGGTCTGGGCGAGCAGGAACGCCCCTGTGCCGTAGGTGCACTTGGCGGTTCCGGGCTCGGTGACGTCCTGGGCGAGCAGTGCGGCCTGCTGGTCGACGAGGAGTCCGGTCAGCGGGAGTTCGGGGCCGAAGGCCTCTGTGGTGCCGACCGGTCCCGCGGCGTCGACGACGCGGGGCAGCCGCTCGCCGCCCAGGCCGAACACGTCGAGGGCGCGCGGCGACCAGGCGACGTCGTCCAGGTCAAGGAGTTGGGTGCGTCCGGCCGTCGCGGCGTCGGTCACGAACTCGCCGGTGAGCCGGTGGACCAGCCAGGCGTCGCTGGTGGTGACCACTCCGTCGCGGGTGAGGTGGCGGCGTATCCACGCCATCTTGGGCGCGGCGAAGTAGGGGTCGAGGGGAAGCCCCGTGAGGTGCCTCAACTCATCGGCGTACGAGCTGAGTTCGGCACAGACCGATTCCGCGCGCCGGTCCTGCCACACGATCGCGTCCGTCAGGGGCGTGCCGGACGCCGGGTCCCAGGCGAGCACCGTCTCGCCCTGGTTGGCGAGGCCGACGGCGGCGACCGGCTCGCCCGCCTCGCCCAGGGCGCGGCGTCCGGCCTCGACGACCGAGGAGAGCAGCGCGGCCGGGTCGGTCTCCACCCGGCCGCCGGGCAGATGGCGCGGGCGCACGGGCGCGGTGCCGGTACCGATCACGCCACGCTCCGGGCACAGGACGAGCGCCTTGGTGCCGGAGGTGCCCTGGTCGATGGCGAGGACGGCCTCGCCGCGCGGAGCGCTGCCATTCGTGATCACCGCGGAAGCCTGCTACAGCGGCGACGAGGGCGTCAAGGGTGCCCGGCCCTACGTCCGACGGGCGGCTCCCGCACACTTGTCTCGCGCCAAATGGCCAACCGGCGCGCCGAGTTGAGTACAAGTCGATACCAAAAGATCCCCGATCCGCCCTGGAAACGGAACTTCCAGATCTACACTGACCGCCGAGCAACACCTTTACGCCATAGGCCAGTTCGCCCCGTCCGCTCGTCCGCCTCCTCCCCCACAGAGGACCCATGCCGATGCCGTCAGGCCGCCCCGTGTACCACCCGGCGGGCCACGACGAACAGTTGCGCGCCGTGCTCCAGGACCTCAAGGCGGGTCGCTGGGTGTCGACGCGCACCCTCCTCGACTCGACACCCGACTGGGGTCTGTGGACCCAGCGGACCCAGATCCTGGCGGCCGCCGTCGCCGGTTCCGACGTGGTCGGGGCCTGGCTCGACGAGGAGCCGCACAGCCCGTCGGCCGCCGTGCTGCACGCCCGGGTCCTGGTCGAACGCACCCTGCGCGCGCACCGCGCGGGACACCGGCACACCAACGAGCTGTGGCGCGAGGCCGCCGCGGCGTGCGGATCCGTGGCGGACGCCTCCCCCGAGGACCCGGTGCCCTGGGTCTGTCTGCTCGCCCTCGCCCAGCTCGACAAGGGCCAGCGCTGGGACGAGCACCGGGTGCCAGCGCCGGAGCCGATGCTGTTCCCCGGCCCCTGGCATCTGCTCGCCGAGGCCGACAAGCGCGACCCCGGCAACCGCGAGGCCTACCACCGGATGCTGCAGTTCGCCTACGCGCGTCGACCCTCCGGTCCGCTCACCGAAGCGGTCAACTTCGCGCACTGGGCGGCCGGTTCGGCACCCGCCGGTTCCGCGCTCCACCTACTGCCCCTGTATGTCCGGGTCGAGCGCTACCGGAAGGACGGCGGCAGCGAGCGCGCGCTCGACCTGCACTGGATCGGGGACGACGCGACGCGGTCGGCGCTGCGGGCGCTGCGCCTGTGGTTCGACCACACGCTGCCCGCCGCGACCTCGCTCCTCGACCTCAACCATCTGGCCCACGCGTTGTGGGGCGCGCATCAATTCCAGGACGCGGTACGGGTGTTCACGGTCCTCGACCCGTTCTACACGACGGCCCCCTGGACGTACCGCACCCGCGCCCCCGGTGACGCGGACGCCGCGGCCGAGGCGTTCGTCCAGGCCCGCGCGCGCTGTCTGAACGCCGTACGAGGTCCGGGCTGAGGCCCCGCACGCTTCCCCGCTCTCCCCGCTCCCCCGCTCCCTACGGAGGTACGTCCGTGTCCCGCACCACCTGGTCGAGCGCCGCCTCGGCCCCGACCCCGCCGCCGGACGAGGAACAGAGACTGCGGGAACTCGGCTATCAGCCGGTGCTCGCCCGCCGGATGGGCGGCTTCGGCAACTTCGCCATCAGCTTCTCCGTCATCTCCATCCTGTCCGGCTGCATGACCCTGTACGGATTCGGCCTCGGCACCGGCGGCCCCGCCGTGATGATGTGGGGCTGGGCGGGCGTCGGGCTCTTCGTGCTGTGCGTGGGCCTCGCGCTCGCCGAGGTCACCAGCGCGTATCCGACGTCGGGCGCCCTCTACTACATGGCCGACCGGCTCGGCGGGCGCCGCTGGGGCTGGTACACGGGCTGGCTCAACCTGCTCGGCCTGCTCGGCGCGATCGCGGGCATCGACTACGGCGCGGCCCTGTTCACCGGCGCGTTCCTGAACCTCAGGTTCGGCTTCGAGCCGACGCCGGAGAAGACGTTCCTGATCTTCCTCTGCATCCTGCTGCTGCACGCCGTCCTGAACCTGTTCAACGTACGTCTGGTGAGTCTGCTCAACTCGATCAGCGTGTGGTGGCACGTGGCCGGTGTCGCCGTGATCGTGGGCGTCCTCGCGATCGTGCCGGACCACCACCAGTCGCCGTCGTTCGTCTTCGGCGAGTTCGTGAACGACACCGGCTGGGACAACCCGCTCTACGTCACGGCGATCGGCCTGCTGCTCGCGCAGTACACGTTCTCCGGGTACGACGCGTCGGCGCATCTGTCGGAGGAGACGTCCAACGCCTCGGTCTCGGCGGCCCGCGGCATCGTGCGCGCCATCTGGGCCTCGTGGATAGCCGGCTTCGTGCTGCTCGCCGGTCTGACCTTCGCGATCCAGGACTACGCGGGCACGCAGGACACCGAGACCGGGGTGCCGCCCGCGCAGATCATGATCGACGCGCTCGGTGAGTCCGGGGCAACGGCGCTGCTGCTCATCGTCATCGTGGCCCAGCTGTTCTGCGGCAACGCGGAGACGGCCGCCGCGAGCCGGATGGTGTTCGCGTTCAGCCGTGACAACGCGCTGCCGGGTTCGGCGCTGTGGCGCAAGGTCAGCTCCCGTACGCAGGTGCCGGTACCGGCGGTGTGGCTTTCGGTGGGTCTGGCCGCGGTGATCGCCCTGCCGTCCCTCTACTCACCGACCGCCTACGCGGCGGTGACCGCCATCAACGTCATCGGGATCACGCCCGCGTACGCCATCCCGATCTTCCTGCGGCTGCGCGCGGGCGACCGCTTCCAGCCCGGCCCGTGGCACCTGGGGCGCTGGAGCAAGCCCATCGGCTGGATCGCGGTGCTGTGGGTCGCGTTCGTGACGGTGCTGTTCTGTCTGCCGCAGGTGTCACCGGTGACGGTCGACACGATGAACTACGCGTCGATCGCGCTGGCCGTGGTCCTGACGCTCGCCACGGTGTGGTGGTTCGTGGCGCGCCGCTCCTACAGCACACCGTCGGCGTACGGGTCGGAGCGGGAACAGGCGGAGATCGCGGAGGACATCGTGTAGCCGCCGCGGTCTACGGCTCGCGGTCGTTGAGGATGCGCTCGAAGAGCCGGTGGTCGCGCCAGGCTCCGTTGATGTGCAGGAAGCCCCGCGCGACCCCGTACTCCTCGAAGCCGCACTTCTTCAGGACACGCTGGGACGCGGTGTTGTGCAGCAGCGTGCCCGCCTCGACGCGGTGCAGCAGGAGCCGGCTGTCGGCGGCCTCGCAGACCGCGTTCGCGGCGGCCGAGGCGAGGCCGCGGCCCGTCTGCTCCGCGTCGATCCAGTAGCCGAGGTTTCCGCTGCGGACCGGGCCGAGCACGATGTTCGACAGGGCGGCGTGCCCGGCGATCTCGCCGTCGCGGGCGAGCACCCAGTTCGCCGAGCGGCCCGCCGCGGCCTCCTCCAACTGCGCCCGGATCCGGTCCGCCTGGCCCTGCGTGGTGTAGAACGCCTCGGGCCGCCGCGGCTCCCACGGCTCCAGGTGGACTCGGTTGCGGCGGTAGGCGCGGGCCAGGGCCTCCGCGTCGTCGAGGGTGACCGGACGCAGCAGGACGTCTGCCGTGAGGGGGACCTCTCCACTGATCATGCGCCCAGCGTACGAGGCGCCCCCTCCGGGCGTCAGCGGCCGCCCGCCACCCTCAGGACGGTGCCCGTCGCGTAGGAGGCGTCCTCGGAGAGCAGCCAGGCGACGGCAGCGGCGATCTCGTCCGGGTGGCCCGAGCGGCCGAGGGGGATGGCACCGGCGAGCTTCGCGGGGCGCTCCGGGTCGGCGTGGAACTCGGTCCAGATGACCCCCGGCGCCACGGCGTTGACACGGATGCCGTCCGCCGCGACCTCCTTCGAGAGCCCGATCGTCATCGTGTCGACGGCGCCCTTCGCGGCGGCGTAGTGGATGTACTCCCCCGGAGCGCCGAGCGTCGCCGCGGCGGAGGAGATGTTCACGATCGCGCCCGCCGTGCCGGTGCGCGCCATGTCCCGGACCGCACGGCGGGCGCAGAGCAGATAGCCGAGTACGTTCACTTCGAGGGCGCGGCGCATGGCGCTGACGTCCGCGTCGGCGAGGGGCCCGACGGGGGCGCCGATGCCGGCGTTGTTCACCAGGCCCGTTACGGGGCCGAGTTCCGCGGCGGCGGTCTCGAAGAGACGGTCGACGTCCGCCTCCTCGGCGGTGTCCATGCGGACGGTGACGCAGCGGGCGCCGGCCTCGCGGACGGCGGCGGCGACCTTCTCGGCGGCCTCGGCGTCGGAGTGATACCCGAGGGCTATGTGGTGGCCGTCCTTGGCGAGGCGGGTACAGATCGCCGCACCGATGCCTCGGCTGCCGCCGGTGATCACGGTTACGGGGGTCTGCGGCATGTTTCCTCCAGGGGCTGACCTGGGCCGAGTGAACCCCGACCTCATTTGATCGATCATTCCTCAAGCCCCGCTTCTGGAACAGCCCCGCCGCTCGGCCCCGCTGCTCGGTCCCGCCGCTCGGTCCCGGCGTTCAGCCCCGGCCTCAGCCCTGGTCAAGCTCCGGACACGGGCTTGAGCGCCCAGTCGAGCGCGAAGTCGGCGACGTCCTCCCAGCCCGCCTCACCACAGGTGTAGTGGGTGCGGCCGGGGAACATCCGGTACGCCGTGATCGCCTCGGAGTGCTTGGCGAAGTCGTACGTGGTCGCCGCGTTCGGGGTGAAGTTCGCGAAGCCGCCCTGGAACAGCGTCCGCCCCGAGACCGGGACGGCGTACCGGTCGTAGACGGTCTAGACGAGGCCCTGGGTGAGGAAGGCCGCGTCCGGGACCTGGACCGTGGCCGGAGCCGTGCGCGGCACGAGGCCGTGGATCTGGGCGACGACGTACTGCGCCGACATCATCGCGCCCTCCTGCCAGCCGGGCAGCGGTGAGGCCTGGTCCCCTACGACGTAGAAGCTGCCGTTGCCCTCCGGCTCCAGGAGTTCCTTGTAGGCGGTCATGTGGTCCGGGTCGTCCGGGTCCCAGGCGGCCCAGCCGCCCAGCTGATGCGGGACCTTGTGCCAGGCGATGCTGACTCCCAGCTCGGGCGGGACGGTCTCGCGGTCGTTGAACTCGACGTGCAGCTGGGCCGCGCCTTCCAGCGCGAGGCTCAGTCGGTCGGCGGGCCCGCGCTTGCCCATCTCCCGAGCGTTGTCGCCGAAGTTGTACGCCCCCGTGAGGGTGCCGGTCGCCGAGAAGCAGTCGTTGGACGGGTACCACATCTGGGTGATGGGGTGGTCGGTCCAGCTGATGCCGCCGTAGATCTGGTTGCGGTCGTCCTCCCAGAACCGCCGGTTCGCCTGCCAGCCCACCTTGCACGTCGGCGCGAAGCCGACGAGGCCGACGGCGTTCTCGAAGCCCACGGAGAAGCCGGTCAGCGTCAGTTCCTTCAGCACCGGGAGCGGGATGTTGCTCACGCAGAGGTCGGCCGTCCGCGTGTGCGTCTCGCCGCCCTGGAGATAGCCGACCTCGACGCCGTCGTCGGTCAGCTCGATCCCGTTGACCTCCGCCCCCAATTCGACCTGGACGTCGTACTCGTCGGCGATCCGCCGGGTGAGTGCGTCGACGATCTTGTCCATGCCGCCGACCGGCTGGAACATCGTGGCCTGCCACAGATGGTCGACCGGCTGGTAGAAGGGCGAGTCCCAGAACCTCGAGGCGACGAGGTCGGCGAGGGGCAGCGGGGGCGCGGCGGTCGGGAACCCGTGGACGTCCAGGGGCTTGGCGTATCCGGAGCGGGTGGACCCCTGGTACTCCCCGTCCGCGTTCAGGTCCCCGAACTTGCGCAGCAGGCTCCGCAGCGCCTGCGTGTGCTCGTCGTCCTCGGCGAGGGTGGCGGACAGGAGCGCGGCGAGATGCCCGCGCGTGTCGTTGGCGACCCGCCGGTTGTGCCAGGGTGCGCCGTCCGCCGTGTGACCGTCGCGGCGCACGACGTTCGCCGTCGTCTCCATGACGTAGGGCTCGAGATCGACCCCCAGTTCCGCGCAGTACCGCAGGACGCGGCGGTGGTGGTACGGAATGCGGCCGGGGCCGAGGTTGAGGTAGAGACCGGGGTCGAAGCCGACGGTGTGGGTCAGCACCGGGCTCCCCGTCCCGTCCAGCTCATACAGCTCGTCACCCGCACGGGCTGTGCGATTGCGGCCGCCGGTGCGCTGCTGGGGCTCGAGCACCGTGCACCGGTAGCCGAGCCTGCTCAGTTCGTAGGCGGCGGTCAGACCGCCGACTCCCGCGCCGAGGATCAGGACGGACCGTGCCCCGCCCGCTGTCCGCGCCACGGAAGAGAAGTCCAGTGGGTCCGCGACACCGGCACTCAGCGGTCCGGCCACGCCTGACATCGCGTGGTACAGGCCCTGCGTACTCCGGTCGACGTTCTGTTCACTCATGGCTCACCTCTCGGGTCGGGCGGGTGAGCGGTCCCCATCGCGTCCGGCGCACACCTGACCGCGAGGCATCACCACCGAAGCCTGTTCCATCAAGTGCCGAACGCATATGCAGGACTCACTCCGCAGAGTGAGTCCTGCCCGCCCCCGGAGACCCGGACGCCGCCCGTCCGGGCGAGCGCGCGCGACGGACGTTGACATATGACCGGCGTGCGACCGGCGTACGCCGCGCGGATCTCGTCCGGGCCGCACCGACCGGTTGGCCGGCCCCTAGGCCTTCTCGGAGACGGCCTCCTCCGCCGGCAGGCTGTCCATGAACGACGACACCGAGAACACCGCGCGGCCGGGTCCCGCCGGGCCGTAACCGGGGGGTGACGACAGGCCGTTGGACTCCATCGTCGCGCGGTAGGCCTCGAGCAGCCGCACGTGGTACTCCAGGGGCGCGCCCAGCGGGTTGGCCTTGCCCAGGGGTGTCGTCGGCTCCGGGCACCAGGTGGTGAAGCGCGGGGTGATGCCGCGCGACATGAAGTACTCGAGCCCCTCGACGGTGGAGTCGATCGCCTCGCCGACCGTCTTGAAGCCGAACGGCTCGGCCATCTCCACGCCCGCGACGAAGTTGGGGATCACGTTGCGCGGCCCGAAGACCTCGGCGGAGTCCAGGATGCGGCGGTGCCACTCGTCACGGCCGACATAGCGCTCCTTGCCGGGGCAGTAGCGCTCGAAGAGATACGGGTCCCACACCTCGTAGTTGGGGTGGTAGATCCGCACTCCGTAGTCGTGGAAGCGCTGGACGTCCGCCTTGGGCAGTGCCTGCGCGACGACCTTGCCGATCCAGCGGCCGGGGAAGCGCTCCTCGATCGCCTTCGCGTACTGGCCGTAGAAGTCCGCCTCGTCCTTGCCGCCGACCTTCGAGGTGACGGCGCCGCCGGTCAGGGTGTACGCGGTGGAGGACTTGTTGGTGTCGTACTTGTCGATGATGGCGAGGGCCTCAAGGACCTCGTCGACCGGCTTCACGCCCGTGTAGGGACGGCCCGCCGCCTTGTGCTGGCGCCAGTTGTGGTTGATGTCGCAGTACTGGCACTCCTCCTTCGCGCCGAAGTACTGGCAGACCCGGAAGACCGTCAGATAGATGAGGTAGCCCCACTGGATGGTGGGTGCGACCTCCATCACCGACTTGCCGTTCTCCAGCGTGTGCCGGTAGTAGTCCGGCATCGGCGGGAGGCCCACGTCCGAGATGCGCCTGCCGTCCAGATAGAGACCCAGTACGCCGTCGTCGTCGGCCGCCACCCGGTACGGCGACGACGGGTTCACCCGGACCGAGACGACCGTGCGCCGCAGGTCGTAGGGACCTCCGGTGAGGACGATCTCCTCGGGCGGGCGGCGCAGGGCCGCCGCGCCGAGCTCGGGGAGCGTGCCGTGGTCGAAGGAGAAGATGAAGTAGGACTTCGGCTTGACGTCGCCGGAAGCCTCGTTGGAGGTATCACTGAGCGCCGACTCGTCGAAGGCGATGCCGCCCCTCAGCAGGTCCTCCTTGATCACCGCCTCTCTGGGCACCTGCGGGAACCGCTCCATGAGTGACTCGACGAGCTGGGTACGGCTCTCGCTGTGGCTTGCCATCGGCCGGGCACCTCGGATCCTGATCGGTGAATTGTGCTTTCCCGTGGCCCCCACGCTAGTACCCCGCCCGCGCGGCGCGGATCCGACTCCGGTGCAAGGCTCACTCACACCCCGGTGGTAGAGGGCCGCGCCCTGCCTCCCACCCAGGTGGGGCCGGGAACCTCTGGGCCGCGGCCCCGCGTTGTCCCGGCATGAACGAGCTGGTTCCCGGCGGGAACGTACCCCTGCCCGAAGGCGCCGTCACGCTCCGTGTCCCCGGTCCCTTCGACCTCTCCGTGATCGTCACGGGCGACAGCGGGAAGGTCGCGGGCGACGCCGACTTCGTCTTCTACAACCAGCCCGCGACCTCCGGCGCCCGTCTCCAGGGGGACACGGTGACCGTCGACGCGCACCGGCTGCGCGCCGGTGCGAGCCGCGTCACCGTCGCCGTCAGCCCCGCCGACCCCGGAACTCCCCTGGAGCGGCTGCCCGCCCTCACCCTCCAGGTGCACGGCCCCGGCGGCCGGCCCGTCGCCCGGTTCACCCCTCCCCGCCCCGGCCGCGAGACGGTGCTGCTGATCGCGGAGATCTACCGCCGGGGTCCCGGCTGGAAGCTCCGGGCGATCGGCCAGGGGTACGCGGACGGGCTCGCCGGGGTGGCCCGCGACTTCGGGATCGACGTGGCGCAGGACGCGGCCCCGCAGCCACCGGCCGCCCCCAGCGCACCACCACCGGCCCCCGTGGGCCCGCCTCCGACCGCGCCCGACGGCTTCCTCCCCCTGGTCAACTCCGCGCGGGCGTCCGCCGGTGCCCCGCCCGTCGTCCTCGACGCCCGCCTCACCGCCGCCGCGGGCACACACGCCGCGGGCATGGCGGCCCGCTCGGCGCTCGGCTCCGAGGGCGTGGACGGTATGTCGCTGTACCAGCGCGTGGTCGCGGGCGGGTACGCCTACCTGGCCATCGGGGAGCATCTGGTCTCCGGGCCGCGCACGGCCGCCGAATTCGTGGAGTACTGCCTCTCCGGCGAGGAGTCGCGGCGTACGGTGCACGGTCGGGCGTACACAGAGGTCGGTGTCGCGCACAGCGCCGACGCCCGCTCCGGAAACCTGTACTGGACGGCGCTGTGGGCCGCCCCGTTCACGCACCAGGGCCTCGCGCGGTGGGCCGCCGACGTGCTCCGGCTCACCAATGCCGAGCGGTCGGCTGCGCGGCTGCGCCCCCTCTCCCCCGACCCGCTCCTGACCGTGGCCGCACAGGGCCACAGCGCGGACATGGTCGCCCGCGCCTTCTACTCGCACACCTCGCCGGACGGCGGCGAACCCTGGCACCGCGCGTCCGCGGCGGGCAGCGCACACCGAGCGATCGGCGAGAACATCGCCTGCGGGCAGCGCAGCCCGCAGGAGGTCGTGGACGGCTGGATGAACAGTCCGGGCCACCGGGCGAACATCCTCAAGCCCTCCTTCACGCACCTCGGCGTCGGCTTCGCGGGCGGCGGCTCGGCAGGCACCTACTGGACCCAGCTCTTCGGCGGCTGAGCGGACGACCGGACCGTCCGGGGCAACCCGCGCCTCACGCACTGCGTCTGCCTCCAGAGCGGGCCGGGGCGCGAGGTGGGGCCTTCGCGCACCGGCCCGTGCCACACCACCGCCGGGCCGAGCGGCTCACCGCCGGGCCGCTCGGCCCACCCCCGTGTCCCTCAGCCGACCGCCACCGGCACCCCCGCGCGCGCCGACGCGTACCCCGCCGCCACGATCTTCAGTGTCCGCAGGCCGCCGTCCCCGTCGGCCACGTCCATCCCGGAGTCCCCCGGCCCGTACAGGAACGCCCGCAGCATCCGCTCGTCCAGGTCGGCGCCGAAGGGGAGTTCAAGGCCCTGTCGGCGGCGCTCGCTGTAGCCGTGCACCGACTGGTCGAAGGCGTCCATCTCCAGGGTCGCGCGCTCGCCGACGACGGTGAGTTCGAGGCCGCCCCACGAGTGGTGGGAGCGCGGATGGGACCAGCTGCAGTCGATGGTCGCCACCGCGCCGTTGTCGTACACCACCGTGACCAGGCCGCTCGTCTCGGCGTCGACCTCACCCTCGTACATGAGGTTGTTGGTCTGCGCGTACACCTCGACGGGGCGGGCTTCGCCGAACAGGTCGTCCAGGAGGTCGGCGACATGGACCGTGTGGTCCATCAGGGCTCCGCCGCCCGCCAGTTCGGGGTCGGCGAACCAGCGCCTGGTGCGCGTCGGCATCGAGCCGTTGTTCGCGCCGGACACGGTGAGGACCCGGCCCGCCTCGCCCGACGCGACCGCCGCCTTGACCGCCGCGTACGCGGGGCTGAAGCGGACCGGGTAGGCGACCGCGAGGCGCACCCCGGCCGCTCGGCACGCGGCCAGCATCGCCTCGCCGTCCGCGACGGTCGTGGCGAGCGGCTTCTCGCACAGGACGTCCACGCCGTGCGCCGCCGCCAGCTCCACCAGCGGCCGGTGCCGGGCGTTCTCGGAACAGACGATCACCGCGTCCGGGCCCCAGGCGAAGGCTTCCTCGTACGTCTGCGCGTAGGCGGCCCCGGCCTGCTCCGCGAAGGCGCGTCCGCGCAGCTCGCCGGGCGCGGCCGAGCCGGTGTCCGGGTCGCTGCCGATGACCTCGACTCCCGGCATCCGGGCCAGCAGGCGCAGATATCCGGCGGCGTGGACGTGGGCGAACGACAGCACGGCGACCTTCATCGCGTGACCTCCTCGGTGTCCGTGGCTTCCTGTGCGCCCGTGGCGCCCGTGGCGCCCGTCCGCAGCTCCACCGCGCGGCCCGTACGGCTCGACTCCACCGCCGCCTCGGCGATGCGCACCGCCTCGACGCCGTCCCGTGCGCTCACCCTCGGCCCGGTGCCGCCCTCCTGCCACGACGCGGCGAATTCCCGCAGCTCCGTCAGGTAGGGGCTCTCCGTCATGGGGCTCGACGGGATGCCCTCGTTCGGGGCGCGCACTCCCTGTGCGGTGATGCGGTAGCCGGGTACGGACGTCGAGTCGTGCCGCAGCAGACCGTCGGACCCCGCGATCCGGAACGTCGTACGGAACCGCTGGTCGGGCAGGCCCCACAGGCCGGTGACATGGCTGACGGCGCCGGAGGCGTGGGTGAGGACGGCCGTGGCGGAGACCACCTCGCCGTCCGCGCCGGTCGCGTGCTCGACGCCGCGGGTCTGTGCGTGCACCCGGACCACGTCGCCGGCGATCCACCGGGCGATGTCGATGTCGTGCACCATCAGGTCCATGATGACGCCGCCGGACTTGGCGGGGTCGCCGAACCAGGGCGCCCACTGCGGGCGCGCCCCGCCGCGCGTGAACCGCAGTACCGCGAGTTCCCCCAACTCGCCGCGCTGTACGGCCTGTTGCATGGCCGCGTACGCCGGGAAGTACCGGACGACATGGGCGGGGTGCAGCCGTACGCCCGCCGCTTCGGCGGCGTCCGCGATCTCCTCCGCCTCCTGTGCCGTCAGCGCGAGCGGCTTCTCGCAGACGACGTGCCGGCCTGCGGCGACGGCCGCGAGGGCGAGTTCCCTGTGGGTCGGGGTCGGGGTGCAGATGTCGACGGCCGTGCAGGCGTCGAGCAGGGCGTCGAGGCCGGAGACGGCGGTGACGCCGCGCCCCTCGAACTCGGCGGCGAGCTTCTGGGCCGACCCGTCGACGGTGAACACGCTGACGCGTGCGCCCAGTTCGAGCCAGCCGGGCAGATGGGCGCGGGCGATGCCGCCCGCGCCGAGCAGGCCGATGTGAAGCGGTGGCATCAAAAGGTGCTGCCTTCCTGGTTCTCGGAGGAGTGGGGTGGGTCAGCTCTTGGAGCCGGAGAGCGCGACGCTCTGCACGAAGTGGCGTTGCAGGAAGACGTAGACCAGCAGCATCGGGAGGCTCGCGATGAGCGAACCGGCCATCATCACGGGATAGTTGGTCTCGAACTGGCCCTCCAACGAGGTCAGTCCCGCACTGATCGGCATCTTCTCCGGGTCGGTGTTGACGATCAGCGGCCACAGCAGGTCGTTCCACGACCACATCGCGGTGATGACGGCGAGCGCGGCGAGCGCGGGCCGCACCAGCGGCAGCATCACTGACCAGAAGATGCGGAAGGAGCCCGCGCCGTCGATGCGCGCGGCCTCCTCCAGCTCCTTCGGCAGGGAGAGGAAGAACTGCCGCAGCATGAACGTGCCGAACGCGCTGAACATGCCGGGCAGGAAGAGTGCGGGCGCGGAGTTGAGCAGGCCGAGCCGCTGGATGATGTCGTACTGCGGAAGCACGAGCAGTGAGCTCGGCACCATCAGGACGGAGAGGAAGAGCGCGAACAGGACGTTGCGGCCCCGGAATTGCATCCGCGCGAACGCGTACGCGGCGAGCGAGCAGAAGACCAGCTGTCCCACCGTCCGTCCGACCGTGTTGAGCGCGCTGTTGACGAGCATCTCCCGGAACGGCAGCGAGGTGAAGACTTCTTCGAAGGCCGACCAGTTCCAGGTGTCGGGCAGGAGCGTCGGGGGCACGCGTGCCGTCTCGGCGAGCGACTTCGCCGCGGTGAGCAGCTGCCAGAGGAACGGGAAGACCATCACGAGGGCGCCGAGCGAGAGCGCGGCATGGGTGGCGACGGAACCGGCGTTGATCCGGCTGCGGCGGGGCGAGGACTCACGCATAGTGCACCCACCTCTTCTGCAGCCTGAACTGCACGAGCGTCAGCGCCGCGATGATCAGCATGAGCAGGAAGGCGAGCGCGGCGGCCGCGCCCTGGGCGTTCTCGATGAAGGCCCATTTGTAGAAGAGGCTCACCACGGACTGGGTGTCGCCGATCGCCGGGTTCTTCTCCGACATCATGATGTAGATCAGGTCGAAGGTCTGCAGCGAGTTGATCATGCAGATGATCGAGGCGAAGAAGATCGTCGGGCTGAGCAGCGGCAGCGTGATGGTGAAGAAGCGGCGCAGCGGGCCCGCGCCGTCCAACTCGGCCGCCTCGTAGTAGTCCTGGGGGATGTTCTTGATGCCCGCCATGAAAATGATCAGGTAGTAGCCGGTGGTCGACCAGACCATCACGGTGCCGATCGCATAGACGGCGGTCGAGGGGTCGGACACCCAGTAGCGGCGGTCCACGCCGAACCACTCCATGACCTCGTTGATCAGTCCGTAGTCGCCGTTGTAGAGCCAGTTCCAGACGAGGCCCACGGCGACCGGCAGGGTCACGAACGGGATGAAGTACAGCGCGCGGTAGACGGCGACGCCGCGCAGTCCGCGCCGGTTGAGGAGCGCGGCGACGCCGATCGCGAGCGGCAGCGCGAGCAGTCCGACGAGGCAGTAGACCAGCGTGTTGCCGAGCGCCTGCCAGACGGTGACGTCCTTGAGGACGCGTACGTAGTTGTCGGTCCCCGTCCAGGTGTTGCCGCCGAAGGCGCCGAACTCGGTGAAGCTGTAGTAGAAGGTCTGGATCAGCGGCCAGAAGTAGAAGACGGCGAAGCCGACGCCGAGCGGGGCGATGAAGAGGTAGGCGGCGCGCTGACTGCGGGACTTGGGGCTTCTTGCAGGGGCGGCATCCGCTCGCCGCGCAGCCTTCGCGGCAGCCGTGGAGGGGAAGACGCTCATCATGCGCGCTCCTCCTCCTTCAGGGCCCGGTCCATCTGCTCGCCCAGCGTGCGGGCGGCGCCCTCGATGCCGCCCTTGCCGCTGAACGCGGCGCCGAGCAGCGGGTATTGGAGGTTCTCCCACACGGCCGTGTTCTTCGAGCTCGGGTACGGCACCGCGTACTCCTGCATCTCTATGAAGTGCTTGAGGTCGAACTCGGGCATCGACTTGAGCCAGGCGTCCTGCGTCCCCTCGTACGAGGAGATGGTGACGCCCGCCGCCGCCTGGATCTCGGCGGCCTCTCGGCCCGCCATGAAGTGCACGAACTTCCAGGCGGCGGCCTTCTTGCGGCTCTTCGCGGAGATGACGTTGGCGAGGCCGTGGATGATGGTGGCGCGCTCGCGGCCCTTGGGCAGTACGGCGACGCCGCCGTGGTCCTTGAGCTCGGGCACGGCGTACATCTGGCCCGCCATCGCGGAGAGGTCGTAGTACATGGCGGCCTTCTCCGACCAGTAGCGGTTGCGGCCCTTGGACTCGACCATGGCGCTCTGCGGCGGGGACCAGCCGCGGTCGATCATGTCGGTCCAGTAGCGCAGTCCCTCGATGGAACGCTCGTCGCCGAAGCCCGACCTGCCGTCCCTGAGGACATAGCCGCCGGCGCCGTGGATGGCCGGGTAGAGCTGGCCCTGGCGGTCCATCTCGGCGGCGATGCCGTGGACGCGCTCGCGCGGGTCGGTGAGTTCTTCGGCGGCGTCGCGCACGTCGTCCCAAGTCCAGTCGACGTCGGGGTACTTGATGCCCGCCTTGTCGAAGAGCGCCTTGTTGTACCAGAGGCCGATGGTGTCGAAGTCCTTGGGGATGCCGTACTGCTCGCCCTCGTAGGCGTAGATCTTCACGAGCGCCTCGGGGTGCCGGTCCACCGGGGTGCGGTCGCTCTTGATGTGCCCGCCGAGAGGTTCGAGGACGCCGCTGGACGCGTACAGCTGGAGGTTGACGGCGTTCATCCAGAACACGTCGGGGGCCATGCCGCCGCGCATCGAGGTCTTCAGGGTGGTCCAGTAGCTCGACCAGGGCGTGAGCTCCATGCGCACGGATATCTCCGGGTTCTGCTCCTCGAAGGCGTCGATCACCTTCTGCAGGCCCGGCACCTGCGCCACGTCCCACACCCCGTACGAGAGGGTGGTCCGGCCGCCGCTGTCGGTGCCGTCGCTCTGGCCGGAGCAGGCGGCGAGCAGGGGTGCCGCCCCCGCCGTCACCGCTCCGTACAGCAGAGTTCTCCTGCGCATCAGCGCCTCCGCTCCGGTCGCCGCCACGCGGTGTCACGCGTGGTCGTGGGTAGCCGTGGTCTGCCGTGGTCTGCCGTGTTGTGCCGTCGCGCTAGGTCGCCGAGTCCGTCAGGAGCCCGGCCTCCACCTGGTCGAGTGCCTTGCGTACGGCGCCGATCGCGACGCCCCGCTCGCCGAGGGTGCTGACCGCGATCCGCGGGACGTGCAGGGTCAGCGGGCGAAGGCGCTCCTCGATCAGCGGCACGAGATGGCCGCCGAGCGGGGTCGCGCCGCCGGTCAGCACGATCAGCTCCGGGTCGACGGCGAGCGCAAGGGCGGCGATGCCCGGCGTGATGCGGTCGGCGAAGTCCGCGACGGCCGCGAGGGCGCGCGGCTCGGCCTCGTCGGCGGCACGCGCGAGCGCCGCCACCTCGGACTCCCCCGCCTGCCGTTCGCCTGACCAACTGAGCGCGTCCTGCGCGGTGTTCATGCCGAGCAGCGGCAGCAGACCCAGCTCACCCGCGCCGCCGCGGCGCCCCCGGTGCAGCCTGCCGTCGATGGTCAGGGCACAGGCGACGCGGTGCCCGGTGAGGACGCAGACCACGTCCCCGGCGAGCGTGGCCGCGCCCTGCCAGCGCTCGGCGAGGACGGCGAGGTTGACGTCGTTCTCGACGAGGGTGTGCCCCGGCTCCCCGTCGGCGAGCAGCCGGCCCATGTCGACGCCGGACCATTCGGGGATGACGTGGGAGGTGATCGTGCCGCCCGAGTCGACGACTCCGGGTACGCCGACACAGCGGGCGAGGACCGAGTCGCGCCGCACCGCGTGCGCGTCCAGGAAGTCCTCCAGGCCGCGCCGCAGCAGCGCGAGCCGCTCGGCTCCGCCCAGTGCGGGGTCGATGTCCGCGCGGTGCGAGGCCAGGACCGTCCCGCCGAGGTCGGCGAGGAGCAGCACCATCTTGTGCAGGCCGATGTCGGCGCCGACGACGTGCCCGGCCTCCACCCGGAACCGGAAGCGCCGTGCGGGCCGCCCCGGCGAGCGCTCGCCCTCCCCGCGCCCGGCCTCCCCCGCCCAGCCGTGCTCGGTGAGCTCGTCGAGGGCGGACTCCACGGTCGGCCGGGAGAGCCCGGTGCCGGCGGCGAGTTCGGCGAGAGTCTGGGGGCTGCGGCGGTGCAGGGCGCGCAGCACGACGGTCGTGTTCAACCGGCGCAGTGAGGCGAGATCGTGCCCGCGCGTCCCGTTCCGCAACACTTCTTCACTCCATATCCATGACCGGGCAGCACTGTTGACCTGTGTATCAGCAGTGTCCGCCGAGGAATTGGTAGGAGACTTGCATAACTCGGCCCGGTGCGGAACCCCCTGCGCGGGAGCGGAATGCGGGGCGGTCCGGCCTGACGACCCATCAAGAAACAGCCGGGTTAACTCCGTGCGCGACCCCTTGCCAAGCCAGATAGTACGTGTTCGGATTATCTCAGTCGGGCGGTCACCCACCGCCTCGTATCCGCAGTTCAGACCCTGTGTGACGGGCCGATCCAGGCTGCCGTCACGCCCTCGTTCCCCACTCGCACGACGTGTCCGGAGTTCGCGCTGCCCGCATGCCCGCGGCAGCCCGAAAGAAGGGATTCCCCGTGTTCGATCTTTCGTCCGTAGACCTGCTCGACGCCTTCACCCGCGAACTGCGCCTGTGCAGGCTCAGCGAGGGCGAGCACGTCGTCGTCCTCTCCGAACCGGGCAGCCGCGGCGACTATGTGGCGGCCGCGTTCGGCGCCGCGAAGGCCTGCGGGGCCCATGTCATCGCCGCGACCGTGCCCGGCGGCAGCCCCGCGCCGATGCCGAGCACCCACACCGGCGCGGGCCCGGGTCTCGTCTCCGTACTGAACGACTCCACCGCGCAGGACCTCCTGAAGTCGGCCGACCTGGTCGTCGACCTGACCCGCGAGGGCTTCATCCACGCGCCCGTCCAGCAGGAGATCCTGCGCGCCGGCACCCGGATCATCTTCGTCTGCGACGCGCCCGACGTCCTCATCCGCAACCTCCCCAAGGAGTCCGACAAGGACGAGGTGCTCGAAGGGGTGCGGCTGCTCAAGCAGTCGTCCGTCATGCGGGTCACCTCGGACGCCGGCACGGATCTGACGGTCCAACTAGCCGGTTCCAAGCCCGAGTTCCAGTGCGGTTTCGCCGATGACCCGGGCCGCTGGGACCACTGGCCGAGCACGATGGTGCTCTGCTGGCCGGAGATCTCCGACGGGCAGATCGTGCTCGCCGAGGGCGACATCCTGCTGCCCTTCAAGGAATACGTGCGGCAGCCGGTGACCCTGCAGATCGCGGGCGGGCAGATCGAGAAGGTGTCGGGCGGCGCCGAGGCCGAGCTGCTCTCGACGTTCTTCGAGGACGCCGACGACCAGTGGGCGCGCAGCCTCTCCCACATGGGCTGGGGCCTGATGCGCACCGCCGACTGGTTCGCCACCGCGATGTACGGCAAGGACGACCTGATGGGCATGGACGCCCGCGCCTTCGCCGGGAACTTCCTGTGGTCGACGGGCCCGCACCCCGTCCTCGGCCGTGAGTCGTACGCGCATCTCGACATCGCCATGCGCGGCTGCACGGTCACGGTCGACGACACCGAGGTCGTGACGGGCGGCAGCCTCACCGAGCGCTGACCCGGCGTCAAGCACAGCTACGTACAAGGAAGATGGAGGAAGCGTGGCGTCCAGTCAGTCGTATGAAGTCACCGTCGTCGGCGGCGGCCTCGGTGGCCTCACCGCGGCACTCGCACTGCGGCAGCGCGGGCTGCGGGTCACCGTCCTCGAGCAGGCGCCGCAGCTCGGCGAGGTGGGCGCGGGCATCCAGACGGCGCCGAACGCCAGCCGGATCCTGCTCGGACTCGGACTGCGCAAACAGCTGGAGGCCATCCACACCGAACCGCTCGACCAGGTGCGGCGGCGCTGGAAGGACGGCAGCATCGTCGGCCTGACCTCCCTCGGGCAGCGCTGCAAGGACGAGTTCAACGCGCCCTACTGGCACTACCACCGGGCCGACCTGCACCGCGTCCTGATGGACGCCTGCGTCGACCCGGCGGGTCCCGGCCCGGTCGTCGCGCTGCACACCGCGAGCAGGGTCGCCGAACTCGACCGCGCCGACCCCGCGCGCCCGGTGGCGATCACCGACGACGGGCGGCGCTTCCCCTGCGACCTCGTCATCGGCGCCGACGGCATCCGCTCCCGCGTCCGCGACCTGATGGACGTACCCGACACCCTGCAGTTCTCCGGGGAGATGGCCTACCGGGCCCTGATACCGGGCGAGTTGATCGCCGCGGACCCTGCGACGCGCTGGCTGGTGGACCGCTACCAGTCGACCATCTGGTACGGCCCCGACCGGCATCTGGTGCACTACATGATCCGCGGCGGCGAGTTCCTCAACATCGTGGCCTGTGTGCCCTGCACGGACGAGGTCGCCGAGAAGTGGACCGTGGCGGCCACCGCGCAGGACCTCGTCGACGCCTTCCCCGGCTGGGACGACCGGGTCCCCGCGATGCTCTCCAAGGCGAAGGAGGACGTGTCCTGCTTCGCGCTCTACCACCGGCGCCGCGACCCGGTGTGGCTCGACGGCCGGGTCGCGCTGCTCGGCGACGCCTGCCACGCGATGCTCCCCTACCAGGCGCAGGGCGCCTCGCAGGCCATGGAGGACGCCGCCGTGCTCGCCGAGGAGCTGGGCGCGGTCACGGCCGACGGCATCGAAGGTGCGCTGCGCCGCTATGTCGACCGGCGGGCCAAGCACGCCGGGATGGTGCAGGACGCCTCCCTCCAGAACAAGACCTTCTACCACTTCCCCGACGGCCCCGAGCAGCAGGCCAGGGACGAGAAGCTGCGCCGCGCCTTCGACGGTGAGTCCGACCTCTCGTACGACTGGCTGTGGGGCGGCACCCCGCTCAACGACCCCGATCTCGGGGCCTTCTCCTACCAGTTCCCCCGCTGAGTCCCACCAGTTCCCCCGCCGAGTCCCGTCCCCGACACCGTGGAGCGAACGTGAAAACAGGCGATCAGATCGTCCAGGACCTCCCCTGGAGATGGTCGGTCCAGGGCAAGATCTTCATCATCGGTGGCCTCGGCTACCTCTTCGACGCGTACGACATCGCGTTGAACGGCTTCCTCATGCCGCTCCTCGGCAAGCACTTCGACCTCTCGCTCAGCGAGCGCGGGCTCGTTGCCACCGCGAACCTGGTGGGGATGGCCGTCGGCGCCGTCGCCTGGGGCGCGGTCGCCGACCGGATCGGCCGCAAGAAGGCGTTCAGCGTCACGCTGCTGATCTTCGCCGTGTTCTCGGTGCTCGGCGCGCTCGCACCGACGTATCCGGTCTTCCTCGCCCTGCGGTTCCTCGCGGGGGTCGGGCTCGGCGGCTGCATCCCCGTGGACTACGCCCTGGTGGGCGAGTTCTCGCCGCGCAAGTACCGGGGCCGCATCCTGACCGCGCTCGACGCGTGGTGGCCGGTCGGCGTCACGCTGTGCGGGCTCGTCTCCACGGCGATGCTCACCCTCGACGGCAACTGGCGGTGGATGCTCGCCACGATGGTCCTGCCGGCGCTGCTGCTCTTCTGGGCGCGGCGCGGCATCCCCGAGTCGCCGATCTATCTGACGAAGAAGGGCCGCGAGGCCGAGGCGCGCGCCGTCATCGACGACCTGGTCGCCAGGACCGGGGCGCCCGTGGAGCCCTATGTCATCCCCGAGCCGGTCCCGGACGAGGGGCCGCGCGGAGCGGCCGCCGCGATCGAGCAGCTGCGCCGCGTCTGGAGCTTCAGCCCGCGCATCACCTCGGCGGCCTGGCTGCTCTTCGCCACGATCATGCTGGTCTACTACGCGGCGCTGAGCTGGATGCCGTCGATCCTCAAGGAGGAGGGCCAGGGCGACACGGCCGCCTTCATGAGTACGACGCTGATGAGCGGCGTGGGCATCGTCGGCGTCCTCGTCTCCACCGCCCTGGTCGACCTCGTCGGCCGCAAGTGGCTGATCGGCGTCTCGGCCCCGGTCGCCTCGCTCGCCCTCGTCGTGTTCGCCCTGGTGCGGGACATGCCGACGGGTTCCGTGGTGGCGATCGGCGTCTTCGGCTTCCTTGCCCAGCTCACCATTCCCGCCCTGTACGCGTACGTCTCCGAGCTCTATCCCACTCCCCTGCGGGCCAGCGGCTTCGGCTGGGCCTCCTCGGTGAGCCGGGCGCTCACCGGATTCGCGCCGCTGCTCTTCGGCTCGGTGATGTGGCCGCTCCTGGGGCTGCCGTTGACGTTCGCGGTGCTGGGAGGGACGGTGCTGGTCGCCGTGGTGTGGATGGCGGTGGCGGCACCGGAGACGAACGGGCGGTCCCTGGACGACGAGGGCGAACCCCCGGCGCCCGCTTCCCCCCGACCGGTCGCCGAGCAGGCGGCCCGCTGAGCGGCTCCTCGCCGAGCAGCCGTCCCTCGTGACCGCTCCGTCGCAGACGTCCCTCGTGACCGCCCCGTCTCCCGGCCCGACGCACCCGTACGACAGGAGGACCATGAAGCCCGCCCCCTTCGCCTATCACCGGGCCCGCGACCTGGAGGGCGCCACCCGGCTGCTCGCCGAGCTCGGTGACGAAGCCAAGGTCGTCGCCGGCGGCCAGAGCCTGGTCGCGATGATGAACTTCCGGCTCGCCCGCCCCCGGC
Source organism: Streptomyces sp. NPDC050658 (assembly GCF_044457025.1). Classification (NCBI taxonomy): domain Bacteria; kingdom Bacillati; phylum Actinomycetota; class Actinomycetes; order Kitasatosporales; family Streptomycetaceae; genus Streptomyces; species Streptomyces sp. NPDC050658. The sequence continues at coordinate 301,638 of NZ_JBITGM010000002.1, forward strand.
ATCTGGTCGACATAGGCGGCCTGCGGGAGCTCGACCGGCTGAGCGTGGACGCCGGGGGCGGGCTGCGGATAGGGGCGCTCACCACCCATCACACGGTGGAGCGGGACCCGGCGGGGCGGCTCGGGGCGGACTTCGGGGTCCTGCGCGACGCCATGCGGTGGATCGGGCATCTGCCGATCCGTACGCGGGGCACGGTCGGCGGCAGCATCGCGCACGCCGACGCGACCGCCGAGTGGTGTCTCCTTGCCGTGGCGCTGGACGCCGAGTTCGTGGCGCGGGGGCCGCGCGGCGAGCGCCGGATCGCCGCCGGGGACTTCTTCCTCGGGTACTACACGACCGCCCTCGACCCCGACGAGATCCTCGTCGAGATCGTCTTCCCGCGTCCGGCGCCGCACGCCGCGCTCACCGAATTCGCCGAGCGGCGCGGTGACTTCGCGCTCGTCTCCGCCGTGGTCGACCTGGACGTCGACGGTGGAGCGGTGCGCGGCGGCCGGGTGGCGCTCGGCGGTGTGGCCGCCGCCGTGGTCCGGGTCCCGGCGGCAGAGGCCGTCCTCGCGGGCGGCGGCGGCTTCGCCGAGTGCGCGGCAGCGGCGGCGGACGCCGTCGATCCCCCGGCCGACGCGTCCGGCGGCACGCACTACCGCAAACAGCTCGTCCGCACGCTCGTCCTGCGTGCCTGTGAGGAGGCGATGGCCCGGTGAACGAGCCCATGAATCAGGGCCGGTTGGTCGGCAGGTCCGTGGCGCGGCGCGAGGATCCTCGGCTGCTCACCGGACGCGGCCGGTTCGTCGACGACATCGCGCTGCCGGGCATGCTGCACGCACAGTTCGTGCGCAGCACGGTCGCACACGGCGAGATCGTGTCGGTCGACCTGACGGCGGTGCGCGAAGTGCCGGGTGTCGTGGCGGCGTTCACGGCCGACGATCTCGCGCTGACCGACATCACCGCCCAACTGGGGCGTCCGCTCTCGGAGTTCGTGCCCACCGCCATGCCGGTCCTGGCGCGCGACCGGGTCCGCTATGTCGGGGAGCCCGTCGCGATCGTGGTGGCGCGGGACGCGTACGCGGCGGAGGACGGCCTGGAGGCGGCGAAGGTCGGCTATGCGGCCCTGCCGCCGGTCACGTCGGAGGAGGCGGCGCTCGCGCCCGACGCCCCGCTGCTGCACGCGGATGCGGCCCGCAACACCCTCGTGGACGTCTCGCTCTTCGCCACGGAAGGCATCGACGAGATCTTCGACGCCGCCGCCCATGTCGTGCGCGTCGAGTCGCGGACGGGCCGGCAGAACGCCCTGCCCCTGGAGACACGTGGCGTCGTCGCCTGCTGGGACGACCGCGAGGAGCAGCTCGTCCTGCACACCTGCACCCAAGTCCCGCACCAGGTGAGGACAGTGGCGTCCCAGTGCCTGCGGCTGCACGAGCGGGCCGTGCGGGTCGTCGTACCCGACATGGGCGGCGGCTTCGGCCAGAAGTGTGTCGTCGGGCGCGAGGAGATCGCCGCCGCGGCGGCGGCGCTGCGGCTGCGCAGGCCGGTGAAGTGGATCGAGGACCGCAAGGACGCCCTGTCCGCCTCGTTCCTCGCCCGCGAGCAGCACTACGACGTGCGCGCGGCCTTCGACGCGGAGGGCAGGATCCTCGGCCTGGACGCCGACGTGGTGTGCGACATGGGCGCCTACTCCTGCCATCCGTTCACGGCGGGCATCGAGCCGCTGATGGCGTCGGCGGAGATGCCGGGCGTCTACAAGGTGCCCGCGTACCGGGTGCGCGGCCGCGCGGTGACCACCAACAAGGCGCCGACCGCGCCCTATCGGGGCGTGAGCCGTCCGCAGTACGTGATGGTGATGGAGCGGCTCTTCGAGCGGGCGGCACGGGAACTGGGCCTGGACGCGGTGGAGCTCCGCCGCCGCAATGTCATCACCGAGTTCCCGTACACGGGCGTCAACGGCATCACGTACGACCCCGGCTCCTACCTGGAGTCGCTGAACCTGTGCGAGCGGCTCGTCAAGGACGAGGGCTGGTACGAGAAGCAGTCGGCGGCGGCAGCCGAGGGACGGCACATCGGCATCGGCTACTCCTGTTTCAGCGAGCGCACCGGCTACGGCTCGGCGGCCTTCGCCCAGCGCAAGATGCGGGTCGTGCCGGGCTTCGACATCTCCGAGGTCCGGATGGACACCAGCGGCGCGGTGACCGTCACCACCGGCACGATGAGCCACGGGCAGAGCCACGAGACGACCATGGCGCAGATCGTTGCCGACGAACTCGCCCTGGACATCGGCAAGGTGAAGCTCCATCAGGGCGACACGGAGCGCATCACCTACGGCTGGGGCACCTTCGCCAGCCGCTCCATCACGGTGGGCGGTAGCGCGGTGCGGCTCGCGGCGGCGAAGCTCGGCGAGAAGCTGCGGCGGATCGCGGCGGCACGGTGGCAGGTCGAGCCGGCGGACGTGGAGCTCGCCGACGGGGCCGCGCGACACCGTGACGGCACACGGCTCACGTACGAGGAACTGGCCGATGTCGCCTATCTCCAGGCGCACTTGCTGCCCAAGGACATCGAGCCGGGCCTCTCGGCCACCGCCACCTTCGACGTGTTCAACGACGGCACCTTCTCCAACGCCACCCACGGCGTGGTCGTCGAACTCCACGAAGGCACCGGGCAGGTGGAGATCCTGCGGTACGTGTGCGTCGAGGACTGCGGGGTCGCCATCAACCCCCAGGTGGTGGAGGGGCAGTGCCGGGGCGGCATCGCACAGGGCATCGCGGGCGCGCTCTTCGAGCAGGTGACGTACGACGAGCAGGGCGAGCCGTCGGCGACCAGCTTCATGGACTACAAGGTGCCGACCGCCCACGAGATCCCCGATGTACTGATCCATCACCTTCAGACGCCGTGCGCGTTCACCGAGACCGGTGCGAAGGGCGCGGGCGAGGGCGGCACGATCGGGGCGCCCGCCGCCGTGCTCAACGCCGTCAACGACGCCCTTCGCCCCACGGGCGTCGAGCTCGACCACACCCCCATCACGCCGGAGACGGTGCACCGCGCCCTGAACCTGGAGCTGTCCCGATGACCGACACGACCGACGCGAACGACAAGCTGCTCCTCACCCTCGACGTCAACGGCGAGCGGCACGAGGTGATCACCGAGGCCCGCCGCACCCTCGTCGACGTGCTCCGCCACGAGCTGCGCCTGACCGGCACGCATGTCGGCTGCGAGCACGGCATCTGCGGCGCCTGCACGGTCCTGGTCGACGGGCGGCCGGTGCGCGCGTGCCTGATGTTCGCGGCGCAGGCCGAGGGCGCCGAGATCCGCACCGTCGAGTCGCTGTCGGACGGCACCCGACTGAGCGATCTGCAAAGGGCGTTCAGCGAGCACCACGGGCTGCAGTGCGGCTTCTGCACCCCCGGATTCCTGATGCTCGCCGAGGGGTTCCTGGCCGAGCGCCCCGATGCGGACAAGGACGAGATACGCGAGGTCGTCGCCGCGAATCTCTGCCGGTGCACCGGCTACCAGACCATCGTCGAGGCGATCGACGGCTGCGCCGTCGCCCGGCGCTGTAGCAAGGAGAACTGATGCAGCTCACCAACTCGGTCCCGGTCAAGGCCTCGCCGGACGCGGTCTTCGCCCTGATGAACGACGTCGAGCGGGTCGCCTCGTGCATGCCGGGCGCCGCGCTCGACGGGCACGACGGAGACACCTGGCAGGGCTCCGTGAAGATCAAGGTCGGCCCGATCAGCGCCGCGTACGCGGGCACGGTCCGCTTCCTGGAGGTCGATCCCGAGGGGCGGCGGCTGCGGGTCCAGGCCCGTGGCGCGGACACCCATGGGAGCGGCGACGCCGAGGCGGAGGTCGCCCTCGAAGTCCTCGGCGCGGCCGAGGGCGCACTGCTCCAGCTCTCCACGGATCTGGTGATACGGGGCAAGATCGCGCAGTTCGGCAAGGGGGCGATCGCGACGGTGTCGGACCGGATCCTCCAGCAGTTCGCGCAGAACCTGGGGAGTCTGCTGGATCAGGAGCGGACGCCTGGCGCCAGGAGTCTGCTGGATCAGGAGCGGACGCCTGGCGCCGTCGCCGCCGCGGCCGCTCCCCGCACCACGGCCGCCCCCGCAGAGGCCGAACTCGACGGCCTCTCCATGCTGCTCGGCCCGGCCGCCGCCAAGTACGGCCTGGTCGCCGGGGCCTTCGCCTTCGGGCTCTTCGAGGGCTGGCTGCTCGGCCGGCTCGGCGCCCAGGCGCGGGAGCTGCGGGCCCTGCGCACGCCGGGGAGGGCATCGTGAACTACGGCCAGGAGACGGAACGTACCTACGAACGGGCCGGATTCGGCGCCCCCGTGCGCCGTGGAACCCGCCCCGCGATCCTCGTCGTCGACCTGACGCGCGGCTTCACCGAGCCCGGGTTTCCCTCGGGCGCGGATCTGACCGACGTGGTGGGCGCGGTCGGCGAGCTGATCGACGGCGCCCGCCCCGCCGAAGTACCGGTCGTCTTCACCACGATCTCGTACACGCCCGCCGAGGCGTCGGGGGACGCGGTCACCTGGCTGGACAAGGCGCGGGGCATGCGGTCGCTGGTCGAGGGCAGCGACGAGGTCGCGCTCGATCCCCGACTTCCGTACGGTACACGGGACTTGACGGTGGTGAAGAAGGGCGCGTCGGCGTTCTTCGGCACCTCCCTCGCGGCGCTGCTCACGGGTCTCGGCTGCGACACCGTCCTGGTCTGCGGGGCGACGACGAGCGGCTGCGTGCGGGCGACGGCGGTCGACGCCGTACAGAGCGGCTTCTCGGTGCTCGTGCCGCGCGAGTGCGTCGGCGACCGCGCGGCGGGCCCGCACGAGGCGAGCCTCTTCGACATCCAGGCCAAGTACGGGGACGTCATCGGCCTCAAGGAGGCCGTCGACTACCTCCAGACGCTCACCGGGAGGACCGCATGACCCGGCCCCGCCCCCAGGTGGACCGTGTGCCCCCGCCCGACCACCGCTTCCTCCCCCAGTCCGCCCTCGCCGACCTCGCCGACACCCCCGCCACCAGCCGCTGGGTCCGCTCGGGCGCCACCCGGCTGCACGTCCTCGACTACGGCGGGCCCGGCGTCCCCCTGCTCGTCCTTCCCGGCATCACGAGCCCGGCCGTCACGATGGACTTCGTGGCGCGCGAACTGACCGATGTCGTACGCCCGTTGGTCCTCGACGTGCGCGGACGCGGGCTCTCCGACAGCGGCGGCTGCTACGCCCTGGAGGAGTACGCCGAGGACGCAGAAGCCGTCGTGACGGGGCTCGGCCTCGACCGGCCGGTCCTGTTCGGGCACTCCATGGGCGCGCGGATCGCGGCGGTCACCGCGGTGCGGGGCAAGGTGGCGCTGCGCGGCACGGTGCTCGGCGACCCGCCGCTGAGCGGGCCCGGACGCGGGCCCTATCCGACGCCTCTGGAAGCGTTCCTCGGCCAGCTCGACCAGGCGCGGCGCGGGACGGACGCGGACGAGGTGGCGCTGGCCTGGCCGCGCTGGCCGCGCAGGGAGCAGGAGCTGCGGGCCCGCTGGCTGGCGAGCTGCGACCGGGGGGCGATCGCGGCCACGCACCGGGGCTTCGAGTCGGAGGACTTCTTCGACTGGTGGCCGGCGGTGCCGGGGCCCACGGCCCTGCTGTACGGCGCGGACAGTCCCGTCGTCACGGGCGCGGGCGCCGCCGAGGCGGCCCGGCGGCATCCGGCGGCGGTGCTCGCAGAGGTCCCGGACGCGGGTCACATGCTGTTCTGGGACAGCCCCCGCGCGGCCCTCGCCGCGCTCCGGGAGGCGGTGCGCCCGATGCTGACCTGACGCTCCGTGCCGATCAACCCCCGTGCTTAAGTGGGCCCCATGGCTGACGAAACCCCCACCACGACGGCTTCCACCGCGACGACGCCCGGGCCGCCCGCCGCCCTCACCGCCGCGCCCGGCTACCAGGTGCGGCGCCTCTACCAGGCGTATCTCGCGGTCTGGATCCGCGCGGTGGACCCGACGCTCACCGGACCGCAGTTCGCGGTGCTGCAGGCCGTGGACGCCTCGCCGGGACACGACCAGCGGTCGATGGCGTCGGCGGTGGCCCTGGACACGTCGACGATGGCCGACGTGGCGCGGCGCCTGGAGAACCGGGGGCTGCTGCTGCGCAGGACGGCCGCCGACGACGGCCGCCGCAAGCTGCTCTATCTGACCGAGGAGGGCGAACGCACCCTCCACGCGTCGAACCGTCGCGCCCGTGAACTCGACGAGCGGCTCCTGGAGCCGTTCGGCGCCGAGCGGCGCGAAGAAGTCATGCACCTCCTCACGTCCCTCGCCGATCACTGGGAGGGGCTGACCGAGGACTCATAGCCGTACGACATCCGGAGGAACCGTGGCAGCGAAGCCGACCGCGACCGTGACCGACCACCACATCGGCATGATCGTCCCCAGCTCGAACCTGACGATGGAGACGGAGCTGCCGCGCATGCTGCGCGACCGCGAGTCCGTGGCCCCGCAGGATCGATTCGTCTTCCACAGCAGCCGGATGCGGATGAAGCATGTGACGCCCGAGCAGCTGAAGGCGATGAACGCGCAGACCGAGCGGGCCGCGCTGGAACTGGCCGACGCCAGGCCCGACGTGGTGGCCACGGCCTGTCTCGTCGCGATCATGGCGCAGGGGCCCGGGCACCACTGCGTGGCGGAGGACGAGATCACCGCCGCGCTGCGTTCCGAGGGCGCGCAGGCCCCGGTGGTCTCCAGCGCGGGAGCGCTGCTCGACGGCATCAAGACCCTCGGCGCGGCGCGGGTCGCGATCATCACTCCGTACATGAAGCCGCTGACCCGCCTGGTCGCGGAGTACATCGAGGACGCGGGCGTGGAGGTGGTGGACGCGCTGAGCCTGGAGGTGCCGGACAATCTGGCGGTCGCCCGGCTCGACCCGGCCGATCTGCGGGACCACTGGCGGCGGGTGGATCTGGGCAGGGCCGACGCGCTCGTCCTCTCGGCGTGCGTGCAGATGCCGTCCCTCGCGTCGGTCCAGGCGGTGGAGGACGCGGCGGGCCTGCCCGTCCTGTCGGCGGCGACCGCCACGGCCCACCGGATCCTGACCGAACTGGGCCTGCCGCCGCACGTGCCCGGCGCGGGCAGTCTGCTGCGGGACCCGAGTGACGCTTGAGCCCACCGGTCCGAGGGGGCACGATGACCGGACGTGCCTGATGTACGTCTGAACAGCCGCCGCCCCCTTGGGAGTTGACGCATGTCCGCGATCCCGGAGTCCGCTGCATCGATGATCGACACCAGCAAGCCGCATCCCGCCCGCGTCTACGACTGGTTCCTGGGCGGCAAGGACAACTATCCGGTGGACGAGGAGCTGGGCCGGCAGATCGAGTCGCTCGAGCCGCAGACGAAGTACTGCGCTCAGCACAACCGCTGGTTCATGCAGCGGGCCACGCGGCGGCTCGCGGGCGAGGGCGGGATACGCCAGTTCCTGGACATCGGCACCGGCATCCCCACCGAGCCCAATCTGCACCGCATCGCCCAGTCGGCCGCCCCCGAGGCACGCGTCGTGTACGTGGACAACGACCCGATCGTCCTGGCCCACGCGGCGGCGCTGCTGACGGGGACTTCCGAGGGGGCGACGGAGTTCCTCCAGGTGGACGCGCGGGAGCCGGACAAGATCCTCGAACAGGCGGAAGGCGTACTGGACTTCACTCGGCCGATCGCACTGTCGCTGATCGCGCTGCTGCACTTCATCGGCGACGAGGACGGGGCGCACGACGTCGTCCGCACGCTCGTGGACGCCCTCGCGCCCGGCAGCCATCTGGTGCTCTCGCAGATGGCGGGCGACTTCGACCCGGAGCGGACGCGGCAGGCGGTGGAGATGTACAAGGCGGGCGGCGTGACGCTGGCGCCGCGCTCACGGGCGGAGGTGGAGCGGTTCTTCGAGGGGTTCGAGCTGCTCGACCCCGGGATCGTGTGGCTGCCTCAGTGGCATCCGGAGCTGGGGGTGGACGAGGTGCGCAACGGGACGCCGGTTCCGCTCTACGCGGGGGTGGGCCGCAAGCCGTAGCCCGCGCACCTCGCCTCGCACCCTCCCCTTTTCACCCCTCTCCCCCTTTCACCCCCTCCCCCTTTTCATCTCCTTGACGATAAGCGGTAGAGCTCGCTATCGTCGATGTGACGAAAACGGGGAGGGATTCCATCATGGCCGACATCACCAGGCGCCTTGGCCTGCACCACCTGCGCTCCGCGCCCACCGCCCACATCCGCCACCACCGGCGCGGCCGGCTCGTCCACGACGGGCCGGGGCTGAGCTTCTGGTTCCGTGCGCTCAGTGCCGCCATCTCTGAAGTGCCGGTCGACGACCGGGAGTTGGCCGTCACCTTCCACGCACGGACCGCCGACTTCCAGGACGTCACCGTGCAGGCGACGGTGACCTACCGGATCAGCGATCCGGCACTCGCCGCCGCCCGCGTCGACTTCGCCGTCGACCCCGGCACGGGCGCCTGGCGCGGCGCCCCGCTGGAGCAACTCGCCGCGCTGCTCACGGAGTCCGCCCAGCAGAACGCCCTCGACGTACTGGCCCGCACCCCGCTGGCCGAGGCGCTCGCCGACGGGGTGAGCGCGGTCCGCGCGCGGATCTCCGACGGTCTCGCGGCCGAGCCCCGGCTTCCCGCCACCGGCATCGAGGTGGTGGCCGTCCGCGTCGTCGCGATCCGCCCCGAGCCCGAGGTGGAGCGCGCCCTGCGCACCCCCGCACGGGAGCGGATCCAGCAGGACGCGGACCGGGCGACGTACGAACGCCGGGCCGTGGCCGTCCAGCGGGAGAAGGCGATCGCCGAGAACGAGCTGACGACCCGCATCCAACTGGCCCGGCAGGAGGAGGAATTGGTCGAACAGCGCGGCACCAACGCGCGCCGCGAGGCCGAGGAGAACGCGGCGGCGGACGCCGTCCGCGCACAGGCGGAGGCCGAGCGCACGGAACGTCTCGCGCGCGCCGAGGCCGAGTCGGCGCGCACGGTCGGCGAGGCGAAGGCGGCGGCCCAGACGTCCTGGCTCGCGGCGCACTCCGCGGTCGACCCGGCCACCCTGCACGCCCTCGCGGCGACCCGGCTGGCCGAGAACGTCCCCCGCATCGAAAGCCTCACCCTCTCCCCCGACGTCCTCACCGGTCTGCTGGCCAGGCTGGGGCAGGACGGGAGCCCCCGGCCATGAGCCTGGCGCCGCGCGCGGTCCTGGTCCATCGCACCACCGAGTACGAGGAGTTGCTCGCCCGGCACGGCACGCACGGGCAGGCCGAGTTCTTCCTCGCGTCGCGGGGCCGGTCCCTTCAGGAGGTGGCCGAGCGTCATCGCCGGGCCCGCGCGACGCTCGCGGAGGTCGCCGCCGCGGTGCCGGAGCGGTGGCGGCAGGCGCGGGTGGAGCGGGCGGACCTCGACCGGTTCCTCTTCGGGCCCGAGGACGTCGTGGTGGTCGTCGGGCAGGACGGACTGGTGGCCAACGCCGCGAAGTATCTCTCGGGGCAGCCCGTCGTCGGCATCGACACCGAGCCCGGCCGCAACCCCGGAGTCCTCGTCCGCCATCGGGGCGCGGACGCGGCGAAGCTGCTCCCGGCGGCGCTGTCCCCCACCGCGACCGTGGACGAACTCACCATGGTGGAGGCCCAGTCCGACGACACCCAGCGGCTGCTCGCCCTCAACGAGATCTATCTGGGCCCGCCCGGGCACCAGACCGCCCGCTACCGGCTCGGCCCGGACACGGACGGCGCGGCGGCCGAGGCGCAGGCCTCGTCCGGAGTGCTGGTGGGCACCGGCACCGGCGCCACCGGGTGGCTGCGGTCGCTGTGGCAGCAGAGCGGCAGCGCCCTGCCGCTGCCCGGCCCCGCCGAGCCGCGCCTGATCTGGTTCGTACGGGAGGCCTGGCCCTCGCCCGCGACCGGGACCTCGCGGGTGGAGGGCGTACTCGCGGGGGCGCAGCGGCTGCGCGTCACCGTCGAGTCGGACCGTCTCGTCGTCTTCGGTGACGGGGTCGAGAGCGACGCGCTGGAGCTGACCTGGGGTCAGACCGTCCGCATCGGAATCTCGGACATCGCCCTGCGCCTGCTGAGTTGAGGGCACTCTGGGGCGCGGGCCCCCGGCGGCGGCGCCGCACCCATGGGGCAGGATGACGCTCGCGACGCCGGACACGAACACACGTCCGGCGCGCCCGCACAACCTGGAGAAGGAACTGATGGAGCGAGCCCTCACTTGGCACGACCTGATCGCCCCCGGCATCGCGCTGGCCGCCGGAATCGCGGCGGCGCTGCTGCTGCGCGTCATCCTGCGGTGGCTCGGCGAACGGGCCAGCAGGACGCGCTGGAGCGGTGACGACGTCATCGTCGACGCCGTGCGCACGCTGGTCCCCTGCGCGGCGATAGCCGCCGGCGCGGCGGCCGCCGCTGCTGCGCTGCCGCTCACCCCGAGGACCGGCCGCAACGTCACGATGACGCTCACCGCGCTGCTCGTCCTCGCCGCGACGCTCACGGCGGCCCGCGTGGTGACCCGTCTGGTGAAGTCGCTCGCCCAGTCCCGTTCGGGCGTGGCGGGTTCGGCCACCATCTTCGTGAACATCACCCGCGTCGTGGTCCTGGCGATGGGCTTCCTCGTCATGCTCCAGACGCTGGGCGTCTCCATCGCCCCGCTGCTCACCGCGCTCGGCGTGGGTGGCCTCGCGGTCGCCCTGGCCCTCCAGGACACCCTCGCCAACCTCTTCGCGGGCGTCCACATCCTCGCCGCCAAGACCGTGCAGCCGGGCGACTACATCCGGCTCAGCAGCGGCGAGGAGGGCTACGTCGTGGACATCAACTGGCGCAACACGGTGGTGCGTCAGCTGTCGAACAACCTGGTGATCATCCCCAACGCGCAGCTCGCCGGCACCAACATGACCAACTTCAGCCGCCCCGAGCAGGACCTGTCGATCATGGTCCAGGTCGGTGTCAGCTACGACAGCGACCTGGAGCAGGTCGAGCGGGTCACGACCGAGGTCGTGGAGAACGTCATGAAGGACGTCGACGGCGCCCTGCCCGAGCATGAACCGGCCGTCCGCTTCCACACGTTCGGCGACTCCAGGATCAGCTTCACGGTGATCCTGGGCGTCGGCGAGTTCAGCGACCAGTACCGCATCAAGCACGAGTTCATCAAGCAGCTCCACCAGCGCTACCGGGACGAGGGCATCCGGGTTCCCTCGCCGGTCAGGACGGTGAACGTGCAGCAGGGCGAGCTGCCGCCGAGCCTGATCCCGCAGCAGCGGGGCACGGCCGCTCCGGCAGCCAAGGAGCGGGGCTAGAGCCCGACCGGCGGACAGGCCCTAGACGGCGAACTCCCGGATCACGGTGTTCCGGAAGACCGCCTTGCCGTCGATCGTGAACAGCGCGAGCCGGGTGTCCGCGAGGTACGGGAACGCCTCCATGGAGTGCGTGTAGCGGCCGTCGTCGAAGAAGACCTCCACCGACGTGCGGTCGACCAGGGCCCGCAGGGTGACCCTGCGGGCCGACGCGTCGAAGGGGGTCCTGCTCTCCTGCCACTTGCCCGAGGTGTCGGGGTTGGCGGCGCCCCTGCGGTTCACGAAGGCGTAGTCGCCGTACACGCCCGCGTCGACATGCCGGCTGCCGTCGGCGGATCTGCGCAGCTGGACGCCCGCGCCGGTGAGCTGGTCCCAGGTGATCTCGGTGGTCAGCTCGTACGCCGTGCCGGTGTACTCCAGGACCAGTTGGCCCTCCACCGTCACGTCGCCGAGGTCCACCGTGCGTGAGACGTGCCGGTCGAGGGCGGGGACGGGCCGGGACGCCAGGTAGTACGTGCCCGACGCGGCGCGACGCAGCCTCACCTCGCGGACGATCGAGTCGGTGCCGTTGAAGCCGTCGGCGTCGATGGTGGGGGTGGTGTTGGGGTAGTCCCAGTTGTTGAGCCAGCCGATGGCGTAGCGGACGGCCGGGTCGACCGTGCCGTCCGCCGCGTGCTTCTCGAAGGTGACGGCGCCGTACCAGTCGAAGCCGTGGTCGAGCCACTGCGGTTCGGGCGCGTCGGCGGTGAACGCGGTGCCGTCGAAGGCGCCGGTCCAGTACGCGTACGTATTGGGCAGTCCGGACGCCTTGCCGTTGGCGCTGACGCCGAGCACCCACTTCGCGGTGCCTTCGGCGGTGGTGACGCGGAACAGGTCGGGGCACTCCAGGACGCCGAGCCCCTCCTCCACGAAGCCGCTGACGTACGTCCACTCCTTGAGGTTCGTCGAGTGGTAGAAACCGACCTTCGTCTTCTCGGCGAGCACCATCACCCAGCGGCCGCGCTCCTCGTCGCGGATCACCTTGGGGTCGCGGAAGTCCTTGACGCCGGGGTTGGCGAGCACCGGGTCGGTGCCGTGGTTGGTGAAGGTGCGGCCCTTGTCGGTGGAGTACCAGAGGTACTGGGCCTGGGTGTCGGCGGTCTCCACCGGTTCCATGGTGGCCAGGACGACGACCGCGCCCGCGCCGAATCCCGCGGTGTCGTGGGTGTCCACCACGGCCGATCCGGACCAGACGTCGCCGTTGGGCGTGGTGTCCTTGGGGACGGCGATGCCCCGGTCCTTGAAGGAGACCAGGTCGGTGCTGGTGGCCAGGCGCCAGGCGGTGCCGGTGGTGGTGCCGCCGGCCAGGTAGTCGGCGTTGTAGAGGTAGTAGTAGTGGTACTCGCCGTCGATCCAGACGGGTCTCTGGGGGTCGTTCTTCCACTGGTCGGGGACGGTGAAGTGGTACTCCGCCCGGTAACTGGCCGCCTTGGCCGCGGACTTGCGGTCCGCTGCCGAGGCCTGCGCGAGGAATGTGGCGGGCACCGCGGCCATGGCGGCGCCCACCGCTCCGGCCCGGATCAGGTTCCTTCGGCTCATCTCAAGCATGGGTCAGGACTGTAGACCTAACTCGTTAAAGGTCAAGCGATCAGAGGGCTTGACACCGTCGTTACGCGGTTCTCATCATCTGGGTCACAGAATTTTACTAACACGAGTTAGGCCCTCCGATGACCGACTCTCACCACCCACCCGACCGCAGCATCCCGACCCTCCCGCGCCGCGCCCTGCTCCGCTACGGCGGCTACGGCGCGGGCGCCGCCGCCCTCGCCGGCACCGCGGCGAGCTGGGACCGGCTGACCGGCGCCGACATACCAGGCCGGGACGGCGACGCCCTGGTCGTCGCCACCCTCGGCTCCGCCTTCGACCCGGCGGCCCAACGGGCCCTGCGCGAGGGCTTCCAGCAGCTGCACCCCGACATCAAGGTGCGGCTGCTGCCGATCCAGGCCAAGGACTGGTCGGACTTCTTCGCCAAGATCCTCACCCAGATCGCCGCGGGCACCGAACCCGACGTCGTCTATGTCGCCACCGAGGGCGTGCAGCTCTTCGCGCAGCGCCTCGGCGTGCCGCTCGACGACCGGGTGCGGCGCGACGCGGACGAGCTGCGGGAGTACTTCGCGGACGTCCACCCGTCGCTCGTCGAGTCGATGATGTACGAGGGGAGCCTCTACCAGCTGCCCGTCGAGTTCAACGCCGCCGACATGTATCTCAACAGCGGGGCCCTGAGGAAGGCGGGCGCCGCACTGCCCCCGCCCGACTGGACCCGCGACGACTTCACGGCACTGCTGCGGGACATGAAGCGCTCCGGCGGCTCGCACTTCACGCCGTACTTCTGGACCAACCGCCTGTGGGGCGGCGTCGTCCCCTGGCTGTTCGCCAACGACACGAACGTCCTCGTCGAGTCGAAGGCCCCCGGCGGCGACTGGCTCTGGGACGGCTTCTACCCGGCCGAGCAGCGCCGCGGCCGGGGCGGCGGCTTCCGCTGGCGCACGCCGCAGGCCACCCATGAACGCGTCGAGGAGGTGTACGACTATCTGGCCTCGCTGGTCCGGGACCGGCTCTGCTCCCGTCCCGAGGGCGGCAACGGCAGCAACCTGGTCGGCGTCTTCTCCACCGGCCGGGTCGGCGTCACCCCGGCGGGCGGCTTCTGGGCGGGCGGCCTGCACTCGGCGGGCATGGAACGCGGCGGCTACGACGTGCAGTACTTCCCGCGCTGGCGCACCCAGCGCCACCAGTTCGGCGCTGCGGGATACGCGCTCCTCCGGACGTCCAAGAAGCAGGACGAGGCCTGGGAGTTCATCAAGTACTCCGTGCGCAAGGACGTGCTGACCGAGCTCTTCCGGGCGAACCAGTCCACCCCGGCCCGCCGTTCGATGGTGCACGCGGCCCGCTATGCGAGGACCGGGCCCACGAACTGGCAGGTCTTCTACGACACCCTCGACAAGTTCCCGACGACCGGCCCGATCCCCGCCCCGCCGCAGGTCGCCGAGGTCGAGCAGCTCCTCCTGAAGCACACCGGCACCGCGCTCGCCGATCCGCGCGGGGTCCGTCCCGCGCTGCGGCGGCTGCAGGGCGACCTGGAGAAGGCCATGGAGCGTGAGATATGACGACCACTCAGCGATCGGCAGAGGCGGCCCGCCCAGCCGTCAAGGAGCAGTCACCGCGCCGCGCCGGCCGTGACCGGGGCACCCGGCTCATGGCCGCCCTCTTCCTGGCGCCGACCGTCGTCGGCGTCCTCGTCTTCACCGTCGTACCCATCGTCGGATCCCTCGTCCTGAGCTTCCTGCACTGGAACGTCATCGACCCGCCGACGTTCGCCGGGACGGACAACTACCGCGAGGCCTTCACCGACGACACGGTCCTCGTGTCCTTCACCAACACCCTCGTCTTCATGTTCTTCGCGGTCGCGCTGCAACTCCTGCTGGCGCTGGCCCTCGCGCTGACGCTCGACAACCGGCTGCCCAGCTGGCTGCGTTCGGCGTTCCGCTCGGCGTTCTTCTTCCCGCTCGTGCTGTCGGCGGCGTCCATCTCCGTCGTCATGAAGTATCTCTTCAACCAGGAATTCGGGGTGGTCAACTGGCTGCTCGGCCATGTCGGCATCGACCCGGTCCCCTGGCTGACCTCCGAGGACTCCGCGATGGCCGCGGTGGTCCTGGTCTATGTGTGGCAGCAGTTCGGCTTCTCCTTCCTCCTGTTCGTCGGGGGCCTGAACAACATCCCCAGGGAGATCCACGAGGCCGCATCGCTCGACGGCGCCACCGGCATCCGCAAGCACCTCGCCGTCACGCTGCCGCTGCTCTCCCCCACCCTCCTGGTCGCCTCGGTCGTGGGCATCATCAACGCCCTTCAGGTCTTCGAGCAGCCGTACGTGCTGACCGACGGCGGGCCGGGCGACTCCACCCGCACCGTCGTGATGGTCATCTACGAGAGCGCCTTCGAGCAGCTGAGGTTCGGTACGGCATCGGCGGTCGGCGTGCTGCTCTTCGTCCTGATCCTGGCGGTCACGGCCCTCCAGTTCCGGCTCAGCCGGCGATTCGTCCACTACCAGTGAGCCGGGTGAACCCTGTGAACCGTATGAAGTACGGCCTGTCGTCCTGGGCGCGGATCGCCGGTCTGACCGTGGTCGCGCTGCTCACCCTCGGTCCGGTGATCTGGACCATGTCCACCTCGCTGCGGGCGCCCGCCGAGTCCTTCGACCTGCCGCCGCAGCTCATCCCGTCGGCGCCGACGACCGAGGCGTACGACCAGGCCTTCGCGCAGATCGACGTCTGGCTGCTCGCCCTCAACTCGACGCTGGTGACCGCGCTGATCGCGGCCGGCCAGATGGTCACCGCGGGGCTCGCGGGATACGCCTTCGCGCGCCTCGAATTCCGGTTCAAGAAACCGCTGTTCGGGCTCGTCCTCGCCACCATGATGGTGCCTTTGCAGGTGACGATCGTGCCGGTGTTCCTGGTCCTGAAGTCGATGGGCCTGACCGACACGCTGCTCGGCCTGATCATCCCCGCCTGGCCCACCGCGTTCGGGACCTTCCTGATGCGGCAGTACTTCCTCGGCATGCCCAAGGACCTGGGCGAGGCGGCCATGATCGACGGTGCGGGACCCTGGCGGATCTTCCGCTCGGTGTACGCGCCGCTGGCCGCGCCGGGCCTCGCCATCGTGGGCGTGCTCGCCTTCAACTACCACTGGAACGAATTCTTCCGCCCGCTGATCCTGGAGACGTCGACGGACAACTTCACGCTGCCGCTGGGCCTGGTCTCGCTCCAGGGCAATCTCGGCACCGGTTCCGTCTCGGTGGTCCTCGCGGGCGTCGTCCTCTCCATGCTCCCCGCCATCGCCGTCTTCGCCGTCGGCCAGCGCCCGTTGCGCGAGGGCATCACGTCGGCGGGAGTGAACCGTTGAGTCCACAGTCCCCGTAGCCCGATCGGCACGCCCCGCGCTGGGCCGGGCGGTGGGCAGAGCGCCCCGAAGGGGCGCGGGGAACTGCGCGACCAGCCACGACCCGCCCGCAGACGCCAACACCACGCTCATGCGGCGAAGCCGCGCCTGTCACAGCCCCGCGCCCGGCGCCGGCGGAGCCACCGAGGCCCGCACCACCACCGGGCACTCCAGCCGCCGCACCGCCACGGCAGGAGGCGTCGCCCCCTCGATCGCGTCCAACAACAAATCCGTGGCCACCTCCCCCATGGCCCGATGCGGCAGCGCGACGGTCGTCAACGGCGGGTCCAGAAAGGCCGCCATGTGCTCCTGATCGTCGTACCCGACCAAGGACAGCTCACCGGGTACGTCGATGCCGAGCCGCGCCGCGGCGTGCAGCACGCCCGCCGCGACCCGGTCGTTGTAGCAGACGATGCCGGTGGGCCGCCGGTCCACCGGCACCCCGTCGAGGAGCCGCATCGCACCCGCGTACCCCGCGGAGATCTCGCCGCCGCCGCGCACGATCCGGTCCTTGTCCGCGCGCTCCCCCACCGTCCGCAGCGCGTCGCGGAAGCCCCGCAGCCGTTCCGCCGACGCGATGTCGTCGAGCCCGCCGACCAGGGCGATCCCGCGGTGCCCCGCGTCGAGGAGCAGCTTGGCCGCGGCGCGGCCGCCGGCGCGTTCGGCGGGGATCACCGCGGCGAGCGAGTCGTCTTCGGGGAGGCAGTTGGCGAACACCGCGAGGGTGCGGTTCAGGCCGGCGGGCACGCGGGCGCGGCGCAGCGACATGGCGGCGTAGATGATGCCGTCGACCCGCCGGTCGAGCAGCTCGGAGACGGCCGCGTCCTCCTTGGCGGGGTCGCCGGTGGAGTCGACGGTGAGCACCAGGTGCTCGCGCCGCCAGGCGGTCTCCATCGCGCCGCGCAGCAGGGCGCCCGCGAACGGCGAGGAGGCGATGTGGTCGGTGACCAGGCCGATCACGGCGGTACGGCGGCGGCGCAGGCCGCGGGCGACGGCGTTGGGCCGATAGCCGAGCTGTTCGGCGGCCTTCCGGATGCGTTCCTGTGTGGCGGGCGAGAGATTGCCCTCGGCCCGGCCGTTGAAGACGAAGGAGACGGCGGTGTGGGAGACCCCCGCGAGGCGTGCGACGTCCTTCGACGTCGGCCGCTCGGACCTGCCCCCGATCCCGTCCGCGTCCCTGCTCACGCTGTCGACTTTCCCCGCCTCCTTCGATGCCCCACGGGTGATCCGCCTTGATCCACGTCAGCCTATCCGCGGCCCCCGCGTCCCCACAGTGCCGGAGCGTCCGGCGATACTGGGCGTCACGATCCTTGCCCGCAGTCACAGATCTGGAGGAGACGCGACGTGAGCCGCCCCACCGCCCGCGATGTCGCCGACCTTGCCGGGGTGTCGCGCGCCGCCGTGTCCTTCGTCTTCAGCGGCCGGGCCGCGGGCAACCTCTCGGCCAAGACCCAGGCCCGCATCAGGAAGGCCGCCGACCAGCTCGGCTACCGCCCGGACGAGGTGGCCCGCTCGCTGCGCAAGCAGCGCAGCGCGGTCATCGGACTGCTCAGCGACGAGATCGCGACGAGCCCCTTCGCCGGCCGTCTGGTGCTCGGCGCGCTGGAGGCGGCCCGTGAGCGCGGGCACCAGGTGCTGCTCCTGGAGTCCCGGCTCGACCCGGCCGCCGAGGCGGAGGCGGTGGCGGAGCTGCGGGCCCGGCGGGTGGACGGGATCGTTTACGCGGCGATGTCGATGCGCCGCACCACCGTCCCCGAGGGGATCGACCCGGCGCGCGCCGTGCTCGCCAACTGCCTTCCGCGCGAGCCCGGTTCGTACGCCTCCGTGGTGCCGGACGAGCGCGCGGGCGGGCGCGCCGCGGTGGACGTGCTGATCGGGGCGGGCCACCGCGACATCGCCCTGCTCGGCGGTGCGGCCGGCGACATCGCTGCGGCGGACCGGGCCCGGGGTTTCCGCGACGGGCTGCGGGCCGCCGGGATCACCGCCCGCGAGGAGTGGGTGCTGCGCGCGGGCTGGCAGATCGACGAGGGGTACGCGGCGGCGCTGCGGGTGCTCGACTCCGCCGCCCGGCCGACGGGTGTGGTCTGCGCGAACGACCGGGTCGCCACGGGCACGCTGCTCGCCGCCGCCCGGCTGGGCATCGACGTACCCGGTGACCTTTCGGTGGTCGGCTACGACGACCAGGACCAGATGGCCGGCCACCTGGTCCCGGCGCTGACGACGATCGGTCTGCCGCACCATGCGATGGGCGCGACGGCGGTCCGGATGCTGCTCGACGCCGCGGACGCGGACGAGCCGGTGGACCGGACGGCCGCGCGCCGCCTGAAGTGCCCCGTGGTCGGCCGGGACTCGGTCCGTCCGCCGGCCGGCGGAGAGCGCTGAGCCCCGGCGCGCGGCGGCCTCAGACGCGGTCGGCGACGATCATCAGATACTGGAAGCTGCCGTTCCCGTAGGCGGTCAGGAACGTTTCCTCGATGCCGGTCACCAGATGCTCGGCCTGTTTGCGCAGCTCCCAGTAGGGCATGGCGGCGGCCGTCAGGTCCTCGACGTGCACCGGGACGAGGCGGTTGCGGGCCATCGCCCGGAAGTACTCCGAGCGCGGGTGGATGTCGCAGATGTAGTGGGCGTTGATGAGGGACACCTCGCGGGACGCCTGCCCGTAGGTGTCGTTGTAGCAGCCGGTGATCGTCACATAGCGGCCGCCGCGGCGCAGCAGCCGGGCGTGCTCGGCGAAGAGCAGGTCCAGTTCGACGTACATCGTGGACTCGTTGTTCCACGACGCCGCGTACGCGCCCGAGGGGAAGCCCGTGTCGAGCATGTTGCGGTGGTGGTAGCGGACCTTGTCGTCGATGTTCCGCCTGCGGGCCTGCTCGGCGGCGAACTCCGCCTGTTTCTCGGAGAGCGTGACGCCGTCGGCGTGGCAGGCGTACCGCAGATGGGCGACGACGGAGCCGCCGCCGCGCCCGCAGCCCGCGTCGAAGACCCGGTCGGCGGGCGTCAGCGTGCCGAGATGGGAGGCGAGCAGCTCTGCCTGGGCCTGTTCCAGGCGGTGCAGTTCGGCCGTGATCCGCTCCTGCCGCCGTGCGGGGTCGGGGACGTCGAGTACGGACCAGTCGGCCTCGCCGACGCCGTAGTGGTGGTGGTAGAGGTCGTCGATCTTCCCCAGTTCGAGGTTGACCGGGTTCTCCTCGGCGTTCCAGTAGGCCGCTACACGGTTCTGGTACGTGGACTGGGACGGAACGGGTGCTGCCGAGGTCTCGGCGTCGACGATGGCCAACTGTGACTCCTTCGATGCGGGGGGATGGCCGGACTCGGCCGGTGTCACCAGTAGTTGGGCAGGTGGTAGCGGTGGGTGTTGGTGGCGTGCCACTCGTGGTTGCCGGACACCCAGGCGGCGAGGCCCTCGGCGTAGCGCGCGATCAGGGGTGAGGCGGGGGCCAGGGCGGCGGACTCCTCCTCGAAGGCCTGCTGGATCCTGTTGTGGATCTCGACGGACTTCAGGTACGCCGCCTTGAGGCCGCACCGCTCTTCGGCGGCGACGGCCTGCGGCAGGTTCATGTGGGTGGGGTCGCCGGCCAGTTCCTTGGTGAAGGAGTAGAGGTCGTTGACGATCGTGGTGGCGTTGCAGGCGAGTGCGGTGATCCGCTGGATCTCGGGGCGGGCGTAGACCGCTTCGGGGAGTTCGTAGCCGTCGACGGCGTCGACGATCGACAGACAGGGGCGGAAGTTGTTGAACTGCCGCATCACCAGGTACTCCCAGACCCGTGGCACGTACCGGATCTCGGACCAGGCGGCCTCGCCGAGGTAGCCGAGGTGCAGCCGGGCGATGTCGTGCACGAAGCGGTCGGTCTGGCTGGGTGTGGCGACGGCGGCGAAGTCCTTCAGGGCCTGGTGGTACGAGCGCAGCGGGCCGTCCTTCTCGACGCCGCGCCGCCACTCCTCCTCGTGCTCGGGGGTGCCGTGGAAGGGGTCGAGCGCCGACTGGGCGAGCACGAGCCGGCCGCCGAGCCCGCGCGGTGAGCCGCCCCTGCCCTCCTCGGCCTCGCAGTAGCAGCTGTCGACGAGGTTCTCGGCGAGCAGCAGTTTGCCCGCCGCGGTGAGGCGCTCGACGTCGGCGGCGCCCGGATGCTGGAGAACCACCGCGCGGCCGAACCGGAAGCCCGCGAAGTCGCCGTTCCAGGCGGCGGGGAACAGGTCGTGGTGGTGCGCCCAGGCCTCCAGCCTGCGGTCGACCTCCGCGACCTTCCCGGGGTCGGCGGGCACGGCGGGCCGGTGCCGCAGGCCGGGGATCGGCCCGCCCCGGCGGGCCGTGAGGGCCTTGGCGGGGCTGGGCGGTCCCGGCGCCCGCCAGACGGTCCGCGCCGGCTCCGGGGCGGGGCCGGGCGGTGTGGCGGACCCGGGGGCGACGGTCATTCGGCGCTCCGCCCGATCTGTACGTTCTCCAGGATGCCGGCGGCGTCCGGCACGAGGATGGCGAGCGAGTAGTACGCGGTGACGAGGTAGCTCATGATCGCGGCGTGGTCGATGCCCATGAACCGTACGTTCAGGCCCGGTTGGTACTCCTCGGGGATGCCCGTCTGATAGAGGCCGACGACCCCCTGGTCGGCCTCTCCGGTGCGCAGCGCGATGATGCTGGTGGTGTGCTCGTCGCTGATCGGGATCTTGCCGCACGGGAAGAGCGGGACGCCGCGCCAGGCGGGGATCTCGTGGCCGTCGACGTTGGCGGTGCCGGGCACCAGGCCGCGCCGGTTGCACTGGCGGAAGAACGCGGCGATGGCCTTCGGGTGGGCGAGGAACAGCCTGGTCTTGCGGCGCATCGCGAGGAGTTCGTCGAGGTCGTCGGGGGTGGGCGGCCCGGTGAAGGTGCTGATGCGCTGGCCGTAGTCGACGCTGTGCAGCAGCCCGAACTCGCGGTTGTTGACCAGCTCCCACTCCTGGCGTTCGCGGATCTCCTCGATGGTCAGGCGCAGTTGCTGCTCGGTCTGGTCCATCGGGTCGTTGTAGAGGTCGGCGACCCTGGTGTGGATGCGCAGCATCGTCTGGGTGAGGGAGAGTTCGTACTCGCGCGGGGCGAGTTCGTAGTCGACGTAGCCGCCGGAGAGGGTCGGCTCCCCCACGTGTCCCGCCTGGACGGGGACATCGGCCTCGCCCTTGCGGTTCATGGGCTTGCTCTGCCGCGCCGCGAAGGCGTCCAGGTGCGCGGCGAGCGAGGGCGCGCCGTCCACGATCTGCTGCAGCGAGTCCCAGGGCAGCACGAGGACGACGCCGGGGGTCTCGGCCCGTACCGAGCTGAGCCAGAGCGGGTCGGCCCTGCCGACGGCCTCGTCGCCCATCTGGTCGCCGTCGGAGACGACGCCGATGACCTCGTCCTCGCCGTACTTGCCCGTGGCGTAGCGGGTGAACCGGCCGTGGACGACGAGGTAGGCCTCGGTGACGGGCTGCCCCGCGTCGAAGAGGACCTCGCCGACGCGCACCTGCCGCACGCGCAGCCGGGAGGCGATCTTCTTGAGTACGTCGAGGTCGGAGTAGCCCCGCAGGACGGGGAGTTCGGTCAGGGTCTCGGGGATGACCTTGATGTCGTCGGCGCCGTTCTGCTCGAACTGCACCCTGCCGCGGCCGACCTTGAGCTGGAGGCGCCGGTTGACCCGGTAGGTGCCGCCCCGGACGTCCGTCCACGGCAGCGCCTTGAGCAGCCATCGTGAGGTGATGGCCTGCATCTGGGGCGCGGACTTGGTGGTGGTGGCGAGCTGCCGTGCCGCCTGGGTGCCGAGACTGGTGGGCACCGCCTCGGGGGTGGGGACGTCGTCTCGTCCGGTGTCGGTTCCGGCGGCGCTTTCGGGTGTGGACACATTCGCTCCCTGTACGTGAACGGACATGGGCAGAGCAGAACGGGCGGGTGTGGGCCGACGTGAACGCATGCGTGTGTCCGGCATGCGGGGGGGGTGATGTGCGCGGGCGGGTCGATGGCTCGGCATGCGCGCCGGGCGGGCCGGGTCGGCGTCAGGATTCCGGGAGTTGACGGTGACGGCGGGGACGACGGCGGCGGGGCGGCACGTGCGGCTTGGCTATGTGGGTTGCATGGGCAAGCCAAACAGTCGACGGGGGGAGCGGGGAACCGCGCACGGGAGGTGAAGGATTCACCGGGAGGTGCGACCTGCCCCGAACGGCGCGTCAGGAAACGGAGGTTGCTCCCGCTCCGGTCTCCTGCCACCGCGCGCCCGGGTATCGCGGGTTGCCGCCGGGGGCGTGCGGATCACCGCCGAGGAGTCGTCATCAACTCCCCTACGCCCCACCGCCGTTGCCCAACTCCACTGCGCCCCCAGCACAGTTGCCCCGAGGCGATCTCACCCCCGCCGCAGCCCCTCCCCCTCGAAGGCCCACCCTCGCGTCTCCACCTCCGCCGAGCCCCGCACGACCGTCACCTCGTACCGGCCCTCCGGCGCGGGATGCACCTTCTCGGTGAGCATCGCCCGTTCGTCGAGGAACGCCTCGATCAGCGGGCCGTCCACCAGGACCCGGAGCCGCGAACGCGTGCCGCCGGGCACCGTCGCGACGGCCTGCGGCGTGCGGGGCAGGGGATGCGGTGACGTCGCGGGGGTGCCGGACCGGTCCAGGGTCAGCGTGCCGCGCGTCGGGTTCACCCGCAGCGACACCGACGCGCCGAGGCTCAGGACGATCTCGCTGTCCGGCTGCGCCACGCGTGCGTCGAGCTCGATCTCGTACGCGGCCGGCAGCTCGGACCCCGTCGGCAGCTCCGCGCCCCGCAGCGCGGCCAGCTCGGGTGCGGGGGCGAGGCGCAGGCCGCCGTCCGGGTGTACGCCGATCTCGCGGGGGTGGGTGAGACAGCCGGCCCAGCCCGCGGCCAGGGACTCCTGCTCGGTACGGGACTCCCAGCTCCAGCCCCACAGCAGGGTGCGGTCCTCCTCGACCAGGGCGGTGGGGGCGTAGAAGTCCCTGCCGTGGTCGAGCATGCCGCCGGTCGCGGGCACGAAGCGCAGGCCGTCACCGGCCGGGCGCAGCTCGCCGATCAGATACGACGTCCCGTAGGTGATGCCGTCGATCCAGAGGGAGAGGAGCAGTATCCAGCGGCCGTCGCCGACCGGGAGCAGCGCGGGGCACTCCCATGCCGTCGCGGGCCCGGCGCAGCGCGCGGCCACCGGGTCGGCGGCGTCGAGGAGCGAGCCCGCGTAGGTCCACTCCGTCAGCGCGTCCACGCGGTAGAGCAGCACGTCCCCGGCCCCGCTCCCCCGGTGCCCCGCGCCGATCACCGCCCAGCGCTGCCCCTCGTAGGTGAAGAGGTAGGGGTCGCGGAAGGCGACGAGGTCGAGGCCGGGCGGCGGGCCCGCGACCACCGGGCGGGCGTCCGCCTTGAGCTCGGTGAGGGTGTCGTCCGTGGCGCGGGCGAGCATGACGGAGCCGATGCCGTCGTCGCGGTCCATGCCGGTGTAGACGGCGGTCGGCACGCCGTCCTCGACGACCGCGCAGCCGGACCAGGCGCCGAGCGCGTCCCGGCCGCCGGGCGTCGGGGCG
The DNA here is from genome assembly GCF_044457025.1 of Streptomyces sp. NPDC050658. Taxonomy (NCBI): domain Bacteria; kingdom Bacillati; phylum Actinomycetota; class Actinomycetes; order Kitasatosporales; family Streptomycetaceae; genus Streptomyces; species Streptomyces sp. NPDC050658. Next base: position 325,413 of record NZ_JBITGM010000002.1, read on the forward strand.
AGCGCGATGCCGTGGTCGGTCCAGTGCACCAGGTCGGGGCTGGAGGCGTGCCCCCAGTGGATGTCGCCCCAGACCGCCGCGCCGGGGTTGTGCTGGAAGAAGAGGTGGTGGCGCCCCGCGTGGAAGAGCGGCCCGTTGGGGTCGTTGCACCAGCCCCCGGCGGCGGGGCGTACGTGGTGGGCGGGGATGTTCCTGTCGGCCATGGCGTCCGTTCACTTCCTGGTCGGAGGAGCTCTTGTCTTTTGGAACCTAACACGTGATAGTTGTCCCGCCCTAGCACGTGTCAGGGCCGGTGTTGAAAGCCGGTACTGAAAGCAGGACAGGAATCGGAACAATCCGTTCCGGCATCATGAGCAGGCGCTGCGCGGGACACCGCAGTGCCCAGCGCGAGGGAGCGCCCATGACGACCCAGAGCCGAGCGGCTCAGAGCCCCGCCGCGATCGCCCCGGGGAGGAGCAGGCACCGCCTGAACTTCACCCTGATCAGCGCGGCACTGTTCATGTTCTTCGTGACCTGGTCGCTGTCCTGGTCACTGTTCTCCATCTGGCTCACCCAGGACATCGGCCTGAGCGCGGGCCGCAGCTCGCTGGTGATCAGCGCCAACGCCGTCGGCTGCCTGGTGACCATGCCGGTCTACGGTTTCCTCCAGGACCGCCTCGGCCTGCGCAAGAACCTCCTGTACTGGATCGGCGGCCTGATGCTGCTCGTCGGCCCGATGTACATCTACGTCTACGGGCCGCTCCTGAAGTCCCACTTCGCGCTCGGCCTCGTCGTCGGCTCCGCCTATCTCGCCATGGCCTTCGCGGTCGCCGTCGCCACGCTGGAGAGCTACGCCGAGCGGCTCGGCCGCTTCCACGGCTTCGAGTTCGGCCGGGCCCGGATGTTCGGCTCCCTGGGCTGGGCGGCGGCGACCTTCTTCGCGGGCCGCCTGTTCAACATCGACCCGGACCTGAACTTCTGGGCCGCCTCCGGCGCCGCCGCCGTCTTCGTCGCGCTGCTCGTGGCGATCCGGGTGACCGACGGGCGGCGCGCCGAGGCCGTCGACCACGCCGCGTCGTCGGTATCGGTCGCCGACGTGAAGTCGCTCCTCACCTACCCGGCGTTCTGGGGCCTGCTGCTCTTCGTGGTCGCGGTGACGGCGACGTACAACACGTACGACGCGATGTTCCCCTCTTACTTCGCCTCGCTCTTCTCCACCACCGCCGACGGCAACCGCATGTACAGCGACCTCAACTCCGTGCAGGTCTTCCTGGAGGCCGGCGGCATGGCGCTCGCCCCGTTCCTGGTCAACCGGCTCGGCCCGAAGCGGTCGCTGCTGGTCTCCGGCTGCGTCATGGCGACCCGGATCTGCCTGTCGGGCCTTGTCACGGACCCGGTCGCGATCTCCGCGGTGAAGCTGCTGCACGCCGTCGAGCTGCCGATCATGCTGATCGCGATCTTCAAGTACATCAACCGGCACTTCGAGCCCCGGCTCTCGTCCTCGATCTACCTCGTGGGCTTCCAGCTCGCGACGCAGATCGGCGCGGCGGTCATCTCGCCGCTCGCGGGGATCGGCTACGACAGCATCGGCTACGCCCACACGTATCTGATCATGTCGGGCTTCGTGGCCGCGTTCACCCTGATCTCGGTCCGCACGCTGCGGACCGACGGGAAGGGACTGGCCGAGACCGTGCCGCCGACGATTCCGGAGCAGCCCGCTCCGGAACCGGTCAAGGCCTGAACCCCTCCCCTTCTCTGTGTGAGCCCCGCGAAAGGAACCCCTGTGATCGTCGTCGCCGGTGAGGCACTGATCGACCTGGTGCCGCAGGCCCATGGTGACGTGACCGCGCCCCTGCTGCCCGCGCGCGGCGGTGGCCCGTACAACACGGCCATCGCGCTCGGGCGGCTCGGGGCGGGCGTCTCCTTCTGCTCGCGGATCTCGACGGACGCGTTCGGCACCTCGCTCGTCGAGCGGCTGCGCGCCGAGCGGGTCGGCACCGGGCTCATCCAGCGCGGCCCCGAGCCGACCACCCTCGCGCTCGCCTCGATCGGCGCGGGCGGTTCGGCCGCGTACTCCTTCTACGTCGAGGGCAGCGCGGACCGGCTCTTCGAGGTGCCCGGCGAACTGGCCGCCGACACACGGGCGTTGTCGCTCGGCACCTGTTCGCTGGTGCTCGAACCGGGGGCGAGCGCCTACGAGGAGCTGATGCGCCGGGAGGCGGGGCGCGGGGTGTTCGTCGCGCTCGACCCGAACATCCGGGCCGGTCTGATCCCGGACGCGGACGTCTACCGGGCGCGCTTCAGGAGCTGGCTGCCGTACGTCTCGCTCCTGAAGCTCAGCGAGGAGGACGCGGACTGGCTGGGGCCCGACGTCGAGGGGTGGCTCGCGGCCGGGCCCGCGGCCGTCGTGATCACCCACGGCGGGGACGGTCTGACGGTCCGCGCGCGGGGCGGGCTCAGCCACTCCGTGCCGGGCGAGCGCGTCGCGGTCGTGGACACGATCGGGGCCGGGGACACGGTGAACGCGGCCCTGCTGCACGCGCTCGGCGAGCGGGACGCGCTGTCGGCGGACGCGGTGGCCGCGCTGCCCCGCCAGGCCTGGGCCGAGGTGCTCGGATTCGCGGCGCGGGCCGCGGCGATCACCTGCTCGCGGGCCGGCGCCGAACCGCCGTACGCCGAGGAGCTGGCCGCCACCGCCCCCGGAGCCGCCTGACGGCCCGAAGTTGACAGGCTCCGGACGCGCAGATCATGATTCCATTAATTGTTTAATGGAATTTAGTGAGGTGCGCGTGGTGGACATGACCCCTGCCGACCCCGCCGGGCCCCCGAGCGCGCCCGCGCTCGAGGCCCGCGGCCTGGGCAAGCGCTATCGCCGCGGCTGGGCGCTGCGCGACTGCTCCTTCCGGCTGCCCGCCGGGCGGATCTGCGGTCTCGTCGGCCCCAACGGCGCGGGGAAGAGCACCCTGTTGGGGCTCGCGACCCGGCTTGTGGCGCCGACCGAGGGCGAGCTGCGTGTCTTCGGGGTGCCGGTGGACGATCCGGCCTCGATGCCCCGGTACGCGTTCCTCTCCCAGGACAAGCCGCTGTTCAAGCGGTTCACGGTGGCCGAGACGCTGCGCACGGGCCGCGAGCTCAATCCCGGTTGGGACGCGGAAGCCGCCGAGCGGATCGTGCGCGCGGGCCAGGTGCCGCTCGACGCCAAGGTCGGCACACTCTCCGGGGGGCAGCGCACCCGCGTCGCGTTCGCGCTCGCCTTCGGCAAGCGGCCCGATCTGCTGCTGCTCGACGAGCCGATGGCCGACCTCGACCCGCTGGCCCGGGACGAGATGGGCGCCCTGCTGATGTCCGAGGCCGTCGAGCGCGGCACGACCGTCCTGATGTCCTCCCACATGCTGGCCGAGCTGGAGGACATGTGCGACTTCCTCCTGGTGGTCGCGGACGGCCGGATCCGGCTCGCCGGTGACACCGAGGAACTGGTGCCGGCCCACGCCCTGGTCACCGGCCTCGCCCCGGACGGGACGGCGCCCGCCGGGCTGGCGGAGCACACCGTCGTCGAAGTCCGGGTCCAGGGGCGGCAGTTCCGCGCGCTCCTTCGCCCCGAGGGCCCGCTGCCCGCCGACTGGGAGGTCAGCGAGCCGAGCCTGGAGGAAGTACTCCTGGGCCATCTGCGCTCACCGGACACCGCGCCGCTGTTCACACCGGACGCCCGGATCGACGCCGAAGGGATCGCCGCCGCATGAGCACCACCCTGACCGAGCAGCCGCAGACGGCGGCCGCCGCGAAGAAGCCCGGACTGCTGCACGGGCTGAGCTGGCTCGTCGTACGCCAGCACCGCACGACGATGCTCACGATTGTCGGCCTGACCGTCGTCGGCGCCGCCATGATCCTGTACCAGCGTGCCGACATGGCGGCGATGCTCGACCGGCTCGGCTGGCCGCAGAAGGACATCAGCCTGGAGTCGCAGCCGCAGGGCTACCGGTACATCGCCCAGGCGCTCGGGGCCCTGCCCGTCGTCCTCGGTGTCTTCCTCGGCGCCCCGCTCATCGCGGGCGACCAGGAGCACGGCACCGCGCAGCTCGTCACCACGCAGTCCGTGCCGCGCCGCCGCTGGCTCGCGGCGAAGCTGCTGTGGTGCCTGTCGCTCGTCGCGGCGTCGACCGCCGTGCTCGCCGCTCTGTTCACCTGGTGGTGGCGGCCCTATCGCGAGCTGCTCTCCTGGAACTGGCTGGAGGGCGAGACGTTCGACATCACGGGACCCGTACCGACGGCGTTCGCGCTCTTCCTCACCATGAGCGGCATCGCGATCGGCATGCTGGTGCGCCGGGTGCTGCCCGCGATGATGGTCACGTTCGTCTTCACCGTGGTCGTGCAGATGGCCTGGGGCGAGTTCCGCGACCGGCTCGCGACCCCGCGCCTGGTCACCTATCCGCTGAACGGCGAGGCACCCGCGTTCCTCGACTCGGCGGTGGAGCACGACCGGTGGATCGGCAGCGCGGACGGCACGCTGTACGGCTGGGGCACCTGCGCCGAGCAGACCGAGAAGGCGACCGACGCCTGCATCGAGAAGCACGGCATCGTCAACAGCGTGGTCGAGTACTTCGGTTACGACCAGATGGCGGGCATGCAGTGGACGGGCGCCGCCCTGCTGCTCGGCGGCACCGCGCTCGTGGCCGGCTTCGTCGTGTGGTGGGCGTCGCGGCGGCCCCTCTAGGACGCGGCCCTGTGGGACACGGCGGCGCGGCGGATACGTAAAGTGGCGGCAAACGAGCAGAGGGTGGAGACAGTGGTCGAATTCCGCATCGACCGGCGCGGCGGCGTGGCCACGTATCTCCAGATCGTGCGCCAGGTCGAACAGGCCCTGCGCATGGGCGCGCTGGTGGAGGGCGACCGGCTGCCCACGGCCGCGCAGGTCGCCGCGGCCACGAAGGTCAATCCGAACACGACCCTCAAGGCCTACCGGGAGCTGGAGCGGATGGGCCTCGCGGAGGTCCGGCAGGGGGCGGGCACCTTCATCACCCGCTCCCTCGCACGGCCGCAGGCCGGTCCGGACTCCCCCCTGCAGACCGCCCTCGCCGAGTGGATGCGCGAGGCGCGGGCCGAGGGGCTCACCGGGCAGGACGTGACGGCGCTGTTCGATGCGGTGCGGGCGGCCACCTTCCCGACTCCGTAAGCGACCGCTTAGTATCGGACCTGCGGGGCTTCCCTGCCCCGGCATCGGTACCGCCGTCACCGCATGGAGAAACCGCATGGCATCCCTGCTCCTGTCCCGTCGTGACCTCGACTTCCTGCTGTACGAGTGGCTCGACGTGCCCGCGCTCACCGGCCGGGAGCGGTACGCGGACCACTCCCGCGAGACCTTCGACGCCGCCCTGGAGCTGAGCGAGCAGATCGCCACGCGGCACTTCGCCCCGCACAACAAGAAGAACGACGCCGAGGAGCCCACCTTCGACGGCGAGCGGGTGCACGTGATCCCCGAGGTGAAGGAGGCGCTGCGGGTCTTCGGGGAATCGGGGCTCCTCGCGAGCGCCATGGACCACGAGGTCGGCGGGGGTCAGCTGCCCGCCGTGGTGGCGCAGGCCTGCTTCGCCTGGTTCCAGGCGGCGAACGTGGGCACGGCCGCCTATCCCTTCCTGACCATGGGCAACGCCAATCTGCTGCTCGCGCACGCCTCGAAGGAGCAGATCGACACCTTCGTACGCCCGATGGTGGAAGGCCGCTTCCTGGGCACGATGTGTCTGTCGGAGCCGCAGGCCGGTTCATCGCTCGCCGATGTGCGCATGCGGGCCGAGGCGCGGGAGGACGGGACGTACCGCCTCTTCGGGAACAAGATGTGGATCTCCGGCGGTGAGCACGAGCTCTCGGAGAACATCGTGCACCTGGTGCTCGCCCGCGTTCCCGGCGGCCCGCCCGGCGTGAAGGGGCTCTCGCTCTTCGTCGTGCCCAAGTTCCTCGTCGGCGACGACGGTTCGCCCGGCGAGCGCAACGACGTCGTCCTCGCGGGCCTCAACCACAAGATGGGGTACCGGGGGACGACGAACACGCTGCTCAACTTCGGCGAGGGCGCCCACCGGCCGGGTGGCGCGCCCGGCGCGGTCGGCTACCTCATCGGCGAGGCGAACCGCGGCCTCGCCTATATGTTCCACATGATGAACGAGGCCCGGATCGGCGTGGGCCTCGGTGCCACCGCCCTCGGCTACACCGGATATCTGCACGCCCTCGACTACGCCCGCAGCCGCCCGCAGGGCCGGCCCGTCACGGCCAAGGACCCGGCGTCGGCGCAGGTGCCGATCATCGAGCACGCCGACGTCCGCAGGATGCTCCTCGCCCAGAAGGCGTACGTGGAGGGCGCGCTGGCGCTCAACCTGTACTGCGGGCGGCTCCTCGACGAGCAGCACACGGGTACGTCGGACGAGGCGCGGGAGGCCGCGAAGCTGCTGCTCGACGTGCTCACGCCCATCGCGAAGAGCTGGCCCTCTCAGTGGTGCCTGGAGGCCAACAGCCTGGCGATCCAGGTGCACGGCGGCTACGGCTACACGCGCGAGTACAACGTCGAGCAGTTCTACCGCGACAACCGCCTCAACCCCATCCACGAGGGGACGCACGGCATCCACGGCCTCGACCTGCTCGGCCGCAAGGTCGTGATGGGCGGCGGCGCGGGCCTGCGCCTGCTCGTCGAGCGGATCTCGGAGACCACCGCCCGCGCCGCGGCGGCGGGCGGTTCGGCGGCCGGGTACGGGCGTGCGCTCGACGCGTCGGCGGCGCGTGCGGTGGACGTCACCCGGCAGCTCTGGTCGTCCGGCGATCCGCGGACCGCCCTGGCCAACGCGAGCGTCTACCTGGAGGCCGTCGGGCATGTCGTGGTCGCCTGGATGTGGCTGGAGCAGCTGCTTGCGGCGGAGCCCGGCACCGAGGCCTTCCACGAGGGCAAGCGCGGCGCCTGCCGCTACTTCTTCCGGCATGAACTGCCGAAGACCGAGGCCCAGTTCACGCTGCTGGAATCCCTTGACCTGACGGCCGTGGAGCTCGCGGACGACGCCTTCTGACCCAGCCGAGCAGGAACACCGAGGACACGGCGGCGAACGCGCACCACGTCGAGATGTACTCGTGGCGCCACAGCGTCACCGACACCGCGGCCCCGACGCCGACCAGGACCCCGAACAGGACGAGGCCCCGGTCACCGGAGAGGAGCAGGGAGCCGATGGTGGCGAGGAGGTAGCCCGCGACGGTCAGTTCCGGCAGGGGCAGGCCGAGGGCGTAGCCGACGGTATGGCCGCGGATGTCGGCCGTCACGGTGTGGGTCGTGAGGAAGAGGACGAGCGCCGCCGCCGTCGCCGCGCCCGCGGCGAGCGGGATCAGCAGCCGGCGGCGGGCGCTCCGCGGTGCCGCGCACAGCACCGCCACGGGCACCCACAGGGCGAGTACCGGGAGGGCGATCACTGCCCAGGCGGTGGTGGCGGCTCCCGCGCCGCCGCCGTCGCGCCAGAGCACGGACTCGACGATCTGGTGGGCCCCGAGGAGCAGCGGGAGCGCGGCGACCGGCAGGTCGCGCGGGCGCCGGGCCGCCTGGATCACACAGGCGACGCCCACGGCGGAGATCGCCGTGCCCGCCACGAGGTCGGCCGTCGCACTCCAGCACATGGCTGCCACGCTAAGGCCGTTCCGGTGCGGGAGCGCGCCGGGCGGGCCTTCGGGGTCACCCGGCGCGGCGCGGATCCGGTTCGATGTTCTGGTTGAGGCGGAAGACGTTCTCCGGGTCGTAGGACGACTTCACCGCGGCCAGGCGGGCGTAGTTGTCGCGGTAGCTCGCCCGTACGCGTTCCTGCCCCTCGTCCATCATCATGTTCACGTAGGCACCGCCCGCCGAGTACGGGTGCAGGGCATCGAAGTAGTCGACGGTCCAGCGTTTGATCAGGCCCGCGTTGGCCGGGTCGGGGTCCACTCCGGCGTAGACGCTCGCCCAGCGGGCGTCCCGGTAGCTCCAGGCGGTGTCCGTGGAGCCGTGGTCGTGGGCGGCGCCGTCGATCGGGTACAGGTGCATCGTCGACTGCATGGTCGGCACGTCGGGGCCGAACTTGGCGTGCAGGGCGATCGCCTCGTCGGGGATCGAGTCGACGAAGTCCGCCCGCCAGTACCACTGGTCGCCGGGCGGGTAGAGCCCGTCGAACATGGACTGCAGGGTGGGGTGCGGCATCGGCGCGACGGCGTGCAGGAGCGGCTCGGGCAGCGCGTCGAGCAGGGGTGCCATGGCGCGGGCGGCCGCGTCGGTGTCGTCGGTGGTGTTGCACCAGACGACGCCGGCGACCTTGCGCAGATGCAGGTCCTCCGGGAAGGGCGGGGCCGGGGGCACGGTGCCGTACATGAAGAAGCCGTTCACGTCGCGCGGCGCCTCGGGCAGGAACTCCCGGTAGGCGGCGAGGACTTCGGCGCCCTGCTCGGCGGGCCAGAAGGTGGGTCCTGCGACGACCGTGCTCAGCTCGTGCAGGCGGAAGACGAAGGAGGTGACGACGCCGAAGTTGCCGCCGCCCCCGCGGATCGCCCAGTGCAGGTCGGCGTTCTCGTCGGCGCTCGCCCGCACCCGGCGGCCGTCGGCCAGGACGACCTCGGCCTCCAGGATGTTGTCGACGCTCAGCCCGAACCTGCGGGTGAGATGGCCGAGTCCGCCGCCGAGGGCGAGTCCGCCGACGCCGGTGGTGGAGATGATGCCGCTCGGTGTGGCCAGGCCGTGCTCGTGCGTGGCGCGGTCGACCTCGCCCCAGACGCAGCCGCCGCCGACCCGGACCGTGCGGGCCGCCGGGTCGACCTCGACCGACTTGAGCGGCGAGAGATCGGCGACGACGCCGCCGTCGCAGGTGCCGAGGCCCGCTCCGTGGTGGCCGCCGCCGCGGACCGCGAGCGGCAGCGCGTGCTCGCGGGCGAAGCGGATCACCTGGGAGACGTCGTCGGCGTCGGTGCAGCGGGCGACGAGCGCGGGCCGTTTGTCGGCCATCGCGTTGTAGACGGCACGGGCCGCGTCGTACCCGGCGTCGTCGGGGCCGATCAACCGGCCCTTGAATTCCATCAGTTCATGGCGTGCTGCGGCAGCAGGCGTCATCACATGTACTCCCCCGTGCTGGATGCGTGTGTCCGGTCGCGCTGGATGTCCGGTGCGCCTCTTTCTATGTGCATTGCGGCGCCCCGGCATCCGTGCCCGGCACCCAGCTCGCTCACGGCCGCTACCTACTTTTCCCGGTCGGGCGGCGGCTCGATCTCCGCGAGCCTGGCGGCGACCTCGCGTCTGCTGCGGGCACCCAGCTTCTCCAGGACCGCGCGGACGTGGTTGTCGACCGTGCGCACGGAGAGGACGAGGCGGGCGGCTATCTCCATGTTCGTCAGTCCCTCCACGAGGAGCCGGACGACCTGGAGCTGGCGGCCCGTGAGGCCCGCCGGGTTGCCGCGGGTCGCCGCGTGCGGGCCGCGGGGGATGCGGGTCACGCCCAGGGCGCGCAGCTCGGCGCGGACGAGCCGGGCGAGCGGCAGGGCGCCGAGGCCGTCCAGGGCGGCGAGCGCGGTGAGTTTGTCCGCCGGGTCCGGGCTCTCCGCCAAGGCGGCCGCGTGCTCGTAGGGGCAGCCCGCCGTCCGCCAGGCCTCGGCTGCCGCCCGCCACCGGCCCGCGGCCTGCAGGGCGTAGGGATGCCCGGAGCCGTCGTCGGGCACCGGCCGTCCCGCCTTGGCCAGCCAGTGGGCGAGTTCCGCGCGGTACGGGGCCGCGGCGAGGTCGCGCGCCTGCTCGTAGAGCGGTTCGACGGCGGCGAGCACGGCAGCCCGGTCGCCGCGCAGCCAGGCGGACTCGGCGTGGGCCGCCGCGACCGGGGCCGTGCGCTGCAACTCTCTTGTGCGGGCGGCGATCTCCCGTGCCTGGGTGAGGAGTTCGTCGCCGCCGGGTGCGCCGCGCCTGATCCGTACGCGTGCGAGGACGGTCAGGGCGGGGCAGCGCGCGGGGGCGAAGGCGCAGGCGTCGCCGATGCCCGCGTACTTCTCCGCCTCGCCCCACGCGCCCCCGGCGAACTGCCGCAGCGCAAGCTCCACTTGGAGGTAGCAGAGGAAGCCCAGCTGTTCCGTGCGGTCGGCGTACTCCAGGGCGGGCCCGAGGAACCGGTCGGCCTCCGCGAACCGGAGGTTCTCCAGGAGAGTCCAGATGACATTGGCGTAGGCGCGGCAGGCGTGCTCGGGCTCGTCGGCCTTGAGCGCGACCTCGAGGCTCTCCTCCAGCTGCGGGCGCCCCAGCGGGTCGCCACCGCGCCAGCGCGCGGTGCCCACGTTGTTCAGGGCGTGCGCGAGGATCACGTCGTCGCCCGTCCGCCGGGCGAGGGTGATGGCGCGTTCGCCGTACCCGATGGCCTCCGCGTACCGGTCGGACAGCATCCGCAGCTGGGCCGTGTTGCTGAGGGCCAGCGCCAACAGCCGCTCGTCACCGGCCTGTTCGAGTACGTCGATGGCCTCGCGGGCGGCTTCCTGTGCCGCGTCGGCGTCGCCCGCCCACCAGTGGATCCGGGACAGCCAGCGCAGATCGGCGCCCAGGGCGCGGCGGTCCCCGAGCGACCGGCGCAGGGCGACAGCCTCGCGCTCGGCGCACACGGCGGCCGGTGAGTCGGCGATGGTGTAGCTCTCCACCGCGAACCGCTCCAGGAGGTCGGCGAGTTCGGCGGGCCCGAAGCGCTGCCGCTGCTCCAGGACGAGCCGCAGCTGGGCGGCGGCCTCGCGGTGGGCTCCGGTGCGGGCGGCGTCCCGCGCCGCATCGGGTCCGTACCGGGCGACGGCGTCCATGTCGCCCGCCTGCGCCGCGTGGTGGACGATGCGGGAGGAGTCGGCGCCGGGATCGGCGACCAGCACGGCGAGGACGTTGCGGTTGAGCTGGATGCGGCGCGCGCAGGGCAGCGAGTCGGCGACCGCGCGGCGGATGATCTCGTGCCGGAAGGTCACCCGCTCCGGGGTCACGACCAGCAGCCCGTGCCGTTCGGCCGCCGCCAACTGTCCGACACCGCAGGGGAGAAGGGCCTCGACGAGGGGGCGCTCGACCGCCGACGGGACCACGGCTAGCTGCTCCAGGGTGTCGCGGGTGGCGGTGTCGAGGCCGCGGAGTCTGGCGAGGACGGCGTCCACCACGGTCGGCGGGACCTCGCCGGTGTCGCCGGCCGCGACGACCTCGGCGACGTAGAAGGGGTTGCCCGATGTGACGGCGTACACCTGCGCGGGATCGAGCCGGCTGCGGGCGCTCAGCGCGCGCACCGCGTGCCGGGAGAGGCGCGGCAGCGGGACGCGGTGCACGCGGGCAGCGCGAGACGCCTGGCCCAACAGGTCGCGCAGCGGGTGCGCGCGGCCCAACTCGTCGTCCCGGTACGTCAGCACAAGGACGGCGGGCAGCCGGCCAACCCGGCGTACGAGGAACCGCAGGGCGTCGAGCGAGGCCTCGTCCGCCCAGTGCACGTCCTCTACGACGAGCACCGCCGGTCGGGCCGGGTCGGACAGCTCGGCCCGCAGCGCCTCGTACACCCGGTGCCGGTCGCCGCCCTCCGCCACCGCCCGTGCAAGCTCGGCCCCTACGCTGCCCGCGAGATCCCGGAAGGGGCCGAGCGGGCGCCGCGTCGCCAGGTCGTCGCACTGCCCGACCAGCACGCGGGCCTGCGGCGACAGGGTGCTGCGCAGGGCATCCACCAAGGTCGACTTGCCGATACCCGCCTCGCCGAAGACGAGCGCCACGGAACCCGCGCCGTCGACCGCTTCCCGTGCGGCGGCGACCAGCCGGGCCAGCTCCGCGTCCCGTTCGAGGATCCCCCCGTCCACGCCTCGGATTCTCCCACGCGCAAGGCTGTTCGACCCTGGCCCGCGCGGGGCGTCGTAGCCGTCAACGGGCCTCCTGGTGATGCGGGTTGGCCTCCGTGCCCTCCGTGCTCAGGAGGACGAGGGCCGACTCGGGACGCAGGGCGAGTTCCGCGCGGCGGGCCACCGAGCCCTCACCCGTCAGGGCGGCCCGGACGCCGGCGAGCGGCGCGGCTCCGCACGGTCCGGACGGGACGCCGAGCGCGGCGAGGTCACGGGCGGCGCGGGCGGCGGCGTCCTCGGTCACGGCGATCGCGGCGTCCAGGCCGTCGCGCAGCTGGGGCCAGGCGGTGCCGGACGGAGTGCCGCAGTTCAGCCCCGCCATCGCGGTGTCGCCCGTGACGATGCTCGTCGCCGCGCCCCGGACCAGGCTCTCCAGGACGCAGGGCGCGGCCTCCGGCTCCACGGCGAGCAGCGCCGGAGGGGCGGGGCGCGCGGTGCGTGCGCGGTAGTGCGTGACGGCGGCCTGGGCCAGCGAACCGACACCGACGGGCACGGCCACCAGGTCCGGCGATACGACGCCCGCGGCGGCGAGCTGCTCGTCGATCTCCCGGAACAGGGTCGAGTAGCCCTCGACGATCCACCCCGGAATCCGCTCGTAGCCGGGCCGCCCGGAGTCCTGCACGAGCACCGCACCGGGCACCTCTGCGGCTGCCGCGGCCTGCCGCACGGCCTCGTCGTAGGGCCCGGCGGCTTCGGTGACCTCGGCACCCTCGGCGGCGATCGCGGCCGCTGCCGCCGGGTGCACGCCCTTCGACACGAAGACGTGCGCGCGCAGACCGAGCAGCCGGGCGGTGCGGGCGACCGCACGGCCGTGGTTGCCGTCGGTGGCAGTGACGAGGGTCAGCGGTCCTGCCGGGTCCGGGCCGTTCGCGGCGGCCCGCTCGGCGAGGATCCGGTGCACCGCCCAGGACGCGCCGAGCGCCTTGAAGGCGGGCAGCCCGAGCCGCGCCGACTCGTCCTTGACGAAGACCCTGCCGACGTTCAACTCATCGGCCAGTCGCGGGAGTTCGGCGAGTGGTGTGGGCGCGTATCCGGGCAGCGCGGCGTGAAAGGACCGGGGTTCGATGGCTGCGGGGGCGCAGGACCAGGTGCGGGCGGCGGGTCTGGCGTACCAGGAGGGCGCGCTGCGACGGGACACGGGGATCTCGGAGTTCTGAGCCATGCGGACAGCCTGCGGCCCGCCCGGCGCACGGTCCAGGGCGTGAAGGGAGGCGAACGGGGGCCCCGCGATCGTCGACATGAGCAAAGCACGTACGCTTACGTCATAGATCGCAGGATGATCTCCGTATGGATCGCAGGATGATCTCCGTTTCCCCCTGCCAGGAGGACGCATGACCTCGGCGTCGCAGACCGCACGCACCCCCCAGACCCTCGACCGGCCGTTCAGCGTCGGCAGTCTCACCGTCCCCAACCGGATCGTGATGGCGCCCATGACCAGGGAGTTCTCGCCGGGCGGCGTGCCGGGCGCGGACGTGGCGGAGTACTACGCCCGCCGGGCCGCCGCCGGAGTCGGCCTGATCATCACCGAGGGGACGTACGTCGATCACGCATCGGCCGGGACCAGCGACCGGGTGCCGCGCTTCCACGGCGAGGACGCGCTGGAGGGCTGGCGCAAGGTGGTCGACGCGGTGCACCAGGAGGGCGGGAAGATCATCCCGCAGCTCTGGCACGTCGGCGTCGCCCGCACCGAGGGCGCGGGACCGGTGCCCTCCGCCCCGTCGGCGGGCCCGTCCGGCATCGGCCTCGACGGGGAGCCGAAGGGCAGCGCCCTGACGGCCGACGACGTCGACGCGGTGATCCGGGCGTTCGCACAGGCGGCGGCGAACGCCGAGCGCATCGGCTTCGACGGGGTCGAACTGCACGGCGCCCACGGCTACTTGATCGACCAGTTCCTCTGGGAGCGCACCAACCGGCGGACCGACGGCTACGGCGGCGACCTGGCGGCGCGCACCCGGTTCGCCGCCGAGATCGTGGCGGCCGTGCGCTCCGTCGTCTCGCCCTCGTTCCCCGTCTTCTTCCGGCTCTCGCAGTGGAAGTCCGGCAGCTACGACGCGAAGCTCGCCGAGACTCCCGAGGAGCTGGAGCGGCTGCTCACGCCGCTGGTGGAGGCCGGTGTGGACGTGCTGCACGCCTCGACGCGCCGCTACTGGCTGCCGGAGTTCGAGGGCAGCGACCTGAACCTCGCGGGCTGGGTGAAGAAGGTGTCCGGGAAGCCGGTGGTCACGGTCGGCTCGGTCGGCCTCGACCAGGAGTTCGTCGGGCCGAAGGGCTGGGCGGCGCCGTCCGCGTCGACCGGCATCGACCCGCTGCTCGACCGTCTGGAGCGGGACGAGTTCGACCTCGTCGCGGTGGGCCGCGCGCTCATCGCCGACCCCGAGTGGGCGGCCAAGGCGCTCGCCGACCGGCTCGGCGAGGCGCTGCCGTTCGACAAGTCCCTGTTGAAGAGCCTGGCCTGAGGCGGGTGCGGCCCCGGTCCGTGCCGCCCTCCGGGATGGCGTGGGCCGGGGCCGCCGATCCCGCACGACGTAGGCGTACGCCCTGAGCCACTGTCACCGGGCGTCGCGTACGATATGCGCATGACCTGGCCTGCCACCGAGCGCTACTTCCCCACTGCCGTGCCCGGCGGCCTGGGGCTCGTGCAGGACATCCTCAACACCGCGCCGCCCGCCTGCGGCCGCCCGGACCCCGATCTCCTCGGGGACGTGGCCGCCGCGCGGGGCTGGCTCTCCGTGGCGCTGGCGACCTGGGCCGAGAAGACGGGGCGGACGCCCGTGCGGCTGACGCTCACCGAAACGGACCTGCCGAAGCTGCGGCAACTGCGCGAGCAGCTGCGGCGGGCCCTGCTCTCCCGGTGCGGCGCGGAGAGCGGCGACACCGCCCGCTTCACGTCCTGCGCCCTCCAGGTCAGCCTGCACGGCGACGCCGCGCTGACCGCGGAGCCGGAGGGCGAGGGCTGGCGCTGGCTGACGTCGGCGGTGCTCTGCGAGGCGCTGCTCGCCCAGACGACCGGCGAGTGGCGGCGCCTGAAGATCTGCCGCAACGAACGCTGTGCCACGGCGTTCTACGACCGCTCCCGCAACAACAGCGCCGTCTGGCACTCCACGCGCGGCTGCGGGAACGCCGCGAACCTGCGCGCCTCACGTCAACGCCGCCGCGCGGACGCGGCGTCGGCCACTCAAGCGGCATCGTCCACCCGGGAGCCCTCATGACCAGTTCACTGCTGCGGCCGCGGGGCCGGAACCGCGCGGCCGGGAGCGTGGTCGCGGGCACGGCCGAGGGCGGCACCGAACCGACGCCGATACTCGACTGGGAGAACCCCCTCGTCGCCGAGCTGATCCGCAGCCTCGGCGGCCCGGAATCGGGGCTCGCCCAGGATCCCGCCCAGTTGCTGGCGACGCTGCGCCGGGCGCACGGGCGGATCGCGGCGACCGTACGCCCGGTGTACTCGGTGCAGGACGAGCGGCCGGTGTCGGAGACCCTGCGGCGGGGGCGCGGCTCGTGCAGTCAGCGGCTCGCCGTGCTGGAGGCCGTGGCGCGGGCCTCCGGGGTGGCGACGCGGGTGCGCGGGCTCCTGGTGGACGGGGCGTTCTGGTATCCGCGCTTCCCCCGGCTGCGGCGGATCGTGCCGGACGAGGTGCTGCTCGCATGGCCGGAGTTCCGGGTCGCGGGCGACGCCCCGTGGCTTCCGGTCTCGGAACTCTTCGGCGGTCTCGACGAGTTGAGCGGACTGCGCGGCAGCGGTTTCACCAACTCGGGCGCGGAGACGCTGTTCGAGGCGCTGTCCCGGACGGCGGTCGACTGGGACGGGGCGACGGCCTGCCCGGCGGACGGCGCGTCCTGCGACCTGTCGGCCCATGTCCTGGTCGACCTGGGGCACTTCGACTCCCGTGACGGCCTGTTCGCCCGGCACGGCCAGACCCTGTGCCGCACCGCGCGGCTGGTGGCGGAGCCGGTGCTCGGCCGCCGCGCCGCGGGCGCGCGGGTCACCCTCGGCTGACGGGACTCAACCGCCGTACTCCACAAGGCTGGTGGGGGTCACGATGCGCCGCGCCGGTCCGGCGGTCCCGGCGCCCGGCTTCCCCTCCCGCATCCGCTCCGCGAGGAGCCGGCCCGCCGTGCGGCCCAGTTCATCGCTGTCGTACGCGACGAGGGTGAGCGGCAGGCCCAGCGCGTCGGCCAGTTCGAAGTCGTCGAAGCCGGCGAGCGCGGTGTCGCCGCCGCTCACCCGGATGGCCCGGAACGCCCCTATGGTGTTGCGGTTGTTGGAGCAGAACAGCGCGGTGGGCGGCTCGGGCAGCGTCAGCAGGCCGGCGGCGGCGTGCTCGGCTTCGAGCGGCTCGGTCTGGCCCTGTCGTACGTAGCGGGCGTCGGCCGGGATGCCGGCCGCGACGAGGGCTTCGGTGTAGCCGCGCAGCCGCTCGACGCCGGTGTAGACGGCGGGCGGTGAGCCGAGGAACCCGATCCGGCGGTGGCCCCCGGCGATCAGCCGTGCGGTGGCGTCGCGGGCGCCGCCGAAGTCGTCGACCAGGACGCAGTCGGCGGAGAACCCCTCGGGCGGCCGGCTGGCGAGCACGACGGGTACGCCCTTGGCCACAGCGGCGGCGAGATGCCGCTGGTCGGCCGCGGCGGGCACGGCGATGATGCCGTCGACGCGGCGTGCGACGAGGTCGGCGACGAGTGCGCGCTCGCTCTCCAGGTCCTGCCCGGTGTTGCCGATGACGGTCTTCAGTCCGTCGCCGGCGATCACCGAGTCGACGCCGAGGGCGAGACGCGAGTAGAAGGGGTTGGCCAGGTTGGTGACGACGAGCCCGACCAGGCCGGTCCCCTTGCCGAGCCGCAGGCTGCGGGCGACCTCGTTGGGCCGGTAGCCGAGCTCGGCCGCGGCGGCGCGGACCCTGGCGCGGGTGGCGGGCAGCACACGGGGGTCGTCCCGCAGGACGCGGGACGCGGTCATCGCGCTGACGTCGGCGCGCTCCGCGACGTCCCGCAGGGTGGGTTGCCCTGCGCCCTTCGGCGGCTGCGGCTCGGGCATGTTCTCCGCTCCCTCATCGTTCACCGGGCGGCCGTGCCCGCACGAGTATCCCCCAGGGTGCCCCTCACCCCGCCGAGCCGTCGCGCACCAGCGCCTTCACCACCTGGGCCGGGCCGCCCTGCGGCACCATCCGGTAGCCGCCGACGGACGCCGGGACCGTCAGGGTCTCCGCGTACGACAGGGCGTGCCGGTGGCCCGTCCCCGTCTCGACGACGATGCCCTCGCCCGCGACGACGTTCAGCACATGGAAGCGGCCCCGCGTGTGATCCTCGGCGGCGCTGCCCGCGTCGAGGGTGTAGCGGCGCACCTCGTAGAACATCTCGTCCAGGGCGCCCAGGAGTTCCTCGCGCCAGCCGTCCCCGCTCCGCAGCACGCGCGGCTCCCGCACCAGCTCGCGGGCCACGGCGTCGCCCCGCCGCCCGGTCTCCAGGTTGGCGAGTCCGTGCTCGTAGGGCAGGGGTCGGGGGTTGCCGTCCGCGTCGGGGCGGAGCCAGTCGTAGAAGCGCAGGCTGTAGAGGTACGGCGTGGCGCTGATCTCCAGTACGAGGTTGCCCGCGCCGCTGGCGTGCGGCGTGCCCGCCGGGATCATGAAGAGGCGGCCCTGTTCGGCGGGGAACGTCAGGACGTGGTCGGCCGGGTCCATCGGCACGCCGTCGTGCGCGGCCTCCTCGATCTCCTTGCGGAAGCGGTCGGGGTCGGCGTCCTCGCGCAGGCCGAGGAAGACGCGGGTGTCGGGGCCGCCGAGCGTCAGGTAGTACGTCTCGTGCTGGGTGTAGTCCCAGCCGAACCGCTCCCGCATGTACGGCTCCTTGGGATGGCAGTGCACCGAGAGGTCGCCGCCGCCCACGGTGTCCAGGTAGTCGAAGCGGATCGGGAAGGACGTGCCGAACCGAGCGTGCACCTCGGGGCCGAGCAGCTCTCCGGGGTGCAGGACGCAGAGCAGCTGGAAGGGCACCTCCGCCTGGGTCTCGGGGGTGTGGCCGACGAGGATGCCCGCTTCGGGGGCGATGAGTTCGTAGCCGAGGGCCGTGTTGCGCGCCTCGGGGTTGAAGCCGAGCCGCCGCTGGCCCCAATGGCCGCCCCAGGGCGTCGAGTTGAAGAAGGGGCGGGTGCGCACGGGGCGGTGCGCCAACTCGGCGTACGTCGCGCGTAGTCCGTCGCCGTCGACGTACACGGGGCGGCGCGGGTCCTGCACGTCGAGCCAGCCGTCCAGGCGGCCCGCGAGGGCGTCGCGGTGCCGGTCGAGGATCGGCCAGTCCACGTAGAACAGCCGCTTCAACTGCGCCCGTTCACCCGGCAGCCCGAGCTGGGCACCCTTCCCGGCGACGGTCGCCGCCTCCGCGTACCGCCTGGGCAGGTCGGCGTACCAGAGCACGTCGTGCGCGACCAGGGAGGCGCCGGGGCCGTACACGAGCAGCAGACCCACCAAGGGGGTGGCCGGCTGCGGGAGTTCGTCGAAGAGGTCGCGCAGCGGGTTCCCGGCGAGCCGGCAGTAGTACGGGTCGGCGGTGTCCGCCGGGCTCATGGTGCGGCGGCGCACTTCGTCGGGCGGCGCGTAGTGGGCGCGGATGTCGAGGGTCCGTACGGGGACGGGGCAGTCGGCGGTGAGGCGGGCCGCGAGGGTGTCCCAGTCGGCGGTCGGCGGGCCCTCGACGGCGACGATGGCGGGCCCTGGCGGCAGTTGGGCCGCCACGGCCTGCCAGTCGCCGGTCAGGACGGTCCCCGGTGCCGGGGCGTAGCGCGGGTCGAGCCGGTACACGCGTGCTCCTTGGTGCGGTTCGTGGTGGCGGGATCTGCACAGGGCGGGGTGGTTCAGGGGCGGACGAGGAGCAGCGCGGTCGTACCGAGCGCGGGGATGCCGATGGTCACTTCGCCGTCGGAGAGCGGCAGTTGGCTGCCCGCCGCGCCCCGATAGTCCGCGACGTGGGCCGCGGCGACCGGGAAGTGGACGCGTACGGGGCAGTCGAGCGGATCCTCGGCGAAGGACTGGAGGCGCAGCAGGACTTCGCCGGGGCGTGGCGTGGTCGCGCCGACGAGGCGGACGCGCGGGTCGCCGAGGTCGGCGAAGGCGAGCGACGCCTGTCCGCCGCCCGCCCCGCCCCTGGCCCGCACGGCACGCAGCGGCCTGCTCCAGGCCGCCGCCGTGCGCGGCCCGAGCCCTTCGGCGGTGGGACCGCAGGCCAGGCTGTAGCGGTAGGTGAACTCGAAGCCCTGCTCGCTCGGGAAGTTGGTGTCCCAGAGGTTGTTGTGGATCCAGGAGTAGACGGTGGCGGGCTCGTCGTGCGCCATCGTCTTCGGGAACGGCGCGTAGGGCAGGGCGATGTTGCCGAACTGCACGAGCGGCGCGTCCTGCGTGGACCAGGCCACCGCGAGGCCGTCGTCCGCGAGGGTCACCCAGCGGCGTACGGCCCGCATGTGCAGGGCCGAACCCGGCACCACGGGAAGGGAGTTGCCGGTGAGGCCACCGGAGGCCTCCATCCGGACGCGCGGCGCGTCGAAGGCGAAGGGGAACGCGAAGTAGGCGCTCTCCTTCGCGAGGGTCGCCCCCTTGTCGAGCCTGTTCTCGATGTCGAGGCGGGGCACGCCGTGCGGCAGCGTGAGTGTCACGCGCAGCCGTTCGGCTCCGGCGGGCCGGGTCTCGTAGGTGATCGACTCCGCCGTCGCGGTGGACCGGCGGGCGATGAGCGCGGCGGGCGGCGCCACGGCACGCGCGCCGAGGTGTTCGAGGCGCTCCGAGGCCGTCGTACGGCTGGAGTTGTGGTTGAAGGCTCCGGCGGTGGTGTAGCTGTCGTGGAGGTAGCCGTTGAAGCCGATCACGGCGTTCTCGCCGACGAGTTCGCGGCCGGACCTCTTGTCGAGGACCGACGCGACGCAGGCGTGTGCCAAGTCGACGCGGACAGCCAGGTGTTCGTTCTCCAGGAGCGTCGGGTCGGGGTGCGCGAGCGCCTCGGCCGCGCTCTCGGCGGGGTCCTCGCGTTCGGTGCCGCCGGTCGGGTTCCAGCCGGTGGCGGCCTTCACCGTCGAGGCCTCCGCGTCCGTGGCGGCTCCGTCCCGCTCGGCGACGACGTCCAGGCGCACCGTCCCCACGGGCGGCACCTCGTCGACACGGACGAGGAGGAAGCGCCCGGCGTCGCGGTGGTCCTCGTTGCTCTGCGGCCGTTCCTCGCACACCAGTTGACGCCCGTCGCGGGCGTCGTGGACGCTCACGGAGCGCTCCAGCGGCACACTGCTCTCCGGCAGGAAGATCCGTACGACGTCGGTGCGCGGCCAGGAGCAGGTGTTGACGACGTGGTACGTCGCCGCCGCGCCCGGCGTCACCGGGAGCCGCTGCCCGAGCCGGGCGCCCGCCCGGCCGATGAGCGCGTTCCCGTCGTCGTACGCGCGCAGCGCCTGCCCGTACTTCCAGTGCCACTGCTGCTCGCCGCTGTGCCCGCCCTCGTCGCCGTGGGTCCAGGGGTCGCCGGCGCCCCAGGTGTGCTCGTCGAAGAGCGACACCGCCTCATAGACCCCGGCGGCGTCCGCGCTGTCCTCCTCGGCCCCCGTGGCGCCGAGGATTCCCGCGAACGTGCCGATGGTCTGGGCGTCGGCGACCACGGACTGTGCGGTGCGGGCGAGGGACAAGGGGCGGGCCCCCGACCCCACCCCGTCGACCCACCAGTCGGTCCAGTCGCCCTCGAAGGTCTGGATCGCGTCGCCGAGCCTGGCCTCCGCATCGGCGAAGAAGTCCTCGTTGCGGGAGAGCCGGAGCCGGGGGTGGGCCCAGGTCTCGTTCCAGCGGCGTACGGTGTCGGCGATGATCCGGCGGGGCGGCGCGTTGTCGCCGAACTTGCCCTGGACGCGCAGGTGGAGGATGTCCCAGGGGTAGGGCTCGCGCTTGATCTCGGCCTGGTCCATGGCCCAGCCGAAGATGCCGCCCCGGTAGGGGTACGGGTGGCCGGCGAGGGAGGTCAGATAGGCGGGCAGCAGGTCGTCGACGTCCGCGTAGTCCGTGTCGAAGCCGAGCAGCGGGCCTTCCATGTAGGCGAGGCCGTGCGGGGTGTCGGTGACCCAGACGAGGACACTGCTGCCGCTGGGGGCGCGCCACCGGAAGAGCCGGGGCAGCTTCTCGCCGCCGACCAGGTGGGGCACCGAGCGTCCGGCCCAATTGTGCGCCACGGACAGGTACTTGACCCCGGCGGAGGCCAGCGCGTCGACGAGTCCGACGACCGCGCCGGGCACGTCGGTCTGCATGGCGGAGGTGAAGTCGACGCCGTGCTCGTCGCGGATGTCGTGGGCGAGGCGCAGGAGTTCGTGCAGTTCGTCCGTGGAGCAGGTCTCGGTGTGCAGGTTGAACGGCATCGCGGTCAGCTCGATGCGTCCCTCGCGGACCCGGCGTACGAACTCCGCCACCTGCTCGGCGGGGCGGGCGTCGGCCCACTGCCGGAAGGACCACAACGACTCGACGCACCAGCGGAATCGGGACTCGGCCGGCCAGTCGTCGGTGGCTTCGGTGAGCTCCAGACAGGAGTCGAGGAAGGAGAGGTGTTCGGCGAGGACGTGTCCCTGCGGGTCGGTGTAGCCGATGTCGAGGTGGGAGTGGTGGACGAGGTGGATGGTCCACTGCCGTTGCGGGTCGAGGGTCACCTCGATGCCGTCCGGGCCCCGCGGCGTGCCGACGGTGACGCGGGTGGGCGTGTCGACGGCGGGCACCAGGAGCCGTACCGAACGGCCGGGCCCGGCGACCCGCTCCACGCGGAGCGCGGCACCGGCTTCCGTACGGACCGTCAACTCAGCCGGGATCACCGCCCCGTTGACGGGCTCGACGCGAAGTGACTGGAGGAGGGTGCCGTCCTGCGCGTGCCGCATGAGCGGTTCTCCGGTGAGGCGGAACACTCCCCCGTCCAGTGGGCCCTCGGCGCCGACCACACTGGCGCGGAGGCTGTCCCGTATCCGGTCGTTGTCCCAGTCGGTGGTGCGGACGAGGGCCCGTGTCGTCATGCGGATCTCTCCCGGAGGGGTGGTCGGGGTCAGCGGGCTGATGCGGTGACGCCGCGCAGGAACAGGCCGCGGAACACCAGGAAGACGAGGAGCGTGGGCAGCGACACGACCAGCGCGCCGGCCAGGATGACGGGCGGCCCCGCCGAGCTGTAGGCGTCGTAGAGGGTCTTCAGCGACGCCATCACCGGCTGGACCTCGGCGCTGCGGCTGAGGGTGATGCCGAGGAGCAGGTCGTTCCAGACGGCGGTGAACTGGAAGATGAACGCGGCGCCGAGCCCCGCCCTCATCAGCGGTACGTGGATGCGCCAGAAGATCCGCCGCATGGACGCCCCGTCGATGAGCGCGGCCTCGGTCACCTCCGGCGGCATGGTGGTCAGCTGATTGCGGATCAGGAAGAACGCGAACGGCACGGCCCAGGCGGCGTACACCAGCATCAGGCCGAGCCTCGTGTCGTACAGATCGGCGTCCGCGTACAGGCCGAAGAGCGGCGCGAGGAACATCTGGAGCGGGAAGAGCGTGCCGGAGTAGATCAGCCAGAACCAGAAGGCGGGCCTGGGGATCGGCAGGACGACCACGGCGAACGCCGCCATGGCCGCGACGAGCACCGCCACCGCCCCGGAGACGACGGCGTACAGGAGGGAGGCCTGGAAGCTGTCGCCGATGCCCGCGTCGCTCCAGGCGGTCCTGACGTTGTCGACGAGGTCGAAGCCCTGTGGGGTCCACTCGGGCCTGCCCGCGTACTCGGCGGCCGGGGTCAGCGCGTTGACGATCAGCAGATACATCGGGATCAGCCAGAGCGCCACACAGCCGACGACGAAGAGATTGCGCACCGTGCGTCCCATGGGGGTCTCCTCCTCGGGTGCGGGCGGTCAGGTCCGGCCTGCGGACTCGGGCATCTGGCGGCGCAGATACATCCAGGACGAGGCGACGACGATCACCGAGAGGACCAGCGCGATCGCGGAGCCGTAGCCCACGTGGAAGAGCCGGAAGGTCTCCCGGTACATGCTCAGGGCGAGGGTCTCGGAGGTGCGGGAGGGGCCGCCCTTGGTGAGGATCCAGATCATGTCGAAGGCCTTGAGGCTGTTCACGATGGCCATGCCGACCACGACGACGGTCACGGCCCGCAGCTGCGGCAGCGTGACGAACCAGAACATCCGCAGTCCGGTGGCACCGTCCAACTGGGCTGCTTCGACGGTGTCCTTGGGGATGGCGCGCAGTCCGATGGCGAAGAGCACGACGTTGAGCCCGGTGGCCTGCCAGGTGCTCGCCACGATCATCGCGAAGGTGTTCTGCGGCCATTCCAGGAGCCAGCTCTGCGCCCAGGAGTCGAGGCCGATCCCGCGCAGCACCTGGTTGACGGCGCCCTGGCTGCTCAGCATGAAGTACCAGAGGACGGCGGTGGCGGCGCCCGAAATGGCGTACGGAAGGACGATCACGAGCTGCGCGAGGCCGCCGAACCGCATCCGGTGGGTGGCGACGGCGATGGCGAGTCCAGCGAGGACGGGCAGCAGCAGCGTCCCCGCGACCCACAGCACGGTGTTGAGGACGGAGCGCCCGAAGATCGGGTCGTCGGCGAGCCGCGCGTAGTTGTCGAGGCCGGTGAAGCTGCTGGTGAAGCCGTTGTCCTCGAAGAAGCTGCCGTAGACGCTGCGGAAGAACGGATAGACGAGGAGTACGCCGACGAGCACGAGGGCGGGCAGCGCCCAGGGCACGGCGGCGACCGGCCCGCCGTACCTGCCGCGTCCGGCGGCGGCCTGGTGGGGAGTGCGGGTGGGCAGTCCGCGGCGGGTCCGTGCGTGCTTCCCCGTGGCCTTGGCCGTCGTGGTGGTCACGGTCCCGGTCATGTCTCCTCCGCCTCCCGCCACACCTTCCACGCCTCGTCGGCGCGGCTCTGCATGGTCCGCAGCACCGTGCGGTACGAGGACGGGTCGAGGAGGAAGCCGGCCAGGTCGTCGACGGTCGCCTCGACCAGTTCCGGAGGCCCCTGTTCCCAGAACCGGTTGAGCAGCCAGAGCCGGTCGCCGCGCACCGTGCGGGCGAGGCCTTCGGTGATGGGGTTGGCGGGCGCGACCTGCGGGTTGGGGCAGCCGTCCTGGAGGGCGTGCGAGAACGCCTTCATGACCCCGGGGTGCAGCCAGGCGCCGGCCGCCTTCCGGGCCTCTTCGCGGTCGGGGCCCTTGACCGTGGCGACGAACGCGCTCGACTCGAAGATGACGCTGGGCCGGGCGCGCGGCGCCGCCATCGGCAGCACGAACGCGTCGACGTTCTTGCCGGGCTTGCCGCCCGCGCCCACGAGCGTCGAGCCGAGCCAGGTGCCGCAGGGCACCATGCCGACCTTGCCCTGGACGACCTGGGCCGCCGCGTCGACGTGGTTCAGGTCCATGGGCGTGAACCAGTCCTTGTCGAAGAACGCGACGATGGTGCGCAGGGCCCGCTCGGCGCGCGGGTCGGTGTAGCGCTCGCGGCCGTTCATCAAGTCCTGGTAGAAACGCGGGTCCTGACGGCTCAGCACCTCCTGGAACCAGATGAAGGAGGGCCAGCGTCCGTCGGCGGTGCCGTGCAGCGGCGTGATGCCGTTCTTCTTCAGGCGGGCGCAGGCGGCGAGGAAGTCGTCCCAGGTCGCGGGCGGCCTCAGGTCGTGGTGCGCGAAGACTTCGGGGTTGTAGAAGAACACCCAGTACGCGAGGTTCATCGGCAGGGCGTAGACCCGGTCCCGGTAGCTGAACGCGGCCCGCAGGGACGGCTCGACCCAGCCTCTGCCGACCGCGCGGTCCCACTCCTCGGTCAGGTCGACGACGCCGCCGGTGCGGGCGAGGTCCTGCAGCCGGTACCCGGACCAGTACTTGAGCATGTCGGGCGTCTTGCTGGTCCGCAGCGAGGAGCGGACGACCTGCTCGAAGGATTCCAGCGAGGCGATGACCTCGGGGATCAGCTCGATCCCCGCGACCGACTTCATGGCCCGCCCCGCGGCGGCCATCGGCTTCTCCCAGGCGGCGCTGTCCCCGTGCACGGCGACCTTCCCCGCGGGCTTGCCCTCGGCGGTCGCGCAGGCGGTGCCGAGCGCGCCGACGGCGGCCGCGGCCGCGCCCGCGGCGAGGAGGGTGCGCCGGTCGACGCGGGCTCCGGCCGCCGGTGCAGCGCTGTGACGACTACCTGACATGGGTGGCTCCCTCAGGCGTGTGTCAGCCCCGTACAAACCCCGAACAAGCCCCGTGTTAGCGTTACCACGGGCGTCATGGAGCTTCACCGCGCCGGGGGCGGATGTCAATGGTTCGCGCAGTCGATCAGCGACTCGATAGCCTCGCCCCATGACCGATCCCCACCCCGCCGTGTACGAGGCGCATTTCACCCGCAGCCCCTTCCAACTCCTCGGCGGCGCCGGATGGAAGCGCCTGACCGCGTTGCGTGTGGACGCGACGGGCGTCCTCCTGGGCGGCGCCCCGGCCCGCCACCGGAGCCAGACCGCCGCCGTGCCGTGGGAGGACATCACGTCGGTCGTGGAGTGGCACCAGGAGACGGCGGGGCAGACTCTGCGGTACGTCGGTGTCGGGCGCCGGCCGGGTGCACCACCGCTGCCGGGCCCCAACTCGGCACTCCTGCCGGAGAAGACCGCCGTACTCGCCCCGCACGTCGACCACGAGCTGTTCCTCGCGAGCCGGGCGGTCAGCCTCTGGCACCTCGACGTGGACCGCCTGCGGGCCGCCGTCTCGGCGTTCGCCCCCAACGTGCCGGTCCTGACGGCGGGTTGAGGCGCGTGGCGATCAGCCCCGCTGTATGCCGGACGTGTCGAGCAGGATGCCCCTGAGCCCCTCGTCCGTCTGCGCCAGCAGGCCCTCACCCCGTCGCTCGACGGCCAAGTACCAGGTGCCCGGCACCAGTTCGCCGACCTCCTCCAGGACCCCGCTGTCGCTCATCAGCGGGCGGCGCACCGGGACCGCGAACCAGAACATCAGGAAGCCGGGGTCGGGGTCGGCGCCCACGGCGTCGGCGAGGCGTTCGGCCATGCGGACGGTCTCCTCGGTCCGCTTCTTCGCGGCCGCCGAGGGCGCTGTCGCCGAAGATCCGGGCGCCGAAGATCCGGGCGCCGAAGGTCCGGGCGCCACGAAGAATCCGATGTCCCCCTCGTCGTCGCCCCGCTGGATCCCGCTGAGGTCGAGGATGAGGCCCCGCTTCTCGCCGTCGTCGCTGCGGGCGACCAGGCCCTTGCCCCGCAGCTCCAACGCCAGGTACCAGGTGCCCGGCAGCAGTTCCGCCACCGGCTGGAGGGAGCCGTCTTCGCCGTAGAGCGGGCGCGGCACCGGGACGGCGAACCAGAACGGCTTGAAGTTCGGATCGGCGGTGGCGGTCACGGCACTCGCGAGGCGCTGCGCCGTCTCCACCGTCTCGCGGGCCCGGCGTTCGGCCTCGAGCCTCAACCGTTCGTTCTCCAGGCGCAGTTCCTCCGCCCGCTGCTCGATCTGCGCGAGGCGCTTCTCGGCCTCGCCGAGCCCGGCGAGGGGCGGCGGCGGTTCCGGCGTCGCCGCGCGATTGCGGGCGATGGCGATGAAGCCGCCGAGGTTGCGGTTGCGCTGCTGCGGAAGGGGCCGTGACTTGCCGGCCAGCGTCCGGTGCACATGCCGGTAGAGGGTGTCCATGTCGAGCGGGTCGGGCTGGTCGGGCACGCCATCGGCGAGCGTGGTGATCAGCTCGCCGGTGAACGCGGTGTACCGCTCGCCGGGCGGGGACAGCGCGGGCCGGGTCTCCGCCGAAGCGGTCAGCAGACAGGTGCCCGCGACGACGGCCTGGTCCGCGATGTGCGTGCTCGCGCTCATCTTGCCGAGCAGGGCTCGGCCGCTGTAGCAGCAGTCGAGGATCACCACCGTGCGCTGGGCGCGGGCCTGTTGGTCGAGCACGGCCCGGCGCAGGTACTCGTACCGGAGCGACGTGTACTCGCGCTCCCGGTCCGATTCCGGCATGGCCAGATACAGCTCGTCGGTGTGCGGGTCGGTCAGGCCGTGCCCTGCGTAGTAGACGAGCAGGGTGTCCTCGGCGCGGCGGGCCCGCTCCCGCACGGTGTCGAGGACCTCGCCGACGCTGCTCGGCTGCGAGATCACCGTGCACGCGGCGGCGGGGAGTCCCCACACGCCGGGGTCGGTCAGGGTGTCGCGCAGCCCGTGCAGGTTCTGCGCGACGGCGGGCAGGTTCTCCAGGGTGGCGTACTCGTGGACGCCGATCAGGACGGCTTCGGAGCGGGCCGGGTCCGACAGCATGGCCACGGCTACTCGCTGTCCCCGTCCGCCGGGACGGGCGAGCTCTCGCCCGTCGCGTTCCACATCCGCAGGATCCGCTCGACCTGTTCCGGCGAGTCGTCCCGCAGCGTGACCACGACACCGTCCCGTTCGAGCCGCACCTGCGGCGGGCGGGGACGCGAGCCGCGCCAGGCGGCGACGGCGGTGATCAGGCTGCCCAGGGCGATGCTGTTGGCGAGGACGACGTTCACGAGTTCCAGGCCGTCGCCCATGTGGCCAGGCGCCGATCGCTCCGCGCCGGTGGAAAGGCTTGCACTGCCTCGGAGTTCGGGCTCCGCCATGAGCCAGCGGTAGAGCGACGCCGCGGACTCGGTGCCGTCCGCGTCCGCGTCGGTGGCGCCTTCGCCGAACGTGACCTTGACCTGCACGTCCCCGTTCCTCTCCCCCGTCGGTCGGCGAAGTTCATCGTAGAGGCTGGTCAGCGTCCGCACCTGATTTTCCGTCACCTGCGCGCACGGGCACGGAATCGCGTGCCTGCACGGGATCTCCCGCCTGCACGGGATCGTCTGCCCGCACGGGCTCGGGATCTTCCGCCGCGGGCTCCGGCAGCTCTCGCGTACGCGGCACCGGCGAGGGCAGCAGCCACAGCACCGCGAGCACCGCGCCGGCCGTGCCGATCCAGAGGGTGGGGCGGACGCCGAGCGCTGTGCCGAGGGCACCTCCGAGCAGCGCGCCCAGCGGCCGGAAGCCGTGGTTGAGGGTGCGGAAGGCGCCCATCACGCGTGACCGGATGGCCTGCGGGACCAGCGCCATCTGGAGCGAGGCGGACGCGATGTCGATGACCATCACCCCGGCGCAGCAGAGGAATTCGGCGACGAAGAGCGTGGCGACGACCAGCGGGAACGGCCCGGCGGCGAGCGGCACGAGCAGCAGGGGCATGGTGAAGACGAGTGAGCCGACGACGATCGAGGGGCCGACCCCGAAGCGGCGCACGACCGCGTTGCTGCACGCCGCCCCGATCAGCCCGCCGACGGCCCCGGCGCCGATGACCGCGCCCAACAGGCCCGCGCTCAGGCCGAGTTCAGTCGTCGCGTACAGCACGAAGAGCGTGTGGAACATGAAGTTGAAGAACTGGATCGTCCCCGACCACGCGAACAGCGCCCGCATCGTGGGCTGTCTGACGACCCACCGCAGCCCCGCCGTGAAGTGCCCCTTGCCGACCGGCGCGGGCACGGGCTCGACGGGTTTGATGCGGGACAGGCAGCGGGCGGAGCAGAGATACGTCAGCGCGTCGGCGACCAGCGCGAAGGGCGCGGTGAGGGACTGCACGAGGAGACCGCCGATGCCGGGTCCCGCCAGCCAGGCCATCGAACGGCTGCCGCTGACCAGCGAGTTGGCCGGCACATACCGATCGGGCGGCACCAGCGTGACGAAGAGCGTGGCGTTGCAGGCGTCGAAGACGACGGTCAGCGCGCCGAGGGCGAACGCCGTCACGTAGAGCTGCCCGAGGGTGAGGACGTCGAGCAGATACGCGAAGGGGAGGGTCAGCAGCAGCGCCGCACGGGCGAGGTCCGCGGCGATCATCGCGTGCCGCCGCCGGCTCTGCCGGTCGGCCCAGGCACCCAGCGGCAGACTGAAGAGGAGGGCGGGCAGCAGGGCGGCCGCCTTCAGCCAGCCCATCTCGGCGGCATCCGCGCCGAGGACGAAGACGGCGGCGAGCGGGATGGCGATCAGTGTGATCTCGTCGCCGACGAGGGAGACGGTCTGCCCGGTCCAGTAGCGCCGGAAGCTCCGCTCCCGCAGGAGTTCGGGTATGCGGCCGGAGAGGCGGCGGCCGACGGCGCTCATTGCCCGGACCCCGAGTCCTGACCGGCCCCCGAGTCGCCGTGCTGCTCCGCGTCGTCCGGGTGATCCACGTCCCGGAAGGCGATCCTGAAGACGCTGACGGGCCGGGCGCCCTCGGGCCGCAGGGACGGGTCGGCCCCGCGCTCCTCGTAGGGCCGCAGCACCTCGTCGATCCGCTCGCCGATGCCGGCCAGCTCCTCGGGCGTGACGTACAGGAACGTGTCGCCGAACTGCTCGGCCTCCTGCCAGGCGCGCGGCAGCAGATGCCGCCGCTCCATGGCCCGCGCGACCCGCTCGAAGTACCGCTCGGCGACCGCCGTGTTCAGTGCGTCGGACGCCTGGGCCACCGACGCGTCCTCGCTGTACGCGGGCCAGTCCGTGAACTGGGCCGTCGCCCGCCACGGCTTCTCCCGGCCGCGGCCGCCGGGCGCCTCCTCGACGAGGCCGTACTTGGCGAGTATCCGCAGGTGGTACGAGCAGCTGGCGACGGACTCGCCGGTCAGCTCGGCGGCGCGGGTGGCGGTGAAGGGCCCGCTCCTGCGGAGGAAGCCGACCAGCGCCATCCGGGTCGGATGCGCGTACGCCCGCAGGGCCCGTGGATCGGTGAGGCGGATGCTGCGGGGCGACGGCTCGGGAGACTCGGGGGAATCAGGGGTCTTGGCCATGATGTAAAGGTATCTTTAGAAAGGTTTCTTTACAAGCTTCTGCGGGGCGGACCGGCAGCAGGGCTCGGACCGAGTGGCGGGCCCTGCCCCTCGCATCGCACGATCGAGGGACACACCACCGGAAGGGGCGACCCCGTGGCGAAGTCCGCGAAGGGCACCGACGAGACGGGCACCACGAAGAAGGGCACCAAGAAGAAGCTCCGTGACCTGCTGCGCGTCCCCGAGGGCGAGCGCGTGGACCTCTCCTCGTACGACGCGTCCGCGACACCCGCGGGCCCCGCTGACAAGGCCGCCGGAGTCCTGGCCACCGCCCAGATGGGTGACCGTCTCGCCGGACTCCAGGAGCGGCTCTACGCGGCGAGCACCGCCGCCGACCGCCGCCGGGTCCTGCTCGTGCTCCAGGGCATGGACACCAGCGGCAAGGGCGGCACCGTCAAGCACGTCATCGGCCTGTTCAACCCCTCCGGCTGCCGGATCAAGGCCTTCAAGACGCCCACCGCCGAGGAGCTGGAGCATCCCTTCCTGTGGCGCGTCATGAAGGAACTCCCCCGCCCCGGCGAGATCGGCATCTTCGACCGTTCGCACTACGAGGACGTCCTCATCGCCCGCGTGCGCGGCCTGGTCCCGCGCAGTCGACTCGGCCGCCGCTACGGCCAGATCAACCGCTTCGAGCGCTCCCTGGAGGACGACGGCGTCACCGTAGTCAAGTGCTTCCTGCACATCTCGTACGAACAGCAGCGCCGCCGCCTGCTCGAACGGCTCGACAACCCCGACAAACACTGGAAGTTCAGTCCGGGGGACATCGCCGAGCGCGAACTGTGGCCCGCCTATCAGGAGGCGTACGAGATCGCCCTGGAGCGCTGCTCCACGACGTACGCCCCTTGGTACGTCGTCCCCGCGGACCGCAAGTGGTACCGGAACTGGGCGATCAGCCGACTGCTCCTGGAGCATCTGAACGCGCTTGACCCGCGGTACCCGAAGGCGGACTTCGACGTGGACCTGTGCAGGAAGCAGCTCCTCGCGGACCGCCCCTGAGCGCAGGGACCGGGCCTCAGTGGCCCGGCAGCACGCACACCGCGTCGAGCCCGAGGACGTGGTTGAGCCGGCCGAACGCCAGCCAGGAGCCGATGCTCATGCTCAGTTCCACGATCTCGCGCTGGCTGTAGTGGGCGGTCATCCGTGTCCAGAACTCGTCGTCGATCCCGTGGTGGTCCAGGGCGTACCGCTCGGCGTACTCGGCCGCGAGGCGCGTGCGGTCGTCGAAGGCGTCGGTGGTGCGCCACCGGAGCACCGCGTCGGCGAACTCGTCCTCGACCTTCGCGCCGTCCCGTTCCGTGCGCCAGTCGAGGCAGAACAGGCAGCCGTTGATCTGCGCGACGCGCAGCCGCGCGGCCTCGAACTCCCGCAGTCCCAGTGTCGTGTGCTCATAGACGGCCAGCGAGAAGTTCGCGGCGGCGGGCCCGATGCCGGGGACCAGCTCGCCCCACACGTACCCGATCGGCTCCTGCCCCTCGGGGATGTCGATGTTCATGGCCGGTTCCTCTCGGGATCGCCCGCGCCGAGCTTTCCCGGCACGGCGCGCAGGGGGACGTCGAGCGCGTCGTACAGACCGGGTTCCGCGGCGACGAGCCAGTCGACGGCGTTCACCAGTCGGCCGACCGCGGTGGCGTTGCCGCCCGCCGACCGGTTCTCGCCCTCGTCGGCGGCCTCGACGGTGACCTCGATCCGGGGCCGTCCCTCGATGATCACCCGGTGGGCGCCCGCGCCGTCCGGCGGCTCGGGCCAGTCCGGGGCGCAGGACGGATGGATGCGGGTGATGTGCTCGACGACGATGCGCGGTACGCCGCCGACGATGCCCTGCACCTCGAACCGCACCGCGCCCTGGGTGCCGGCCGCGAACTCGCCCATGGTCCGCGTCCGTACCGTGGTGTCGAGCGCGCGGCGCTCCAACGACTCGCGGATCTCGTCGAGTTCGGCGCCGAGGGCCCGTGCCATCAGCCGTATCTGACCGCCCCACACCATCGTCGGGACGGTGGGCGCGAGCATCGGCGGCTCGTAGTCCATGGGCTGCCCCATGCCGACCAGGTAGCGGACCGACTCGGGCTGGTCGTAGGTGGAGTAGTCGAAGATCTCCTGGCAGCGGACCGTGTCGACGCGGCTGCCGAGGCCGCTGACCAGCAGCGGCAGCACGTCGTTGGCCCAGCCGGGGTCGACGCCGGAGACGAAGAGGGAGCCGCCGCCGTCCGCGACGGCCGCGAGGACCGGGTCCCGCAGTTCCGGCGGTGCGCCGCGCTGGTCGTAGAGGGCGTAGAGCGCGGGCGTGACGACCACCGCGCCGGCCCGGATCGCCCGGCAGACGTCGGCGAGCGCCTCGTCGGGGCGGATGTCGCCCGATGCCGCGTAGACGACGGCGCGGGGCCCCGTCGCGAGTACGGTGTCGATGTCGTCCGTGGCCGGGAGCCCCAACTCGGCTCCGAGGTCGGCCAGTTCACCCGCGTCACGGCCGACCTTGCCGGGGTCATGGACGAGGACGGCCGTGAGCTTCAGCGCCGGGTGGGCGTCGACGGCGCGGATGGCCGCGCGGCCGACGTTTCCGGTACCCCACACCACCGTGGAAATCATGCGGCGGAGGGTAGCGACGGGGGGTTGCGGTTCATAGGGCCATGACGGGAAAAGGTCCGGCCCGGCCTCAGCGGATGTTCACGTCGATGCACGCGTAGAAGGCGTTCGACGTGTCGCCGATGTTCCATACGGCGAGGACCTTGTGGCGGCCGGTGGCGCTGCCGAGGTTGACCTGGTGCGTGACGGTGGCCGGCGGCTGCTGGTTGCCGCCGTCGATCGTGGCGACCTTCGTCCCGTCGACGAAGTACTCGTAGTTCGCGGTGCGGTGCCGGGCGGTGAACGTCCAGGTGAAGGTCTGCGTCCTGCTGACGTCGCTGACCTTCCAGCCCTTGCTGTCGTCGTCGAGCTCCGCGAACCTCGCGTTGCCGCCGCTGCAGCTGCGCAGGCCCTTGGGTCCCTCGACGCTCTGGGGTTCGTACTTGATCTCGCCGCACGCGACCGTGCCCGCGGCGCACTGCGCCTGCCGGCTCGCGGGGGCGTTGACGTAACCGTGCGCGCTGGCCGAACCGGTCGGCAGGGTGAGGGCGAGGACCGGCGCGAGGCCGGCGCCGATCGTGGCGGCTATCTTCCGCTTCCTGTCCATGCGTACTCCTTCACGGCGTTGCTTCGTGGGGGTGTGCGGCGTGAAGTGCCCGTGTGCTGGCTGGAGTTGAGAGAGGGGAGTCGGGCTGCTGTGACCAGATGGCCGCGGCTGCCGATTAGTCCAGACCATAGACTTTGGCGAGACGCGGTCAAGGTTGTTTTCGCGCCATGCACGGGCCACCCGCGGCCCCGGCCCTCTCAGGTGGCGCCCGAGAGGAGCCAGGCCAGGATCAGCAGGCCGAAGGTCAGCGGCGCGAGGGCGAGGACGGACAGCAGCGGCACGAACCCGATGAGACCCTCGCGGATCCTGCGCCCGGACCGCAGCCGGCCGTGCGGGCGGGTCACCTCGGTCCGCAGGTCGAGGCGTTCGGCGGCGCGGTCCGATATCACCACGCCCGCACCCGAGGGCCCGCGCATGAGCGCCCTGCGCACCGTCGCGTCGACGGGGTCGTCGCCGCCCCGGAGATTGTTGACGACGAGCCGCACTCCGTGCGCGTCCGTGAGGATCAGCCGATCGTCGGTCCGCGTCTGCCCCGGCACCTCAAGGCGGCCGACCTTCGTCAGCCGGGCGAGGTCGACGGTGTGCCGCCCGGTCAGGGTGCGGGCGGTCAGCAGGCCGTCCTCGTCCACGCGGGCGTGCCAGCCCATGTGGGCATAGGCCGCCACCAGGCCGCTGACCGCGAACGACCCCAGGTTGAGGAAGAGGTACCCGTCGTCGATCAGCCCGGCCCGCACCAGGACCACCGGCACCAGGAAGGCGAGGGGCGGCAGAAGGTACGTGATCAGGTCGGCGATGCGCCGGGAGGTGCGGCCCTGGCCTGCGGCCGCCTCGGCGCCGTCGGCGGATGCGGTGTTCCCGGGAGAGTTGATCGTCACGGCCGTGACGCTATCGCGGGCGTCCGCGGCACGGGGCACGGGTGCTACCTGGGCCTTTATGGGAACTTAGAGTAGCCTCACCTAAGTTTTTGTCGACCGATCCCGGAGGGGCGCGGGTGAGTCCTTCAATACCGTCGGGGCGGGATGTTCCTGTGTCCGGGCGAGACGTGCTGCTCGACACGGTCCGGAGGGAGCGGAAGGACGTCGCGCTCGGCGCGCTCCTCGGCTCCTGGCACCAGATCGGCGAGGCCCTCGTGCCGGTCCTGATCGGTGTCGTCATCGACCGGGCCGTCACCGGCTCCGACTCCGGCGCCCTGCTCGCCTGGCTGGGCGTCCTCGCCGTCGTGTACGTCGGCCTTGCGCTGAGCTTCCGCTTCGGCGCCTGGTCCGGCGAGCGCGCCGCCGCCCGCGCCGAACACACCCTGCGCGGCATCCTCGTACGCCGTGTCCTGCATCCCGGCGGCGGCGCCGAGCACGGCCGGCTGCCGGGCGCGCTCACCAACACGGCGACCGAGGACGCCAAGCGGGTCGGCGCGGTGAACATGGCCCTGATGATCGGGACTTCGGCCCTGGTCGGCCTGCTCACCTGTGCCGTCGTTCTTCTTCGTACGTCGGTGACGCTGGGTCTCCTGGTGCTGCTCGGCACGCCGGTGCTGCTCTGGCTCGGGCATCTCCTGAGCAAGCCGCTGGAGAGCCGGAGCGGGTCCGAGCAGGAGCGGGCCGCGCACGCATCGGCCGTCGCCGCCGACCTGGTGTCCGGGCTGCGCGTCCTCAAGGGCATCGGCGGCGAGTCGGCGGCCATCGACCGCTACCGCACCACGAGCCGCGACTCGCTGCGGGCCACCCTGCGGGCGGCGCGGGCGCAGGCGTTCCAGAACGGCATGGTGCTCACCCTGACCGGCTGTCTGATCGCCGCGGTCGCCCTGGTCGGCGGCAGGCTGGCCGCCGAGGGCAGCATCAGCCTGGGCGAGCTGGTGTCGGCGGTCGGGCTCGCGCTCTTCCTGATCGGGCCGCTGCACGCGCTCGCCTGGGTCAACGCGCGGCTCGCCCAGGGCCGGGCATCGGCCGCCCGGATCGCGGAGGTGCTCGCCGCGCCGCACACCGTCCCCGCCGGGTCCGGGAACCTGCCGCAGCCGGTGCGGGGCGCCGTGCGGCTCAGCGGGGTCAGCGTCGGCGGGCTGCGCGGGATCGACCTCGACGTCGCTCCCGGCGAGCTGCTCGGCGTCGTCGCGACCGACCCCGCGCACGCCGCCGACCTGCTGCGCTGCCTGGCACTCCAGACGGACCCGGAGAGCGGCTCGGTGGAACTGGACGGCGTACCGCTGCGGGACCTCGACCCCGATGAGCTGCGCGCGGCGATGCTGGTGGCCGCGCACGACGCGGACCTCTTCGAGGGCACCGTGCGCGAGAACGTCACGGCCGCCGCGCCGGCCGCCGCCGATCCGGAGCCGGCGATGGCCGCGGCCGGTGTGACGCAGGTCGTGGAGACCCTGCCGGACGGCGCGGACACGGCGGTCAGCGAGCGCGGGCGTTCGCTGTCGGGCGGGCAGCGCCAACGGGTCGCCCTGGCCCGCGCGTTGGCCGCCGACCGGCCGGTGCTCGTGGTGCACGATCCGACGACCGCGGTCGACACGGTGACCGAGGCGAGCATCGCGGCGGGCATCCGGGAGATCCGCAAGGGCCGCACGACGGTCCTGGTGACGACGGGGCCCGCGCTGCTCGCCGTGACGGACCGGGTCGTGCTGCTGCACGACGGCGAGGTCACCGATGCGGCACCCCACCCCGATCTGATACGTCGTCACGAGACCTACCGCCAGGCGGTACTGGGATGAGCGAGGCAGTGGAAGAGACCCCCGAGAACACCCGCGCCCTGCTGCCCACCGCAACCCCGGCCAGGACGCGTGCCGCCGTACGCGAACTGGTGCGCCCGCACCGGACGCTGGCCGCCGTCGGCTTCGGGGTGCTGGTCGCCGCGACCGGCGTGGGCCTCCTGGTCCAGCCGATCCTCGGCCGCATCGTGGACCTGGTCGCGGACCGGCAGCCGCCCTCGGACCTCAACCTCCCGGTCGTCCTGCTGATCCTGGTGGCCCTCGTCCAGGGCGGCACCACCGCGCTCGGCCTCTCGCTCGTGTCACGGCTCGGCGAGACGGTCCTGGCGCGGCTGCGCGAGCTGTTCGTGGAGAAGGCGCTGCGGCTGCCGCTGGAAGAGGTGGAGAGGGCGGGTGCGGGCGATCTCACGGCCCGCGTGACCCGTGACGTGTCGGTGGTGGGCGACGCGGTGCGCTCCGCGCTGCCCGAGCTGGCCCGTTCGCTGCTGACCATCGTGCTCACGTTCGTCGCGCTGGCCGCCCTGGACTGGCGGTTCCTGCTCGCCGCCCTCCTCGCGGTGCCCATCCAGGCGCACACCGCCCGCTGGTACGTCCGCCACGCCGTGCCGCTCTACGCCCGCCAGCGGGTCGCCACCGGGGCCCAGCAGCAGCAGCTCCTCGACACCATCGCCGGGGCGTCGACCGTGCGGTCCTTCCGGCTCACGGACCGGCACACGGAGCTGGTGAACCGCCGCTCCCAGACGGCGGTCGACCTGAAGCTGCGCGGCGTCCGCCTCGTGCTCGACTTCTACAACCGCCTGCATGTCGCCGAGTACACGGGACTGGCGGCGGTCCTGATCACCGGCTTCTTCCTGGTCAGGTCGGACGCGGCGTCGATCGGCACGGCGACGGCGGCAGCCCTCTACTTCCACAGCCTGTTCGGCCCGGTCAATTCGGCGCTGGTGCTCCTGGACGACGCACAGTCGGCGACGGCGGCGCTGGCCCGCCTGGTCGGCGTGACGGACAAGGCGGACGCGGAGGCGCCGCGGCGTACCCCGGAATCAGACGTGACCGCGGACGGGGCCGTGACGGTGACCGCCGTCCATCACGCGTACGAGCCCGGCCAACCGGTCCTCAAGAACGTGGACCTGACGCTCCGCTCCGGAGAGCGGGTCGCCCTGGTCGGCCCGAGCGGCGCAGGCAAGACGACCCTGGCCAAACTCATAGCGGGAGTGCACCAGCCCACGTCCGGCACGGTCCACGTGACCGCTCCTGGACGGCCCGGCGAAGCGGAACAGCTGCCGGTGGCCCTGGTCACCCAGGAGACCCATGTCTTCGCCGGCCCGCTGGCGGACGACCTGCGCCTTGCCCGCCCCGAGGCCACCGAGGCGGAGCTGCGCGCGGCGCTGACGCTGGTGGACGCGGCGGAGTGGGCCGACGCCCTGCCCGACGGCCTGGCCACGGTGGTCGGCGAGGGCGGTCACCGCCTCACCCCCGCCCAGGTCCAGCAACTGGCCCTGGCCCGCCTCGTCCTCGCCGACCCCCCGGTGGCCGTACTGGACGAGGCGACGGCCGAGGCGGGCAGCACGGGGGCCCGCCTCCTGGAACAGGCGGCCGACCGCGCGGTGGACGGCCGCACGGCTCTGGTCGTCGCCCACCGCCTCACCCAGGCCGCCGCGGCGGACCGCATCGTGGTCATGGCCGAGGGCCGGATAGTGGAGAGCGGCACCCACGACGAACTGCGCCGAGCGGCGGGAACGTATGCGTCGTTGTGGGAGGCGTGGTCGGGGACGCGGGCGACGCCTGAGGCATGACGGACCACGAGCGCGGCTCCCGGACCCTGGTCCGGGAGCCGCTCAACCAGTCTTGGTCCAGGTACCGCAGCCCGTGCTGCTGAACGCCTTGTCCGAGGGAGCGATGGTCACGTAGGAGCTGCCCGACGGCAGATCGTTGGCGATGATGTCACCGAGATCACCACCCGTGCCGGACAGGCGTTCCCAATAACAATTCCCGCCGCCGTCGGTCTTGTAGGTGCCAGGGTCGATGTCCTCGCCCACCATGTAGGTGCCGTCGGTGATCGGCTCGGGGGCGTCGGGGTCGTTGGCCGGGTCGAAGTAACCGCCCTTCTTCTTCGGGCACTTGCCTTCGCTGGTCAGCCAGACGGTGACGGAGGTGTCCGGCCCCTTCGAAGCGGCGCCGGCGGCCGGGGACTGGAAGCACACCGTGTAGTCGCCCTCGTAGCCGCCCACGTCGTCGGAGGTGACTTCGTCGTCCTCGTACGCGGACTTGATGTCGGCCTCGAACGAGTGCGCTTCGACCCCGAGGCCGTCGTGCAGGGCATCTTGGGCCTTGTCGTACGTGACGCCGGTCAGCTTGGGCATCTTCGGCATCCGTGCGGCGGCCGAGAAGCCCTTGGGGCAGTTCTTGAGATAGGAGGGAACCGCGAAGAAGGTCACGGTTCCGGTGCCTTTGTCGACCTCCTGGGAACAGACTTCCGCCGAGCCGTCCCCGACGCTCCCGACGCCCTTGGGCCACTCGTCCGTCGTGTCGTGTCCCAGGGCTTCGGCCGCGTCCTTCGCGACGAGCAGGGTGTCGCCGCTGAAGTCGGGAAGGTCGACCGTTCCGGGGTCCCCCGCCGCGAAACCCTCGTCGTAGGCGGCCTTCTTCGCCTGCTTCAGCTCGGCCTTGTGCGCCGCGGCGGCTTCGGCCATGGCCCGCCCTCGCTGCTCGGCGACGCCGGACCGACTTACGGCAACCGGCACCAGGACCAGGCAGGCAAGGCAGCCGCCGAGGGCCGCCCCGATCAGGAGGGTGTCCTTGCGAGCCACGTGCTTGCGCCACCGGTCGCGAGCGGTGCGCCGGGGAGCGGGCGGCTCACCAGAGGCGGAGGCGGGGGCGGAGGCGGAGGCGGGGGCTGGAGCTGGGGCGGCTGCCTGCTCTTGGTCGGGGGTATCGCTGGTGGTCACTGTGCTCCTGTTCTCGGTGGGACGATTGGCCTGGAGTCGGGACGTGGCGACGCCTGCGGCCGGCCGGAAGACCGGCCGATCAGCCGAGGCTTGCGTCGAGTTCGCCTGCTCGGGCCTCGGCCTCGCTCAGCTTGACCTTGCCGCGGTGTGACACCTCTACCTGGTAGAAGGGGTGGCCGCCGGGCACCTTCGGGACGGTGACCTTGTACGAGCACTCGTCGGTGTCGTAGGACGTCTCCCCCTCCCGGTACTTGGGGCGCGACAGTGCTCCGGTGGCCACGACTGCGCCCTTCTCGTCGTACACGGTCACCTCGGTCCCGTCCCCGATGTCGTCGTAGCCCTCGGAGGTCACACAGGAGCCGCCGACGGACAAGATGTCCTCGTCACGAACGGTGAAAGCCCCCTCGATCGTGAAGGAACCCGCTCCGTCCGGTCCGGCCGAGCCGAGAACCGCCCACGTGGCACCGACAGCCGCCGCACCGAGCACGACGCCCGCCGCGAGGAAGGCAGCACGCGGGGCGGCGGCGGCACGGGCTCCGAGCGAGACCGGACGGTCCGGGGCGCTCACCGGCGTCGAGGGCTCCTCGGGATTCCGGATCTCGTGACGGGTCGGGCCGTCCGGGTGCGGGGCGTGAGAGGCGGTCATGTCTTCCTCAGGTGGGGAGTGACGGCGCGCGGGTGCGTCAAGATGGGGATGCAAATTGCATCGCGGCACGCATGCGATGTGACGCCCGCGCACTCAACATGAGCGCCAATATTACAGAAGTGCGATCATCCATGGACATGGCTCCCGGCATGGACGATGCCACCGAGGCCCGCCCCAAGATCTCCACAAGTGCGCACAGCGTGACGGTGACCGGTCTCCCCGGCTATGACGACTATGAGTTCGTCATCGGGTTCAACGCAGGTGCATCCGACCCCAACGGCGTCTTCATCCGGACCGACCGGCCGCACACCGTGCGCCTCACGGCCACGACACTCAGGCGCCTGCCCTACGACCGGCTGCTGAAGATCGCCGCGGAGGCGCGTGTGCGACAACTCGGCGAGAAGATGGCCCCGGAGGCGGGAGACCGGCCGTACGGAGGCGACGAGGCCCACGCGCGCGCCGTGGCCGAGGTCTACCGGTGGGCGGTGGACCACAGTGTTCCGCCGCGCAAGGCGATCGCCGCCCGCTGGGCGAAGTCGGAGGCGACAGCGGGCCGCTGGATCACCCAGGCGCGGAAACAGGGACTGCTGCCGCCGTACGGGGAGAAACCGGGAGGATAGCGCCGCACCGAGGGCGCACGGCCTACCCCTTGGCCCTCCCCCGCCGCCCCGGCAGACTCAGCTGTGCCGACACCAGCCCCACGGCGGCGATCAGGGTCCACAGCGCCCAGGGGCCGAGCGCGTAGACCGCGCCGCCGATCAGGGGGCCTGCTCCCGTGCCCGTCGTGTACGCGACGCCGTGCAAACCCTGGTAGCGGCCGACCATGTGGGGTGGGGCCAGGCTGCCCAGGTACGCCTGGGAGATGGTGCTCGTGATCATCTCGCCCAGCGTCCAGACCAGGACCGTCGCCGCCAGGAGGATCATGTCCGTCATGAGGCCCGTCAGCGCGAGGCCCGCGGCGACGATCAGGTTGCCGACGGCCAGGACGCGCTCCGGACGGAAGCGGGCGACCGCGCCGGTGATAGGGAGTTCGAGGGCCAGGACCAGCAGGCCGTTGAGGCCGATGAGGAGGCCGAAGTCGCGTTCGGTCAGGCCCACTTCGGTGACGTGCAGGGGCAGGCCGACCGTGGACTGGACGTAGACGAACTCGGCGAACACGGTCATCAGGAGGAAGCGGGTCAGGGTGCGGTCGGCGAGTGCCTGCCGGTACCCCGGCGAGTGCTTCGCCTCCCGGACCGTTCTCACATCCGATCGTTCCTCCGGGCCGTCGCGCAGCAGCACCCCCACCACCACCCCGAACAGCAGGCACGCTGCCGCGTTCCCGAGGAACAGGCCCACGTACGACGTGCCTGCCAGCACACCGCCGATGACGCCGCCCAGCGCCGCGCCCACGTTCATCGCGAACCGGAACACCGCGAAGGCCGCGAGCCGTTGCTGGTTCGTCGCCACGGAGTCCAGCAGCACCGCTGCCGCCGCCGGCCGGTAGATCTGTGATGTAACGCCGATGAGGCCGACCACCGTGACGATGAGCGGAAGCGCGCCGATGAACGGCACTGCCGCCGTCATGACGGAGGTGGTCACCGCGGACAGCACGATCGTCCGGCGTCGGCCGATCCGGTCCGCCAGGTAGCCGCCGACCGCGTTGCCCAGCACATTGCCCACGCCGGACACACCGAGGACCAGGCCCGCCGCCGCGGCGGAACAGCCGCGCCCCGTCAGGTAGAGCACGATGAACACGGGCAGGAAATTGCCGGCCTTGTTCACCAGGATGCCGAGGCTGACGACCCACACCCGGCCCGGCAGCCCCCGCAGCGCCTCGCGGAATCGCGGGTCGGCGGCGCCCGGCCGGTCCGGTGCCTCGGTGTTCATGCGATGGGTTCGGTACGTATGTGGACCGCCTCGGCCAGGCGCCTGCTGTGCGCGATCGCCTCGGCGGCGGTGGCGCCTCGGGCGACGACATGACCGACCTTGTCCTCGTTCCACGTCAGTGGCCGCACCACGTCGCCCGGCCGCACCGTCAACCGGAGGTCCACATATGCCGGGTCCGCGCGTACGACGTCCACGCCGGTCACCGCCACGACCCGGCCGGGCTCCGGCGTGAGGAAGCGGACGGCCGCTCCGGCCCGCGGCCGCGGCGACATGGCCAGCGGCTCCGCCGCGCCGAACCTGGCGCCCAGGGCGTGGCGTTCCATGTCGACGCCGTAGGCGATCCGGGTCAGTTCGTCGATCCGGTCGCCGCCGACCCGGTTGTGCGACTCGATGATCCGCGGGCCTCGCGCGGTCAGTCTGAGCTCGGTGTGCCCCGGACCGTCGCAGAGCCCCACCGCGTCGAGGAAGTCGGTGACCAGACGTGTGACCTCGCGCAGTGTCTCGGGCGAGCAGCCGCTGGGCTGTGCGTGTCCGATCTCCACGAATCCGGTGCCGCCGCACTCCTTGTCGGTCACCGCCACGACCACATGCCGCCCGCAAGAGCTCAGGGTTTCCACGCTGATCTCGGGGCCGTCCAGGAACTCCTCCATGAGGAACTCGCCGAAGGAGTCGGCGAAGGCGAGGTCCCCGGCGGCCCACTTCTCGTCGTCCAGCGACCGGTACCGGTCGACGACCGCGTCCACGTCCGCCTCGTCGGCTACGCGGAACACCCCCAGGCTGCCCGACTCGCGGACGGGTTTGACGATGAGCGGGAAGCCGTGCTCCTTCCCGAACTCCCTTACGTCGTCCGCGAAACGGCCCACGGCCGAAGCCACCGGACTGATGCCCTTCGCCGCCAGATGCCGGCGCATGCGCCCCTTGTCCAGGAGCAGTTCCACGGTGGCGACGGGCTCGCCGCCGAGGCCGAGCGCCTCGTTGATCCGCGCCGCCGGCAGCAGCCCCAGCTCGAACAGTGACACGGCGGCCCGGAACGGTTCCGTCTCGTGCAACGCCCGCACCAGCGGCAGCAGTCGGTCGACGTCGCCGTAGTCGAGCAGCAGCGCCTGGTCGACGTGCGGCCAGTGGGCACGGTCGTACGCGTCCGGGTACTGGACCAGCACCACGTCCAGGCCGAGTTCCTGGGCCTTGCGCACATGGTCGGGCCTGCCGCCCACGACCAGGACGCGAGGCCGTCCGGGGCCGGCGGCCGCCGTGGATCCCCGGCCGTTGGGCATGACGGCGCCCGACGGCATGGTTCGCTCGCTCACGCTTCCTCCTCTCAAGTCGCCTTCTCCGTACGGTGCGCGCCGCACGGCCGAGAGTAGGAGGAGTTCCGGACAATCTACTTCCGGTTCATCCGGCGGCTCCGTAACCTGCCCGGATGGCGAACGAGCTCAGCCCTACCGCGCGGGCCCTGCGCACGCTCGAGATCCTCCAGACCCGCCCCGGCACGACGGCGGGCGAACTCGCCCGGCGTCTCGACGTCACGGAGCGGGCCGCGCGCCGGTACGTCGAGATCCTCCGCGAGGCCGGGATTCCGGTCGATTCGGTGCGGGGGCCGCACGGCGGCTACTGGGTGCGGCGCGGGACGCGGCCCCCGGTGCACTTCACGCTCGCCGAGGCGCTCGGCCTGGTCATGGCGGTGCTCGACGGGCAGCCCGGGGCGGCGGACGCCGACGACCTGGTGGGTGCCGCCCTCGGCAAGGTCATCAAGGTGCTGCCGGAGAACATCGGCAGGGAGGCGGCCGTACTGCGCGACCACGCCTCCGCCGCTCCCGACCCGCAGGCGGCCCGCCCCGACCCCGCCCTGACCGGCGCACTCGTGGCCGCCGCCGCGAACCGGCGGCGCGTACTGCTGGCGTACCGGAGCGAGGCCGGGAACGAATGGGAGGCCGAGGTGGACCCCTGGGCCGTCGTCGTCCGCCAGGGGCGCTGGTATCTGCTGGGCCACTCCCACCGCGCGGACGCGGTGCACACGTTCCGGATCGACCGGGTCCGCGCGGTGTCGCAGCTGACGGACGCGTTCGAACCGCCCGAGGACCTCGACCCGGTGGCGGCGCTGGAGGAGAGCTTCGGCCTTGGGTGGGAGTTCCCCACCCGTGTCGTGTTCGACGCTCCCCCGGCCGATGTGGCCCCCTGGATCCGGCCTCCCATGGGGCGACTTGAGCCATGGGAGGCCGGGTGTGTGCTCATCGGCACCACCGGCGATCCGGACATGTACGTTCAGAAGTGGCTGGCCCGGCTGCCGTTCGCGTTCCGCGTCGAGGGCGGCCCGGAACTCCGCGCGGCCGTGGCGGCACTGGCGGAGCGGTTCGCCGCGGCGGTGGCGGAGCGGACCTGACGGCGCCGCCGGCGACCCGCCGCATGTCGCATGCTTCCTACACGGGCTGCTGCTGGGTGACGCAGTGGATGCCGCCGCCTCCCGTGCCGAGGCGGTCGATGTCCAACTGCTCGATGGTGCGGTCGGGGTAGAGCCGGGCCAGGGTGGACTTCGCCGCCGCGTCCGCGGCCTCGTCGCCGAAGTGGGCGCAGATGACCGCGTCGTTGCAGAGGTAGAAGTTCGCGTAGGAGGCCAGGAAGTCCGGGTCGGTGGAGCGGATCTTCTCGTAGTCCGGCCCCTGGAGCTTCATCACGTCCATCGCCCCGCCGCCGGCGGTCGTCGACTCGGTGAGGATCCGGTGCTGCTCGCGGGCGTCCTTGGCGTACGCGTCGTCGTCCGAGGCGAGCGGCAGCTGGACGAGGGCCTCCCCTTCGGAGAGGAAGCGTGACGTGGCGTCGACGTGGTCGTCGGTGATGTCCTGCCCGTACACGCCGTCGAACCAGATGACCTTGGACGCGCCGTACGCGTCACGCATCGCCGCCTCCAGCCTGCCCTCCGCCA
This sequence comes from Streptomyces sp. NPDC050658, assembly GCF_044457025.1. Classification (NCBI taxonomy): domain Bacteria; kingdom Bacillati; phylum Actinomycetota; class Actinomycetes; order Kitasatosporales; family Streptomycetaceae; genus Streptomyces; species Streptomyces sp. NPDC050658. Next base: position 369,287 of record NZ_JBITGM010000002.1, read on the forward strand.
TACCGGGGTTCCGGTTCTCGTTGAGCAGGCTGCTGCGCGTCGCCATCAGGGTTCCCGCGCCGTCCTGTTCGATGGCACCGCCCTCGCCCACGAAGTCCGCTCGGGTGAAGGGCACCTCCACATGGGCGGCGATGCGTTCGGCGACCCGCGCGTCCTTGCCGTGGGTCTGCTTGTCGCCCCAGCCGTTGAAGTTGAGGCCGACCGCGTCGAGTCCGCCGGCGCCGTCCGTGCGGAAGACCGGGCCCGTGTCACGCGCCCAGCAGTCGTCCACCGGGATCGAGCTGACGACGGTGACCGCGGACCCGCACATCGACCGGGCCTTGGCCGCGCTCTCGGGGTTGGCGCAGATGAAGACCGGTTCGTACTTGGCGATCGTCCGGGCTATCAGCGCGATGTCGGCCTGGATGCCGCCGAGCGCCCCGCCGTTCCAGATCACGGTGGAGTCGGGCCAGGCCATCCAGGTGCGGGTGTGGCGTACGTCCTCGACGGGGACGCGGAAGGAGCCCGCCGCCGCCCGCTTGCGGCTCGGCTCGGCGCCGGCCCTGCTCTGGGTGACGGCCAGGGCCGCGCCCGCGGCGGTCAGCCCGGCGGCGGCCAGGAAGCGCCGCCGGTTGGGGCGGGCATGCCGTGCGGTCGGGCCGGTGGGGAGTTCGTTCACGTGGTGCCTCCTGATGTCTCGTACGCGAAGGGAGCGGAGGGAAGGGGAAGTGCGCAGGGAGTCGCGCAGGGAGCTGCGGGGAACCGTGCGGTCACAGCGCGCGGCGTGCCGCCGAGATCCGCACCGGGTCCCAGCCGGGGCGCGGCACGGAGTCCATGAGCAGCCGCGTGTAGGGGTGCCGGGGCTCGCCGAGCACATCGGCGGTGGCGCCTGCCTCGACGACGCGGCCGTGCCGCATGACGATGACGTCGTCGGTGACGGAGCGGACCACGCCGAGGTCGTGGGTGATGAAGAGGTAGCCGATCGCGGTCTCTTCGCGGATCTCGGCGAGCAGATTGAGGATCTGGGCCTGCACGGACACGTCGAGCGCGGCGACCGCCTCGTCGAGGACGAGGACGGCGGGCTCCACGGCGAGGGCCCGCGCGATCGCGACCCGTTGCCGCTGGCCGCCCGAGAGCTGCCCCGGCCGCGCGTCGGCGGCGCGGGTGCCGAGGCCCACCTGGTCCAGGAGTTCCCGTACCCGCGGTGCGTGGTCCCGGCCGGGGAAGTGCAGGCGCAGGGTCTCGCGGAGCACCGACTCGACGCTCGTGCGCGGGTCGAGGGAGAGATACGGGTCCTGGAAGACCATCTGCACCTCGCGGGCACGGGCGAGCCGCCGGGCGCGCCCGCGGACCGTCGCGGGCCTGCGCGTGCCGCCCACGATCACCTCGCCGGAGTCGGCCTGTTCGAGGCCCACGACGATGCGGGCGGTGGTGGTCTTCCCGGACCCTGATTCGCCGACGATGCCGAGGGACCCGCCCCGCGGCAGCACGAAGGACACACCGTCCACGGCGCGTACGGCGCCGAAGGCGCGGCTGAGGCCGACGACCTGGAGGGCGTGCTCCGGCTCCCGCCCGGACTCGGGCGCGGGCTCGGGCTCGGGCTCGGGCTCGGGCGAAGGCTCGGACTCCGGCACGAACGAAGGCTCGGACTCCGGCACGGACGAAGGCTCGGACCGGGGCTCAGACATCGGCGGATCTCCTTTCGAGCCGGTCGGTGTGGTGGCAGGCGGCCCGGTGATCCGGCAGGTCCGGGTCCTGGCGCGGTTCGGGCGCCCGCTCGTCGCACACCTCCGTGGCCAGCAGGCAGCGCGCGGCGAACGGACAGCCCGTCAACTCCGTACGGAGGTCCGGGGGTTGGCCGTCGATGGCGGCGAGCCGTCCGGCGGGCGCGTCCAGGCGCGGGGTCGAGGCGAGCAGGGCTGCCGTGTAGGGGTGCCGGGGGTGCCTGAACAGCGCGTGCGCGGGGCCGCTCTCGGCGATGCGTCCGGCGTACATGACGTACACGCGATCGCTGATCGCCGCGGCCAGGTCGAGGTCGTGCGTGACGAACAACAGCCCTGTCCCGAACCGCTGTTGGAGCCTGCCGAGGAGCGCGACGACCTCCGCCTGGGTGGTGACGTCGAGTGCCGTGGTCGGTTCGTCGGCGAGCAGCAGGGACGGATCGCCCATCAGCGCGGCGGCGATCATGACGCGCTGGAGCATGCCGCCGGAGACCTGGCTCGGATACTTCCGGAGCACGGACGCGTCCACGCCCACCTCGTGGAGGAGTTCGGTCGCGCGGGCGCTCGCGTCGTCCTGGGTCATCGCGCGGGTCAGTACGACGCCCTCGGTGAGGAAGTCGCCGATGCGGCGCAGCGGATTGATGGCGGCGCGCGGGTCCTGGAAGATCATGGCGACGGTTCCGGTCCGCAGGGCGCGCAGCCGCCCGGCGTCCATGGCGAGGACGTCGTCGCCGCCGACGCAGACCCGGCCCTCGGCGCGCGCGCCGGCCGGCAGCAGCCCCAGGGCGCTGCGCGAGGTGAGGGTCTTCCCGGATCCTGACTCGCCGACGAGGGCGACGGTCTCGCCCGCGGCGACGGTCAGGTCGACACCGTCAAGTACCGGCCGTACGGCGCCCGTTGTGGAAAGTGTGATCCGCAGCCCTCGGATGTCGAGCGCGTTCTCGGCCGAGTCACATGGATGTGTCGGTCTCATCAGGCCCTCCTTGCGACACGGTCGGCCCACCGCTCGCCGACCACGTTGAACGCGACGACGGTCAGCACGATGAGGACGCACGGCAGGACCGCGGAGAGCGGATAGCCGTGCTGGACGGCCGTCTGCCCGTCGAAGACCATGCGGCCCCAGTCGGGCGTGAGCGGCGGCACGCCGAGCCCGAGGAACGACAGGCCCGCCAGATCCATCAGCGCGTAGCCGAAGTTGATGGTGGCCTGGGCGAGGACGACCGGGGCGATGTTGGGCAGGACGTGCCGCAGACAGATCTGGAGCGCCGAGTGGCCCTGCACCAAGTAGGCGCTGACATAGGGGCGTTCGCGTTCGGCGAGGACGAGTGAGCGGGTGAGCCGGCTGACGTAGGGGAGGTAGGCGACGGCGAGGGCGATGACCGGGGCGAGCAGTCCTTCGCCGTACACGGAGATGATGAGGATCGCGAGGAGCAGGCCGGGGAAGGCGAAGACCAGTTCGGTGCTGCGGGAGAGCACGGAGTCCAGCCAGCCGCCCCGCCAGGCCGCGGCCGTGCCGACGGCCACTCCGGCGAGCGTGGAGAAGACGACCACGCCGAGCGGGCCGAGCAGTGAGGTGCGGGCGCCGAGGAGCAGCCGGGAGAAGGTGTCACGGCCCGCGGCGTCCACCCCGAGCGGATGCTCGGCGGAGGGTCCGGCGAGCGCGCCGCCCAGGTCGACGGCGTTGGGGTCGTGCGGCGCCACCCAGGGGGCGATCAGCGCGGCGACGACGACGATCCCGACGAGGCCGAGGCAGACGAGATGGAGCGGAGAGCCGACGGCCTTGATCCTGGACAGGCCGGGGCGGCGGGTGAGGACGGCGGTCATGCGGCGGACCCCCTTGAGCCGAGTGTGATCCGCGGGTCGACCAGCGGAAGGAGCAGGTCGACGAGGAGGTTCACGGCCATGAACAGGGCGACGATGATGAGGGAGATGGCCTGGACGGTCGGGAAGTCCTTGGTGGTGGTGGACAGTTCGAGGAGCTGGCCGATGCCGCCGACGCTGAAGGCGGTCTCGACGAGGATCGTGCAGACCAGGAGCGTGGAGATCACGAGTCCGCCGGTGGTGAGGACCGTGCCGAGGGAGTTGCGGAACACATGGCGGCGGATGACCTGGCGTTCGGGTACGCCCCTGCTGCGGGCCACGGTGACATGCTCGCTGTCGAGCGCCTCCAGCATGGCCGAGCGGGTGACGCGGGCCAGCATGCCGATCAGATAGAGGGCGAGCGCGATCGCGGGCAGGGTCAGATGCCAGACCATGTCGACGAAGCCGTCGCCCGCGCCGCCGCTGGGGAACCAGCCCAGTCGTACGGCGAAGAGCCCTTGCAGCAGGACGGCCGCGACGAACGAGGGGGTGCCGACGGCGAACGTCGTGGCGACCAGGACGGCGGAGTCGGTGCGCCCGCCGCGCACGGCGGCGAGCCTGCCCAGGAGCAGACCGGCGATGACGACGACGGCCAGCGCCATCGTGATCAGCAGCAGCGTGGTGGGCAGCCGGTCGGCCAGCAGGCGGGACACGTCGGTGCGGTAGGTGATGGACCGCCCGAAGTCGCCCTGCAGGACATTGCCGAGCCAGGCGAAATAGCGGACGGCGAACGGATCGTCCAGGTGGTACTGGGAGTTGATCGCCGCGATGGCCTCCGGCGAGGCCGAGCGGCCCGAGAGCAGGAAGCTCGCGGGACTGCCCGGCGCCAGATACATCGCGCCGAAGACGACGAACGACGCCACGAACAGGGTGGCGGCCATCTCGGCCACACGCCGCACCGCGAATCTGATGAAGTTCGCGTGGCGTCTGAAGACGCTCAACCGGCTTTTCACGAAGGTCATTTCGCGGCCCCCACATCGGCGGCCCACGGGTGGTACATGTACGAGATGGTCGTCGGGGCGCCCGTGATCCGCTTGTTGAGGAACACGGCGGTGGGCCATTCGGCGACGGGGATCCACAGCAGTTGCCGCGCGGCACGCCGGTGGATGTCCGCCTCGATCTTCAGGCGGCGCTCCGGGTCGTCGACGGCGGTGGCACGGTCGACCAGCTCGTCGTACTTCTTGTCGCTGTGGCCCGCGAAGTTGAGATAGGCGCCGGACTTGAAGTTCGTGAGCAGATCGAGCGGATCGGTGATCGAGTCGTAGTAGGTGAGCGGGAACATGTCGATCCCCTTGCGCGCGCCGGGGTCGGTGAACAGCGCCGTGAACGCGTTGGGCGCGATGGACTTGAGGCGGATGTCGAGGCCGATCCGGGTTCCCGCGTCCTGCACGGCGGTGGCGAGGAGCGAGACGTCCTGCCCGATGGAACTGGTGGCGATGGTCAGCGTCTTGCCGGTGGCGCCGGCCTCCTTGACCAGCTTCTTGGCCCGCGCGATGTCGGGGGCGCCGGGCTTGAGGCCCGCGAAGGCCCGCTTCCTGGTCTGCTCCGACGCGTCCGCCCAGGCGGCCCGGGTGGTGAGCGAGCCGGTGGGGGTGCCACCGCCGCCGAGGCCGACCTGGACGAAGCCGGAGCGGTCGAGCGCCAGGGAGAGCGCCTTGCGGACGCGGAGGTCGCCGAGCGGGCCCCGCATGTTCGTGATGCTGACGTTGACGGTGCTCAGGCCCTCGCCGAAGTACAGCTTGCCGACGCCGCTGCCGCGCAGCCTGGCGTAACTCTCGGTCGGGATCAGATAGCTGCCGTCGGCCTCCCCGCTCAGCAGGGCGTTGGTCCGTGCCGAAGCGTCGGGCAGGAACCGGAAGACGACCTTGCCGGACTTGGCCCTGCGCCCCCAGTAGCCGCCGAAGCGGTCCAGCTCGATCGACTGGCCCTTGTGCCAGGCGCCGAGTTTGAACGGTCCGGTGCAGGCGAGACCGCCGGAGGTGCCGTAGTCCTTGCCCGCCGCCTCGACACCGGACTTGGAGGCGACCACCCCGGCGGCGCTCGCCATGTACTGGGGGAACTGCGAGTCGGGCTTCTTGAGCTTGACGGTGACCTGGAGCGCGCCGGTCTTCCGTACGGAGGTGACGTTCTGGAAGACCTGCGCCCACGCGGCGGCGTTGTCGGGGTCCCGCTGCCGGTTCAGGCTGTGGACCACGTCGTCGGCGGTCATCGTCCCGCCGTTGTGGAAGCGCACGCCCCTGCGCAGGTCGTAGACCCAGGTGGTGGCGTCGGGATGCGACGCCCTGCGGGCGAGGCCCGGCTCGGTGGTGAGCTTCGGGGTCCAGCGCATGAGGCTCTCGCACACGTTGGAGAGGACCATGTTCTGCGGGTAGTCGAACGCCACCGTGTAGTCGAGCGTGGGCGGTTCGGCGTACAGGGCCCAGGTGAAGGAGTCGATCTCGCCCTTGGCCCGGGGAGTGGAGGCGGACAGGGCGAAGGGGATGCCGGAGGCGTTCCTCGGCGGCCCCGCGCAGGCGGCCAGCATGGCGAACGAGGCCAGGACGGCGGTCATGGCCGTCCCGGCGGCGAACCGCTGGCGCTGACTGCGCCGCTCGGTGGGCCGCGCGTCTGTAGTGGTCATGGGGACGCTCACCGGCTCGTCAGGCCGTGGGACGGATCGCGGTCACGGTCGCTGGGGCGGTCGCGGGAATCTGCTGGGTGATGCAGTGCACGCCCCCGCCTCCGTACGCGATGGCCGCCGCCCGCACGCCGACGACCTTGCGGCCGGGGTGCGCCGCCGCGATCACCGCGAGGGCCTCGTCGTCCTCGGGCGCCCCGGCGACCGGGACGACCACACCCCCGTTGGCGATGTAGTAGTTGAGGTACGACACCTCGACCGCGGCGCCCGCCACATCGGCGTACGCGGTCTGGGGAACGTCCACGATCTCCAGCGGCCGCCCCTTGGCGTCGGTGGTCACCTCAAGCACCGCGCGATTGGCGCGCATGCGGGCGTAGTCGGGGTGTGCCGGGTCATCGGGCAGCGACACGACGACCTTGCCGGGGGCGGCGAACGCGCAGACCCCGTCGACGTGCCCGTCCGTCTCGGTGTCGAGCAGCCCGCCGTACGGCAGCCAGACGACCTTGGTGACACCGAGCCGCGCCTTCAGCTCGGCCTCGATCTCGTCCCGGCTCATGCCCGGATTGCGGTTCGGGTGGAGCAGACACTGCTCGGTGGTGATCAGCGTGCCCTCGCCGTCGACGGTGATCGAACCGCCCTCCAGGATCATGTCGGAGGGGATGCGCTCGCCGCCGAGACGGTCGATCAGGAGGGCGCTGACGCGGTCGTCGGCGTCGTACGGGTGGTGCTTTGCGCCCCAGGCGTTGAAGCGGAAGTCGACGCCGGCGCGGTTGCCGTCCCCGTCGAGCACGAACAGCGGGGCGCTGTCGCGGAACCACGAGTCGTCCAGGGGCAGTTCGACGACGTTGACCTCGTCACCGCACCAGCTGCGGGCGTCGTCGCCGTGCCCGGGCGGGGCGACCATGGTGACCGGCTCGAACTCCGCGATGGCGCGGGCGACTCGGGCGTACTCTCCCTTGACTTGGTCGAGCACGCTCTCCCACAGGTCCACGCGGGTGGGCCAGGCCATCAGACAGCCCTCGTGCTCGGACCATTCGGCGGGCATACGGAACTCGGTCATGAGGTGTCTCTCTTCGTGCTGGAGGGGACGACAGGGAACAGATTGTGACTGAAGATTCAGTCAGGTCTCACGCCAAAAGAAGAATCAGAAGAAGGGTCACAAGAAGTACAGGCGGTTCAGGGAGACTTCCTGCGCGGGTTCGGAGCGCAGGGGCGCCCCGTCGAGCGTGACCAGGCCGGTCCCCGCGTCGACCTGGACGTCCCCGAGGCGGGTGTTGCCGACCATGTCGGCGGGGCCGATGCCGCGCGTTCCGCGCACGGCGACGCGGCGCCGACGGGTGGTCATCGTGTCGTTGCCCTGGTCGACGGCGGCCTGGGCGACAAATGCCACGGAGATTTCGGCGGGGGTCGCGCCGTGAGCGCCGAACAGCGGGCCCAGGACGAGGGGTTCGCAGCTGTCGGTGGCGGCATTGGGATCCCCGGTGACCCCGTAGGCGGGAAAGCCGGACTTGAGGACCATCTGCGGCTTGGCACCGAAGAAGGGCGGCCGCCAGAGCACGATGTCCGCCATCTTGCCGACCTCGATGGAGCCGACCTCGTAGGCCAGGCCGTGCGCGATGGCGGGGTTGATGGTCAGCTTGGCGATGTAGCGCAGGACACGCGCGTTGTCGTCGTCCGGGCCATCACCGTCCATCGGACCCAGCTCGGCCTTCATCTTCCCGGCCATGGCGAAGGTACGGCGTACGGTCTCACCGGCCCGCCCCATGCCCTGCGCGTCCGATGAGGTGATGCCGATGGCGCCCAGGTCATGCAGCACGTCCTCCGCGCCCATCGTCCCGGCACGGATGCGGTCCCGCGCCATCGCGGCGTCGCCCGGCAGGTCCGTCTTCAGGTCGTGGACCGAGACGATCATCCCGTAATGCTCGGCGACGGCATCACGCCCGAAGGGAAGCGTCGGGTTCGTGGAAGACCCGATGACGTTCGGGACACCCGCCATCTTCAACACGTTCGGTACGTGCCCACCACCACACCCCTCGATGTGGAAGGCGTGAATCGTCCGCCCCTCCAGCACCTTCAGGGTGTCCTCGACCGACAGGCACTCGTTCAACCCGTCGCTGTGCAGCGCGACTTGGACGTCATGCTCCTCGGCCACCCGCAGCGCGGTATCCAACGCCCGCGTGTGCGCGCCGAGATCCTCGTGCACCTTGAAGCCGCAGGCCCCGCCATCGGCGAGCGCCTCGACGAGGGGTGCGGAGTCCGAGGACGAACCCCGGCCCAGGAAGCCGATGTTGACGGGCCAGGCGTCGAAGGCGTTGAACCCGAGCTTCAGCGCCCAGGGCGAGTTGACCCCGACACCCCAGCTCGGTCCGATCTCCTGGCCGATGATCGTGGTGACACCGGAGGCCAGCGAGGCCTCCATGATCCGCGGCGACAGCAGATGGACGTGGGTGTCGATGGCGCCTGCGGTCGCGATGAGCCCCTCGCCGGAGACGATCGTCGTGCCGGTGCCGACCACGACGTCGACCCCATCGAGCGTGTCCGGGTTACCGGCCCGCCCGATCGCATGGATGCGGCCTTCCCGGATGCCGATGGACACCTTGCGGATGCCCTGCACCGCGTCGATGACCAGGACGTTGCTGATCACGACATCACAGGTCTCGCGGACCGCGGCGGCCTTCAGGTGCAGCCCGTCGCGGGCCGTCTTGCCGAAGCCGGCCAGGAACTCGTCGCCGTACGCCTGAGAATCCGACTCCACCCGGACCGTGAGCCCCGAGTCGCCGAGCCGGACGCGGTCCCCGGCACGTGGGCCGTGCACCGTGGCGTACTCCTGCGCGTCGATGTGCCGGCTGCCCGGCGCGCAGTGATCGCTGTGCCGGAGGTGTGTCGCGGGCCTGCTCATGCCGTCGCTCCTTCCGGCTCACGGACGGGCGTGGCACCCAAGTAGCCGCAGGCCGCCGCCTTGTGCAGGGCCGCCTGCCGTGCGCCCGGCGCGTCCAGCGGTCCGTCCACGAGGCCCGCGAAGCCGATCGCGATCCGGGCGCCGCCGATCGGCAGCAGCCCGACCTGGACGGTCTCGCCCGCGCCGAAGCGGGTGGACGAGCCGGTGGGTACCGCGAGGCGCATGCCGTACGCGGCGGCCCGGTCGAAGTCGAGCCGGGGGTTGGCCTCGAAGAAGTGGAAGTGGGACGTGACGCTGACCGGCACGGCGGCGGTGTTGCGCACGGTCAGCGTCACGACCGGTTCGGGGGTCGCGGCGGTCTCGGACAGCGGGAGTACGGCGCCGGGCGCGTCGTCGCTCCTGGACCATTCGCCGAACGGGTCGCTGACGGCGGCGAGCCGTGTGCCGTCGTCGAAGACGGCCTCGACCTGGATCTCGGTGAGCACGTCGGCGACGCCCGGCAGGACGTCGTCGGGACCGAGGACGGTCCGGCCGCGCTCGACGGCTTCGGCGAGCCGCACGCCGTCCCGCGCCGCCTCGCAGACGGTGTCCGCTATCAGCGCGGTGGCTTCCGGGACATTGAGCCGGAGTCCCCGCGCATGCCGGGCCCGCGCCAGCTCGGCGGCGGTGAACAGCAGCAGTCGGTCACGTTCGGTGGGGGTCAGAGGCATGGGTTCATTCCTCGCTCCGGGAGGTTCAGCAGGGCCCAGGCCTCGACTTTCGGAGGCGGGCAGCAAAATCACTGTGGCACTGACTGAATTTTCAGTCAAGAGCTGTGACATGAGGAGACCACGAGCAAATGAACAGAGGAGACCGCGAGTAAAGGGACAAAGGGGCGCGGGCCGCCCGGCGGCGACGGCCCTACTTCTCCCGCAGCAGCGCCAGCTCCGCGTCGATCGCGCCCCGCATCAGATCCCGCGCGTGATCGATCTGCAGTCCTCCGCTGAGCCAGCGCATGCTGAGCCCTTCGAGCAGCGCGGTCAGCCGCTCGCCGGCGGCGGCCAGGGCGGGCGCGGGAGTCATCGGCTGGACCTGGCCGAGGAGGCCCGCCACCTCCTGCACCCACACCAGGGTCGCCCGGGCGAGGTCCTCCCGCAGCACCTCGTCGAAGACGGCGCTGGCCCGCAGCTCGCCCCAGGCGGAGCTGTTCTCCCTGACCTCCGGGGTGTCCTGCAGTTCCAGGAGCAGGATCTGGTCCAGCTCCTCGCGCGGCTCCAGCGGTTCGGCGCTCTCCAGCTGACCGGTCGTGTAGCGCTCGGCACGGTCGTTGATGAACTCGAGCGTGTGGCGCAGGATCCCGGTGCGGTCCTTGAAGTGGTAGTAGATCAACCCGGTCGAGACCCCCGCCTCGGCCGCGAGTTCTTCGACGCGCAGGCCGCGGACCCCGCGTCGGGCGATGAGCCGTGCGGCCGCTTCGAGGATCTGTGTAGTGCGAGGCGCCATGAGTCCGAACCCTACCGGGCCGCCCCCGGCCCGGTGATCTCGGGCGACCGGTGGCCGAGAGCGATGGCGTGGCGGCCGGACGACCTCGCGTCAGCCACTTCTGTGGTGCCGGCTCATGACGACCGTGACGGGGCCTTCGCCGGGCACGGCCTCCAGCAGCCGCACGATGACGACGCTCTTCCCGTCCGGGCTCCGGACGCAGAAGGGGCGCTCCTCTGCCAGGTCCTCGTACGGAAGTTCCGTCACCGGCTCCGTCTCGATGCCGCGTACGCAGTCGGCGGGGCTCAGGACGTATCCGGCGGCCACGAAGGCGTCGCTGTCGTCGGGCAGGACGAACTCGCCGTCGGCCACCTCGAGATACCAGGCGGCGGTCTCGGCCGGGACGACCTTCCCCGCGGTGAGATCGAACTCGTAGTCCGGGTCGGGGGCGGTGAGTTCGGCGTCCGCGTAGTCCGGCACGTACACGGGATCGGACGAGGGCGAGGCGGAGGGCGAGGGAGACGAGGAGGCGGAGCGGGACGGGCGCGACGAGGGCGTCTTGGCCTCTCCGGAGGCGTCCGAGGAACCGCGGTTCGCGCCCTTGCGATGCTCCAGTACGTAGTACGCGCCACCTCCGACGACCGCGAGGGCCAAGACCACCGACAGGGCCACGGCCCACCGCCGCCGCCTGGTCCGGCGGCCGCGGCGCGGCACCGGATCGGTGCCGTCATTGCCGGTGTCGAGGGAAGTCGGCGTGGCGGTCACCGCCGCGAGCGTCGGCTGGGCATGGACCTGCCCCGGCCGCACCCGCCCCCGCTCGCCGTGCGCCGCGACCTCGCTGCTGACGTCGTACGGCAGCCAGCCCTCGGTGAACTCCGGCTGTGCCCCGACGGCGGGATGGGCGCGCACGGCGTCGATCAGCTCGCTCGGGGCGGGCCGGTCCTCGGGACGCTTGGCGAGGCAGCGGCGCAGCAGGGGGTACAGATCGGCGGGAACCATCGACAGGTCCGGCTCCTCGTGGACCACCCGGTACAGCGCGGCGGACTCGGGTCCGCCGCCGAAGGGGAGCACTCCCCCGGCCACGTACGCGGCGAGCGCGCCGAGGGCGAAGACGTCGGTCGCCGGGGTCACCGCCTGGCCCGTCGCCTGCTCCGGGGCCATGTAGGCGGCGGTGCCGATCCGCAGGCCGGTGCCGGTGAGGCCGGTGGCGTCGGCCGCGCGGGCGATGCCGAAGTCGATGACGCGGGGGCCGTCCTCGGCGAGCAGTACGTTCGCCGGCTTGAGGTCCCGGTGCACGACGCCCGCCCAGTGGATGGCCTGCAGCGCCTCGGCGACACCGGCGACGAGCAGCAGCACCGTGCGCACCGGCAGCGGGCCGTACCGCTCGACCACCTGCTGCAGGGAGGGGCCGGGGACGTACGCGGTGGCCAGCCACGGTGTGGGGGCGTCCACGCCCGAGTCGACCACCTGGGCGGTGAACAGGCCGTGGATGCTGCGGGCGCTGGCCACCTCGTCGGCGAACCGGCGGCGGAACTCCGGGTCGGCGGCGAATTCGTCCCGCACCACCTTCAGGGCGATGGGCCGCCCGCCCGGCGTGTGGGCCAGGTAGACGATGCCCATCCCGCCGGCGCCGAGCCGGGCGTGTAGGCGGTAGCCGCCGATCTCGCGGGGATCGTCGGGCGACAGGAGGGCATGGGCGGACTGCGCCCGAGGCTGTGTGGACATGCGTGGCTCTTTCGGGGAGAGGGGCGGCCGTCCGTGGGCACCCGGAGATCGATCGTGCAGCCTACTGAAGTTTCAGTCAATATATGACTGTACGAGACGGAACCGAGCCACGGCACATGAGCAGCCGTGGCACACGAGGAGGGGACGACGTTGGGGGCGGACCGGAGAACGGCCATCCTGAAGGCGGCGGCACGGGTCATCGCTCGACGCGGGGTCCGCGGGCTCCGCGTGTCGGAGATCGCCGACGAGGCAGGTGTCTCCACCGCACTCGTCTACTACCACTTCAAGGATCGCGCGGGCATCCTGCACCGGACCATGGAGTTCATCAGCGACCGGGCGGAGCGCTACACCGCGGGGGACACGGACCCCTGTCCCGACCCCCGGGGCGAGTTGGAGCGCTCCCTGCTCCTGGAGTTCCAGGACCGGCCCGAGGTGCGCGAGAACAGTACGGCGTGGGGCGAGTTGCGGGCCACCGCGGTCTTCGACCCGGAGCTGCGGGACGCGCTGGCCGAGGCCCGCCGGATCTGGGTCGGCGAGCTCACCGACATCCTCGGGCGCATCCACGCGGCCGCGCCGGCCGCCGCCCTGACCGCGTCCGCCGAGCGGCTCACCGCGGCACTGGAGGGCCTGAGCATGCGGTGGCTCAGCGAGGTCCTCTCCCTGGCGCACGCCCGCGAGCTGATGGGCGAGGCGATCACGGTGGAGCTGGCGCAGCTGGGGCGTGCCGTGCGCGCGTAGCCGGTGCGCGGCGCGGGCGCGGCGGGCACACCACCGGCATCTTTGACTGAATTTTCAGTTTGTGTCAGAGTCGAGTCAGCGAGAGAGCGAGCGGCCCCGTCCGCATCGCGCCGCACCCTTCACGTGTCAGGCCCTCCCCTGTGGCCCTCGCTCGTCGAGCGCCATGCCGCACAGACGGCTAGCTTGATCCCCATCACAGTGATCGGAGTTCACCGTGTCTCCCTTTCTCCCCTCCCGCCGCTCCGCCCTGCGCACCTTCGCCGGCATCAGCGCCGCCGTCCTCGGCGCCTCGGCGTGCGGGCCCGACGACCTGACGCAGGCCGCGAGCGCCGGGGGCGACCCGGACGCCAAGGGCCTGCGCATGGGTGCCGAGTGGGAGAGCCACGCGCGCACCTTCATGTCGTGGCCCGCCCTGGAGTCGGTGTGGGGCGAGGACCTGCGCTACGTACGCGAGGACATCGCGGGCATCGCCCGCGCGATCGGTGAGTACGAGTACGTCGTCATGATGGCGCGGCCCGATCAGCAGAAGGCCGCCCAGAAGGCCTGCGGGCGTGACGTCGAGGTCATCCCGCTGGCCGTCGACGACCTGTGGGCCCGCGACACGGTGCCGGTCTTCGTGGAGCAGGACGGCGACGTCATCGGCGTCGACTTCAACTTCAACGGCTGGGGCAACAAGCAGCAGCACGCCAACGACGGCAAGGTGGCCCGCAACGTCCTGGCCGAGTACGACATCCCGCGCAGGAAGGCGCCGCTGGTCGCCGAGGGCGGCTCCTTCGAGACGGACGGCGAGGGCACGCTCCTCATCACCGAGAGCTCGATCGTCAACGACAACCGCAACCGCGGGAAGAGCAAGGACCAGATCGAGGACGAGCTCAAGAAGACCCTCGGCATCAAGAAGGTCATCTGGCTCAAGGGCGTACGCGGCCAGGACATCACCGACGCGCACGTGGACAGCCTCGTCCGCTTCACCGCGCCCGGTGTCGTGCTCCTGGACCGGGCGCACCCCGACACGCCCGCCGACTCCTGGTCGCGCGCGGCCGACCAGGCGAAGTCCGTGCTGAGCAAGGCGACGGACGCCAAGGGCCGCCCCTTCGAGGTCATCGACCTGCCGCAGCCGGACCTGTACGAGATCACCGGCGAGGGCGACGACTTCGTGTCCACGTACGCCAACTTCTACGTCGCCAACGACTCCGTCTTCATCCCCAGGTTCGGCGACCGCAAGGCCGACAAGCGCGCCAAGAGCATCCTCCAGGAGCACTTCCCCAAGCGCGACGTCGTACAGATCCCGATCGACACGATCGCCTCCGGTGGCGGCGGCATCCACTGCTCCACCCACGACCAGCCCGGCAAGCCGGTCGACTGACCCCGGCCCGCCCCGAGAACGACTGCGGTGATCATGCGACGCCTCCCCCCGAACCGCGGCAGGCTGCTGCTCGCGTGCCTCGTCCTGCTCGCGGTGGGGGCCGCCGCGGCCATCGGGGTCTGGCTGCAGTTCGGCGAGCGCCAGGACCTGGACACCCGGTACCGCGCGGGCGACGCGGCCCCCGACCGGGTGGACATCGAGGCGTCGGTCCAGCGGGTCGACGCCTCGGGGCGGGAACTGGTCCTGCGGGTCCTGGTCACACCACGCGGCGGCCTGGCGGAGGCGGGCGGCATCTCACCGGCGCAGACCCTCACCCTGCAGACGTCGTCCTCGGTCCGCGGCGACCTCACCTTCCCGGCGCACAGCCGGATCGCGACCGTGGACGTGCCCGTCACCCTGACGGGCGGATCGATCACGGACTACCCCTTCGACGCCTATGGGACGGAGCTGGAGTTCGGCGCCGTCCAGGGCGGCGAGACCGTTCCCGTCCGGATGACGCTGCGCAACAACGACGCGCTGTTCTCGGCCGTGGTCGACGCGTCCGAGGTGGACGACGTCGCGGTGTTCACCGTCGACATGGCGCGCTCGACCAGCGTCCTGATCTTCGCGGTGTTCATGATGGCCGCCATGTGGGCGCTGGCCGTCTCCGTGCTCATCGGCGCCTGGTTCCTCGTCAGCCGCCGCAAGGGCCTGACGTGGCCCGCGCTCGGCTGGATGGCCGCCACGCTCTTCGCCCTGGCCGCCTTCCGCAACACCGCTCCCGGCGCTCCGCCCATCGGCTCGCTGCTCGACTACATCGCCTTCCTCTGGGCCGAGACGCTCGTCGCGTTCTCCCTCGTCACCGTGGCCGTCATGGGGATGCGGGCGGAGGCGGATGCGTCACGGGCGGTCGAGGAACCTCCGCCCGCGTAGCGGCCGGGGCGCGGGCCTCAGCTCTCCCCATGCGCGGCGCGGTACTCCGTAGGTGACTGTCCGACCAGACGGCGGAAGCGGCGGGAGAAGTACAGCGGGTCCGGGTAGCCGACGCGCTGCGCCACGTGGGCGACGGCGAAGGAGGAGACCTCAAGGAGTTCTCTGGCGGCCGCGATCCGCTGCTGCTCGACGTAGGCCATCACGCCGAGGCGGAGGTGCCGGGCGAACAGACGGGAAAGCCGCGACGCCGACACCCCCGCGACGGCGGCCAGCGAAGGCACGCTGTGCGGTGCGTCGAGGCGGGCGCTGACGTGTTCCACGACCGCGAGGACCCGTGGGTCGAGCCGGTCGCCGTGCGGGCGCTGC
Organism: Streptomyces sp. NPDC050658; assembly: GCF_044457025.1. Classification (NCBI taxonomy): domain Bacteria; kingdom Bacillati; phylum Actinomycetota; class Actinomycetes; order Kitasatosporales; family Streptomycetaceae; genus Streptomyces; species Streptomyces sp. NPDC050658. The sequence continues at coordinate 384,928 of NZ_JBITGM010000002.1, forward strand.
ATGTCGCACCAGAGCAGCGCCTCCTCCACGGCGTTCATGCCGAACAGGGCCGCGTTGCGCATCCGGCCGTGATGGAACGTGACGGCCCTGGACAGGGCCGCCGCGACCCGGCCCGCCACCTCGGGCGACAGGTCCAGCCGCCGGACGCCGGGAGCGGCCTGCGGCCAGTCCAGCAGCCCCAGCCAGCTCGGGCGCGGGTGCAGGTGGACCCAGAGGAGTTCCCAGCCCTCGGCTTCAGGGGCCGTGCCGTAGTCGTGCGGTGTCCGGGGCGCGAGGGACACCACCGAGTGCCGTCCGACGACCAGATCCGGCCCCGACCGGACGCCGATCCGTCCGCTGCCGTCGACGGTGAGGATCAGCAGCCAGTCCGAGGTGCCGTGCGGCCGACGGGTCGCGTAGTCGCCGCCCATGGCGAAGCGGCCGGGCAGCAGACGGTCCACCTCCGGCGGCTGTGCGTCCCGGCGGCCCGGCAGTTGTGCGTCCCGGCCGTCCGGCGGTCGTGCGTCCCGGTCGTCCGGCGGTCGTGCCTCCCGGCCGTCCGGCGGCCAGGAGTCCGCGTCGCGCTCCGTTCGTGCCATGGCGACAGGATCCTCCATGCCGTCGCCCGCCCGCTCCATTCCCCGCCCCTCCCCGGCCGGGACACGATCGGCACATGACCACTCTGCGACCCCGGCCGGCCGCGGTGGGCGAGGCGGCCCGCCCGGATCACGCCGACTACGACCGTGACGGCGTGATCCAGGTGAACGGCCTGTTCACGGCCGAGGAGATGGACACCGTCCGCGCGGCCTTCACGGAACAGGTGCGCGAGGACCGTACGGCGCTCGGCGCCCGCGACCAGCTGGCGCCGGGCGACATCCTGTCCCGCTACCCGCGGTTCATGCAGCCGCACCGGCGCACCGACCTGGAGGTGGGCCGCCTGGCACGGCGTCTCATGCTGGACGGCCGGCTGCTCGACGTCGTACGGCGGCTGATCGGTCCGGCCGACGGGGCGCAGTCGATGTTCTACTTCAAGCCGCCCACCGCCCGCGGCCAGGCCATGCACCAGGACAACTACTTCCTGCGCGCGCACCCCGAGACCTGTCTCGCCGCATGGATCGCCGTCGACGGCTGCGACGCGGCCAACGGCGCCCTGTCCGTCGTCCCCGGTTCGCACACCATGGAGGTCGTGTGCCCGGAGGAGGCCGACGCGGCGGAGTCCTTCACCAGGGGGCTGGTCCGCCCGCCGGACGGCATGCGGGCAGTCCAGACGTCCATGGACCCGGGCGACGTGCTGTTCTTCCACGGCAGCCTGGTGCACGGCTCGCTCCCGAACACCACGACCGACCGCTTCCGCCGCTCCTTGATCTTCCATTACGTGCCGCGGAGCAGCAGGGAGATCGCGCGGTGGTACCTCCCGCTGGTGGCACCGGACGGCTCCGACCGCACCATTGCGGCGGCGAGCGGGGGTGGTCCCTGCGGCGAGACCTGACCGGACCGCCCGGCTCCCCGCCTCACCAGACCCGGTCCCCCCGCAAGACCGCGTCCGCGCCCCCGTCCGCGTACACGACCTGCCCGGTGACCAGGGTGTTCTCCGGGGAGATCAGCCAGGCGATCAGCGGGGCGACCTGCTCGGGCGTGGCATGGCCGTGCAGCGGCATCGGGACGCTCTGTTCGACCAGTGCGCGCATCTTGGGGTCGTCCAGGAGGGGTTGGGTCAGGGGCGTGCGGACGACTCCGGGGCCGACGGCGTTGAGCGGGATGCCCGCGCCCGCCCAGTCCTCGGTGACGGCGGCGCGCCGTACCCAGCGGGAGACGGCGGCCTTCGACGAGGAGTACACGAGATGTCCTTCGCCCCGGTCGACGGCGGCCCGCGCGGCGGTCACGGCCGCGTCCTCGTCGCCGGCGAGGGCGGCGGCCACGATGGCGTCGTCGGTCGGGTGCACGGCGTCCACCGAGCCGACGACCAGGGCGCGGGGTGCGGTGCCGGCCGCCAGCAGCGGCCGGAGGCCTTCGAGGGTGGCGACGGCGCCGAAGTGGTTGACCCGGACGGTCAGCGGGTCGAAGTGCGCGATGCCCGCGCAGGCGATCACGGCGTCGAGCCTGCCGCCGGTCAACTCCCGTATCCGGGCGACCAGTTCGGCACGCCCTTCGGCGGTCGCCAGGTCGGCGGATATGTCGCTGCCCTTGAGGTCGGCGCCGATCACGGTGTGGCCGTGGCCGCGGAGGAGGTCCGCGGTGGCCCTGCCGATGCCGGAGGCCGCTCCGGTGACGAGGTGGGTGCGGGGCATGGGGCTCCTTTGCATGGGAGTGGGCGGGGTGGGCTCAGTGCTGCGCGGTCGGCTCAGTGCGCGGTGGCATCGCCCGTCTCCCCCGCGATGTGGTTCACCGCGATCCAGCCGAACGTCATCGCCGGGCCGATCGTCGCGCCGGGACCGGGGTACGTCTCCCCCATCACCGCCGCCGCCACGTTGCCCGAGGCGTACAGGCCCTCGATCACGGTGCCGTCCTCGCGCAGGACCCGCGCCGATGCGTCGGTGACCGGGCCGCCCTTGGTGCCGATGTCTCCGGGGCGCAGGGGCACGGCGTAGAACGGGCCCTTGGTCAGGGGGGCCAGGTTGGGGTTGGGGAGCGTCGGGTCGCCGTAGTAGCGGTCGTAGGCGCTGTCGCCCCGGTGGAAGTCCTCGTCGCGGCCCGAGCGGGCGAAGCCGTTGAACCGGTCGACGGTCGCCCGCAGCCGGGACACGGGCAGCTCCGTCCGTGCGGCGAGTTCGTCCAGGGTGTCGGCCTTCTTCACGAAACCGCTCCTGAGCCACTGCCTGGGGAACGGCTGGCCGGGGAAGAGTCCTGTGATCATGTAGCGCGATTTGGCGGAGGCGTCCATGATCAGCCAGGACGGGACCGTGGAGGCGCCGGGCCGGTCGTTCGCGTACATCGCGTCGACGAACTCGTGGTACGGGCAGGCCTCGTTGGTGTAGCGCTCGCCCGCCTGGTTCACGATCACCATGCCGGGGATGCCCCGGTCGGCGACGAGGAAGAAGGGCGCGGCGCCGGGGGCGACGACCATCGGGCCGCCCCACACCTTGTCCATGAGGTCGGTCGCGGCGCCCGCCTCCACGGCGAGTTCGAGCCCGTCACCCGTCTGTCCCTCGGACGCCGCGGTCCAGTCGGTGGAGGTGGGCGCCGGCAGGTGCTTCTCGCGCAGCCGTTGGCTGTGCGAGAAGCCGCCGGAGGCGAGGATCACGCCGCCCGTGGCGCGTACGGCGATCTCGGTGCCGTCCTTCCGCAGGACGCGTACGCCGGTGATCCGGTCCCCAGCGGTCACCAGGCCGGTGACGGGGGCGGACAGCCAGAGGTCGCCGCCGAGCCGGTCGAGCGAGTACCGCATGCGCGCGACGAGGGCCTCGCCGAGGGAGAGCATCCGCCTGCCGGCCAGGAGATCCCTGACCGCGCGCAGACCGACCTTGACCGAGGTCCGCCTGCCCTTCCAGGTGCGGCCGACCATGTTGAGATGGCGGAAGTCCCGTGTGGTGATGGTGAGTCCGTACGTGGGCAGGCCCGCGCGGCGCATGCCCGCCCGCTGCTCGGGCGCGAGCCGCTTGAAGTCGAAGGTGTCCGGCTCGATGGAACGTCCCTGTGGGAGGCCACCGGGCCGCTCCGGGTAGTAGTCCGAGTACTCCGGGACGTAGACGAACCGGACGTCCGTCTTCTCGTGGAACTCCCGCAGCATGGCGGGCCCGTGTTCGATATAGGCGTCCTTGCGCTCGCCCAGCACCCGGTCGCCGACCGTGGCGTCGAGATAGGCGCGCGCCTTCTCCGCGCTGTCGCCCAGGCCGGCGGCGGCGTGGTGCAGGTTGTTCGGCACCCAGACGCCGCCGCCGGACAGTGCGGTGGAGCCGCCGTAGCGGTCGGTCTTCTCGACCACGAGCGCCGTCAGGCCGCGCAGCCGGGCGGTGATGGCGGCGGCGAGACCGGCGGCACCGGAGCCGATCACCACCACGTCGTACGTGTGGTCCCAGGGCTCTTCCATCGGGCTCTCCCCAGCGGCGTCCGCGGACATCAGAAGGCCCCCACCGCGTACCGGCTGCGGAAGTACAGCAGGGGGCGCCCGTCCTCACGGGCGTCGAGCGCCACCACCTCCGCGGTGGCCAGATAGTGGTCGCCGGCCTCGTGCACCGCGCGCAGCTCGCAGTCGATGGCGGCGAGCGCGCCGTCGATCCGGACGTTCCCGTGCTCGCCGACCCGCCAGGGGACGGCGGCGAACTTGTCGGTGCCGCTGCGGCCGAGCGCGCTGCAGATGTCCCGCTGCTCGGCCGCGAGGATGTTCACACAGAACCGGCCGGACCGCGCGATGCGCGGCCAGCTCGTGGACGTACGGCCGACGGCCAGCATGACCAGCGGCGGGTCCAGGGAGAGCGAGGCGAAGGACTGGCAGGCGAAGCCGACCGGTTCGCCGTCGTCGAGCCCCGCCACCACGGTGATCCCGCTGGCGAAGCGGCCGAGCACGTCCCGGAAGGCGCCGGGTTCGATCAGCCGTTCCACTGGTGGCCCCAGAAGCTGTCGGCGGTGATCTCCTTGGCGACCCAGGTGGCCGGGTCGACGACGAGGCCGTCCCAGCCGTACTCGACCTGGAAGCCGCCGGGGGCCTGGGCGTAGAAGGACACCATGTGATCGTTGGTGTGCCGGCCGAGGCTGGAGGCGATGGGGATGCCGGCCGCGTTCATCCGGTCGAGGCCGCGGCCCACGTCGTCCAGGGTCTCCAGTTCGACCATAAAGTGCACGATGCCGGGCGGCAGCGCCCCCGGATACAGGCCCAGGCTGTGGTGGCGGCGGTTGGGGCTCAGGAAGTGCATCCAGTGGAAGTCCCGCTGCTCGGCGGCGGTCGGGACGGCCTGCGGCGGCAGCTTCATCGAGTCGCGCAGCTGGAAGCCGAGCAGGTTCTCGTAGAAGTCGAGGGCGGCCTCGACGTCCGGCACCGGCAGCACGACGTGGCCGAGGCCCAGGTCGCCGGTGACGAAGCGGTTGCCGTAGCGGGGGCCGAGCGCGGTGTGGTCCTGGGCCTGGCCCCAGTAGATCTCCAGCGGGTTGCCGCCGGGGTCCGTGACATGGATCAGGTCACGCACGCGCCGCTCGGCGAGCTCTCCGGCGTCGGCGTGCTTGACGGCGACACCGGCCGCCTCCAGTTCCCCGGCCGCCTCGGCGAGCGCGGCGGCGTTCGCCACCTCCCACCCGGCGGCCAGCAGCCGGTCGCTCTCGCCCGACTGGATGACGATGCGGTAGGTGCGGTCGTCGAGCCGCAGGCAGAGTGTGTCCTCGGTGCTGCCGGAGGCCTCGACCATGCCGAGGATGTCGAGGGCGTACGTACGCCACTCGTCCATTCTCGTGGTCTCCAGGCGCAGATAGCCGAGCGAGCGAATGTCCATGATCGGTCTCCTTGGGGTGCGGGGTGCGGCTCAGTGGAGCGGCTCAGTGGTTCGGCCCAGTGGAGCGGCCCAGTGGAGCGGCTCAGTGGGAGAAGAAGTCCACGGCCAGGCGGTTGAACTCGTCGGCCTGCTCCACCTGGGCCCAGTGCCCGCAGTGCGGAAAGACGTGCAGCCGGGCGTCCGGGATGGTCTTCAGGGCCACGAGCGCTCCGTCGAGCGGGTTGACCCGGTCCTCGCGGCCCCAGGTGAGCAGCACGGGCTGGGTGATGCGGTGGGCCTCGCGCCACAGCATCCAGTCCTGCTGCCAGGCCGGATTGGCGAAGGCCGCCCCCATCCGGGCGTTGCCGAGCCGCGTCTCGGGGTCCGTCGCGGAGGCCCAGCGCTCCTCGACCAGTTCGTCGGTGACGATGGACTGGTCGTACGCCATGACGCCCAGGAACGCGCGGAGTTGCTCCTTCGTCGGCTCGGGCGAGCCGCTGAACTCGAAGAGGCGCTTGATGCCCTCGGTCGGGTCGGGGGCGAAGAGGTTCAGGGAGACTCCGCCGGGGCCCATCAGGACCAGCTTGCCGACCTGGTCGGGGTGGTCGAGCGCCATCCGGACGCAGGTGCCGCCGCCGAGCGAGTTGCCGATGAAGTGCGCCTGGGCGATGTCCAGTTCGGCCATCAGGGCGGCGACGGCGTCGGCGCTGTAGCTGAAGTAGTCCTTGTCGAGCTCCGGCTTGTCCGAGCGGCCGAAGCAGGGCTGGTCGATCAGGAGCGTACGGAAGTGCTCGGCGAAGACGGGGAGGTTGCGGCCGAAGTTGGACCAGGCGGAGGCGCCGGGGCCGCCGCCGTGCAGCATGATCACCACGGGTGCGTCGGGGCGGTCCGCGGGTCCGGCCTCGTGGTAGTGCAGCGTGAGGCCGCCGGCCTTGGCGGTGCGGGAGGTCGACTCGAAGTCGAGGGTGGTCATCTGAGCTCCCATCAGAACATCGTGTCCTTGATGTCGAGGTCGAGGGCCGCCTGCCCGTAGAGGGTCAGCGCCCGCTCGGGGTCGTTCGCGGCGTGGCCGCGGCCCGTGTGCGCGTCGCGCCAGGCCCGCTGGACCGGGTTGGGTCCGGTGCGCATGGCGTTGCCGCCGGCGTTCTCCATGAGCAGGTCCACGGCGGCCACGGCCCGTTCGGTGGCCAGGACCTGGTCGCGGCGGGTACGGGCGCGCAGCTCCGTCGGCAGCTCCTCGCCGCGCTGCGCGTGGGCGTACAACTCCCCCATGTTCCGCGTCAGTTGCAGCCAGGCCGCGTCGATGTCACTGCCCGCGCGGGCGATGCGCACCTGCGCGAAGGGGTCGTCGGCGACCTTCTGCCCGTACGAGACGCGGATGCGCCGGGTCGTGGCGTCGACGTAGGACTCGTAGGCGCCCTCGGCGATGCCGACGATCGGGGTCGAGATGGTGGTCGTGAACACGCCCGCGTACGGCAGCCGGTACAGCGGCTCGTGGTTGAGGTCGTGGCCGGGCACCTTCAGGGCGGTGACGGGACCGAAGCTGAGGGCGCGGTGCTCGGGGACGAACACGTCCTCGACCACGATGTCGTTGGAACCGCTGCCGCGCAGGCCCACGGTGTCCCACACGTCGTCGACGCGGTACTCGGAGTCCGGGACCAGGAAGGTGCGCATGTCGACGGGGTTGCCGTCGGCGTCGGCGACCAGGCAGCCGAGCAGCGCCCACCGGGCGTGGTCGCAGCCGGAGGAGAAGTGCCAGCGGCCGGAGAGCCGGAAGCCGCCGTCGACGCGGGTCGCCTTGCCGGTCGGGGCGTACGAGGAGGCGATGCGGGTCTTGGGGTCCTTGCCCCACACCTCCTGCTGGGCACGGGGGTCGTACAGGGCGACGTGCCAGGGGTGCACGCCGACCACCGAGGCGACCCAGCCGGTGGAGCCGCAGGCCTTGGCGATCTCCTTGACGGCTCGGTAGAAGAGCAGCGGGTCGGCGGCGCGGCCTCCGAAGGACGTGGGCTGCATGAGCTGGAAGAAGCCGGTGTCCTCCAGCTCCTTGATGGAGGTGTCGGGAACTCGGCGCAGGTTCTCGGCCTCGGCGGCGCGCTCGCGGAAGCCGGGGGCGAGGTCGCGGATCGCGGCCAGGACGTCTTCGGCCATGGGGCCATCCCCTCTCGGGTCGTGGTGGCGGAAGTGTGAGGAACGTACGGCGTGCCGAACGGGAGCGAAATCGGCTGCTCCCACTGAGCGGGAAGCAGGGCCCGGCAGGCCCGCGTCACCGTCCGGCGGGCTGCTCCGCCAGGTGCGCGGCGGCGATGTGACCGAAGACCATGGCGGAGCCGATCGGCACGCCGGGGCCGGGGTAGCAGGGGCCGGAGACCGAGGCCGCGGTGTTGCCCGCCGCGTACAGGCCGGGGATCGGGGTGCCGTCGGCGCGCAGCACCCGGGCCCGTGCGTCGGTCCGCAGCCCTCCCTTGGTGCCCAGGTCGCCGAGGACGATCTGTACGGCGTGGTAGGGCCCCTGTTCGATCGGCACCAGGCAGGGGTTGGCGCCCTCTCCTCGGGCGAAGAAGCGGTCGTAGGGGTCCTCGCCGCGGTGGAAGTCGGTGTCGACGCCGTCGGCGGCCTGGCCGTTGAAGGTCTGGACGGTGCCGCGCAGCGCGTCGACGTCGACGCCGATCTGTTCGGCGAGCCCGCCCAGGGTGCCCGCGGTGCGCCACAGTCCGGCCCCGGTGAAGGCCTTGCGGTCGGCGGGGACGACCGTGATGCCGGGCAGTTCGTCGCCGAAGCGGCCGTCGAAGACCCACCAGACGGGGTTGTCGTGGGTGGTGCCCGCCTTGGCCGCCAGCATCTGACGGCCCATCTGGTCGTACGGCAGCGACTCGTTGGCGAAGCGGCGTCCGGTGCCGTCGACGAAGATGCCGCCGTGCAGGCCGAGCGTGAACGCGGCCGAGCCGTCGGGGAAGCGCAGCGAGGGGCACCACCAGGACTGGTCGAGCTGTCCGGTGGCGGCGCCCGCCAGAGCGGCGGCGGTGATCGCGTCGCCAGTGTTGGCGCCGGGGGCGCCCATCGTCCAGTCGGCGCCGGGCAAGTGCTGCCAGTCGCGGCGCAGTTCGGCGTTGGCCTCGAAGCCGCCGGCCGCGAGCAGTACGCCGCGCCGGGCGCGGATCCGCACGGTGCGGCCGTCCTGCCCGGCCTCGGCTCCGACGACCGTGCCGTCCTCGGTGATCAGCCGGGTGAGGGCGGTGTGCAGCAGGGTGCGGCCGCGGCCGGTGGACTCCAGGGCGAGGAGCAGCCGGGCGATCAGGGCGCGGCCGTCGGTGAGCGGGCCTTCGGGCGCGGGTACGCCGAGGCGTTCGGCCCACGCCGGGGGACGGACGGCGGCGACGAGGGCGTGCGGGGCGGCGTGGGCGGGGAGGTCCACGGGGAAGACGGCGCGGCCGGCGTCGAAGCGGCCGGGCGCCGCGTAGTAGTCGGGGAACGGGCGGTACTCGAAGCGGAGGTGCGGGCTGTCCTCCAGGAAGGCGACCGTCTGCCCGGCGCCGTCGAGATAGGCGTCCTGCACCGCGTGGTCGGTGGCGTCGCCGACCACCGCGCGGAAGTAGGCGCGGCCCACGTCGGCGGAGTCCTCGACACCGTCGCGCGCCTGGACCTGGTTGCCCGGCAGCCACAGGGCCGCCCCCGCATAGGCGGTGGTGCCGCCGAAGTGGCCGGTCTTCTCGATGACCAGGGTGTCGAGGCCGCGGGCCGCCGCGCCGTACGCGCCGGTGAGCGCGCCGCCGCCGGAGCCCACGACCAGGACGTCGCACTCCTGGTCCCATGCCTGCTGTGTGTTCGCCATCTCGTCCCTCTGCTGCGGTGGTTGGAGCGCGAGTGATCCGCCGGAGCCGGCGGGAGACGAGTATCGGAACGGACGCGGGAGCGCCGCCATGGCGGTTTCCCGGTGGGCGGGAATCCCGGTTGCGGTCCTCGGCCGTCCTTGCGGTCCTTGAAGGCTGGTCGGCGACCGCGGCGGCGCTCAGACCATCGTGTCGTGGACGTCGGCGCCGAGCGCGTGCCGGCCGTAGTAGCCGAGGGCCCGCTCCAGGTCGTTGGCGGCCTGACCGCAGCCGGTGTGCAGATCCCGCCAGGCGCGCTGTACGACGCTGCCGCTGCTGCCCATGATGCCGCCGCCCGCGTTCGCGACCAGGAGGTCCACGGCGGTGACGGCGCGTTCGGTGGCGAGCACCTGGTCGCGGCGGGCACGGGTGCGCTGCTCCATCGACGCCCGTTCGCCCCGCTCGACCGTCGTATACAAGTCGCCCATGTTGCGGCTCAACTGCAACTGGGCGGCGTCGATCTCGCTCGCGGCGCGGGCGATGCGTACCTGCGCGAAGGGATCCGCCGCGGCCTGCCGCCCCGACGAGGTACGGAAACGCTCGCGGGCGTCCGCGACATGCTCCTCGTACGCGCGCTCGGCGATGCCGACCATCGCGGTCGAGATGGTCGTCGTGAAGATCGCCGGGTACGGCACCCGGTAGAGCGGTTCGGTGTTGGCCTCGTGGCCGGGGCAGTCGAGGGCGTTCACGGCGAGGTAGCCGAGGGAGCGGTGCTCGGGGACGAAGGCGTCGCGGACGACGATGTCGTTGCTGCCCGTGCCGCGCAGGCCGACGGTGTCCCACACGTCGTCGACGACGTACTCGGAGCGCGGCACCAGAAAGGTGCGGACGTCGACGGGACTGCCGTCGGCGTCCGTGACCAGGCCGCCGAGCAGCGCCCATCGGGCGTGGTCGCAGCCGGAGGAGAAGTGCCAGCGGCCGGAGAGCCGGAACCCGCCGTCGACGGCGGTGACCGTGCCGGTGGGCGCGTACGAGGAGCAGATCAGGGTGCCGGTGTCCGCGCCCCACACCTCCTCCTGGGCACGGGGGTCGTACAGGGCCACGTGCCAGGGGTGCACCCCGATGACGGATGCGGCCCAGCCGGTCGAGCCGCAGGCCTTGGCGATCTCCTTGACCGCGGCGCAGAAGACGGCCGGATCGGCGGCGAGCCCGCCGTGCGCCCTGGGCTGGAGCAGCCGGAAGAAGCCGGCCCCGGCGAGCTCCTCGACGGAGGCGTCGGGGACGCGGCGCCGCTCGTCGGCCTCGGCCGCCCGGCGGCGCAGGGCGGGGGCCAGGGCGCGGACCGACGCGAGGACGTCCTCGTCACGCATGCGCTTCCCTCTCGCCCCGCTCGTCCCGCCCGCATCCTCACGTCGTCGTGGATGACGTGACGGAACCTACGCGTTACTGTTCCGAAACGGAATACCCCTTCCCCGAGGCCGGGAGCCGCTGGCAATCTCCACGCATTGTCAAAGGTGCGGCCGCGGCCAGGGGTGTGTCGGCTGTCCGTGTGGGAGGTGCCGATGACGGCGCATACTGTCGAGGCCGGATGTCCGCCGCTGTCCTTGCTGGAGAAGGCGGCCAAGGTGCTGAGCGCCTTCCAGGGGTCCAGACCCCGGCTCACCCTCACCGAGATCGTGCAACGCGCCGGCCTCCCGCGGTCGTCCGCGCACCGCATCCTCGACCAACTGGTGCAGCTGGGCTGGCTGGAGCGGGAGGGCCGCGACTACCGCCTGGGCATGCGCATGCTGGAGCTGGGCGCCCTGGCCTCGCACCACAACCGGCTGCGCCGCGCCGCGCTGCCCCATCTGCACACGCTGCACGAGTCGACGGGGCATCTGGTGCACCTCACGGTGCTCGACGGCACCGAAGTGGTCTACCTGGAGCGGATCGGCAGGGCGGACGACTCGGGTGTGCCGTCGCGGGTGGGCGGCCGGCAGCCGGCGTACTGCACGGCGTCGGGCAAGGCGATCCTCGCCTTCAGCGATGCCGGCCTGGTGGAAGAGGTGATCGGGCAGGGGCTGCGGCCCCGGACGCAGCGCACCGTCACCCGCCCCGAGTTCTTCCGCAGCGAGCTGCGCACGGCGCGGGAGCGCGGGGTGGCCTTCGACTACGAGGAGGCGTACCGCGGGGTGTTCTGCGTCGCCGCGCCACTGCGTGGCGCCGGGCGGGCGATCGCGGCGGTCTCGGTGTGCGGCAACGGCGCGCACCGGGAGCTGGAACGGATCGCCCCCAAGGTGACCGCCTGTACGCGGGCGGTGTGGCAGTCGCTGTTCGGGCCGGGGCGGCAGACGAAGAGCACGGCGCCGGCGGCCGACGAGGCGCGCGGGCCCGGCGTCACCCAGGACTCGATGGACAGCATGATGGCGTGGCTGAGTTCGAGCGACTGGATGTAGGAGCGGTACCCGCCCTCGCGGCTCCCCCTGTCCCAGGAGCCTCGCCACCCGTCCCCCGAGCAAAATCCCGCTGACCGGGAACTGCGTCCTGTGCCGCACGGCACCTGACTGCCACCCTCCGAACCGCTGGAGTTCCAGCCCGTCCCCCGGCCGAGGGGCGGGAGCGGTGAGGAGGACGTGACGGATCATGTGCGGCGCGCAGACGATCGCCCGGCTCGCGGACTGGGCGGCTGAGAGATACGGAGACGAGGAGGCCCTCGTCTTCGGCGAGGACCGCTGGACGTTCGCGGAGCTGCGCGACCGGATCGACCGGGCGGCACGCGCGCTGATCGCGGACGGGCTGCTCCCCGGCGATTCGGTCGCCGTATGGGCGCCGAACAGTGCCCGCTGGACGGTGGCCGCGCTCGGCGCGGTGGCGGCGGGCGGGGTCCTCGTCCCTGTGAACACCCGGTACAAGGCGGCCGAGGCGGCGGACATCCTGCGCCGTTCCCGTGCCCGCGTCCTGTTCACCGAGCACGACTTCCTGGACACGGACTACCGTGCGCTGCTCGCGGACTCCGGTGAGGAACTCCCGCTGCTCCGGCGGACGGTGGCCCTGCACTCCGCCGACTGGGAGGCGTTCGTGGCGGGCGCGGAGAAGGTGAGCGGGGCCGAACGGCTCGCGCGCACCGCGGCCGTCCGCCCCGACGACACCGCGGACATCCTCTTCACCTCCGGGACCACCGGCCGCCCCAAGGGCGTGCCCACCACGCACGAGCAGACCCTGCGGGTCTTCGACGCCTGGGCGCGCGCGGTGACGCTGCAGCGCGGCGACCGCTATCTCCTGGTGAACCCGTTCTTCCACACGTTCGGCTACAAGGCCGGCATCATCGCCTGTCTGCTGTACGGCGCGACGATCGTCCCGCAGCAGGTCTTCGACCCGAAGACGGTACTCGGCCGGATGCAGGACGAGCGGATCTCCGTGCTCACCGGCGCCCCGACGATCTTCACCTCGCTCATCCAGTGCCCCGACCGCGAGGCGTACGACCTGTCCGCGATGCGGATGGCGGGGACCGGCGCCGCGAACATTCCCACCGAACTCATCACGCAGATACGGGACTTCATCGGCGCCCGGAACATCTTCACCGCGTACGGGCTCACCGAGTCCTCGGGCGTGGTGGCGATCTGCGAGCCGCACGAGTCGCCGCAGACCCTGGCCAACACGTCCGGGACCGCCCTGGAGGGCACCGAGCTGCGGATCGACGCGCCGCCCGGTGAGCCCGGCGAGATCCTCACCCGCGGCTATCACGTGATGCGGGGCTACCTCGACGATCCGGGCGCCAGCGCCGAGGCCGTCGACGCGGACGGCTGGCTGCACACCGGGGACGTCGGGGTGCTGGACGAGCGCGGGTTCCTGCGGATCACGGACCGGCTCAAGGACATGCTCGTGGTGGGCGGCTTCAACGTGTACCCGGCGGAGGTGGAGCAGGTGCTGCGCGGCCATCCGGCCGTCGTGGACGCGGCGGTGGTGGGCGCGCCGGACGGGCGGCTCGGGGAGGTCGGCGTCGCGTACTGCGTACCGGCGGCGGGGGCGACGATCGACGGGGCGGAGCTGACCGCCTACACGCGGGAGCGGCTCGCCAACTTCAAGGCCCCGCGCGCCTTCCACTCCGTGCCCCGGCTGCCGCACAACCCGGCGGGCAAGGTCGACAAGAACGCCCTGCGACGGCAGGCGAAGGCTGGACGAGGAGAGTAGACACGTGAAGGACAGCATCACCGGGTCCGTCGATGAAGTCGATGAAGTCGATGAAGTCGACGTGGTCGACGCAGTGGTCGTCGGCGCGGGAGTCACCGGCCTGTACGCCGTGCACAGGCTGCGGGGGCTCGGCCACCGCGTCCGGGGCTTCGAGCGGGGCGACGACGTGGGCGGCGTCTGGTACTGGAACCGCTATCCGGGGGCCCGCTGCGACGTGGAGTCCGCGGACTACTCGTACTCGTTCGACGAGGACCTCCAGCAGGACTGGGACTGGAGCGAGAAGTACGCCACCCAGCCGGAGATCATGCGCTATCTGCGCCATGTCGCCGACCGCCACGACCTGCGCCGCGCCTACACCTTCGGCACCTCGGTGGTCTCGGCCGAGCTGGACGAGCGGACGCTGCGCTGGACGGTGCGCACGGACGGCGGCGAGGTGCTCTCCGCGCGGTTCTGCGTCTTCGCGGTCGGCTGTCTCTCCAGCGCCCATCTGCCCGGGATACCGGGCCTCGGTGATTTCGCCGGGCAGATGTACCACACCGGTGAATGGCCGCACGAGGGCGTGGACTTCACCGGTCGGCGGGTCGGCGTGATCGGCACCGGCTCCTCCGGGATCCAGTCGATCCCGCTGATCGCCGGGCAGGCCGCGGAGTTGACGGTCTTTCAGCGCTCCGCCAACTTCAGCATCCCGGCGGGGAACAAGCCGCTGGACGATGCGGCACGCGCCGAGCTGAAGGCCGGGTACGCCGAGCGGCGCCGCCTGGCCCGGCTCAGCGGCGGCGGCTCGCCGTTCATGACGCACCCGCTGCGCACCTTCGAGGCCGGCGAACAGGAGCGGCTCGCGGCGTACGAGAAGCGCTGGGAGCTCGGCGGCGTCCTGTACTCCAAGACGTTCCCCGACCAGCTCACCGATCCGGCGGCCAATGACGCGGCGCGCGCGTTCTGGGAGGAGAAGATCCGCGCCCGTATCGACGATCCGGCGGTGGCCGACCTCCTGGTGCCCACGGACCATCCGATCGGCACCAAGCGCATCGTGACCGACTCGGACTACTACGAGACGTACAACCAGGACCATGTGCGGCTCGTCAGCCTGCGTGAGACGGCGATCGACCGGGTCGACGCGTGCGGGGTCGTCCTGTCGGACGGCGAGCGCATAGAGCTGGACGCGGTCGTCCTCGCGACCGGGTTCGACGCGATGACCGGATCCCTCGACCGTGTCGAGGTGCGCGGCCGGGGCGGGAAGCTCCTGACGGACGCCTGGAGCGGCGGTCCGCGGACGTACCTGGGTCTGGGCACGGACGGCTTCCCGAATCTGTTCAATCTCGCGGGCGTCGGCAGCCCTTCCGTGCTGGCCAATGTGATCCTCTGCGCCGAGCAGCACGTGGACTGGCTCGCGGACTGCCTGACCCATCTCGACCGGCACGGGTACGTGGCGATCGAGGCGGGCGCACGGGCCGTGGAGGACTGGGTCACCGAGTGCCGTGAGCGTGCGGCGGCGACGCTGATGATGTCGGCGGACTCGTGGTACCTGGGCGCCAACATCCCCGGAAAGCCGCGGGTGTTCATGCCGTTCGTGGGCGGCTTCGGGGTGTACGGGGAGATCATCGCGGATGTGGCGGCGTCCGGGTACAAGGGGTTCGACCTGATCCCCGGCTGACGGATCGACGCCGCTTCATGGGTGTGCCCCGTCCTTCGGTTCCGGTTCCGGTGCCGAAGGGCGGGGCACAGTCGTGCGCGGTCAGCCCTCGTGGAGAGCCCCGCGCAGGACGGTGAAGGCGCTCTCGCAGGCGTCGGCCGCCGCGGGCAGGGCGGCGGCCATGGTCAGGAAGCCGTGGAACATGCCGTCGTAGCGGCGCTGTTCGACCGGTACGCCGGCTGCCGCGAGGGCCGCCGCGTACGCCTCTCCTTCGTCGCGCAGCGGGTCTAGGCCCGCGGTGACCACGTGGGCGGGCGGCAGTCCGGCCAGCTCGGCGCGGTGCAGCGGTGTCGCGTACGGATCCGCGGCGTCCTGGTCGGACGACAGGTACTGCTCCCAGTACCAGCGCACGTGGTCCGCGGTGAGGAAGTAGCCCTGGGCGTTCTCCTTGTGGGAGGCGCCGGAGCGGCTGGGGTCGAGCATCGGGTAGTACAGCGCCTGGAACGCGATCGGAGGTCCGCCCCGGTCGCGGGAGAGCAGGGTGAGGACGGTCGCGAGGGTGGCGCCCGAGCTGTCCCCCGCTACGGCGATCCGACGGCCCGTGTAGGTCTTGGCCGCCCACAGCAGAGCCGTGTAGGCGTCCTCGGGGCCGGCGGGGAAGGGGTGTTCGGGGGCGCGGCGGTAGTCGACCGAGACGACGACGGCCCCGGTGGCATCGGCCATGGCGCGGCAGAAGGCGTCGTGGCTGTCGAGGTCGCAGAGGGTGAAGCCGCCGCCGTGCAGGAAGACCACGACCGGGCTGTTCTCGACGGCGCGCGGATCGTAGACGCGTACCGGTACGCCGTCCGCTTCCCCGTCGGCGACGTGCGCGACGGGGAGCGGGGTGACGGCGGGCCTCGGCCGGGCGGCGAAGAAGGCGCGCACCTCGGAGATGTCCGTCATCTCCGTGCCCAGTGCGGGGAAGTTGGCGGTGGCGAGGTCGATGACCGCGCGGACGTCGGAGGTGGCCCGGCTCACGCGTCCGCTCCCCGCTGTGCGAAGACCGGCATGCGTCCGGCCGACGCGCCGCCGTCCACGGCGAGTTCGGCGCCGGAGAGGTACGACGACTCGTCGGAGGCCAGGAACGCGACGAGGCGGGCGACCTCCTCGGGCTCGCCCACCCGGCCGAGCGGCGCCGCCGGATGCTCCTTGGTGCCCAGGTGCACGGTCATCGCCGTGGAAATGGCGCCGGGATGAACGGAGTTGACCCGGATGCCGTCGCCGCCGAGCTCCAGCGCGGCGGTCTTGGTGAGGCCGCGCAGACCCCACTTGGCGGCCCCGTACGCACCGTGTCCCCAGATGCCCTGCAGACCGGCCTGCGAGGAGATGTTGACGATGGAGCCGCCGCCGTTCGCCGCCATCGCCCGGGCGGCCGCGCGGATGCCGAGGAACGGGCCGACCAGGTTGACCCGGAGCAGCGTGTCGAGCCGGGCCGGGTCCTCGTCGACGATGGGCGAAGTGCTGTACACGGCGGCGTTGTTGACGAGGACGTCGAGCCGTCCGAAGCCGTCGACCGCGGCGGCCACGGCGGCTTCCCAGGACTGCTCGTCGGACACGTCGTGCCGTACGAAGCGGGCTGCCTCGCCGATCGACGCGGCCGTCGCGGCGCCCTCGGCCTCCAGTACATCGGTGAGGACGACCTTCGCCCCCAGCTCGGCGAACAGACGGGCCTCGGCCTCGCCCATGCCGCGTGCCGCGCCGGTGACGAGCGCGACCTTTCCTGTCAGATCGACGGACATCAGCGGTCTCCTGATGGCGGGTGCTCGGAAGAAGCCTCGTGTCCCGCCGACACGGGGCGTCCCTCGAGCCTGCCCGTACCGGGGCCCGCGCGGCAGTGCGCGCTCCCGGTGAGTGGGAAGGGCACGGCGGCGCCGACCGGCCCGGATCAGGAGTACGTGACCTCTACCCGGTCCGTGAGCGGTACGGCCTGGCAGGCCAGGACGTACCCGTCGGCGAGGTCCTGCTCGTCGAGGACCTCGTTGCGCAGCAGCTTCACCTCACCGGCCACGACACGGCAGGTGCAGGCGGCGCAGGCGCCCTCGCGGCAGGAGTACGGGGCGTCCACCCCGGCTGCGAGCAGCGCGTCGAGGAGCGGCGCCCCCGACGGCCAGGCGACCGTGTGGTGCTCGCCGTCGAGTTCGACCTCGGCGGTGCCGCTCGCGCCGGCCGGATCGGCGGCGACCGGTGGCGGCAGGTCGAAGACGTCGCCGCTCAGCGAGAAGAACCGCTCCCGGTGGATGCGGTCCGCCGCGGCGCCGACCGAGCGCAGTGCCTGTTCGGTGGCGTCCATCAGCGGTCCGGGACCGCAGACGAAGGCCTCCCGGCCGGCGTACGGCGCGAGCGCGGCGGCGAGCCGGTCCGGAGCGGGCAGCCCGAGGAGCGACTCCAGCCAGTGGATCACCACGAACCGCTCCGGGTGCTCCTCGGTCAGCCCCCACAACTCGTCCCGGAAGACGACGGAGGCGTCGTCGCGGTTGGCGTAGAGCAGCGCCACCCGGCCCTGCCCCGTGGCCAGGGCCGACTTGGCGATCGAGAGGACCGGCGTGATGCCGCTGCCGCCCGCGACGAGCAGCAGGTCCGCGTCGAGGGAGGCGGGGGTGAAGGTACCGGCCGGGGGCAGCGTCTCGATCTCGTCGCCCGCCCGCACCCGGTCGCACACCCAGTTGGAGCACTGCCCGCCCGCGACCCGTTTGACGGTGACCTTCATGGGCTCGCCGGTATGCGGTGAACTGGACAGGGAGTAGCAGCGGGCGGCGGCCCTCCCGTCCGTACCGGGCAGTTTGAGGGTGAGGAACTGGCCCGGCCGGTAGTCGAACCGGCCGGGGTCGTCCGGTGGCGCCTGGAGCACCAGGGAGTGCGTGTCGGCGGTCTCGGCGATCACTTCGGCGACGCGCAGCCGGTGCGTGCGCGCCCCTTGCCCCGGCTCGGACAGCAGGCCCGGGTCGGACTGCAAGCCCGGCTCAGACAGCAGGCCCGGCTCGGACAGCAGGCTCGGCTCAGACATCGGCGACCTCCAACTCGCCCGCCATGACGGCACGTTCGATGCTCGTCCGCAGTTGTCGGCAGGTCCGGATCCGGGCGCTGCTCGCGCCCTCGGCCACCCGGTCCCGGAACTCCGCGCAGGCGACGGCCGCGTCGGCGGTCCACTGCACGGAGGTGTGGGCCAGGCTGAACTTCTCGCACAGGACCTGGTTTCCGCAGGTCACACACTCCACGGGCTGCATGTCAGGCTCCGGTCCCCGGCGCCGCCGGCTGCTGGGCCGCCCGCTGTGCGAGGTTCTCCGAGACCTCCGCGCGCCAGGCCTGGTTGGCCCGCTCGGTGTCGATCTCGAACTCGAAGCGGCGGGTCATCTCGTCCTTGACGTCCGCGGCGTCGACGTAGAACTGCTCGTACCAGCGCCGCAGTTGATAGACGGGACCGTCCTCCTCGGTCAGCAGCGGATTGTCGATCCGGGTCTTGTTCCTCCAGATCTCCACGTCCTGCTCGAAACCGGCGGCGGCGCCCTGCGCGGTCTGCGCGGCGGCCTCGTCGGCCTGCTCGCGCGTCATGCCGGGCAGCTTCTTGACGATGGCCCCGTACTGGAGCATGAAGCTGTTCTCGTCGATCGGATAGTGGCAGTTGATCAGGACGATCTCCATCTCCAGGCCGCCGCCGACGTCGCTGTAGAGGTAGTCGATCATGTACGAGGGGCCGTAGTACGAGGCGTCCGAGCGCAGCCCACCGGCGCTCAGCGTGCCCAGGTCCATGTCGCCGCGCGGGCTGGACTCCATGTACTGGGTGGCGACGTGTCCCTCGAAGACGTTCTTGAAGTACTCGGGGAACGAGTAGTGGACGTAGAAGAAGTGCGCCATGTCCACGACGTTGTCGACGATCTCACGGCAGTTGGAGCCCTCCACGCGCAGCGTGTTCCAGGTCCACTCGCTCCACTCCCCCGCGTCGGGACCGTGGATCCCGGCGATCTCGGGGATGGTCGCCTCGGGGGGCGGCGGGTTGCCCTCCGGGTCGTGCCAGACGAAGAGCTGCTTGTTGCGCTCCAGGGTGGTCCAGGAGCGGGTCCTCGCGCGGGGCGGGACGCGGCGGGCGTAGGGGATTCCGGCGCAGCGGCCGTTGCCCGACCAGCGCCAGTCGTGGAACGGGCAGGCCACGGCGTCGCCCTTGACGGTGCCGCGGGCGAGGTTGCCGCCCATGTGCGGGCAGAAGGCGTTCAGGACGTGCAGGGCGCCGTCGTCCTGGCCCTGGAAGACCACCAGCTTGGTGCCGAACGCCTCGATCTCGTGCGGCTTTCCGTCCTTGAAGCCGCTCGCCAGGCCCAGGCAGTGCCAGCCCCGGGCGAAGCGTGCCGGTGGCCTGCCCGCCTCGATGACCCGGACCTCGTCGTTGAGAACAGTCATCTCGTGCCTCCCTTTTCGGATCGGTGCGTACTGCGAGCCTGCTGCTGTCGGCTCGGTGGGTGCCGTCGGGTCAGTCGCGCGCGGCGAGTTCGACGGCGATGTCGATGAGCTGGTCCTCCTGGCCGCCGACGAGGCGCCGCTCGCCCGCCGTGAGGAGGATCTCGGCGCCGGAGACGCCGTAGCGCTCGGCCTGCCGGTAGGCGTGCTTGAGGAAGCTGGAGTAGACCCCGGCGTGGCCCATGAGGAGGGCGAGCCGGTCGAGCCGGCACTCCTCGTCCATCACCGGGCGGACCACGTCCTCGGCCGCGTCGATGATCTTGAGTACGTCGATGCCGGTGCGGATGCCCATCTTGGCGCAGACGGCGACCAGGGCCTCGACGGCGGTGTTGCCGGCGCCCGCGCCGAGGCGCCGCGTTGAGCCGTCGATCTGCAGGGCGCCCGCCTTGATGGCGGCGATCGAGTTGCCCGTGCCGAGGGCGAGGTTCTCGTGGCCGTGGAAGCCGATCTGCGCGTCGTCGCCGAGCTCGGCCTTCAGGGCGGCCACCCGGTCGGTGACGTCGTCCATGACCATGGCCCCGGCCGAGTCGACCACGTACACGCACTGGCAGCCCGCGTCGGCCATGATGCGGCCCTGCTCCGCCAGCTTCTCCGGCGTCGTCGAGTGGGCCATCATCAGGAAGCCGACGGTCTCCAGGCCCATCTCGCGGGCGAGCCCGAAGTGCTGGACGGCGATGTCGGCCTCGGTGCAGTGGGTGGCGATCCGGCAGATGCTCGCGCCATTGCCGTGGGCGGCCCGGATGTCGTCCTTCACGCCGAGCCCCGGAAGCATCAGGAAGGCGATCTTCGCCCGCTGCGCGGTGTCCGTCGCGATCTTGATGAGCTGCTGCTCGGGAGTCTTCGAGAAGCCGTAGTTGAAGGAGGAGCCGCCGAGCCCGTCGCCGTGCGTCACCTCGATCACGGGTACGCCCGCGTCGTCGAGGGCGGCGACGACGGATCGGACGTCCTCGCCGGTGAACTGGTGCCGCTTGGCGTGCGAGCCGTCGCGCAGCGAGGAGTCCGTGATCCGGATGTCGAGCTGTGCCGAGTACGCCGAGTTGGTCGTCATGCCAGGATGCCCTTCGCGAACTCCTCGCCGACCTTGGTGGCGGCGGCGGTCATGATGTCGAGGTTTCCGGCGTACGGCGGCAGATAGTCGCCGGCGCCCTCGACCTCCAGGAACAGCGCGACGCGTGCCATGCCGCCGTTCTCGGGGCGCGGGTCGTCGAACTGCGGGTCGCTGCGCAGCCGGTAGCCGGGTACGTAGCTCGCCACCTGCTCGGCGATCTCCTTGACGGACTGGGTGATCGCGGCCCGGTCGGCGTCCTCGGGGATGGCGCAGAAGACGGTGTCGCGCATGATGACCGGCGGCTCTGCGGGGTTGAGGATGATGATCGCCTTGCCGCGCTCGGCGCCGCCGATGGTCTCGATGCCGCGCGATGTGGTGCGGGTGAACTCGTCGATGTTGGCGCGGGTTCCGGGCCCGGCGGAGAGGGAGGCCACCGAGGCGACGATCTCCGCGTACGCCACGGGGACGATGCGGGAGACCGCGTACACCATGGGGATGGTGGCCTGGCCGCCGCAGGTGATCATGTTGACGTTGGGCTTGTCGAGGTGCTCACGCAGGTTGGCGGGCGGGATGACTGCGGGCCCGACGGCCGCCGGGGTGAGGTCGACGGCCTTGATGCCGAGCTCGGCGTAGCGCGGGGCGTTGGCCCGGTGCACGTACGCCGATGTGGCCTCGAAGACGATGTCGGGCAGCTCGTCCTGGGCGAGCAGCCAGTCGACGCCTTCATGGCTGGCCTCGACGCCTGCCGCGCGGGCGCGGGCGAGGCCCTCGCTGTCGGGGTCGACGCCGATCATCCAGCGCGGTTCGACGAGTTCGGAGCGCTGGAGCTTGTACAGCAGGTCGGTGCCGATGTTGCCGGATCCGACGATCGCGGCACTCGCCTTGGTCTTGGGGGACGTGGCCTGGGAAGGCACGGATTTGGGGGGCATGCATCACCTCAGGTGAACGAGAGGGAGACCGGGCCGAGCCCGGTGAAGTCGGCGGTGCAGGTCTGTCCGGCCGCCACGTCGACCGCCCTGGTGCACGAACCGGGCAGCACCACATGGCCCTTGCGCAGCGGCACCCCGAAGCGGGCCACGGTGCGGGCGAGCCAGGCGACGGAGGTGGCCGGGTCGCCGAGCACGGCGTCGCTCCGCCCCTCGGCGAGCAGGTCGCGCCCGCTGGTGAGGCGGGCCTCGATCGCCTTGAGGTCCAGCTCGCGGGGGTCGCGGCCCTCGCCGATGACGAAGCCGGCGGACGAGGCGTTGTCCGCGATGGTGTCGGCGATCGAGATCCGCCAGTCGCTGATCCGGCTGTCGATCAACTCCAGTGCCGGTACGACGCGTTCGGTGGCGGCGAGGACGTCCGCCTCGGTGCACTGCTCACCGGGCAGGTCGTCGCCGAGGACGAAGCCGACCTCGACCTCGACGCGCGGCGAGCAGTAGCGGTCGACGGGCACGGGGCGGTCCGGGCTCAGTTCCATGTCGGCGAGCAGATGGCCGTAGTCCGGCTCGTCCACGCCCATCATCTGCTGCATGACCGGCGACGACAGGCCGACCTTGTGACCGCGCACCTCGGCCCCCGCGTCGACGCGGCGGCGGATGTTGATGAGCTGGATCTCGTAGGCGTCCTCGGTGTCGATCTCCGGGAAGGCCTCGATCAGTGGGGCGACCGGCACGCGGCGCTGCTCGGCGGAGCGCAGCAGCTGCGCCGCGTGCTGCCTCTGATGGTCGGTGAGCATGGGCGTCCTCTGTGGTGCGTCGGGATGTGACGGGAGGCTAGGGCCTGTCCGGCGGATCTTGCCTGGGACGCGGCGGCCTGGCACCGCCCACAAGGCCCGGCCAGATCCGCCGGACAGACCCTAGGCGGGCCCTTCGCCGGTCGGTGAGGGCGAATTCCCGCTCAGCGGGAAAGCGGCGCCGGGTCACGCGGAGGCCCCTCGCGCACACCTCCCGCGCCGGGCGAACCGCTGTTACCTTCCCGCCTAACAAACGTTTGATGGACGCTTCTGGCTCCGTCGAGCGCCGGACCGGCCGCCGCGCCGCCTTCCGGGAACAACCACCCCACTACGCCCAGGAGCTGACTCCTTGCGTGCCATGCGAATACGCCGCGCCACCGCCGCGCTGCTCTCCGCCGCCCTGCTCGGCGCCCTCACCGCTTGCGCCGACTCCTCCGAAGCGCCGGCGGACGCCGCCGCCTCACCCCGCGCCGACTCCCCCACCGATTCCGGCCACGTCCCGTTCCGGGGCGCGGTCAACGTCCGCGACCTCGGCGGCCACCGCACCGACAAAGGCAAGCGGGTCCGTACCGGCCAGGTGTTCCGGGCCGATTCCCTCGGAAAGCTGACCGCTGCCGACGTCAAGAAGCTCCGCTCCCTGGACGTACGCACCGTCGTGGACTTCCGCGTCCGCTTCGAGGTCGAGCGCGACGGCGCCGACCGGCTCCCCGAGGGCCTGGACACGACCGCCCGCCCGGTGAACGACCTGGGCCTGTACAGCAAGACGGCACAGGCCATCGGCTCCAAGGACCCGGCCAAGCAGAAGAAGATGTTCGGCGACGGCAAGGCCGAGCGGCTGATGGAGAACATCTACCGGTCGTTCGTCACCGACGCGGACAGCCGCCGCCAGTTCGCCGCGACCCTGCGCGATCTCTCCCGCCAGAAGCAGACCCCGCTGCTCTTCCACTGCAGTTCGGGCAAGGACCGTACGGGCTGGGTCGGCTATCTGCTGCTGCGCTCCGTCGGCGTCCCGGCCGAGGCCGCCGAGCAGGACTATCTGCTCTCCAACGACCTCCGCGCCAAGGCCGACCGCAAGACCCGCCAAGGGCTGAGGGCGGGCGGCTACATGAAGGACCCCGACCTGCTCGTCCCCCTCCAGGAGGTCCGCGCGGACTACCTCGACGCGGCGCTCGACCAGGTGAAGCGGGACTATGGCAGCCTCGACGGCTATCTCACCGAAGGCCTCGGCCTGGACCGGGCGACCCTGGCCGGGCTACGGGCCCAGCTGGTGAAGTGACGGCACGTCATCTCTGCTGCCGGGCGCCCGCGAGCGGAACGGTCGCGGGCGCCCGGCGCTGCCTTCAGCCCCGCAGCCCCTTCAGCCCCGCTTCTCCTTGGGGAGTCCCAGCACGCGCTCGGCGATGATGTTGCGCTGGATCTCGTTCGATCCCGCGTAGATGGTGTCGGAGCGGGAGAAGAGGAAGAGCCGCTGCCAGTCCGTGAGGTCGTACGGCTCACCTGCGGCGAGGAGGCCGTCGGCTCCGCAGACGTCCATGGCGAGTTCGCCGAGCTCCCGGTGCCAGGTCGCCCAGTAGATCTTGCCGATGGAGGCCTCGGGCCCCGGCGCCCCCGCGGCGACGCCGTCGAGCATCCGCAGCGCGTTGCCCCGGATGATCTCCAGGCCGATCCAGGCCTGGGTGATCCGGTCGCGGATCAGCGGGTCGTCGACCGCCCCATTGCGCTTCGCCAGGTCGATGACGGTCTCCAACTCCCGCTGGAATCCGACCTGCTGGCCGAGCGTGGACACACCGCGCTCGAAGCCGAGCGTGGCCATCGCCACGCTCCAGCCCTCGCCGGGGGCTCCGACAATGTGCGCCGCCGGCGTGCGGGCCCCGTCGAAGAAGACCTCGTTGAACTCGGACGTCCCGGTGAGCTGGGTGATCGGCCGGATGTCGACGCCGGGCTGGTCCAGCGGGACCAGGAGGTAGGACAGACCCCGGTGGCGGGCCGAGCCGGGCTCGGTGCGGGCGACGACGAAGCACCAGTCGGACTCGTGGGCGAGCGACGTCCAGATCTTCTGGCCGGTGACCACCCACTCGTCGCCGTCCCGCTCCGCCCTGGTGCGGACGTTGGCCAGGTCCGATCCGGCGTCCGGCTCGCTGTACCCCTGGCACCACAGCTCCTCCACGGAGACGATGCGGGGCAGGAAACGCTCGCGCTGCTCGGGCGTCCCGAAGGCGATGAGGGTGGGGCCGAGCAGCTGCTCCCCGATGTGGTTGACGCGGGCCGGGGCGTCGGCGAGGGCGTACTCCTCATGGAAGGCGACCTGCTGCTCCAGCGTCGCGCCACGGCCGCCGTACTCCTTGGGCCAGCCGACGCAGGTCCAGCCCGCGGCGGCCATATGGCGCTCCCAGCCCAGCCGTTCGGCGAAGGCCTCGTGCTCCCGGCCCGGTCCGCCGCGACCGCGCAGGGCGGCGAACTCACCGGTGAGGTTGGACCGCAGCCAGCTGCGGATCTCGGTGCGGAACTCCTCGACGCTGCTCATGGGCGGCTCCGAACGACTAGCGGCGACTCTCGACGGCCAAGCGTTCATAGGTTAACCTACCAAACACTTGTTAGGGAAGGAGGGCGGATGTCCGCTGCCCGCACCGAGCCGGAAGAGCCGGCCGGCCACTCACAAGAGCCGGTCCGCTACGAAGTCCGGGGCCCGGTCGCCGTGGTCACCATGAACCGTCCCGACCACCGCAATGCCCAGAACTCCGCGATGACGTACGCCCTGGACCGCGCCTTCTACCGCGCCGCCGCCGACGACGGGGTCAAAGTGGTCGTTCTCGCCGGAGCGGGGAAGCACTTCTCCGCGGGCCACGACATCGGCACCCCGGAGCGCGACGCCCATCTGCCGTTCGACCGCGAGGCCGGGCTGTGGTGGGACCACTCGGACAAGGCCGGCGCCGAGAGCCGGTTCGCCCGCGAGTCCGAGGTCTATCTGGGCATGTGCCGCCGCTGGCGCGAGCTGCCCAAGCCCGTCGTCGCCTCCGTGCAGGGCGCGTGCGTCGCGGGCGGTCTGATGCTCGCCTGGATCTGCGACCTGATCGTCGCCTCCGACGACGCGTTCTTCGCCGACCCGGTGGTCCGCATGGGCATCCCGGGCGTCGAGTACTTCGCCCACCCCTGGGTGATGCCGCCGCGCATCGCCAAGGAGTTCCTGTACACCGGCGACCGGATGACGGCCCGGCGCGCGTACGAGGTCGGGATGGTGAACCGGGTGGTGCCGCGCGCCGAACTCGCCGACCACACACTGGAGTTGGCGGGCAGGATAGCCGAGATGCCGCGCCTCGGACTCGCGCTGACCAAGCGTGCCGTCAACCAGGCCGAGGACCTCCAGGGACTGCACACCGGCCTCGACTCCGTCTTCGGTCTGCACCACGTGGCGCACGCGCACAACGCGGAGACCGCCAAGGACTCGCTCGGCGGCATGGACATCCGCGCGATGAAGGAGGCGGCACAGAAAGAAGGGGCACAGAAGGAAGCGGCACAGCAGGAGGCGGCACAGAAGGGAGCGGCCGGATGAGGCTGACGGAGGAACAGGAAGAACTGCGGTCCGCCGTGCGGTCGTTGCTGGGGCGTCACGAGGGTGCGGCGGCCTGGGGCCCGCTGACCGGGCAGATCGGTGTCGCCGGGCTCGCCGTTCCCGAGGAGTACGGCGGCGCGGGCTGCGGGGCCCGCGAAGTCCACGTGGTGATGGAGGAGTTGGGCCGGGAGCTGAGCCCCGTCCCCTGTCTCGGCTCGGCGGTGCTCGCGGTCCAGGCCCTCCTCGCCTCCGGCGACGGGGCGGCCTGCGCGGAGCTGCTCCCGCGGCTCGCCGAGGGCGCGGCGGTCGGCGCCCTGGCCTGGGCCGAGCAGGGCTCCTGGGACCCGGACACCATGCGCGCGGATGCCGCTCCGGGGCCCGGCGGCGGGACGTGGCGGATCACCGGGACCAAGGAGTACGTGCTGCACGGCGCCGAGGCGGACGTGCTGCTCGTGGCGGCGCGCGCACCGGCCGGGGTCTCGCTCTTCCAAGTGCCGGTCGACGCCCCGGGAGTTCACCGCGAGGCAGCCGTCACGATGGACGGGACCCGGCCGCTCGCCCGCCTGGTCCTCGACGCGGCCGAGGCCCGGCTCATCGGTACTCAGGGCGCGGGCGGCGAGGTGCTGCGGCACGTCCTCGACCTGGCCTGCGCCGCGCTCGCCGCCGAGCAGGTCGGGGCGGCCGAGCGCTGCCTGGAACTCACCGTCGCCTACGCCGGGGAACGCGTCCAGTTCGGCCGCCCCATCGGCTCGTTCCAGGCGGTGAAGCACCGTCTCGCCGACGCCTACGTACGGGTGGAGTCGGCGCGCTCCGCGGCCCTGGGCGCGGCCTTCGCGGCCGCCGAGGACTCGCCCGAACTGACCCGCCGGGTCGCCGCCGCCAAGTCCGCCTGCTCGGAGGCGTTCTCGGCGGTGGCGGGCGAGATGATCCAGCTGCACGGCGGCATCGGCATCACCTGGGAGCACTCCGCCCACCGCTACTTCAAGCGCGCGCACGGCTCCGCCCAGCTCTTCGGCCCACCGGCCTGGCACCGCCGGCGCCTCGCGGCCGAACTGGGGCTGACGGGCGACGCCTGACCGGACACGGGCCGCGGGCCGCGGGCCGCGGGAACCCTCGTACCAATTAGGACTAGATCTGGCCTATTACGCCCCTAACGTGGTCCTCGCCGACACAGCACGCACGCGTACGAAAGGCGAAGAACCATGACGCTCAACGAGCCGACGACCCACGCCCCGTCCGAGGAACCGACCGTCACCGGCGAGCACGCCGAATGGCTCCAGGCGCTGGCCAAGCAGCGGCACTTCCTGCGCTTCACGACCCGCGACCTCACCGACGAGCAGGCCGGGCGGCGCACCACCGCGGGCGAGTTGTGCCTGGGCGGCCTGATCAAACACGTCACCGCGATGGAGCGGGGCTGGGCGGCCTTCATCGTCGACGGCCCCTCGACGATGCCCGACTTCACCCGGATGACCGAGGCCGACTGGGCGAGGCGGGCGGACGAATTCCGGCTGCTGCCGGGCGAGACCCTGGCGGGCGTACTGGCCGAATACGCGGAGGTGGCCCGC
This sequence comes from Streptomyces sp. NPDC050658, assembly GCF_044457025.1. Taxonomy (NCBI): domain Bacteria; kingdom Bacillati; phylum Actinomycetota; class Actinomycetes; order Kitasatosporales; family Streptomycetaceae; genus Streptomyces; species Streptomyces sp. NPDC050658. Next base: position 412,286 of record NZ_JBITGM010000002.1, read on the forward strand.
CGCACCGACGACCTGGTCGCCGCCCTGCCCGACCTGGACGCCGCGTGGCCGCTGCCGAAGGCCCCGTGGTTCGAGTCCGACACCCAGTGGTCGGCGCGCCGGGCGCTGATGCACATCGTGTGCGAGACCGCGCAGCACGCCGGCCACGCCGACATCGTCCGCGAGTCCCTGGACGGCGCCCAGAGCATGGCCTAGGCCCGCGGCGTCTGCGCTCCTATGACCGACAGCAGCCGCAGCTTCTCGTGGCTCTCGCTGCCGGGTACGGCGGTGTAGACGAGCAGGAGGTGCGACTGGTCAGGATCGAGCAGCGTCTGGCAGGTCAGCTCCAGGGCGCCCAGTTCGGGGTGGACGAAGTGCTTCACCTCGCGGGGGCGGATGCCGACCTCGTGGTCGTCCCACACCCGCCGGAACTCCTCGCTCCGGGCCAGCAGCAGATCGGCGTAGTGGGCCGCGCGGGAACCGGGCCCCCGCAGCGTCGCCACCCCGCGCAGGCCCGAGACGAACATGCGGGTCAGGAACGCGTGGTCCTCGGGGGCATAGAGCCGCCGTGTGGCGGGGTCGGTGAACCAGCGGTAGCCGATGCTGCGGTCCGGGCCGCTGTAGCACGTCAGGTCGCCGGTGAGCGCGACACCGAGCGGGGTCTGCCGCAGCGTCTCGCCGAGTTCGGTGACGACCTCCGCGGGCGTGTCCTGGAGCCTGTCGAGGATGCGCAGCAGGCCGGGACCGATGTGCTCGCTGTCCGCGCCCCGCGGGGGCGGGGTCTGCCCGCCGAGCCGGAACAGGTGGTCGCGTTCGTCGAGGGAGAGGTGGAGTCCCTGCGCGATGGAGGCGATCATCTGTTCCGAGGGCCGGGGACCGCGCGCCCGCTCCAGCCGCGCGTAGTAGTCGGTCGACATGTGGCACAGCGCGGCCGCTTCCTCCCGCCGCAGCCCGCTGGTCCTGCGGCGCTGCCCGCGCGGGAGGCCGACGTCCTCGGGTTGCAGCAGCTCCCGGCGGCGCCGGAGGAACTCCGCGAGGCCGGTCCGATCGATCACTGTGCGCGCCTCCGTCAGCGTACGAATCCCCTTCAGGACCCATTACTACCGCCCGCGCGGCTCGGCAGCCACGGACTGTCGGTCCCCCCTTGATGTCAGTCGATCCCCCTTGATGTCAGGAGAGGCGGCTGCCGGAGCCGGGACTTCCTGATCAGTGGATCGAGCGGCCCTGAACGGCGCCGCCGCATTCGGGGACGCTGGAGGCAACGACACGACTCAGGAGTGCTCATGCCGCGTACATCCATCGACGTCACCGTCCCCGACCTGTCCGGCAGGCGCGCCGTCGTCACCGGGGCGAGCGACGGCATCGGGCTCGGCATCGCCTCGCGGCTCGCCGCGGCCGGCGCGGAGGTGGTCCTGCCCGTGCGCAATCCCCGCAAGGGCGAGGCCGCGCTCGCCACGATCCGTCGGACCGCCCCTCACGCGAACGTGTCGCTCCGCGAGCTGGACCTGTCCTCGCTCGCCTCCGTCGCGGCCCTGGGCAAGACCCTGCGCGAGGAGGGCCGGCCCGTCCAGCTCCTCGTCAACAACGCCGGCGTCATGACCCCGCCCGACCGGCAGACGACCGCCGACGGGTTCGAGCTGCAGTGGGGCACCAACCACCTCGGCCATGTCGCCCTGGTGGCCCATCTGCTGCCGCTGCTGCGCGCGGGGAAGGCACGCGTGACCTCACAGATCAGCGTCGCGGCGAACCGGGGCGCCATCAACTGGGCCGATCTGAACTGGGAACGCTCCTACGACGGCATGAAGGCCTACCGCCAGTCGAAGATCGCGCTCGGTCTCTTCGGCCTGGAACTCGACCGCCGCAGTCGGTCCGCCGGCTGGGGCATCACGAGCAACCTCGCCCATCCCGGTGTCGCTCCGACGAACCTGCTCGCCGCCCGCCCCGAGGTCGCCCGCGCCGAGGACACCATGGGCGTACGCCTGATCCGCGCCCTGTCGGCCCGCGGCATCCTCGTCGGGACGGTGGAGACGGCAAAACTCCCGGCCTTGTACGCCGTCACCTCCCCCGACGCCGAACAGGGCGGCTTCTACGGCCCGCGCGGGCTCGGCCACATGGGCGGCCCTCCCGGAGAGCAGAAGCTCTACTCCCGCCTCCGCGGCACGCAGGAGGCCCAACGCGTGTGGCGGGCCTCCGAGGAGCTGACGCAGGTGCCCTTCCCCGACAGCTGAGAACACTCGGCGCCCCCGCATCCCCCTGGCGGCTACCACGGGTCGAGATCCCAGGCCTTCCGGATGTCGTCGATGAGTACGCGCGCGCTGTGCGGGGAGATCGACAGCTCGCGGCGGGCCCCGGCGAGCGGATGGACGCTCTCCCCGCGCGCCGACTCGGCGTCCGCCTCTTCCTTGCGGGTGTTGAAGTCGGGGGCGGCGAAGATGTCCAGGAGGGTCAGGCCGAAGTGGACGAGGGTGCTCGCCTCTTCGAGGAGGGTGCGCGTCTGCTCCGACAGGCCCTGGTCCGCGGGCCAGGGCTGCGCGCTGCTGACCGTCCAGGCCCGCATCGGACGCACACGGCGGTTGGCGAACTCGGACATCAGGACACGGGTGCTGGCCTGCTCCGCCGTCCGCGCACCGGCATCCGCGGCGATGTCGCCGGACAGGAGATGCACGAGGTCGTTGAGATGGAGCAGGACGGTCGAGTTCTCGGCGGTCCAGCCCGGCTCGTCGGCGAGCAGGACACGGGTGCTCGCGAGGGCCTCGCCGATCTCGTCGGTGATCAACTCCCAGGCCAGCAAGGGCATTTCGTACGCCTTGGTCTCGCGCTGCACCTCGTCCAGGCGGCGTCCGTACCGGATGAGGTCGCGGGGCAGGCCGCCGGAGAGCGCGTGGGCGAGACAGACGTAGGGGGCGGTCAGGCCCGGCACCCGCTCGTGCAGGACGGCGGTGGACTCCTTGAGGCCGCACGGGTGGACGTACAGCACGTCGTCGAGAGAGCTTTCGGTGACGTCGCGGTGCGGCAGCCCGCGGCGCAGGAAGGCGGCGCCGACGTCCTCCGCCACGGATATCAGGTAGCAGACCCCGCGGACCCCGAAGATCGCCTTGACCTCCCGCAGGAACGCGAGGGCCTGTTCCTCGCTCCCGATGCGGTCCAGCTCGTCGATGGCGATGACGACCTTCGACAGGTCGCCGGGGGACGTGCCTGCGTCGGGGTCGCCGGGGGACGCGCCTGCGTCCGGGTCGCCGGTCTCCAGGTCGAGGAGCAGCCGCTCCTGACGGCCGAGTGCGGCGTGCTCGTGCGCGATGCTCCGCAGGATGTCCCGGAAGTCGGAGACGATCTCCGGGAAGGTCAGCGGCGCCAGGGACAGCGACGTCGTCTGTGAGGCACCGAGCTTGTCGGGCATCCCCAGGCTGACCATCGCGGAGGCGTTCTGGAGCGTCCGGAGCCGGTACAGGTGCTGCTGGCAGCGGGCCACCAGGTGCGGGGTCGCGTTCCGGGTCCGCATGTCGAGGTGGAACAGGAAGACGCCGAGGGACGACAGGACGAGGCGGATGCCGTTGTCGTCGTCGAAGAGGATCCCGTCCAGCCCCTCATTGGAGACGATCAGTTTCGACCAGACGAGGAAGCCGACGAAGAGAAGCAGCAGCCACGCCGTCTCTCTGGCGCCTGGCTCCGGCCGGCCGAGCGGACCCGGAGCGAACGCGTGCTCCAGGTGCTTGCGGAAGATGCCCCGTACCGCCATCGGGTATCCGACGAAGACGAACAGGATCTCGATCAGCCCGGTGTTCTGCCAGTACAGCGCGGCGTTCGCGCGGACGCCGGGGTCGAAGTACAGCGTCGCGCAGGTGGCCACGACCAGCGCGAGGCCGACCACGCGCACGGCGAGGCGGCCGACCTGCACGGCGCTGCGGCGGAACTTCGCCGACTTGCGCCGCTGCCACAGCAGCACCCCGCCCGCCGCGAGGGCGAGGCCGACGACCGGCCGCTCTCCGTGCCATATCTGCTCGCCGTAGTCGCGGAGCCACCCGAGCCCGTTCGAGATCTCGTCCAGGGCGTCCGAGCCCTGCGCCGACATCAGATTGCCCGTCTCCCATGCCACCCCGAGCACGACGAGACCGGCCGAGAGCCCGGCGAAGGCGGCCCACCGCAGGAACCGGCGCGCGGCCCGCGCCAAGTGCTGCAGCGGGCGCCGGATGAGCCCCAGCGAGCCGAAGGACGGGACCGGGTGGAACCGGCTCTGGATGTAGGTCTCGCAGACCTTCGCCGACAGATGCAGAAGGAAGTCGTGGGGTGTGTAGGTGGCCGGGACCTGGACGAGGACCGAGAACCCGGCGCCGTCCGCGGCTTCCTCAAGAAGCGTGGTCTTGCCCGTCCCGCGGGCCCCGCAGATGGCTATGGTCCCGTCGTCGATCTGCTCGATCTTCCGCTTCAGCTGGACGGAAGCGGCGGATTCGACGACGTAGGCACTGTTGCGGGTCGAGTAGAGACCGGCGTTGCCGGTCGGGAGATAGAGGCTGTCGCGGTCCTCGCCGAGGAGTTCGTCGACGATGCTCAGGGTCATCGGCAGGGCGACGACACGCCACTGCTGGGTCAGGGCCTTCTGCCGCCTCTTGAGGTTCAGGCCGGCACGTGAGAAGGCGTACGCGCGGGCTGCCAGAGCCATCAGGTTGCCCGCGTGCTCGCGGGTGTCCGGGGAGGTCACGCTCACCACGAGGGCGAGAAGCGTCAGCGGCAGCAGGACGAAGACCGTGACGGCGTCCGGCGCGCTCCCGAAGTTCGCGAGGCTGCCGAGGAAGAGGAAGAGGCTGAGGCCCAGACAGGAGAGCCGCCAGTCCCACACCGTGTGGGACCAGGCCTCGTCACTGGCCTCCTCGGCCTCGGTGTGCCGCTCCTCCGCCTCGCGGAAGTCCTGGAGCAGGGCGCGGGATTCGTCCAGGACCCGCCTGACGTGGACCGGTTTCGAGACGGCACGGCGCACGTTGCCCGCACTGGCGGAGGGCCGCTTCCCGAGCTTCGCCCGGACCTTCGGGTTGTCGAGTACGTGGTCGAAGGCGAGCGCGTAGGTGACGCGCTCCCTGTCTGTGCTGAGCGGTCCGGACCTGAGCCTGCGGAGGTGACGATTCCATTTGCTGGGGACTTCGGTCATGCGCCCTTCCCTGGGAGCCGGTGCTGAGGTGATCTTGTCACCAACGGCGGAGGGCCGGGGAGGAGTTGGGGCACAGTGGACCTCGCCCCGGACCCGCCGCCGGGAACAACCGGTCGGGCGGGCACGGTTGCACGCAGGGGGATCGACATGTACTTACGCAGGAGGACACTTCCATGACTGACCGGCCCTTGACGCTCATGGCCGTACACGCCCACCCCGACGACGAGGCCACCGGAACCGGCGGGGTTCTCGCGCGGTACGCGGCGGAGGGAATCCGGACGGTTCTCGTGACGTGTACCGACGGCGGTTGCGGTGACGGACCGGGGGGTGTCAAGCCGGGCGACCCCGGGCACGATCCGGTGGCCGTCGCCTCGATGCGCCGTCAGGAACTGAAGGAGAGCTGTGACGTCCTGAAGATCAGCGACCTGGAGACGCTGGACTATGCCGACTCCGGAATGATGGGCTGGCCGAGCAACGACGCCCCCGGATCCTTCTGGCGGACCCCCGTGGAGGAGGGCGCCGCCCGGCTCGCGGACCTCATGCGGCACTACCGGCCCGATGTGGTCGTCACCTACGACGAGAACGGCTTCTACGGCCACCCCGACCACATCCAGGCCCACCGCATCACGATGGCGGCGCTGGAGCTGACCGACCTGACACCGAAGGTGTACTGGACGACGATGCCCCGCTCGGGAATGCGGCGCTTCGGGGAGATCATGCGCGAGTTCCACCCGGACATGCCGGAGCCGGATCCCGCCGAGGCCGCCGCGATGGCCGAGATCGGCCTCCCCGACGACGAGATCACCACGTGGGTGGACACCACCGCGTTCAGCGACCAGAAGTTCGACGCGCTGGCCGCGCACGCCAGTCAGGGCGAGAACATCTTCTTCCTCAAGATGGGCAAGGAGACGTTCGGCGAGTTGATGGGCATGGAGACGTTCGTACGCGTCAAGGGCGCGACCGGCACCGCCGTACCCGAGAACGATCTCTTCGCCGGGCTGCGCTGATCCACCGTTAGGCGGAAGTTAGCCGGGTGGGAGTCCTGCGTTAGGGGCCCCGAGCAGAGTGGGTGTTGTTCCAAGGAGAGAACAACACCCACCTACTGTCTGCCGGGGAATCGCCATGCGCTCTGACACCACCGCCCACGCGACGCCGCGCCGCACCAAGCGCGCACGCCTGATCGCCGCTCCGGTGGCGGCCGTCGCCCTGTCCCTGACCGCTGCCGGATACCAGGCCAGCGCGGCCGGATCACCGGACGCGGCCGGCGCGACGCAGGCCGGCAAGGCCACCACGGCCACGACCCCGTGCCTGTCCGGCACCACGACACTGATCGGCGACCTCGACGGCGACGGCCGCCCCGACAAGATCGTCAACCCCGGGCACACCGGCACCAAGATGACGGTCCAGTGGGGAGCCGCGGACGGCTCCTTCGGCGGCAAGCAGAACGTCGCCAAGCTGCTCGGCGCGAAGACCGGCGAGGTCGCCACCGCCGCGGTCGCCGACTTCCAGAACGACGGCACGTTGGACATGGTCGTCAACCTCGTGACACCCGCCGGCGGGGACGACCCCAACACGGCACGCGTCGCCGAATTCCGCCCCGGCCCGCTCAAGCGGTCGAACCTGGGCTCGGCCGGCGCCCGGCACTCCGACATCGGCGACCAGGGCGAGGCCAAGCAGCTCCGCATCGCCGACTACGGCGACGACGCGTACCCGGACCTCGCGGTACTCAACAACGCGGGCGACGGTGTGTGGGAGCGGTCCATCCGCCTGACGAAGCCGGGCGGCGGACCCGGGGCCTTCGACTACGACCTGCAGCAGAAGTACGGCGAGACCGGCACCCCGGCCGAACCGCCGGCCATGCCCACCGACGGCTGGAAGCAGTTCTACCGCCCCTGCTCCTGACCCCGATCAGGTCGCGGGCCCCTTGGCCGCGTGCAGCATGCGGGCACGGTGGGCAGGGGGGTCGGCGGGTTCGCATGGCGGCGGTACGCCTCCGTCAGTGCCACCACTTCCCGCCACGACCGCCACCGCTGCTGCCGCTGCTGCTGCCGCCGGTTGATCCGCCCGAGCCGCTGCCACCGCTGCCACCGGCGCCGTCGGGGAAGGTGCTGTTCCGGTCGGGGTCGGAGGGGGCGGGGTCGCGTCGGTCGGGGTCGCCGTCGTTGTCGGCGTCGGGCAGCTCGGGCAGCCGCTCACCGCGGAGGGCGTGCGACTCGTCGTAGAGGTCGCGCACCTTCGCGGCGGCAGGGCAGGTGTCGGCGGGGTTCACCAGGTACAGGGTCACGTCCTGGTCCGCGGGCACCTTCGCGCCGGTCTGGGGGTCGGGCGCGCACACCTTCCACTGGTCGTAGGCGCCCTCGTCGGGCAGCTCTTCGTTGCTGTAGTACGTGTCCGCTTCGATGCGGGGCATGTCGGGGTCGGGGTTGGTGATCTCGGCCGTCTTGAGCATGGCCAGGGCCTTGATCCAGGTCTGGTCGTGTACGTCGGGCATGGTGGGCCAGGGCAGGGCGGCGCCGTCCTCGGCGGGGCAGGGCTCACCGGTCTTCACTACGCCGAAGTCGATTTCGCCGGCATCGGTGTACTGGGCGCGGCCGGTGGTCTGGAAGCACACCGTCCAGCCGGAGTCGGCGAAGACGCCCCGCTTCTGGTCGCCGGCGTCGTGCGCGGTGGCGGTCCACTGCCCACCGGCGGCCCGAAGCTCCTCCTTCGCCGTACTCAGGGGCTCACCCGTCCAGTCGGCAGGAGCCTTCGGCCCGCTCTTCTTGGCGTCGGCCCGAGTGGTGCCCTTGGGGGCGGCATCGGTGGCGCCGCTCCCGCAGCCGGTGAGGGCGAGGGCGACGGCCGTGGTGAGCGCGGCGAGCGCGATGGTGCGAGTGGCGGGCATGGCGGGCAAGGCTGGCTCCGTGAGGGATACAGGCCGCGAGGCGCCCCCAATTCACCTGAGGCCGCCCCACGTTCGACCAATCTTCAACAGATTGTTGAAGACGTCGAGATCTTACACACGGTGCACATACGCGCAGTGCCTGCATGACCCCCTGCCCTGCCCCGTCCTGCCCTGCCCCGTCCTCCCCTGCCCCGCCCTGCCCTACCTGTCCGTGCTCAAGCTGTTACCACCAGGCCGACCCGCTGACGACGCCGTACGGAGATCGCCCGGCCCGCGCCGTGGCGACCACCTCCTCGACCGGTGGCAGTGCCGGACCCCAGTCGCTCGCCGACCAACCGTCCCCCGTGTCGACGATCTCCCGGCCCTGCCCGGCATCGACGTACACGAACGTCCCCGAGACCACGGCGAAAACGACGTCGTCGACCATCTCGATCAGATGCGCGGAACCGTCGTCACAGGCATCGCAGCCACAGTCCGGAATCGTCTCCAGATCCACCGCCGGCTCACCCGCCCCCAGCACAAGGACGGTCCTGGGGACCTCGTCGATGTCGGAGAACCCGAAGACGAGGGGGACGGCGCCGCTGCGCGCGGGGCGCAGCCGGACGGCGTCATTGACGGTTACGCCGGGCTTCCTCAGCCAGATCGCTGACGGATCGGCGACCGTCTCCGCCTCGGCAAGTCCGAGCCGGACGAGCACCCGCGCCCAGGCGTCCGCGCGGGCAGCGAGGATGCGGTACTTCCCGGGGTCGAGACACCGCGAGTACTCCTCGTCCCGCACAACGCCATCGGGATGCGGGTCCTCCCATGACGGCGTGTCCGCACTGGTGACGGCGAACTCCTCGTCGACGGCCCGGCCAAGCACTATTCGATCCATACCGGCACCCTAAGGCGCAGAGGCGGACGGACATTCGGGGGCCCGGCACGCCTGACGGCTGCTCGGGCGAGATTTCATGATCAGCTGCGGGACTCCAGGCGCAACTCGACCTCCTTCTCCTGGTCGCCGGCGGCCATGCCCAGGACGTCGACGGTGAACGCCGGCGCCAGGGCTTTGCAGAGCTGGTCGACCGCCCAGTAGCCGCCCTGCAGGCTGACGGTGACGGGGGCGGTGAGCCGCCGGGGTTCGGCCGCCGCCTTGAGTTCGTTCACGTCGAACGTCGCGGTCCACACGGTCGCTCCGGGGCCCGTCACCTCCTCGGGCACGTCATCGGCGGCCCGGTCGGAGCTGAACGAGGCACGCAGCGCGCTGAAGACGGCGTGCGCGTCCTGCGTCGCGCAGCCCGCCAGCTCCACCACCACGTCGGCCGATGCCTGTTCCCTGCGTGATCCCTGTTCCGCGCTGTCCACTGTGGAACCTTCCTCTGTGTGCCGTCCTGCGGATGCCGAACGCTTCCAGGCTCGCCCCGCGGCCCGGCCCGTGCGACCCGAGGCGAGGCCAGGTGTACGCCGTCCGGGCGACGACGACCGGTGACGGCCCGGAGAGTCGAAACGGCCGTCCCCTCGCCCGCGTGAGCGGAGGAACGGCCGTTGTCCGTGCCGCTACCAGGCGACCGGCAGGCGTTCAGGGAGCCGCTTCATGTAGCCGGTGCGCCACACCAGTTGGCCTTCCGGCACCGCCAGACGCAGGCCGGGCATACGGGCGGCCAAGGCGTCCAGGGCCACGGCGATGAACTCCTTGCCCAGCGGTACCGCCGGGCAGTAGTGGCCTCCCCTTCCGAACGACAGGTGCGCGGACGCGTTCGGGCGGCCCAAGTCGATGGTGTGCGGGTCGGGGAACACGGCCGGGTCACTGTTCGCCGCTTCCACCAGGACAAGCACCAACTCGCCTTCCTTGATGTCCACGCCGCCCAGGCTCATGTCCGTGGTCGCCAGCCGGGGAAGGCCGTCCGCGATACTCAGATTCACGCGGAGCAACTCGTCCACGGCGGCGGGAATCCTCTCGGGCCGTCGGCACAACTCCCTCCACAATTCGGGGTTCTGAAGGAGCGTCACCATCACCATGGACAACGCACCCATGGTCGAGACGACACCGGCCCCCAGCAGCGTCACGCCGACCGTGGCAAGCGTCTCGTCCGTGAGATGGGCGTAGGCGGGATCGTCACGCAGTTCGGCGAGTGCGCCCATGAGTCCGGTCGTCTCCGGATCGTCCAGCAGCCGCGTCACATACGCGATGTCGCGGTCCCAGTTGAGTCGCGCACCGACAGGACACGTCGCGGAGTTCATGAACGCGATGTCGAGAGATGAGCCGAGCTTCGCGGCGTCGGCCGGGGATATGCCCAGGATCCGGGCATGCAGATGCTCCGCGTACCGGGCGGCGAACCGGTCCCGCAGGTCTGCGGGGGGTCCGTAGTCGAGTAAGTCGTCGACGAGGACCGCGGCGTGCTCGCGCATCCAGGTCCGCAGACGCGGGGACTTGGGATTGATGGCCTTCATGACGGCTTTGCGCAGGCCGGCGCCGGTCATGTTGCTCATGTTGTTCACGACGTGCGGGGGGATCGTCAGCGCGTACTGGCGGGGCACACCCGGCGCGGAGGTCGCGGCGAGGCTGTAGCGCTCGTCCTCGAGGACTTCCTTGCACAGTGCGTAGGAGGACACGAGCCACGCTTCGTCTCCCGCGATCGTGCGGACCTTGCGGACCGGCGTACCGCGCAGGAGGTCGATCTCTTCGGGCAGGTGAAGGCCGTTCGCGGAGAACGGAAAGTCGATCAGTTCGAGCGGGGCAGTAGTCACGCGGCCGGTCCTTCGATGGTTTCTTCGATGCTGTCGACGGTGTCGACGGCCCGCACGATGGCGTGCCCCTGATTTCGGGATGCCCGCAGCCCGCAGCCGCGGGAGTACAGCAGGTCGGCCAACGGCAAGGCCTTGTGGTAGACGTTCAGGCTCGACGGAACCCGCATGATCGCGGGGGTGTCGAGGAACAGCGGAATCTCGGCGCACACGTAATCGAGGCACGCCTTGCGCTGAACCGGGGTCGGCTCGGCCCCATTGAGGACTTTCGACGTCAGGAACGTGCCGATCAGCGCGTCGCACGCCGTGCGGAACTCGGGATCGATGGCCAGCAGATCATCGAGGTTCCGGCGGATCCGCCGGTAGTCGTCACTGGGCAGGAGGGCCGACATGGGTCGGCCGCGCAGGCGGTCCCCGGCGTCGAGCGTCTCGACGGCCGCGTTGACCTTGGCCCGGACGCCGCGAAGATTCTTGATCACCTTTCGTTGCGCGGAGTCCGGCGGATACCCCTGGGCGAGGTAGGTGTCGGCGACGTGCAGGTCGGTATAGATCAGATCGACCTGGTCGAAGTGCGTGAGACCCCACGCGGCGAGATCGATGACCCGCTGGTGGGTGAAGTACGAGTTGCCCGGCGAGATGCCGATCACCGCGTGGTCTCCGGCATCGTGGATGACCTTGCAGTTCGGCGAGTAGGGGCGGACCGTGAAGGTCTCTGTCTGTGTCGTCGTCAAGACGGCGGCATCCTTCAGACGGCGCTAGTCCCGACCGCACAGTGTGTGCGGGGTGTGGCACCGCGTGAACAGAAGCTAGCCGGTGCGGGCGCCCAGTCGCACACTGACCGGGAAGTAACTCACAACGTGGACAGAGCAGTTGAAACTAGTACGACTCCTGTCCCTCCATTCCTCGCCCGGCAGGCATCACCTGGCGCGAGTGGACCGATCGCACGGCCCGCTGACCGCCGATGCGACCCGCGTCCACGTGGTGCAACTACTGCCGTCAGGCATGTCACGAGCCCCACCGAAGATCCTCTTCGGTGGGGGCGATCCATGTCGCAGTCAATCGACCCGCTTGAGGGACATTTCATGGTCGCCATCAGCCACCATTTCTCGCACTGCCGCGAACATTTCACGGGCCCTCGGACGGCGGGTCAACACCAAGTCAGGGCAGGCGAAATACGATCCGTTGAGGCATTCACCAGTCGCCTGCCACCTGTCCAGGGTTCGCCCCAGCTCTAGGTCCCAGTCCTCTCCGGCCGTGCAGTGGTCGCCCGCGCAGAACTTCAGCCCTGTGTGGTCACTGAAGGTGAGGGGGTTGTTTGTGCCGTACGTGTGGCCGCGGCACGCTCCCGGCGGCCGTCGGGCCCGAACTGTGCTGGTTCTTGGCCATGGTTGGCGCCCCGGCGCTTTCAGCTCGACCACCCCGCGCGGAGTATCGCCCAGTCATGCCGCGGCCCCACGGGGTCCTGTCGCGATTCTGACGTCGCACGGCTGGGTCGGTCGCGACGCATGCGGACGGTGGCGGCAGCGGCCGGGCGCCGCCTACTGACCCCGGTCACCCAAGACGGCCTGGGTATACGGCACTTCGACGGCCCTTCGACGGCCCTTCGACCCGCCGATTCCCCACCCTGAATAGCAAACCGACCGCTCGCCGGGACGCGCCGCGAATCGGGGCTGAATCCCGCCGGTACCTCGCCAAACATCGCCCAAGCATGATCATCGTATCGAGTTAATCTCTCCGGATTTCCTTGATCCATGGGGCGAGGCGGCGATTAGGGTTCACCTGGATCTGGCCGGATTCTCCGTCGTACACCCCCTTTTCACCTTGCTGCCCATCACACCCGTAATGGGCAGCATCGCTCTGAGCAAGGAGAGCTCGCCCGATGACTGTTGACTCAAGCCCGGAAGCGCGACCGGATTCACCGCCGCAATCCAGTCTGGGTACGGCGGCCGCCCGCAACCTCGCCACCACCACCAAGTCCGCACCGCAGATGCAGGAGATCACCTCTCGCTGGCTGCTGCGGATGCTCCCCTGGGTGGAGACGAAGGGCGGGGCCTACCGGGTGAACCGTCGCCTGACCTACACCGTCGGCGACGGGACCATCGAGTTCGTCCAGGACGGCGCCGACGTCCGGGTGATCCCCCGGGAACTCGGTGAACTGGCCCTGCTTCGCGGCTTCGACGACGTGGAGGTGCTGACCGCCATCGCCGATCGATGCGTCCAGCGCGACTTCCGGGTCGGCGAGACACTGGTCGAGCGTGGTACGCCCGCGGATCAGCTCCACCTGATCGCCCACGGCCGCATCAGCCAGACCACCGTCGGCCGGTACGGCGACGAGGTCACCCTCGATGTACTCGCCGATGGCGACCGGTTCGGGGAGAACGCCCTGCTTGACGGGGACGCCCAATGGGAGCAGACCGCGACCGCCGAGACCTCGGGCACCCTGCTCACCCTGTCGCGCGCCGACTTCGAGTCCATGCTGTCCCAGGCACCGGCGCTTCGGGGCCACGTCGAGAAGTTCAGGTCGCTTCCCCGCCAGCGGCAGAACCATCGCGGCGAGGCGGAGATCGCGATGTCGGCAGGACACACCGGAGAGCACGAGTTGCCCGGCGCGTTCGTCGACTACGAACTGAAACCGCGCGAGTACGAACTCTCGGTCGCGCAGACCATTCTGCGGGTCCACACGAGGGTCGCCGACCTCTACAACGGCCCGATGAACCAGACCGAGGAGCAACTCAGGCTCACCGTCGAGGCGTTGCGCGAGCGCCAGGAGCACGAGCTGGTCAACAACCGGGAGTTCGGCCTTCTCCACAACGCCGACTTCAAGCAGCGCATCCAGCCGCACTCCGGGCCGCCGACCCCGGACGACCTGGACGAACTGCTCTGCCGCCGCCGCGGCTCCAAGTTCTTCCTCGCGCACCCCAAGACGATCGCGGCGATCGGGCGGGAGTTCAACGCGCGCGGTCTGTATCCGGACCATGTCGACCTCGGCGGCCAGCAGGTCCCGGCCTGGCGCGGGGTGCCGATCCTTCCTTGCGGCAAGATCCCCATCACGAAGGAGCGGACCAGCTCGATCCTCTGCATGCGTACCGGCGAGAAGAACCAGGGCGTCATCGGTCTGCATCAGACAGGGCTGCCGGACGAGTACGAGCCGGGTCTCTCGGTCCGGTTCATGGGCGTCAGCGAGCAGGCGATCACCTCCTACCTCGTCAGCACCTATTACTCCGCCGCCATCCTCGTGCCGGACGCGGTCGGCGTGCTCGAGAACGTGCAGATCTCCCACTGGCCCAGCTAGCGGACCCGCCCGTCCGCCGGCCCAGCCGGCGGACCCCGGCCGCCCACCCCACCAAGGAGCCATGGATGCCCGCGCCTGAGCTGACACCTGCGCAGTCAAGCCTGCCCGAGGCCGCCTCTCGTTCCGGGGCGCACGTCCTCGCCGACGCCGCGGCCCGCGCCCGCGACATCACGGCCGCCACCGGCGGTCCACCCGCCGTACCTTCCGTCCCCGCTGTGCCCTCCGTCCCCGCCGTACCTTCCGTCCCCGCTGTGCCGGAACCAAGTGCCGGCCTCCAGCGGATCCTGCGCGGCCCCAGCGGCCTGGGCACGGCGGGCCTGCGCCTGGTCCTTCGGCAGGAACCGCCGACGCCTTCCGAACCGTCGGCCACAGCTACGGCTACGGCTACGGCGGAAGGCAGGCCGATCCCGGGCCTCTACCACCACCCGGTGGCCGAGCCCGACCCGGCGCGGGTCGAAGAAGTCAGCCAAAGGATCAAGTCCTGGGCGCTGGACGAGGTCGCCCTGTACCCCGATGACTGGGAGGAGCAGTTCGACGGCTTCTCCGTGGGCCGTTACATGGTCGGCTGCCATCCGGACGCGCCCACCGTCGACCACCTGATGATCGCCACCCGCTTGATGGTGGCCGAGAACGCGGTGGACGACTGCTACTGCGAGGACCACGGGGGCTCGCCCGTCGGCCTCGGCGAACGCCTTCTGCTGGCGCACACCGCCTTGGACCCCCTGTACACGACGCGCGAGTACCAGCCGGAATGGGCCAAGTCCCTCCACGCGGACGCACCCCGACGCGCGTACCGCTCCGCCATGGAGTACTTCAACCAGGCGGCAAGCCCCTCCCAGACCGACCGGTACCGGCACGACATGGCCCGGCTGCACCTGGGATACCTCGCCGAGGCTGCCTGGGCCCAGGAGGACCGCGTACCGGAGGTGTGGGAGTACCTGGCGATGCGCCAGTTCAACAACTTCCGCCCCTGCCCCACCATCACCGACACCGTCGGCGGGTACGAACTCCCGGCGGACCTGCACGCGCAGCCCGCCATGCAGAAGGTCATCGCGCTCGCGGGGAACGCGACGACCATCGTGAACGACCTCTACTCCTACACCAAGGAACTCGCCGCTCCCGGGCGGCACTTGAACCTGCCCGTCGTGATCGCCGAACGCGAGGGCCTCTCCGACCGGGACGCCTACTTGAAGTCCGTCGAGGTCCACAACGACCTCATGCACGACTTCGAGACCGAAGCCGCGGCCCTGGCCGCCGACTGCCCCGTCCCGCACGTGCAGCGCTTCCTGCGCGGCGTCGCCGCGTGGGTCGACGGAAACCACCACTGGCACCAGACCAACACCTATCGCTACAGCCTGCCCGACTTCTGGTAGAAGAATGGACTCATCTGTGACCAGCAGCACCGAACTCACCGCCACCGAAGCTCCTCTGCGCATCCCCGGCCCGGCGACTCCCTATCAGGGAGACATCGCCCGTTACTGGGACGGGGAGGCCAGGCCCGTGAACCTGCGTCTCGGCGATGTCGACGGTCTCTACCACCACCACTACGGCATCGGCGCCGTCGACCACACCGCGCTCGGCGACCCCGAGAACAGCGAGTACGAGAAGAAGCTGATCGCCGAGCTCCACCGACTGGAGTCGGCGCAGGCCGAGGTCCTCCTGGGGCACCTCGGTGACATCGGCCGCGACGACACCCTGGTGGACGCCGGCTGTGGCCGCGGCGGCTCGATGGTGATGGCGCACCAGCGCTTCGGGTGCAAGGTCGAAGGAGTCACGCTGTCGGCCAAACAGGCCGACTTCGCCAACGGGCGCGCCCGCGAACTCCGCATCCAGGACCACGTCCGCGCCCGCGTCTGCAACATGCTCGCCACGCCCTTCGAGACCGGGCAGGTCGCGGCCTCGTGGAACAACGAGTCCAGCATGTACGTCGACCTGCAGGACCTCTTCGCCGAACACTCCCGCATCCTCGAGGTCGGCGGCCGCTACGTGACCGTTACCGGCTGCTGGAACCCGCGGTACGGCCAGCCCTCGAAGTGGGTCTCCCAGATCAACGCGCACTTCGAGTGCAACATCCACTCACGCCGGGAGTACCTGCGCGCCATGGCCGACAACCGCCTCGTACCGCAGGCCGTCGTCGACCTCACTCCCGACACCCTGCCCTACTGGGAACTGCGGGCAACGTCTTCGCTGGTCACGGGAATCGAGGAGGCGTTCATCAACTCCTACAGGGACGGCTCCTTCCAGTACCTCCTCATCGCAGCCGACCGCGTCTGACGTCCTGATCTCCTGCTGACCGGCAAGGGCCCGCTCCTGACGGAACGGGCCCTTGCCGCATACCCGTCTGCTGAGGCTGTCGGGCAGCGGGGAACACGGGCCAGGACGCTGCCACCGCACTCACCCCAGCCCGCGTGAGAGCCCGGAAAGAGACCTGTTTGTCGACCTTCCATCCCGGAGACCCGGAAACGCGGAGACCCGGAGACCCGGAGCATGGATCGAGGGAGGCCACATGGGACTGATCACTGCGGGCGCGATCGTGCTGGACTGCTCGGAACCTGAAGAACTCGCCCAGTTCTACCTGGAGTTACTCGACGCCGAGCCGTGCCCGGACACTAGCAGCAATCGCACCGACATCGAGACGTCGAGCGGACTGCGCATGGGATTCCGCCGCGATGTCAACGCCACGCCACCCAGCTGGCCCCGGCCCGAGGACTCGCTCCAGGCCCATGTCGACTTCCTCGCCGAAGCCGGTGACCTGGACGAACTCGAACGACACATCGTGACTCTGGGAGGCACACCGATCGAGGCATCCGGCCGCGGCGGTCCCACCGAGGCACGCCTGTACGCAGACCCGGCCGGCCACTCCTTCACCGTCCGCGCGTCACCGAGCCACGGCCCGAAGGCCGACTGAGCGTCGTGGCGACGGATGCCACGCCGGTCAGGCACGTGATGGCCGTGTAGGCGGGACACGCGTGCCGGAGCCGACCACTCATCCCTCAACCCTGAAAGCCACCTCTCCAGGGGAGGTGAGGGCAAATCCCCGCCAGTCAGCGGGGAACGTGCCAGCCGAGTGTCGGGAAAGTCCCGCCGGTCGGCTGGAATCAGCGCCGAGGCCTGTTCCGGCCCGGCCCATCGATCCGACGATCCCCTTGACCGTTACCACCGACGCACCGCCGTCACCTGGACGCTCTCGGAGATCATCTTGATCGGACGTCACCCCATCCTCACCGCCACGGGGACCCTTGCTTCCGCCGCGCTCATAGCCACAGTGGCAGCCGTTCCGTGGGCCACGGCCGGCGAGTCGGCAGCCGTGGCCGCTGCCGACAAAGACCGGGCGACAGCGGCCCGAGGCGTGGCCGTCGCCGCCGACCGCGCCGCCGCGAAGGGCGTGAACTGGAAGGACTGCCCCGAGAGCTGGGGCCTTGCCAGTCCGATCCAGTGCGGCTACGTGACCGTTCCCGTGGACTACGCCCGTCCGGACGGACGCACGATCAAGCTCGCGGTCTCCCGGGCCCTCAGCACGGGGAGCAAGGGCGAGCGTCAGGGCTCGCTCATCTACAATCCCGGCGGGCCCGGCGGCTCCGGCCTGGACTTCCCGACGTACATCACGGGGAAGGACCCGGTCCACGCCAAGGCGGCGACGGCCTACGACTTCGTCGGATTCGACCCCCGCGGGGTCGGCCGCTCCGCACCCATCTCCTGCGCGGACCCGCAGGAGTACGCCAGGACACCGAAGCTCGACCCGGTCCCCGACGGCGAGGCGGACAAGCGGGCGCAGCGCAAGCTCGCCGCCGAGTACGCCGAAGGGTGCGAGGAACGCAGCGGCGGCCTGCTGCCGCACATGAACACCCCGAACACCGCACGGGACCTGGACGTCATACGTGCCGCCCTGGGCGACAAGAAGCTCAACTATCTCGGTGTCTCCTACGGCACCTACCTCGGGGCCGTCTACGCCGAGCTGTTCCCCTCCCACGTACGACGCATGATCTTCGACAGCGTCGTCAATCCCTCGCCCGAGAAGGTCTGGTACCAGGCCAACCTCGACCAGGACGTCGCCTTCCAGGGCCGCTGGATGGACTGGACGAAGTGGGTGGCCGAGCACGACGACGTGTACGGCATCGGCGCCACCCCCGCCAAGGTCCAGGAGCAGTGGGACACGCTGCGCGCGAAGGCGAAGAACGACCCCGTCGGCGGCGTCGTCGGCCCGGCCGAGCTGCTCGGCTTCTTCCAGAAGGCCAGCTACTCCGACGGCGCGTGGGCGCCCGTCGCGGCCGTCTGGTCCGCCTACCTCAAGGGCGACGAGAAGCCCCTCGTCAAGGCTGCGGGCTCCGACCTGTCCGACACGGCGAAGAACAAGGAAGCCGAGAACGGCAACGCCGTCTACACCGCCGTCCAGTGCAACGACGCCAACTGGCCGAAGGACTGGCGGACCTGGGACCGCGACACCACCCGCCTGCACCCCGAGAACCCGTTCCTGACCTGGTCCAACACCTGGATGAACCTGCCCTGTGCCACCTGGCCGCTGAAGCAGCTCCAGCCGGTCGACGTGCGCCCCGGCAGCGCGCTTGCCCCCACGCTCATCGTCCAGTCCGAGCGCGACGCGGCAACCCCCTACGGCGGCGCGGTCGAGCTGCACGAGCGGCTGCGGGGCTCCCGGCTGATCACCGAGAAGGACGCGGGCAACCACGGTGTCACCGGCCTGAAGAACACCTGTGTCAACGAGCGCGTCGACGCCTATCTCCTCAAGGGCGAGACCGGTGCGAAGGACGTGACCTGCGCCCCGCACGCCACGCCCGAACCCGAACAGCCCTGACCATGCCCGCAGCGCACCAGCCGCCCAGCCTCACACCACGGAGACCCATGCGACGCGCCATCAGATGGCTGCTCCCCCTCGCGGTGATCGCCGGTTCCGCCGGACTCGGCGCCACCGGCCCCAACGGGGCGGGAACCGCCTTCGCCGCCGAACCCGGCATCAAGGACCGCCTTCTCGCGATACCCGGAATGAGCCTCATCGAGGAGAAGCCGGTCGACGGCTACCGCTTCTTCCTGCTGAACTACGAACAGCCCGTCGACCACGAGCACCCCGGCAAGGGCACCTTCCAGCAGCGCATATCGGTGCTGCACAAGGACGACGGCCGGCCCACCGTCTTCGAGACCTCGGGCTACGACCTGAACGAGAAGCCGTCCCGCAGTGAGCCGACACGGATGGTGGACGGCAACCAGGTGTCCATGGAGTACCGCTTCTTCACGCCGTCCCGTCCCCGGCCGGCCGACTGGTCAAAGCTGGACATCCGGCAGGCGGCCGCCGACCAGCACCGCGTCTTCAGCGCCCTGCGCCGGATCTACGACCAGAAGTGGATCTCCACCGGCGCCAGCAAGGGGGGTTCGACCGCCACGTACTACAGGCGCTTCTACCCCCACGACATGGACGGCACCGTCTCCTACGTCGCGCCCAACGACGTGGACAAGAAGGAGAATTCCGCCTACTACGACTTCTTCAGGAACGTCGGGACGAAGCAGTGCCGGGACAGGCTCAACGCGGCCCAGCACGAGATCTTCGAGCGGCGCCCGGAGATGGTCACCCGCCTGAAGGCCTGGGCGAAGCAGAAGCAGTACACCTTCCGTCTCGCGGGCAGCGCCGACAAGGCGTTCGAGCTCACCGCGCAGGACGTGGTGTGGGGCTTCTGGCAGTACCACCCGGAGTCCGAGTGCGACACCGTGCCCGGCGCGGACGCCTCCACCGACACGCTGTATGAGTGGGTCAGCAAGATAGGCGACTGGAAGTCCAGCACTGACCAGAGCATGAGCGGTTACGTGCCGTACTACTACCAGGCGGGCACGCAGATGGGCTCCCCCGACTACGAGGAGCCGCTCCTGGACGACGTCCGCAGGCACCCGGGGCTCAATGTCCCGCGCACCTACGTTCCGCGCGACATCCCCATGAAGTACGACGGCGGAAAGGCGATGCGGGACATCGACCGGTGGGTCCGCACCGAGTCCTCGCGGATGCTCTTCGTCAACGGCCAGAACGACCCGTGGCGCGCGGAACCGTTCCGGGTCGGCGCGGGCAGCAAGGACGCCCACGTCTACGTCGCGCCCGGTCAGAACCACGGGGCACAGATCTCCACCCTCGCGCGGGACGACCGCGCGGCGGCGACGAAGTCGCTCCTGAAGTGGGCGGGCGTCGCCGACGAGGCGCGGGGTGAGGCGGGCGGGCCCGGCGCCGCCCCGAAGCCGCTCGCCGGCTACGACGCGAAGCTCGACAAGCACGGCCCGCGGCTCGCGGGCCCGCCTTCGGCCCGCTGACCGCCGAACCGCTGACCGCCGGACCGCTGATTACCGGCCGCTGATGGTCGACCCGCTGGAACTGCCCGTCAGCCGGGCAGTTCCAGCGGTACCTCGGCGCGCACCACGAACCCGCCGTCGGGCGTGGGCCCTGCGGTCAGCCGGCCGCCGAGCAGCGCCGCGCGTTCCCGCAGGCCCAGGATGCCGTGGCCGCCGCACGGGAGGTCGGTCTTGGGCATCCGGCCGCTGGGTGGCCCGTTGCGCACATGGACGTGCAGCGTCTCGGCGCCGATGTCCACCGTCACGGTCGTGGGCGCGCCGGGAGCGTGCTTGCGCACATTGGTGAGCCCCTCCTGCACGGTCCGGTAGACGGTGCGCTCGACCGCCTCGGGCAGGCAACTCTCCCCGGCTTCCTCGCCCTTCATGCGCAGCTCCGCCGCCACGCCGCCGTTCGCGATCAGCTCCGGCAGATCGGCCAGTCTGGGTTGCGGCCGCGACTCGCCGGGGCCGGCTCCGGCGGCCCGGAGCACCAGGATCATGCCGCGCAGCTCCTCCAGAGTGCCGGTCGCCAGCCTCCGCAGCGTGCCCGCCGCCTCCCGCACCTCGGGGTCGCGGGCGGTGACCTCAAGCGCTCCGGCCTGCACGGCCATCAGCCCGGCCTGGTGGGACACCACGTCATGCATCTCGCGGGCGAGCCTGGCGTGCTCGCGGGCGATGATCGTACGTGCGTGCAGCTCACGCTCGTGTTCGCGCACCGTCGCCAGCTCCGCCACCCGCTCCGACAGATCACGCCGGGTCTGGACAAGGAGGCCGATCACGGCAGGCGCGATGCCCAGCAGCAGTGCGTACAGCAGGGACTGCCCCTGCTCGCCGACGGAGCGGTCGAAGAACGACGTGAGCGGCCACGGCACGAAACTGCCGACGACCACGGCGGCGACCGCGAGCTTGACCTGCCGGTCCGGGCGGCGTCGGTGCGCCAGTGTCCCCAGGGCCACGAAGGCGGCGAGCAGGGCCGCGCCCGCGAACAGACCGGGCAGGCACAGCAGCAGGGTCAACCGCGGCAGCAGACGCCGCAGCAGCAGGGCTCCGGCCGCCGCGAAGGACACCGCCGTCTGCCACGCGTGCGGTATCGGCATCCTGAGCCAGACGTCGAGTGCGGCGAGGGCGGCCGCGCACACATCCGCGGGCCAGCCGCGGCTCAGCAGCCGCTCGGCCCTCGTCACCAGGCCTTCCCGCCCAGGTCCGCCAGCAGACCGGCCCGCTCGGCGAGTACGGCCGCCTGCACCCGGTTGCTGACGCCCAGCTTCGTCAGGACCGCGCTGACGTCGTCCTTCGCCGTGGCCACGGAGAACGACATCCGGGCGCCGATCTCCCCGTTCGAAAGTCCCTGCCCCAGATAGGCGAGCACCTGGCGCTCCCGCCCGGACAGCGCGGCGACCGCTTCTGCCGCCGACCGCACCCCTGCCCTGGGCGGACGACCGCCCAGCCGCTTCACGACGGATGGGGACAGGCAGCCGGTGCCGGTCGCCAGCGCGCGAACAGAGCGGATCAGGGTCTTGGGGGCGGTGTCCTTGAGCAGGAATCCACCGGCTCCGAGGGCGAGGGCCTCGGCGAGATACTCATCGGTGTCGAACGTCGTCAGCATCGCGACGTGCGGCGGGTCGGGCAGCGCGCGGATCCGGCGCAGCACGGTGAGACCGTCGACGTCCGGCATCCGGATGTCGAGGAGCACGACGTCGGGCCGGTGCTCCTGCACGGCCGCCACCGCCTGTGCGCCCTCACACGTGGCCACGACGTCGATGTCGTCTTCGCTGCCGAGTATCAGGGTGAGACCGGAACGGATGAGGATCTCGTCGTCGACGACGAGGAGCCGTATGGCAGGGGCGGATTCCGTGGTGGGGGACACGAAGAATTCCTTCGGCTTGGGATCGGCCTCATCGACGGCTGCCGGGCCCGAGGCCAGCGCTTTCACGCAGTGGACACATCCTATGGACGCGGGTGCGTCCGGGAAATGTCTGATCGAACACTTTCCGGTAACTCGATGGCGTTCTGCACCCGTGCCTCCCGTCGGCACAGCACCGGGCGTCGAGGCTCCTCCACCGGCACAGCACCGGGCGACGAGGCTCCTCCACCGGCACACTGGGCAGCAGACACAGCAGTCACTATGATCACCGGCCATACCCGACCCCACCGATGGACTCCCGTGGCTCGATTCCCACTGAGGTGGCAGCCCTGTGAAGATCACCAGTAGTCCGGGCACCCGGCCCCGGCCCGTGGTCTCCTGGGCCCGCGCACGCCTGCACACGCTCGGTGATCTCTGGGGCGGCGGCTCGGCGTCGCAGCGCCATCTCACGTGGCTGAACGAGGCGGGCAGCCGGATCGGCACGACGCTCGACCTGCAGCGGACCGCCCAGGAGTTCGCGGAGTTCACGGTCCCCGGGCTCGCCGACTGCGCGGCCGTCGACCTGCTGGACTCCATCCTGCGCGGCGAGGAGGGCGATCGGTGGACGGACACGCGTCCGCCCGTGCTGCGAGCGATGGCCGTGGCAGGCGTCCCGGACCGGTTGGCCCGCATCGAGCACGACCCGATCGGTGAGATCTCCGGCTTCAGGCCGTCCCTGGCCATGGAGAGCGTCATGC
Source organism: Streptomyces sp. NPDC050658 (assembly GCF_044457025.1). Lineage (NCBI taxonomy): Bacteria > Bacillati > Actinomycetota > Actinomycetes > Kitasatosporales > Streptomycetaceae > Streptomyces > Streptomyces sp. NPDC050658. The sequence goes on from NZ_JBITGM010000002.1 coordinate 435,227, forward strand.
GGCGCGAGCCCGTTCTGGTGCGACGTCTCAAGCCCGCCGACTTCGACCGGATAGCCCCGATCAAACAACGCGCCGATCTGTTCCGCGCCGCGGGGGTCCACAGCTACCTGGCCGTGCCGTTGATCGCGCGCGGCGTGCTGATCGGGCTCTGCGACTGCCTCCGTTTCGACGACCGGCCCCCGTTCACCCCCGCGGACCTCTCGCTCATGCAGGAGCTTGCCGCCAAGGCGGCGGTCTACGTGGACAACGCCCGCCTGTACGAGCGCGAGCGGCAGCGTGTGGTCTCTCTCCAGCGCAGTCTGCTCCCGCGCAAGCTGCCCCAGACTCCGGGCCTTGAGGTGTCGACCTGCTATACGGCTGCCGCCAACACCGCGGGTGTGGGCGGCGATTGGTTCGACGTGATCCCCCTGACCGGCGGGCGCACCGCACTGGTCGTCGGCGATGTCATGGCCCATGGCCAGGACGCCGCGACGGCGATGGGACGACTGCGCGCCGTGGCCCGGACCCTGCTCTCGCTCGACATCGCCCCCGAGCGGGTCCTGGCCCGCCTCGACCTGGCGGCGCGCGATCTGGAGGAGGAACTGGTCGCCACCTGCCTGATCGCGATTCACGACCCCGCCGACGGCAGCTACACCCTGTCCTGTGCCGGACAGCTCCCTCCGCTGCTGATCTCGCCGGACGGCGCCGCCTCGTACGCCGATGTGCCCACCGGGGCTCCGCTGGGCACAGGGGTGATCCCTTACGACCGGCTGATGCTGGCTCCGCCACCGGGAAGCCGCCTGGTCCTGTTCACCGACGGCCTGGTCAAATCCCGTACGCAGTCCATCGATTCCCAGCTGGAACGGCTGCGGCAGGCGGCGGAATCCGCCCATGACGCCGACGCCCTCAACGCCGTGGGACCCGCCTCCGATCCGCGCATAGACGAATCCGCGCTGATCGTCGCGACCGCACGCCACCCCGCTCCGGACGCGGAGCTACGACAGTGGACGCTGCCCGACGACGGCACCGCTCCCGGCATCGCACGCCGCCTGATCCGCGAGACGCTGGACCAGTGGAAACTGAACGACCTGCTCGACACCACCGAACTCGTGGTCAGTGAACTGGTCGGCAACGCGCTGCGCTACGGGCACGGCCCCGGCCGCCTGCGGCTGCTGCGCCACGACCGGCTTGTCACCGAGGTCTCCGACACCGGCCCCGACATGCCGCAGATCCAGCAGACCACCCTCGACGACGAGGGCGGCCGCGGCCTTCAGCTCATCAACATGCTCTGCCGGAGCTGGGGTTCCTGCCGTACCCCCGACGGCAAAGTCGTCTGGGCCGAGCAGGACATCACCGCGCCGCCGGCCATGGATCCGACGGGTCGTTGACGAGGGCGCAGGCGAGGTAGAGGTCGACGCGGTCCCGGGCGTGGGAGAGGTCGCGGCCGGTGAGTTGTTCGATGCGGCCAATGCGGTAGTGCAAGGTGCTGACGTGGATGTGGAGTTCGGCCGCGGTGCTGCGCCAGGCGCCGTTGTGTTCCAGGAAGGCCGTGAGGGTGGGGAGCAGTTCGGCGTTGTGGGTGCGGTCGTAGTCCTCCAGCGGCGCCAGGAGGCGTCGTCGGAAGGTGCGGCGGATCTCGGCCGGGACCCCGGCGAGGAGCAGCAGGTGGGAGTCGAGGTCGCGGGCCGTGACCAGGGCGAGGCGCTGGGGCCGTAGTTCGGCCAGGCGGGCGGCGTGCCGGGCTTCCTCCAGGGCGCGTGCGAGATCTCCGGAGGAAGGTACGGGGCCGCTGAGGCCGAAGGCGATGCGGCCTCCCTTGGCGGTGTCCTCCAGTGCGCCGAGGCGTTCACGGAGCAGGCGGGCGAGGGCAAGGTCGTCGTCGATCTCGTCGATCTCGTCGCCGAGTGTGGCGAGGACGGTGAGGCCCGCGCTGTGGCCCGCGACGACCGTCCGTGCCTTCGGGTCGTGGTCCAGGGCGCTTTCGACCAGGTCTGCGGCGAGGTCCCAGGGGCGCAGGACGCCTCTGCTGGTGGCGGTCAGCACGAGGTACGGACCGTCGGCCGCGAGGCCGGCGGTGCGCAGCCGGGGTTCGAGGGCCGAGGCGGGCGCGCCCGATTCGATCAGTGCGACGAGGTCGGCGAAGAAGTGCTGTTCGGTGCGGCGCCGCTCGTCGCGCCGGGCCCCGCCCAGGGCCAGCAGCTCGGCGGTCTGGGTGGCGGTGTCCAGGTCCTCGTCCGTGACGAGTTCGCCCTCTACGACGAGATGGCCGCCGCCGCTGCCACGCCGCCCGATCGGCAGGACCGTACAGAGGCCGCGGTCGTCCTCGGAGCCGCCGGGGCCCAGGGGCAGTACGGCGGGCAACCGGTCGGCAGCCTGCGCTCCGGCGCTCAGGGCGGCGCGGGCCGGTGGCGGCAGAGAGTCCGAGGGCCCGGCGAGCAGCCGGCCCGCGGTGGACAGGACCCAGCACGCGCGGCCCAGTTCGGTGGCGAGCATCGCGGTGAGCCCGCCCAGGTCGGCGCCGTCGACGAGGGCCTGGACGAGGCGGCGGTGCCGACCGAGGATCTCGCCGAGTTGCAGGCCGCGTTCGCGGTTGATGCGGTCGATGACGCTGCGCGACAACGTGCTGTAGGAGACCTCGGGCGGCGCCGCGAGCAACGGCAGGCCGTGCCGGGCGCAGGCGTCGGTCAGGGCGGCGGGTACCTCGCCGAGCAGGAGATCCCCCGCGACCACGGCGGCCGCACCCCCCGCCACGAGGGAGGCGACGAAGACCTCGCAGTCGGCGGGTTCCCGGTACCAGCCCTCGCTGGTCAGCACGAGCTCGCCGCCGGTCAGGAACGGTTCGGGCGCCAGCAGGTCGGTGGCATAGACCCAGCGCAGCTCATGGCCGAGCGCGTCCGCGTCACCGGTGAGCAGGTCGAGCCGCAGGTCCGGCATGTCCAGCAGATCCGCCACGTTCACGGGCTCGCCCTTCAGTCGATTCCGACGATCGTAGGAGACCTACGCGATTTCCGGCCACGTTTTCACACACTCGTAGCCTGCCTCAGCGCCCATTTCCGCTGGTCTACTTCCACTGCTGCAGCGATTCCACCACCTGTCCGGTGACTCATCCGGACAGCCCGAAATCCGACGATCGATGGAATGGGGCTCTCATGGCCCAGCACGGACGCATCACCCGTACCATCCGCGCCGCCACCGAAGTCGAGACCTCCGGCGTCGCACCGATCCCGGAGTCCGAACGCACCGGAGGCAGTGGTGCCTCGTTCACGCTCTGGTTCAGCTCCAACGTCCAGTTCTCCAGCCTCAGCAGCGGGCTGCTCGCGACCGCCGTCTTCGGCCTCGGCTGGCTGCAGGCACTGGTGGCGATCACTCTCGGCAGTGCGATCGGCGCCGCCGCGATCGGCATCATGTCCACTTTCGGCCCCCGGGCCGGCGTGGGCCTGCTCGTCCAGTCCCGGATACCCCTGGGCCGCTACGGCAGCGCTCTGCCCTCGCTGCTGGTCTTCTTCAAGGCGTGCGCCTGGTTCGCCGTCAACTCGGTGCTCGGCTCCTTCGCTCTGCAGTCCCTGCTCGGCACCGGATTCGGCCTGGCCTTCGCCATCGTGACCGTCAGCCAGGTCGTCATCGCGCTGCTCGGCTACGGCTTCATCCACCTCGTACAGAAGGTCATGGCGATCGTCCTGCCGTTGCTGTTCATCGGCGTATCGATCTACGGCTTCTCCAAGAGCCACCTGGACTCGTCCTTCGACGCGGACAGGGCCGGTTCGCTCGGTTTCGCGGGAGCGTTCGCGCTGACCGTCGCCGTTCAAGCCGCACGATCGCTCAGCTTCTCCTCCTACGCGGCGGACTACACCCGCTACATGCCGAGCGACACGCCACCGGCCAGACTGTTCCGCAACGCCTTCGGCGGGGCGCTGCTCGGCTCGGTGTGGATCGCCGGCCTGGGCGCGGCCATCGGCACGCTCACCTTCGTCGGCACCCCCACCGACCTGGTCAACAACGTCCTGCCGTCCTCGCTCGGCGCGCTGACCATGCTCGCCCTCGGCATCTCGACCATCACCTCCTCCTGTCTGGACTGCTACTCGGGAGCGATGGCCTGGCTGGTGATCGGGGTGAAGACGGCCCGCTGGCAGGCCGTCCTGGTGGTGGGCGCGATCGGCTCCGCGATCGGCTGGGCGGCCGGGCAGGGCAACTACTGGGAGTCCTTCCAGAACTTCCTCATCCTGCTCGGCAACTGGATCGCGCCCTGGATCGCCGTCATGCTCGTCCACCACTACTTCGCCGCAGCCCCCACCACCGGCGAGACGCCCCGCTTCGGCGCGGGTTTCGCCTCCTGGCTGCTCGGCATCGCCGCGGCGATCCCGTTCATGAGCCAGCCCGGCGTCTTCACCGGCCCCCTCGCCGACCAGTACCCGGCCCTTGGCCCCTACGCCGCGGCCGTCGCCTTCGCGACCGCCGGGCTCATCCATCTCCTGCTCATCCGCACCACGCGTACGCGCAGGCCCGTCAACTCCCCCACCAACACTGAGGAGATCCCCGCATGACCACCGTCCAGACCGCAGCCGAGACCGCGTCCGCCACCGACCTCGCGCACCTGCGCACCGCCGTCACCGTCGCCCAGCGCTCCCGTGACGGCGGCAACCACCCCTTCGGCGCCCTCCTGGCCGGCCCCGACGGAGCCGTCCTCCTGGAGGCGGAGAACACCGTCACCACCGAAAGCAACGCCACCGGCCATGCCGAGACCAATCTCGTACGCCTGTCCACTCAGACGTACGACGCGGACTTCCTGCGCACCTGCACCCTGTACACCAGCACCGAGCCGTGCGCGATGTGCTCGGGCGCCATCTACTGGGGCAACATCGGCCGCGTCGTCTACGCCCTCGGCGAGGACGAACTCCTCGCCATGACCGGCGCCAACGACGAGAACCCGACCATGGCCCTGCCTTGCCGCGACGTCTTCAAGGCCGGACAGCGCGACCTCCCGGTGATCGGTCCCGTCGACCTGGCCGAGGCCCGCGACGTCCACGACGGCTTCTGGAACTGATCCTCGCACCGCTCCCAACTCCCCATGAGTGCGCCTGCCCAGGAACTCTGCCGAGCTACCGGGCAGGCGCACTCATGCCGCCGCTCAGGCGCCGATGCGCCGATGCGCCGGCACCCGCTCACCGGGCTCGTGGGTGAGGACGCGGGCCACTGTTTCGGCAGCCGCCCGGTGACCCGGGTCGTCCAGGCCCCGGCCCGCCAGGGCCGTTGTAGTGATGCTCAGCACTGAACTCTGTTGCTGAGTACGGGACTTGGTCGGCAGGGCGGCGCAGGTCGCGGGCACTCCGGCCGCGTTCAGGGCCGCCTGAGGGCCGCGGACGTCACGGAGTCCGCCCCGGTACGGGTCCGTGAGGGACACCAGTACGTGATCCGTCTCGGTGGAACCCGTCAGCACGCGGACCCCGGCATCGGCGACATCGTCCGCAAGGAGCCGGCCCGCGAGAATCCGGGCCGCCCGCAGCGCGCGGGCCTGGCGCTCGCGGAACTCCGGTGTCGCCGCGAACCGGTAGGCGACCGCCCGTGCCGAGGTCCCGTCGTGACAGGGCCCGCCGGGAAGGGCCAGCGCGTCGAGCCATTGCGCGACGTGCGGGTCCCCGGTGAGGACCGTACCGCCGAGCGTCGGGTGGTCCGCCGTCGTGACGACATGGGCGTGCGGCACGGGATTCGGGTGGAGTCCGGCCGCCACCGCCCCTGCGACGTTGGCCATGTCCACCAGGAGCAGCGCGCCGACCTCGTCGGCGATCCGCCGGTAGTGCGCGTAGTCCAGGCGTCGTGGGTACGCCGACCAGCCCGCGACGATCACCTTCGGGCGCCGCAGCCTCGCCAGGCGGTGCGCTTCCTCCATGTCGGGCCGACAGTCCCACGTACGGAGACGGTGCGTGAGCACGGCGGCGCCCGGAGCCAGCAGCGCGGCGAGCGCCGCACCGTAGGACTCCTCCTCGGCCGCCGAAGGCCAGACGGCGGCGTACTCCGCGCCGAACAGTGCCTTGGAGGTGTCGGCAGCCGACGCCGCCGCGAAGTGATCGGTCATGGTGACTCCTTGCGGCTCGGTCAGCATTCGACGATGTTGACGGCGAGGCCGCCTCGGGCGGTCTCCTTGTACTTCACGCTCATGTCGGCGCCGGTCTCCTTCATGGTCTTGATGACCTTGTCGAGGGACACCTTGTGCGAGCCGTCGCCGCGCATCGCCATCTTCGCGGCGGTGACCGCCTTCACGGCCGCCATGCCGTTGCGCTCGATGCACGGGATCTGGACCAGGCCCCCGACCGGGTCGCAGGTCAGGCCCAGGTTGTGCTCCATGCCGATCTCCGCGGCGTTCTCCACCTGCTCCGGCGAGCCGCCCAGCACCTCGGCCAGCGCGCCCGCGGCCATCGAGCAGGCCGAGCCGACCTCGCCCTGACAGCCGACCTCGGCACCCGAGATCGAGGCGTTCTCCTTGAAGAGCATGCCGATCGCTCCGGCGGCGAGCAGGAAGCGGACCACGCCCTCCTCGTCCGCGCCGGGCACGAAGTTCATGTAGTAGTGCAGGACCGCCGGGATGATGCCCGCCGCGCCGTTCGTCGGGGCGGTCACCACCCGGCCGCCCGCCGCGTTCTCCTCGTTCACCGCCATCGCGTACAGCGTGATCCACTCCATGGCCAGGGCCTGGGGGTCGCCCTCGGAGCGCAGCTTGCGGGCCGAGTTGGCGGCGCGGCGGCGGACCTTCAGGCCGCCGGGCAGGATGCCCTCGCGGGACATGCCGCGCGACACGCAGGCCTGCATGACGCCCCAGATGTCGAGGAGGCCCGCGCGGATCTCGTCCTCGGTGCGCCAGGCCTTCTCGTTCTCCAGCATCAGCGCGGAGATCGACAGGCCCGTCTCGCGCGTCAGCCGCAGCAGCTCGTCACCCGTGCGGAAGGGGTGCTTGAGCGCGGTGTCGTCCAGCGTGATCGGGTTCTCGCCGGCCACCCCGTCTTGATCAAGCACAGTCTCGTCGACGACGAAGCCGCCGCCCACCGAGTAGTACGTCTTCTCCAACAGCAGCGCGCCCTCACGGTCGTACGCGAAGATCGTCATGCCGTTGGCGTGGTACGGCAGGGCCTTGCGCCGGTGCAGGACCAGATCCGCGTCGAAATCGAAGTCGATCTCGTGCATGCCCAGCAGGTTGATCCGGCCCGATGTCTTGATCTCCTCGACCCGGTCGTCCGCCTTCTCCACGTCCACCGAACGCGGCGACTCGCCCTCCAGACCCAGCAGCACCGCCTTGGGGGTGCCGTGACCGTGGCCGGTCGCGCCCAGCGAACCGAACAGCTCGGACCGTATCGACATCGTGTGGGCCATCAGGCCGTCCTGTTTCAGACGGCCCGCGAACATCCGGGCCGCGCGCATCGGCCCGACGGTGTGCGAACTTGACGGACCGATGCCGATCGAGAACAGGTCGAACACGGAGATGGCCACGGAGGCTCCCTCGGAGAACGGAGAACGGAGAACGGAGATGCGGGGTGTCGGGGACGGCAACCGGCCTGTGCCGGGCCCGTGTTCAACGCAGGACCACCGTGTGGTTGCCGTTGAGCAGGACGCGGCGCTCGCTGTGCCACTGCACGGCTCGCGCGAGCACCTGGGCCTCGACGTCCCTGCCGACCCGTACCAGCTCGTCCGGGGTATGCGCGTGGTCCACGCGGACCACGTCCTGCTCGATGATCGGGCCCTCGTCCAGGTCCGGGGTGACGTAGTGCGCCGTCGCGCCGATCAGCTTCACCCCGCGCCGGTGGGCCTGGTGGTAGGGCTTGGCGCCCTTGAAGCTCGGCAGGAAGGAGTGGTGGATGTTGATGGCCCGGCCCGCGAGCCGTTCGCACAGGTCACCGGAGAGGATCTGCATATAGCGGGCGAGGACCACCAGTTCGACGCCGAGTACGTCGACCAGTTCCAGCAGCCGTGCCTCGGCCTCCGGCTTGTTCTCCTTGGTGACCGGGATGTGGTGGAAGGGGATGCCATGGCTCTCCGCCAGCGGCCCCAGGTCCCGATGGTTGGAGACGACGGCCGGGATCTCGATGTTCAGGGCGCCCGAACTTGCCCTGAAGAGCAGGTCGTTGAGGCAGTGGCCGTACTGCGACACCAGGAGCAGGGTGCGGGTCGGCGTCGCGGCGGCACACAGCCGCCAGGAGATCCGGAAGACCTCCGCGATCGGTCCGAAGCCGGAGCACAGTTCGTCGAGCCCGGGGCCCGCGTCGGGGACGGAGAAGCGCACCCGCATGAAGTAGCGGCCCTGCGACCTGTCGTCGAAGTGCTGGTTCTCCAGAATGTCGCCGCCCAGCCTGGCGACGAATCCGCTCACCGCGTGCACCAGACCCATCCGGTCGGGGCACGAGAGGCTGAGGACGAACTCCGGGCGCTGCGGCTGCCGAAGCGGCGGCGATGTGTTTCGGTTCTTCTGGTTCACCGGTGTCATTCGCTTCATCTGGTTCACCGGTCCTGCCAGTCGTGCCGGGTCCGCTTCTCGACCGCCTGCTGGTAGAGGCGTCCGGCACGGTAGGAGGAGCGGACGAGCGGGCCGGACATGACTCCGGAGAAGCCGATCTGTTCGGCCTCCTCCTTCAGCTCCACGAACTCGGCGGGCTTGGCCCAGCGCTCCACGGGGTGGTGGCGCGGGGTGGGGCGCAGGTACTGGGTGATCGTGATGAGCTCGCAGCCCGCGTCGTGCAGGGCGTGCAGCGCCTCGCTGATCTCCTCGCGCTCCTCGCCCATGCCCAGGATGAGGTTGGACTTGGTGACCAGACCGGCCTCGCGGGCCTTGGTGATGACCTCGAGGGAGCGCTCGAAGCGGAAGCCGGGACGGATCCGCTTGAAGATCCGCGGCACCGTCTCCACGTTGTGCCCCAGGACCTCGGGGCGCGAGGAGAACACCTCGGCCAGCTGGTCGGGCTCGGCGTTGAAGTCGGGGATCAGCAGCTCGACCTTGGTCTGGCCCTCCGCGCGCTCCGCGGTCATGGCGTGGATCTGGCGCACGGTCTCCGCGTACAGCCAGGCGCCGCCGTCCGCCAGGTCGTCGCGGGCGACGCCGGTGATGGTGGCGTAGTTCAGGTCCATCGTGACGACGGACTCGCCCACGCGGCGCGGCTCGTCACGGTCCAGGGCCTGCGGCTTGCCCGTGTCGATCTGGCAGAAGTCGCAGCGCCTGGTGCACTGGTCGCCGCCGATGAGGAAGGTGGCCTCGCGGTCTTCCCAGCACTCGTAGATGTTGGGACAGCCCGCCTCCTGGCAGACCGTGTGCAGGCCCTCGCTCTTCACGAGGTTCTGCATCTTGGTGTACTCGGGGCCCATTTTCGCCCGGGTCTTGATCCACTCGGGCTTGCGCTCGATGGGGGTCTGGGCGTTCCGGACCTCCAGGCGCAGCATCTTGCGTCCGTCGGGTGCGACCGCGGACGGTGCGCTGTTGCCGCTCATCCGGTGAGCGCGGCGTAGGCCGCGGGGTCGAGGAGTTCCGGCGTACCGGTGATGCGCATCCGGAACAGCCAGCCTTCGCCGAACGGGTCGGCGTTGACCAGGCCGGGGTCGGCGATCGCGGCCTCGTTGACCTCGACGACCTCGCCGTCCGCGGGGGCGAACAGGTCGCTGACGGACTTGGTCGACTCGATCTCCCCACAGGTGTCGCCTGCCGTGATCTTCGTGCCGACGGCGGGCAGGTCTAGGTAGACGACGTCGCCGAGGGCGTCGGCCGCGTGGGAGGTGACACCGACGGTCGACAGGTCGCCGTCGGTCGCGATCCACTCGTGGTCGCTGGTGTACATCAGGTCGGTGGGCAGGCTCATCTTGTGCGCTCTTTCCTTGGTACGAGCTTGGGTACGAGGGGTCTACTGGTGTCCGGAGTCAGGACTCGAACGACTCCGGCGGCGGACAGGCGCAGACCAGGTTCCGGTCCCCGTGCGCCTGGTCGATGCGCCCGACCGGCGGCCAGTACTTGTCGGGGGTGACGCCTCCGGGGAAGACGGCGCGCTCCCGGTCGTAGGGGCGGTCCCATTCGCCGGTGAGCGCGGCGGCGGTGTGCGGCGCCCGGCGCAGCGGGCTCTCCTCGATGCTCCAGGTGCCGCTCTCCACCAGGTCGATCTCCGCGCGGATCGCGATCATCGCGTCGCAGAAGCGGTCGAGTTCCCGCAGGTCCTCGCTCTCCGTCGGCTCGACCATCAGCGTGCCGGCGACCGGGAAGCTCATCGTCGGCGCGTGGAAACCGTGGTCGACGAGCCGCTTGGCCACGTCGTCCACCGTGACCCCGGTGCGCTGGGTGAGCGGGCGCAGGTCGAGGATGCACTCGTGTGCGACGAGGCCCGCTTCACCCGCGTACAGAACGGGGAAGTGCGGTTCGAGCCTGCGGGCCACGTAGTTGGCGCTCAGGACGGCCGTCCAGGTGGCCTCGGTCAGGCCCTGGGCACCCATCATCCGGATGTACGCCCACGGGATCGGCAGGATGCCCGCGCTGCCGAACGGCGCGGCGCTCACCGAGCCGATGCCCGCTCGGCGCCCCGCGTCGGGGTGCAGCGGGTGGGTGGGCAGGTACGGCGCCAGGTGCGCGGCGACCGCGACCGGGCCGACGCCGGGACCACCGCCGCCGTGCGGGATGCAGAACGTCTTGTGCAGGTTGAGGTGCGAGACGTCGCCGCCGAACTCGCCGGGCTTGGCGACGCCGAGCAGCGCGTTGAGGTTGGCGCCGTCGACGTACACCTGCCCGCCGTGCTCGTGCACCAGCTCGCACAGCCGCGTGATGCTCTCCTCGTACACGCCGTGCGTCGAGGGGTACGTCACCATGATCGCGGCCAGCTCTTCGGTGTGCCGCTCGCACTTGGCCCTGAGGTCGTCGAGGTCGACGGTGCCGTCGGGCCGCGATGCCACGACGACGACCCGCATGCCCGCCATGACGGCGGAGGCCGCGTTGGTGCCGTGCGCGCTCGCCGGGATCAGGCACACGTCGCGCGCCGCACCGCCGTTGTCCCGGTGGTAGGCGCGGATCGCGAGCAGTCCTGCGAGTTCGCCCTGAGATCCGGCGTTCGGCTGGATGGAGACCTTGGCGTATCCGGTGACCTCGGCCAGCCACGTCTCCAACTGCTCGACCAGGGCCAGGTATCCGGCCGCGTCCGACGCGGGCGCGAAGGGGTGCAGGTCCGCGAAGCCGGGCCAGCTGACCGGCTCCATCTCCGTGGTGGCGTTGAGCTTCATCGTGCAGGAGCCGAGCGGGATCATGCCGCGGTCGAGGGCGAAGTCACGGTCGGAGAGGCGGCGCAGATAGCGCAGCATCGCGGTCTCGGAGCGGTGGTGGTGGAAGACCGGGTGGGTCAGGAAGGGGGAGGTGCGGTGCAGTCCGGCGGGGAGCGCGTCCGGGGTGCCGCCCGCCAAGTCGCGTCCAGGGGTGCCGAGTTCCGGAGTGTCGCCCGAGGTGCCGAGATCCAGGTCGTCGCCGCGTATGCCGAACGCGTCGAGCACGAGCCGGACATGCTCATCGGTCGTCGCCTCCGAGCAGGAGACCCCGACGTGGTCGGCGTCCACGAGCCGCAGCCGCAGTCCCTTGTCGTGCGCGTCGGCGACGACCCGCTCGGCACCGCCGGGCACCCGTGCGAGGACGGTGTCGAAGAACGCGCCGTGCACGACGGTGGTGCCGCCCGCCCGCAGGCCGTCGGCGACGCGCGCGGCGTGGCGGTGCGTGCGGCGGGCGATCTCGGTCAGGCCTTCCGGGCCGTGGTGGACGGCGTACATGGATGCGACGACGGCGAGCAGCACCTGGGCGGTGCAGATGTTGCTGGTCGCCTTGTCGCGGCGGATGTGCTGCTCGCGGGTCTGCAGGGCGAGGCGGTACGCCGGACGGCCCGCGTCGTCCACGGACACGCCCACGAGGCGGCCGGGCAGATGGCGTTCGAGTCCCTCCCGGACCGCGATGTATCCGGCGTGCGGACCTCCGTAGAACAGCGGGACGCCGAAGCGCTGCGACGAACCCACGGCGATGTCGGCACCGAACTCGCCGGGCGGCACGAGCAGGGTGAGCGCGAGCAGGTCGGCGGTCACGGTGACCAACGCGCCGCGGGCCCGTGCCGCCGCGGTCACCTCGCGCAGGTCGCGGACGGCGCCCGAGCAGCCGGGATAGGACAGGACCACGCCGAAGAACTCGCCCTCGGGCAGCGGTTCGGCGCTGTCGATCTCCACGACCTCGACGCCCGCGGCGGCCGCACGCGTGCGCAGTACGTCGAGGGTCTGCGGCAGGGTGTCGCGGTCGACGAGGACGCGCGACCCGCCCTTCCGGCCCGCGACGCGGCGCATGACGGTGACGGCCTCCGCGACCGCCGTGCCCTCGTCGAGCAGCGAGGCGTTGGCGGTCGGCAGTCCGGTGAGGTCGCCGATCAGGGTCTGGAAGTTGAGCAGCGCCTCCAACCGGCCCTGGCTGATCTCCGGTTGGTACGGCGTGTAGGCGGTGTACCAGGCGGGGTCCTCAAGGACGTTGCGCCGGATCACCGCGGGCGTGATCGTCGCGTGGTAGCCGAGGCCGATCATGGGGACGGCGACGGTGTTCCGGGCCGCGAGCCCTAGCAGTTCGGCGCGTGCCTCGGCCTCCGTGGCGGCGGGCGGCAGGTCCGGCTCGGTGGTGCTGCGGATGCCGTGCGGGACGGCGGCGTCCATGAGTTCGGCCAGGGTCGGGTAGCCGACTTCGGCGAGCATCTTGGCGCGGTCGGCTTCGCTGACGCCGATGTGACGGGCGGCGAACTCACCGGGCGTGGCGCTGGACTTGTACGTGCCGGACGCGGCGGACCGGGGTGCGGTCATGTCGGGAGGCTCCCTGCTGGGGTGGCGCCGCGCGCGGCGCCAAGGATGGGTGACCTCCCCGCTCTGTCATATGGCCTGAGAGCTTCACCGCGCGCTGCTGGCGCGGCTTGCACCGTGGGCGAGACGCCGAAACAGCGTCTGCTTTCCAGAGTTGCCTCACCGAAGCGGTCATGGGGCCTGAGAGTTTCCGGGGAAGGTTGCTCCTTCGGCGCCACGTCCCTTGCGAAGGTTCGCAGAGGGCGTGGGCTCTCCCGCTTCGGTTCCAGCGGCGTGATTCAGGAGTTGTGAGAAGTGCGGAGGGTGCGGGAAATACGGCGATTGCGAGAAGTACGGAGAGTGCGGCAGACCATGGAGGCTTCCTCGAGGGTCGAGCACGGAACGGACGCCCGTGCGGTCGAGTGTGCCTCCCCCTCTGTCATTGGCCTGAGAGCTTCACCGCGCGCTGCTGGGCGCGGCTTGCACCGTGGGCGAGACGCCAGAGCAGCGTCTGCTTTCCAGAGTCCGCCTGCGCCGTGCGGTAGGGATGCCTGAGAGTTTCCGGGGAGGATTTGCTCCTTCGGCGCCACGTTCCCCTTCGGGGACATGAGCTCTCCCGCACAGAATCGTCAGCGGAATTTTTTCGGTTGTGCGCTTCTTCGCCACGCAACGTACGGGCAGGTTGAAGCATCCGTCAAGTGCCCGCCCCCGAGGTACTCCTGGCACGCACACCCCTCGGGGGTGTGGCCGTTGAGCTGCGCAAACGTCGATTCGGGGCGGGCGACACCGACGTACTCCCGAGTAGTGGCGAATGATCGCTGCCATCCCTTGACCGCTCACGGAAAGGGGGCCTAGCCTCACGGCGATTGCCGTTCACCCCGCAGCGGGAGAGCACCGGGTCAGCCAGCCCCGGGCGCCGAAGGAGCAACACCTCCCCGGAAACTCTCAGGCATCCCTACCGCTCGGGCAGGCAACTCTGGAAAGCAGACGCTCCGGCGTCTCGCCCACGGTGCAAGCCGCCTGTCGCGCGGTGAAGCTCTCAGGCCAATGACAGAGGGGGAGGCTCACTCGGCCCGCACGGGTGTCCGTTCCGTGCTCGATCCGCGAGGAGCCTCCGTTGGCTGTTCCGCCACCCCACCTCTGGCCGCCTTCCGCCTGTCGGCGTCCCGGCTGACCCTCGGTCTTCCACCGGCTTCCCGCCGGTCCCGGCTCTCAGCCGGCCCGGCCCCCCTCCTCGTGGGCACGTCGGCCCCGTCCGTACCGGTCCCGGCCGATCGGCCGACCGCGCCGCCGCCTGCCCACGGGCTGGATCAATCTGCCCGTTCGTTCCGTGAGGTTCGCCCCATGCCCGAAAGCAGTGCCACCGGCTCGACCACCGCTCCCCCGCCCGAGAAGGGGGCAGGACCGACGTCCCCGCCCGAAAGCGAGCAGCAGAGCGAGCAGCAGCTCGACCGGCAGTTGTCCAACCGGCACATCCAGCTCATCGCGATCGGCGGTGCGATCGGCACCGGCCTGTTCATGGGGTCGGGCAAGACGATCTCGCTTGCGGGCCCCTCGGTGATCTTCGTCTACATGGTCATCGGCGCGATGCTGTTCTTCGTGATGCGGGCGATGGGCGAACTGCTCCTGTCCGACCTGCGGTACAAGTCCTTCGCCGATTTCGCCGCGGATCTCCTCGGCCCCTGGGCGGGCTTCTTCACCGGCTGGACGTACTGGTTCTGCTGGATCGTCACCGGCATCGCCGACGTCATCGCCATCGCCGGTTATGTGTCGTACTGGTGGTCGGGACTCCCGCTCTGGATCCCCGCGCTGGCGGCGGTCGTCCTGCTGATCGCCCTGAACCTGCCGACCGTGAAGGCGTTCGGCGAGACGGAGTTCTGGTTCTCGCTGATCAAGATCGTCGCCATCGTGGCGCTGATCGTCGTCGGCCTCGTCATGGTCTTCCGCGGATTCGAGGCGCCGGGCGGCGCCACCGCGAGCTTCGCCAACCTCTGGAACGACGGCGGGTTCTTCCCCACCGGCCCCATGGGCTTCGTCGCCGGATTCCAGATCGCCACCTTCGCGTTCGTCGGCATCGAGCTGGTCGGCACCACGGCGGCCGAGGCAAAGAACCCGGAGCGGAACCTGCCCAAGGCGATCAACTCGATCCCGGTCCGCGTGATGCTGTTCTACGTCGTGGCCCTGATCGTGATCATCTCGGTCACCCCCTGGCGGGAGATCAGCGCGGACCGCAGCCCGTTCGTCGTGATGTTCACGCTGGCCGGCCTGGGTCTGGCCGCCTCGGTGATCAACTTCGTGGTGCTGACCTCCGCCGCCTCGTCCGCCAACTCGGGCATCTACTCCACGTCGCGCATGGTGTACGGACTGGCCAAGGACGGTGACGCGCCCGCCCGGTTCGGCAGGCTGACCTCCCGGAAGGTGCCGGCCAACGCCCTGTTCCTGTCCGCGGTCTTCCTGCTCTCCGGGGTCGTCATGGTCACCATGGGCGACTCGATCATCGAGGCGTTCACGCTGGTGACGACCATCTCGGCGCTGCTCTTCATGTTCGTCTGGTCGATCATCCTGATCAGCTACATCGTCTACCGCAAACGCCGTCCGCACCTGCACGAGGCCTCGAAGTTCAAGATGCCCGGCGGCATTCCCATGTGTTACGTCGTGTTCGCGTTCTTCGCGTTCCTCGTCTGGGCGCTGACCCAGAAGGAGGACACGCTGGAGGCGCTGCTCGTGACCCCGGTGTGGTTCGTCGTCCTGAGCATCGCCTGGGCGGTGCGGCGGCGCCGTCGTACGGCGGTCTGAGCTCCGGCAGGATGACCTCGGCGGAGGTCAGTGGCAAGGGTTCCCCGCCGCCGTGCGGATGGCGGCGGGGAACCCGGTGCCTCAGCCGTCGGCGGTGACGGTGAGGTAGTCGATGTTCGGCCCGTCGTCCTTCGCGGAGGTGAGGCGCACGGTGTTCGTGCCGGCCTTCGGCGTCACCCGTGCCTTCGCCTCTCCCCACTTCGCCCACGACCCCGTCACGGGACAGGACTCCGTCCCGATCTCCTGCCCGTTCACCGTGATGGTGAGCGGCCGGTCGCCGGACAGCAGCACGTACCCGATCCCCAGGCTGTGGTCACCGGCCTCGGCGGCAACCACCACCCACTCGATGGAATCACCTTTCCCGGAAGGGAAGTTGACATAGCCGTCACCGCTCTGGCCGCGGTCCAGGGTCTCCGCGGCTGTGCCGCTCAGCACGGCGCCCGCCGCCTCGCAGCGCACCCCCGGCCGGCAGGGGAAGGTGACTCCGGTCCGTGGTCGGTGAAAGTTCACCGTCGACCCGCCCAGCGGAACTGAAGGATCCACAGTCCCCGAATTCACGATGAAGCGGACTCAATGTGGCTGCGCCGCGAGCCCGGGTCAGTCCTTGTAGTCGGGGCATGTGCGGTCGAGGAGACGAAGGAGTGCGGCCCAGGCGAGGTCATAGGCGTCGAGGTCCTCGAAGTCGGATTCCGACGAGCCCGCGAGCTGCTGTGCGGTGTACTCGCAGATCTCGGCCGAAGGGGCGACGAGCGGGGTGCCACCGGCTTGGGCGGTGACCTGGATCTCGCAGGCCTTCTCCAGGTAGTACATGCGCAGGAAGGCCTGGGCGGCGCTCTCGCCGACGGTCAGGAGGCCGTGGTTGCGGAGGATGAGAGCAGGGTGCCCGCCGATGTCGGCGACCAGGCGCTGCTGCTCGTCCAGGTTCAGGGCGACGCCCTCGTAGTCGTGGTAGCCCACGCGGTTGTGGAATTCCATCGACATCTGGTTGACCGGCAGCAGTCCGTCCCGCTGGGCGGCGACCGCGCATCCGGCCTTGGTGTGCGTGTGCAGGACGCAGTGCGCGTCGGGGCGGGCGGCGTGGATGGCGCTGTGGATGACGAAGCCGGCGGGGTTGACCGGGTACGGCGTGGGGTCGACCGGGTTTCCGGCGAGGTCGATCTTGACCAGGTTGGAGGCCGTGATCTCCTCGAAGAGCAGCCCGTAAGGGTTGATGAGGAAGTGGTGGTCGGGGCCGGGCAGGCGCAGGGAGATGTGCGTGAAGATGAGGTCGGTCATGCGGAAGTGCGCCACGAGCCGGTAGACGGCGGCGAGTTCGCGGCGCAGGCGGAGCTCCTGGTCGGCGGGGGCGGGCAGGCCGGGGGGCGCGGGCGTGGTCGTGGTCATGCGGGGGCTCCTGTGGCGGTGGGGTCGACGACGGGGGAAAGAGGGCGGCCGGTTCGGTGCCAGGCGATCACGTTCTCCGCGGGACGGCAGACGTACGCGCGCCGTGAGGCGTCCGACAGATAGGCGCTGTGCGGGGAGAGTTGGAGGCTCGGATGGGTCCGCAGCGGGTCGTCCGCGGCCGGTGGTTCCGCCGGGAGGACGTCGAGGGCCGCGCCGGTGAGGTGCCCCGAGTCGAGGGCCGTCAGCAGGGCGCCGGGATCGACTAGTTCACCGCGGGCCACGTTGACGAGGAAGCCTCCGGGCCGTATCCGTGCCAACAGATCGGCGTCCGCGAGCCGTTGAGTGGCGGGAGTCAGCGGGACGTGGAGGGACAGCACGTCGGCTGCGGCCGCGAGGTCTCCGGGGGTTGCGTACCGGTCGACGTGCCGGGGCCAGTCGGCGGGGTCCGCGTGCGGGTCGCAGGCGGCGACGCGGCCGAAGACCGGGGCGGCGAGGGCCGCCAGCTGTCGTGCGATGCGGCCGAATCCGATGAGGCCGAGGGTGAGTTCGCTCGCCCGGCGGGGCGGCGCGTACCGCGCGGCGAACTCGGTGTTCCAGCCCCCGGAGCGGACGACCGCGTCGGCCTGCGGCAGGCGGCGCACGAGGGAGAGGGCCGAGGCGAGGGCGTGCACGGCCACGTCCTCGGTGGCGGCGTCGGGGAGGTTCGTGACCCACAGTCCCCTGCGGCGCGCCTCGGCCGTGTCGATCATGTCGTGGCCCGCGGACATGGTGGCGAGGACACGCACGCCCGGAAGCCGGTCGAGGAGCGCGGCGTCGATGCGCGCGTAGCCGACGATCAACGCGACGGCATCCTGCGCGAGTGAGGCGATGACATCCGGGTCACGGCTGTCGGCGACGCGGACCTCGAATCCCGCTTCGACCAGCAGACGTACGCCGGGCGCGGCGTCGAGGTCTTCGGTGTCGGTGAAGACGGCGACAGGTGATCTCACCTGCCCTCCTTCCGGTTCAGTCAGACGATTCGTCGGATGAGCACGCCAGGAACTTACGATTCAGCTTCGCGAGATGTCCAGAGAATGCCGAGACGAACGTTCGTGAGCCATGTCACGATCAGATCGGCCGTCAGGACCGGTGGCCGAGAATGGTGTGCGGTCCGGGGCGCATGGCCCCCCGAACCTCCGAACCGCCCAACCGCCCAACCGCCCAACCGCCCAACCGAGGGGAACACCAGGTGGACCTGGACCACATCGACCTCGCCGTCGTCCGCGAACTGCAGACCGACGGCCGACTGACGTACGAGACGCTCGCCCAGCGCGTGGGCCTCTCCCGCCCCGCCACACGGGCCCGCGTCCAGCGCCTGATCGATTCCGGCGCGGTGCGGGTCGTGGCCGTCACCCACCCGTCGATGCGCGGGCTCACCGCGTCCGCGCACCTGTCCGTCGACGTGCACGGCCCGGCACAGGACGCGGCCGAGGCGATCGCGGCGATGCCACAGGCCCCGTTCGTCACGCTCACGGCGGGCCGGCACGCCGTCATGGCCGAGCTGCGCACCGAGGGCTTCGACGAGCTGGAGCGCGCCATCGCGCGCGTGCGCTCCCTTCCGGGCGTCTCGGCCGTGGACCCGCTGATCAGCACGCGCCACCTCAAAGACCCGTACGTACCCGCCGATGAACCGACGGTGCGGGAGCTGGACGAGACGGACTGGCGGATCCTCGACGCCCTGGAGCGGGACGGCCGGACACCCTTCGCCGATCTGGCCGAACTCGTAGGCCTCTCGCCCGGCGCGACCCGCGCCCGCACGCTGCGCCTCCTGGACGGCGGCGTGGCGAACGTGCTCGCGCTGGTCCGCCCCGAGGTGCTCGGACTCGGCTACTTGTGCGGATTCGCGGTACGCGTCGACGGCGACCGGGGGACGGCGGCCGAGGCGCTGACCGCGCGACCGGAGGTGTCGTTCCTCTCGGCCTGCCTCGGGCGCGCCGAGCTGGTCGGCACGGTCACGGCCGACTCGCTGGGGTCGGTGCGGGAGACGCTGGAGGCGATGCGCGCCTTGGCGGGCGTCCGCTCGGTGGAGAGCTGGGTCCACCTGGAGCTCATCAAGGAGCGCTACGACCTGGGCGCCGCCTTCGCATAGGCCTCAGGTCAGACGATACGTAGGCCAGAAGCCGGGAGACTTCCGAAAAGTTATTCACATTCACATCTAGCCAACCTGTCGTTCGCCACTTATCGTCCTGACGAACGAATCAGCCGTTCTGGCGTCTCCCTGACCGAAAGCTGGCTCCCCTCATGCACCACCCCTCCCCCCTGCCCTCTTCCGAGCGCACCCTCCTGGTGACCGGCGCTGCGGTCGCCGTCCCCGGCACGGAACTGCGGGCCGAGGCCCTCGCCGTACGCGGCGACCGCGTCGTACACGCCGGCACCGCGGACGACGCCCGTGCCGCGCTCGGCGGGCGGGTGGACGAGACCCTGGAACTCGACGGTGGCCTCGTCCACCCCGGCTTCGTCGACGCCCACTGCCACCCGGTCATGTACGGCCAGGCCCTCGCCTGGGTCGACTGCCGCCCCGAACGCGTCCCGGACATCGACACCCTCGTCGCCGTGCTGACCGAGGCGGCCCGCGAACTGCCCGCGGGCGTCCCGGTGCGCGGCTTCGGCTACGAGCACCGCCGCCTCGCCGAGCGCCGCCACCCCACCTGCCACGACCTCGACCGGATCGCCACCGACCGCGAGGTGTACGTCATGAACGCCTCCGGCCACGGCGGGGTCGTCAACACCCACACCCTGCGCGCCTGCGGCATCACCGCCGGCACCCCGGACCCCGAGGGAGGCTCCATCGGCCGCCTCGACTCCGGAGAGCCCGACGGACAGCTGTGGGACGCGGCCTGCGACCGGCTCACCGGACCCGGCGGCGTGAAGATCGGCAACCACGGCCCGAACTTCCACCTCTCCGAGCCGGACGCCATCATGGCCGATCACCTGCTGCGCGCCCAGGAGACCTTCCTCGCGGCCGGTGTGACCACGATCGGCGACGCCCAGGCGTCACGCCGCGAGATGGAGACCTACCTGCGGGCCCGCACCGACGGCTCGCTCCGGATGCGGGTCTCCGCCTACCTGACCTCCGCGCTCCTCGACACCGCGCTCGAACTCGGCGCCGTCCGCGGCTTCGGCGACGACCGCTTCCGCGTCCAGGGCGTGAAGTTCTACGCCGACGGCACGCTCGGCGGCTGGACCGCGTACTTCCCCGAGGGGTACGCAGCCGACTGCTGCCACCACGGGCAGCTCTACCACTCCGCCGAGGAGTACGCCGAGATCGTCGCCAAGGCGCACCGCGCCGGACTCCAGACGGCCACCCACGCGCAGTCGCCGTTCGCGATCGGCATGGTCCTCGACGCGGTCGAGAAGGCGCAGGCGGACGTCCCCCGCCCCGACATGCGCCACCGCATCGAGCACAGCGGGCTGCCCACCGACGAACAGATCGCCCGCATGGGAGACCTGGGCGTCGTCCCCGTGATGCAGCCGCAGCACCACCTGCGGACCGGCGACGGGACCCTCACCGCCGTCGGCGAGCTCGGGCACCGCTACAACCCGGCCGGCCACTGCCTGAACGCCGGTGTCCCCGTCGTGTTCAGCTCCGACGCCCCGGTTGCCCCGCCCGCGCCGCTGGAGGCCGTCGCCGCCGCGGCCACCCGCCGCACGGTCCTGGGCACCGAGCTCGGCCCCGCCTCGCTCCGGATGCCGGTCGCGGACGGACTGCACGCCCACACCGGTGCGGCGGCCGCCGCCCTGCACCGGGAGCGGTCGGTCGGCGCCCTCGCACCGGGGCTCCTCGCCGACTTCGTCGTCCTGGACGCCGACCCGCTCGCCACCGCACCCGAGGCCCTCACCTCGATCGGCGTCCGCGAGACGTGGATCGGCGGCGAGCGAGCCTGGGCCGCCCCCGGCCGCTGACCCGCGCCGCGGTCACCGCTCCCGAGGCCGCCCCGTTCCGGCCCGGCTCCCCTTCTCGCCGCGCCGGCCGGCCGCCACGGAGCGGTGGCCGCACCACCCGCCGCACCCGTCCCCCTCTCGTTGCCCTTCCGTCCCCTTCCTGGAGTTCCCCGCTCCCCCGCTCCTGCCGGAGGCCCCCGTGTCACAGCCTCGCTCCGCCCCGCAGAACCCCATGAGAGCAGCGCTCGCCGCGCTCGTCGGCACGTCCATCGAGTGGTACGACTTCTACGCGTTCGCCACCGCCGCCGCGATCGTCTTCGACGACGTGTTCTTCCCCGCCGACATGCCGCCGATGCTGCGGACCCTCTCCGCGTTCGGCACCTTCGCCGTCGGCTTCCTGCTGCGCCCCCTCGGCGGCATCGTCTTCGGTCACATCGGCGACCGGGTCGGCCGCAAGAAGACCCTCGTCATCACGCTCATGATGATGGGCGTCGCGTCCTTCGCGATCGGTCTGCTCCCCACGTACGCCCAAGTCGGAGCTCTCGCGCCCGTCCTGCTCATCGTCCTGCGGCTCATTCAGGGCATAGCCATCGGCGGTGAATGGGGTGGCGCGGTACTCGTCGCCGTCGAGAACGCCCCCAAGGGCAAGGCGACGTTCTTCGGCTCGTTCGCCCAACTCGGCTCCTCCGTCGGCGCCCTGCTGTCCACCGGTGCCTTCTCGCTGATGAACCTCTGGGGCAGCGAGGCCTTCACCACCTGGGGCTGGCGCGTTCCGTTCCTCGCCTCCGCCGTCCTCGTCGTCATCGGGCTCGTCATCCGTCTCAAGCTGGAAGAGGCCCCCGTCATGGACGAGGTCCGCGCGCAACACACGGAGCAGGACAAGCTGCCGGTCGTCGAGGTGCTCCAGTCCTCCTGGCAGACCGTACTGACCGGAGTCTTCGCCCTCGCGACCGCGACCGGCGGCTACTACGTAGTGACCAGCTACCTCCTCGCCTACGGCACCGGCGAACTCAACCTCTCCGAATCCATGCTCCTCAACGGGCTCACCCTCGCGGCCTTCCTGGAGCTGCTCGTCACCCCCGGCCTGTCCTGGCTCGGCGACCGCATCGGCGCGCACAAGGTCGTCATCGCCGGCCTGGCGGGCGTCATCGTGCTCTGCGTGCCGCAGTTCCTGGCCATGCAGACCGGAAGCGTCGTGCTCATCTACGCGGCCATGCTCGCCATGCGCTTCGTGATGTCCGCGCTCTACGGCCCGATCGCGGCGATCCTCGCGGAGGGCTTCGGACCGCACGTGCGCTACACCGGCATCTCGCTGTCCTACCAGGTCTGCAACATGATCTTCGGCGGCTTCGCCCCCCTGGCCGCGGTGTCCCTCACCGCCGCGGTCGGCGGCCACTACTGGCCGGCCGCGGCCATGCTCATGGCCATCTCGGCGCTCGGCATCTGGTGCACCGTCCGTCTGCGCCGCACGCGCGACCTCGGCACGACCGCCGATTCACCGGCGACCGCACCGGTCACCATGACGTCCGCCGTCTGAGCACCCGCAGCATCAAGAACCCGTCCGCTCTGTCGCGTCCTGTGCGCGATGGAGCGGACGGGTTCAAGCCGGTGCCCCCGGTCGGCGTCCAGTGATCCGGTCGGTCAGGTGCGTGTGGGAACGTGCCCTCGATCGAGGGAGTGGCGCCGGCCGGCGCTCAGGGCGCGGTAGGAAAGGTTGCCGGGTTCCGCCCACGAAGGGCGGGGCGCATCAGCGGAGGTGGCCTCATGATCGATGCCCGGCCGCGGGACAAGTACGCGCGACGCTTCGAGCTGTAGACAACGACAACGACGGGCTGGTCGACGAGGGCGACCTGCGGGCACGCATCGCTCGCCTGACCCGTGCCTTGGGCGTCGATGACGCCTCGCCGAAGGCAGAGGCGGGCTACGACGCGGTCAGGCGGACCTGGGCGCGGATCACACAGCGGGCCGGAGTGGACAGCCATGCGCAGGTGGACCGTTCCGGGTTCGTCGACGCACTGTGCTCCGCCCATGCGGACGGAGCCATCGCGCAGGTCTTCCGCCCGGTGATCGAAGCCCATGTGGCGCTGGTGGACACCGACGGAGACGGTGCCGTCACCCTTCAGGAGTTCATCGCCTCCCAGGCAGCCCACGGAATCCCGGAGGACGAGGCGGAGGAAGCCCTCCACCGTTTGCAGGGCGAGAGTCTCACTGGGGTGGATCATTCGGTAGCCTCTCGATGCCGAATCCGGGGCAATCGCTCGCCTTTCACGGTCGTTCGCGACACCAGGCGCGGCAACCGGCGCGCCGGGGGTGCGTGGAAGCGCAGACACCAACCGCCGGCCACGCCCCGTTTCTGGGCAAAAGCCATGGCCGCCCGCCGTCACTTTCCGGAACAGCCCTGGCCAACCGCACGACGCGTCTCGGCGGGGCGGGCCGGCGCGGTCGCCGAACCGGGCCGCCGGGTAGTGCCTCACGCGTCACGCGCGTGTCACACGCCTCTATGAGTGGGTCGTGACTGTGGTTGTTTCGCCAAGTCGAGGCCTCTCGGACCGCGTGGCGCCCCAGGCGCCGGACGATTCTGTTTGGTACGGTCGTGGACTTTTCGAGCGGTCTCCCGAAGCCTGTTCCCGTGGACTCGCCGCTGACCACCTATCTGCTGCCCGCCGTCCTCGCCGTGATCATGTTCGGTCTCGGACTCGGCCTCTCCGTGGCCGACTTCCGCAGGATCGCGGCGTATCCGCGGCCGGTGGCCGTCGCCCTCGTCTGCCAGCTGGTGCTGCTGCCCGCAGCCTGTCTGGGCCTGGTCGTGGCCTTCGACCTGAGTCCCTCGCTGGCCGTCGGCATGATGCTGCTCGCGGCCTCCCCCGGCGGCACGATGGCCAATATCTTCAGCCATCTCTTCGGCGGCGACGTCGCCCTCAACATCACGCTGACCGCCATCAATTCGGTCATCGCCGTCGTCACGCTGCCGGTCGTCGTGAATCTCTCCCTCGACCACTTCATGGCCGGCACGGACGAGGCGCTCGGACTGCGCTTCGACAAGACACTGCAGGTCTTCCTCGTCGTGCTGGTGCCGGTCGCGGCGGGAATGCTGGTCCGGCACCGCCGTCCAGACTTCGCGGAGCGCTCCACGCGGATGGTCAAGGCGACGGCGGTCGCCGCGCTCGTCGGCATCATCATCGCCGCGCTCGCCGCCGAGCGGGAGAACGTGCTCGGCTATCTCGCCGACGTCGGCCTTGTCGTGTTCCTCTTCGGTGCGATCTCCCTGACCATCGGCTACGGCGCGACCCGGCTGGCCCGCGGCGACCACCGGCAGTCCGTCGCCACCTGCTTCGAGATCGGCATGCACAACACCACACTGTCGATGGCCATCGCCCTCAGCCCCTCGCTCCTTGACAGCACCCGGATGGCCATCCCCTCGGCGGTGTACGCGGTGACGATGTTCGTCATGGCCCTGACCGCCGGCTTCCTGTTGCGCCGCATCGCCCCGGCCGAGACTGCCGCCGCCGACGGGGGAACACCTCCGACGTCCGCCTCCGAGAGCCGGACGCGGAGCAAGCGGGTGGACACGCGGTGGCCACGCAGGCGGTTCGCACCCGGCCGGGAGAGGCCCTGACCCAGCGATCGGGCCCGGTGCGACAACGTGACCCAGAACCCGGGGGTGACCACGGAGGCCGAGGAGCGGGCCGCGACGAGGGGCATACGCCCAGGAGTTGAGGTCGGTCGACCGCGTGGCGGAGCGCGACGTGCTCGCGAAGATCGCCGCGGCTCCGTCTGATCCCCGGAGCCGTTCACGGGGAATGCCGTGAACGGCACGTCGCGGATCAGAACACCACTGTCGCCTTCACCAACGGCATCAGCAGTTGTCCCACCCGCGGCACGGCCTGGCCCGACCGCGCCCGACACACCCACCGGAGCGGTCAGCATCGCGATCAGCAGGCCGACGGCAAGCCCGCCCAGCAGCGGCCATCCGTCCACGTCAGCCCCTCTCCGCTGCCGCCGGGTACCGCAACCGCGACCATCTCAGCAGGCCGGTCGCCTGGTGGGGGCTGGACCGCCACAGACGCGACACGATGTTCACGTGCCTGCCGCGGGCAGCAGCCGCGGCACGGCGCGGACGTAGACGATCATGCCGACCACTTCCACCAGGGTCTGCGCGACGACCACCACCGCGGCGATCGCGAGCCGGTCCGGCAGGGCAAGCGCGAGAGGCAGCACCACCAGGGAGTTGCGGGTCGCGCCGGTGAACACGATCGCCCGCCCGTCGCCCGCGCCCAGGCGGAAGACGCGGGCCACGGCGAGCCCGGCGAACGCCATCACCAGCAGGAACAGCACATAGAAGGGAACGACGCCGACAACGTCGGCGACGTTGTCGTGGAGCTTGGGCACCTGGGAGGCAACCACGGTGAACAGGGTCACGGCCATGAGCGGCACCATCGTCGTACCCATCGCGTCGGCGGCCTTCGCGCCGACGGGACGCCGGGCCGCCCACGCTTGCGTCAGCCAGGCCAGGGCAAGCGGGATGACGATGAGGACGACGAACGCCTCCAGAAATGGTCCGGGCTCGACGACGTCCGCCAGGTCGGCGCCCATGAACAGCCACAAGAACAGTGGCAGCAGCATCATCTGCGCGATCAGCAGCAGAGGTGTGGCCGCGAGCAGACGCCGGCTGTCGGCCCCGGCGAGACCGCTGAAAACGATCACGTAGTCGACACACGGGGCGAGGAGTACCAGGAGGACGCCGAGGCGCACCGCCTGGTCATCGGGAAGGAAGGGGAGCATCGCCGCGACCACCAGCGGAACGACGAGGAAGTTGACCGCCAGGGCGGCGGCCAGGAAGCGGCCCGCGCGCAGCGAGCGCAGCAGTTGGGCGGCGGGCACCTGGAGGAACGTGACGTACAGGAGCGCCGCCAGGACAGGGTTGATGGCGTGCTCCAGGGCGGGGCCCGCGGCGGGAGCCGCCCATCCCGCGAGGCCGCCGGCGGCGATGGCGCCGATGTAGACGGCGACCTGGTGGCGCTCCATGGTGTCGGCCAGGCCGGACGGCGACGGCTGCTCGGACAACGGTCGTGCTCCTTGCGGGTGGTACGAGGGCGCAGGCGTAAGGGTGTTCAAGCCGTGGCCACGACGGGGAACAACTCGGCGAGCAGGGCGGCGCCCTCGGCGGGAGCCCGGACCTCCAGGCGCAGGGCGGGCGGGGCGAGGTGGAGCCGGAAGTCGAAGAACGGGCAGCAGGACGCCTCAGCGGTGACGAGCGCGGCCACCGCCGCCATCCGGTCGGCGGGCAGGCTCAGCCGGACACCGCCGTCGATGATCTCGCACCCGGCGCCGGCCGTCGCCTGCCGCCACTGCGCGCCCCGTTCGGCCAGGCCGCCTCCGTCGAGTGAACAGGCCACGGGCGCCGGGGATACCGGGGACTCCGGGGACACCGGGGACACCGGGGACACCGGGCGCGGCTCTTGACCGGCGTCGTCCGGGCGTGCGGACAACGGCACCGGTACCGGACCACCGCCACGCCCCACCGCCGGAGTCAGGAAGCCGCACTCGGGATCGCACCGCCCGCTGCGGTCGGGCAGTGCGTCCAGATGGTCGAGGGCGCGGGTCAGCTCTGCGGTGAACGCGCGAAGTTCAGCGATCCGCTTCTTTGCCTGCGCCCGCCGCGCGGCGATCCTCGGCCGCAGATCCGTCTTGACGTCCGCGCACGCCCCCGACTCCCATACGACGAGAAGCTCGGCGATTTCCTCCAGCGGCAGCCCGAAGTGCTTGGCGGCACCGATGAAGGCGAGGCGCTCGACCGCGTCCTCGCCGTACGTCCGATGGCCGGCCGGGGTGCGGTCGGCCGGCAGCAGCCCCGCACTCTCGTAGAACCGCAGCGTGGTGGCCGGAACGCCGGTACGTTCGGCCAGCCGGGAGATCCGCATTGTGCTCACGTCATCGACGGTAAACCTTCGACCCGGCTGGAAGGTCAAGCCGGAAGGCCGGGCACCGCGACCGGCCACGCCAGCGGCACCGTCAGGGCCCCTTTCCGCCGGCCTTGACCGCGGCAAGGCGCTCGATCACCCCGAGGAGGTGGGGCACAACTCCGGTGACACGCACTGCCGTACGCCGTCTGGCACTCCCGCGAGCACCACTGCCTCTCCGTCGGCGCCGTCGCCCGGGACGACGGTGGTCGGAGCCAAAGCGCAGGGCACCGCTCGCCGCGCGAAGATTGCGGAACTGCGCCGTGCCGGGTTGGTACGTCGTCCAGGAAACCCGGCAGGAGGAAGCCGCCGCCACCGCCCCGGTCGACTACAAGATGTCGCCGCCCGTCGGGGGTGACCACAATCCCGCCTGGACGAACCGCGACGGTGACGTGTGCGGCAAGAAGGTCGGTGACACCAACGCGGTCCGCTCCCTTGGGCGCGGGGCGGTCTGGGTCACGTACAGCGACAAGGCCGCGGACGACGATGTCAGCGCCCACGCGTGCCACCCGGCCGGAATCCGTCGCCACCTGGTGAGTACGCTGCGCAAGGCATTCGGGTTGTAAGCCCCGTCTTCACCCCCGCCGCCCTGTCCGCCCCCGCTCTGGACTGTCGAAAGCCCCCTCGATGCGACCGCTCTGTCTGACAAGAACCGCCTCCCCGGCGTCCGGCGCGCTGCGCGGGATGCGGGCCGGCGCGCTGGCGGTGCTGTGCGTGCTGCTGCCGCTGGCGGGGCATGTCGCGTCGCAGGGCCAGGCACCGTGCAAGGTCATCGTGGCCGCCGTCGCCATGGTGGCCGTGCCGGGTGCGGTCGTCCTGACGCGGCACCGATTGACGGACGCCCAACTGCTCGGTGCGCTCGCAGCGGCACAGCTTGCCCACCACCTGGCCTACTCGCTGCCGGAAGCGTGCGCTGCGGTGACGGCGCGCGGCGAGTCGTTCGGTGATCTTCCTTCATTCATGGCGCACGGCTCCGCCGTCGGGCCGCCCTCAGGGGTGCTGGTGGCCGGGCACCTGGTGACGCTGCTTCTCGCCGCCCAGTGCCTCGGCGTCACCGAGGCACTGCTGTGGCAGAGCCGACCGCTCCTCGCGGCGGTGAGCCGCCTGCTGGTCCTCGTATGGCCGCTGCTCGGCGGCGCCCATGGCGGCACCGGGCCGCAGCGGACGGTGCGCGAGAGCAGCTCGCCGCTGAAGTCCGCCGTGCTCGCGCGGCTGCACGAGGGCCGGGCGCCGCCGCGCCCCGAGCGCGCTCCCCTCGCCCTTTTCCGGCCCCTGCCGGTGGGCGGCCCCTGCCTGCTCTGACGGGCTCTGCGTGAGGGCCGCCCGGTGGGGCCGGCCCTCCCGTCCCGGCGGCATGGCTCGCCGGGGGACATAGAGAGTCCCGCTTCATGCACCTCCCTCAGTTGCGTACCGCCCGCACGGCGGCACGCGCCCTCGTCGTACCCGCAGCCCTGGCGGTGCTCGCCCTTGCCGCTCCGCAGGCCGCGGCCCATACCGATCTCGACTCCAGCAGCCCCGGCACCGGCGCGGCACTCGCCGGGCCGCCCGCGAAGGTCATGCTGACCTTCAGCGACGCGATGGACCAGAAGTACGCCAAGGTGGCCGTCACCGGACCGGGCGGGGCGTCGGCCGCCGAAGGCGGGCCACGCGTCACCGGCAAGACAGTCACGCTCGCGCTCAAGAGCGCGGTGCCGTCGGGTCGTTACACCGTCGGATACCGGGTGGTGTCCGCCGACGGACACCCGGTTTCCGGCTCTTACACCTTCACTGTGAAGGACGCGAAGGACGCGAAGGAGCGCAGCCCTGGCCCGACGGCGAGGGGCTCGGTCTCCACGCCCCCGGCGCCCGCGGCGGACAAGGACGACGAAGGAACCTCCGGCACCACAGCCGTGGTCCTCACCGGAGTCGGCGCCGTGGCGTTGACCGGGGTCGTCCTGGGCGTCCACTCGGCGCGGCGGAGGCGGACCGGTCATGGCGGCTGACACCGAAGCGAATGGCGGCATCAGGCGCGCGGCGCGCATGCCGCGGCTGCCCGTCGTCCTGGTCACCTCGGCGCTCATGTGCGTCGCCGTGGCGGTTGCCGCCGTGTGGGCCGGTGGCAGTACGCGCGCCGCGATCCCCGGCATTCCTGACGCCGGGGCCGTGACGGCGTGGGGGCTGCCGGTCGCCAGGACCGCGACGGACGCCGCGGCCGTGGCGACGGTCGGGGCGCTGCTCCTTGTGGTGGTTCTGCTGCCGGGCGGCAAGCGGCTCGGCCCGGCGCAACTGCGCTATCTGAACTGGGCCGTGTGCGCGGCGGCACTGTGGTTCGTCGCGTCGGCGGCGGCATTGGTGTTCACCCTGTCCGACCTCTTCGCCAAGCCGGTCGGGGATGTGCTGTCGCCCGCCGTCGTGGCGGACTTCATCGGCACCGACGCCCAGGGACGCTCGTCCGCCCTGATGGCCGCGGTCGCGGCGGTGATCGCCACTCTGTGCCTGGGGATCGGAACCGCCCGCTGGGCCCGGCTTGCACTGGTCCTCGCGCTGGCAGGGCTGTTGCCGCCCGTGTTCACCGGGCACTCCTCGGCCGCGGGCAACCACGACGCGGCCGTCACCAGCCTCGCCCTGCATCTGGTCGGCGTCGCGGTGTGGGTCGGCGGGCTCGTCTTCGTCCTCGTCGTGGCCGCCCGCCGTGAGGAGCAGGCGGTGGACGCGGCCCGGCGCTTCAGCCCGCTGGCCGCCTGGGCGCTGCTCGCGGTCGCCGCCAGCGGCATCGTCAACGCCGCGGTCCGGCTCCCGTCCGTGGGCGAGGTGTTCGGCAGCCGGTACGGGCTGATGCTCGTCGGCA
This sequence comes from Streptomyces sp. NPDC050658, assembly GCF_044457025.1. NCBI lineage: Bacteria > Bacillati > Actinomycetota > Actinomycetes > Kitasatosporales > Streptomycetaceae > Streptomyces > Streptomyces sp. NPDC050658. Next base: position 464,888 of record NZ_JBITGM010000002.1, read on the forward strand.
AGGCGGTGGCGCTCGCCGCGCTGGGCGGAATCGGATACTGGCACCGCCGCCGCACGCTGCCCGCCCTCAAGGACGGCGAGCGAGGCGGCTTCGTCCGGCTGGCCACCGGCGAAGTGCTGCTGATGGCGGCGGCGGTCGGCCTCGCGGTGGGCCTGTCGCGCACCCCGGCCCCCGGCGCCGATGCCGCCTCGCTCTCACCGGCCGAGGAACTGCTCGGCTTCGCCATGCCGCCCCCACTCGGCGATTTTCCCTGGACGCCGCTGTTCACCCGGTGGCACTTCGACCCGCTGTTCGCGTTCGGCACGGCGGCAGCGGCACTGCTGTACCTGGCGGGCGTACGCAAGCTGCGCGCCAGGGGCGACAAGTGGCCCGTCGGGCGCACCGTCGCGTGGCTGCTCGGCCTGGCGGTGACCGCGCTGGCGACCATGAGCGGCCTGGCCGTCTACGGCAAGGTCCTGTTCAGCGTGCACATGGGCCAGCACATGATCCTCGCGATGACAGTGCCGATCCTGCTCGTCCTGGGAGCACCCGCCACCCTGGCCCTGCGCGCCCTCCCCGCCGCACCCAGGGGTGAGCCGGACGGACCGCGGGACATGCTGCTGAAGCTCCTGCACAGCCGCTACGTCAAGGTGATCTCGCACCCCGTGGTGGCGGGCGTGCTGTTCGTCGGCAGCGCCTTCGCGGTCTACTACACCTCGCTGTTCCAGACCCTGATGAGCAGTCATCTGGGGCACATGGTCATGCTGGTGCACTTTCTCGCCGTGGGGCTGCTGTTCTTCTGGGTGATCATCGGCATCGACCCCGGCCCGCGCCGCCCGCCCCACCTGGGGCGGCTCATCATGCTCATCCTGACGATGCCCTTCCACTCCTGGTTCAGCATCTCTCTGATGAGCTCCACCGCCTTGATCGGCGAGGGCTGGTGGTCGCTGCTCGACCGCCCCTGGGTCGCCGACGCCTTGGCCGACCAGTACGACGCGGGAGCCATCGCCTGGGCCACCGGCGACATTCCCGTACTGATCACGACGCTCGTTCTCGCCGTGCAATGGATCCGGTCCGACGCTCGCGAGGCACGCCGGATCGACCGGCGGATCGACCGCGGCGGCACGGGCGACCCGCTCGCCGCCTACAACGCCTACCTGGCCGGGCTGCACGCCCGCGACCTGCTCACGGCCACCCGTCCGACCAAGCCCGAAATCAACCCCACCCCCACTGAGGAATCATGACGAACCTGAAGAGACAACTGATCGTCGCCGCGGTGATCGTGGCGTCCCTCGCCGCCGCCTACGGCTCCTTCCTGCTGTTCTCCCCGGACGGCCGGGGCAGCGACGGCGTGGACGTCAAACCGGCCGCCAAGGCCATGCCCGTACGCGACGGCAGCCATCGCCTCACCGACCCGGAGAAGAGCGAACTGACCATCGTGGAGTTCCTGGACTTCGAGTGCGAGGGGTGCGGCGCGATGTACCCGATCGTGGAGAAGCTCCGCGAGGAGTACGGCGACCGCGTCACGTTCGTCGCCCGCTACTTCCCCGTGCCCGGACACCGCAACGGCGAACTCGCCGCCCGCACGGCCGAAGCCGCCGCCCGGCAGGGCAAGTTCGAGGAGATGTACAACAAGCTGTTCACCACGCAGAAGCAGTGGGGCGAGGCGCAGGAATCCAAGGAAGCCGAATTCCGCGGCTACGCCGATCAACTCGGCCTGGACATGCGGAAGTTCGATGCCGATCTCAAGGCTCCGGCGACGGCCGAGCGCGTCCGGGCCGATCAGGGTGACGGCCTGGGACTGGAAGTCCAGGGGACCCCGACCTTCTTCTTGGACGGCACCAAGATCTCCATGCCCGGCTCGTACGAAGCGTTCAAGAAGCTCATCGACGACCGGCTGGCCGACTGACGGTGCGAGGGAGCCCCAGTCAGGCAGTACCCGACGACATGGAGACCGGCGCGATGCTCCATTACCACCGCTCTCCGACTCCTTCCTCCCGCTGTGACGCGGCCGCCCATGAACGACTCGGCCCCCAGTGCCGTACACGACAAGGTGAACACAGTGACCACTCCCCAGGCTCTCGCCTACGACGAACGCCTCACGGCCCCCCGGGCCTGGCGGTTCATCGCCGCCCTCTTCGGCATCTCCATGGCCCTGGTCTTCCTGCCCTTCGGGCTGACCGCCGCCGTCATCGCGCTGATGGCGGGCAGTTGCCTGGCCGGCTGCTGGGTCAGCGCCCAGGGCTCCACACGCATCAGGGTTACGGCCGACGCGCTGGTCGTCGACGACGCCCGCATCCCCCTGAACGCGCTCGGCGAGCCTGAGGTGCTCCATGACGAGGAGGCCAGGGCCTGGCGGACGCACAAGGCGGATCTGCGGGCGTTCATGGCCATGCGCAGCTACCTCCCCTCAGCCGTGCGCGTCGAGGTGCTCGACCCGGACGACCCCACGCCCTACGTCTATCTCTCCTCCCGTACGCCCGAGCGGCTCGCGCAGGCGCTTGGCGCCGAGGGCTGACCAACTGGGCAGCGGACCGGGGCGAATGCCGGTGGCCCGGGGTTCGATCCGTATCGGGTGCCGCCCCCGCCCCCAGCCGGAGTCCGGCGGTGCCCCTGGCCCGTCCACTGACCGCGCGGTGCAGACACGGCACCCCCAGGGAGCCCACCGGCGCAAGCGGCGCCGCGCTTACGGGCCGCCCGCTTACGGGCCGCCCGCTTACGGACGGGCGCGCGAGGCGGGTGCCGCCGCCTCGTCGCGACAGGTGCGGTGACGCCGGTCGCGACCCGGGGCAGGCGATGACCGCAGAGTGCATCCGCGCACTCTGATCCCCGCGAACCAGCCATAGAGATGTTCTGAGCGATATGCACGTACCCATTGGCGGTATCAGCGGATGGACGATGTGGCTCGTATGGACGATGTCGCTGTGGACGCACGACGAATCCGGCGGGATGCCCTGCGCCTCCTCGTCCCCGGCGGAGCAACCGCCCACGCCGACGGCGACGTCATGCCGCCGCGGGCTGCTCAAGGGCGCATGGTGCTCCTGCCTCGCGATCCCGCTCATCCGGTGCCGCTGCCGGGGAGGCCCGACCGGCTGCCCCTGCCCGCCGTCCAGCGGGCCGGGCGCCAGGCCGCACTGCTGCAATCGGGCAGGACGGCGGAGCGGTGGCCGGACTGTCCGCCGAGACGCGGGGGCCCGTTCCGTCGCGGGGTGCCACGATCGAGGTGAGCACCGAGGCTGCGGGTTCCCGCTTCCTCGTCACGACCGCCCGGCGTGCCGTCGGCACTGGTTCGGTGATGCTCCTGCCGCCGTGAGCGGGTGTCCGCCCAGGGAGCAGCGCCAACCGGTGAGGAGAGAGCGATGAGCGTAAGCGCGGACGGCAAGCCGGACGACGTACGGCGACAGCCGCAGGCCCTGCGCTGCCTGGTCACCGGGGCGTCCGGATACGTCGGCGGGCGGCTCGTTCCGGAGCTGCTCGACGCCGGCCACCAGGTCAGGTGTCTGGTACGCACTCCCAGCAAGCTGCGCGACCACCCCTGGGCTCCTCGGGTGGAATCCGTTCGTGGGGACGTCACGGACGCCGAGTCCGTCGGGGCCGCACTGCGCGGAGTCGATGTCGCCTACTACCTCGTGCACGCGCTGACGGCCGGACCGGGCTTCGAGGAGACCGACCGGCGTGCGGCACGGATCTTCGCGGAGCAGGCGCACGCCGCCGGGGTACGGCGGATCGTCTACCTCGGTGGGCTCACCCCCCACGGCGTTCCCGAACGCTCCCTCTCGCCCCACCTGCGGTCCCGGGCGGAGGTGGGACGGATCTTTCTCGACGCACCCGTCCCGGCCACCGTGCTGCGGGCCGCCGTGGTGATCGGATCGGGGTCGGCGTCATTCGAAATGCTGCGCTATCTGACCGAACGGCTGCCGGTCATGGTCACACCGAGCTGGGTGCACACGCGTACGCAGCCCATCGGGATCCGCGACGTACTGCGATACCTCGTGGGCGCGGCAGGCATGCCCGGCGACGTCGACCGGGCGTTCGACATCGGCGGACCGGACGTTCTCACGTACCGGGAGATGATGCGCCGCTACGCCGCCGTCGCCGGACTGCGGCGGCGGATCATCGTCCCCGTACCGATCCTCACTCCGCGGCTGTCCAGCCACTGGGTCGGCCTCGTGACCCCCGTGCCGGCCGCCATCGCCCGCCCGCTCACCGAGTCGCTGCGGCACGAGGTCATCTGCCACGAGCACGACATCGCCCGGTACGTCCCCGACCTGCCCGGACTGCCCCTGCCGTTCGACGACGCGCTGGCCCTCGCGCTGCGGCGAGTACGCGAGGCCCAGGTCGCCACCCGCTGGTCCTCCGCCGCTCTGCCGGGCGCCCCGAGCGATCCGCTGCCCACCGATCCGGACTGGGCCGGCGGCAGCCTCTACGAAGACGAACGTGGCCTCCCGGTCGACGCCTCACCCAAGGCCCTGTGGAAGGTGATCGAGGGGATCGGCGGCGACAACGGCTGGTACTCCTTCCCGCTCGCCTGGGCCGTGCGCGGCTGGCTCGACCGGTTCGTCGGCGGCGTCGGGCTGCGCCGCGGGCGGCGCGACGCCGCACGGCTGCGGGTCGGGGACTCCCTGGACTTCTGGCGCGTCGAGGAGATCGATCCCGTGCGTCTGCTGCGCCTGCGGGCCGAGATGCGGCTGCCGGGTCTCGCCTGGCTGGAGATGTACGTCGAGACGGACGACCAGGGGCGGACGCGCTACCGGCAGCGTGCCCTGTTCCATCCGCGTGGGCTGCTCGGCCACGCCTACTGGTGGTCGGTGTCCCCCTTCCACCTCGTCGTCTTCGGGGGCATGGCGCGCAACATCGCCCACGCCGCGGCAGGCGGCCCGCGAGCCCGAACGTCGCCGACGGAGCGCATCCGGCGCGCGGTCGGGCGGCGAAGAACTCGGCAGTGACCTGCACCCTCTCGCACCACCGCACCCTGGAGTGACGACATGACCGTCGCGGTCGTCCTGTTCACCGCTGACCTGCGTCTGCACGACCATCCGCCGCTGCACGCCGCGTCGCGCGCGGCGGACGAGGTGGTCCCCCTGTTCGTACACGATCCGGGTGTGCACGCGGCCGGGTTCGACGCGCCCAACCGCCGGGCGTTCCTGGCCGACTGCCTGACCGACCTCGACGACCGGCTGCAGCGCCGGGGCGGCCGACTGGTCGTGCGGACCGGTCCGGTCGCCCGCGAGGTCTGTGCCGTCGCCTCGGAATGCGGGGCGACAGAGGTGCACATGGCCGCGGATGTCAGCTCGTACGCGCAGCGGCGGGAGCGGCGGCTGCACGCGGAACTGGGCGCGATGGGAGTGACCCTGCATGTGCACGACTCCGTGACGACCGCCGTCGCCCCCGGGGCCGTGACGCCGTCCGGGACCGCTCACGACCACTACGCCGTGTTCACCCCCTACTTCCGCGTCTGGTCGCAGGTGTCGCTGCGGGAGCCGTTGGCTCCCCCGCGCGCGGTGCGTGTCCCGGACGCGGTGCGGGGCGAATCGCCGTCGTCGGCCACGGACGTCGACGGCACCTCACCGGGACTCGCGAAGGGCGGAGAGACGGCCGGCCGGACACGGTGCTCGCGGTGGTGGTCGGGCGGTGACCTGTCCCGGTACGAGGAGCGGCACGACGACCTGGCGGGCGACGCCACTTCCCGGCTTTCGCCCTTCCTCCACTTCGGGGCGCTCTCGCCGGTCGAACTCGTCGGGCGGGCCCGCGCGCACGGGGGCGCCGGAGCGGAGGCGTTCGTGCGGCAGATGTGCTGGCGCGACTTCCACCGCCAGGTGCTCGCGTCGCGGCCGGACACGTCCGTCGTGGACTACCGCACCCGGAACGACCGTTGGCGCGGCGAGAAGGACGCGGCCGACGACATCGCGGCATGGCGGGAAGGCCGTACCGGCTACCCGGTCGTGGACGCCGGAATGCGCCAGCTGCGCCACGAGGGCTGGATGCACAACCGCGCCCGGCTGCTGGTGGCGAGCTTCCTGACCAAGACCCTGTACGTGGACTGGCGGATCGGCGCCCGGTACTTCCTGGAGCTGCTCGTCGACGGTGACGTCGCCAACAACCAGCTCAACTGGCAGTGGGTCGCGGGCACCGGCACGGACACGCGCCCGCATCGCGTGCTCAACCCGGTGATCCAGGGCAGACGCTTCGACCCCCGGGGGACCTTCGTCCGCAGGTGGGTGCCCGAGTTGGGCGACGTCGAGGACCGTCTGGTCCACGAGCCCTGGCGCCTCCCACGAGAGGCGCGGGCCGGAATCGAGTACCCGCAACCGCTGCTTGACCTCGCCGACGGGCTTGCCCGGTTCAAAGACGCCCGCGGCCGCGGCTGAGCTTGCCGCGGACAAGTGTTGCCGCGGCGCCGGACACGGCGCCGCGGCTCAGATGTCACATCTCCGGCATCAGGTCTTCGGCATCAGGACGGTGTCGATGACGTGCACGGTGGCGTTCTTGGTGGCTACGTCTCCGCAGACCACGGAGGCACTGTCGTTCACCTTGTACGCGTCTCCGGAACCGGCTGTGGTGAGCTCGCCGCCCTCCAGGGTCTTGTACGTGCCGTCGGCGAGCTGCTCCTTGCCGACCTTCTCCCCCACCACGTGGTAGGTCAGCACCTTCGTCAGCTGCTCCTTGTCTGCCAGCAGTTTGTCGAGGTCCGCCTTCGGGACCTTGGCGAACGCGTCGTTGGTCGGCGCGAACACCGTGACGTTCTCGGCGTTGTTCAGCGTGTCGACGAGCCCGGCCTTCTGGACGGCGCCGGTGAGGGTCGACAGCTCAGGGTTGTTCGATGCCGCTGTCGCGACCGGATCGTCGGCCATGCCTTCCGAGCTGCCCGCACCCGAGGCGGGGAGCGATGAGCAGGCCGGGCCGAACGGTTCTGCGGGCTGCGCGGCGAGGGCCGCCGGTGCGGTGAGGCCGAGGGCCACGGGCAGAGCAAGCGCGCTCGCGCAGGCAGCACAGCGACGGAGAGCTGAGGTTTTCATGGCTCGTTCCTCCTGGATCGGGAGCGCGGGGGCCTTGGGGCGGATCCCAGCAGCCGCCCATGAAGGTCGTCTGGACTGAGATCCGGGACCGGACCCCGTCGCCCTTCTGCCACATCTCTGTTTCTGCCGGGGGATCTGGTTCGGATGCGGGTGGAGTGGAACTGGTGCGCCATGAGGCGGAAGTGGGCCGCGGGTTCAGCGCCCCGGGTTCTGCGACCGGTGCTCCCCTGCTGATCCCCTGCCGGTCATCACGCGCTCTGCTCCATGCGACGCCGCAGGGTGCGCAGGCCCCGGCGTGCATGACTCTTCACCGTGCCGAGCGGGAGACCTGTGTACGCGGCGATCTGGGACTGCGGGAGATCCGAGTAGAAGGCCAGCCGCAGGACGTTCTGCTGCGCCGGCGGAAGCTGGTTCAACTCGTACTGGATCACGACGTGGTCCACGGCCCGCTGAGCCAGGTGCTCGTCCGGCGGGCGGTGATCGGCGTCGAGGGCCGTTTCCACTGCGGCGGCGATTCGGGCACGGCGGGCACGCGCCGCGAGGGCGTCCGCGACCTTGTGCCGGGTGATGCCGACCAGCCATGATCCGGCCGCGCCACGCTCGGGGCGGAAGCCGCGACGGTTGCGCCAGGCGGCGATGAAGACCTGCTGAGTGACGTCCTCTGCATCGCAGCAGTCGCCGAGCGCGCGGCGCGCTACAGCATGGACGAGCGCGGCCCAACGCTCGTACAGCTGCCTGAATCCCTCGTCGTCACCCCGCAGAAACGCGTCGGCGATCAACTCATCGCCCCGGAGTCCTTCACCGTCGGCTGGTTCCGTGGAGCCGGCGGACCGGCCACCGTCCGCCTCCCTGTCAGGCCCGTGGCGCACCGTCTGTGACGTGGTCATCTTGAACACTCCTCGGACACCTGAACCGGGCCCGGCACACCCGCCGGGTGACGCCCCGTCGCGCCTGCGGCCAGCGTGATCGAGAGTGAAAACGGCGCACAAGATGAATCGTTTGTGAGTCGTTTTGCGTAGAGTGCAACCACGGCGTCGCCGTCCGCCGAAGAGTGGTGCAGCGAGGGTGCCGTTCGGCGCGAGCGTGCATCCGAAGAGCAGCCCCAGCGGGAAGAGCCGACGTCCTTCCCGGGAAGGGGTCGCGGAACTCGGACACGGTGGCAAGAAGGAGCGGCGTATGAGGAGCAAGCGGGGTCACCATGACGTGATCGTTGTCGCGGGATCGCTGTGACACGTCATCCGGAGACGCCCCGGTCCGCGACGCGGTCAACGGAGCAGACAGGTGGGGGCGAGGCCTCCCTGACCACCGGGGCGCTCGCCCGCAGGCTCGGTGTCGCGCCGACGACGCTGCGCACCTGGGAGCGCCGTTACGGCATCGGCCCCGGCCACCGTGCCCACGGCCGTCACCGTCGCTGGTCCCCCGAAGACGTGGCCAGGCTGGAGCACATGTGCCATCTGACCGCGCAGGGCATCACGCCCTCGGAAGCGGCCCGACTGGCCTTGTCGGCCACGGGCCGGTCGACGGATCGCCCGACGACCTGCGAGCCGCCGCGCAACCCCGGTGGCTTCCGCGACCTGCCGCTGGGCCAGGTCTGGCCGGAGAGCCGAGGTCTGGCACGCGCTGCCGTCCGGCTCGACGCGTCGGCGGTACAAGCACAGCTCCGGTCGGTGGTGGACACGTACGGCGTCGTCGTGGCCTGGGAACAGATCATCGCCCCGACCTTGCACGCCGTCGGCCGCAAATGGGCCACCTCCGACGAGTCCTACGTGGAGGTGGAGCACCTGCTTTCCTGGCATGTCTCCAGCACCCTTCGCGCGGCGGTCACCGCACCGGCGGGCGAATCGCCCCCCGTAGTGCTGGCCTGTATGCCGACGGAGCAGCACAGTCTTCCGATCGAAGCCCTGTGGGCGGCGCTGGTCGAGCGGGGACTGCCCACCCGCATGTTCGGAGCCGCCGTACCGAAGGAAGCACTGGAATCGGCTGTCCGGCGCATCGGCCCCTGCGCCGTCGTCCTGTGGTCCCAGTCCCGGCACACCGCCGATCTCGCCGTTGTCCGCGCCCTTCTCACCCTGGAATGGGGGGTGCGCGGCGCCCGGAGCCACCCGCTGGCCATGCTCGCGGGACCAGGATGGGCCGGCACGCCGTCCGAGCCGGGAGCGAGCCGTCTCACGGGACTGGCGTCCGGCCTGGCCGTACTGGAATCCCTGTTCCGCCCCATCACGGAACCACCCACCGCACCTGGGCCGGGCGCTGCCCGCCGCACCTGAGCCTCACCACACCACTCCCGTCTCGCCTGCCACCAAGCCGCTCCGCCCCTCGGCCACGAATCACCTTCAGAGCGCGTCCAGTTCCGCCGGACGGGCTGAAGGGACGGTATGAGAGATCAGCGAAGGCGCACCGCGGTGGTGGGCTCCGGTGTTGCGGGCCTCACGGCCGCGTACATCCTGCGGTCCGCGCACCGCGTCGTCCTCTACGAAGCCGACGACCGGCTCGGGGGGCATGCCCACACCCATGACGTGGCGGCGCCGGACGGTCGGATACGCGGGGTGGACTCGGGTTTCATCGTGCACAACGACCGTACCTATCCCCACCTGCTGCGTCTGTTCCACGAGCTGGGAGTCGCCACACGTCCGACGGAGATGAGCATGTCCGTGCGCTGCGAAGGCTGCGGACTGGAGTACGCGGGCGCACGCGGGCCGCGCGGGCTGTTCGCCCGGCCCCGCAACGCTCTGCGCCGCCCCTACCTGAGGATGCTCCGCGACGTTCCCCGCTTTCATCGCCGGGCGTCGGAGTATCTGGCGCAGGGATCCGAGTATCTGGCGCAGGAAGCGGGCGCCGGGGAAGTCGGCATCACTCTCGGCGAGTTCCTCGCCCAGCACCGATTCCCCACCTACTTCGTGCGGCACTTCGCGGTTCCCCTCGTGTCGGCCGTGTGGTCCTGCCCTCCGGGCACCGCCCTGCGCTACCCGGCCCGCCATCTCTTCCGGTTCCTCGACCACCACGGCATGCTCTCGGTGAGCGGATCTCCCAACTGGCGTACTGTGGACGGTGGTTCACGGGAGTACGTGACACGGATCGGCAAGGAACTCCAGGACGTCCGCACTTCCACACCCGTGCGGTCCGTACGCCGGGACGGCGCCGGAGTGTGCGTCACCACCGAGGACGGGACGGCCGACGCCTTCGACTCCGTGGTGATCGCCGTCCACGCCGACCAGGCGCTGCGGCTGCTCGCCGATCCGTCCGGCGCGGAACGTGAGGTCCTCGGCGCTTTCCGCTACTCCCCCAACCCCGCGGTGCTGCACACCGACACCGCCGTGCTGCCACGCAGCCCCGGTGCACGCGCCTCCTGGAACTGTCTTCTCCCGTCATGCCGTGTCACCACGGACCACGTGCGGGTCAGTTACGACATGAACCGGCTCCAGGGACTCGACTCCTCCGAGACGTACGTGGTGACTCTCGGCGGGGAAGACCGGATCCGGCCGGACCGGGTGCTGGCACGGATGGCGTACGAGCATCCCGTCTACACGGCGGAGTCGGTCGGGGCACAGGAGCGGCTCGCCTCACTGAGCGGGCCCGTCACGGCGTTCGCGGGCGCCTACCAGGGCTGGGGCTTCCACGAGGACGGCTGCCGTTCGGGGGTCGACGCGGCCCGGACCCTGGGGGTGCGCTGGTGAACACCGAGCATGCCGACGTCGCCGTACCCGCGCTCTATCAGAGCGTCGTGACCCATGTCCGTACGCATCCGCTCCACTCCGGACTCACACACCGCACCTACCTGTGGCTGATCGACGTCGATCGGCCTCCCAGGCTGCCGTTCGCGCTACGGCCCTTGGCCCGCTTCGAGGGCCGCGACCACTTCGGCGGCCGGACCACCGACATCAGGTCGGGGCTCGAGCACTTCCTCTCCCGGCGCGGAGTCGCCCTGGACGGCGGACGCGTCCTGATGCTCGCCCATGCCCGAGTGCTGGGGTACGTCTTCAATCCGCTCTCCGTGTTCTGGTGCCACGGACCTGACGGCGAACTGCGCTGCGTCGTCGCCGAGGTGCACAACACCTACGGCGAACGGCACTGCTATCTGCTGCGCCCTGACGCCGTCCGGGGCGCGGAGGTGCCGAAGGAGTTGTACGTGTCCCCCTTCTTCTCCGTCGAGGGTGACTACCGCATGCGGCTGCCCCTGCCCGCTGAACATCTCGGCCTCACCGTCCGCCTGGACCAGGGCGGCATCCGCAAGTTCACGGCGACGGTGCACGGCGAGCGCAGGGCGGCGACCGCCGCAGCACTGCTGCGAGCGGTGGCCCGCCGTCCCTGGTCCACGGTCGCCGTGTCGGCCGCGATCCGGCGGCACGGCATCGTGCTGTGGCTGCGCGGCCTGCCGGTGCACATACGCCCACGTCGTCTCCCCCAGGAGGGCTTGAAGTGAGTACGTCCGCTCCCGACGCGCCCGGTGTGTCCGGCGCGCCCGACACGTCTCTCGCCGCCGGCCCCGCGAGAACCGCCGACACCGGCCGGTGGCCCGATGTCGCGGCGGTTCCCGCCTGCTCCGCCGCCCGGACAGCGGTCGCCCGCCGTGTGGTGCGGCACGCTCTGAACGGTCTGCCGCTGCGGGTGTCGCTGGGCGCCGGTGAACAGCTGGGCGAAGGCGGGCCGTTGCTGGAGGTCCGCGACCCCGACACCTTTCTGCGCCGTATCGCGACCAACGGACTCATCGGATTCGGCGAGTCGTACATGGCGTACGAATGGGACGCCGACGACCTGGTCGGGGCGCTCACCGTGCTCGCCGGCCACGCCGCCACGCTGGTGCCATCCCCGCTCCAGCGGCTGCGCGCGCTGTGGGCCCCCAGGCAGCCGGGAGCGCTGAGAAACACGCCCAGTGGAGCGCGGACCAACATCCAGCACCACTACGACCTGTCGAACGAGCTGTTCGCGCTCTTCCTCGACCCCTCCCTCAGCTATTCCTCCGCGCTCTTCGACCGGACACCCGCCACTTGGGCCGATCTGACGCCGGGCCAGTACCGCAAGATCGACCGGGTCCTCGACCTGTGCGGTGTGGGTCCGGGCACCCGGCTCCTGGAGATCGGTACCGGCTGGGGCACTCTGGCGATCCGTGCGGCGGACCGGGGCGCGAGCGTCCACTCCGTCACGCTCTCCGCCGAACAGTGCGATCTGGCACGCCGCCGCGTACGTGCGGGGGGCCACGAAGGCCGCGTCCGCGTCGATCTGTGCGACTACCGCCAGGTGCGGGGCAGTTACGACGCGATCGCGAGCGTCGAGATGATCGAGGCGGTCGGGCCGGAGTACTGGCCCACCTTCTTCCGGGCCCTGGACACGCTGCTGGCGCCGGGCGGCCGGGTCGCCCTGCAGGCGATCACCATGCCGCACGACCGGATGCTGGCCAGCCGCTCCACGTACACCTGGGTGCAGAAGTACATCTTCCCGGGCGGCATGCTCCCCTCCGTGCGCGCCATCGAGGAGAACGTGCGCTCACACACCCGGCTCCGGGTCACCGCTTGCGACGGGTTCGGCGAGCACTACGCGCAGACGTTGCGGCTGTGGCGCGAGCGGTTCGCGCAACAGGCCGACGCCGTCGAAGGCCTTGGGTTCGACGACACGTTCCGGCGCATGTGGACCTTCTACCTCGCCTACTCGGAGGCAGGCTTCCGCTCGCGCTACCTCGATGTGCACCAGATCCAGCTGACCGACCAGGGAGAGCCCTCATGATCTCGACGGCCGAGCGTCTGAACGGACTACTCGTCGACGTCCTCGGCGGGCCGGTTCCCCTGCGGCTGCGAGCCTGGGACGGCAGTGAGCACGGACCGGCGGACGGCCCGGTCGTGGTGCTCCGCTCACGTCGTGCGCTGCGCAGGCTGCTGTGGCAGCCGGGCGAACTCGGCCTCGCCGAGGCCTACATCACCGGTGACGTGGACATCGAAGGCGATCTCGGCGACGGACTGCGGACGATGTGGGCGGCAGCCCGCGAGCAGCGCCGCTCCCCCGCCGGACCAGGGGTGGCACAACTTGCCTCCGCCGCCGCGACCGCGCTCAGGCTCGGTGCCGTCGGCCCGCCCCCGAAGGGACCCGCGGGCCGCGCACGCCTGCGCGGGCCACTGCACGGCACCGCCCGGGATCGCGCCGCCATCAGCCACCACTACGACGTCTCGTACCACTTCTACCGACTGCTGCTCGACCCTTCCATGGCGTACTCCTGCGCCTTCTGGGAGAGCGAGGAGCCGGGATACGGCCTCGCGGACGCCCAGCGGGCCAAACTGGAGCTGATCTGCCGGAAACTGGGGCTTCAGCCCGGCTCCCGGCTGCTCGACGTCGGCTGCGGCTGGGGCTCCCTCGCGTTGTACGCGGCGCAGCGGCACAAGGCGCAGGTGACCGCCGTGACGCTGTCCAGCGAGCAACGGGACTTCGTCCAGGCGCGGGTGCTCGAGCGGGGCCTCGGCAACCGGGTCGACGTTCAGCTGCGCCACTACCGTGCCATCCAGCGGGACCATTACGACGCCATCGGCGTGATCGAGATGGGCGAGCACGTCGGCGAAGCCGAGTACCCGGAGTTCGCGGCCCAGCTGCACGGTCTCCTTCGGCCGCAGGGGCGCCTCATGGTCCAGCAGATGTCACGCGGGGCATCGGCGCCGGGCGGCGGTGCGTTCATCGAGTCGTACATCGCGCCGGACATGCACATGCGACCGCTCGGCGAGACCATCGGTCTGCTGGAGCGGGCGGGTCTGGAGGTGCGCTCGGCAGAATCGCTGCGCGAGCACTATGTGCGTACCGTCACCGCCTGGCGCGACACGCTGGAGAAGCGCTGGCAGGAATGCGTGTCACTGATGGGTGTGGAGACCGCCAGGATGTGGCGGCTGTACCTGGTGGGCGGATCGCTCGCCTTTGAGCAGCGCCGGATGGGCGTCGACCAGATTCTCGCCGTGCGCACCGATGAGCTGGGATGCTCGGGGCTCTCCGGCACACCGACGGACTGGTGCCTCCGCGGGAACCGATCATGAACAGTGTCGACTGGGGTGCGTTCGGCCTCAATCTCCTCGTCGCCGCACTCGCCGCACTGGGCGTGCTGCTGTCCACCTTCGTGGTCGCGCTGCGACGCGGGCTGCACCGCATCGTCGACGTCGCCTGGGGAATCGGTTTCGCCGCCGTCGCCGTCACCACGTACGTCCTCTCCTCGGGGTACGGCGACGACGGCAGACGCCTGCTGGTGTCCGTGCTGACGGTGGTGTGGGGGCTGCGGCTCGCGGCGCACATCGCCTGGCGCGGCCGGGGCCACGGCGAGGACGCTCGTTACGAACGGCTGCTGGCCAAGGCTCCAGGCAGCCGGAACGCCTACGCCCTGCGCATGGTCTATCTGCTGCAGGGAGCACTGGTGTGGCTGGTGTCGCTGCCCGTGCAGGGCGCCTCCTACATCACCGGACCGATGGGTGTACTCGCGGCCTTCGGCGGTTGTCTGTGGCTGTTCGGCCTGGTCTTCGAGTCCGTCGGGGACCTTCAGCTCGCCCGGTTCAAGGCCGACCCGGCCCACCAGGGTCTGGTCATGGACCGCGGCCTGTGGTCGTGGACCCGGCACCCCAACTACTTCGGTGACTTCTGCGTCTGGTGGGGGCTCTTCCTCATCGCGTGCGAGGCGCCCGCGGTCGCGGCGGCCACTGCCGTCGGACCTCTGGTGATGACCTGTCTGCTGACCCTGGGCAGCGGCAAGGCGCTGCTCGAACGACACATGGCCGACCGGCCCGGCTATGCCGCCTACCGCCGCCGCACCAGCGGATTCCTGCCCAGACCGCCACGGGGCAGCGCCTGAAGACCGCGGACCAATCCGAATCTCCGGCCGACTACGAATCATGAGTGACCGGTCGTGAGAGTGTCAGCGAGGTGAAGCGGTGGGCGCTCGCCGCCTGCCTCGCCGCCGCGACGCCCTTCGGCGGTACGGCCGTCCGGCAGCACCAGCAGGCCGACGACGCGCGCGACCGGGCCCGCCGGGAGCAGCGGCGGTCCGCTGATCTCGCGGCGGTTCTCGCGGCGGTTCTCGCGGCGGTTGTCGCGGCGGTTCTCGGCCCCGGACGCCAGGGCGGCCACCGGCAGGCTCTCCGGAGGCGGCAGCGGCACGGTCGTGGTGTCCGACAGCGGCAACCGGGCCGCGTTCCTCGCCACGGACGCGCTGCTGAAGTTCCCCGCCCGACTCCGCCTACTCGCCGGGTCACGCCACCGCCGAAACAGGCCCACGGTCAATAGACCACCGTGCACCAGCGGTTGAAGTACGATCCCGCGTCCTCGGCGGGGCAGCCGTAGTCCGGCCTGTCAGCCCTCTTGAGACGCACATCCTCGGGGACGGGCAACGGGTCGGGGAGTGCACCGCCGACAACAACCCGCCCACATGCACCGTTCAAGCTGTTGATCACATCATCCGGCGACATGCCGTACTCAACGAGGCGGCACCCGGAAGGAAACCCCTTCGCCTTCCAGCGCATCGCCGCGACCGAGTCTTCGCCGGGGCCGGGGCCAGTGTTGTGACCATCCCAGCAATCCATCGTTTGGATGAACGAAGCACCCTCCTTCCTCCCTCTTGGGAAGCGCACCCTCATGTCCACTGATCATCACCAGAAATCCAGGGCCTCTGACCATTCGGTCACTGTCGGGCAAGCCGAGGCAGCGATCGTCGAGCAGTACACCCGCCTCGTGGCACTCGCCTATCTGACGCTGCCTCCCGAGTGGAGTCGGCACCGTCGTGTAGTCGTCGCGCACAGGGTCGTACAGCGGTCCCTGCCAGGACTGCGTTCGGGCACAGCCACACGACGTGTACCGCGGCAGCGCTCCGGGGTTCTCGATGACCCCGGATCACAGTGGGTGCGCAGCCAGGTCCTGAAGGCATCCCTCAGCTGTGGCCGGCGCCCCCGCGCCTGGCCTCGGCGGCTGCCTCCCCCGTGTCTCCTTCGGCCGCACCTGCCCATCGTGTGGGGACTGCGGCTGTTTCCGCGGGCAGGCGACGCCGAGGAAGAGGCCCTGGGCCATGCCCTGTCAGGAGTCCCGGCCCGCGTCCGAGCCGCCTTTGTGTTGCAGCGCCTGGACGGGCTTTCCGCGGCCGCGGCATGCGCGGTGCTCGCAGGCGCCGGTGTCGGCGAACCGGACGCCGCCTTGCGCGCCGCCGACCGCATCGGCCGTAGCGCCGGTCCTGCGGTCGCGATGCCGTCGCACAGCCGGGAGTTCGACGCCTGCTCGGTGCAGGCCCGTCCGACGGACCTACTGCGTCGCAGAACCCGATGCCGACTCACCGTGCTCACGATCGCGATGGCCGTCCTGACCAGTGGATTGGTCACCGCAGTCGAGACGCGACACGATCAGCCGTCGCCCTCTGCGCCCACGGCATCGACGAGCAAGGCCTCCGCCGACCAGCTGATCCGCGTTTCGAGCGAGGCCTGGGCCGACACGTCCCGCGTCGACTTCACGGCATGGCCCGCCCGCGGCACACGTACCGACGACGCCGCACTGCTCACCACCGCGCTCGCCTCCTGGGCTCAGCCGGCGCCCGGCACGCGCGTCAATGTCTCGCCGAACACGCGCGCCGCCCCGCCCGGCGGTCACCCTCAACTGCTGTTCGCGGGCGATGTCGATGGCCGCGTGGTCGTCGTGTTCCACGAAGGGCAGCGACTCATCCGCTACACCGAGTCGGTCTCCGGCGCACACCGCCCCACACTGGACATCGCGCGTGTCGACAACGCCGACGTCACCACTTCCGCGGCCGTAGTCGTCAGCCGCAGCAGCGGACGGGTGCGATTTCTGACGGCGCCCTGGATCGTCGAGGTGCGGCAACTGGACCTGGCGCGCTCGGATTCTCCAGGCAGGGCCCTGAAGGTCTCGGACGACAGCATCACGGCCCCGGTTCGTGACGTAGCCTCCGGTACGGATTCCTGTGACCAGCGGCCCGCGCTTCAACTGCGCTCTTCCACAAAGATCGTGGAGAAGCACGCTTTTGTTGTCGCAGACCTGGGCGGCCTGACACCCGCACACCTCAGCTACACCCCCCTGCCGGGCGACGGCGCACCATCACGGCAACCACGAGAGGCGACCAGCGAGGCGGCGGCGGCCAGCTGGTCCCGAGTCGCCTGCAGTCTCCGGGATCTGCGAAGCCCGGCCGTCAGCTCGCTCAACGTCTGGGACTTCGCCGAACAGGAGCTGCCGGAGAACGGCGGCCGCGCCGTGTGGTCATGCACCCGCGCCTCCACATGGCGCGGACCGGGACACATCCTGGTGCACTGGGCACCGGCATCACCGGACTCGAAGCGTGCCAAAGTGGTGGCACGAGCCCAGTCCACTGCGGCGTGCAGCCGCTTTGGCCAGCACGTTGTCGCAAGCACGCGCTGGCGTGCCGACAACGGCCACTCCTACCTGCTCGCGGCCGGCAGCAGGAACGTCACGTCGATCTCGGTCACCGGAGACATCACGACGACGCGAGGCCGGACGTTGGCCGTACGTGCCAAGACAGCGGACAAGGTGACCGTGCGAGCCCGGCTGGCGGACGGCTCGGCGTTGACGGAAGCAGGCAACAACTGAGCCTCGCCGACGCAGTCGAGGCTCCGCCACCGCGACTGGCAGAAACGGGTCCCGCCGCGATCGAGGCGGGCGGTCCGCCGAGCGGAGAGCTCACGGGCCGAGGAGAACCTGCGGTGGCCCGTCATGTGTCGGCGCCGCGCGAAAAGTGGACCGCCGCCCTGCGGGCAGCCGCGGCAGCGGCCACGTGGTCGGAATCGGTGAGCGTGCCCCCGCCCCCGCTCCCACCTGGGAGCACGCGGAAACCAGTGAGGGGCCGCTCGAAGAACGGCCCCTCACTTGCGACTTTCGAATGTTCGAAAAGTCGGGACGACAGGATTCGAACCTGCGACCCCTTGACCCCCAGCGGTGGGGGCGCTCCCCCATTAGCCCTTCGAGGCTTCAGTGCGACGTTGAGAGTTGCTCGTGGCGACCGCACCGCAGTTCACGGAACTACACACTCGGGGCTCACAGTTCGGCACTCCTGACGGAAATTTCCAGCTACTGATCTCGATACGCGCCTCTAGCGGACCGTCACCTATCGCCCCAGTCCGAGACACCCTGAAGGGTTAGCCGATCTCACGCCTGCTGCACGCCGTTGCGCACTGTCAGGCGCCGATTCCGGAGGCTGTCAGCAGTACAGCGTCTTTACCCCCAAGAGGCTTTCCTCTGAACCCCTCGACCTCTGCCTCAAATACCAGTGGCAGAAGCCCAACCGACGCAGGATGGACTTCCTCGATATGACGCGTTCAGCCGGATCCAACTCCTACGGTGGAGTCGGCACAGTGCCGTCCAGCGACGCGCCCGGCAGGCAGCACGTTCCCTCTTCGCCATCCGGCAAAGCGGAGACCGCGCCAACGCCCGAGCGCGCAGGTAGGGGCTTCGGCGTAGTCGCGCGACGCCCGGTTGGTGTTGGTCCGCCGGATCAGCGACGGGGCCCGAAAAGACCGTGCCTGCCGACGCGGCATCGCTGATCCCGCCTGCCCTTGACCAGCTCCGCGAGCACCCCGAGGGCGTTTCCGAGGAGGGGCCGAGATACCGGACCCATGTGATCCACGCGGGGCCCAGGCGGATCCTGCCCGCCGGCAGTCGGCTGATGGCCCGCCTTGATGGCGACGCTCTGGACCGAGCGGTCGGTGACAGGGCCGTCCCGGCTGCGTGGTGGTGGGCCAGGGCAGTCGCCGAGTCCACGCCGACCAGGCCCATATCGGTCTGGCTGCGGGCGGCCTCGGCGATCACCGCCTCCATCAGGTGCTGGAAGACACCCCGCCTCGCCCGTGCTCGTCCGTGAGGTCGCCTCGTGCCATGGCTGATGACTGATGGCGGATGACCTATTAAGACCAAGCCCCTGTGTGATGGCGATCTGCCGAACTCATGATTCGGACTCCAGACAGGACCTAGTGCAGGCCGTCGATGCAGTAGCCGCTGCGGTAGCAGGTCTGTCCTGCGAGGTAATTCTGGTCGCCGTCGGTCATGTAGACCCAGATGTTGTCGGACCCACCGACAACATTCGCGTCAAGGGGAGGAAAGTGCAACGGCCCGGATCTGTTGCACCAGGTGCTGGTGTTCTTGAAGTCCAGCGAGGTGCTGCCTGCGAACGCCCGCACGTAGACCCGCCGACAGTTGCTGGCCTTAAACGATCCGTTGACGTCGACCGACCGGTTGGACCAGGTGGCCGTGCCGTTGTAGTAGCTCTCCGTGTACTTGACCGAGAAGGTGCTGGCGGCGACGGTGGCGGTCGCGGGTGTCGCCGCGAAGACCATCCCGGCAATCGACGCGGCTGCGGTCACGGCCGCGCCGACTTTCCTCGTACGGCCCTTCACCTTCGAGGTGTCCTTCAATCTCACCATGCCAACCACTCCTGGGTTCTTCGGGTAATCCTCGGGTAACAGGTGCACAACCTGACCGTCGCGCGGAGGGGGTCACCTCAGATCGGGCAGTGAACCGTTGCTGCCGTTGTTCGGCAATACGACTCAACCAGACCTGGGCCTCGCGCCGGAAAGCATTCGAGCCAGTTCAAATCCATCGCGACGACTGCTACCGTCGGGGCGGTGCTCACTCTGCGTTTAGACGCCGACACAGTGTCCAGGACGCGGTTGGCCCCTTCCCCTGCGTCGGAGTCCATGGCATGGCTGAAACTCACCGCCGCGTCGAGACGGCATCCGGTGTTCGGAGATCCCGGACCACTCGCCCGCGCGTCTCTTGCCCATCCGGACGTTGCCCTGCTCGCGGACCTGTTGCCGCTAAACGGCGACACCTACACACCTGACCTGCTCACCCCTCAGCCAGGGACGGACGGGCAGCGTCGTGACCTGCTCGACGAGCAGATCGCGCAGATTGAGGCCGCAGCGCAGGACGTCCTCGAAACCCAGGTCTTCACCTACACCCGGACCCACTGGAACAGGCCGCTGCTGGCCACGACCCGCCGGATGGCGGAGTCGGGGCGGATGCAGCGACATCTCGCCAACGGTCTCGCCCGGTTCTGGCGGGATGCCCTTTCCGAGGGCTGGCCCGAACTGCGCTCGATCATCAACCAGGACATCGCCCACCGCGCGACGGACATCGCCGCCCATGGCGTCGGCCGGGCGCTCGGAGCACTTCACCCCGACATGGACTGGGCAGGCGACGCGGTCACCCTCGCCAAGTCGTGGGACGGCGAAATCGATGTCACCGGCCGGGACCTGGTCCTCGCCCCCGGCGTGCTCAACTGGCCCGACGTCATCATCCAGGTCGACACCCCCGGGCAGTTCGTCCTCTACTACCCCGCCCAGCGGATCGGAGCCGGCACGGATCGCAGGTCCGGAGGGATCGCGCAAGTGGTCGGCAGCACCCGAGCGGCCTTGCTGGCGGACCTCGAAACCGCCCGGTCCACCGCGGAACTCGCCGCCCGGACCGGATGCACCCCAGGCACCGTCTCCTACCACCTCAGCGCACTGCACCGCGCACGCCTCGTCACCAAGGTCAGAGACGGGCGCTACGTGTTGTACCAGCGGACCGCACATGCGGCGGGTCTGCTGGAAGAAGCCCGCGGCTAACATCCGCACCTGGTCGGCCTGGGGTCTGTCCGGCGGATCTGGCCGGCTCTTGTGGGCGGTGTCTTGTCTGTGCCGGTGAGCGGTGGTCTGGTGCGTGCAGCTGCAAGGCGGCGGATCGAGGCATCGCGGAGCGATGGTGATGGACGACAGCGATGGTGACTGACGACAACGCCGCAGACGTGCGTGCCAGGCCAGCGCGTCCCGGGCAAGATCCGCCGGACAGGCCCTAGGCCTACGTCGCATTCGTCCTGGACGTGTGCTCCCGGATAGTCGTCGGACGGCAGCTCGCCACACACATGCGCACCGATCTCCGGCTCGATGCCCTGGAGATGGCCTTGTGGCGGCGAGAGATGAAGAAGGGCTCGGGCCCAGGGCTTCGGCGTAGTTGTGTGTCGCGGGGTTTGTGCTCATCCCAGGCCGAGGAGCGCGAGGGAGCGACGGGGGTCGCGGGCATTGTGGCGGAGGGCGGCCGCGACATTCTTCGCTCCGGACGTTCAGAGGACTCCGATGGCGAGCTTGCGACAGATGGCCATCACGCGGGACGCGCTGCCGGTCCGCATCTGTGAGGCATCCTCGGCGAAGGTGATGTCGCGGACATGGTGTAGGGCCTCGATCTGCCAGTGGTCGCGGACGAGTCGGGCGAGCTGGGCCGGGGTGGTCTGCCCGGCGGTCAGGCTGGCGACTGCGTAAACGGTCGTGATCGTGGCTTTTCCGGTCTTGCGGGTCGGTGCGGCGGCGTTTGATCTGGACGGCCTGACGGGCGCCGGGGAAGAAGAGGTTGTTCACGGTGGCGACCTTGATCCGGCGGATCTCCGAGCGGCCGTGGCCGACACTGCGCCTGCCGAAAATGTCGTCCATGCACTCAGTAGCCTCTTCGACGGTGCGGCAGGATGGGCACACGTGCTGCACCGTCTCGCCTACCTGACCGTCACCAACCTGTTCCACTCTGCGGTAGCCCCATGGGCGTTCTCGCGGAACAGACGCAGGATCAGCACGCGGATCGAGCGGACTGTGGGTGGTCGGCCCGGAGTCGGCACAGAACCTGGCGGGGCGGGGGTGCCAGCAGAGCGGCTGGCAGCGCGCGGTCCACCGGGAAGAACTTGATCCGCTCCGCATTGAGTTGGCGCTCAAAGACGGTGAGCTGGTGGCGCAGGGCGAGGATCTCCGCGTCCTAGTCGCGGTCGACATCGACAGCAATCGCAGGGCGGCGCCGCCAATACATCCTCACCGTCATCGAACACGCCACCCGCCGCACCCGAATCCTCGGCACCACCGCACACCCCACCGCGACCTGGGTCACCCAAGCCGCCCGCGACCTGGCCATGGGCCTAACGGACACCAAAACCACTGTCACGTACCTGATCCGAGACCGGGACACGAAGTACCCCGCCCCCTTCGACGAGATGCCGAGCGAGCTCGGCATCCATGTCGTCCTCACCGGCATCCGCATCCCGCGCATGAACGCCATCTTGGGGCGCTGGGTCCAGACCTCCGCCAGGAACTCCTATCCGCACCCCTATTGGGCGGAACGTCATACGCACTTCGCGCTGCGCCGGTTCGAGCTGCACTACAACCTCCATCGTCCCCACCAAACGACTGATCAGGCAGCCCCGCTGCGCCGTCCCCGAACCGCTCACCCGCGCACAGATCGCCACCTTGACGTACGCCGAAGAGTCCGCCTCGGCAGAATCCTGCACGAATACCGACACGCAGCCTGAGCTGCAAGGATGGGGTTTTCGGCAGGCGCACTGTTGCGCGCGGCCTGTTACGCGCGGCCGATGACCTCGGCCGCGCCGTTCACCGTGACGCGTCGGCCCCGGCTGTCGGCAGATAGCGCGGCGCGCGCCAAGCCTTCAGCCGCTGCTCCACCGCGGCCCCCAGAGACAGGAGCTCGGCGTCCTGGTGGTCACCGGCCATCAGGAGCAGGCCGACCGGCAGTTCGCCCACAGACCCGGCGGGCACCGAGAGAGACGGATATCCGGCGACGGCCGCCGGCGTGGACGAAGGGATGACGTCGTTGTCGCCGCGCGCGCAGTCGGTCGTCCAGGCGGGCGGGTTCGTGGGCGCCGCGATGGCGTCCAGGCGATGGGTGGCCATGGTCTCGTCGAGGGAGCGCCGGGAGAGGTCCTTCAACTCGGCGCGCATGGCACGGTACTTGGGGTCGGTGGTGGGCGGCGCGGCGAGTGCCTGCTCGAACAGCTCCTGACCGGCGAAACAGGTCTGTTCCTCGGGGTGGGCACGGTTGAACTCGATCAGCTCGGCGAGGCTCTGGGGGCCCTTGCGCGTACCGAGGTAGGCGTCGATGTCCCGGTGGAACTCGCTGAGCAGCGCGGGGAATTCGAGTTCGGCGAGCCGCGCCTGGTAGGGGGGCGTCACCTCGACGACGACTGCTCCGGCCTTGCGCAGCTTCTTCGCCGTACGGGTCATCACGGCGTCCACGTCGTCTCCGAGCGAGGGCAGGCGCCACAGCCCGATCCGCTTGCCGCGAAGGCTGGTGCGGGCAAGGCTGGTTCGGGCGGCGTCACCGTACGAGCCCTTGCCCTCACTCAGCACGGACAGCGTGAGCTCGGCGTCGACCACATTGCGCGCCATGGGCCCGGCCGTGTCCTGCTCGGCTGAGATCGGGACGACGCCCGACTGGCTGACCAGGCCGAGGCTGGGCTTGTGGCCGACGACGCCGTTCATCCCTGCCGGGCACACGATGGAGCCGTCCGTCTCGGTGCCGATGGCGACCTGTGACAACGACGCGGCGAGCGCGGCGGCGGAGCCGGACGACGATCCGCACGGGTTCCGGTCGAGGACGTATGGATTATTGGTCTGCCCGCCCACCGCCGACCACCCCGAAGTCGGCTTGGCGGAGCGGAAGTTGGCCCACTCGGACAGATTGGTCTTGCCGAGGATCACCGCTCCCGCCTTCCGCAGCCGGGTCACCAGCGTGGCATCGGTGCCGGGCGGGCTCCCGGCGAGCGCGAGCGATCCGGCGGTCGTCGGCATGTCACGGGTGTTCACGTTGTCCTTGACCAGCACGGGGATACCGTCCAGCGGCCCCAGGGTCTTGCCGCGCCGGTGCCTGGCGTCGCTGGCGGCCGCCTGGCGCAGCGCTGTCGGGCTGGTGCGCAGCACCGAGTGAATCTTGCGATCGACGTCCGCGATCCGCCGCAGGTAGGCCCGGGTAAGCGCCGCCGAGGTCAGCGAACCGTCCGCCATGCGTGCCTGTAACTCCGGAATCGTCACGGTGTCCAGGTCCAGATCGACGCCGCGGCCCTCGACAGCTTGTGCACCGGTGTTCGGTACGCCCGTCAGAAGCGACCCCACGACGAGGGCGGCGGTCAGTGCGGCCATGCTCTTCTTCCTCATGCGGGTCAGCGGACTACACGAGCCGCGTCCGGCGCAAGGGTGCGGGGCTTCCACAGATCGCGGCACCCGCCGGGTTGGGCCACTCAGGTGACACCTCCGCCCCAGAGCGACAACCGTGCCCAGGGCGCCGAGAATCGCCCCGGTCAATCCCCATGCGGCGAGCGGCACCTTGTTGGACAGGGTGCGGATTTCAGGGCCCACGTACCGACTTCAGGTCCCCGATCCCAGCCGCCAACCCGCCGGCCAATCCCACGCTGACGTGGGTGACCTGCCACTGATGACCATCGCGTCGGTGGCCAGTCTGCGTGCCGTCTGCGTGCCGCCCCGAACGCAGCGACATCGCGCCGGTCCTGCGCCCTCTCTACGCTCTGCCGACTGGACACCGGTGGGATGCCGGGTGCCGGTGGTACCTCTGCCCGGCGAGGACGTCCGGGGTGATCGCCCCCCGCCACCACGTCTGCATCCGCGCCCACGGCACCGGCCTCCCGGAGGTCGCCAACTGGACCTGGACCGGTTGATGCCCCAGCCGCCGCTCGGCGGACAGTCGGCTCAGCTCTGGGCCGGGGTGAGCACCACGAAGTCCGCGTTCGACGGGTCGAGACAGACGGCCAAGCGGCCGACGCCCTCTGCGTCCTCCGGCCCCATCTGCACGCTGCCTCCGTTCTCGGTAACCTTCGCGACCGCCGCGTCACAGTCGGCGACGGCGAAGACCGGGTGCCAGTAGGGCCGCCCGTTCACCAGCGCAAGATCCTCTGTACGGAGCTGCATGAGGCCGCCCTGCATGCGCTCAGCGGGTAGCCCGGCGGGGGTGATGAGGGTGTACGTGCCACCGCCGCCCGGCAGCTCCATGTCGCTGAACTGCCAGCCGAACACTCCGCCGTAGAACTCCTGGGAGGCCGCGGCGTCGCTCGTGTACAGCTCGGTCCAGGTCAGCGAGCCCGGCTCGTCCGCCAGCTCGAAGCCCGAGTTCTTCCCCGGCTGCCAGACGGCGAACTGGCTCCCCAGCGGGTCGCTGTACTGCGCCATCCGACCCCAGTCGTCGAGGTCCCGCGGCGCCACCCGCACCGTGCCGCCCGCGCGCTCCACGGCCAGCGTCGTGGCGTCCGCGTCGGTGACGGTGTAATAGATCATCCAAGCCGAGCGCGCTCCCTCCTCGGTGAGCTTGCCGAGCCCGGCGACGGTCTTGCCGTCCTTCTTGAACATCCCGCCGTCCATGTCGTCCGTCTCGCCCATGGACTCGTACTCCCAGCCGAGCACCGCGCCGTAGAAGGCCGCGGCGGCCCGGACGTCCGGGGCACCGAGGTCGAGCCAACAGGGGGAGCCGGGAGCGAGGTCAGTAGTGATCACGGCGATTCCCTTCGCAGATCCTGTGTGGCACCAGCCTGGCACTCGGCACTGACAGTCGCGCGTCGATCGCCCGGTCATGCACCTGTGGTGGACGTACCGACGAGGGCCAGGGGCTGCGTGGCCGACCAGCGTCTCCCAGAGTTCGCGATAACCCACCGCCGTGACGGGAAGGGACCGGGTGCCCAAGACCGCCCTCAGCGCGGAGAGCACGGGAGCCGCATGGACGTCCCGGTGCGTGTCGACACCGAGGACGAGTTCACCGTCAGCAACTGGCCACGTTGGAGGCTGCCCTGTGGCGTGACCGGCCGCCCGGCGGCGTCAAGTCCGATGTGGCATCCACGTAGCCCCGGCGCCCGTGCCACGGAAGCCGGGCAGTGTCCTGATAGCCGCTGACTGGGCTACCCGCCCTCCCTGCGCTGCCCCTGGGAGACCCGATGACAGCCGGGATCACAAGCGCCAGCACAACAGCCCCTCCGGAACGAACCTACGGACGCCAGACGCAGCAGCGCGTGCCCGAACGAAATCCGCACCGAAGGTGCCGGTCCCTCCACCGCGGCTCGGCCAAACCCGACAGGTCCCGTCAAGCGATTGGCAGTAGCCAGCCGCAGTGGTCGGGTGGGCCGCGGTGGCTATCCCCCCGGCGAGGAGAGCGCGGCGGCGACATGCACATCCCGATGCGTGTCCACGCCTAGGGCAACCTCACCCTCGATCGGTGTGGGCTGGCAGGCTGCAGGGGTGCTGGGCGTACTGGTCATGCGATCGTCATCGCCCAACTGGACCCGCAGACCAAGGGCATCGCGTTCAAGAAACCGGTGTGGCCCGAAGGCGAGCCCCGCCCCAACTGCCGGGAGAAGGCGAGGTAGGAGCCCGGCGAACCAGCAAGGTCAGGAACCCGTCGTCGACGAGCTGCTTCTAAAGCCCAGGCGAGCGGCGTGCTTGCCACCGACACCTCCACGTCGACGCCATCGCACTGCACAGGCTCGACCGGGCACCGGCATCGACATCGCCCTGGACCGTCTGAGCACCGACCGTTCGATGAAGTCCCGTTCCGTACTCTCCGGTGTCCTGCGCCACCCGGCCCTCGACGAGGACCGACGATCCCGCGCCGTCGACAGTGCCCTGAGCCGGCTCGAAGAGCACGACATGGGGCCGAAGGCACGTCCGGTCATCGAGGATCTGCCCTCTCCCCGCGCTCTCGCCGAACATCCAACAACCACCACCGATGAAAACCGGCATACCACCCAACCGGAATCGGACATGGGGTCAAAGATTCGCACGGCCCCATACCCCGGCCGCCGGATACGGGGCCACCGCTCCCGACCCCACCCCCAGTGGGAGCACGCCCGACCAGCGGCAAGAGCGCAAGCACATACCCCTGAAGCCACCCGATTGACGGGGAGCCGCAGGTAACAAAACGGACACCGATGTGAACGCGCGCGCAAGAAACCGAACATGTGCGCAGCGGCCCGAGTGGGAGCAAACAGGTAAGGGGACACGTGGGAGCGTGCTCCCGCTCCCCGCTCCCACCTGGGAGCGACCGGAAAACAGAAAAAGGGCCGTTCGAAAACGGCCCTTCACCTGCGACGTTCGAAAGTTCGAACAGTCGGGACGACAGGATTTGAACCTGCGACCCCTTGACCCCCAGTCAAGTGCGCTACCAAGCTGCGCCACGTCCCGTTGCCCGTTTGACCTGGGGTTTCCCCCGGCCGAGCGCGCACCGAAACAATACCGCACTCCAGCCGGTGATCGCTCACGCCTTTCCCGGGCTGTTGACCTCAAGCGGGCTTGAGGTTGCACGCTCGGTGGCATGACGACGACAACGGAACGTGCGTACAGCCGTGGATACGCGGATCTGGCGGGGCTCATGGGGCTGATGACCGGGGACGAGAAGCACGGGCCCGCCGCCACCTCCACCCTCGATGTCCTCTGGGTGCTCTACGACCGCGTGCTCAGGGTCACACCCGAACGCGTGGACGACCCGCAGCGCGACCGGTTCCTGCTCTCCAAGGGGCACGGGCCCATGGCCTACTACGCCGTCCTCGCCACCAAGGGCTTCGTGCCCGTCGACTGGCTGGAGGGGTTCGGGGGCTATGACTCCCCGCTGGGGCACCACCCCGACCGGCTGCTCGTGCCGGGGGTCGAGATCGGGAGCGGGTCGCTCGGGCACGGGCTGCCGCTCGCCGTCGGGACGGCGCTGGGGCTCGGCGCCCAGGGGATCACCGACCCACAGGTGTGGGTGCTCGTGGGGGACGCGGAGCTCGACGAGGGCAGCAATCACGAGGCCATCGCCTTCGCCGGGCCCTCCGGGCTCGAGCAGCTGCACACCGTCGTGATCGACAACGCCTCCGCCCGGCACGCCAGGCCCGGCGGCATCGCCGCCCGCTTCGAGGCCGCCGGATGGTCCGCCGCAACCGTCGACGGGCGTGATCACGATGCACTGTACGCCGCCTTCACCGCCCCGCATCCGGGCCGGCCGCGCGTGGTCGTGGCCCGGGTCGAGCCGAAGGGCCAGGTGAGCGAGCCCAAGGTCGCCTGACCCCACTCCCCCTCGCCCGTTCCCGCACCGCCCGCTTTCTCTCGGAGGTACCTCCCCCATGGACACCATGCGTGATCGATTCGCCCCCGTCGTCTCCCGGCTGCTCGACGAAGACCCCCGTGTCGCCGTCGTCCTCGCCGAGATCGGGGCGGACGGGTTCAAGGACACCCAGCGCAAGCACCCCGACCGGGTGATCAACGTCGGCATCCGGGAGCAGCTGCTCGTCGGGGCCGGCGCCGGGCTCGCTCTCGCCGGGATGCGTCCGGTGGTGCACACCTTCGCCAGCTTCCTGGTGGAGCGGCCCTTCGAGCAGCTCAAGCTGGACTTCGGGCATCAGGGAGTGGGCGGAGTGCTGGTCAGCGCCGCCGCCTCGTTCGACTGGCCCGCCGGTGGCTTCACGCACATGTCGCCGGGCGATATCGCACTGCTCGACACCCTGGACGGCTGGACCGTGCATGTGCCGGGGCACCCGGACGAGGCGGAGACGCTGCTGCGGCACGCCGTCGCCGCCGGGGACGACAAGGTGTACGTCCGGCTCTCCGTGCAGTCCAACGCGCGCGGCCTCGATGTCGACGGTGTCCGATTCCGGCAGGTGCGGGAAGGACGTGGCGGGGTCGTCGTCGCCGTCGGGCCCATGCTCGACCATGTACTCGCCGCGACCGACGGGCTCGATCTCACCGTTCTGTACGCGACCACAGTGCGGCCCTTCGACGCCGACGTGCTCCGGGAGGCCGTCGCGGCGGCCACCGCCGATGTAGTGATCGTCGAGCCGTACCTGGCCGGGACCTCCACCGCCGCCGCGAACGACGTACTCGCCGACATCCCGCACCGGGTGCTCGGCCTCGGTGTCGGACGGGCCGAGCTGCGCCGCTACGGGCAGATCGACGAGCACATGGCCGCGCACGGCCTCGACGCGCGCTCGCTGCGTGAGCGGATCAGCAAGTTCTTGGGGGCGCGGGCGCTCGTGCCTGCGAGCTAGCACCCCCCAGCCCTCCGCCCCCATCCGCGTCGTCTACTCCGTCGGCGGCACCCCCAACTCCGGGTAGGCGTCCAGGAGTCGCGTGGGTGCCGCCTGGCGCCAGGAGTCCGCCAGGATGTCCTTCAGCTCCGCCGCGTCCAGCGCCGACAGGCGGGCCCGCACCCACGCGAACATCGCCTCGTGGTCCGCGATCCAGAACTTCTCGGGCTCGGCGAGGACCAGTTCGTCACGCTCCTCCTTCGGGCACCGCACGGCGATGGACGTCTCGTCCTCCGGCAGCGTGGCGAACATCTTTCCCGCCACCCTGAAGGTGGGCATGCTCCAGGCGATCTTCTCCGTCGTATCCGGCAGGGCCAGCGCGATCCGGCGTACGTCGTCGCCTGTGACATGGGCTTTCGCATGAGCTCGAGACATGCCAAGAACCGTAACCAACGCCACTGACAACAGCCCGCCGAACGCCCGGGCAGCTCAGCCACCGCCCGCGCTTCACGGCACCCGCTTGTCGAGCCAGGCCCGCAGATCCTCCTGAACCTCATCCCGGTTCGTCTCGTTGAGAATCTCGTGGCGCGCCTCCTCGTACCCCTTCCAAGTGAGGTCGCGCACGCCCACGTACCGGAAATCCTCGAGGAGTTCATGGACCAGCGTCATGCCCTGGTTGCAGGGGTCGGCGGTGCCGACCGCGATGTGGACCGGCAGGTCCGCCGGGATCCTGGCCAGGTTCCGCGGATCGTTGATCTTGCGCACGGCACGCACCCAGTCCAGGCAGAGCCCGGCGGCGAACGGGAAGCCGCAGCGCTCGTCCGCGACATACACGTCGACCTCCGCCTCGTCGCGCGAGAGCCACTCGAAGCCGGTGCGGTGCGGATACGGGTCGTTGAAGGACGCGAACAGCTCGGGGAGGTAGGCGGAGAGGGCCGTACGGCCGGTGTCGGCGATCTCGCGCTCCAGGCGGATGATCGACTCCTCGGTCTCGACTCCGGGCAGCGAGCGGAAGGTCCCGGAGAGGATCAGGCCCGCGAGGCCGTCGGCGTACTCCTGTGCGTAGTCCCTGGCCAGATGCGAGCCGAGGCTGTGGCCGAGCAGGAAGAACGGGGTCGCCGGATACAGCGCGCGCACCTGGTCGCCGATCGCCCGGAGGTCGTCCACGATGGCGCGCCAACTGTCCTCGGAGGACGGTCCGGTCACTCCGTAGCCGCCGGTCGCCTGGGCGGTGGCGCCGTGGCCGCGGTGGTCGGAGGCGATGACTCCGTAGCCGTGCGCCGTCAGGTGGCGGGCGAACCGGTCGTAGCGCAGGGCGTGTTCGCCCGCGCCGTGCGCGATCTGCACGAAGGCGCGCGGCCTGCCGCCGTCCGGCAGCCAGGTGTAGGTGGCGACGGGCACGCCGTCGGCCGCGTTCATGACTCCGGAGGTGTACGTGGCGGGGGTGTACGTGGCGGGGGCGGGCGCTTCGACGTTGTCAGGCATGGGCTGGCTCCCGTGGACGGCTTCGGTTGCGGCACGCGACGTCACTTCCGACGTCATCTGAAATCTGTCGTCTGAAATCTGTCATCTGTCATCTGTCATCTGTCAGCCGTCACAGCGCGGTCGCACGGCTCACGGCTCACGACTCCCCAGTAGTCCCACCCTCCCCCCACCCTCAGAGCCTCACACGTCCCACGCCAGTCCCCGCCGACCCATTGACCCTCCGTCAGAGCGGCTCCTACGCTGAGCAACGCGCACGAGAAAGCGCTTTCTAGCACGTACGCCTACGTCACACTCCGCGCACCGCAACTCGCACTCACCGCACACCCGGCTACCGGCAGCCGTCCACCCGCCCAGCCCAGGGAGCGCCATGAGTCCCACGAGTTCCACGAGTTCCACGAGTTCCACGAGTCCCACCGTGCCGAGAACGAGAACCAGAAGGGGAACCAGAACCAGAGCGGGCACGCGTCCCGCCGCACTCGGACCCCTGCTCGCGTCCAGACCTCTCCTCGCCGTCACCGCCCTCCTCGCCCTCGTCATCGGTCTCTGCCTCACCGCCCCGCCCCGCGCGGCGGCGCAGGTGGAGCCGGCGCCCGTGGCCGCCCCATTCCGTGTCCTCGTCTTCTCCAAGGTCACGAACTTCGCCCATGACTCGATCCCCGCGGGCATCGAAGCGATCAAGAAGCTCGGCAGCGAGCACGGCTTCGAGGTCGAGGCCACCGACGACGCCGCCGCCTTCACCGACGCCAATCTCGCCCGCTTCCAGGCGATCGTCTTCAACAACACCAACTCCACGCCCGAGAAGGGCGATCTGCTCGACGCCGAGCAGCGCGCCGCCTTCCAGAAGTACGTGCGCGCAGGCGGCGGCTGGGTCGGTCTGCACGCGGCGTCGGCCAGTGAGCGCGACTGGAGTTGGTACGAGGGTCTGGTCGGCGCGATCTTCGACAAGCACCCTGAGGTGCAGACCGGCCGGATCAAGGTCCTGGATCACGCGCACCCTTCCACCAAGGGTCTTCCCGAGCTCTGGGAGCGTACGGAGGAGTGGTACAACTGGCGCACCAATCCCACGGGGAAGGTGCACACGCTCGCCCAGGTGAAGGTGCGCGACGGTGTCAGCGGGCTCGACGAGGGCGTCGACCAGCCGTGGTCCTGGTGCCAGAACTATGACGGGGGCCGTTCCTGGTACACGGCCGGCGGCCACGCCAAGTCGGCGTTCCAGGAAGAGGGTTTCCTCAGGCATCTCCTCGGCGGCATCGAGTGGGCCGCGGGCACCAAGCCGGGTGACTGCACCGCCACCAAGACCGGTGCCTTCCAGCGCACCCCGCTCGCCACGAACGATCTGGCGGATCCCTTCGAGCTGGCCGTCGCCCCCGACCGCCGGGTGTTCTTCATCCAGCGCACCGGCAAGGTCAAGATCATCGACCAGGAGACGCTGAAGGTCTCCACGGCGCTCGACTTCGACTACACCCCGGAGATGACGAGCCAGTCGGACGGGCTGCTCGGTCTCGCGCTCGACCCGAAGTTCAAGGACAACCACTGGCTCTATCTCCTGAACTCCGACAAGACCGAGAAACGCATCAATCTGTCCCGGTTCACCGAATCGGGCGGCAAGGTCGATCCCGCCACCGAGAAGCGCCTGTTGACCATTCCCACGTGGCGCGGCGAGGGCCGGGCGAACTCGCATATGGCGGGCTCCATCGCCTTCGACAAGAAGGGCGATCTGTACGTCGCCACGGGTGACAACACCGACCCGTTCGCCTCGGACGGGTTCTCTCCCATCGACGAGCGTGAGGGCCGCCGGGCCTGGGATGCTCAGGGCACTTCGGGCAATACGAACGACCTGCGTGGAAAGGTCCTGCGGATCACGCCGAAGGACGACGGGACGTATTCCGTGCCGGAAGGCAATCTCTTCGCGCCCGGAACGGACAAGACGCGTTCCGAGATCTATGTGATGGGGCTGCGCAATCCCTTCCGCATCACCACCGATCCGCTGAGCGGCGCCCTGTTGATGGCGGACTACGGTCCCGACGCGAAGGCCGCCGTCGCGAACCGCGGCCCCGAGGGCACCGTCGAGTACAACCGCATCACCCAGGCAGGCAATTACGGCTGGCCTTACTGCATCGGCGACAACACCCCGTTCAATGACTACGACTTCGCGACGAAGACGTCGGGTGCGAAGTTCGACTGTGGAAAGCTCGTCAACGACTCGCCGAACAATACGGGCCTCAGGGACCTGCCGCCCGCGCAGCCCGCGAAGGTCTGGTACGCGTACTCCGCCTCCAAGGAGTTCCCGGAACTCGGTACGGGGGGCGGTGGTCCGATGAGCGGTCCCGTCTACGACTTCGACGCGGCGAACACGTACAAGACCAAGTTCCCCGAGTACTTCGAGGGAAAGTGGTTCAACTACGAGCTGACGCGGCAGTGGTTCAAGGTCTTCTCGATGCAGGAGAAGGACCAGACGTTCACCGATCCGCGCTTCCAGCCGGCCAAGTCCGGTGATCTCCAGTCGATCAACTCCATTTTCCCGGACATGAAATGGAACCAGCCCTTCGATGCCGACTTCGGTCCGGACGGTGCGATGTACGTCATCGACTTCGGGCTCGGCAGCGGTACGGGCCGGGGCGGCAGCAATGAGGGTGCGGGCATCTACCGCATCGACTACGTGGCCGACAAGCGGCTGCCGGACGCCCGCGTCACGGCCACTCCGGACAACGGGAAGACGCCGCTCGAAGTCCAGTTCTCCAGCAAGGGGTCGGGGCTGCCGGACGGCAAGCCCGTGACGTACGCGTGGGACTTCGACGGTGACGGCACGACCGACTCGACCGAG
Source organism: Streptomyces sp. NPDC050658 (assembly GCF_044457025.1). Taxonomy (NCBI): domain Bacteria; kingdom Bacillati; phylum Actinomycetota; class Actinomycetes; order Kitasatosporales; family Streptomycetaceae; genus Streptomyces; species Streptomyces sp. NPDC050658. The sequence continues at coordinate 497,955 of NZ_JBITGM010000002.1, forward strand.
GCGAACCCGACGCACACGTACACCGAGAAGGGGCAGTTCAGCGCGCGGCTCAAGGTGACCGGGCCGGGCGAGCTGAGCGGTCTCGCGGTGCAGGAGATCACCGTCGGGAACACCCGGCCGGAGGTGACGGTCCAACAGCCGCCGAACGGCGGGACGTTCAGCTTCGGGGACACGATTCCGTTCACGGTGAAGGTGACCGACAAGGAGGACGGGCCGATCGACTGCAAACGGGTCGTCGTCCAGTCGCAGCTCGGGCACGACACGCATCTGCATCCGCTGGACAACTACACCGGCTGCACGGGCGAGATCGTGACGGACGCCGGTGACAGCCACGGTCCCGGCCAGAACCTGTACTACGGGATCACCGCCCAGTACGAGGACAAGGGCGCCGACGGTGTCCCCGCCCTGACCGGTTCCGCCTCCCTGACGCTGCGGACCTCCTTCCGTGAGGCCGAGCACCGCACCGCGACCGGCGGCGCGCATGAGGGTGCCGTCATCGGTGACCGCGCGGACGCGTCCGGCGGCAAGCGGCTCATCGAGATCGAGGACGGCGACTGGGTCTCGTTCGACCCGGTGCACCTCAAGGGTGTCGACTCCGTGACGGTGGGCGCGGCTTCGGGCGGGCTCGGCGGCGACATCGAGTTCCGCGCGGGGTCGCCCACGGGTGAGCTGCTCGGCAAGGTGAGCGTGCCGAACACGGGCGGCTGGGGCAACTTCGTCTCGCCGACCGCCGAACTGGCCGACCACGACGGGACGACGAAGCTGTACGCCGTCTTCACCAACCCGGAGTGGTCGCCCGAGAAGGCCGATCTCCTGACGCTCGACTGGCTGCACTTCAACGGCCCCGGAGTCGAGAAGAACACCGGCGCGAAGGTGACGGTCAAGGCGGACCCGGACAGCGGCACGGCGCCGCTCACGGTGAAGCTCACGAGCACGGTGAAGCTCTCCGAGGGCCGCACGGCGGCCTCGTACCACTGGGACTTCGGCGACAACTCCAGGCCCAGCGGTACGGAGAGCGGCAGCGCCGAGCACGCGTACGCGCGCGCGGGGTCGTACACGGCGCATCTGACGGTCACCGACGACAAGGGCGACACGACGACCGGCGCGGTCCGGATCACGGCGAAGTGAGGGGTCAGCCATGAAGAGCAGTGGCCTGAAGAGTGGCGGTCTGAAGAGTGGCGGTCTGAAGAGTGGCGGTCTGAAGAGCAGTGGTTTGAAGCGTGGTCCGTACGGAACCAGGCGGGCCTTTCTGGGTGCGTCACTGGGGCTCGCGGCAGCCGCCGCCACCGCCCTGCCCGCGCGCGCGGACGACGCCTCCGGGCGCCGGCGGCGCATCCCGCGCGGCGGCATCGGCATGCACCTGTACACGATGCGCGATGTCCTCGCGAAGGACTTCGCGGGCACCCTGGAGCGGCTCGCCGAGATCGGGTACGCGACGGTCGGCGTGAGCGGCCGGCACGGGCACGGTGCGGCGGACATCCGGCGGATGCTCGACGCGGTGGAGCTGCGGGCGGTCCTGGAGCATGTCTCGTACGACACGCTCAGGGGCGGCGGGCTGTCTCAGGCCCTCGCGGATCTGCACACGCTGGGCGCGAAGTGGCCGGTGGTGCCGAGCCTGCCCGGCGCGCTGCACACGCCGGCCGGATTCCGGGAGGCGGCAAGGGAGTTCAACCGGATCGGGCAGGCGTCGCGCGACGCGGGGCTCGGGCGGCTGCTGTTCCACAACCACGGCACGGACCATGCGGTCGTGGACGGGACGAGCCTGTACGACATCCTCGTCACGGAGACCGACCCGGAGCTGGTCGGCTTCGAGCTGGACGTGTACTGGGCGGCGAAGGGCGGTGCTGATCCGGCGACGTACTTCGTACGTCATCCGCGTCGTTTTCCCGCGCTCCATGTGAAGGACATGGCGCCGGACGGCGGTTTCGCTGATGTCGGCTCCGGGACGCTGGACTTCGCGGCGATGTTCCGTCCCGCGCATGTGGGCGGCGTCAGGCAGTGGCTGGTGGAGCACGACAGCCCGGCCGATCCGTTCGCCACGGCGCGCAACAGTTACGCGTATCTGGCGGCGTTGCGGTATTGAGGGTGCCGTGCGGGCGGCTGGGCTCTCGTTGTCGGGGCCCAGCCGCAGGCGCGTCGGGCAGCGGCCACTTTGTTGAGCACTGCCTTCTTAAAGAAGAGCCGCGTCACGCCACCTTCTTGAAGAAGAGCGTCGTCGGGTGCAGTTCCCCGGTCGGGTCCGCCGCGAAGTCCGGGATCACTCCGGCCTCCGTCCATCCCTCGGCGCGGTAGAGGGATTCGGCGGGGCTGCCGGTCTCGGTGTCGAGGATCAGGAGGGTCACGTCCGCGTCGGTGGCGGCACGCTCCGCGGTGGCCAGGAGCGTGCGGGCGAGGCCCTGTCCGCGTGCCGAGCGGTGGACCATCAGCTTGAGGATCTCGGCACGGTGTCTGCCGTTGGGCTTGTCCGTGAAGCCGAGGCTGATGGTGCCCGTGATTCCCTCCGGGGAGCGTGCGGCCCAGACGGCGAGGCGGTTCTCCGCCACCGCCGGGGCCAGGCTCCGCCACCAGTCGGCGGCGGCCTCGCGGTCGAACGGCGCGAGGAAGCCGAGGGAGGCGCCGCCGTTCACGACGTCGGCGAAGAGGTCGGCCAACTCGTCGGCGGCGGCGTGGAGTTCGGTGGCGGAGAGGCGCGCGACGGTGGAGCGGGTCGGAGCCGTCATCGTGCGACCACCACCAGCGCGTACCGCACGGCCTGTTCTTCCGGGCAGCGGAACCGTGTCGGCCCCCACAGCCGGAAGCGCAGGCAGTCCCCGGTCCCGAGGCGGTGCGGCTCGTCCTGGACGGTGACCTCCAGGGACCCTTCCAGCACCCAGATGTGCTGTTCGAGGCCGGGCACGGGTGGGCGGTCGTAGACGACGTCGGCGCCCGGTTCGAGGCGGCCCTCGACGAGTTCGCCGCGCAGCCCCGCGTGTGGCGGCGACACCGACCGGCGTACGAAGCCGGAGGCGCCGTCCTTCCATACGCCCTGCTCGGCGGCGCGGACGAGCTGTGCCGGCTCCGCCTCGACCTCGCTCAGGAGCTGCGACATGGTGCGTTCGTAGACGGCGCACAGTCGGTTGAGGAGGGCGGCGGTGGGGCTGATCTCCGCGCGCTCGGCCCGCGACAGGGTGGAGCGGCTCACCCCGCTGCGGTCCGCCACGTCGCCGAGCGACCAGCCGCGTTCGGCGCGCAGCTCGGCGAGGCGGGCGGCGAGCCGCTCGTCGACGTCATCGTGTTCCATATTCGGCACGCTATCCCGGATATGAAACAGACGGCAACCATGATCCTGGCCTCACTCGTGCGCCGACGCGGCCCCCAGGAGATCCCGGATCCGCCCCGTGGCCTCGCTGAACTCGGCCGTCGCCAGCGTCGTCGCGTATGAACGCTCCGGCGGCAGACCGACGTCGATGATCTCCGTGACAGTGCCGGGGCGCGGGCTCATCACGACGACGCGGTCCGCGAGATAGACGGCCTCGGCGATCGAGTGGGTGACCAGGAGGACCGTGGTGCCGGTCTCGCGCCAGATCCGGTTCAGCTCCACGTTCATCTGCTCGCGCGTGAGCGCGTCGAGCGCTCCGAAGGGCTCGTCCATGAGCAGCACGGGCGGCTCGTGGAGGAGCGCGCGGCAGAGGGCGACGCGCTGCTGCATGCCGCCGGAGAGTTCGTGCGGATAGGCGTCCTCGAAGCCGTCGAGTCCCGTCATCCGGATCAGATCGTCGGCACGCGCGCGTGCCTGTACCGCGGGGATCCTGCGCATCTCCGCCTGGAGCAGGATGTTGCGCCGCGCGGAGCGCCAGTCGAGCAGGGCGGCACGCTGGAAGACGTATCCGATGTCCCGGCGTGGGCCCCGCACCCGTTCACCGCCGAGGAGCACGTCCCCCGACGAGGGCCCGAGCAGTCCGGCGACGAGCTTGAGGAGGGTGGACTTTCCGCAGCCCGAAGGGCCGACGATCGCCACGAACTCGCCCGCCGCGACATCGAGGGAGACCTCGTGCAGCGCGGTGACGTCCTTCTTCTTCGTACGGAAGCGGACGGCGACGTCGTCGAGGCGTACGGCGGACGCCGCTCCCGCGTCCCGCGTCGCCGCTTGTGTCCCGTCGCTCGCCGCGCGTGTCCCGTCGCCCGCCGCGCGTGTCCCGTCGCTCGTCTCGCTCATTCCGAGAGTCGCTTCCTTCGCCATTCCCCTGCCGCCCCTCAGCCCTTGATCCCCTTGGCCGCGTCCCAGTACTCCGCGACGGGCTTGGCGTCCTTGACCATGCCGGCCTCCGCGAAGACGTCGATGGTCTGCTGCCAGTCCTTCTCGGTGTTGGCTCCCGGCGCCTTCCCCTCTGTGGCGTCGGTGTGCAGCAGTGTCAGCGTGGTCTTGAACTGCTCGGACAGCACGGATTCCGGGGGCAGTTGCTCGGAGGCGCCCTCCATGGCGGCGACCGCGGGCTCCGGGTTCTTCTCGGCGGCGGCCCACGACTCGCTGACGGCGGCGGTCATGCGCTTGGCCAGATCGCCCCTGCCCTCAAGGACCTTGGCGCCGGCGATCAGGCCGTTGGAGTAGAAGTTCAGGCCGTTCTCGGAGAAGCGCAGATACGAGACGTCCTTCTTCGCCTTGTTCTGCATGGTGGGCCCCTGGTCGCTGGCGTAGCCGAGCAGCGCGTCCGTCTTGCCGGAGATCACGGCGGCGATCTTGCCCGCCGGGTCGGTGTTCTGGACCTTGACGTCGGAGACCTCCATGCCGTTCTTCTGCAGGAAGATCGGGAAGGTCTTGGTGAGCGCGTCGCCGGCCGTGCCCGCGATGGTCTTGCCCTTGAGGTCGGCGGGCGACTTGACGCCCTGCGCCGCGAAGGACTGCACGGAGGCAGGAGTGGTCTGCAGGAAGACCCCGAGGCTCTTCACCTTCACGCCCTGGTCGACGCCCGCGAGCACGGCGGGGGTGTCGGCCCAGCCGAAGTCGGTCTGCCCCGCGCCGGTGGCCTGCACGGTCTTCTGTGAGCCCTGGCCCGCCCTGATCTCCAGGTCGATGCCGTGCTTCTCGAAGATCTTCTGCTTCGCGCCGTAGTAGAACGGCGCGTGTTCGCCGTACGGATACCAGTTGAGGGTCAGCGTCACCTTGTCGAGCTTCTTGCCGGAGTCACTGGTGCTCGTCTTGTCGTCGTCACCGCCGCAGGCCGTCGCGGTCACCGCGACGAGCGCCAGGGGGACGAGGCCGGTGAGCAGTCTGCGCGCGTGCATGGGACGGCCCTTCTCGCGTACGGGGATCATGGCTGGGGGGGGAGGTGTTGCCGTCAGTACGTGGTGGCGGCCACGTCCCTGCGGCTCGCGTGCCACGGGAGCAGCAGCTTCTCGGCGATCTCGACGAGCACGAAGAGGACGACGCCGATCAGTGACATGACGAGGAGGCCCGCGAAGAGCATCGGGGTGTCGAGGTTGCCGTTGGCCTGGAGGATCACATAGCCGAGGCCTTCGTTGGCGCCGACGAACTCGCCGACGACGGCTCCGGTGACGGCGAGCGTGACGGCCACCTTCAGGCCCGAGAACAGATGCGGCAGCGACGCCGGGAAGCGGATCTTGAGGAAGGTCTGCCAGGGCCGGGCGCCCATGGTGGCGGAGAGCTGGAGCATCTCCGGGTCGACGGCCTTGAGTCCGGTCACCATCGAGATGACGACGGGGAAGAAGGCGATGAGCACGGCGATCAGGATCTTCGGGGCGATGCCGAAGCCCAGCCAGACCACGAACAGCGGGGCGATCGCGATCTTCGGCACGACCTGGGCGAAGAGCAGGATCGGATAGAGGGTCTTCTCGACGGTCGTCGAGTAGACCATGACGACGGCGGAGAGGATGCCGACTCCGACGGCGATGGCGAAACCGAGCAGGGTCTCGTACGTGGTGACCCAGGTGTGCTGCCAGAGATAGTCGCCCTTGTCGACGAGGACGTCGAGCGTGGCGCCCGGCGAGGGTACGAGGTAGGCCTCGACCATCGCGGTGGCGGCGATGAACCACCAGACGCCGAAGCAGACGAGCAGCAGGGCGAGCGGGCGCCAGCTCTTCTCGGCGGCCTCGGCGGTGCGCTGCCGAAGCGTGGGGCGGCTGCGCTCGGCAACGCCCGCCGCCTTGGCGGGCGTTGCCTGCAGTGCGCTCTGGCTCACGGTGAACTCCCCTGGCATTCGGCGAACTTCGGAGGCAGTCGCGGAGCTTCGGACGGCGCTGCGATCGGCCGGTCCGATGGTGCGGAAAACGCTTTCAGAAAGCGCTTTCTGATAAGGTGTCAGCCACGCTAATGACTGGCTCGGCGCAGGGTCAAGAGGTCGGCTCGAAGTTTCGCGGTGCGAGGCGAGGGGGCGCGGTGCGCGATCGGGAACACGGAGTCCATGTCACCCTGCACGCGGTGGCCCGCACCGCGGGGGTCTCGCCCGCCACCGCGTCACGCGCCCTGAACGGCACGACGCGGGTGCGCGACGACCTGCGGCGCCGGGTGCTCGACGCGGCGGAGCAGCTGGGCTACATCCCCAACGCCCATGCGCAGGCGCTCGCCAGCGCCTCCAACAACACGGTCGGCGTGATCTGCCACGACGTCGGCGACCCCTACTTCGCGGCGATCGCGAGCGGAGTGATGGCGGCCGCCGCCGAGCAGGGGATCCTGGTGATGCTCGCCAGCACGTTCCGCGCCCCGGCCCAGGAGATCGCGTACGTGTCGATGCTGCGGGCGCAGCGGGCCCGCGCGATCCTGCTGATCGGCTCCGGCTTCCAGGACCCTTCCTGGGAGCGGTCGTTGGAGTCGGAGCTTGCCCCCTATATGCGGGACGGCGGCCGGGTCGCCGTCGTCAGCCGGCACCGGGGGCTGCGTGTCGACACGGTGCAGCCGGAGAACCGGGAGGGCGCGGCGGACCTCGCGCGGGCGCTGCTCTCGCTGGGCCACCGGGAGTTCGCCGTACTGACCGGTCCCGAGCGGCTCACCACGGTCGCGGACCGCCTTGCCGGGTTCCGCGACGCGCTGGCCGAAGCGGGGGTCGGGCTACCGCCCGAGCGGGTCGTGGAGGGCGCGTTCACCCGGGCGGGCGGTCACGCGGCGGCGGTCGAACTGCTGGCCGGCGGGCAGCGCCCGACGTGCGTCTTCGCGGTGACCGACGTGATGGCGGTGGGGGCGCTCGGCGCACTGCGCGAGCGGGGCCTGCGGGTCCCCGAGGACATCTCCCTCGCGGGCTTCGACGACATCCCCCTGGTCGCGGAACTGGCCCCGCCGCTCACCACGGTGGCGCTGCCGCTGACGCGGATGGGGCGGGACGTGATGGCGCTGGCGTTGCGGGAGCGGGGGGTTCGGTCGCGGGTGGAGCGGGTGCGGGGGGAGGTGGTGTTGCGGGCCAGTACGGGCAGCGCCCCGAAGGGGCACGGGGCTGCGGCATCCGCGGCTCCGCCGCGGGGGCGCGAACAGCCACCACGCACCCGCGCATGAGACGGTCCGTCTCACCCCCATTCCCCCGCCGCCGCCCGCAGATGCTCGGCCATCGCCTGCGCCGCCGCCGACGCCGGACCGTCCTTCACGCCCCAGGCCAGCAGGAGTTGGCGGCGGGCCCAGGGGTCCTGGAGTTCGCATACGTCCAGGGGCTGGCTGGGGTCGATCGCGCGGCGGGGTACGACCGCGAGGCCGACTCCGGCCGCCGCGAGGGAGACGACCACGTTGAGGTGGGCGACGCTGGTGCGGTGCCGGGCGACCGGTGCGTGCGCCGGAAGGTGCTTCTCGATCCAGCGCCCCAGCGAGGAGTCGGCGTCGACGCCGACCAGCGGGTGCTCGGCGGCCTCGCTGTAGGTGAGCGCGGTCCGCCCGGCGAGGACCCCGCCTGCCTGGCCGATGACGACGAGGGAGTCGTCGCCGAGCGGTTCCATCTCCAGGCCCCGGTCGCGCGCCTCGTCGTCGACCACGACCCCCAGCTCCGCCTCGCCGTTCGCGAGCTTACGCACCGTCTGCGGGGTGCGCCGCTCGGAGACCTCGACGTCGACGTCCGGGTGCGCCCTGAGGAACGAGATCAGCGCCCGCGGCACAAGCCGGTGCATCGCGGAACCGCCGGCCAGCAAAGTCAGCGGAGCCGTCGGCGGCGTGGTGTAACCCGCGACGGCGCTCTCCAGACGCACGGTCTGGGCGATGACCTCGCGCGCATGGCGGGCCAGCGTCGTGCCCGCCGGGGTGGGCCGCACGCCGCGGCGGCCCCGGATCAGCAGCTCCACGCCTGCCTGGTGCTCCAGCGAGCGGACGCGGGCGCTGGCCGACGGCAGGCTCAGATGCGTCCGGCGGGCGCCCGCAGTGATCGAACCCTCGGCCACGATGGCGAGGAACAGCCGAAGATCGTCGAGGTCGTAGCGCATCTGGCGCAGCATAGGCGCCGGTCAGCCTCTGTTCCAGCCTTAGGCTGGGTACACCGATTACGCATTGTGGAGCGGGCCGTCACCGGGCGATGCTCGTCCGGATGTCCGAGATACTGCTCGTCCTCGCAGCCGGTGTCGCCGCCGGAGCGCTGAACTCCGTCGGTGGCGGCGGCACTTTCGTGGCGCTGCCCGCCCTGGTCGCCGTCGGCCTGCCCCCGGTCACGGCGAACGCGTCGTCGACCATCGCCCTGGTCCCCGGCGCCGTGGTCAGCGGATGGGTCTACCGGCGCGAAATGGCCCCGGTGGGCCCGGCGTCGACGCGTGCCCTGACCACTGTCAGCGCGGTGGGCGGCGCGCTCGGCGCCGTCCTGCTGCTGACCCTGCCCGCGGCCTCGTTCGACGCGGCGGTGCCCTGGCTGCTGGCCTTCGCCACGCTGGTCCTCGCCTTCGGGCGGCCCTTGTCGCGGGCGCTGACCAGCGCGCTCGGCCGCCCGGTGGGCATGGGCTCCCGCGCCGTCCTGATCGGCCAGTTCCTGCTCGCGCTGTACGGCGGATACTTCGGCGGAGCCGTAGGCATCGTGATGCTGGCCGTGTGGAGCATCGGCCTCGGACTCGACACGGCGACCGGCAATCCGATGCGGGTCGCGCAGATCGCGGCGATCAATCTCAGCGCGACGGCGCTGTTCCTGGTCGCCTCGGACGCGCTGAACGCCCCGCTGGTGCTCACGGCCATGCTGGTGGGCGCGGTGGCCGGCGGCTTCACCGGCGCCCACCTCGCACGCCGGCTCTCCGCGCGGCTGCTGCGGGGCATCATCCTGACCGTCGCCGTGACGATGACGGTCCTGTATTTCCTGCGCGGCTGAGGGCGGAGCGAACATGAGGGAAGACGCATCCGGATCCGCCGCTTCGTACGCCCGCACGGCTCGGGCCCGGCTCGTTGCGGCGTACGCGGCCTACGAGTTGGCCGACCTCGCGCGCACCGCCGTCCCGGTCGGCGCGCACGAGCTGTGTCCGGACGGGACCGTCCACTCCCCCGGTGCCGTACTGGCCGAAGCGGCCCAACTGCTCAGGTCCGCCCGGCAGTTGCTGGAAGACGCCGCGGTCTTCGAGCGGGTCGGCGGCGCGAGCTGGCAGCTCGTCGGGGATGTCCTGGGCGTGTCGGCGCAGAGCGCCCGTGTGCGATTCGCGCCGGCCGAGGATCTCTTCCGGCAGGATTCCGACTGCGCCCGCGGCGCGGCGAGCTGGTGGTCGGCGTACCTGGCCGAAGCCCCGCAAGAAGCCGCCCGCGACCTCGACGACTGGGTGCTGCGGCACATGGACGGCGACGGAGACGGCCTCGGCGCCGAGCCGGTGTCCGGCGGCCTTGCGCGCAGATCCCCGAAGAGGGGGTCTTGACGTGCGGCGGGGCCTTCGCGTGGCCAGCTCTTCGGCTGTGGCACCCCAACTGACCTCCCGGAGGCAGACCTCAGGGCCGCCGACGACCATCTGCCGGTGTCGGCGGCCCTGCGGGTCCCGGCCGCGGGACGGCGGCCTACGGGCGCTGCCTCACCCGGTCGACGATCCCCCAGTCCACTACGTGCGACAGCTGGACGTACTTCTTCTTCCCGTCAGCCGAGATCCGCTCGTCACGGAAGCCCAGGAATTCATACGACTCCGGGTCGAAGATCAGGTACTTGCTCTTGTAGGACCCACGCCCGGTATGGGCGATCCCCACCCCGGTCCGCCCGGCGGAGTCCTTCACTCCCGGGATGGTCTTGACGCCGGGCACGACGGCCAGCGCCTCGTACGCCGCGGGGCGCAGTCCCTGGGGCAGCACCGGGTTCTTCAGGAGCTCGCCGAGCAGCCAGTAGGCCTCGTACCGATCGGGCTTGTCGAGATCGCTGATCGACCGGTCGTCGGACCCGCTGCGGGAGCCTGAGGAGAGGATGGCCAAGATGAGCTTCTCCGGGTCCTGGGGCAGCTTCTTCAGCTCGCTCCACTTCCGGGGCGGCCACACCCCGCCGCCCTTCCCCGCGGGCTCCTCCCACATCTCGCGGCCCAGTTCCATGGACAAGGAGCGCTTGGAGACGTCCACCGAGTCCCACATCTCGTCGGTGTAGCTCTTGACCTTGCCGGTCTTCTGCTCCGTCTCCTTGATGATCCGCTTCGAGTAGATGAACTGGTCGTCGCGCGGCGCCACCGGCTCCTTCTCCTGCTCGCGCTCCCACTCCGCCGCCCCGTTCAGCACCGTCGCGGCGGCGTTCTCCACCCGCGGGGTGCTCGTGCCCGGTGTGCCGCCCTCGCCGGAGCCGTCCGTGCCGATCAGCACCGCCGTCCCCGTGACCGCCGTGGCGACCGCTGCGGCCGCCGCGAGGCGCAGTGCATGGCGGCGGCTGGGGCCGGTGCCGGTACCGGTGCGCTGGTCCTCGTGGGCCATCGCGTTGAGCAGCCGGTGCCGGGCCCGGTCCCGGGCCGGACCGGTGAGCGGGGCCGCGTCCGCGTCCCACTCCCTCAAGAGTTCGAGTTCGTCACTCATGGTCGGATACCTCTCGCAGTGCCGTCGGATTGGATCCGCCCAGTGCTTCGCGCAGCTTGCTGCGAGCTCGGTGCAGCCGTGATCTGACCGTGCCCACGGGGATACCGAGGGCCTGGGCCGCCTCCCCGTAGCCGAGATCCCCCCAGGCCACCAGCAGCAGCACGTCCCGGTGCCGAGCGGGCAGCGCGGCCAGCGCCGCCGCCAGCTCGCGGCGTACGGCCCCCGCCACCACCCGGTCCGCGGCCCGGTCGGCCAGCGGCTCGTCGTGGTCGGCGGGGGCCGGGACCCGGGCCATGGCCTTGAACCGGCGGGCCTCGGCCCGCCGGTGCCGGCCGACCAAGTTGGTCGCTATGCCGAACAGCCAGGGCCGGGCGTCGGTGCCCGCGCCGCGGGCCGGGTCGTAGCGATGCCGCTGCTGGAATGCGGCGGTGAAGGTCTCCGCCACGAGGTCATCGGCGACCTCGCCGCCGAGGCGGCGGGCCACATAGCGGTGCACGGCGTCGGCGTGCCGGTCGAAGAGCGCGGCGAACGCCTCTGGCTCATCCCGGGACCGCGCGATCACTGAGGCGTCGCTCTCCGCATCGGCACGCGCGGTGTCGATGCCGACGCCTGGTCCGACGGTCATCGGGGCTCCTCTCGTCCAGGGGACGATGCTCGAATACTTGGGCTTTCACCTGTCCTTCGCCGATCGCGCCGAAGCGGTTCCCTCTCCTTGCCGGGCCCCGGCGTCGAACTCCACACCACGCGCTTCGCCGTCGAAGCCGTTGAGGCCGTCGAAGCCGTCGAAGCCGTCGAAGCCGTCGAGGCCGTCGAAGCCGTCGAGTCGGGCAAGGTGGCTGACACGGGTGCGGTCGAGCGGGTGGCCGTTCCATCAGTCATCGAGGCGCTCGACCGACCAGGCGCGTGCGGAACCCGGACAGCTCCAGGGCATCGAACACGGGATTATCCGGCTCCAGGCCTCGAGGCTCCAGGCCTCGGCGAACTCGGCGTGCGCGAACGAGTCGCCCGGTTCGTCACGGACCCGCACGGCACAAGCCGGCGGGATCGGTGACAGAGCGCTTGCCGATACTCCAAGAGGGCAGGCACCGACCAGGTCCTACCCCGCCGCCTCCCCCAAGGCGTCAAGGACCGGACGGATCAGCGGATGCTCCTCCGCCCCGCACCGCACCGCCGCGAAGACCCGGCGGGTGGGGGCCACGCCGTCCACCGGGCGGATCACGACGCCGGAGAGGTCCATGCCCCGCAGCGCGGAGCGCGGCACGAGGGCGACGCCCACGCCCGCCGAGGCGAGGGCGACGACCGCGCGGAAGTCGTCCGACCAGTGTTCGAGGAGCGGCTGGAAGCCCGCCGCCTCGCAGGCGAGGATCACCACGTCATGGCAGGGGTTCCCGGCGAAGGGGCCGATCCACGCGTCCTTGGCCAGCTCCGCGAGCGGCACCCGCTCGGCGTCCGCGAGGCGGTGCGTCACCGGGAGCACCGCGTCGAAGGGCTCGGCGTAGAGGGGGACGCGGGTGAGCCGGGGGTCGTCGGCGCCGGGTGCGCCGCGGTACTCGACGGCCACCGCGACATCCACCTGCCGGTCGAGCACCATCGGCAGGCTCGCGTCGCCCTCGGCGTCCTGGACCCGCACCCTTATGCCGGGCGCCGACGTGGCGAGGCGGGCGAGGGCGGGGCCGACGACCAGGCCGATGCCGGTGGCGAAGGACGCCACGGTCACCGTGCCCGCCGCTCCCGAGCTGTACGCGGCGAGCTCCGCCTCGGCCCGCTCCAGCTGGGCGAGGACCGCGTTCGTGTGGGCGAGCAGGATCTCGCCGGCGGGCGTGAGGCTCACCCCGCGCGCGCCCCGCTCGACGAGGCGGTGACCCGTCTCCTGCTCCAGGGCGGTCAGCTGCTGGGAGACCGCGGACGGGGTGAGGTAGAGCGCGGCGGCAGCGGCCGTCACGGTGCGGTGGTCGGCCACCGCACGGAGGATGTGCAGCCGCCGCGCTTCGATCATGCGGCCAATTCTCCCAAACCGGCCGCCCCTGTGACACCAAGGGCCCCGCTGGCGGCCCTAGGCACCCGCGGCGTCCAGCTCCGCGCGGGCCGCCACGAACGCGTCCACCGCGCGGTTCACGTCCTGTGTGGAGTGCGCGGCCGACAGCTGCACGCGGATACGGGCCGCGCCCTGCGGCACCACCGGGTAGGAGAAGCCGATCACGTACACGCCGCGCTCCAGGAGCAGCTCGGCCATCCGGCCCGCCACCGAGGCGTCGCCGATCATGACCGGGGCGATCGCGTGGTCGCCCGGGAGGATGTCGAAGCCCTCCTCGGTCATCCGGGAGCGGAACAGCGCGGTGTTCTCGGCGAGCCGCTCGCGCAGGTCGCCCGCGGACTCCAGGAGGTCGAGGACCTTCAGGGAGGCCGCGGCGATCACCGGGGCGAGCGTGTTCGAGAAGAGGTACGGGCGCGAGCGCTGGCGCAGCAGCGCGACGATCTCCGCGCGGGCCGCGACGTAGCCGCCCGAGGCACCGCCGAGCGCCTTGCCCAACGTACCCGTGATGATGTCGACGCGGTCCATGACGCCGTGCAGTTCGGGGGTGCCGCGGCCGCCGGGGCCGACGAAGCCGACGGCGTGCGAGTCGTCGACCATCACCATCGCGTCGTAGCGCTCGGCGAGGTCGCAGATCTCCCGGAGCGGGGCGACGTACCCGTCCATGGAGAAGACGCCGTCGGTGACGATGAGCTTGCGGCGGGCGCCGCCTCCGGCGGCCTCCTTCAGCTGCTGCTCCAGGTCGGCCATGTCACGGTTGGCGTACCGGAAGCGGCGGGCCTTCGACAGCCGGATGCCGTCGATGATCGACGCGTGGTTGAGCGCGTCGGAGATGACCGCGTCCTCCGCGCCGAGCAGCGTCTCGAAGACGCCGCCGTTCGCGTCGAAGCAGGAGGAGTAGAGGATCGTGTCCTCCTGGCCGAGGAACGCGGAGAGGCGCCCCTCCAGCTCCTTGTGCACCTCCTGCGTGCCGCAGATGAAGCGGACCGAGGCCATGCCGTAGCCCCAGCGGTCGAGCGCCTGGTGGGCGGCGGCGACGACCTCGGGGTGGTCGGCGAGACCGAGGTAGTTGTTCGCGCAGAAGTTCAGTACGTCACCGGGGCGGCCCCCCGCCGTGACGGCGACGGTGGCGGACTGCGGGGTGCCGATGACGCGCTCGGGCTTGTGCAGTCCCGCGGCGGCGATCTCGTCGAGGGTGGCCTGGAGATCGTCGCGTACGGAGTCGAACATGGTGACTTCCTTTAAAGAAGAGGTCGGTCAGGAGGTCGGGGCAGGACGTCGGTTCAGGAGGTCCAGTCGAGGATGACCTTGCCGCCGCGGCCGCTCGCCGCGTCGTCGAAGGCCGCCTCGAAGTCGCGGTGTCCGTAGCGTCCCGTGATCACGGGGGCCAGGTCGAGGCCGCCTTCGAGCAGCACCGACATGGAGTACCAGGTCTCGAACATCTCCCGGCCGTAGATGCCCTTGATCGTGATCATCGAGGTGACGATCCGGGACCAGTCGACGGCGAACTCGTCGGACGGCAGACCGAGCATGGCGATCTTCCCGCCGTGCGTCATGTTGGCGAGCATGTCGCGCATCGCGACGGGGTTGCCGGACATCTCCAGGCCGACGTCGAAGCCCTCGCGCAGGCCGAGTTCGCGCTGGCCGTCGGCGATGGTGGCCTCGGAGACGTTCAGGGCCAGGCTCGCGCCGACCTTGCGGGCCAGGTCGAGGCGCTCCTCGCTGACGTCGGTGATGACGACGTTGCGGGCGCCCGCGTGCCGGGCCACGGCCGCGGCCATCAGGCCGATCGGGCCCGCGCCGGTGATCAGCACGTCCTCGCCGACCAGCGGGAAGGACAGCGCGGTGTGCACCGCGTTGCCGAACGGGTCGAAGATCGCCGCGACGTCGAGGTCGACGGGGACGCGGTGCACCCACACATTGCTCGCGGGCAGCGCGACGTACTCCGCGAACGCCCCGTCCCTGCCGACGCCGAGTCCGACCGTCGCCCGGCACAGGTGACGCCGGCCCGCCTGGCAGTTGCGGCACTTTCCGCAGACCAGGTGGCCCTCGCCGCTGACCAGGTCGCCGGCCTTGATGTCGACGACGTCACGGCCGGTCTCGACGACCTCGCCGACGAACTCGTGCCCGACGACCAGCGGCGCCGTGACGGCGCCCTGCGCCCAGCCGTCCCAGTCACGGATGTGCAGATCCGTCCCGCAGATCCCGGTGCGCAGCACCTTGATCAGGACGTCGCCGTGACCGATGACCGGCTCCGGTACGTCCATCAGCCGGAGTCCCGGCTCCGCCTTCTCCTTGACCAGCGCCTTCAACGCCACGGCTCCTGTCGTACGTCGCTACTTCCCCCGACGACACAGGAATCTTCCGTACGGCGGCGCCCTGGTCCATCGAGGATTTCTTAAGCGCCGCCGCAGCTTTCCTTCAGGCCCGAGGTCCCAGGCCCGAGGTCGCAGGCCCGTTCACTCAGGCCCGTGCACTCAGTCCCGTTCTCGCAGGCCCGTCCCCTCACCGCTCCTGGCCGCGCTCGAAGTAGGCGATCAGCTCGGGGTCGAGCGGCGGCACCTCGCGCGGTGTGCCGCCGTCCCGCAGCGACTGCGTGGCGCGCACACCCGCCGCGACGGCCATCCGGGCGGCCACCGGCGAGGTGTCGGTGCGGCCTCCTTCGCGTACGAAGCGGACGAACTCGTCGATGAGCAGCGGGTCGGAGCCGCCGTGGCCGCCCTCGTCCTGGGCGTCCGGCACCGGGTACTCGGCGTCGGCCTCACCGCGGTAGCCGGACCGGCGGGAGTTCCAGACCTTCACCACGCCGCCGGGTCCGTCGCCGAAGTTCTCCAGGCGGCCCGCGTCGCCGATGACGGTGTAGTTGCGCCAGTAGTCGGGGGTGAAGTGGCACTGCTGGTAGGAGGCCAACACCCCGTTGTCCAGGCGCATGTTGACCAGGGAGACGTCCTCGACGTCGATGACGGGGTTGAGGTCGCGCTGGGTGTGCGGCGGCCAGTGGCCGTCCTTGGTGTACCAGTCGTCGCTCTTCGGCTCGCCCGGCGCGCGGCGGTGCGGGTTGTCTCCGTAGACCATGAGGTCGCCGAGCGCCTGCACCCGGCGGGCGTAGCCGCTGGCGAGCCAGTGCAGTACGTCGATGTCGTGGGCGGCCTTCTGGAGCAACAGGCCGGTGGTGTGCCTCCGTTCGGCGTGCCAGTCCTTGAAGTACCAGTCGCCTCCGTAGGCGACGAAATGGCGTACCCAGACCGTCTTGACCTCGCCGATCTCGCCGCGCTCGATGATGTCGCGCATCAGCCTGACGACCGGCATGTGGCGCATGTTGTGGCCTACGTAGAGGCGTGTTCCGGTCTCGTGGGCGGTGCGCAGGATCTCGTCGCAGGCCTCGATGCCGATCTCCAGGGGCTTCTCCACGAAGACGGGCTTCTTCTGGCGCAGGGCTTCGCAGGCGAGTTGCGCGTGGGTGTGGTCGGGGGTGAGGACGACGACCGCGTCGACGTCGGGGTCCTCGACGACCTTGCGGTGGTCGGTGGATATCCGGGCGTCCGGGAAGGCCACGGCCGCCTCCGTCCGTGCGGTGTCGTCGTGGTCCGCGAGCGCGGTGACGCGGGAGCCCGCTCCTGGCCGGTGGGCGGTGCGGGCGAGCGAACCGCGCAAGCCGTATCCGAGGACGCCGAGACGGAGGTCGGTCATGGTGTGCCTTTCCGTACAAATACCTGTGCGGGTGCGGGTGTTGCCTATGTACGTGCAGGGTGCACGAGTACGTGCGCGAGCGCCACGCGTCCCGTGCCGGTGAGCTTGATCCTTATGTATCTGGCTTCCGCTTCCGTGTCGAGGAGTGTGGGCCGCAAGGCCCGACCGTCGACGTGGAGGGTCCTGGCGTCGGCGAAGTCGGCCGTCCTGGAGAGCTGGACGTCGAAGTCGGCCGTGGTCATGGAGGTGTTGTTCCAGACCTCGACCTGCCCGACGCGCCGTACGTCACCGAGGTCGACCTGCCACCAGGCGCCCGCCTCGGCGAGCGTGCGGGTGTCGGTGGAGGTGTCGCCGTCGGTCGCGTACGCCGCCTGGGCCGTGCCGTCCGTGGAGGACTGGGAGGCGGTGCCGGTGCGCGCGAGGTCGGGGCGGAGCTGTTCGGCGGGGGCCCCGTTCGCGCCCGCGCGGGCGGCCACTGCGAGTGCTTCGGCGGGCAGCCGGTCGAGCTTCGTGTGGTTGTCCTTCATCGTCGAACCTGTGCCGGTGAGGGCCGGGGCGTCGGTGTCGGTCCAGTTGCCGGTGGCGAGGTTCTGGATGCCGTAATCGGCCCAGTTGGAGACCCACTTGTAGCCGATGCGCGTGATGACGTTGCCCTCGACCCTGATGTGCGAGGACTGCTCGTCGAGGTAGATGCCGTTGCCGTCGCGCTCGGTGTTCCCGTAGGCGGAGCGGTTGATGTAGTTGCCGGAGACGACCGTGCCGGGCTGGGCGCCCTGGGTGTAGATGGCGCCGCCGTCATGCTGGGCGTGCTCGACGCGCATCACGTCGGTGATCCGGTTGTCCGTGATCCGGTTGTCGCGCAGGACGGACTTCTGGGCCTCGGGCTGGTTCCAGCCCCAGCCGACGGAGATTCCGGAGTAGGGCAGGTCCTGGAGGGTGTTGTGGTCGACGGTAAGACCGGCCTCGTAGCCGGCCCAGATGCCCACGGCGTCCGTGTACTCGACGCCGACGCGGCGGATCGTGTTGTACGCGACGGTGTTCCGCTCGCCCGCGAGGCCGGCGGCCGGGCTGGGCTCGGTGTCGCCGATGTACGCGGCGCCGGACGACAGATCGGTAAAGCGGGAGCGGGTGACCGAGGAGTCCTTGGTGCCGGACTCGAAGATGACTCCGGCGCCGCCCAGATGCGTGAACTCCGCGGCCCTGACGGCGACATGGCGACCGCCGCGCACCGTGAGGGCCGCGCTCGGCTTGGTGTAGTGGCGGCCCGCGTGGTCGACGGGGCCGGTGGCGCCCGTGAGGGTGAGGCCCGCCTGTGTACCCGCGTACCCCTCGTCGGTGGAGGGCTGGCCGTAGGCGGCGTACGCGAAGCCGATACCCTCGATGCGCAGGTCGTGCGCGCCGTCGACGACCATGAGCCGCTCGGTCACGGGAGTGAGCACGCGCGCGTGCCGCATGTCCTCGCCCGCGCGCGGCAGATAGGTCACGGTGCGGTCCTCGGCGTCCCAGACGAACTCGCCGGGCTTGTCGAGGAGTTCGCGGGCGTTCTCGAAGAAGGCCACTCCGGAGTAGCGCGACGAGTCGACGGTGGTGGAGTCCCAGGCCGGGCCCGTGCGGTTGGTGCCGCTCGCGGAGTTGGTCCAGCAGGGCTGGGCGAAGGTGAGCTGATCGCCCGTCACGGAGGCGATGCGGCAGTGGTAGTTGCGCCAGCGGACCTTGACGACGGCCTCGGCGCCGGTGGGGCGCCGCCATGTGGTGATTCCGGTGGCCTCGGCGCCCGTCATGCCGGTCTTGGTGGCGTCACAGGTGCCGGCTGCGCAGGCGGCGCCACGCGCGCGTACCGCCCGTTCGCCGTCCACGAAGAGCTGGCGCGGCGTGATCCCTTCGGGGACCTCGGCGGTCCAGGTGCCGTCGTCGGCCCGGGACCAGCCCTTGAGCGTCCGCCCGCCGGACAGGACCGGCTCGGCGCCGCGCGCGGCGGTCCAGGTGACGGTGTGCCCGTCGCGCCCGGAGTCCTGGGCGCCCAGCTTCAGCGGCTCGCTCAACTCGTAGGTGCCGTCGGCGAGTTCGATGCGTACGTCCTGACCGCCGACGTCACGTGCGGCGTCGCGGGCGGCTTGCGGGGTGCAGGGTCGGGTGGCGGTGCAGTCCGCACCGGAGCCTTTCGGTGCCGCGTGCAGGACCTTGGGGCCCTGGGCGGCCCGAGCGGCCTGGTCGGCCTGGGCCGCCTGGGCGCTCTGCGGGGCGATGACGGCACCGATGGCGGCGACCGCGAGGGCCGCGGCGGCGATGCGTGGGCGCCTCACTTCGCGGCCTCCCAGTCCGGGTGGCCCGGCATCGGCGGGTTGTCGAGGTCGAACAGCCAGTGGTCCAGGAACGTGCCGACCGATTCGTCCCCGGTGACCTTGACGGCGTTGTCGATGAAGTCCTGCGTGGAGGCGTTGCCGTGCCGGTGCTTGGTCAGCCAGGACTTCATGACGGCCTCGAACCGCTCCTGGCCCACCTGCTGGTTGAGGGCGTAGAGGGTGACGGCGGCGCCGTCGTAGATGTTGAAGCCGCCGAGCCCGGTGGGCTTTCCGGGCGGGCCGTCGGTCTTGCGGACCGCGTCGAGTTTGGCGTACGCGGTCTTCATCTTCTCCTCGATGGGCTGGAAGCCCTTCTGGTCCGCCCAGACGGCCGCGTAGTAGACGGCGGGCCCCTCGTTCATCCAGGCGTCCTGCCAGGTGGAAGGGGTGACGGAGTCGCCGAACCACTGGTGGGTCAGCTCGTGGATCATGGTGGTGGAGTAGGTGGGGCGGTCGAACCACGAAGGGCCGAAGAGCGACAGGGTCTGGTTTTCCAACGCGTCGCTGTAGCCGTCCCGGACGATCTGCACGCCGTAGGTGTCGAAGGGGTAGCGCACCCCGAGGGTCTTCTCCAGCCAGTCGAGCTGCCCGCCGGTCTCCTCGGCGATGGGCCGGTACTTGGCCTGCTGGTCCTCGGGGATGAGGTGGCGCAGCTTCACTCCGTGCGGGCCACGCCCGTACACATAGGTCTGCTTGTTGACGGAGATGCCGAGCAGTTCGGGCGCCATGGGGGACTTGAGGGAGAAGTCCCAGATCTTCTTGGCGCCGGCGTCGCGGGTCCCGGTGAGGTTGCCGTTGGCGCCGGGCGTCCAGCCGTCCGGCGCGGTGAGGTGGAAGGACCAGGTGGCCTTGTCGGAGGGGTGGTCGTTGACCGGGGCGAAGGTGTCGGCGCGGGAGGCCTGGGCGGCGGAGGCGAATCCGCCGTCGGACATGTAGCGCCAGCCGGGTGCGCCGACCGGCTTGGTCCTGCCGTTGCCGTGATAGGTCAGCTCGACGTCGAAGGCTGCTTCGTCGCGCAGCGCCCGCGCCGGGGTGACGGTGAGCTCCTGCCCGGACTGGCCGGGGCCGATGGACCAGGTGGCCTTCTCTCCATCGACCTTGATCGCATCGATGGCCAGCGAGTCGACGTCGAGATTGAAGGTCGACAGGTCCTGGGTGGCTCTCGCCTTGATCTTCATGGTGCCGGTGAAGTCGTACGTCACCGGCGTGAAGTCGAAGGAGAGGTCGTAATGGCGTACGTCGTAGCCGCCGTTGCCCAGCGTCGGGAACAGCGGGTCGCCGAGTCCGTCCGAGCCCGGGGTCGGGTCGAAGGGCGCGGCATGAGCGGGGAGGGCGAGCGCGAGGGAGGCGGCCACGGCCGCGGTCGCCGTCGCGGCACGCATGGTCCGGGCACTGCGAGCACGGATGGTCCGGGTACTGCGAACACGTACGGTTCGGGTCCTGTTCTCAGCCATGGGGCCGCAACGTAGTAATCGCTTACCGTCAGCGTCAACACCCTCGACCGGCCGTGCACTTGGACAAAACTTCGCCAACCCTCTGGCACGCCGACGCCTGCCAGTACACGCTTACTGTCTGAGCACCGCTTACGGCTTCGGGAGGGGGCGGCCAGTGCCGCGACGGGCGACGGTCATCGATGTGGCGCGGCGCGCGGAGGTCTCGTCGGCCACCGTTTCGCGCGTCCTGAACGGCAACTACCCGGTCGCGCGGGCCACTCGGGAGCGTGTCGAGGCGGCCGTCCGGGAACTCGGCTATGTCGTGAACGCCCATGCGCGGGCGCTCGCCGGGACCTCCAGCCGGACCGTCGGCATCATCGTGCAGGACGTCGTGGACCCGTTCTTCGCCCATATCGCGCGCGGCGTCGAGCGTGCGGCGTCGGAGGCCGGACGGCTCTGCATGGTCTGCTGCACCCACGGCGACCCCCGGCGCGAGCTGGCCTTCGTCGACCTGCTGCACGAGCAGCGGGCGGACGCGGTGGTCCTGGTCGGCGGCGCGCACTCGGATCGCGCGTACGCCCGTGAAGTCGCCCGCAGGGCACGGGACCTGCACGCGGGCGGGGCGCGGCTGGTGCTGTGCGGCAGGCCGTCGGTGGGCCGCGACGTGCCGACCCGCTCCGTGGAGTACGACAACGAGGGCGGCGCCTTCGCCCTCACCGACCATCTCCTCACGCAGGGCCACGAGCGCATCCTCTACCTGGGCGGCCCGCCCGAACTCTCCACCACCCACGACCGCCTCGCGGGCCACCGCAGGGCCCTGGAACTGCGCGGCGTGACGCCCGCGCCCGAGCTGGTGCACACCGGCGCGTTCAGCCCGGCCTTCGGCCACCGCAGGCTGGCCGAACTGCTCGCGTCCGGGCTCATGTTCAGCGCGGTCTTCGCCGCGAACGACATGGTGGCGATCGGTGCGCTGCAGGCTCTGGAGGAGGCGGGCCTGCGGGTCCCCGACGACGTGTCCCTGGTGGGGTACGACGATGTCCCCGCGGCCCAGATGCTGCGACCGCGCCTGACCACCGTGCACGTCCCGCTGGAGGAGATGGGCCGGCAGGCGGTGCGGCTCGCGGTGCCCGACGCGGAGAGCGAGGCGTGGCAGGCGCCGCCGGAGGGCGGTCTGAGGCTGGGGACGCACATCGTGGTGCGGGATTCGGTGGCCCGTCGGGCTCGCCCGGCGGACCAAACGATGTAACCGGTTAAGGCGCTCGGGATCCCGGCCGGGCCGGGCCCGGACAGAAAGAACATAGAAAGATGCCGAGCCCTCTTGCCTCCGCATAGCAACCGCTTACATGCTGTCGCGGAATCGCTCACGCGCCTCGCTCCCCCACTCCGCTGCCCCGACGCCTCACGGGAGTTCCCCATGCGCACGCCCCGCTCCGGCTCCACCGGTCCCAGCCGCCGCACGCTCCTCACCGCGAGTGCCGCGAGTGCCGCGACCGCCCTCGTCGTGGCGCCGACATCCGGCGGCACGGCGTGGGCCGCCGACGCGGAGAACGCAGAAGACCCAGAGAACCTAGGGAACGCAGGGACCGCAGAGAACCCAGAGAACGCAGACCCGTACGACACTCTCCTCACCCGCGCGGCGGCGCAGCTCACCGGCGGTTCCTTCGACGCCGCCGACCCGGACTTCGCGGCGGCACTGAAGACCCTGGACACCCAGGCGGCAGGCTGGTGGCGGCAGTTGGACCGCTCCGCCGGCCGGACCGCCCTGTGGGCCGACCTCTCCCCCGCCAAGGATCCGGGCAACTTCGGCCAGAGCTACACCCGCCTCCGTACGCTCACCACCGCCTGGGCCACGCCGGGCACCTCGCTCGGCGACAGCGCCGAGGTCGTGGAGGCCGTCCTCGACGCCCTGCGCTTCCTGCACGCCGAGGCCTACCGCCCCGACCGCCCCGAGTCCGGCAACTGGTGGTTCTGGGAGATCGGCGCACCGCGCGCCCTGATGGACACCTGCGTCCTGCTGCGCGCGCAGCTACCGGCCGCCGACCTCTCCGCGTACGTCGCCACGGTCGCCAAGTTCTGCCCCGACCCGGACCGCCGCACCAACTCCCCGACGCTCTCGGAGACCGGCGCCAACCGCGCCGACAAGGCCGTCATCGTGGCCCTGCGCGGCCTCCTCGCACGGGACGCGGCCACGCTGAAGCTGGCCCGCGACGGTCTTTCCGACGTCCGCGACAAGGGCAGGAACAGCCTGTTCACGTACGTCACGTCGGGCGACGGGTTCTACGAGGACGGGTCGTTCGTGCAGCACGGCTCCGTCGCGTACACGGGAACGTACGGCAGCGTCCTGCTCGGCAGCGCGGGCCAGCTGATCGCGCTCCTGGCGGACTCCGAGTGGGCGGTCACCGACCCGAAGACGTCCGTCCTCTACGACGCGGTGGACCGGACCTTCTCGCCGGTGCTCTTCGACGGTCTGATGATGGACGCGCTGCGCGGCCGCGCCATCTCCCGCGAGAAGGCGCCGGACCACCAGGACGGCGCGGCGACCGTCTCCCACATCCTGCAACTGGCATCCGGCGCCCCCGACGCCTACGCCGAGCGCTGGCGCGCCCTCGCCAAGGGCTGGATCACCCGCAACAGGGCCACCCCCTATCTCGGCCTCGTCGGCATACCGGCGCTCGCCCGCGCCAAGGCCGTCCTCGACGACACCGGGACACCGGCCACCGACCGTCTCACCGGCCACTTCTCGTTCGCTGACATGGACCGTGTGGTGCACCGGCGCTCCTCCTGGGCGCTCACCCTCTCCCTCTCCTCGAAGCGCATCGCCGCGTACGAGGCGGGCAACGGCGAGAACCTGCACGGCTGGTACACCGGTGACGGCATGGCCTATCTGTACGCCGCCGACGACCTGAGCCAGTTCGGCGACGGCTTCTGGCCGACCGTCGACCCGTACCGCCTGCCCGGCACCACCGTGGACACCCGGCCGCGCTCGGACATCGGCTCGGGCGGCGGCACCGGGACGTACCGCCCGAAGAACGCCGTCGCCGGCGGCGCCGTCCTCGACGGCCGGTACGGCGCCGCGGCGATGGAACTCCTCGCCGACGGCAGCACCCTGCGCGCCAAGAAGGCCTGGTTCTTCCTGGACAACGCGGTGGTCGCGCTCGGCTCGGGCATCACGGCGAGCGAGGGCCGCACGATCGAGACGGTGGTCGAGAACCGCGGTCTGCACGCCGAGGGCACGCCCCGCCTCACGGTCGACGGACGGCGCCAGCCCTCCCGCACCGGCTGGTCGGCGCCCCTGCCCGACGCCCACTGGGCCCATCTGGAAGGCACCGGCGGCTATGTCTTCCCCGACACCCCCGGAGCCGGTGCGCAGGGCCCCCGCGTGCACGCCCTGCGGGAGGAGCGGACCGGCACCTGGCGGGCCATCAACACCGGCGCGGACACCGGCGGCAGCACCACCCCCGTCACCCGCCGCTATCTGACCCTGTGGCTCGACCACGGCACCTCCCCCGCCGATTCCTCGTACGCCTATGTCCTCCTCCCCGGCGCGAGCGCCGCCGCCACCGCCGCCTGGTCGCGCTCCCGCCCGGTCCGCATCGTCGCCAACGACGCCACCGCGCAGGCCGTCGAGGCCCGCCGCGAAGGCCTCGTCGCCGCGCACTTCTGGCAGGCCGGCACGGCGGCGGGCATCACCGCGTCCGGCCCCGGCACCGTACTCGTGCGCCGCCGCGACGACGGCATATCGGTGGCCGTCGCCGATCCGGGCCGCACCGGGACGAACCTCACCGTCGAACTCCCCTTCCCCGTAAGCGAAGTGCTGCGCGCCGACGGCACCGTCACCGTCACACCGGGCCGCCGCCCGCTCCTCACCGTCCGCGTCGACGGCTCACGCGGCCACAGCCACACGGCGGAACTGGCCTGACCCCCAAGACTCACCCCATCCAAAGAGCCCAGAGAGCCCACAGAGCCCACAGAGCCCACAGAAGGAGTGCCCCATGAGATCCACTCCGCTCCATCGCCGCACCGTGCTCACCGGCATCGCCGCCGCGACCGGTGCCCTGCTCCTCCCCTCCGCTCCCCCCGCACTGGCCGCCGCGCGCCCCAGGCCGAAGCCCCGCGCGGCCGTCACCGTCAATCTCACCGCCCGTGTCTCCGCCGAGTCCCAGCGGCTGCGGCTCGGCGCGGCCCAGCGCGCCAGCGACTTCTTCACCACGGCGGCGTACGCACCCGCCGGCACCGCCGTCACCGTCACCGTCTCCGCCCCGGACGGCGTCCTGCCCACCCTGCATGTCGGCATCCCCGACTACTACGCCACCCCCAACGCACCCCGCTCCTACGCCCTCAAGTCGGGCACGAACACCGTCACGGACCCGTACGGCGGCCCGCTGCATCTGACGATGACCGGCAGCGGCCAGCGCGCCACGGTCACCATCGGCGCCGGCTCCGTGCCGATGCCCACCTTCACCCACGGCTCTACCACGGAAGCCGCGTTCCAGGCCCAACTCGACTCGGCGACGGCCGCCGGATACGTCCAGCTCCGGTCCGCGCACGCCATCGTCACGCTGTCTCGCGCCACCGCCCTCCAGTACCGCGCCGAGAACCACGCATCGCTCCTCGACACCTATGAACAGCTCCTCACCTCCCATGCGGCCTTCAGCGGACTGAGCGGCGGCACCGGCACCCACGCCCGCAATCCGCTGCCGTACCACTTCGTGAACGTCACGAAGGTGGCCTCGGGCGTCGGCGCCTACGCGACGCACGGCTACACGGGCTACCCGAGCGGCGCGATGACGTACATCGCGGGCGTGAACGGACTGCGCACGGGCGGCTGGGGCATGTACCACGAACTCGGCCACCAGCATCAGCAGTTCGGCTACAAGCCCGGCGCGCTCACGGAGGTCACCTGCAACCTCTACTCGCTCGCCGCACAGCGCACCCTCGGCCAGACCTCACGGCTGCTGACCAAGGACGCCAACGGAAAGGACGTGTACGACCGCGCCTTCACCGCCCGCGACTCGGGCACGGACTACGCCACCCTCGACGTCTGGCAGAAGCTCGTCCCGCTCTGGCAGCTGCGGCTCGCCTTCGGCAGCTCCGTCTGGCCCGAGCTGCACAAACTGATCCGCACCGACAACCCCACGTCGGCGACGGACGCGGACCGCTACGACAACCTCGCCGTGTACGCGAGCCGGGCCACGGGACGCGACCTCTCCGAGTTCTTCGTCACCAAGTGGCGCTTCCCGGTCACCGCGAACGGCAAGGCACGCATCGCCGCGCTCGGCCTGAGCAAGCCGACCGTCGACGCCAGCACCTACCGCGAATAGCCGCAGGCCATCGCAGGCAACCGCACAAAGGAGTCACGCACCCGCCATGCCCGCACCCCTCAGGCCCGCCCCGCACTTCACCCTGCCGCCCACCGACCGCGTCCTGTCCCCCCTCACGGGCTGGACCCGGTCGCACTGGGAGGCGCTCGCCGACCGGCAGCTGTCGGCGCTGGTCCCCTACGCGACGCCCAACTTCGCGCAGTACCGCCTGCCCGGGCGCGGGAGTTGGTCAGGGGTCGTGTCGGACGGGCTCGAAGGCTACGCACGGTCATTTCTGCTCGCTTCCTTCCGGATCGCCGGAGCGGGCGGCGAGGTGGATCCCCGCCTACTGGAAAGGTATACGCAGGGTCTGACAACGGGCACGGACCGTGACCGCGCGGGCGGCGAGGCCTGGCCTGAACTCACCGACTGCTCGCAGCAGATGGTGGAGGCCGCGTCGATCGCGATCGGTCTGCACGAGACCCGCCCCTGGATCTGGGACAAGCTCGACACCCGGGTCCAGGAGCGGGTGGTCGACTGGTTCTCCGGATTCGTCGGCGGCAGGACCTGGGACAACAACTGGCGGCTCTTCCAGGTGGTGTCCGAGCAGTTCCTCGCCTCGGTCGGCGCCCCGCACAGCCGGTCGGACATCGACGGCGGCCTCGACCGCATCGAGGACTGGTACCGGGGCGACGGCTGGTACAGCGACGGCGACGGGCGCAACTTCGACTACTACATCGGCTGGGCGATGCACCTGTACCCGCTGCTGTGGGCACGGATGGCTGGCCCGGAGGACGGCGGCCGGGGCAAGGTCTACCGCGAACGCCTCGCCCAGTTCCTGGCCACCTACCCGCACTTCTTCGGCGCGGACGGCGCCCCCGTCCACCAGGGCCGCTCCCTCACCTACCGCTTCGCGGCGACCGCCCCCGTCTGGATGGGCGCCCTCGCGGACTGCACCCCGCTCGCCCCCGGCCTGACCCGGCGCCTCGCGTCCGGCACCGCACGGCACTTCGTGGAGCGCGGCGTACCGGACGAGCGCGGCCTGCTCCCACTCGGCTGGTACGGGACGTTCCTGCCGTCCACCCAGGCCTATTCGGGCCCCGCGTCGCCGTACTGGGCGAGCAAGGGGTTCCTCGGCCTGCTGCTCCCGGCCGACCACCCGGTGTGGACGGAACGCGAACAGCCCCTCCCCGTAGAGGAGTCCGACCAGTACACGGTGCTCCCCCAGCCCGGCTGGCTGCTGCACGGCACCCGGCACGACGGCATCGTCCGCCTGGTGAACCACGGCAGCGACCACAACCCCCTCGAAGGCCCGGCGGCCGACGACCCGCACTACGCCAAGTTCGCCTACTCCACGGCGACCGCCCCTCAGACGGCCACGCGCGCGTGGGAGCGCACAGTGGACGGCCACCTCGCGCTCCTGGCACCGGACGGCACCCCGTCCCGCCGCCGCAGGATCCACCCCGTGAGCTGCGCGGGCCGCATGGCCTCATCCCGCCACGACGCCCAATTGCCGGGCATCGAGGCCGAGTTCCCGATCGAGACGACCAGCGTGCTGCACGGCCCCTGGGAGATCCGCGTGCACCGCGTGCAGGCCCCGGCGGGCGTGACGGTCCGCGAGGGCGGCCACGCGGTGGCCGACGAGACGCAGCCGGCGGCCGAGCAGGGCCCCGGCTGGGCCCTCACGCGTACGACATCGGGCCTGACCAGTGCCGTCGTCGCGCTGCACGGCTGGGACGCGGAGACGGGCATCGCGCGCGAGGTGGCGGCGAACGCCTACGGCCCGCACTCGGCGACTCCCTACCTGACCTCCGCCGCCCATCCGGGAGGCGCGAGCGTCCACGTCACGCTCATCGCGCTGTCGCGGGACACGGTCCTGCCCACGGCGTTGCGGGAGTCCGTCTCCTGCACGGTGGACGGCGAGCGCGTCCGGATCCGCTTCCCGGACGGGGAGGAACTGGAGGCGTGAGTCAGATCCGGCCGTCCTCCCGCCGGTGGATCTGCTCGACCAGCTCCGCCGCCATCGACTTGATCGTCTCCAGGCCCGCCCTGCCCCAGGGGCGCGGCTCGACGTCCACGACGCAGACCGTGCCGAGCGCTATGCCCGTACGGTCGATGAGCGGGGCGCCCAGATAGGAGCGGATCCCGATCTCGTCGACCACGGGGTTGCCCGCGAACCGCGGATAGTCGCAGACGTCCTCCAGGACGAGGGCCTTGCGGCGGACGATCACATGCGGGCAGTAGCCGTGGTCGCGGGCCATATAGCGGCACGCCGTGCTCTCCGCGGCCGCCGTGGAGGTGAGTTCGTCGCCCGACGCCAGGCCGTCCGGGGTGTGCAGGCCCGCGAAGAACTGCCGGTTCTCGTCGATGAAGTTGACCATGGAGTACGGCGCTCCGGTCACCTCGGCGAGCCGGTCGGCGAAGGCGTCGAAGGCCCGGTCGGGCCGGAGCCCGATCCCGAGCCCGCGCAGCCGCCGCACGCGGGTCGGCGCCTCCTTGTCCTCGGGAGTGAGCAGCAGGTTCGCGGTCGGGTCGTACATCAGGTGTGGGCTCCATAGCTCGGGGTGGCCGGGGCATGGGCGAGGAGGTGCTTGACGAGGGTGAGGAGCGTGGCGACCCCGGAGCTGGAGATGCGCGCGTCGCAGCGGACGACGGGCACTTGAGGGTCGAGGTCGATGGCGGAGCGGACCTCGTCGGGTTCGTAGCGGTAGGCGCCGTCGAACTCGTTGATGGCGACGATGAACCCCATGCCGCGCTGCTCGAAGAAGTCGACGGCCGCGAAGCAGTCCTCCAGGCGCCGGGTATCGGCCAGCACCACCGCTCCGAGCGCGCCTTCGGAGAGCTCGTCCCACATGAACCAGAAGCGTTCCTGGCCGGGCGTCCCGAAGAGATAGAGCACATGCTCCGGGTCGAGCGTGATGCGCCCGAAGTCCATGGCCACGGTCGTGGTCGTCTTGTTCTCGACGCCCGACAGATCGTCGGTGCCCTCACTGACCGTCGTGAGGAGTTCCTCCGTACTCAGCGGCGCGATCTCGCTGACCGCGCCGACGAAGGTCGTCTTGCCGACCCCGAAACCTCCCGCGACCAGGATCTTCAGCGCGGTGGGGAAGGGGTCAGAGCTGTCGTCGTAATCCATCGAGCACTGCCTCCAACAGGGACCGGTCAGTTGGGTTGTGGTAGAAGTCCGGGGCTCTCAGGGTGAGCGCCCCGCAGTCGACGAGATCGGAGAGCAGCACCTTCGTCACGACGGCGGGCAGCTTGAGCTGCGCCGCGATCTCCGCGACCGACGTGGGTGCGGTGCAGAGCCCGAGCGCCTCCGTGTGCTCGGGCCCCAGATGACCGAGCGGCGCGCCGCCGGTGGCCAACACCTGGGTCAGCAGATCGAGTTGCGCGGTCGGCTCGGTCCGGCCGCCGCTGACCGTGTAGGGGCGGATGAGGCGTCCTGCGGCGTCGTCGAGCCATGGCCCGTCGTGCGGGGCCGGCACGCTCAATGCCTCATCGGGGCGGGTTCACCGGCGGGCTGCCGGGGTGCAGTCATCAGGTACGGCCGGACGCTCTTGACCAGCATCGCCATCTCGTAGCCGAGCACCGCCGCGTCCGCGTCGCGGCCCGCGAGCACGGCGAGACAGGTGCCCGATCCGGCCGTGGAGACGAAGAGCAGCGTCGAGTCGAGTTCCACGACGACCTGGCGTACGTCGCCGCCGTCGCCGAAGCGGATGCCCGCGCTGCGGCCCAGCGAGTAGAGGCCGGAGGCGAGGGCCGCCATGTGGTCGGCGCTGTCCGGGTCGAGGCCGTGGACCGACTTCACCAGTCCGTCGGAGGAGAGCAGGACCGCGCTGTGGGTGTGCGGCACCCGCTGCACGAGGCCGCTCATCAGCCAGTCGAGGTCGGATACCTGGCCGGTCGGCGCGTCGCTCGCCATGGTGGATCGACTCCTTGCGGTACGAGGGTCTGCGGGGGCAGACATGGTGCTGGTGGTCGGATGCGGATCAGCCACCGTGGTCGCCCCCGTCCCGGGGGACGCCGAGGTCGGGTCCGGGCGCCGGCTCGCGCATTTCCTGCGCGGCGGCGAGGCCGATGCCGCGCTGGAAGGCGGCCATCAGGCCCGGGTCGTGGCCGATGTGCTGCTCGGGTTCCTGGCGCGGCGATCTGGCGTCGCGCAGTTGGGGCGCGATGTGTTCCTGGGCGCGCCGTTTGGGGAGCCGGGGCCGGTCCATCCGGCCGTGCACGGCGCCGCCGAGCGGGATCGGCGGCGTCCCCGCGTGCTCGGCGGCGGCCTGCCGGTCCTCGGGCCGGATGCCGGGCACGGCTTCGGCAGGCGTCGGCCGGTCCTCGCGCGCGCCACGCACGGGCAGCGGCACGTGGCCGGAGCCGTTCGGGTGCCGGGAGCTGTTCGGGTGCCCGGATCCGTTCAGATGGCCGGATCCGTTCGCGGGTCCGGGTCCGTTCGCGGGCCCGGAGCCGTTCGCGGGCCCGGAGCCGTTCGCGGCCGGGTAGCCGGAGCCGTGGGCGTGCCCGGTGCCGTTGACCGGCGTGTGCCCCGGTGCCGTACCCGGCGTCTCGTCCCGCAGCGGCTGCCGCGGCACGGCCACCGGTTCGGGGCGCGCGGCCTGCGGGGGTGCCTGTGTCGTCTCCGGTACGCCGACGGGGGCGCCGCCCGCCGGTGCGGTGCGCGGGGTGGCGGCGGGCTCGTTCTGCGGCTCGGCGCCCAGCATCCCCTGCGGGATGATGATGACGGCCTGCACGCCTCCGTAGATGTTGGTCTGGAGGCGGACGGCGACACCGTGCCTGCGGGCGAGCGCGGAGACCACGTAGAGCCCGATGCGGCCGTCCTGGAGGAGACTCGCGACGTTGACCTGGTCGGGGTCGGCGAGCAGGTGGTTCATCTTGTTCTGCTCGGTCACGGGCATGCCGAGGCCGCGGTCCTCGACCTCGATGGCGAGCCCGGCGGTCACCAGGTTGGCGCGGAGCAGGACTTGGGTGTGCGGGGCGGAGAACACCGTGGCGTTCTCGACGAGTTCGGCGAGCAGGTGGATGACGTCGGCGACGGCGTGGCCGCGCAGGGTGCCGTCGATCGGGGGCACCAGCTTGACCCGTGAGTACTGCTCGACCTCGGCGATGGCCGAGCGCAGCACCTCCATCATGGTGACGGGCTTGCTCCACTGGCGCCGGGAGATGGCGCCGCCGAGCACGGCGAGGTTCTCGGCGTGCCTGCGGATGCGGGTGGCGAGATGGTCGACGTGGAAGAGGCCCCTGAGCAGCTCCGGGTCCTCGACGTCGTTCTCCAGCTCGTCGAGCAGCGAGATCTCGCGGTGCACGAGCGACTGCAGGCGCCGGGCGAGATTGACGAAGACCTCGACCTTCTGTTCGCTGCCCGCGTGGCTGGAGAGCTGCGAGGCCTGCACCACGGCGCTGACGGCGACGTCGTGGGCGCGGCTCAGCTCGTCGGCGAGCAGCCCGAACTCGTCGCCCTCCGGGGCCGATCGGGTCGGCACCGGCGTCCGCGCGGGCGGCCCTTCGCCGCGCCGCAACTGTTCGACGACGGACCGCAGTTCGGCCTGTCCGCGTGCGGTCGTACGGCGCAGTGAACCGACGCGCTCGCGTACGGAGGCCGCGGCACGTTCGGCGGCGACGGCCGCGATGACGACGCTCGCGAGGCTGATGGCCGCCGCGGCACCGAGGATGACGAGCAGCGCGGGGGCGAGCGGGGCGGCGCTCCCCCGGACGACGAAGAGCACGGCCGCGCCGGCGCACAGCGCCACGGCGACGGGGGGCAGTACGGCGATGCGCAGCAGCTGCGGCCGTATCCGGGCCTCGGGCAGCGGGGCGGCGGGACGGCTGCCGGGTCTGCCGTGCCGGCCGCCCTCACGGCGGTCTGCGCGGGCGGCCGGTGCGCGAAGGTGAGACATCAGCGTCCTCGGTCAGGGTGCGGGCTCCGACGGTCGCGCGACGGGTGGCTTCGCGGCATCGCCGTACCGGCCGGGGAGGGGTGTTGATGATCCCTGCGTCGACCGACGGCAACTCACGGTAGTCGGCAACGCATCATGTGCGAGGGGCAGTTGACAAAGTCCGGCGGTCGGCATCCCGCTCTGGTATGACACCCCGCACGACAGTCCGATTACGGCTTCGGACGTCAGTTCCAGAGGGCGCGCGAGACGCGCCGAACACGCCTTCTCCTCGCCGGAAGACCCGGAGAACGGCTTCGGGGCGGCCGCGTCATCCGCGACCGCCCCGATCCATAGATCCGTCGTTCCCTATGCCCGACGTTCCCTATGCCCGACGTTCCCTATGCCCGACGTTCCCTATGCCCGACGTTCCCTATGCCCGACGTTCCCTATGCCCGTCGTCCTCTACACCGGTCGTTCCCCGCACCCGTCGTTCCCCGCACCCGTCGTGTCAGCCGACCCGCGCCGTCTCCGGCTCGCCCGTGCCCTCGGAGCCGCCGGACCGGCCGGTCAGGCCCGCGCTCTCGGCGGCCGGAGCCACCCGCGGCCACCCGCCGGCCGGCTCGACCGCGACGCCGCGCCACCACGGAACCGACGGGACGGAGTCCGACCCCGGCTCGAACGGCTGGCCCGGCACGGGCAGCGCGATGCGCGCTCCCGCGCGGTCCGCCGCCTCGACCGTGCCTTCGCCCGGTGCCGACCACGCGTGCGGGGCGAGGTTGAACGTCCCCCAGTGGATCGGCAGCATCACGCCCTCGGGGCGGCCGCCCTGGAGGTCGATGTGGGCCCGCATGCCCTCCTCGGGCGTCATGTGGATGTCGGGCCACCACTCCGAATAGGCCCCGATCTGGATCATCGTGGCGTCGAACGGTCCGTGCTCCGCGCCGATGTCGCGGAAGCCCGGGAAATATCCCGTGTCCCCGCTGTGGAAGATGCGGTGCTCGGGGCCCGCTACGGCCCAGGACGCCCAGAGCGTGTGCTGCTGGTTGCGCAGGCCGCGGCCGCAGAAGTGGCGCGCGGGCGTCGCCGTCAGGCTCAGTCCCGCCACCTTCGTGGACTCGTGCCAGTCCAGCTCGCGCAGCCGGTCGGCGGGGACGCCCCAGCGCTCCAGGTGGGCGCCGACGCCGAGCGGGACGGCGAACACGGTGTCCGTGCCGGCCAGCGCCTTGATCGTGGGCATGTCCAGGTGGTCGTAGTGATCGTGCGAGATGACCACGGCGTCCACCGGGCCGAGCGCCGCGAGCGGCACCGGCACCGGATGCAGCCGCTTGGGTCCGACCCAGGGGAACGGCGAGCAGCGCTCACCCCACACCGGGTCGAAGAGCACCCGCCGCCCGTCGATCTCCGCGAGCACGCTGGAGTGCCCCATCCAGGTGAGCCGCAGTCCGCCGGCCGGCTCCTTGGCGAGGTCGGCGAGGGTGGTGGCGTGCACGGGTACGGTCCCCGCCGGGCTGCGCCGCAGCCGCTCCTCCTTGCGGAAGTAGACCTTCGCGAACTCCAGCGCGGTCGAGCCGGACGAGCGGCTCTGTGCCCCCACCGGGTTCTGGAAGGATCCGTCGGCGAAGTGCGGCGATCTGTGGATCCGCGCGAGCCGCTCGCCGGTCGGATCCGCGCCGAAGGCGGCGGTCCGGTACGAGCGGAGTCCGGAGATCGGCGAGCGGGACACAGCACCTCCTGGAAGGGGTAGATCAGGTCTCCATTATGTGCACCGGCTCCGACAACGGCCGTCCGCAGGGGACCGGCGTCGGCCATCCACACGCGCGTGGCCGACGCCTCATGATCGACGCCTCATGATCGACGCCTCATGGCCGACTCATCAGGAAGCCGACGCCTCAGGAAGCCGACTCGATGTGCATCCGTACGGTGTACGGGTCCACGGCGCCCTTCGCCTCCACATGGTCCCCGGAGGACTCGCCCCGCAGCCGCCGCCCGATCCACGGCACCAGGTATTCGCGCGCCCAGTGGATGTCGTCGCGGCGCACCTCGAGCGTGTTCCGAGGCGGCAGCGGCGGCCACGGCTGGTCCGGGTCCGCGGGGACCTCGAGGCCGAGGACCTGCCCGGCGCGCAGCGCCACGCGCGTGTGCCCCTCGGGCGAGAGGTGCAGCCGGTCGCCGTCCCAGGCCCGCCGGTCCTGGACGGTCTTCAGGGACCACAGGTCGAGGACGGGGCAGCCGTACCGGTCGGCGATCGCGCGGACGTGCATGTTGTACGTGGCGATCTTGCCGCGCAGATGCTTGAGCACGGCGACGTCGCGGGTGTCGAAGCCGGTGGTCACCAGCACCGTGCCGACGGCCGACGTGAGGTCGGCGACCGCGCGCTCGAACCGCTCGGCGACCTCGTCCGGGTCGGTGCCGGGCCGGATGATGTCGTTGCCGCCCGCGCAGAACGACAGAAGGTCGGGGGCGAGCTCCTTCGCCTTCGGCACCTGGTCCGCGACGATCTGGTCGAGCAGCTTGCCGCGCACGGCGAGATTGGCGTACCGGAAGGTGTGCTCGGGCACCCGGTCGTCGAGGAGGACCGCGAGCCGGTCGGCCCAGCCGACGAAGGCGCCGTCGGGTCCCGGGTCCCCCACACCCTCGGTGAAGCTGTCGCCGACGGCTGCGTAGGAGGTGAACGTGGAACGGATGAAGGATGTCGACTCTGCTGTCACGTCGTCATATCTTTCACCTCCCTAAGTGACCTACGCCACCGTAGGGAGGGGTTGACGGAGGGTGAGATAGGTCATCGGTCAAGATTGTTCCAACCCGGAATACGTGCCGGTCCACGGCCACCGCTCACACCTTGCGGAAGCGGAACACCGCCGCGTCCAGGTCGCCGCGCAGCCCCGTCCGCAGCCCGTGATGGAGCAGCACGGCACCCCGGTGGACGACGCCCGTCCCCTGGCAGACGTACGCGGCCGCAGGGTCGAGCCCCCGGAGCCGTACGCGGGGCGGCTGCTCTCCGTAGACCTGCGCCCGCAGCCACACGAGGACGACGGTCTCGTCCCCGTGGACGTACTGGACCGCGCTGAGGGCGTCCTCGGGGGGCCGCAGCCGGTAGAGGTCGCCGAGCTGCACCACGGGCCGGATCTCCTTGTAGAGATTCACCCATTCACCCGCTTCGGCCAGCTCTCCGTCGGTCCACTCGGCGAGATCGCCGCCGACGCCGAGCACTCCGGCCATGGCACTGACAAAGCGGAACCGCAGGCTGCTGACCCGGTCGTTGAGCTGGGTGTTCGGGCTGTCGGTGACCCAGGCGGCCATGGCCCTGGCGGGGTGCAGCTGGCTGAAGCCGTGCTGGATCGCGAGGCGGTCGAGAGGATCGGTGTTGTCTGAGGTCCACACCTGGTCGGTACGGGAGAGGATCCCGAGGTCGATCCGGCCGCCGCCGCCCGAGCAGGACTCGAAGGCGACGGAGGGGTGCGCGGCCCGCAGCCGGTCCAGCAGGCCGTACAGGGCGTCCACGTGGGCGTGCCAGATGCGCTGCGGGTAGGGGTCGCCGGGCCAGCCGGGGTCCGTGAAGCTGCGGTTGAAGTCCCACTTCACGTAGTCGATGGGCGCACTGGAGAGCAGCGCGTCCAGGCGCTCCCACAGATACTCCTGGACGTCCTCGCGGGCGAGGTTGAGGACGAGCTGGTTGCGGAACTCGGTGCGGGTGCGGCCGGGGTGGTGCTGCACCCAGTCCGGGTGGGCGCGGTAGAGGTCGCTGTCGGGGTTCACCATCTCCGGTTCGACCCAGACGCCGAAGCCCATGCCGAGCGCGTGCACCTCGTCGGCGAGCGGCTTGAGACCGCCGGGGAAGCGGTCGGGGTTGGGGGTCCAGTCGCCGAGCCCGGCGCGGTCGCTGACCCGCTGCCCGAACCACGCGTCGTCCACGACGAACAGCTCCACGCCCATCGCCGCCGCGCGCCCGGCGAGCACCCGCTGCTGTTCCTCGGAGATGTCGAAGCGGGTGGCCTCCCAGGAGTTGTAGAGCACGGGGCGGGGCACCCCGGCGTCCGGGATCACATGCTCGAGCTGGTACGTGTGCCAGGCACGGCTGGCCCCGCCGAAGCCGCCGTCGCTCCACAGCCCGGCGAAGACAGGAGTGGCGTACTCCTCGCCGGGCCGCAGCATCAGCTGTCCCGAGTCGTCGTGCCCGGCGCCGCCGGTGATCTGTACGGCCCCGTCCGGCAGTTGCCCCACCGCGATCCGCCACGACCCCGACCAGGCGAGCGCGCAGCCGTACACCTCGCCGTGCTCCTCTGTCGCGCCCTCGGCGTCGAGGGCGACCCAGGGCAGATGCGGGTGGCCGGTGTGGCCGCGACGGCTGGCGATGACCTTTTCGCCGTACGTGATCTCCGAGCGGACCAGCCGGGACTCCGCCGCCCAGCGGCCGTGCAGCTGGGAGAGGCGCCAGTGGGGGCGCGTGGGCAGGGTCCAGGTGGCGGAGTCGGCGCGGAGGACTTCCAGGTCCGGGGCGTCGGCGGGGCCCTCGTGGCGCAGGAGGGCCTGTCGCTCGATGACGTCGCCGCGGTTCCGGTAGCGGAGGGTTACGGCCAACTGGTGGCCGGGATCCCGAAATCGAAGCCGCAGTTCGTCGTTTCCGGCATCGGCCCCGGCGAACCGCCACTCGGTGCCGCGCACTCCGGCGCCCCGTACGGAGAGGGCGGGCCGGGTGAAGCGCCGGCCGCCCTCGACGGGGTACTCCTCCCGGCCGTCCAGCGGCGACTCGAAGCCTCGCCCGGCGGGCAGCGGCTCCGCC
The DNA here is from genome assembly GCF_044457025.1 of Streptomyces sp. NPDC050658. Classification (NCBI taxonomy): domain Bacteria; kingdom Bacillati; phylum Actinomycetota; class Actinomycetes; order Kitasatosporales; family Streptomycetaceae; genus Streptomyces; species Streptomyces sp. NPDC050658. The sequence continues at coordinate 534,323 of NZ_JBITGM010000002.1, forward strand.
GCGAGCGCCTCGGCGTCGGCCAGGGTGATGCGCGGGCCCCAGTGGAGGTGCAGCAGCTCGTCGTCGCCGGTGAGCCGCAGGGCATAACTGCTGGTGGGCCCGGAAATGAGCCACGTACGACCGTTCTCGCCGACCTCGATCACAAGTCCCCCACAGAATGAGATCTGATCCGAACTGTTCCGCACCGTTCCCAACAGAGATGCGCGCGTCCGCACATCATCGAGGCGATGTCACCTGTGAGGCAACGCTCATGCACCAGCAGTGATTGCCTCAGGAACCCATGTCGTATGGTCGAAGTCGCACCCCACCGGCGAGCCGCGCCGGGGGCAGGACCGGAGGAGCCCCTGTGACGCAGCAAGTCCCGCCGACGGAGCTGACGGAGCCCGAGCTGACCGGAGTCCGCAACTTCCGCGATGTGGGCGGACTTCCCACGGTCGACGGCCGCCGGATACGGCAGGGCCGACTGTTCCGCAGCGGTCACCTGGCGCACGCCACGGAGGCGGACGCCGCGTTCCTCGCGTCCCTGGGCCTGCACACGATCTTCGACTTCCGCAACGCGGCCGACCAGCGGCTCGAGGGCCCGGACGTCACGCTGCCCGGCGTGCGCAACGTGAACCTGCCGCTGACCGACCCGGCCGACGGCGCCGAGTTCTGGCAGATGGTCCGCGACGGGGACCTGGACCAGCTGCGGGCCGCCCTGTCCGACGGGCAGGCCGCTGGCCGCATGTCCGCCTCGTACCGCACGATCATCAAGGAGCGCACCGCGGAGCACAGCCGCGTGCTGCACTCCATGGCCGCCGACAGCGTGCCGGCCCTGATGCACTGCGCCGCGGGCAAGGACCGCGCGGGCCTCTCCATCGCCGTCACGCTGCTCGCCGTCGGCGTCGAGCGCGAGGCCATCGAGGCGGACTACCTGGAGTCCAACGCCGCACACCGCCGCTACAAGGTGCACCGCAGCAGCAACTCCGCGGACGCGATGTCCCCCGAGGTCATGGAGCTGCTCAGCCCCCTCTTCGATGCCCGCGCCGAGTACCTGGCAGCGGCGTTCGACACCATCGAGCAGACCTGGGGCGACACGGAGACGTACCTCACCGAGGGCCTGAGCCTGACCGCGGAGACCCGCGAGCAGCTGCGGGCGCATCTGCTGGACTGAGCGTCCACCGGTGGTGCGGGCTACTGGTTCTGCGCCCCCAGCGAGAACAGCAGGTAGATGAAGGCCGCGAAGAGGTGGCCCACCGCCACGTAGACGATCAGCCGGACCCACAGCCCGCGCGGGAACTTCTCCTCCAGCGACTTGGACTTGCGGGCCGGCTGCTGCGCTTCAGGTTCCGTCATCGCGGGTCTCCCGGGGTGGGGTTGTGCGGGGTTCCGCCGAGGCACAGGGCCGTGGCGGGACTCTGCAGCAGGGTGTGGACGAAGAGCAGATCGGCGCCGAGGTGGTCCGCGGCGGCGATCCGGTGCGGGGTCAGCGAGTCGAAGTGCGCGCTGTCCCCGGGGTCGAGGGTGTAGACGGTGTCACCGAGCCGCAGCCGAAGGCGCCCCTCGATGACGTACAGCCACTCCTCGCCGGGGTGGACGCGCACGATGTCGCCCTGCGCCCCGTGCGGAACGTGCACCCGCAGCGCCTGCATGCCGCGTGCCGAGGCGCCGGCCTGCCAGTAGGTCCAGCCGCCCGCCCGCGTGGGCTCCATGTCGGCGGCGCGGACGATCGCGTCCCGGTCCGCGGGGGTCTCGCCGAGCACCTCCGAGACCGTCGTACCGTAGGTACGTGCGAGCGCGAGCAGCATGGGCAACGAGGGCTGGCGCTGCCCGGTCTCCAGCCGGGACAGATGCGCGGGCGAGAGCCCGGCGGTACGGGCGGCGGCCTCTAGGGTGAGGGCGGCGCGCCGCCGCAGCTCACGCAGTTGCGGGGCGACGGCGGGCAGCGGCTCGACGGCCTCGGGGTCGAGCGGGGCGACCGGCTCGGGCTCGGCAGGGCTCATATCTTGATTGAGCCAGGCGATTGCCCCTGGGGCAAATTTCTTGCCTCTGAGGCAAAAGCCTGCAACACCATCGGAGACAACAACCGCCTCACGTGCGTTGTCGAACGCAAGGCCCTGCGGCTCGGGACGGTGGAAGTCACCTGGCCGGGCCCCGAGCAGGACTACATGGCCGTTGGCGGGGTGAGCGGGTTGAAGGCTCCTCCGAACGTTCCGGAGGAGGACAAGGCGGCCCCCTGCTCGGCGCCCCGGTGGGACGACTGGATCAGTTCGCAGTCCAACCTCTATGCCCTCAACCCGGGATTCTTCATCAACCTGACAGGTGGGGCGGAAGAGGTGGTTTCCGTCACCGCCGTGCGGATCCAGGTCATCAGCCGACAGCCGTTGAAGGGAACCGCTGACCCTGTGCGCTGCTGGTATGGGGCCGGCAGCGGATCAACGGCCTACGAGATCGAAGCCAACACCCTCGAAGGGAAAGTGCACGTCCAGAAACACAAGGCGGATACGGACTACGAGCGTCTGCCCGACATGCCGCCGGGATCCGTCGACCTGGTGGGTCAGGGCGCGGCGCACGCCAAGGTGTCGAGCAAATCGAAGCCTGACCACCTGTATTCAGGCGTGATCATCGTGGAGTGGAAGAAGAACGGCAAGAACCACAAGACGGTCATTGGGTCGAAGAAGGCCCCATTCCAATGGATCAACCACGAGCGTTTCACCGACGATGACACATTCGGCTGGGACGGCGGCAGGTGGCAGAAGGGCTACAACCCATTTACCTAGTGCCCAAGGTGCACTTCCTCGGCATTGCCGTTCGAGGGCGCGGACGACTTGAGCCAGCCCTCGAACGTTTTCCAACCATGGTCTGAGCAGGTCAGGCACGATCTCTCAGCGATTCGCCACCGCCTGCTTCACCAGCGTCCTCCCGAAGTCCCACATCAGCCCACCGCCGCTGTGCGCCTCGTCCATCACGGACGTGAACGCCTCCACGAAGCGGTCCACCTCCCGCTCCCCGATGATCAGCGGCGGGATCAGTTTGATGACCTCCAGGTGGTCGCCGGAGACCTGGGTGAGGATGCGGTGCTTCTGCAGCAGCGGGACCACCACCATCTGTGCGAAGAGCCCCTTCCGTGCCGCCTGCAGCATTGTCCAGTGGCCGCGCAGCTTCAGGGACCTGGGCTTTCCGAACTCGATGCCGATCATGAGGCCACGCCCGCGCACCTCGCTCAGCAGCTCGTAGCGGTCGACCAGGGCGGCGAGGCGGGACCGGAGCAGCTCCCCCGTCACGCGCGCGTTCTCGACGACCCGCGACTCCTCCAGCACCGACAGCACCGCCAGCCCGGCCGCCATCGCCTGCGCGTTGGAGCCGAAGCTCGCCGAGTGCACGAGCACCCGGTCCATGGACGAGAAGACCTTCTTGAAGATCCAGTCCTTGCCGAGCGTCGCGCCGACCGGCACATAGCCGCCCGACAGCGCCTTCGCCACGCACACCAGGTCCGGCTCCACGCCTTCCTCGTGCTGGTACGCGTAGAAGTCGCCGGTCCTGCCGAGGCCGGTCTGCACCTCGTCCGCGATGAGCAGGGCCTTGTGCTGGTGCAGCAGGTTCTGCGCGGCGAGCAGGTAGCCGGGCGGCGTCGCGTGCACCCCCTTGCCCTGGATGGGCTCGACGATGAGCCCCGCCACGTCGCCCTTCTTCAACTCCCGCCGCAGCGCGTCGAGATCACCCAGCGGCACCGCCGTGTCCGGCAGCAGCGGCGCGAAGCCGTCGCGGAAGCCGCTCTCGCCGTTGACCGAGAGCGAGCCCGTGGTCAGGCCGTGGAAGGCGTGGGTGCAGTAGAGCACCCTCGGCCTCCCCGTCGCGTACCGCGCGAACTTCAGCGCCGTCTCCACCGCCTCCGTACCGCTGTTCCCGAAGAACACCCGGTCCAGATGCGGACTGTGGGTCAGCAGCCGCTCCGCGAGGAGGCCCGGCAGCGGCTGGCAGTCGAAGCGCGTCAGATCGGCGAGGGAGGCGTCCAGGACGTCGTGCAGCGCCTTGCGTACGACGGGGTGGTGCCGGCCGAGGCCCATCACGCCGAAGCCCGCGAGCATGTCGAGGTAGTCGTCGCCGTCCGCGTCCCAGAAGTACGCGCCCTCGGCCCGCTCGTAGACCTTGTCGAAGCCGATGGTGTGCAGCATGCGCGGCAGCTGGTGGTTGAGATGCCGCGCATGCAGGTCGTAGCGCTCGGCGCCCCGCTCGGCGAGGAGTCTGCCGAGGTCGAACTCCTTGGTCATTCCCGCTTCTCCTTGACTGGCCCCGCCGACTGCTCCTTGACCGTGCCCGCCGACTGCCCGACGGCCTCGCCCGGTTTCTCCGCCTCGGCCGTGCCGCCCTCCCGCACCGCCCGCCGCGCCACCGTCGCGCTGATCCGTCCCGCGATCTCGACCGGCGTCAGACCGAGATCCGCGAGGACCTCGCCCCGCTTGGCGTGCGCGAGGAACTGCTCGGGGATGCCGAACCGCCTTACGGGTACGTCGACTTCGGCCTCGTCGAGTGCCAGGGCCACCGCCGCTCCGACCCCGCCCGCCCGGCTGTTGTCCTCGACGACGCCGACGATCCGGTGCCGCGCGGCGAGCCCCGGCAGTTCGGCGTCGACCGGCTTGACCCAGCGCGGGTCGACCACCGTGCAGCCAAGGCCCCGCTCCCGCAGCAGCTCGGCGGCCTGCAGACAGACCGGCGCCATCACGCCGACCGACACCAGCAGCACCTCCGCGTCCGGGTCCTGGGACAGCACGTCCATGCCGCCGATCCGGTCGACGGCCGGGATCTCGGGCCCCACGGACTCCTTGGGGAAGCGGATCAGCGTCGGCGCGTCGTCCACGTTCACCGCCTCCCGCAGCTGCGCCCGCAACTGCTCGGCGTCCCGCGGCGCCGAGATCCGCAGCCCCGGCACGACCTGGAGGATCGACATGTCCCACATGCCGTTGTGCGAGGCCCCGTCGACGCCCGTGACCCCGGCCCGGTCCAGGACGAACGTGACCCCGCAGTCGTGCAGCGCCACGTCCATCAGAAGCTGGTCGAAGGCCCGGTTGAGGAAGGTGGCGTAGAGGGCGACGACGGGATGCAGGCCGCCCGTCGCGAGCCCCGCCGCCGACACCGCGGCGTGCTGTTCCGCGATGCCCACGTCCCATACCCGGTCGGGGTAGGCCTCGGCGAACTTCGTCAGGCCGACGGGCCCGAGCATGGCCGCCGTGATCGCCACGACGTCCGCACGCTCGGCCCCGATCCTGACGATCTCGTCGCCGAACACCGAGGTCCAGGAAGGGCCGTTGGACGGCGCGAGCGGCTCGCAGGTGAGCGGGTCCATCACGCCGACGGTGTGGAAGCGGTCGGCCTCGTCGGCGAGCGCGGGTTCGTAGCCGCGCCCCTTCTCCGTCAGGCAGTGGATGAGCACGGGCCCGTGGAAGCGTTTCGCGCGGCGCAGCGCCGACTCGACGGCGCCGATGTCGTGGCCGTCGATCGGCCCGACGTACTTGAGCCCCAGGTCCTCGAACATGCCCTGCGGCGCGAACGCGTCCTTGAAGCCCTTCTTGGCGCCGTGCAGCGACTCGTACACGGTGTGCCCGATGACGGGTGTGCGCTGGAGTATGTCCTTGCCCCAGGCGAGGACCCGCTCGTAGCCGTCGGTCGTGCGCAGGGTCGCCAGATGATTCGCGAGGCCGCCGATGGTCGGGGCGTAGGAGCGCTCGTTGTCGTTGACGACGATGATCAGCGGCCGGTCCTTCGCGGCCGCGATGTTGTTGAGCGCCTCCCACGCCATGCCTCCGGTGAGCGCGCCGTCGCCGATCACGGCGACTACATGGCCCCGCTCCCCCAGGACCTGACGTGCCTTGGCGAGCCCGTCGGCCCAGCCGAGCGCGGTCGAGGCGTGGCTGTTCTCGACGATGTCGTGCTCGGACTCGGCGCGCGAGGGGTAGCCGGAGAGGCCGCCCTTCCCGCGCAGCTTGGAGAAGTCCTGCCGGCCGGTGAGCAGTTTGTGTACGTAGCTCTGGTGGCCGGTGTCCCAGACGATGCGGTCGACCGGCGACTCGAAGACCCGGTGGAGCGCGATGGAGAGTTCCACCACCCCCAGGTTGGGCCCGAGATGGCCTCCGGTTCTGGCGACCGCGTGCACCAGGAACTCCCGGATCTCCTCGGCCAGTTCGTCGAGCTCGGCCTCGGTCAGCGCCTTCAGATCGCGCGGCCCCCGAATGGTGTCCAGAATGGTCATGCTCGGGCCCCCTCTCTGGTTGTTCAGCTCACGGTGACGGCGGGCACCCCTGAGGCGATGCCGTCGTCCTCCATCTGTGCGGCGATCTTCATCGCCTCTTCGATGAGGGTCTCCACGATCTTCGACTCGGGCACGGTCTTGATGACCTCGCCCTTGACGAAGATCTGCCCCTTGCCGTTGCCGGACGCGACGCCGAGATCCGCCTCGCGGGCCTCCCCAGGACCGTTGACGACGCATCCCATGACGGCGACGCGCAGCGGCACTTCCATGCCGTCGAGACCTGCCGTGACCTCGTCGGCGAGCTTGTACACGTCTACCTGGGCCCGCCCGCAGGAGGGGCAGGAGACGATCTCCAGGCGGCGTTGGCGCAGGTTCAGCGACTCCAGGATCTGGATGCCGACCTTGACCTCCTCGGCGGGCGGCGCGGACAGCGAGACACGGATGGTGTCGCCGATGCCCTCGCTCAGCAAGGCCCCGAAGGCGACGGCCGACTTGATCGTGCCCTGGAAGGCCGGGCCCGCCTCGGTGACTCCGAGGTGCAGCGGGTAGTCGCAGGCGGCGGCGAGCTGGCGGTAGGCGTTGACCATGACCACCGGGTCGTTGTGCTTCACGGAGATCTTGATGTCCTGGAAGCCGTGTTCCTCGAAGAGGGACGCCTCCCACAGCGCGGACTCGACCAGCGCCTCCGGAGTGGCCTTGCCGTACTTCTTGAGAAGACGCGCGTCCAGGGAGCCGGCGTTCACACCGATCCGGATCGGCGTTCCCGCCTGACCGGCCGCCCGTGCGATCTCGCGCACCTTGTCGTCGAACTGCTTGATGTTGCCCGGGTTCACGCGGACCGCCGCGCAGCCCGCGTCGATCGCCGCGAAGACGTACTTCGGCTGGAAGTGGATGTCCGCGATCACGGGGATCTGCGATTTGCGTGCGATCGTCGCGAGCGCGTCCGCGTCGTCCTGCGTCGGGCACGCGACGCGCACGATCTGGCAGCCGGACGCCGTCAGCTCGGCGATCTGCTGAAGCGTCGCCCCGATGTCGGACGTACGCGTCGTCGTCATCGACTGCACCGACACCGGCGCACCGCCTCCCACCGCAACCGGCCCGACCTCGATGCGCCGCGAGGGGCGGCGCTCCGAGATCGGCCTGGCCGGCAGCTCGGGGAGGCCCAGAGAGACAGGTTCTCCAGGGCTCATGACGTCACCCGCGGTTTCCGGAGACCGTTTCGCGGGCCGCGCGGATGGACTCCTTGAGGGAGCCCATCGTGGCGAGGACGGCGGTGGGTTCGTAGCCGCAGTGCGCCATGCAGTTGGCGCAGCGCGGGTCCTTGCCGCGGCCGTACTTGCTCCAGTCGGTCTCCTCGATGAGTTCCTTGTACGTCGGGACGTAGCCGTCGCTCATCAGGTAGCAGGGCCGCTGCCAGCCGAAGAGGGAGTAGTTGGGGATCGCCCACGCGGTGCACGGGAAGTCCGCCTTGCCCTCCAGGAAGTCGAGGAAGAGCGGCGAGTGGTTGAGCCGCCAGCGGCGCCTGTTGCCGCCCGCGAAGGCCTTCTTGAAGAGTTCGCGGGTCTGCTCGACGCCCAGGAAGTGCTCCTGGTCCGGCGCCTTCTCGTAGGCGTAGGCGGGCGACAGCATCATCTCGTCGACCTGTAGGTCGTCATTGAGGAAGTTGAGGACCTCGATGATGGTCTGCGGGGTGTCCGTGTTGAAGAAGGTCGAGTTGGTGGTGACCCGGAAGCCGCGCCGCTTGGCCTCCTTGATGGCCTCGACCGCCTCGTCGAACACGCCCTCCTTCGCGACGGATTCGTCGTGCCGCTCCCGCATTCCGTCGATGTGTACGGCGAACGCGAAGTAGGGGGAAGGCGTGAACTTGTCCATCTTCTTGCGCAGCAGCATGGCGTTCGTGCAGAGGAAGACGTACTTCTTCCTCGCCACCAACTGGCGCACGATCTCATGGATCTGAGGGTGCATCAGTGGTTCGCCGCCCGCGATGGACACCATGGGGGCACCGGACTCGAGGACCGCTCCCACGGCCTGGGCCACCGGCATGCGCTGCTTGAGCACACCGGCCGGGTGCTGGATCTTGCCGCAGCCCTCACATTTCAGATTGCATGCGAAAAGCGGCTCCAATTCGACGATCAGCGGGAACTTGTCGCGCTTGCGCAGCTTCTGTTCAAAGAGATACGTAGCGACCTTGACGGACTGACGCAGCGGCATGGCCATCTGGCTCACCTCCGGGGGAGCAAAGAAGAACGGTGCCATTCGAAGAAAGCGGGAAGCACGGCACGAAGGACGCGGAAAGCCGATATTCCACCGCGTACCGTGCCGATACGGACGAGTTCGTGCTGTGGGGCGTCGACGACCACCCGGACGGCGGCAACGGGACGCCGTCCGGCCCGCATCGCGGTGTGCAGCGTCGCGGCGGACTCCATGTCGACGGCGATCGCGCCGGTGGCGAGCAGATCGGCGCGCTCGTGCCCGCGCACCACGTGGTCGGAGCCGGTGAGCGGACCGGTGTGCACGGTGCGGCCGGGCACGGCCCGCACCAGCTCCTTGACCAGCAGATCCGTTCCGACGCAGGGCGTGCTGCCGTGCCGCGACCTGGTCTCATCGGCGACGACGAGGTCACCGGGGTGCATGCCGGGGGCGAGCCCGGCGCAGAACCCGGTGGCCACGACCGCGGCGTCGCGCAGCGCGTCCTTGGCGAGCGCTCCGGTGAGGGCGCGCTCGGCGTTCCTGGGTCCCATGCCCGTACGGAGCACGGTGACCCGCCCGTGGGCCCCGCCGCGCTCGCCCGTGCGCAGGGCGAGGTGCTCGATGCCGAGCGCGCAGGCGATCAGCAGCGGTGCGGGGCCCGGTCGGGGCGGGGTCGGAGCCATCAGCTCCCCTTGCCGGAGTTGCCGGAGAGCGCCTCGAACGGATCCCCGTTGACGTACCGGCCGAGCGCGGTGAGCGGGAACACCTGCCGGTAGAGGTGGTAGTTGATGGAGAAGTCCCAGGGGAAGCCGGTGCCGGTGAAGTACGGCTCGTCCCAGGAGCCGTCCTCGCGCTGGGTCTCGGCGAGCCAGGCGATGCCCCGCTCCACGGCCTTGCCCTCGTGCTCCCCGGCCGCGAGGAGCGCGAGCAGCGCCCAGGCGGTCTGCGAGGCGGTGGAGGCGCCGTGGCCCCGCCACTCCTCGTACCGGTAGGAGCGCAGGTCCTCGCCCCAGCCTCCGTCGTCGTTCTGCACCGACTCCAGCCAGCCGACGGCGCGGCGGATCGCCGGGTGCGCGGCGGGCAGCCCCGCCGCGGTGAGCGCGGGCACCACGGACCCTGTGCCGTATACGTAGTTGACGCCCCAGCGGCCGAACCAGGCGCCGTCCGGCTCCTGTTCGGCGAGCAGCCACTCGATGCCGCGCCGGGTGCGCGGGTCGTGTGCCTTGCCCTCGACGGCGAGCATCTCCACGACGTGTCCGGTGACGTCGGCGGACGGCGGGTCGATGACCTCGCCGAAGTCGCAGAACGGCAGCCGGTTGGGGAACGGGCTGGTGTTGTCCGCGTCGAAGGCGCCCCAAGCGCCATTCTTGGACTGCATGCCCAGGTTCCAGCGCATGCCCCGGCCGATCGCGTTCTCCAGGCGTGCGCGGTCGGGGTGGTCCACCCGGCGCAGCGCAAGGATGACCTCGGCGGTGTCGTCGATGTCGGGGTAGTTGTCGTTGTGGAACTCGAACGCCCAGCCGCCGGGCGCGAGTCGAGGCCTGCGCACCGCCCAGTCGCCGGGCCGTCCGATCTCCTCGTCGAGCATCCAGTCGGCGGCCTTGATCAGCTGCGGGTGGTCGGCGGGCACGCCCGCGTCGGCGAGGGCGATGGTCGCCAGGCAGGTGTCCCAGACCGGCGACTGGCACGCCTCGATCATCCGGGCGCCGTCCTCGCGCCAGACGGCGAACCGGTCGAGGGAGGCGAGGCCCGCCTTGAGGACCGGGTGTTCCAGGTCGTAGCCGAGCAGGTGCAGGGCGATGACCGAGTAGACCGCGGGCGGCTGGATGCCGCCCCAGCAGCCGTCGTTCTCCTGCCGTTCGATGATCCAGCGGGCCGCGCTGTTCATCGCGGCCTTGCGCACCTGGCGGGGGGCGACCTTGTGGTAGAGGTGCAGCGCCTTGTCCAGGCGCTGGAAGACGCCGTCCCAACTCGTCATGGCGGCAAGGGGTTTGCCGGGGTTCGGAACGCGCGCGTCGGTGTGCAGTTCGTCCAGCGGGAAGGGTGCGGGCCGGACCGGGCGCTTGGCGGAGACGATCGTGAGCGGCACGATCGTCTGGCGGGCCCAGCACCCGAAGTCGTAGATGTTGAGCGGGAACCACTTGGGGAAGTAGATGAGCTCCGGCGGGAGTTCGGGCAGGTCGTCCCACTTCCACCAGCCGAAGAGGGCCAGCCAGATCCGGGTGAAGACGCGGCTCGCGGCGATGCCGCCCTGCTCGCGGATCCAGGCGGAGGCCTTCGCCATGTGCGGGTCTTCGGGGGCGTCCCCGGCGAGCCGCAGCGCGACGTACGCCTCGATGGTGGTGGAGAGTTCGCCGGGCCCGCCGTGGAAGGTGGCCCAGGTGCCGTCGTCGCGCTGCTCGCCGCGGATGAAGAGCGCGGCGGCGCGGGTGGTCTCCTCGTCCCGGATCCCCAGGAACTGCCTCAGGAGGAGGTCCTCGGCGTCCATCGTCACGTTCGTGTCGAGGTCGCCCTTCCACCATCCCTGGCTGTCCTGCTGGGCGAGGAGGAATTCGGTGGCGCGTTGTATGGCGCGCGCGGCGGCGTCACGTGCGCCTGCCGTCGCGGCGGTATGCGTGACGGTGTTGTCGGTGGGATGGCTGGCCGAGGCTGCGCGGGGCGTCGCCGCTCCGGTGCTTCCGTCGGTCGTCGCTGTCATGGCTTCCCCTTCGTGCAGTGGTGCACTGTGCAGTGGCTACGTCTGCTTGGGTCCGCCGTCGGCCGACGCGCTGGGGCGCCGGCCGGCGACTGCGAGTCATATACGGGCGATAGTGATCATCTCTTTCGTACGACGACGAAGTCGGCGAGCGCGACGAGCTGTGCCCGCACCCGGTCCGGCATCTCAATGGTGTCCAGCGCCTCCACCGCGATGGTGTGCTGGCGCCGGGCCTCCTCTGCGGTCCACTCGCGGCCGCCCGCCTGCTCGATGAGGGCGGCGCGCGCGGCGAACTCCTCCTCGGAGAAGCTGTCGAAGTCGTTGCTCTTCGCGTCGGCGGCGAGCAGCTCGGCGAGCTGCTGCGACGCGGGCCCGCCGGCGGCGAGCGCGGCGACGACCGGCAGGGACTTCTTGCGCTGGCGGAGGTCGCTCCAGGTCTGCTTTCCGGTGGCGTCCGGGTCGCCCCAGATGCCGAGCAGATCGTCCACGGCCTGGAAGGCGAGGCCGAGGTGGTAGCCGTACTTCTCCAGGGTGTCGGCGGTGCGGTCGTCGGCGCCGCCGAGTACCGCGCCGATGGAGACCGCGCAGGCGAGCAGGGCGCCGGTCTTGTTGCCCTCCATCTCCAGGCACTCCTCGACGGTGACCCGCTCGCGGTGCTCGTAGGAGATGTCCTGCGCCTGGCCGTCGATCAGCGCGCGCGTGGCGGTGGTGAGGCGGCGCGTGGCGCGGCCCGCCTCGACGGTGCCGATCTCCAGGAGGATCTCGTTGGCGAGCGCGAAGAGGGCGTCGCCGACGAGGATGGCCTGGGCGGGGCCGTGCACCTTCCATACGGTGTCGCGGTGGCGGCGCTGTTCGTCGCCGTCCATCAGATCGTCGTGCAGCAACGAGAAGTTGTGCACCAGTTCGACGGCGACCGCTCCGGGTACGCCGACCTCGGGCGCGGCGCCCGCGGCTTCCGCGGAGAGCAGGGCGAGCGCGGGGCGCACGGCCTTTCCGCCGTCTCCGTCGGACGGGTTGCCCTCGGCGTCGATCCAGCCGAAGTGGTAGGCGGCGACGGTGTCCATGGGCGGTGCGAGGCGGTCCACGGCAGACCGCAGCACCGGGGTCGCCAGGGTCCTTCCGCGCTCGAGCAGTGAGGTTACGTCCACCGTGTCGGCAGCCGTTTCGGCCGAGGGCACAGTCGGCACAGTCTCTCCTCTTGTTCCGGTGCTGGATTCCTGGGGATCTGCCCCCAGGAGGGCCGGCTTCACGCGGCCTCCTCGTAGTCGAAGAGGTGATCGCGTGGCCGGTCGAGTGCGGAGAGAGCGGCCCGTGCGGCACTGATGCCACTGCGGACGGCGCTCTCCATGGTCGCGGGCCACCCTGTGGCGGTCCACGCCCCGGCCAGATACAGGCCGGGAGCCTTGGTGCGAGCACCGGGCCGCAGCCGGCCCACGCCGGGAGTCGGCGCGAAGGTCGCCGTGCGCTCCCGAGTCACGAAGAAGTCCCGTACGCCGGCGCCGTGCGCGGCGGGCAGCAGCCGCTCCAGCTCCGGCAGATAGCGCTCGCGCAGCGCGGCGACGGGCGCGTCGATCTCGTCCTGGGCGGCGGACTGGGACAGCGCCAGGTACTGGCCGCCGCCGCGCAGTCCCGACGCGTCGGTCCGGTCGAAGACCCACTGCACGGGCGAGCCGATGGCCGCGAAGAACGGCCGCTTGAGGACCTTGCGGTCGTACACGACGTGGATGTTGAGGATCGGCGCCGTGTCGATGTCGAGGAGCCGGTCGGGCTCGTCGAGCGCGCCGTCCGGCAGCAGGTCGTGGGTCTCGGCCTGCGGCACGGCGAGCACGACGGTGTCCGCGTCGAGGGTCTCGCCGGGAACTTCGACCCGCCAACCCCCGTTCTCCGTACGGGAGATGGAGGTGGCTCGTGTCCTCAGTTCGGTTCGTACGCCCGCGGAGTCGAGCGCCTTGCGGGCCAGCGTGTCATGGAGATCACCGAGGGGTACGCGCGCCCAGCCGATGTCGGCGGCGCCGGGGTCGGAGAGCAGCCCGGTCTTGAAGACCATCGCGGCGAGGCCCAGCGAGGAGTCCCCGGCGACGGCGTTGAGCGTGGCCACGCCGACCAGGTCCCACAGGGCCTCGACGGCGCGCGGCGACTGGCCGTGTCTGGCCAGCCAGCTGCCGAAGTCCTGGCCGTCCAGTGCGGGGTCGGCCGGGTCGAGTCCCTTGAGGGCGAGCGCGGCGCGTCCGACCTTGGCGCGTTCGGCGAGCGACAGATGCGGATACGTGGCGAGGCTCGCCGCCAGGTGCAGCGGCACGGGCAGCGCGGTGCGCCGCAGGCGTCCGAGGCGGCTGCGGTCGGCGTCGAGCACGGGCACGTCGAGACGTTCCTGCAGGGGTGCGAGGGAGGCTCCCTCGACGCGGTCGAGGAACCAGCGGTAGGCGGTGCAGCAGCGCAGATAGACGTGCTGGCCGTTGTCGACGGTGAGGTCGCCGCGCTTGAAGGAGAACGCGAGCCCGCCAAGGCGCGGCCGCCCTTCGAGCAGCGTCACGCTCAGGCCCGCGTCGGCGAGGGAGAGCGCGGCGGTGATGCCGGCCAGTCCGCCGCCGATGACCACGGCGGCACCCCGGCCGGGGGCGCCGCCGGGCCGTGCGGCCGACCGCGTGTCGTCGTCCTTCATGCGTTTTCCCCCTTGACCGTTGAAGTCTGGGACGCCGGGGCGGTGCGGAGGGTTGCCCGCCGGTTGCACGGAGTTGTACTGAGTTGCCTGCGATGGCCGTATTCGCCGTGGATGCCCATCACGTACGCCTCCTGACGGTCTGCCGGGAGATGGTGCGCGCGTCGAGACCGGACAGTCCGCGCACGGCGACATACGCCTTCTCGCGGCCCGGCAGCGAGACGCGGCCCCGCAGGACCGCCTCCGGCTCGCGCTCGATGCGGTCGAGGAGGCGGCGGTAGATGCCGGCCATGGCCGCCACACAGGCACCACTGCGCCGGTCGAGCATGGGAAGCAGCCGGTACCCCTCGGCGAACAGCGCCCGCGCCCTGCGCACCTCGAAGTGCACGAGCCCGGCGAAGTCGGAGCCGGCGGGCGGCTGCGGGCCGGAGAACCCGGCGGAGCAGCCGAACTTGGCGAGGTCGTCGGCGGGCAGATAGGTGCGGCCGTCCTCGGCGTCCTCGCGGACGTCCCGAAGGATGTTGGTCAGTTGGAGCGCGAGACCGAGCGTGTCGGCATACTCGGGCGCGCGCTCGACGTGGAGCGCCCCCGGTTCGGTGCCGAACACGCCCAGGGAGAGCCGCCCGATGGCGCCCGCGACACAGCGGCAGTAGACCTTCAGGTCCTCCCATGTCTCATACGTCTCGCCCCGGACGTCCATCAGGACACCGTCGATCAGCTCGTCGAGGCCGCCGAGCGGGATCGGGAAGTGCCGCGCCGCGTGGGCGAGTGCGACGGCGACCGGGTCGGTGTCGTCCTCGTCGACCGTGCCGGCCCGGACGCGGGCGAGCAGCGCCCGTGTCTCGTCGAGCCGCTCGGCCTTGACGTCCGGCGCGAGCGCGCCGTCGCCGATGTCGTCGACGCGCCGCGACAGGGCGTAGAGCGCCGACATCGCGCGGCGCTTGGGCAGCGGAAGCAGCCTGATGCCGTAGGCGAAGTTGCGTGCTTGCTGCCCGGTGACGGCCTCGCAGTAGGAATACGCGGCGAGTACCGGCGCGGACACGTTCGGGCCTGACTCCACGGTCCGGCTCACCCCTCTCCTCGCAGAACCGTCCCCACCTCACGCAGCAAACGGAGCTTGGCGGGCTTCGGCGGCCTTGGAAGTACGTCGTATCCGGCGACGGCGATCGCCGAGACCGCCGCCCTTCCCCCCGCCACGAACCCGGCAAGCAGCACCTTCAGCCTGCCGTGGACGCTACCCACGAGGGGGGTGCCTTCATTCAGGAGGCAACGGGCGCGTTCTGCTTCGTATGCAACCAGTGCGCGCACCGAAGCGCCTGCTGTCGGTGCGGCCAGATCCCGCTCCTGGACATGAAAGCGCTTCATGTCCTCGGCGGGCAGGTAGATGCGGTCGCGCCCCAGGTCCTCGGCCACGTCCTGGAGGTGCTCGACGATCTGCAGCGCCGTGCAGACCGCGTCCGAGCGGCGGATCCGCTCGGGGGTCTCGGTGCCGGTGATGCCGAGGACGAGCCGGCCCACGGGGTTCGCGGACAGCTCGCAGTAGGCGAGAAGATCGTCGTACGTCTCGTAGCGCCTGACCAGCTGGTCCTGACGGTTGGCCGCGATCAGGCCGAGAAAGGGCTCCGGGGTGAGTCCGCAGCGGCGCACGGTGGGCTGGAGCGCGCGCATCAGGGGGTGCCGCGGCGTGCCGTCGAAGACGCGGCGCAGGTCGGCCTCGAAGGCGTCCAGGAGGGCGAGCCGGTCCTCGGCGGCTTCCGGGTCCACGCCCAGGTGGCGGGCGTCGGCGCCGCCGGGGGCGAGGTCTCCGTCGCCGATGTCGTCGACGAGGCGGGCATAGCCGTACACGGCCATCAGGTCGGTGCGCCAGGCGCGGGGCAGGAAGAAGGGGGCCACCGGGAAGTTCTCGTCCGCGGCCTTCTCGAGGACGGCGGATGCGTCGCGTAGCTGGAGATCATCCGTAGCCATTGCCGTCACATCTCCCGTTCTACACTGCCGACCCAATACATCCTATTTCGGACACGCCGCCCAGCCCTCCCCGAGGCGGACCGAACACCGAGCCGGGGCGCCGCGCGATATCGCCCCACTTGCCGCGAATCAGCACCGGTACAGCTTACGTTGTACAACGCAGCCTGCATCGTCGGGGTGTTCGGCA
This sequence comes from Streptomyces sp. NPDC050658, assembly GCF_044457025.1. Lineage (NCBI taxonomy): Bacteria > Bacillati > Actinomycetota > Actinomycetes > Kitasatosporales > Streptomycetaceae > Streptomyces > Streptomyces sp. NPDC050658. The sequence continues at coordinate 550,245 of NZ_JBITGM010000002.1, forward strand.
CATCACAACAACACACCGATTGGTGTCAATCTTCCCTGGGCCAAGGGGACTTGAGAGCACCACCGGGGCAGTCGAAGACTCATGACGCAGCAGGGCCCCACCGGGTTGATTCCGGCGGGGCCCTGCTGCAAACGGGTGGATCGAGCGGGCTATTTGCCCGTGAACTTCTCGTACTCCTTGATGACCTCGTCGGTCGGTCCGTCCATGCGCAGCTCACCGCGTTCGAGCCAGAGCACACGGTCACAGGTGTCGCGGATCGACTTGTTGTTGTGGCTTACGAGGAAGACCGTGCCGGCCTCCTTGCGCAGCTCACGGATCCGGGCCTCGGAGCGCTTCTGGAACTTGCGGTCGCCGGTGGCCAGCGCCTCGTCGATCATCAGTACGTCGTGGTCCTTGGCGGCCGCGATGGAAAAGCGCAGGCGGGCGGCCATGCCGGAGGAGTAGGTGCGCATCGGCAGGGTGATGAAGTCGCCCTTCTCGTTGATGCCCGAGAAGTCGACGATCTCCTGGTAGCGCTCCTTGATCTGCTCGCGTGACATGCCCATCGCGAGCCCGCCGAGTATGACGTTGCGTTCGCCCGTCAGGTCGTTCATCAGGGCCGCGTTCACGCCCAGCAGCGAGGGCTGGCCGTCGGTGTAGACCTTGCCCTTCTCTGCGGGGAGCAGGCCCGCGATGGCGCGCAGCAGGGTCGACTTGCCGGAGCCGTTCGAGCCGATCAGGCCGATGGCCTCACCGCGGTAGGCGGTGAAGCTGACGCCGCGCACGGCGTGCACCTTGCGTACGCCGCGCTCCTCGCCGCGCTTGACGATGCGGCTCAGCGCGGAGGTGGCGCTGCCCTTGCCGGTCTTCGCGCCGTTGACGCGGTAGACGATGTGCAGCTCGTCGGCGATGACGGTGGGGATGTGCCCCTTGCCGGCGTTCTGGTCGATCGAGTCGTTCTTTTCGTCAGCCACGGCCGTACCGCTCCTCAGCCTTCCAGAAGTACACGAACCCGCCGACGGCGAAGAGCACGGCCCAGCCCGCCGCGACCGCCCAGACGTGCGGGGGCAGGTTCTCGGAACCGTAGCCGTCGATCAGCGCGAAGCGCATCAGGTCCATGTAGATGGCCGCCGGGTTCCACTGCAGGACGTCCGCGATCCACGCGGGCTTGCCCTCCAGCATGACCGGGATGGAGAACATCACGCCGGACGCGTACATCCACGTACGCATCACGAAAGGCATCAGCTGGGCGAGGTCGGGCGTCTTGCTGCCGAGGCGCGCCATGATCATCGCGAGGCCGGTGTTGAAGAGGAACTGCAGGGCCAGGACCGGGAGGATCAGCAGCCATGACAGCTTCGGGTAGCTGCCGAAGCCGATCATGATGATGAACAGCACGATCATCGAGAACAGCAGCTGCTGGAGCTGCTGCAGCGAGAACGAGATCGGCAGCGAGGCGCGCGGGAAGTGCAGTGCGCGGACCAGGCCGAGGTTGCCCGCGATCGCCCGGACACCCGCCATCACCGAACTCTGCGTGAAGGTGAAGACGAAGACGCCGGTGACCAGGAACGGGACGTAGACCTCACGGGGCATGCCCCGGTCGGCGCCGAGGATCAGGCCGAAGATCAGGAAGTAGACGAGCGCGTTGAGGAGCGGCGTCGCCACCTGCCACAGCTGGCCGAGCTTGGCCTGGCTGTACTGGGCGGTCAGCTTCGCCTGCGAGAAGGCGAGGATGAAGTGGCGCCGTCCCCAGAGCTGGTGGACGTACTCGAAAAGTCCGGGCCGTGCGCCGCTGACGGTCAGACCGTACTTGGCGGCGAGATCGGCCCGGGAGAGCCCGTCATCGGGCGACGGGGGCGCTGTCACGGCGACCCCGCCGTCATGCGTTGTCTCACTCACGAGTGGAAACTTTCGTCTTCAGATGCGCAGCCGGTCGGGCGTAGGCGTGGGCCAGGGACCGGGGTATGGCCCAGATGCTCTCAGACCCGAGCTTGTCAGATGACAGGAGGTCGGCCCAGTCGGGTCAGCCGCCACACCGTACGCCACTTCATCGGCTTGCGCGGTCCGCAGGGAGTCGTCCAGCCCTCCTTGAAACCGCCGAACCAGGCCTTGAGCGCGGGGCCCGAGGGCTTCCTGGCCAGGGTCAGGAGCATCCAGACCCCGAGGTAGACGGGGACCAGGAGCGCGGGCAGGTTCCGGCGGGCCAGCCAGACGCGGTTGCGGGCGACCATCCGGTGGTAGACCGCGTGCCGCGAGGGGGCGGTCGTGGGGTGGAAGAGCACCATGTCGGCGCGGTAGTCGATCATCCAGCCCACGTTCAGGGCACGCCAGGCGAGGTCGGTCTCCTCGTGCGCGTAGAAGAACTCGTCGGGCAGTCCGCCGACCTCGGCGATGACCTTCGTGCGCACCGCGTTCGCGCCGCCCAGGAAGGTGGTCACGCGCGAGGAGCGCATCGGGTCGGCGGCGCGCAGGCGGGGCACGTGGCGCCGCTGGGTGACGCCGGTGTCCGGGTCCGCGATGCGGAAGCTGATGATGCCGAGCTTCGGGTCGGCCTCGAAGGCCTCGCGGCACAGCTGCGCCGTGTCCATGTTGGCGAGCAGGCCGTCGTCGTCCAGGAAGAGGAGTACGTCGACGTCGGTGCCGCCGGGGCCGAAGGCCTCGATGCCGACGTTGCGGCCGCCGGGGATGCCCAGGTTCTCGGGCAGCTCGATGGTGCGTACGCCTTCGGGTACGTCGGGCACGGGGGCGCCGTTGCCGACGACGACCACCTCGACCGGGTCGCCGTCCTGCTTGGCGACCGAGTCCAGGAGGGCGCGCAGCTCCTGGGGGCGGTTGCCCATGGTGATGATGACTGCGCCGACCTTCATCGCCCTGCTCACTTCAGCCTGCTCGAGGCGAGGATGGACACGAGGTGCAGCACGGTCTGGAGCAGCGCGATGCCGGCGAGTACGGCGACACCGATCCGCGAGAAGAAGAGGTCGCCGCGCACCTGGTCGACGATCGCGAGGACCAGGATGAGCAGGGACGCCTCGATGCCGAGGACGAGACGGTGGAACTTGAGCGCGGCCGCGGCCTTGCGGGCCAGGGCCATGCCGGAGGAGCGCGGCTCGGAGGCGGACTCCTTGACCGGTGCGAGGCCCTGCTGGTGGCGGGCGACACCGACGAGGTCGGTCTCCGCCTTGATCAGGATGGCGCCGAGCGCGGCGAGCGTGCCGAGGAACGCCCACAGCCAGTCGATGCGGCCCGAGCCCCACAGGTCGGCGGCGCGCAGACCGAAGCCGACCAGGACCGCGGCGTCGCACAGGTAGGCGGCGACACGGTCGAGGTAGACCCCGGCCATCGAGTACTGCTTGCGCCAGCGGGCGATCTCGCCGTCGACACAGTCGAGCAGGAGGTACAGCTGGACCATGATCACGCCGAGCACGGCGCCCGGGATCCCCGGCACGAGGAGTGCCGGGGCGGCCAGGGCACCGGCCACGGTCATCAGATACGTGAGCTGGTTGGGCGTGATCCTGGTGTTCACCAGGTAGCGGTCGCAGCGCAGCGAGATCTCTCGCATGTACAGGCGTCCCGCCCAGTGCTCACCGCTGCGCCGGTCCTTCACCCCTGCGGGGTGAACGACGGGGCGGAGTTCAGCTACCGATGGCCTTGGCATAGTCGGCGTATGCGTCCTTGATCTGGTCGGAGTTCAGATTGAGGTGCTCGAGGATCGTGTAGCGCCCGGGGCGCGTCTGCGGGGCGTACTCCACGACCTGGACGAACTCGTCCACGGTGAAGCCGATCTCCTCCGGCGTCACGGGGAGGCCGTGCCTGCGCAGCACCTCCACCATGTACAGCGACTCCTCGCGGGCTCCGCGCAGGAACATCGCGAAGGCCGCGCCCAGGCCGCACTGCTCGCCGTGGCTGGCAGCGCGCTTGGGGAAGAGGAGGTCGAAGGCGTGGTTGATCTCGTGGCAGGCGCCGGACGCCGGACGGGAGTCACCCGAGACGGACATCGCGATGCCGGTCAGGACCAGACCCTCGGCGAGCACCTGAAGGAAGCCGTCGTCGCCGACGCCGCCGGGGTGGCGGAGCACGGCCTCGCCGGCCTGGCGGGCCATCGCGGCCGCGAGACCGTCGATGTCCTCGCCGCGCTCGCGCGCCGCCAGCTCCCAGTCCGCGATCGCGGAGATGTTGGACAGGGCGTCGCCGATGCCGGAGCGGACGAACCGGACGGGGGCCTCGCGGATCACATCGAGGTCGATGACGACCGCCATGGGATTGGGCACCCCGTACGAGCCGCGGCCCGCGTCGTTGTCGAGCGTGGCGACCGGCGAGCACAGGCCGTCGTGCGACAGGTTCGTCGCGACGGCGACCAGCGGCAGGCCGACCCGCGCCGCGGCGAACTTGGCGCAGTCGATGATCTTGCCGCCGCCGAGGCCGACGACGGCGTCGTAGCGGCCCTTCTTCATGTCGTCGGCGAGCTTGATGGCGTCGTCGAGGGTGCCGCCGCCGACCTCGAACCACTCGGCGTTCGGCAGCGAGGGCTCCAGGCGGTCACGGAGGACCGCGCCGGAGCCACCGCTGATGGCGATGGCGAGCTTGCCGGTAGACGAGCAGATCCGCTGGTCGGCGAGGACACCGGCCAGGTCGTTGAGCGCCCCCGGCCGGATGTCGACGACGACCGGCGAGGGGATGAGCCTCGTCAGTACTGGCACGCGATCTCCCGTCCCTTGGCGAGGTCGTCGTGGTTGTCGATCTCGACCCACTTGACGTCGCCGATCGGCTCCACGTCGACCTTGAAGCCGCGGTTGACGAGCTCCTGGTAGCCGTCCTCGTAGTAGAGGTCGGGGTCGCGCTCGAAGGTGGTCTTCAGGGCGTCGGCCAGCTCGTCGGCGGCCTCGCCCTCGATGAGCGTGACACCGATGTACTCACCGGTGGCCGTCGCCGGGTCCATCAGCTTGGTGATCTTCTGGACGCCCTTCTCGGGGTCCACGATGACCTTCATCTCCTCGTCGGCGAGGTTCTTCACCGTGTCGAGGGCGAGGATGATCTTCTTGCCGTCGCCGCGGGCGGCGAGCAGCGTCTTCTCGACGGAGACCGGGTGCACGGTGTCGCCGTTGGCGAGGATCACCGTGTGCTTGATCGCGTCACGGCCGCACCACAGGGAGTAGGCGTTGTTCCACTCCTCGGCCTTGTCGTTGTCGATCAGCGTGAGCTTGAGGCCGTACTTCGCCTCGAGCGCGGCCTTGCGCTCGTAGACGGCCTCCTTCTTGTAGCCGACGATGATCGCGACCTCGGTCAGACCGATCTCGGCGAAGTTGCCGAGCGTCAGGTCCAGGATGGTGGTGTCACCATCGACGGGCACCAGGGCCTTGGGCAGGGTGTCCGTGTAAGGGCGAAGACGCCGTCCGGCGCCGGCCGCCAGCACGAGGCCGATCATGCGGGTTCTCCTTCATCGTGTACGGCGGGTGCTCCGCGCTTGTGAGCGGTCACCCAGAAGCGGATGCTCTCGACGAGCACCACGAGTGCCACGGCCACGGCGAACGCCGTGAGCGCGACGGTGAAATCTGTGTCGTGCAGCAGGGCGGCGGCCAGCGCGACCACCAGAACCCGGCCTTCTTGCCCGCCGATCGCCCGCACCAGCCAGTGCGGGGGCGCGCCGGTACCGCCCTTGATGCGGTACACCGTGTCGTAGTGATGGTAGGCGACCGCGGACACCAGGCCGAAAGCCGCAGGAAGTGCCCCGTTCACGTCCGCGCTGATCGCGAGGAAGAGCACGGTGCAGTACTCGGCGATACGGAAGAACGGCGGAACCAGCCAGTCCAGGGGGCCCTTGAGGGGCCCGGCGAGGGCGAGGCCGGAGGTGATCACGTACACGACTGCGGCGACGACCACCCACGGGCTGCCGTACGACGTGAGAGCCGCCACACCCACGATCGCGGCGCCGCCGACGAAGGCGATCACCGGCGCGGGCAGCTTCCGGCCGCCCCGCGCGAGGGCACTGAAGGCGGCGGCGAGCGGGCCGTTGTCGGCGAGGTCGGCGAGCGCCCCGGCGGCGCGGTCGGTGCGGACCGCCTTGCGGGTCAGCGAGCGCAGGACGCGCCCCGCCGTGGTGTAGCAGGCGGCGAGCGCGCAGCCGATGATCAGCACGATCAGGGTGATGCGGGGCGTGGTGAGCGCGGTGAGGACCGCGATCATCGCCCAGCGTTCACCGATCGGCAGGACGATCATCCGGCGCACCCAGACCGTCCACCCGACGCTGTCGAGCTTGTCCGAAAGGGCCGCGGTGGGGCTGGTGTTGGCCGTCGCGTCGTGGTTCGCCTCGTTGAAGGAGAAGTCCACGACATGGCGGCAGGTCTGCAGGACCATCGCGCCGAGCGCGAGCGCCCACACATCGTCATGGCCGCCGCCGCGGGCCGCGCCGAGTGCGAGGCCCGCGTAGTAGGCGTACTCCTTGGCGCGGTCGAACGTCGCGTCGAGCCAGGCGCCGAGCGTCGAGTACTGCAGGGAGTAGCGGGCGAGCTGCCCGTCCGTGCAGTCCAGGACGAAGGAGAAGAGCAGGAGGAGGCCGGCGGCGATGAAGCCGCCGCGCGTTCCGGTCGCCGCGCAGCCCGCCGCGATCAGGGCGGTGAGCAGCGATGCGGTGGTGACCTGGTTCGGGGTGAGGCCCCGGCGGGCGCACCAGCGGGCGATGTAGCGGGAGTAGGGGGAGATGCAGTACGTCGTGAAGAAGCCGTCCCGGGACTTCACCGCCGTCCGCAGCCGTACGGCCTCGTCGTCCACGGCGGCGACGGCCTGCCGTGCCTCGTTGCGGGCCTGCGGGTCGGTGGGCACGGTGGCGACGAGGGTGCCGAGGTCGGGGCGGTGGACGTCCTGCCCTTCGGCCTCGATCGCCTCGGCGATGTGGTCGGCGAGCGCCTCCACCGCCGTGGCCGAGCCGCCGCCGTTGCCGCCGGTCGCCGTGCGCAGGGCGCGGGCCAGACCGGCACGTGCCTCGGGCTTGGCGGTGACGGCGCCGGGCACCGCGGAGGCCGCGAAGCGGGGGTCGGTGAGGCCGAGGCGCAGCGCGTGGACGTGGCCGACGAAGCGCGCGTCGACGACTGCGACCCGCTGCCCGGCCGGTACGGCGGCGAGCAGCGTCTCGGTGTCCGCCGCGTCGGAGGCGATCCGCACGTCGAAACCCAGGGACCGCAGATCGCCTTCGAGCGGCGACCCGGGGACCGGCTGACCGGTCAGGATGGCGGTCGACAGGACGAACTCACTCCTTGGTTCACGGCACGGCTCGCGCCGCGCACGTGCGTGATGAGGGGGCGCCCCAGGCCGGTGCGGCCGGGCGGCACGTCGGCAGAGGCTATCGGATGAATACAAGCGGGCGTTCACCACCCGTTCACGGCCCGATAAGCACGGCCTGCGAGGGCCGCCGCCGACACGATCATCATGGTCGATGGGGGCCCGGCCTCACAAACCGCGCCTCATCGACCGGCATAAAGTGGACGCCCATGACGTGGATGATCACAGGTGGAGCGGGATATATCGGGGCACATGTGGTGCGGGCGATGGCCGGTGCCGGGGAGCGGGTGGTCGTCCTCGACGACGTGTCGGCCGGGGTGCCCGAGCGGCTGCCCGCTGACGTCCCGCTCGTCAGGGGCTCGTCGCTCGACGGTGAGCTGCTGCGGAGGGTCTTCGCCGAGCACGAGGTGACGGGTGTGGTGCATCTCGCGGCCCGCAAGCAGGTCGGCGAGTCCGTGGAGCAGCCGCTGCGCTACTACCGGGAGAACGTGGGCGGCCTGGTGACGCTGCTGGACGCGGTGGCCGAGGCGGGGATCGGGCGCTTCGTCTTCTCGTCGTCGGCCGCCGTGTACGGGGATCCGCCCGCGGTGGACCTGGTGGGCGAGGACACGCCGTGCGCCCCGGTCAATCCGTACGGCGAGACCAAGCTCGCCGGGGAGTGGCTGGTGCGGGCCGCGGGCAGGGCGCACGGCATCGCGACCGTGTGCCTTCGCTACTTCAACGTGGCCGGCGCCGCGACTCCGGAGCTCGCGGACACCGGCGTCTTCAACATCGTCCCGATGGTCTTCGACCGGCTCACCCGTGACGAGGCGCCGCGGATCTTCGGGGACGGGCACCCGACGCCGGACGGCACCTGCGTCCGTGACTACATCCATGTCGCCGATCTCGCCGAGGCGCATCTGGCGGCGGCCCGCCGGGTGACGGAGCGGCCCGCGGGTGATCTGACGGTGAACATCGGACGGGGCGAGGGCGTTTCCGTACGCGAACTCGTCTCGCTGATCGGTGAGGTGACCGGGGACACCCGGCCCGCCGTCGTCGAGCCCGGCCGCGCGGGTGACGCGCCGCGGGCCGTCGCGGACGCCGGCCTGGCCGCGAAGGAGCTGGGCTGGACGGCCCGGCGTTCCGTACGCGAGATGGTCGAATCCGCTTGGGCCGGCTGGTGTCTTCACCACCCCGAAGCGCGCCGCCCCTGATGGCCCCGACGCTCTGACCTGCAGTCATTTCCGCAGGTCAGAGCATATGACAACGGTGTTCAGTGCCGCGTTGCCAGATACCCCCCACCCGTAGTTCACTGTGATCGCCACAAGGACGCGACCGGGGAACAGAAGACCGATACCGACGACACGGAGGCGGCTTCCATGGGGGCTGGGCACGATCACGGACATACGCACGGGGGGCCCACGACGGGAACCGCCGCTGCCGCCTACCGCGGGCGGCTGCGCATCGCGCTGTCGATCACGATCACCGTGATGGTGGTCGAGATCGTCGGCGGGATCATGGCGGATTCGCTCGCGCTCATCGCGGACGCGACGCATATGGCGACCGACGCGCTGGGCCTCGGCATGGCCCTGCTCGCGATCCACTTCGCCAACCGGCCGCCGACCGAGAACCGCACCTTCGGCTACGCCCGTGCCGAGATCCTCGCGGCGCTCGCCAACTGTCTGCTGCTGCTCGGCGTCGGCGGCTATGTCCTCTACGAGGCGATCCAGCGGTTCATCACGCCCGCCGAGACCGAGGGCGGACTGACCATCGTCTTCGGTGTCGTCGGCCTCGTCGCGAACATGATCTCGCTGTCGCTCCTGATGCGCGGTCAGAAGGACAGCCTGAACGTGCGCGGCGCCTTCCTGGAGGTCATGGCGGACGCGCTCGGCTCCGTGGCGGTGCTCGTCGCGGCGGTGCTGATCCTGACCACCGGCTGGCAGGCGGCGGACCCGATCGCCTCGCTGGTCATCGGCCTCATGATCGTCCCGCGTACGGTGAAGCTGCTGCGGGAGACGCTGAACGTGCTCCTGGAGTCGGCGCCCAAGGGCGTCGACATGGCCGAGGTCCGCTCGCACATACTGGATCTGCCGGGCGTCGAGGACGTCCACGACCTGCACGCCTGGACCATCACTTCGGGGATGCCGGTGCTCTCCGCCCACGTGGTCGTCAGCTCCGAGACGCTGAACGTGATCGGCCACGAAAAGATGCTGCACGAACTGCAGGGCTGCCTGGGCGATCACTTCGACGTCGAGCACTGCACGTTCCAACTGGAGCCGGTGGGGCATGCAGAGCACGAGGCGAAGCTGTGCCACTGAGGGTGTGAGGCCCTTCGGTACGGCAGACTTGAGGCTCGAAGACCGAAGCGAAGGATGGGTATGCCGATCACACCTGCCACCGCGGCGAACAGCTCGTCGAACGGCACCGGAGAAGCAATCTTGCTCGAACTCGTCGACGAGGACGGCAGGACGATCGGCACAGCGGAGAAACTCTCCGCGCATCAGGCGCCCGGGCAGCTGCACCGGGCGTTCTCCGTCTTCCTCTTCGACGAGCAGGGGCGGCTGCTGCTCCAGCAGCGCGCCCTCGGCAAGTACCACTCCCCCGGCGTCTGGTCGAACACCTGCTGCGGGCACCCGTACCCGGGCGAGGCGCCGTTCGCGGCGGCCGCGCGCCGGACGTTCGAGGAGCTGGGGGTCTCGCCCTCGCTGCTCGCGGAGGCGGGCACGGTGCGCTACAACCACCCGGACCCGGACTCGGGCCTGGTGGAGCAGGAGTTCAACCATCTCTTCGTCGGGATGGTGCAGTCGCCGCTGCGCCCCGACCCCGAGGAGATCGGGGACACCGCCTTCGTGACGGCCGAGGAGCTGGCGGAGCGGCACGCGAAGGGGCCGTTCTCCGCGTGGTTCATGACCGTGCTCGACGCGGCGCGGCCCGCCGTCCGCGAGCTGACCGGGCCGTCCGCGGGCTGGTAGCCGCCAGGGCCTGTCCGGCGGATCTGGCCGACTCCTGTGGGCGGTGCCTTGTCTGCGTCCCAGGCAAGATCCGCCGGACAGGCCCTAGCCGACGCCGTTGGGCTTCAGGGGCAGGGCCGCCCAGATGACCTTGCCCCCGCTCGCGGTGTGCTCCACGTCGCAGGCGCCGCCCGCCTCCTGGGTGATCTCCCGGACGAGGAGCAGGCCGCGGCCGCCCGTCTGGCCGTGGTCGGCCACCAGGGCGGTCGGGCGGTAGGGGTGGTCGTCCTCCACGGAGACCCGCACCCATTCGGCGCCCACCGCCACCTCCACCGCGAGCATCGGCGAGAGCAGGGCCGCGTGCCGGACCGCGTTGGTGACCAGCTCGGAGACGATGAGCAGAAGTCCCTGCACCACGTCGTCCGACGCGGGCACGCCCTGCCGGGCGAGGAGATCACGTACCGCGTGCCTCGCCTGGGGCACGGAGGCGTCCACGGCTGCCGCGGTGAACCGCCACACGCCCTCGTACGGCACCCTTCCGCTTCCCCGAGGGAGTGGGCTGTGCCCCCTCCCGTCGTCGTCCATCGTCCGGTCGCCGCCCTCGCGCTCGATTGTCACCACACGTCGAGTGTTGGTAATGCTCTGGTCCGTACCGCATGACTGACCAGAAGTCAGCGACTATCGACGGCTTTTGATCGGTGACGCGTGACCGCGTCACTTGCGCGACTGATCCTGTCCCCTTGGTTCCCCTTTCAAGGTTTCTTCGGTTTGTACGGGTTCTGCGGGTTCTGCGTTCTCTGCGGATTCTGCGTTCTCTGCGTTCTCTGCGGGTTCTGCGGATTCTGCGGATTCTGCGGATTCTTCGACGAGGCCGACGATCCGGCGCCCGCCGACGCCCGCGGCGATCAGGCCCAGGCCGTCGAAGAGCAGGGCCAGCGAGAAGAAGCAGCCGATCACGTACTGACTGCTGCCGGGCCACTCGGAGAGCACCAGGATGCCGAGCAGCAGGCCGAAGGCGCCCTGCACCAGCGTCCAGCCGAACTGCGGGCCGCGCGCCACCAGACTGCCGACGAGGCGGAAGACACCGCCGGTCAGGAAGAGCAGCGCCGCGAACATGGTCAGCGCCTCGGCCGCCACTTCGGGCCTGCAGATGATCACGACGCCGGCCGCGATGTTCAGCGCGGCCACCACGACACCGACCCAGAAGAAGTTCGTGCCGCGCGACTGCACCGCGTGCAGCAGGCCGACACAGCCGCCGATCAGCAACAGCCAGCCGAACAGGAACATCGAGGTCAGCGTGGCGACACCGGTGTAGACGAGACCGACGAGCCCGGCCACCGTAAGGATCACGCCCAGCAGGGCGAGCCGGCCGAGGCTGCGGCTCAATTGCTGGGCCTGGGGCGTCGCGGCTCCGGCGTGCTTGGATCGGGCCATCAGCGTCTCCGTCCTGCGGACCGCCCCTTCTTGATCGTACGTTCGAGGGGTACGGATAGCATCCGGCGCATGGAGCCGCAGCTGAGGCAGGCCGTCACGCACGGCGTCGCCACCGTCGTCATCGATCACCCGGCCAAGCGCAACGCCATGACCGCCGCCATGTGGCGGCAGCTGCCGCCGCTGCTCGCGGGGCTCGCCGCCGATCCGGCGGTGCGCGCGGTCGTGCTGACCGGCGCGGGCGCGACCTTCTGCGCGGGCGCCGACATCTCCTCGCTGCGGGAGTCGCCCGGCGAGGCCCAGGAGCTCGCGGTGCGGGCCGAGGAGGCGCTCGCGGCCTTCCCCAAGCCGACGCTCGCCGCGGTGCGCGGCCACTGCGTGGGCGGCGGCAGCCAGCTGGCTGCCGCCTGTGATCTGCGGTTCGCGGACGAGGGCGCCCTGTTCGGCATCACCCCGGCCAAGCTGGGGATCGTCTACCCGTCCTCGTCCACCCGCCGTCTGGTGTCCCTGGTGGGGCCCGCGACCGCCAAGTTCCTGCTGTTCTCCGGCGAGTTGATCGACGCGGGGCGCGCGCTGCGCACCGGCCTGGTGGACGAGGTGCCGCCGGCGGGCGAACTGGACAAGCGGGTCGGGGAGTTCACCCGGATCCTCGCGGCGCGCTCCCAGCTGACCCAGGCCGCCGCGAAGGAGTTCGCGGCCGGGCGCACGGACCGGGACGAGCACTGGACCGCGCAGGCCCGCGACGGCGGCGACACCGCCGAAGGGGTTGCCGCCTTCCTGGAGCGCCGCGAGCCGCACTTCACGTGGACCGCGGCCGGCTGACACGTCACCCGGACCGCGACGGGTTGAACCGGGTCTGCTCGCGGAACCGCTCGACCAGGTGCGCGGGCGCCTTCCGGGGGGATCCGGCGTCGTACGGAGGCTGCGGGTCGTACTCCGTCAGGAGCTGGATCGTCTGGGCCTGCTCGTCACCGGCGATACGGCCCATGAGGCTCAGCCCCATGTCGATGCCGGAGGAGACGCCGGCCGCCGTGACGTACTTGCCGTCGTACACCACCCGCTCTTCCGTCGCCGTCACGCCGTACCGCTCCAGCTCCTCCAGCGCGAGCCAGTGCGAGGTGGCGCGGCGGCCCTTGAGCAGTCCCGCCGAGGCGAGCAGCAGGGAGCCGGTGCAGACGGACGTGGTCCAGGTGCTGGTGGCGTCGGCGGCGCGGAGCCAGTCGAGGAACGCCTCGTCCACCATCCGGTCGCTCTGTCCGGGGCCGCCCGGTACGACGAGGACATCGGGACTCGGTACCTCGGCGAGGGACTTGTCGGCGACGAGCGCGAGGGAGCCGGAGTCGCCCCGGACCGGACCGGGGCGCTCGGCGACGAAGAGGGTCTCGGCGCCGGGCAGGCGGCCGAGGATCTCGTAGGGGCCGACGGCGTCCAGGGCGGTGAAGCGGTCGAAGAGGACGATCGCGATCTGCATGGCGGGGCCTATCCGTGGAGGGCGGGCATGGGTATGGCCTGGGGGGCGCTGAAGCGGCGGCGGTACTCGGCGGGCGCCGCCCCGAGGGTCTTGACGAAGGCACGGCGCATCGCTTCCGGGGTGCCGTAGCCGCAGGCGCGCGAGACTTCCGCGATGCCGTCGGAGGTGTCCTCCAGGAGGCGGCGCGCGTGCTCGACGCGGACCCGCTCGACGTACTTGCCGGGCGTCATCCCGGTCTCCGTCTGGAAGGCACGGGCGAAGTGCCGGGGCGAGAGCCGGGCGCGGGCGGCGAGCGACTCGACGCACAGGTCGCCGTCCGGGTGCTCGGTGATCCACTGCTGAACCTCGCGCAGCGGCTCGCGTACGGCGGTCTGCGCGGCGAGCTGCGCGCTGAACTGTGCCTGGTTGCCGGGCCGCCGCAGGAAGACGACCAGGGCGCGGGCGATGAACAGGGCCGCGTCCCTGCCCAGGTCCTCCTCGACGAGGGCGAGGGCCAGGTCGATGCCGGCGGTGACACCCGCCGACGTCGCGACATGGCCGTCGCGCACGAAGATCGGGTCCGGGTCCACCTCGACCTGCGGGTGGTCGCGGGCCAGCTTGGCGCAGTACGCCCAGTGGGTCGTCACCCGGCGGCCGTCCAGGAGGCCCGCCTCGGCGAGCAGGACGGCGCCGGTGCAGACGGAGACCAGGCGCTCGGCGCGCGGGGCGTTCACCCGGAGCCAGTCGATCAGGCCGGGGGCGAGGCCGCGGGTGCAGTTGCCGCCCGGGGCGAGGAGCGTGTGCGGGACTGGGGCGTCGGCCAGGGACGAGTCCGGGACGAGGGTGAGTCCGCTGGTGGTGCGGACCGGAGCGCCGTCCAGCGACGCCGTGTGGATGCGGTACGCCGACTCGGGATCGCCCGCGTGCCGGGCCGCGCCCGCGAAGACCTCCACGGGGCCGGTGACATCGAGACTCTGGACGCCTTCGTACAGGACGACCAGGACGGTTCGCTGCTCCATGGCGTCGATTCTTCGTGACCCCAGGGGGTGGCCGCAATGACGAGTTGCCCACTTTTTCTGCCATGGACCGGGTGCCGTCGGGCCTGCCGCGCCGTGCGGGCGCCCGGGGCTTCTCCTCATACCAACCAGTCGGTAACGTGCGGGCATGACTTCTCTCCCGACCTCCTCCCCCGCCGCCGCGCTGCACCCGCGCGCGGGACGCCGGTGTCACAACGTGCTCAACTCGCTGCACTCCACGCACTACTTCTCGCCCGACGTGGGCCGCGAGCTGGCCGGGATCGGCATCACCGACCCCAAGGCCGTGAACTTCGCCGTGCGCTCGGCGGCGATGGGACCGGTCGGCGCGGGCGCCGTCACCGCCGCGTTCTACAACTACAAGCACGACCTGGTGGCCCGGCATGTGCCCGCCGTCTGGGACATCGCGTCCCCGAAGGACGTCCTCGCGGCACGCGCGCGTGCCGTCGACTCGACGCTGCGGCGCCTCCTGGGCGACGAGGCGCTGACCTCCCCGGAGATGGCCGAGGCGGCCGGCCTCGCACTGCGCGCCACCGAGGCCTGCTCCCGCGCGGGCCGCCCGCTGTACGCCGCCCACGCGGACCTGCCGGTGCCCGAGCAGCCGCATCTCGCCTGCTTCCACGCCGCGACGCTGCTGCGCGAGCACCGGGGCGACGGGCATCTCGCGGTCCTCATGGACGCCGAACTCGACGCCCTGGAGGCGCTGGTGAGCCACACCGCCACGGGCAAGGGCATGACTCCGAAGTGGGTCTTCGGCACGCGCGGCTGGAACCAGGAGGAGTGGGACGACGCCGTGGAGCGGCTGCGGGACCGCGGACTGCTCGACGGCGCGGGCGAGTTGACGGAGGCGGGCGTCGAGCTGCGCCGGGACGTCGAGGAGGCCACGGACCGGCTGGACCGCGCGCCGTACGCGCACTTGGGCGCGGCGGGCGTCGATCGGCTCACGGAGCTGGGCTCGGCGTTCCTCGGTGCCGCGCTGAAGGCGGGGGCGTTCCCGGCGGACCTGCTCGGCAAGGCGTGAGCACACGCCGAGGCCGGCGACTCGGGCGCATGCCCCGCCCGAGCCGAGGTACCCGTACGTCTCCGGGCCCGCGCGTTCCGTGCCGGCCCGCCCCCAGGGAAGGGAAAGAGACGTGTTCCGTGCGATCGCAGACGTCCTGCGCCAGATCGGTGCGACGCTCGCCGCGGTGGTGACGCTGCCGTTCCGTGCCCTCGCGAGGCTTTTCGGCGGTGCGTCGGGCTCCGGACGCCGCGCGGGGCGACGACCGGGGCGGGCACGCCGGGTCTGATCCCCCCGCTGTCGGTGCCACCTGCCACAATTGCCCGGCAACCCCAGTGAGAAGGCGGTACCGGAACGTGGCAGCTGTGCAGACGTCCACTCCAGCATCCATCGAAAGCAGGATCGCCGAGGAACTCGGCGTACGGGAGCGGCAGGTGAAGGCCGCCGTCGACCTGCTCGACGGCGGTTCGACGGTGCCCTTCATCGCGCGCTACCGCAAGGAAGCGACCGAGATGCTCGACGACGCGCAGCTGCGCACGCTCGAGGAGCGGCTGCGCTATCTGCGGGAGCTCGAGGACCGCCGCGCGGCGATCATCGAATCGGTCCGCGAGCAGGGCAAGCTCACCGACGAGCTCGAGGCACAGATCCGCGCCGCCGAGACGAAGGCACGGCTCGAGGACATCTACCTCCCGTTCAAGCCGAAGCGGCGCACGAAGGCGCAGATCGCGCGCGAGGCGGGCCTCGAGCCGCTGGCCGACGGCCTGCTCGGCGACCCGTCCGTGGACCCGCACGCCGCGGCCGCCGCGTTCGTCGACTCCGACAAGGGCGTCGCCGATCCGCAGGCCGCCCTGGACGGCGCCCGCGCGATCCTGGCCGAGCGGTTCTCCGAGGACGCCGACCTGATCGGCGAGCTGCGTGAGCGCATGTGGGTGCGCGGACGTCTGGCCGCCAAGGTCCGTGACGGCAAGGAGGAGGCGGGCGCCAAGTTCGCCGACTACTTCGACTTCGCCGAGCCGTTCAAGGAGCTGCCCTCGCACCGCGTCCTCGCGATGCTGCGCGGCGAGAAGGAGGAGGTCCTCGACCTCGTCCTGGAGCCCGAGGAAGCGACGGACGGCCCGTCTTCGTACGAGGGGATCGTCGCCCACCGCTTCGGGGTCGCCGACCGCGGCCGCCCCGCGGACAAGTGGCTGCAGGACACGGTCCGCTGGTCGTGGCGCACCCGCATCCTCGTGCACCTGGGCATCGACCTGCGCCTTCGGCTGCGCACCGCCGCCGAGGACGAGGCCGTGCGGGTCTTCGCCTCCAACCTGCGCGACCTGCTGCTCGCCGCACCGGCGGGCACGCGCGCGACGCTGGGCCTCGACCCCGGTTTCCGTACGGGCGTGAAGGTCGCCGTGGTCGACGCGACCGGCAAGGTCGTCGCCACCGACGTCATCAACCCGCACGTCCCGGCGAACAAGTGGGACCAGTCCCTGGCCACCCTCGCGAAGCTCGCCAAGGAGCACTCGGTCGATCTCATCGCGATCGGCAACGGCACGGCGTCCCGCGAGACGGACAAGCTCGCCGGTGAACTCATCACGAAGCACCCGGAGTTGAACCTCACGAAGGTGATGGTCTCCGAGGCGGGCGCCTCCGTGTACTCGGCCTCCGCGTTCGCCTCGCAGGAGCTGCCGGACATGGACGTGTCGCTGCGCGGCGCCGTCTCCATCGCCCGCCGCCTCCAGGACCCGCTCGCCGAACTGGTGAAGATCGACCCGAAGTCCATCGGCGTCGGCCAGTACCAGCACGACCTCTCCGAGGTGAAGCTCTCACGCTCGCTGGACGCGGTCGTCGAGGACTGTGTGAACGGCGTGGGCGTGGACGTGAACACGGCCTCCGCCCCGCTGCTCGCCCGCGTCTCCGGCATCGGCTCCGGCCTCGCGGAGAACATCGTGGCGCACCGCGACGCGAACGGCCCCTTCTCCTCCCGCAAGGGCCTCAAGGACGTGCCGCGCCTCGGCCCCAAGGCGTACGAGCAGTGCGCGGGCTTCCTGCGCATCCGGGGCGGCGACGACCCGCTGGACGCGTCCGCCGTGCACCCCGAGGCCTATCCGGTCGTCCGCAAGATGGCGAAGAAGACGGGCGGCGAGGTCGCCTCGCTGATCGGCGACACGGCGACGCTGCGCTCGCTCAGGGCCGACGAGTTCGTGGACGACTCCTTCGGCCTGCCGACGGTGGGCGACATCCTGAAGGAGCTGGAGAAGCCGGGCCGCGACCCGCGTCCCGCGTTCAAGACGGCGACCTTCAAGGACGGCGTCGAGAAGATCTCGGACCTCGCCTCCGGGATGGTCCTGGAGGGGGTCGTCACGAACGTGGCGGCGTTCGGCGCCTTCGTCGACATCGGCGTCCACCAGGACGGGCTCGTGCATGTCTCGGCGATGTCCAAGACGTTCGTCAAGGACCCGCGGGACGTGGTGAAGCCGGGCGACATCGTCAAGGTGAAGGTGATGGACGTCGACATTCCGCGCAAGCGGATCTCGCTGACGCTGCGCCTGGACGACGAGCCGGGCGCCGCGGGCGGTGAGCAGCCCAAGCGGGGCGGCGGCCGTCCCCCGCAGCAGCGGGGACAGCGGCCGGCGCGCAAGCAGGGCGGCGGTCAGGGCCAGGGTCAGCGCCAGCAGCGGCAGGCGCCGCCGCCGGCCAACGACGCGATGGCCGACGCGCTGCGCCGGGCCGGTCTGCTGGACCCCAAGAAGCGCTGATCCGGGGAGGGTTCGCGGAGGTCAGGGTGACAGCTCGGTCACCTTGCCCTCCGTCACCTCCAGGCGCCTTGTCACGCGCACCGCGTCCAGCATCCGGCGGTCGTGCGTGACCAGGAGCAGGGTGCCTTCGTAGGACTCCAGGGCCGATTCGAGCTGCTCGATCGCGGGCAGGTCGAGGTGGTTCGTCGGCTCGTCGAGGACGAGGAGGTTGACGCCACGGCCCTGGAGGAGGGCGAGCGCCGCGCGGGTGCGCTCGCCCGGCGAGAGGGTCGCGGCGGAGCGCAGTACGTGCGCCGCCTTCAGGCCGAACTTGGCGAGCAGGGTGCGCACATCGGCGGGTTCGGTGTCGGGCACGGCCGCGCAGAACGCGTCCAGGAGCGACTCCGAGCCGTGGAACAGCGCGCGGGCCTGGTCCACCTCGCCCACGAGGACGCCCGAGCCGAGCGCCGCGTGGCCCGCGTCCATGGGGACGCGGGTCAGCAGGGCGCCGAGCAGCGTCGACTTGCCCGAGCCGTTGGCGCCGGTGATCGCGACGCGGTCCGCCCAGTCGATCTGCAGGCTGACCGGGCCGAGGGTGAAGTCGCCGCGGTGCACCTCGGCGTCACGGAGGGTGGCGACGACGCTGCCGGAGCGCGGCGCGGAGGCGATCTCCATGCGCAGCTCCCATTCCTTGCGGGGCTCCTCGACGACGTCGAGGCGTTCGATCATGCGCTGGGTCTGGCGGGCCTTCGCCGCCTGCTTCTCGCTGGCGTCGCTGCGGAAGTTGCGGCCGATCTTGTCGTTGTCGCCCGCCTTGCGGCGGGCGTTCTTGACGCCCTTGTCCATCCAGTTCCGCTGCATCTGGGCGCGGCCCTCCAGGGCGGCCTTCTTGTCGGCGTACTCCTCGTACTCGTCGCGGGCGTGCCGCCGCGCCACGTCCCGCTCCTCCAGATACGCCTCGTAGCCGCCTCCGTAGAGGTTGATCTGCTGCTGGGCGAGGTCCAGTTCGAGGACCTTGGTGACGGTGCGGGTGAGGAACTCGCGGTCGTGGCTGACGACGACGGTTCCGGCGCGCAGTCCTCGTACAAAGCTTTCGAGGCGGTCCAGGCCCGCGAGGTCGAGGTCGTTGGTGGGCTCGTCCAGGAGGAAGATGTCGTAGCGGGACAGGAGCAGCGAGGCGAGGCCCGCGCGGGCGGCCTGGCCGCCGGAGAGCGACGTCATGGGCTGGTCGAGGCCGATGCCCAGGCCCAGCGACGCGGCGACCTCCTCGGCCCGCTCGTCCAGGTCGGCGCCGCCGAGGGCCAGCCAGCGCTCCAGGCTCTGCGCGTACGCGTCGTCCGCGCCCGGCGTCCCGTCGACCAGGCCCTGGGTGGCCTCGTCCATGGTCCGCTGGGCCTCGGCGACGCCGGTGCGGCGGGCCAGGAAGGCGCTGACGGACTCGCCGGGGCGGCGGTCGGGCTCCTGGGGCAGATGCCCCACGGCCGCGGTGGGCGGCGAGAGCCGCAGTTCACCGGTCTCCGGGGTGTCGAGCCCGGCGAGCAGCCTGAGCAGCGTGGACTTGCCCGCTCCGTTGGCGCCCACCAGGCCGATGACGTCACCGGGGGCGACGACGAGTTCCAGGGCGGAGAAGAGCGAGCGGTCGCCGTGGCCGGCGGCGAGATTCTTGGCGACGAGGGTTGCGGTCATCAGGGGGCCGAGTTTAGGCGAGGCACGCAGGTGCCTGCCCTTGAGTTACTTCGCTATCGGTGCCACCAGCACGCTCCCCGTGGTCCGGGCCACCACGAACGACTCCCCCTTCGTCGCCTTCGCGTCCAGCGGGATGCGGTGCTCGCCCGGTTCCAGTACGTCCTCGAAGACCTCGTGGACCTGGGTGCGGGAGAGCCGGTCGAGGCGGTACGCGATGAGCTGGACCCGGCAGGTCGAGGTGATCTCGACGTCCGCCGCGCCCTTCACCGCGGCGAGCCGGGTCAGCCGGCGCTGTGCGGACGGGCTGCGGTCGAGGGCGTGCTCTATCTGGGCCACCAGGAGCGGGATGATCGGGGCGAGGCCGTCGACGTACGCGACCTGGAGGCCCGCGCCCTCGAACGCGGCGCGCACCGCGTGGCGTGTGGCGTCGGGGACCGCGCGGCCGAACGCCACCGCCCCGTATGTGCGCAGCTCGTCCGGCGGGACGTCCGCCGCGTCCGCCGCGATCTCGGCGCCGACGCCGATCGTGCGCAGCGCTGCGGCGAGCTTGGCGAGGACGGCGACGCGGGCGCCGATGAGCAGCACCCGGCGGCGGGCCGCGGGTTCGCCGTCGCCGGTCAGCAGCCGGCCCAGTTCCCTGCGGTACTCGGCGCCCTCGAAGCGGAAGGGGCCTATGCCGTGGTAGCCGTTGAGTTCCAGGTCGGCGTGGTCGGCGGTCTGCCAGGCGAAGTCCCGCCATACGTAGGCGTCGGTGCCGTCCAGGGCACGTTCGATGACGGCGGTGACCGCACCGCACTCCAGGCCCTCGCACTCGGGGCAGCCGTAGATGACGTGGCGGCCGTCCAGCAGGGGTGCCTCCGTTTCCAGGAGGAGTCCTCGGACGTGGTGGCTGAAGATCGCGGGTGGTACGTCGGAGGCGAGCGGGGAGACGGCGTCGAGGTCGGAGAGCTGGAACAGCAGCGGACGTCCGTTCACGATGAAGTCGACGAAATCCCGGTGGACTTGGTAGTCACCGTTGGCGAGAACTCCACCGGCGCGCATGGCCGGTGCCAGACCGAAGGTCGCGTACTCGGCAGACATGGTGTGAGTATCCCCATCTGAGACGTGATGTGAGCACGGCATGACGCATTCCGCTACGTTCCAGGGATGGACGGTGCTAATGACGGCGATGTGATCGTGGTGGGCGGCGGGGTCATCGGGCTGACGACCGCGGTCCTGCTGGCCGAGCGCGGGCGGCGGGTGCGGGTGTGGTCGCGGGAGCCCGCCGAGCGCACGACCTCGGCGGTCGCGGGTGCCCTGTGGTGGCCCTACCGCATCGAACCGGCGGGGCCCGTCGGCGACTGGTCGCTCCAATCCCTGTCCGTGTACGAGGAGTTGTCGGCCCGGAGCGAGGAGACCGGCGTACGCATGGTCGACGGCGTACAGGGCGAGACGCGGCTGGACGACCTGGGGCCCTGGGCGGCGCGGGTGCCGGGGCTGCGGGCGACGACAACCGCCGAGTACGACGGTCCCGGTGTGTGGGCGCGCCTTCCGCTGATCGACATGCCGGTGCATCTGCGGTGGCTGCGCGAACGCCTGGAGAAGGCGGGCGGGGTGGTGCAGACCCGTACGGCCGAGAGTCTCGGCGAGCCCCTCGCGCAGGCGCCGACCGTGGTCAACTGCACGGGGATCGGGGCGCGGACGCTGGTGCCGGACGACTCCGTGCGGCCGGTGCGCGGCCAGCTGGTGATCGTGGAGAACCCCGGGGTGCGCAGCTGGTTCGCCTCGGCCAAGTCCGCCGCGCACACGTCCACGTACTTCTTCCCGCAGCCCGGCCGGCTCGTCCTCGGCGGCACGGCGCAGGAGGACGACTGGTCCCTGGAACCCGACCCCGCGACGGCCGCGGCGATCGTGCGGCGGTGCGCCGCGGTGCGGCCGGAGATCGCGCGGGCCCGGGTGCTCGGCCATCGGGTGGGGCTGCGGCCCGCCCGGCCCGCGGTGCGGATCGAGCGTGAACTCCGGGGCGGCGGACGGGCCTTGGTGCACAACTACGGCCACGGCGGCGCGGGCGTCACGGTGGCGTGGGGCTGTGCCCAGGAGGCGGCGCGGCTCGCGGACGAGTCCGCCGCCTCCTGAACCGCAGGCGACAGCAGGGAGGTCAGCCGGACTTGGCCGGGTTCCCCTCGGACTCCGTGCCGTCGGTGTCGACCGGACCGATCTGCAGCTCGAAGTCGCCGTCGTACTGCTCGTGGCCGGCGATCACGGCCTTCTCGACGGCTTCCGTGCCGTGTTCGCCGCGCACGATCAACGGGTCGTGGCGCAGGTCCCGCATCAGCGCCACACACATCCCGATCATCACGATCGTGAACGGCGCCGCCACCAGGATCGTCAGGTTTCTCAGCCCGGTGAGGGCGTCGTCGGAGCCGTCACCGATGAGCAGCATGATCGCGGCGACGGCACCCGTCACCATGCCCCAGAAGACGACGACCAGCTTGCCCGGTTCGAGCGCGCCCCTCTGCGAGAGCGTGCCCATGACGATCGACGCCGCGTCGGCGCCCGACACGAAGAAGATGCCGACGAGGATCATCACGAGCAGGCTCGTGACCGTCGCGATCGGGTACTCGTGCAGGAGTCCGAACAGCTGGGACTCCGGGGTGTCCTGGCCCTCCAGGCCGCCGCGCTCCTTGACGGTCATCGCGCTGCCGCCGAAGACGGCGAACCAGATCAGGCTGACCGTGCTGGGCACGAGGATGACGCCGCCGACGAACTGACGGATCGTACGGCCCCGGCTGATCCTGGCGATGAACATGCCGACGAAGGGCGTCCAGGAGATCCACCAGGCCCAGTAGAAGACGGTCCAGCCGCTCAGCCACTCCGCGACGCCCTTGCCGCTGGAGGCCTCGGTGCGGCCCATCAGCTGGGGCAGGTCGTCGAGATAGGCGCCGAGCGAGGTCGGCAGCATGTCCAGCATGATGACGGTGGGGCCCGCGATGAACACGAACAGGACGAGCAGCCCCGCGAGCACCATGTTGATGTTGGAGAGCCACTGGACGCCCTTCTCCACACCGGAGACGGCGGACGCCACGAACGCCAGGCTCAGCACCGCGATGATGACGACGAGCAGCCCCGTGCCCGCGTCGTCCATCCAGTCCAGGACCTCGATGCCGGCACCGATCTGCAGCGCGCCGAGGCCCAGCGAGGCCGCCGAGCCGAAGAGCGTCGCGAGGATGGCCAGGATGTCGATGACCCGGCCCCAGGTGCCCTTGGAGTGCTCCTCGCCGATGAGGGGCGTGAAGACGGCGCTGATGGTCTGCCGGCGCTGGCGACGGAAGGTGCTGTAGGCGATGGCGAGGCCCACCACCGCGTAGATCGCCCAGGGGTGCAGCGTCCAGTGGAAGAGGGTGGTGGCCATGGACGTCTCCATGGCCGCCGCCGCGTCGGCGGGATCCGTGCCCGGCGGTGGCGTCGTGAAGTGGGCGAGCGGCTCGCTCACTCCGTAGAACATCAGGCCGATGCCCATACCGGCGCTGAACATCATCGCGACCCAGGACACCGTGCGGAACTCCGGCTCCTCGCCCTCCTGGCCGAGGGTGATCTTCCCGTACCGGCTGACGGCCAGCCAGAGCGCGAAGACGACGAAGCCGCTCGCGGCCAGCATGAAGAACCAACCGCCGTTCTTCATCAGGCCGTTGAGCATGTCCGTGGAGACGTCCTCCAGGGAGTCCGTCGCCACGGCACCCCAGACCACGAAGGCCAGGGTGAGTACGGCTGTCACTCCGAACACGACCCGGTCGGTCTGTGGCGACCGGCCGCCGGAGGAGAGGGCGGGGTCGGGCCCTCCCCCGTCGTCCGCTTTCTGCAGGTCTTGCGTCACAGGTGCACCTTTCACGGATGTCGAATTTCGTTCAGTCTTTCTACTCCGCTACCCCCTACCACATGTGACGCGCCTCTCACCCGCTCAACAGCCGGTGTCGGGCCGACCTGTGACCAGGTGGTAGGGAGCGCGCTCGTCGAGGAGCAGCGGTACGAGGGCCCGCGCGGACTGCCGCAACGGGACGTACGCACCCGAACCGTCGCGCCTGGCCTTCACTCCGTGCAGGGCGAGTTCGTCCTTGATGCCGGCGTACTGGGTGGCGTCGAGCCGGTAGCAGGCGGGCGGGTCCTGGATCACCTCGGCCGGTTCGGCGGGGTCGTTGTCGGCGCCGCCGATGTAGACGGGGCCGCTGTCGCGGAAGCCTTCGAGCCGGGCCGCGGCGGTGGCCGCGTCCAACTGCCCCCGGCGCTCGTCCGCGTAGCGGAACAGGCCGCCGAGCGCGGAGATCTGGGACTTCACACGGCGCCGGTTGTTCAGCGCCTCGTCCTTCTTCTCGGCGTCGGTGAGCGGGTCGACGCGGCTCTCGATGAGGAGGCCCGCGGCGTGCTTGATGCCGGACATGTTGCGCAGGATGCGCTCCTGGCCGTCGCCCGCCGTCTGCTTGATCGGCTCACCGGTGACCGGGTCGGTCCAGATCCCGTACGTGCCCGTGGTGTACCCGTCCTTGGCGGCGGCCGGCCTGACGTACGCCTCCGACAGCGTCTTGGCCTCGCCGTGCACCGCCTCGTCGGTGTTGAGGTTGCGCGGCCACAGGTCGAAGAGGTCCTTGTCGTAGTACTTGGGGGTCGCTCCGTACTCGTGCAGGTCGTAGATGGAGTCGGGCTGCCGGTCGCGGATGACGGCGGCCATGGCTCGGCCCTCCGCCGTCTGGAGGGAGAGGTGGTCGCGGTTGATGTCGACGCCGTCGGAGTTGCCCCGGGTGTCGGCGGCGCGGCCGTCCGGGTTGGCGGTGGGGACGACGAGGAGGGTGGTGCGGGAGAGGAACTTCTGGGTCTGCTTGTCCTTCGCGTACGCGAGATCCCTGATCGTCGTCAGACAGGCCTCGCGGCCCGACGGCTCGTCGCCGTGCTGGCTGCAGATCAGCAGCACCGTGTTCTTGGTGGGGCGTTCGCCGATGCGGACCAGTTGGAGCGGCCGGTCCTGCTTGGTGGTGCCGATGCGGGAGACCGAGACACGGTCGGTCGACTTGTCGACGGCGGCGAGCAGTTGCTGCTCCTCGGGCTGGCTGGTCCAGCGTGCGCCGTTGGTCTCCTCGAATCCGGTACGCGGCGGGGTCGGCGTCGCCTGTGCGGGCACCGTCAGGAGCGGTGCGGCGAGCGCGGCGGTGGCGCAGGCGAACGCCAGGGTGCGGATGCGGGGTCTCATGAGGTGCTGCCTCCCGGTACGGGGCGGAACGGACGCGGCGGGGCCACGCCGTCGAGACGGGATTCGCGGGGGGTGACGGCCGATGAGGTGGTGAAGGCGTCGGAGCCGCCGACGAGCGGCACCTTCGCCGAGGTGCGGGCGAGGTCGATGGCGAGCGTGGGCGTGTCGGCGGGCCGGTCGATGAGGTCCTTGTCGGTGCCCGCCACGATCAACGCGAGACGGTGGCCCTTCGGCACGACGTGGTCGCTCGCGGCCAGGTCGAGGGTGATGGTGTGCGGCTTGCCCGGGGTGAGCGGGCGGCCCTGGTGTTCGTCGGCCCAGTTGCCGAGGTCGGCCCAGCCGCGGCTGAACACGGTGTAGTCGACGTCGGCGGTCTTCGCCTTCGTCTCCTTGAAGCAGGAGCTGTCACCGCTCGTGCTCGCACCCCAGCAGGTGCGTTCGGTGAGGGTGCTGATGCCTTCGCCCGCGCTCGCGTAGTCGCGGATCGTGTCGGGGCCGAGGTCCACGAGAACCGCGGAGAGATGCGCGGTGCGGGTGGTGGGCGTGGCCGTGACGGTCACCTCGGAGGAGCCGGAAAGGCGCAGGTCGCGGCCGAGGGGGCGGCTGATGAACCCGGCCTTGGACGGGGTCGAGGTGTCGATCTGCGCGGCCCAGTCCGTCTCGCTCAGCTTCGGGTCGTCGGTGAAGGTCTCGCTGCCGGTGCCGGGGCGGGTGCCGAGGGTGCCGACGCCGGGTGAAGTGCCCTTGCCGGGGCGGAGTTTCACCGTGTCGGTGGCACGCGGGGGCCAGACGCGGTCGGTGGTCCACCGGTCGGGGGCGCGCTCGATGTCGGCCATGGGCTCGCGGTCGATGCCGTTGTCGTAGCCGAGGAGTTCATGGTCGAACCAGCGGTGCAGGGTGCGCACCCAGTCGCCGCGGCGGAAGTCGAAGGGGTCGACGTGGCCGGTCTGGCTGAGCCACACCTTCCGCTCGACGCCCGCGTCGGCGAGCGCGTCCCACCACTGACCGAAGTGCTTCATGCGGACGTTGAGGTCCTGCATGCCGTGTACGGCGAAGACGCTGGCCCGCACCTTGTCGGCGTCCGGGACGTGGTCGCGCTCGCTCCACAGCCGGGTCCAGTCGCCGGTGCGCGGCGCCTCGTCGATGAGCCGCTGCTGTACGGCTCCGCAGCGGGCCCGCGCCTCGGGGCTCTCCACGTAGTCCGAGAGCCATTCGGGGCCGCTGTCGTAGAGCGGGGCGCCCTTGGCGAAGTAGTAGTCGTACCAGGAGGAGATCGCGCCGATCGGCACGATGGTCTTGAGACCTCGCACTCCAGTGGCGGCCACGCCCTGCGCGACGGTGCCGTCATAGCTCTTGCCGATCATTCCGGTGGCGCCGTTGGTCCAGGAGGCCTTGGCGCCTTCGCTTCCGGTGCGGCTGGTGTAGCCGCGGGCCCGTCCGTTCAGCCAGTCGACGACGGCCTTGGCGGACTGGACGTCGGAGCGTCCGCCGACGTCGACGCAGCCGTCGGAGCGGTTCGTCCCCGCGAGGTCGACGGCGACGAAGGCGTAGCCGCGGGGCACGAAGTAGTTGTCGTAATAGAGCGGGAACTGGACGACGTTCCCGTTCGCGTCGTACGTCTTCTTCTGGCTCTCGTTGCCGCGCCCGCAGCAGGCGTAGTACGGGCTGGCGTCCATGATGACGGGTATCTTCCGGCCCTGTTGGGCGGGTTCACGCGGCCGGACGACGTCGACGGCGACCCGGTCGGTCTTCCCGTCGTCGTCTCCGTCGATCTTCGTGTCGACCCAGACGGATTCGCGCACGGCGTTCTCGTACGAGTAGACGGGCTTGCTCTCCCGCGGGGCGTCGGGCGGCGCTCCTTGGGCGGCGCCCGGGGACAGCAGCGTGGACATCAGGGCGGCCAGGGCCGCCGTCACGAGTGATCTCCGGATCAAGCGTGTGCGTCGCGCACGTATCGGCATGGCGCGGAAGGTACACCGGTGAACTCCCGCGC
Source organism: Streptomyces sp. NPDC050658 (assembly GCF_044457025.1). Lineage (NCBI taxonomy): Bacteria > Bacillati > Actinomycetota > Actinomycetes > Kitasatosporales > Streptomycetaceae > Streptomyces > Streptomyces sp. NPDC050658. The sequence goes on from NZ_JBITGM010000002.1 coordinate 576,955, forward strand.
GACAGAGGGCAGTACGCGGCCGCGACAGGTTCATGGGGCGTATTGGCACATGTCGGCCGAATGGCGATCGTGTGACAGCCGGGGCCATGGACATGACCCGTGGCCGAGGGGCTCAATAAGGTCGGATCCACCGCGGATCCACCGCGGATCCAGATGCGGATCCCTCCACGGATCCCATCGTCGGATCCAGTTACCGATGTGCCCCTACGACTTGGAGCTCCTGTGCACCGCAGACTCATCGCCCCGGGCGCGCTCGCGGCCTCTCTGCTGCTGGCGATCCCGGCATCGGCCGCCGACTTCACCCCCGGGGCGCCGGGAATCGGCGATCCCTACTACCCGGCGAGCGGCAACGGCGGATACGACGTCTCGCACTACGACCTGCGGCTGAAGTACCAGCCGAAGACCGACCTGCTCGAAGGCACGGCGACCATCAACGCCACCACGACGCAGGACCTCTCCCGCTTCAACCTCGACCTCGGCCTGAAGGTCAGCGAGGTGCGGGTGAACGGCAAGAAGGCGGCGTTCAAGAAGTCCGGCGAGCAGGAGCTGGAGATCACTCCGGTGGCCGGCCTGCCCAAGGGCACGCCGATCACCGTCGTCGTCCGCTACGCGGGCAAGCCGTCCGAGGTGAAGATCAACGGCTTCACCGCGTGGGCGCGCACGCCGGACGGCGGGGTCGCGGCGCAGGAGCCGGACTCGGCCGCCTGGTGGTTCCCGTCCAACGACCACCCGCTGGACAAGGCGACGTACGACATCTCTGTCTCCGTGCCGGACGGCTCGCAGGCGATCTCCAACGGCGTGCTCCAGTCGCAGAGTTCGCGCCTGGGCTGGACCCGCTTCAACTGGCGCTCCAACAAGCCGCAGGCCAGCTACCTGGCGACACTCGCCGTCGGCAAGTTCGACATCACCACCGACAAGACGGCGGACGGTCTGCCCGTCCTGAACGCCTACAGCAAGGACCTCGGCGACAACGCGGGCGCCGCGCGGGCCAGCATCGAGCGCTCGACCGAGGTCGCGGAGTGGCTGGAGACCGTCTTCGGCAAGTACCCGTTCAACGCCCTTGGCGGGTACGTCCCGAACGTGACGAGCGGCTTCGCCCTGGAGACGCAGACCCGGCCGTTCTACAGCCCTCGGCAGTTCGCCAACGGCGCCAATGTCTCCGTCGTGGTCCATGAGCTGGCCCACCAGTGGTACGGCGACAGCGTCTCGGTGGACGGCTGGAAGGACATCTGGATCAACGAGGGCTTCGCCCGGTACAGCCAGTGGCTGTGGTCGGAGAAGGAGGGCGAGGGGACGGCGCAGGAGCTCGCGGACTACGTGTACGCGCAGCACCCGGCCGACGACCCGTTCTGGAAGGTCAAGCCGGGCGACCCCGGCCCGGAGAACCAGTTCGACATCGCCGTGTACGACCGTGGGGCCCTGGCCCTGCAGGCGCTGCGCAACGAGGTCGGCGAGAAGTCCTTCTTCGCGATCCTGAAGGGGTGGCCGCAGGAGCACGCGTACGGCAACGCGAAGGTGGGTGACTTCGTCAAGTACGCGGAGAAGGTGTCCGGCAAGCCGCTCGCTGCGCTGTTCGATGCGTGGCTCTACCAGCCGTCCCGGCCGGATGCGCCTGCGGCGCGTGCCGCCGGGGTCTCGCCTGCCGCGGAAGGCTCGGCTGCGCCCAAGTCCTGGAAGGGGATCGCTGCCACGAACGGCGTTCACCAGCACCGGCACTGAGACTGAGCCGCCGCTTCGCGGCGGATCTTTCCCGCCCACCCACCCGGCTACCTGGGTGGGTGGGCGGTTCTGCGTATGTAGTAATCCCTCAGCCCTCGGCGGGGATGTCCAGAGCCGTCCCGTACAAACGGGCGACGCGGATCTGGATCACCACCCGCCGGTCGGGCAGCGGCTGCTCACCGGGAGCCGCCCCGTCGGCCGGGTCCACTATCTCCGCCTCGCCCTCCGCCACGGCGAACGACCAGACGTCCGGGCCGCTGACGTGCAGCGAGGTGTGCGGGTCGCGGCGCAGCTGGCGGACCTTGAGGCGGTCGGCGGTGGAGGAGATCCGCAGGACGCGTTCCTCGGCGTTCCAGTCGTAGAGGACGGTCGACAGGTGCGGGTGACCGGTTTTCCGGACGCTCGCGAGTACGCCGAACTGCTGGGCGCCCAGCAGCTTGGACAGCTCCTGGTCGGTGAGGACCCGGGGGGCCGGGCCGTCGTTCTGGGTGGTCTGGGCAGTGCTGCTCTGAGTGGTGGTCGTCTCGCTCATGGGGATCAGTCCTTCTTCGGTGGGAGTGTGCGTCAGACGGTCGCGGTGTGGGCCGCCGGAGTCGGCAGCTCGGCGGCGGGCTGCTGCCGCGAGGGGCGGCGCAGCAGTGTGAGGGCGACGGTGAAGGCGAGGACCAGGAGTCCCGCGCCCACCGCGAAGGCGAGGCGGTAGCCGCCGGTCAGGGCCTCGGCCGCCGACTGCCCCTGCGCGGCGAGGCTCTCGGTGCGGGAAGCGGCCAGCGTGGACAGGACCGCGACGCCCAGGGCCATGCCGAGCTGCTGGGTCGTGTTGAACACGCCGGACGCGAGACCGGCGTCCTCCTCGCTCGCACCGGACATGCCGAGGGCCGTCAGCGCGGGCAGCGCCAGGCCGAAGCCCGCGGCGAGCAGCATGACCGGCAGGAGGTCGACGGCGTAACTGGCCTGTACGGGCAGGCGGGTGAGCAGGCCGAGGACGCCGACGAGGAGCACGATGCCCGCGAGGAGGACGTTGCGCTCGCCGAAACGGGCGATCAGTCGTGCGGCGACTCCCAGGGAGACGGCGCCGATGACGGCGGCCGCCGGGAGCATCGCGAGGCCGGTCTCGGCGGCTCCGTATCCGCGCACGTTCTGGAGGTAGAGGGCGACGAGGATCTGGAAGGAGAAGAGCGCGGCGACCATCAGGATCTGGACCAGGTTGGCGCCGAGGACGCTGCGCGAGCGGAAGATCCGCAGTGGCATCAGCGGGTTCTTCGCGGTCGCCTGCCGGACCAGGAACGCGGCGAGCAGTAGGGCGGCGAGGGCGCCGACGCCGAGGGTGTGCGCCGAAGTCCAGCCGTGCGTCTCGACCTTGACGACGGTGTAGATGCCGAGCATCAGGCCCGCGGTGACCAGCACGGCACCGACGACGTCCGCGCCCGCCTTCAGGCCGAGTCCGCGGTCGCCCGGCAGGACGCGCACGGCGACCGCGAGGGCGGCGAGCCCGATCGGCAGGTTGATGAAGAAGATCCAGTGCCAGTTCAGTACGTCGGTGAGTACGCCGCCGAGCACCTGCCCGATGGACGCTCCCGCCGCTCCGGTGAAGCTGAAGACGGCGATGGCCTTGGCGCGCTCCCTGGGCTCGGTGAACAGCGTGACGAGGATGCCGAGGCTCACGGCGGAGGCCATCGCGCTGCCGACGCCCTGGAGGAAGCGGGCGGCGATCAGTACGGCGGGCGAGGTCGCCGCTCCGGCGAGGAGCGAGGCGGCGGTGAAGGCGGCGGTGCCCGCAAGGAACATGCGCCTGCGGCCGATCAGGTCGCCGAGCCGTCCCGCGAGCAGGAGCAGGCTGCCGAAGGCGATGAGGTAGGCGTTGACGACCCAGCTGAGGCCGGCGGGCGTGAAGCCCAGATCGTTCTGGATGGCCGGCATCGCCACAGTGACGATCGAACCGTCGAGGACGGTCATCAGCATCCCGGTGGCGATGACACCGAGGGCGAGCCAGCGGGAGCGCGGGGCGCCGGGGGAAGCGTCGGATGTGGGCGATGGCGCGGACTCGGATGCGGCAAGCATGCGGTCTCTCCTGTCAGTTGGGGCGACAGGAGAGACCGTAGCAGATGGTTTTGTTGCAGACTATTTTTTTCGGTCCTACTTTTGATCCCGTATGCGGGGCCTACCTGGACTGACGTGCCCGGCGGGCCGTGCGCGGGGCCTCCACAGGGGTCGCGAGACCGTCGTCGACCAGGCGGTTCAAGGCGCACAAGAGGGCCTTCCTGTCCCCCTCGGGAAGCCCGGACAGGGCGTCGCGGTGCACGCCGTCGACGATCTTCTGGCTCTTCTTGGCGACGCGGGCGCCCTCGTCGGTGACGGCGATGACCCGTGCCCGCCGGTCCGTGCTGGAGGGGCGGCGCTCGGCGAGGCCCGCCTTCTCCAGGGCGTCCACCGTCACCACCATCGTGGTCTTGTCCATGTCGCCGATCTCGGCGAGCTGGATCTGGGTGCGCTCCTCCTCCAGGGCATGGACGAGCACACAGTGCATGCGGGCGGTCAGGCCGATCTCGGCGAGAGCGGCGGACATCTGGCTCCGCAGGACGTGACTGGTGTGGTCGAGGAGGAACGACAGGTCCGGTTCGGTACGAGCGGGCGTCATGGCGGTCATGTCACCAGCGTAGAACACATCGTTCCGACGCGGATTATCCAGAAGAGACTCAAGCCGTGCGGCTTCGGGCGGCGGTGCTAGCCGCCGAACCGCAGGACGCGCGGGGCGAACGTGCCCTCGGGACCGGCGGCGCGCCCGACCGACCACACCGACTCCGTGCCCGGCACCGGCGCGAGCCGCAGCGTCTGGGAGTCGCCCTCCCCCGCCACCGCCGGTTCGCTGTGCTCGGCGAACGACTGCCCGTTCCAGGCAAGGAAGTCGGGGCCCGGAACCAGGGGCGGATTGCTGCCCTGCGGGGCCCACTTCAACGAGTTGGCCACCGAGACCCAGCCGAGGCCCCCGGACGCGTCCGGGGCCAGCGAGCTGACCGAGCCGAAGTCGGCGGGCACGCCCACCCGGTTCCACTGCTGCCCGTCGAAGCGGACCAGCAGGGGCGGAATCGGCTTTCCCGGCGGGCCGCCGACGAACCCGGCCGTGCCGCCCGCCCACACCTCCGTCGGCGAGACCGCGAGGACGCTGCCCACGGCCGACCGGGGGAATCCGTTGACGATCGTCTGCCGCCACTCCTGCCCGTCCCAGTGCGACACGGCCGCCCCCGCCTCGGTGGCGCCCGCGGCCCAGACGTCGTCGCCCGCCAGGATGTGCAGCCCGTACACGGAACCCGGCGGCACCGGTACGTCCTTCCAGCCGCGTCCGTTCCAGCGCAGCAGCACCTGGGCGCCGTCCCGCGATCCGATCAGCCAGGTCTCGCCGCCGCCCGCGACGGCCTTGGTCGGCAGGACGCCGCGCGGCGGCCGGCTCTCGGACCAGTCGGTGCCGTTGAAACGGAGCAGGCGTGCGCCGCCCGCCGCGTCCCGGCCGACCGCCCACACCGCGGTCGGCGATGTCGCGGCGACGGACAGCAGCTCCCCCTGCCAGCCGACCTTGGACAGGCTCTGGCGCTGCCACGCGGTGCCGTCCCAGCGCAGCACCAGCGGGAAGCCCGGCGCCTCGCGGCCGACGGCGTCGGCGCCCACCGCCCACGCCCGGTCGGGGCCGAACGCCACGGCCTCGTTGAGAGCGGCCTGCGGGCGCACCTGCGCCGGGACCGGGACGTGCTCCCAGGACGGGGTGTCCGCGGCGGCCGGGCTCATGACGGTGATGACGCTCAGGGCGGCGGCGAGGGCCGCGACGAGGAATCCGCGTGCCGTACGAGGTCCGCGTGCCATGGTCAGCCTCCCAGCCGCTCGCTCATCAGGTTCGGCTTCGAGCCGTAGATCTCGACGGTCCCGAAGGACAGCAGCGCGGACCCGGCCCGCGTCAGCGCACGCGGTTTCACGTCGATCGCGTCCTCGCGCTCCGGGCCGTAGGAGAAGGTGGTGCGGGTGCCGTCCACCCGCGCGTACTTCGACTGGAACGCCCGGTCGCTGCGCACCGGCAGCCACAGCGCGCCGTCCGTGCCGCGCACCAGGTCCTCGATGTAGGTGTCGCCCAGCGGCGGGTGACTGGTGCGCCAGGCACGCCCGTTGAAGGTCATCAGGTACGTGCGCGCCACGCCGTCGGTGTACTGGCTGCCGCCGAGCGCGACCCGGCCCGACGGTTCGAGCAGGATCGTGTGGACGTTGCTGTTCGGGGGCAGCGGCACCTCCGCGTCCCGCCACCGCGTGCCGTCCCAGCGCAGGACGGTCCGCTCGCCGGTCCTGGTGCTCGCCTCGGCCCAGGCGTCGTCGGCGGTGCGCGCGGTGATCCCCATCAGGTACAGCACGTCGTCCGGGGTGGACTGGGTGGTCCAGCGCGAACCGTCGTAGTGCAGCACCTTCAGTCCGGTGTCGTCCTCGCCGACCACCCACGCCGCGCCGGGCACCGCGGCGAAGTCCTGGTACGTCCACAGCGTCTGCGGCAGCGGGACGGTGCTCCACCCCGCCGCCGACCTGCGCAGGATCTCGCCCTCCCCCGCGCGGTTGTGGAAGATCCACACCTCGTCGCCGACGAACTGCACCTTGCCGAGCCAGCCCTGCTCACCGGCGCCGGGGAAGGTCGTGTCCCGGCTCCACGCCGTGCCGTCCCAGCGGTACAGCAGCGGCCGCAGTCCGTCGGCGGCCTGCTCGTACCCGGTCGCCCATGCCTCGCCGGGACCGCGGGCGGCGAGGTCCTTCACGGTCACCGGCGGCTTTGCCGCCGGAACCGGCAGCGCCGACCAGCCCGGCGTCGCGCCCCGCGGCACGGCCGCGGCCGGCGCAACCACCGAAGTGCACACGATCACAAGGCAGATGAAGACAGCACGGAGACCGTTCACTGGACCCCCCAGAACGTGAAGGCCGCTCAGCTTATGGGCGTTCACCCCCCGTGAACAGACGTCACACAGCCGTTCTCGCGTCGCCGGAGTCCGTCCGCCACCTCTGGACGGCGTGGCCTACCGGCGCCGCGCCCGCGCCCTGCGCGCCATCGGCAGATACCGCAGCCGTTCCGGCAGCAACGGAACCACCGTGCGGACCACGCGGCCGAAGCGGCGCAGCCTCCGTTCCTGGGCGGCGCTCCACGGCAGGCCCATGGCCTGTCGCGCGTCCGGCGGCATCAGGCCGATCGTCAGGAAGCGGCGGAAGCGGGCCAGGGGCGGCAGGAGGACCGGCCACAGGACGCGGAGGGCCAGGCGCAGTGCGCGCGGGCCGCGGTCGGGCGGCGGCAGCGGGACGTCGACGGCGACCAGCTCCGCGGCGACCGCCGTCAGCTCCAGCTCATCGGCGAGGACCTTCTCGTAGTACGGCCAGAACTCCTCCGGCGTCTGCGGCATGTCCCGGTCGTGGATGCCGAGGATCCGCCCGACCTGGAGCCACTCCGCGTACAGGCGGCGTTCCTGTGCCGGGGTGAAGGGGCGGCCGAGGTAGAGCTGCGCGTGCCGGTAGACGGGGAACCCGGTGGCGTGCACCCAGGCGTAGTAGGCGGGCGTCAGCGCGTGGTAGCGGCGGCCGTGGGCGTCCGAACCCTGGATGACCTTGTGCAGTTCCCGCAGTCTGCGGCCCTCCTCGGCCGCCGCCGGGCCGCCGTACACCCAGGTCTGTAGCGAGCGCAGCGAGCGCTCGCCGCGGCCCCAGGGGTCGGTGCGGAACACCGAGTACGTGTCGACTCCGGCGCCCACCGCCGGGTGCGCGACCTGCATCGTGAGCGCCGCGGGCAGGGCGAGCAGGGCGCGGACGTCCCCGGCGATGTCCCAGAGGATGCCGCCGGGCGGTGGCGGTTCGGGGGCGGGGTGGTGCGGCGTCACGGCTCCAGTATGCGACGGCCGCGACGCCGTCCGCTCAGCGTGCCGTCGCGTACGCCTCCAGGATGAGGTCGGTGACCGCGTCCGGTTCGCGCAGGGTCGGGAAGTGGTCGCTGTGTTGCAGCCGGACCAGTCGGCAGCCGGGGATGCGGGTCGCCATCTCCTCGTTGCAGCGGACCACCGAGGGCTGGTCGCGCTCCCCCAGTGCCAGGACGCAGGGGACGTCGAGCTCGCCGAGCCGTTCGAAGGCGGGCGGGTCGGGCACGTTGTGCGGCTGGTTGGCGAACCATGCCGGGAGCACCGCGAGGAGGTGCGAGCGCGCCTCGGCGTCGTATCCCGTGCCGGCCGCCGCCGAGTTGCGCATCAGGAGGGCGACGAGGCCTTCCATGTCGCCCGCCTCCGCGAGCCGGACGAACTCGGCCATGAACTCGTCCGAGAGCATGTCGTTGCGGCCGGTGATGCCGGGCACGAGGAGGGCCAGGCCGGCGACGCGCGCGGGGTCGTCGAGGGCGAGGCTGATGGCCGTGGCACCGCCCATGCTGGATCCCGCCAGGACCGCGCGGGTGACCTGGAAGTGGTCGAGCACCGCTGCGAGGTCCGCGACCAGCGAGTACGAGACGGTGGGCGCGGGAGACTTGCCGTAGCCGCGCGCGTCGTAGCGGATGACGCGGTGCCGTTCGGTGAGGCGGGGCAGTATCCCGTCCCAGATGCGGGAGTCCGCGACGCCCGGGTGCAGCAGGATCAGCGGCAATTCGTTGCCACCGCTGTCTTCTGCCCAGACGTGGCCGCCCTTGACTGACACCATTTGTCCCATGGGGTGAGCTTCCCGTGGGGGCGGGGTTGCCGCCAGGCGGAAGTCGGTCGATCTGTTGTGCGGTCCGCCTAGCGACCCGTGACCGTCTGCGCCGGAATCGGTTCCCCCACGATCCTGCTCGCCAGTGCCGATGCCAGTTCGGAGACCTGACCTCGCAGTTCGGCCTCTGCCGATGCTCGCTCCGCCTCGATCCTGGACTGGCCCGATGCCACCAGTTCGTCGCGCTCGCGTATGGCGTCCGCGCGGGCGGCCTCTATCAGGACGGCGCCTTCCTCGCGGGCCTGCTGGCGGACCTGGGCCGCGTCGCGGCGGGCCTCGGCGAGCAGCCTTTCGCACGATTCGCGGACCTGATCGGCCTCGCGTCGCAGCTCCGCCGCGGCGCCGCCCGTCACACCGTCGAGGATCTCGGCCCGCGTTTCGAGCACGAGGTCGATGCGCGGCAGGATGCGCCGGACCACGAAGAAGACGGAGCCGAAGAGCACTGCCGCGGCAACGAGGTGTTGGGGGTCGGGCTTGAGTGGCCCCAGGTTCATCGCGATGAGCTGCATGCCCACCCCCTACCCGCTCATCCGTGCACAACAACGCGCATCTGCAAGGGAGTTGAGTGAGCCCCGTCACGCCTCTCTGGTGCGCGGGAGCGGCCTCAGCCCCCCTCAGTCCCCGAAGTCGTACACCGTCACGGCGATCCCACGGGCCGAGAGCCGCTCGGATATCAGCGGTTCGACGCGGGACCACTTGCCGCCCGCGAGGCCGCAGCCGATGCGCGGCATGTGCACGGAGGCGTCGAGTTCGGCCGCCTTGTCGGCGAGGGCTGCGAGCGCCGTGTCGATCGCCTCGTACCGCACGGGCGCGCCCTTGCTGCCCGTGCGCATGCCGTGCTGGCCGATCATGTTGGCGACCCAGAGGCGGGGGTCGACCTGGACGAACTGGACGGCGCCGAGACCGAAGTCGTTCTTGGCGCGCTCCCGGTGCCACCGGCGGTACGCCTTCTCCGGCTCCGGCCAGCGGCGTGAGATCGCGACGACGAAGCCCTTGCCCCAGCCCCCGAGGTCGTTGCAGACATGGGCGATCAGCTTGACGCCCTTGCCGAACGGAACGGTGGCGTCACCCCGGACATACGTGATCTCCGACATGACGCCACCGTAGACGCTGCCACTGACAGTGGCTGTTGAGTTGTTCCTCGGCCGGAGTTCCCCGGCCGGAGTTCCCCGGCCGGTGCTCCCCGCGAGTTGTTACTCGGAGGCCTTCATCAGGGTCTCCGCCTCGCGGTCCACCCTGCGGCGGATCGCGTACCAGCCGGCGACCAGCGCCGCCCCGATGATCGGGATCAGGTAGAGCGTCTTGCGGCCGACCTCCGGGTCCTTCCACATCAGGGCGAGCACGGAGAGCAGGAAGACGATCGTGACGATCTCCGTGACCGGGCTGCCCGGCAGGCGGAAGGCGGGCCGGGAGAGCAGGCCCTCCTTGGCGCGGCGGACGAACGCCAGGTGACAGACCATGATGATCACCCAGGTGGAGATGATGCCCAGGGACGCCACGTTCAGGACGATCTCGAAGGCCTGGCTCGGCATCAGGAAGTTCAGGCCGACGCCGAGCACGCACACCGCGGAGGTGAGCAGGATGCCGCCGTAGGGCACCTGGCTCTTGTTCATCTTCGCGGTGAACTTCGGCGCCGAACCCGCCATCGCCATGGAGCGCAGGATGCGGCCCGTGGAGTACAGGCCCGAGTTCAGCGACGACATCGCGGCGGTGAGGACCACCAGGTTCATCACGTCACCGGCGGCCGGGACGCCGATCTTGGAGAGGACCGTCACGAACGGGCTCTGGTCCGCCGAGTACACCGAACCGGGCAGCAGCAGGGCGAGCAGGATCACCGAGCCGACGTAGAAGAGGCCCACGCGCCACATGATCGAGTTCACCGCGCGCGGGACGACCTTGTGCGGCTCGGCGGTCTCGCCCGCCGCGACGCCGACCAGCTCCAGCGAGGCGTACGCGAAGACGACGCCCTGCATCACGATCACGACGGGCATGATGCCGTGCGGCAGGAAGCCGCCGTTGTCGGTGATCACGCTGAGACCGGGGGTCTGGCCGCCGACGTCGTGCTGGGTGACCAGCAGGAAGATGCCGATCAGCATGAAGGCGACGAGAGCCGCGACCTTGACGATCGCGAACCAGAACTCCATCTCGCCGAAGATCTTCACCGAGATCAGGTTGATCACGAGGACCACGGCGAGCGCGATCAGTGCGAGCACCCACTGCGGGATGTCGGTGAAGAAGCTCCAGTAGTGCGTGTAGAGCGCGATGGCGGTGATGTCGGCGATGCCGGTGGTCGACCAGTTCAGGAAGTACATCCAGCCGGCGACGTAGGCACCCTTCTCGCCGAGGAACTCACGCGCGTAGGAGACGAACGAACCGGAGGACGGCCGGTAGACGACCAGCTCGCCGAGGGCGCGTACGACGAAGAAGGCGAAGATGCCGCAGACGAGGTACGCGACGGCGAGCGCGGGGCCCGCCGAGTGCAGGCGACCGCCCGCTCCGAGGAAGAGTCCGGTGCCGATCGCGCCACCGATGGCGATCATGTTGACGTGGCGGGCCTTGAGGTCCTTGCTGTAACCGGCGTCGCCCGCATCCGCGGGGGCCTGCGACGCATCTGTGCGGGATGCGTCCAGGGCGGCCGAATCTACGGCTTCCTTGCTCACGTGGGGGATCTACTCTCTGGTGCCCGGAAGAGCTCCGGGGTCCGGATGTGCTCCGGTCCACGACACCCCTGAAGTGCGTGGACCGACGCGACACCTTCCCCCAGAGATCCCCTGACATGCGGTGGCGCACATCACATAGCGGCACTTCTCACATGGTGGGCAGGGGGTGTACAGCCGATGACAATTGGGTGTACAGACCACGCGGTGAGTCGGTCAGTCGGCGTACATCCCGTCGATCACGGTCGCGTACTTCTGCCGGATCACCCGGCGGCGCAGCTTCAGGGACGGTGTCAGCTCGCCGGTCTCGGGGCCCCACTCCCCCGCGAGGATCTCGTAGCGCTTGACCTGTTCGGTGCGGTTGAGCCGTGCGTTGGCGGCTTCGACGGCCCGCGCTATCTCCTCGCGCACGGCCTTGCTCCGTGCCGGGTCCTCGGTGATCCCGCGCGCGGCGGTCCAGGCGGGGGCCAGCTCCGGGTCGAGGACGAGCAGCGCCACGAGGTAGGAGCGGCCGTCTCCGTGGACCAGGGCCTGGCCGATGAGGGGGTGTTCCTTGAGGGTGTTCTCGACGAGCGCGGGCGACACGTTCTTGCCCGTCGAGGTCACGATCATTTCCTTCTTGCGGTCGGTGAGCCAGAGGTAGCCGTCCTCGTCGATCCGCCCGATGTCGCCGGTGGCGAACCAGCCGTCCTGGTCGCAGGCCGGCTCGACGCCGCCGTCGGGCAGGAGATAGCCGTCGAAGACCGTGCCGCCGCGCGTGAGGATCTCGCCGTCTTCCGCCACCCGGATCTCCAGGCCCTCCAGGGGCCTGCCGACCGAGCCGAGCCGGAAGGCGGAGGGGGTGTTGATGGTGACGACGCCGGTCGTCTCCGTGAGACCCCAGGCGTCCATGATCACGATGCCGAAGCCCGCCCAGAAGCGCACGACGTCCTGCGGCATCGGCGCCGACGCGCTCGCCGTCCACACCAGGCGGTCGAAGCCGGCCAGCGACAGCAGCGGGTCGAGGACCTTCTCCTTCGCCTCCTGGTACGCCGCCGCCAGCTCGGCCGGCGGTTCCTCGCCCCGTTCCACGTACGCGACACGCGCGCGTGCCGTCTCGTTCGCCGCCTCGATGGCCGCCCGCTGCTCCTCGGGGAGGCCCGCCAGCGCCGCCCGTACGGACGCGGCGAGCTTCTCCCACACGCGCGGGACGCCGAAGAACTGCGCGGGATGCAGCTCCCGCGCGGTCGCGGCGACGGCGGCGGGGTCCGCGCACAGATAGACGTGGCCCGCGCGGAACACCGCCAGGTAGATGCCGAGCATCCGTTCCGCGATGTGCGCGAAGGGGAGGTAGCAGATGTGCTCCACATGGTCGGGCAGCTCGACCACGGAGTCGAGGCCCACGCTGTCCAGGAGCACATTGCGGTGCGTGATGCGGACGCCCTTGGGGTCGCCGGTGGTGCCGGAGGTGTAGACGACGGTGAGCGGGTCGGCGGAGCGGGACTCGCGCCAGCCCTTCTCGAAGGCGTCCGGGTTGTAGAGGCGTCCCCCGGTGGCGTGCAGCGAGCCGTAGGTGCGGTGCGGGCCCGCCTCGGCCGGCTCGACGACGACAAGTCGCTCCAGCGGGGCCGCGGCGTCGTCCAGGAGCGGCTCCCAGCGCGCCAGTTCGCGCGCTCCCTCGACGATCGCGAACCGGGCGCGGCTGTGCCGGGCGATGTGGGCTATCTGCTCGGGCGCCGAGGTGCCGTACACGGTGACGGGGACCGCGCCGAGGTGCACGAGCGCCAGGTCGCTCAGCCAGTGCTCGGGGCGGTTGCCCATCATCATCAGGACGTGTTCGCCGCGCCGGACGCCGAGCGCCGCGTATCCGGCGGCTAGTACGGCGACCCTGCGGCGCGCCTCCCGCCAGGTCAGCGTGGACCACTCGCCATCGGGAGAGGTGCGCCAGGAGAGTGCGGGGAGGTCGCCGTGGTCCTCGGCGTTGCGGAGCAGCAGGGCGGGGAGGGTGATGTCGGCGGGGTCCCCGGGGAGTCGCAGGATCGTGGTCATGACCGCCTCCTGGCGTCATCGACGAAGCAAGTGACTGGCCGGGACGCTTTCACAACAGTGGTGAGACAGCAATACTGTTGCACCGGATCGGTGCACAGCGGCCGGAGCACCACAACCGGAGCACCACGACCGGCCGGGCGTCCGGTGCGTGACAAGGGAGGCGATGCGGGGCCATGACGATGACGACGCCGTCGGACACCGGCGAGCCGGTGCTCACGGTCGACGAACTGGCCGCGCGCGCGGGCGTCACCGTCCGCACGATCCGCTTCTACGGCACCAAGGGCCTGCTGCCGCCGCCGGTGATCGGGCCCCGCCGGGTGGGCCACTACGGCCCTGAGCATCTCTCCCGGCTCGCGCTCATCGAGGAGTTGCAGCACCAGGGCATGACGCTGGCCGCGATCGAGCGGTATCTGGAGCAGCTGCCGCCCGATCTGAGCGCCCACGATCTCGCCATCCACCGCGCGGTGGTGGCCTCCTGGGCCCCCGACTCCCCCGAGGACGTCGACCGCGCGGAGCTGGAGCGCCGGGCGGGGCGTGCGCTGGGCGCCGAGGACCTGGACCGGCTCGCGGCGATGGGTGTCGTCGCGCGGACCGAGGCGTCGCAGCCCGGCGGAACCCCGCTGACGTACCGCGTCGATCCGGGGCTGCTGCGGCTCGGCGTGCAGCTGCTCGACGTACCCATCGCGCACGAGACGATCCTGGCGGCGCGCACGGTCCTGATGGAGCACACCCGCTCCGCGGCCCACGAGCTGTCCCGGCTCTTCCGTGACGAGGTGTGGGGGCCCTACCGCGAGCGGGAGTCGGACCCGGAGCACGTGGCGGCGATGCGGTCCCTGTCGGCCCATATGCAGCCGATGGTGGTGCAGGCCCTGGTGACCGCGTTCCAGCGCTCCCTCAAGGAGGAGCTGCGGGAGTGGCTCAAGGAGAGCTGAGCCGCTCCCGCGAACTCCCGGGCTACACCTTGACGTCGGCCGCCGTGGCGGTCGGCGTCTCGTCCTGTGCGGCCTGCAGCATCCGTGTCGCATAGACCTTGGAGAGGGCTTCCAGGTCCTTGCGGGCGGACGCCTGACCGGAGTTGTCCCGCAGGTCGAGGGTGGCGACGTAGTTGCCCTCGAAGATCACGATCGACCGCGAGGTCTTCTTCGCGGGCGTCGTGTACCCGTAGGTGATGCTCCCGTCGCCCTGCGGCTGCCCCGGCAGGACCTTGAGCTCGTGGTGGTTGTTCTCCACGTAGGCCTTCCAGGCGGTGAAGGCGCGCTCGGCGGCCCGCTCGTTCTTGTACACGATCAGGTCGTAACTGGCGCTCTCGGCATTGTCGTTGCCGCGGTAGCCGACCTGGCCGTTGGCGACGGCGCCCTTGCACTTGCCGCCCGGGTCCTTGCAGACGGACGGCGCCTTGGCCCGGCTGTACGGCTTGATGGACACGTCGTGCAGGGCGGCGGGCATCGTGTCGAGCGGCGGCAGGATCGCCTCGGCGTCCTGGGCGCCGGCCAGCGAACCGGCCCCCTTGCCGGCGGATCCGCCGCCCGTCGCACCGCCGACGGTGCGGCTGTGCGAGGAGCCCGAACCCGACTTGTGCTTCTTGTTCTTCTTCTTGCCCCCGCAGCCCGTCAGGGCCAGCGAGAGGACCAGCACTCCGACGCCGACTGCCCGCGTCGTTCCCCCAGTCGTCAACCGCACAGCGGTCATCCTCCGTTTGTCGTGATCATGATCTACGGCAGGATACGACGTGCGGGCGAGGCCCCGCGGTTCCGCCCCCGCACGGGCGGAACCGCAGGTGAAAGCGGGTCAGGAGTCGCTGAACCGCTCGCCCTTCGCCGCCTTCTCGACGAGCAGCGCGGGCGGCGTGAAGCGGTCTCCGTAGCGGTCGGCCAGCTCACGCGCGCGTGCCACGAATCCGGGCAGGCCACCTTCGTAGCCGTTGATGTACTGGAGGACACCACCGGTCCAGCCCGGGAAGCCGATACCGAAGATGGAGCCGATGTTGGCGTCCGCGACGGACGTCAGCACGCCCTCCTCGAGCAGGCGCACCGTGTCGAGCGCCTCGGAGAAGAGCATCCGCTCCTGCATGTCCTCGAACGGGATCTCCGTGCCCGGCTTGGTGAAGTGCTCGCGCAGGCCCGGCCAGAGGCCCGCGCGCTTGCCGTCCACGTACTCGTAGAAGCCCGCTCCCCCGCTGCGGCCGGGGCGCTCGAACTCGTCGACCATGCGGTCGATGACGGCGTCCGAGGGGTGCCCGGCCCAGGTGCCGCCGGCCTCCTCGACGGCGCGCTTCGTCTCGTTGCGGATCTTGCGCGGCAGGGTGAGGGTCAGCTCGTCCATCAGGGAGAGGACCTTCGCCGGGTAGCCGGCCTGCGCCGCGGCCTGTTCGACGGAGGCGGGCTCGATGCCCTCGCCGACCATCGCGACGCCCTCGTTGATGAAGTGCCCGATGACCCGCGAGGTGAAGAAACCGCGCGAGTCGTTGACCACGATCGGCGTCTTGTTGATCTGGCGTACGAGGTCGAAGGCGCGGGCGAGCGCCTCGTCCCCGGTCCGCTCGCCCTTGATGATCTCGACGAGCGGCATCTTGTCGACGGGCGAGAAGAAGTGCAGGCCGATGAAGTCGACGGGCCGCGTGACACCCTCGGCAAGCTGGGTGATCGGCAGCGTCGAGGTGTTGGAGCAGAGCAGCGCGTCCGGCTCGATGATGTCCTGGATCTCCTGGAACACCTTGTGCTTGAGCCCGGTGTCCTCGAAGACCGCCTCGATCACCGCGTCGCAGCCCGCGAGGTCCTGCGGGTCGGCGGTCGGCGTGATGCGGGCGAGCAGCGCGTCGGCCTTCTCCTGGGTCGTGCGTCCCCGCTGCACCGCCTTCGCGCACAGCTTCTCGGAGTAGGCCTTGCCCTTGGCTGCGGCCTCGGCGGAGACGTCCTTGAGGACGACCTCGATGCCGGCGCGGGCGCAGGAGTAGGCGATGCCCGCGCCCATCATCCCGGCGCCGAGCACGGCCGCCCTGCGGACCTGGCGGGGCTCGACGCCCCCCGGCCGGTTGGCGCCGGAGTTGACGGCCTGGAGGTCGAAGAAGAACGCCTGGATCATGTTCTTCGCGGTCTGCCCGGTGACCAGCTCGGTGAAGTACCGGGCCTCGATGGTCAGCGCGGTCTCGAAGTCGACCTGGGAGCCCTCGACGGCCGCGGCGAGGATGTTTCGCGGGGCCGGGTAGGGGGCGCCGCTGGTCTGCTTCTTGAGGTTGGCCGGGAAGGCGGGCAGGTTCGCCGCGAACTTCGGGTTGGCCGGGGTGCCGCCGGGGATGCGGTAGCCGGGCTTGTCCCAGGGCTGGGCCGACTCGGGGTTGGCGTCGATGAAGGCGCGGGCCTTCTCGATCATCTCCTCGCGCGTGGCGGCCACTTCGTGCACGAGACCGTTCTCCAGGGCGCGCTTCGGGTTGTACTGGGTGCCCTGGAGCAGCACCTTCAGGAGCGCGTCCGCGATGCCCATCAGGCGTACGGTGCGGGTCACGCCGCCGCCCGCGGGGAGCAGGCCGAGGGTGACCTCGGGCAGGCCGATCTTGGAGCCGGGGGCGTCGAGCGCGATGCGGTGGTGGCTGGCCAGGGCGATCTCGTAACCGCCGCCGAGGGCCGCGCCGTTGATCGCGGCGACGACCGGCTTGCCCAGGGTCTCGATGCGGCGCAGGGAGTTCTTGATGCCGATGCCGGTCTCGAAGACGGCGCGGGCGTCCTCGGGCCCGGCCTTCATCATGTCCTTCAGGTCGCCGCCCGCGAAGAAGGTCTTCTTCGCGGAGGTGTAGATGATGCCGCGGATGGAGTCCTTCTCGGCCTCCGCGCGGTCGGCGATGGCGGCGATGGAGTCCTTGAACGCCTGGTTCATGGTGTTCGCGGACTGGTTGGGGTCGTCGAGGACGAGGGTGACGACACCGGTGTCGTCCATCTCCCAGCGGATGGTGGTGCTCTGCGTCATGATGCGCTCCGTGAAGTCTGAGTGGGCCCGGGCGGGATCCGGGGAGGGTGGTGGCGTTCGGTTGCCGACTTGACGCCGGTGGGGGCTGGTCGCGCGGTTCCCCGCGCCCCTGAGGTGCGCACTGCGTGCGCCACCTCGGGCGCACGCGTCGGGGAAGGCTGCGCGCAGCGCATGCCTTCAGGGGCGCGGGGAACTGCGCGAGCAACCACGGCGTACCCGCGGTCGGCGACTGCCCCCGGCCCCGGCGGCGCTACACCCGTTCCACGATCGTCGCGATCCCCATGCCACCGCCGACGCACAGCGTGGCCAACCCGTACCGCTTGTCCTGCCGCTCCAGCTCATCGACCAGCGTCCCCAGGATCATCGCCCCCGTCGCACCCAAGGGATGCCCCAACGCAATCGCGCCGCCGTTGACGTTCACCTTGTCCAGGGAAAGCCCCATGTCCTTCACGAAGCGCAGCACCACCGCCGCGAAGGCCTCGTTGATCTCGACGAGGTCGATGTCGTCGATGGTCAGGCCCGCCTTGGCGAGCGCCTTGCGGGCCGCCGGGGCGGGCCCGGTCAGCATGATGGTCGGCTCGGAGCCGGAGACGGCCGCGGAGACGATCCGGGCGCGCGGGGTCAGCCCGTAGCGCTCGCCGACCTCCTTCGAGCCGATGGCGACCAGCGCGGCGCCGTCCACGATGCCGGAGGAGTTGCCCGCGTGGTGGACGTGGTCGATCTTCTCGACCCAGTGGTACTTCTGCAGCGCGACGGCGTCGAAGCCGCCGAGGTCGCCGATGTCCTTGAAGGACGGCTTCAGCTTGGCCAGCGAGTCGGCGGTGGTGCCGGGCCGCATGTGCTCGTCGTGGTCGAGGACGACCAGACCGCTGCGGTCCTTGACCGGTACGACGGACCGCTCGAAGCGGTTGTCCTTCCAGGCGGCAGCGGCACGCTCCTGGGAGAGCGCCGCGTACTCGTCGACGTCACGCCGCGTGTAGCCCTCGACGGTGGCGATGAGGTCGGCGCCGATGCCCTGCGGGACGAAGCCCGTCTCGTGGTTGGTCATCGGGTCGGCGAACCAGGCGCCGCCGTCCGAGGCCATCGGGACCCGCGACATCGACTCGACGCCGCCCGCGAGGACCAGGTCCTCCCAGCCCGAACGCACCTTCATCGCGGCCATGTTGACCGCTTCGAGACCGGAGGCGCAGAAGCGGTTCTCCTGGACGCCCGCGACCGTGTCCGGCAGTCCGGCGGCGATCGCCGCGATCCGCGCGATGTCGGAGCCCTGGTCGCCGACGGGACCCACCACGCCGAGGACGATGTCGTCGACGGCCGCCGGGTCGAGGTCGGGGAAGCGCGCCCGGATCTCGTGGATCAGGCCGACGACCAGGTCGATCGGCTTGGTGCCGTGCAGGGCGCCATCGGCCTTGCCGCGTCCGCGCGGGGTGCGGATCGCGTCGTATACGTACGCTTCGGTGGTCAAGACGGAAGCCTTTCGGATGGAACGTGAGGGTGAGGGGTCAGGCGGACTGGGACAGGGCTCAGGCCAGCAGGGAACGGCCGATGATCTCCTTCATGATCTCGGTCGTGCCTCCGTAGATCGTCTGGATGCGGCCGTCGGTGAAGGCCCTGGCGACGCGGTACTCGGTCATGTAGCCGTATCCGCCGTGCAGTTGCAGGCAGCGGTCGGCCACCCGCTTCTGGAGTTCGGTGGCCCACCACTTGGCCATCGAGGCGTGCACGGCGTCGAGTTCCCCGTTCGAGTGATCGACGATGCAGCGGTCGAGGAACGTACGGGTGACGGCGCACTCGGTGGCCATCTCGGCGATCTCGAAGCGGATGTGCTGGAGCTTGGAGAGCGGGCGCCCGAAGGCCTCGCGCTCCTTGACGTACGTCGTGGTGATCTCCAGGAGGTGCTCGGCGGCGGCGATCCCGGCGACGGCGATGCCCATGCGCTCCTGCGCGAGGTTCGTCATCAGGTGGATGAAGGCGCCGTCGAGCTCGCCGAGGAGGTTCTCCTTGGGGACGCGTACGTCGTTGAAGAACAGCTCGGCGGTGTCCTGGGACTTCTGGCCGATCTTGTCGAGGTTGCGGCCCCGCTCGAAGCCCTCCATGCCGCGCTCGACGACCAGCAGGGACAGGCCCTTCGCGCCGCCGTCCGCCGTCGTCTTGGCGACGACGACGACGAGGTCGGCGAGGATGCCGTTCGAGATGAACGTCTTGGAGCCGTTGAGCAGCCAGTGGTCGCCCTTGTCCTCGGCGGAGGTGCGGATGCCCTGGAGGTCGGAGCCGGCGCCGGGCTCGGTCATCGCGATGGCCGTGATGATCTCGCCGCTGCAGAAGCCGGGCAGCCAGCGCCGCTTCTGCTCGTCGGTGGCCAGCGAGGTGAGGTACGGGCCGATGATGTCGTTGTGCAGGCCGAGCGCGAGCCCGGCGGCGCCCGCGCGGGTGAACTCCTCGGCGAGGACCGCGCTGTAGCGGAAGTCGGCGTTCCCGCCGCCCCCGTACTCCTCGGGCACGGCGAGCCCGAGGAGTCCCTGCTTGCCCGCGGCGCGCCACGCGTCACGGCTGACGATCCCGTCCTTCTCCCACTCCTCGTAGTGCGGGAGCACCTCCTTGGCCAGGAAGGTGCGGACGGTCTCGCGGAACGCCTCGTGTTCCGCGGAGAAGATCTGACGCTTCACTTACGGCCTCCTAGAGCCAGCCCTTGACGGTCTCGATCGACTTGGCCGGCTCGGGGCCGACGGGAATGACGTTGAGCATGTCGACGCCCGCCTCGCGGAAGGCCTCGACGCGCTCGCGTACGTAACTCTCGGGCCCGCACAGCGACATGAGCTCGCAGAACTCGTCCGGGACGGCGGCCTCGGCCTCCTTCTTCCGGCCCGAGAGATAGAGCTCCTGGATGCGCGCGGCCTCCTGCTCATAGCCGTACGCGACCGCCAGGTCGTTGTAGAAGTTCTTCCCCTTGGCGCCCATGCCGCCTACGTAGAGGGCGATTTTGGGGCGGGTGAGGTCGCGTGCGGCAGCCGCGTCGTCGCCGATCGCGAGCAGCCCGCCCGCGACGGTGCTGAGGGCGCCGAGCGCCGGATCGCGCTTCTCCTTGCCCTCGGCGAGCGCGGCTCCCCACACCAGGTGGGCCTTTTCCGGGATGAACAGGGTGGGCAGCCAGCCGTCGGCGATCTCCGCGGTCATCCGGACGTTGGCCGGGCCCAGCGACGCGACGTACAGCGGCACTTCGGGGCGGACCGGCCGGGTGAGGATCTTCAGGGGCTTGCCCAGCTTGCCGCCCTTCTCCGGAGGCAGCGGCATGTCCGTGACGCCGTGGTGGTCGATCACCTCACGGCGCAGGATGCGGCGGGTCAGCTCGATGGTCTCGCGGGTGCGGGCGAGTGGCTTGTCGTACGGCTTGCCGTGCCAGCCCTCGACGACCTGCGGGCCCGACGCCCCGAGCCCGATGACGGCACGGCCGCCGGAGATCGCGTCGAGCCCGGCGGCGGTCTGGGCGATGAGGGCGGGGGTGCGCGAGTAGACGTTGAGGATCGCGGAGCCGATCTTCATGCGCTCGGTGCGGGCGGCGAGATAGCCCATGATCGTGGGCGAGTCGAAGCCGTACGCCTCGGCCACCCAGACGGCGTCCAGGCCCGCGGGCTCCAGGGCGGCGACGTCGTCCGCGGCCTGCCTCGGGTCGCCGTCGTAGGCGAGCGTTACGGAGAGCTCCATCAGTCGGCTTCCTTCGTCGGGGCGTCGGAGGTTGCTGCGTCGGAGGTTGCCGCACCGGAGGTTGCCGCGTCGGGCGGTACGAGGGCCGGTACGCCCCAGTCGCGGGCGACTTCCTCGGTGTGGGCGCCCGGCTGGGCGGGGCCGCCCCGGATGCCCGTGGGCGTCGCGGAGAAGCGGGGCGCGGGGGCGGGCTGGGTGATGCCGCCGTGGTCGACGAAGGTGCCGCGGGCGGCGAGGTGGGGGTGGGCGGGGGCCTCGCGCAGCGAGAGCACCGGCGCGACGCAGGCGTCGGAGCCCTCGAAGACGGCCGTCCACTCGTCGCGTGTGCGCTCCTTGAAGCGGGCGGCGACGGCGTCGCGCAGCTCGCCCCAGCGTGCGAGGTCCTTGCGCTCCGGTGCCTGGCCGGTGAGGCCCATCTGCGCGATGAACTCGTCGTAGAACTGCTGCTCAAGGGCGCCGACGGCCATGTAACCGCCGTCCGCGGTCTCGTAGTTGCCGTAGAAGGGGCAGCCGCCGTCCAGGAGGTTGGAGCCGCGCCGGTCCTGCCAGCCGCCGGCCGCGAGCATGCCGTGGATCATCGACGTGAGGTGCGCGGTGCCGTCGACGATCGCGGCGTCCACGACCTGTCCGGTGCCGTGCACGCGCGCGTGGTTGAGCGCGGCGAGGATGCCGACGACCAGATAGAGCGAGCCGCCCGCGTAGTCGCCGACGAGGTTCGCGGGGACGGTGGGCGGCTCGTCGGGGGCGCCGATCATGCCGAGGGTGCCGGTGATCGCGATGTAGGAGATGTCGTGCCCGGCGCGCTGGGCGAGCGGGCCCTGTTGCCCCCAGCCGGTCATCCGTCCGTACACGAGCCGCGGGTTGCGGGCGTGGCAGGTGTCGGGGCCGACGCCGAGGCGCTCGGCGACGCCGGGCCGGTAGCCCTCGATGAGCACGTCGGCGCGGTCCACCAGGTCCAGGACGCGCTCGGCGCCGTCCGCCGCCTTGAGGTCGATGATCACGGAGCGTTTGTTGCGGTTGGTGACGTCGTACTCGGGGTTGATCCCGAGGCCGCTGCCGCCCGGCCGGTCGACACGTACGACGTCGGCTCCGAGGTCGGCCAGGAGCATGGCGGCGAACGGGCCGGGCCCGATGCCCGCGAGCTCCACGACGCGCACCCCGGCGAGCGGGCCGTGAACGCCCTTGTCCGGCACTCTCATTGAGCCCCCAGCTCTGTGACACAACTGATGTAACACCAGTGATGCTAAGAACGTGTTCCACTCCGCACAAGACCCTAGCAAGCAAGCGCTTAGACAATTCCGTGCGCCGGGCATGCGGCGGCCCGGCCGGGCGCCGGTTCCGTGCTGGTCAGCGGGTGTCTACGCGCGCGCATCCAGTTCCGCGACGAGTTTTTTCGTCGCGACCGCGCGGTAGCTCTCCTCCACCCAGTCGCAGAGCAGCTCGGCCGCGGGCGCGCCCTTCTCCTCCAGCGGGACACGCACCCAGCCGGCCTTGCCCAGGCCGTACCCCGCGGGCTCGGCGCCGGGTGCGGTCAGGGCGTGCGCGTGCGCCTCCTGCGCCGTGAGTTTCACCGTGATGCCCATGGGGTAGCTGCCGTCGTCCATACCGAGGAAGACGAACACCTTCTTGTTGACCTTGGCCACGGTCTCGCCCCAGGGGAAGTCCTCGGTGGCGGCGGGCAGGCCCAGCGCGAACCCGCGCACCCGCGACCACTTCGCCAGAGCACCCTTGGAGGGTCCGCTCTTCGCACCGGCCATGGTTACCTCCTGGTACGTCGTCCCGGGACCCACGCTAGCCTCAGCCACCGACAACGGCGCGGGGTGCACGACGGAGAGGTGCCATGAGCAGTCAGAACGGCAAAGAACGCACGAACGACCGCACGTACGACATCGTGCTCTTCGGAGCGACCGGTTTCGTGGGCGCGCTGACCGCGGAGTATCTCGCCGAGCACGCCCCCGAGGGGCTGCGCTGGGCGATCGCGGGGCGTGACACGGGGAAGCTGGAGCGGCTGCGGGAGCGGCTGGCCGAGGCGCACCCGGCGTGCGCGGAGCTTCCGCTCGTCCGCGCGGACGTGGCCGACCCGGAATCGCTGCGCGAACTGGCCGCCCACGCGCGCGTGGTGGCCACGACCGTCGGCCCGTATCTCGCGTACGGCCAGGAACTCGTCGCCGCGTGCGCGGAGGCGGGCACGGATTATCTGGACCTCACCGGGGAGCCGGAGTTCGTCGACCTCATGTACGTGCGGCACGACGCCCGCGCGCGGGAGACCGGGGCCCGCCTCGTGCACGCCTGCGGCTTCGACTCGGTCCCGCACGACCTGGGCGCCTACTTCACGGTGCGCCGGCTGCCCGAGGGGGTGCCGCTGCGGGTCGACGGGTTCGTGCGCAGCAACGCCACCTTCTCCGGCGGTACGTTCGCCTCGGCGCTCTCCCAGTTCGCGCGGGGCCCGCAGATGCTGGCCGCCGCGCGGGACCGGCGGCGGCACGAGCCGCGTCTGGTGGGCCGCAAGGCGTACGCCCCGACGGCCGCTCCCCGGTACGCCGGCGAGGTCGGTGCCTGGGCGCTGCCGCTGCCGACGATCGACGCGCAGGTGGTGCAGCGCTCGGCGCGGGCCCTGGAGCGCTACGGCCCCGACTTCCGCTACCGGCACTACGCGGCCGTGAAGACGCTGCCGTTCGCGGTGGGCGGCGCCGCGGCCGTCGGCGGCCTGGTGGCGGCGGCCCAACTGCCCGCCGCGCGGCGGTGGTTGTCGGACCGGGTCAAGCCGGGTGAGGGGCCGAGCGCGGAGCGGCGGGCGAAGAGCTGGTTCTCCGTGCGGTTCGTCGGCGAGGGCGGCGGCAGGCGGGTGTTCACGGAGGTCTCCGGCGGCGATCCGGGGTACGACGAGACTGCGAAGATCCTGGGCGAGGGCGCGCTGTGCCTGGCGCTCGACGAGGGTCTGCCCGAGGTCGCGGGACAGCTGACCTCCGCGGTCGCCATGGGCGAGGCCCTGACGTCGCGTCTCACGGCGGCGGGCATCAAGTTCCGTGTGGCGGCCACCCAGTAGCCCGCCGCCCGGTCAGCCTCCGGTGGCCTCCCGCAGGGCCTTGCGGCACAGCGCGTCCGCGCGCCTGGTCGTCTCCGGGAGCCGGTAGCGCGGCGTCAGGCGCAGGGTGTGCGCGCAGGCGTTGTCCAGGCTCACCCGGTGGCCCACGGAGACGAAGACCGGCTTGACGTCCTCGCGGGTGCGCAGGGCGCGGCCGACCTCGTCCGCCCCGTCGAGCAGGGGCGCCGCGCTTCCCCGCGGCGCGCCCGGAGCGTCGTACGAGAACGTGAAGGGGTTCTTGGCGACGCCGATGGCGGGCAGACCGGTGAGGACGCCGAGGTGGCTGGCGAGGCCGAAGCGGCGCGGGTGCGCGATGCCGTAACCGTCGCAGACGAGGAGCCCGGGATCGGCGCCGAGCCGTTCCAGGGCGGCGAGCACGGTGGGGATCTCACGGAAGGCCAGCAGCCCCGGAACGTACGGGAAGGCCACCCGCCCCACGGCCGTCGCCTCCTCGACCACGTCGAGCGTCGCCGCGTCCAGGACGACGAGCGCGGCGGCGACGACGTCCCGCTCGTCGTCGTAGGCGACGTCGATCCCCGTGAGATGTCCGGTGCCCGGCGGCGGTCCCGGTTCGTCGAGCACGACGCGGGAGCGCAGGGCGTCCTGGACGGCGCGGGCGCTCGCCTCGTCGGCGGGCCAGTCGGCGGGCGGCTGCGGGGGCGTGGCGTGAGTGGTCATGGTGCGGATCAGCGTAATTCTCCGTCCGCTCCCCCGGTTTCGCGGCCTCCGGCTCCGCGGTCTCCGGACGCGGGGCTCGCGGACCCGCGGCTCCCCGACCCGCGTCCTCGGGCCCCGGCCGGGGCCGGGCCGGGGAAGGAACCTCCCGACGACAAGCGGTGCGCCGCGTACACCGGCACGACCGAGAGCACCACGAGCACCACCGCCACCACGTTCACCACCGGCGCCTGCTGGGGCCGTGCCATGTTGGAGAAGATCCACACCGGCAGCGTCTGCACCCCCGGACCCGCCGTGAACGTGGTCACCACGATCTCGTCGAAGGAGAGCGCGAACGCCAGCAGGCCGCCCGCCACGAGCGCCGACCGCATCAGCGGGAACGTGATGTCCCGGAACGTACGGAAGGTGTCCGCGCCCAGGTCCATCGCCGCCTCCTCGTACGAACCCGGAAGCCGCCGCAGCCGGGCCGCCACGTTGTTGAAGACCACGACGACACAGAACGTGGCATGCCCCACGACCACGGTGAGGAGCCCGAGGCCGATCCCAATCGGTTCGAGGACCGTCCGGAACGCCGTGTTCAGGGCGACCCCCGTGATGATGCCGGGCAGCGCGATCGGCAGCACCACCGCGAACGAGACCACCTCCCGGCCGAAGAACCGGTACCGCGCCACCGCGAACGCCACGAGCGTGCCCAGGACCAGAGCGATCGCCGTCGCGCCGAGCCCTGCCTTCACCGAGGTCCACAGCGCGTCCCGCACCCCGGCGCCGCGCCACGCCTCCCGCCACCAGTGGAACGTCGCACCCGACGGCGGCCAGCCCGAACTCCGGTCCGGGTTGAAGGAGTTGACCAGGACGAGCAGCAACGGGACGTAGATCACCGCGAATCCGAGCACCGCGGCGACCCGCAACGCGATCCGCGCCCTGCGTGACACATGCATCGGCGAAGCCTCCCCTCACAGATGACAGATGACAGATGACAGATGACGGATGACGGATCACAGAGTGCTCAGCGCGCCCGTCCGGCGCACGGCCAGCAGATACCCCACGATGATCACGACGGGCACCGTGCCGAGCGCGGCGGCCATCGGCAGGTCGAGCGTGATGTTGGAGTAGACGAGATTGCCGATGAGCTGGGTCTTCCCACCGACGATCTGTACGGCGATGTAGTCGCCGAGGCTGAGCGAGAACGTGAACACCGAGCCCGCGGCGACGGAGGGCAGGACCAGCGGCAGCAGCACCGTGCGGAAGGTGCGCCAGCCCCGCGCCCCGAGATCGGCGGAGGCGTCCAGGAGGCTGTCCGGGACGCGCTCCAGGCCCGCGTGGATCGGCAGGATCATGTACGGCAGCCAGAGGTAGGTCAGCACGACGACCGTGGCCGTCAGGCCGTAGCCGGGGCCGGACAGGCCGAGCGGGCCGAGGGCCCAGTCCAGCGGCCCGCCCTGCGCGAGCATCAGCCGCCACGCGTACGCCTTGACCAGGTAGCTCGCCCAGAGCGGCGTCAGGATCGCCACCACGAGCAGCGGGCGCCACCGGGGCCGCGCCACGCGTGCCGTGTAGAAGGCCACCGGGAACGCGATCACGACGCACAGCAGCGTCACCCCGAGGGCGACCGCGACGCTGCGCAGCGCGACCCGGCGGTAGACGTCCGTCGTGAGCAGGGCCTTGAAGTTGTCGGCCGTCCACGACTTCACGACGTCCGACGTGAACGGGTCCGTGGTCCAGAAGGCGGACAGGAAGAGGACCGCGAGCGAGCCGAGGTAGGCGACCACCAGCCAGGTCAGCGGCGCCGCGAGGAGCAGCCCGAGGCGGAGCCGGGGCCGCCGGTGCAGGGCCCCGGCGACCCGCTCGCGCGGGCGCCCGCGTGAGCGCTCGTGCCCGGGAGCCATGCCTCAGCCCTTGATCCCGGTCCAGGCCTGGACCCACTTCGCGTACGGCACGCACTTCACGTCGTCACGTCCGTCCAGGCACTGCGGGATCGGCGTGGTCCAGAAGTGCACCTTCTTCCAGTACGCGGCGTCGTCCGCGTGGAACGTGGCGCAGTGCTTCTTGTCCGCGGTCTCGGCGCACGCCTTGGCGTTGGAGGGCGCTTCTCCGAAGTACTCGGCCACCTGGGCGTTGGCCTTGGGCGAGACGATCCAGTCGAGCCATTTGTAGGCGCAGTTGGGGTGCTCGGCCTTCGCGGAGACCATCCAGGTGTCGGACCAGCCGGTGGCGCCCTCCTTGGGCAGCACCGCCTTCACCGGGGCCTTCTCGGCCTGCGCGGTGTTCACGATGACCTGCCAGCTGGTGCCGATCACCGAGTCGCCGCTCTTGAAGGCCGAGACCTCCTTCAGATAGTCGCTCCAGTATTCGCCGATGTCGGCATTCTGCTTCTTCAGCAGGTCGACGGCGGCGTCGAACTGCTTCTGGTCCAGGGCGTAGGGGTTCTTGATGCCGAGTTCCGGGCGCGTCTTCATCAGGTAGAGCGCGGCGTCGGCGATGTAGATGGGCGAGTCGTACGCGGTGACCTTGCCCTTGTGCTTCGACGCGTCCGTGAACACCGCCGACCAGGAGTCGGGTGCCGGGCTGACCTTGTCGGTGCGGTACATCAGGAGGTTGGCGCCGCGGCCGTGCGGGATGCCGTAGGCGACGCCCTTGACGGAGTTCCACTTCTGGTTCTTCAGGCCCGGGAAGACGTCCTTGTAGTTGGGCACGAGGCCGGTGTTGACGGGCGCCGCGTCGCCGGACGCGATGAGCCGCAGCGAGGCGTCCCCGGAGGCCGAGACCGCGTCGTACTGCCCGGTCTTCATGAGGTTCACCATCTCGTCGGAGGTGCCGGCGACCTTGGTGTTCACCTGACAGCCCGTCTTCTTCTCGAAGGGGGTGACCCAGTCGACGTCGGCGTCGTTCGAGCCGTCCTCGGCGTATCCCGCCCAGGCGATCAGATTGACCTTGCCCTCCGACTTGCCCAGCGACTTCTGCGCGCTGAGCTTGGGCGGGGTGAAGTCCCGGCCGCCCGGCGAGCCCTTGCCCCCGCCGCCGTCGGACGAGCCGCAGGCGGCGGTGAGGGCCAGGGCGCCCAGCGTGAGCGCGGCCGTGAGAGTACGGGTGAGACGCACGAGAACTCCCGACAGGTAGAGGTCAACGGGACGGTTCGAGCGGGATGTTGTGCCGCCGGTGCCAGCGCAGCCGCACGCGTGCGCCGCGCAGGGCCGCGCTGTCCTCGGCGGATGACTCCAGGTTCTGCTGTACGACGGTCAGCCGGCCGCCCGCGTCGAGGTCGACCAGGACGCGGGTGAGGTCGCCCAGATACACGGTGTCGGCGACGGCTCCGGTGGCGGAGCAGTGCTCCGCGGTCCCGTCTCCGGTCCCCTCGCCGGCTCCCTCATCGGCCCTCTCGCCGGCCATCCCGTCGGCCAGCACCCGGATCTTCTCCGGTCGCACGCCGAACGTCCCCGGCATACCGACGATCCGTTCCGCGGCCGCGCCGGTCAGCACGTTGGACGTACCGACGAACCCGGCGACGAAGGGGGTGGCCGGGCGCTCGTAGATCTCGGCGGGCGTCCCGACCTGCTCGATCCGGCCCGCGTTCAGGACGGCGATCCGGTCGCTCATCGTGAGGGCTTCCTGCTGGTCGTGGGTGACCAGGACGAAGGTGATGCCCACCTCGCGCTGCAGCTGCGCCAGTTCGCCCTGCATCTGCTCGCGGAGCCCCCGGTCGAGGGCGCCGAGGGGTTCGTCCAGGAGCAGCACGCGGGGGCGCACGGCCAGGGCGCGGGCAAGGGCCACGCGTTGGCGCTGGCCTCCGGAGAGCTGGGCGGGGCGGCGCTTGCCGAGCCCTTCGAGGCGTACCCCTGCGAGTGCCTCACGCGCGCGTGCCGTCTGTTCGGACCGGGAGGCGCCGCGCACCCTCAGTCCGTAGCCGACGTTCTGCTCCACCGTCATGTGCGGGAAGAGGGCGTAGTCCTGGAAGACGGTGGTGACATCGCGCTCGAAGGGCGCGCTGCGGGTGACGTCCCGGCCCGCGAGCCAGACGCTGCCCGCCGTCGGGGTGTCGAAGCCCGCGATCAGCCGGAGCACCGTGGTCTTGCCGGAGCCCGAGGGGCCGAGGAGCGAGAAGAACTCCCCGTGGCCGATGTCGAGGTCGATCCCGGCTACGGCGTCGACGTCTCCGTAGGTCTTGCGCAGCCCCCGTAATCCGATGGCATGACCCTCCATGGGCCCCCTTTCCCCGAGTTTCCCCGAGATAGATCATGCACACATCAAGTGAGGCCACAAGGGCGCCTGCCGGGTAGCCTCGCGATCATGTTCGTACTGGAATTGACCTACACCGCGCCCGTCTCCGCCGTCGACGAGGAGATGGCCGCCCATGTCGCCTGGCTCGACGAGCTGTACGCGCAGGGCGTCGTCATCGCCTCCGGGCGCAAGAATCCGCGGGACGGCGGGGTGCTCCTCGCCGTCGCCGACGACCGGGCCGCGATCGAGAAGATCGCGGCGAGCGACCCCTTCGTGGTCGCGGAGGTGTGCGAGTACCGGATCACGGAGTTCATCGCGACGAAGACCGCGCCGGAACTCGCCCCATACCGCCAGCAGCTGCCCTAGGGCCTGTCCGGCCCTAGGACTGCCGCCGGTCCCGCTCCCACCTGGCGATCCGGCCCTTCTCGCCCGATGCCCAGCAGGCCCGGTCGCGGGTGCAGTCCACCGTGTCGTACGACCCCGTGTCGACGGTCCGCCAGGTGCGCCCGCCGTCCCCGGTGAGATCGGTGCCGGTCGGGCCCACCGCAAGGGCGGCGGTGCGGCTGCCCGGCAGCCAGGCGACGCCCGAGCGGTAGCCGGGCGGCGGCTGGGCCGACGGGGTCCAGCTGCGCCCGCCGTCGGGCGTCGTGGCCGCAGCCTTCGGAGAGGGCTGATCGGCGCGGTAGTCGCCGCCGACCGCGATGCCGTGCGTACGGTCGCGGAAGGCGAGGCCGAAGACGCCGCGGGCCGGGTCGCCCGCCGGGATCGGCGCGTCGGTGGCCGTCCAGGTGCGGCCGCGGTCGGCGGAGTGCAGGACACGCGCGCGTGCCGCGCCCCCCGTGGCGAGCCAGACGTCACGCGGCCCCGAGCTCACCAGGCACTGGCCGCTCGCCGCGAAGCCCGCCTCGCCCTGCTGCGCGGCGGGCATGCCCTTGTCCGGCAGGACCTGCCAGGAGCGGCCGCCGTCCGCGGTCGACAGGATGCGGTACTTGCCGTCCACCGGGTCGCTCATCGCCAGACCGTGACGACGGTCGAAGAACGTCATGCAGTCGTAGAAGGCCTTGGGGTCGGTGTTGCGGAACGACTCGGTCCAGGTCGCGCCGCCGTCCGAGGTCCGCAAGACCCGGGACGCCTCGCCCTCGCCGATCGCGAGGACCACCGCGCGGCGGCCGTCGAAGGCCTCGACGTCCCGGAACTCCAGCTCCCCGGCGCCGCGCGGCGAGACATTGCGCCAGCTCTCGCCGCCGTCCGAGGTCCGCAGGACGGTGCCCTTCGACCCGGCCGCCCAGGCAGTGCTGCGGCTGACAGCCGCGAGGCCCCGGAAACGGGCGTCGCTGCCGCTGTCGGTCAGCCGCCAGCCGCCGGGCGCGTCCTCCGGTGCCGCCTGCGCGGGCCCCGGCGCGGCGAGTACCGTCGCCGCGAGCGCCGCCCCGCAGATTCCCGCCGACACCACACGGCCCCATGACCGCGAAAGCACCGCCCGACCCGTCCGCCGCTGGTTCCGCTGCTTCCCCTGGTTCCCCATACCCCTCATGGCGCGCGAAGCTAGTCCACTGCCCCGCGCCCGTCCAGACCGCCCCGTGCCCCGCCGTGCCCCGCCGGGGCCACCGGAACACCCGGCTCCTTCCGGGAATCCCGTGAAAAGAGTGAAGAGGGCGCGGTGACCGAGGTCACTCGGTGTTCGCGTGCACGGATTCCGTCATTCCGTCGTCTATCCAAGTGCCGACCCCAGTAGTCCAGCCGTCAGTGAGGGAGCAGGCGTTGTCCCATCGCATCGAGCAAGCCGTAGAGGCCCGTCTCGTGGCCGCCGCACCGCGGATGCCGACCATCCCCGCCACGCTCCACTACGACCGGCGCGACCCGTTCGCCGTCCGCATGAGCTTTCCCGCCCCGGCGACCCTCGAGGGCGTCGAGGTCCACTGGACCTTCGCCCGCGAGCTGCTCGCCCAGGGCCTGGAGAAGACGGCAGGGGACGGGGACGTCCGGGTGCGGCCCTACGGCTTCGACCGCACCGTCGTGGAGTTCCACGCCCCCGAGGGCACAGCGATCGTCCACATCCGCTCCGGCGAGCTGCGCCGCTTCCTGCACCGCTCCATGGCCCTGGTGCCCACGGGCGACGAGCACCTCCACATCGACCTGGACCAGGACCTCGCCGAGCTGATGCGGGACGCCTGACGATTAATCGGTTGACGGGGCGCGAGCGCCCTCCTACGGTGTATGACGGTTCTGTTGCCGTCGATAGGAGAAGGACGTTGCTCGTCTGAGGTCTGGAGTCACCGCGTCACACAGCTCGGCTGTGTGCGTAGCGTGCGACCTCGGCGTACGAGCCGTCCCCCGGCGCAGGGCCGTTTTTCATGCCCCGCCGGCCGATCCCGGCCTCCCCGCCTCTCTGTCGCACCCCGCGGTGTCCCGAAACGCGTTGCCCCTTGACCGCGCTTCACCACACGCAACCGCGAGGCCTGTATGTCTACTTCCCCCACCTCCATCAGCTGTACGTCCCTCGACTTCGCCTGGGCCGACGGCACCGTCGTCCTCGACGGTCTCCAGGTGGCCTTCGGCCCCGGAAGGACGGGGCTCATCGGCGTCAACGGGTCGGGAAAGTCCACCCTGTTGAAACTGATCGCCGGGGAGCTCACACCGGGCGACGGCACCATCCGGGTCTCCGGCGACATCGGCTATCTGCCGCAGAACGTCACGCTCGACACCGGTCTGCGCGTCGACGACGTACTCGGCATCGCCGCCACCCGCAGGGCGCTGCACGCCATCGAGGCGGGCGACGCGGCCGAGGAGCACTTCACGGCGGTCGGCGACGACTGGGACGTGGAGGAGCGTGCCGTGGCGACCCTCGACCAGCTGGGCCTCGGCCACATCGGGCTCGACCGGACGACCGGCGAGGTGTCGGGCGGCGAGTCGGTGCTGCTGCGGCTCGCGGCGCTGCTGCTGCGCCGGCCCGACGTGCTGCTCCTGGACGAGCCCACCAACAACCTTGATCTGTACGCCCGTCGGCGCCTGTACGCGGCCGTCGAGGCCTGGTCCGGGGTGCTCGTCGTGGTCAGCCACGACCGGGAACTCCTCGACCTGGTCGACCAGATCGCCGACCTCAGGGACGGCGAGGTGAAGTGGTACGGCGGCAACTTCAGCGCGTACGAGGAGGTGCTCGCCGCCGAGCAGGAGGCGGCGGAGCGCATGGTGCGCGTCGCCGAGTCCGACCTGAAGAAGCAGAAGCGTGAACTGGCCGACGCGCACATGAAGTTGGCCCGCCGCAAGCGGTACGGCCAGAAGATGTGGGACCAGAAGCGCGAGCCGAAGATCGTGATGGGCGCGCGCAAACGGTCCGCGCAGGAGTCGGCGGGCAAGCACCGCATCATGCACGAGGAGAAGCTGTCCGAGGCCAAGGAGCGCCTTGACGACGCCGTGGAGGCGGTGCGGGACGACGACGAGATCCGTGTCGACCTGCCGTTCACGGCGGTCCCGCCGGGCCGCACCGTCCTCAGCCTGAAGGAGCTGACGCTTCGTTACGGGGCGCGCGTGGCGGGCCAGTTCGAGCTGCGCGGCCCCGAGCGGGTGGCGCTCGTCGGCCGCAACGGCGCGGGCAAGACCACCCTGCTCCGTACGATCGCCGGGGAGCTGGAGGCCGTGGAGGGCGAGGTGTTCACGCACGTCCCGCTGCGTTTCTTGCCTCAGCGGCTGGACGTACTGGACGAGGAGCTGACCGTCGCCGAGAACGTGGCACGGTTCGCGCCGGACGCCACCAAGAACCGGATCCGGGCGCGCCTGGCCCGCTTCCTGTTCAAGGGGGCGCGGGCCGACCAGCAGGCGGCGACCCTGTCGGGCGGCGAGCGGTTCCGGGCGGCCCTGGCCGCGCTGCTGCTCGCGGAGCCCGCGCCGCAGCTCCTGATGCTGGACGAGCCGACGAACAACCTCGACATGGCGAGCGTGAAACAGCTGGCCACGGCCCTGGAGTCGTACGAAGGGGCGTTGATCGTGGCCAGTCACGACATGAAGTTCCTGGAGTCGATCGGCATCACACGCTGGCTGCTTCTCGACGGAGAAATGAAGGAAATCACGACAGAAGCTGTCGGGTATTCCGGCTAGCTTCGCGTGTATGCACCAATACATCACGATCAGCGGAGCCCGTGAGAACAACCTCAAGGAGGTGAGCCTGCGCATCCCCAAGGGGCGGCTCACGGTCTTCACCGGAGTCTCCGGATCGGGAAAGTCGTCGGTCGTCTTCGACACGATCGCGGTCGAGTCGCAGCGTCAGCTGAACGAGACCTTCACCTGGTTCATCCGCAACCGGCTGCCGAAGTACGAGCGGCCGCACGCGGACACCATCGAGGATCTCTCGCCCGCGATCGTCGTCGACCAGAAGCCGATCGGCGGCCACTCCCGCTCGACGGTGGGCACGATGACGGACATCTACTCGGTGATGCGCGTGCTGTTCTCCCGGCACGGCACACCGAGCGCGGGGGCCGCGACCGCGTACTCGTTCAACGACCCCTCGGGCATGTGCCCCGAGTGCCACGGACTGGGCAGGACGGTGCGGCCCGACTACGACCGCATCCTGGACCCCGCCAGGTCCCTGGCGGACGGCGCGGTCCTCTTCCCGCCGTTCGCCGTGGGGACCTGGCAGGGCCAGACGTACACCAACACCACCGACCTGGACACGCACAAGCCGGTGGGTGAATTCACCGCCGCCGAGCGGGAGTTCCTGATGCGCGGCGGCAAGCGGGGCGGCAGACAGGGCGGCAAGGTCAACGTCAACAACACCGGCGGCGCACGGGACATCGACTACGAGGGGCTCGCCGACCGGTTCGAGCGGCTCTACCTCAACCGCGATCTCTCCGCGCTCTCCCAGAAGACCCGCGATCTGGTGCAGGGGTTCCTCGTCGAGGGCGAGTGCGGGGTCTGTCACGGGGCGCGGCTCAACGCGGCGGCGCTCGCCTCGCGGATCGACGGCCTGTCCATCGCGGACTGCGCGCGCATGGAGGTCACCGATCTCATCGCCGTACTGGAGCGGATCGACGACCCGGTGGCCTCGCCGGTCGCCGGGGCCGCCGTGGCGGCCCTTGAGCGGATCGAGGCGATCGGCCTCGGCTATCTCAGCCTGGGCCGCGAGACGTCCACGCTCTCCGGCGGCGAGGGGCAGCGCCTGAAGATGGTGCGGCACCTCGGTTCGAGCCTCACCGGCATGACGTACATCTTCGACGAGCCCAGTGTCGGCCTGCACCCGCGTGACGTGGGCCGGCTCAACGATCTGCTGCTGCGGCTGCGGGACAAGGGCAACACGGTCCTGGTCGTCGAGCACGACCCGGACGTGATCGCGGTGGCCGACCACGTCGTCGACATGGGGCCGGGGGCCGGCACCGGCGGCGGTCTGATCGTCTTCGAGGGGACACCGGACGAGCTGCGGCGCTCCGACACGCTCACCGGCCGGCATCTGCGGCGCGCCACGGGCGTCAAGGAGCACCCGCGCGAGGCGATCGGCGGGCGCTGGGTCAAGGGCGCCGACCTGCACAACCTCAAGGACGTCAGCGTGCGCGTGCCGACCGGGGTGCTCACGGCGGTGACGGGTGTCGCGGGGTCGGGCAAGAGCACGCTCGTGTCGCGCGCGTTCATCGAGGCGCATCCGGACGCGGTGGTCGTCGACCAGTCGGGCATCGGCATCTCGGCGCGGTCCACCCCGGCGACGTATCTCGGGATCATGGACACGCTGCGCAAGGTGTTCGCGCGCGAGACCGGCCAGGAGGCAGGGCTCTTCAGCTTCAACTCCCGTGGCGCGTGCGAGAGTTGTCAGGGCCGGGGGATCATCTACAGCGATCTCGCGTTCATGGATCCGGTGACCACGACCTGCGAGGCGTGCGAGGGGCGGCGCTTCAAGGAGGAGGTGCTGCGGCTCACCGTGGGCGGGCGGTCCATCGTCGACGTCCTGGAGATGACGGCCGAGCGCGCGCTGGACTTCTTCGCCGCCGTCGACGACAAGGGCGTACGCCGTCGGCTGTGCGCCCTGCGGGACGTGGGGCTCACCTATCTGACCCTGGGGCAGCCGCTGAGCACCCTCTCGGGCGGTGAGCGCCAGCGCATCAAGCTGGCGACGCAGCTGCACCGCACGGGCACGACGTACGTCCTGGACGAGCCGACGACCGGGCTGCACATGGCGGACGTGGACGGGCTGCTCGCGCTGCTCGACCGGCTGGTCGACGGCGGGAACACCGTGCTCGTCGTCGAGCACAACCTGGAGGTCGTCAAGCACGCGGACTGGGTGATCGACCTCGGCCCCGACGGCGGCAAGCACGGCGGCCGCGTCGTCTTCGAGGGGACGCCGCGGGCGCTGCTCGCCGCTGACGGCTCGTTCACGGCCACCCATCTGCGGCGGGACCTGGGCCTGGAGCCCCCGCGCGCTGCATGATGTGCGGCAGACGCCCCGGCCCGGCACCGCGCCGGGCGGGGTCGCCCCCGTCGCCGGCCCTTACGGAGAACGCCCCGTGCCCAGCAAGAAAGCGCTGATCCGCCGCCCCAGCCCGCGCCTCGCCGACGGCCTGGTCACCCATGTCGAACGGACCCCGGTCGACGCGGACCTCGCCCTCGAACAGTGGCAGGCGTACGCCGACGCGCTGCGGGCGCACGGCTGGGAGACGGTCGAGGTGGAGCCCGCCGACGACTGCCCGGACGCGGTCTTCGTCGAGGACACGGTCGTCGTCTTCCGCAACGTGGCCCTGATCGCCCGGCCCGGCGCACAGTCGCGCCGGGCCGAGACGGCCGCCACGGAGGAGGCGGTGGCCCGCCTCGGCGCCTCAGTGAACTGGGTGTGGGAACCGGGAACGCTGGACGGCGGCGACATCCTCAAGATCGGCGACACGATCTACGTCGGACGCGGGGGCCGCACCAACGCGGCGGGAGTGCGGCAGCTGCGGGCCGCGTTCGAACCGCTGGGGGCGCGGGTCGTCGCCGTACCCGTCAGCAAGGTCCTGCACCTGAAGTCCGCCGTGACGGCGCTGCCCGACGGCACGGTCATCGGACATCCGCCCCTTGTGGACACCCCGTCGCTCTTCCCGCGCTTCCTGCCCGTACCCGAGGAGGCGGGGGCGCACGTGGTGCTCCTGGGGGGCTCGAAGCTGCTGATGGCGGCGAGCGCACCGAAGAGCGCGGAGCTGTTCGCGGATCTCGGGTTCGAACCGGTTGTGGTGGACATCAGCGAGTTCGAGAAGCTCGAAGGCTGTGTGACATGCCTCTCAGTCCGGCTCCGGGAGTTGTACGCCTGACCAGTGCTGGGGCGGGTGGGGCGGCTGAGGCCCGGCGGCCCCGGCTCCCGGGCCGCTTTACGGAGGGTTTAACCTACGGCAACGTAACCTACGACACCGTAGGTAGGTGGCACCCGCTCGTGCGACCTTCCCTCCCCACAGCCCGACATCCGTGAGCGCAAGACTCCCGTCCCCCTGGAGCCCCCGTGACCATCACCTCTCCCCACCTCGGCAGCACGGACGAGTGGACCGACGCCCGGCTGCTGTACGCGCTGGAAGAAGTGGTCGAGAAGGAGCTCAACCGGCACCTGAAGGTGACCAAGGACTGGATGCCGCACGAGTACGTCCCGTTCTCGGACGCCCGGAACTTCCCCGGCTTCTTCGAGGACGGCGAGGCCTGGGAGAAGGGCCAGTCGCCGGTCACCGACATCGGCCGCATCGCCCTCGTCGTCAACCTGCTGACCGAGGACAACCTCCCCAGCTACCACCACGAGATCGCCACCCTCTTCGGCCGTGACGGCGCCTGGGGCACCTGGGTGCACCGCTGGACGGCGGAGGAGGGCCGGCACGGCATCGTGATGCGCGACTATCTGCTCGCCTCGCGCGCGGTGGACCCGGACCAGCTCGAGCAGTTCCGCATGGCGCACATGAGCGAGGGCTTCGAGTCGGACAACCGCCACTCGATGCTGCACTCCGTCGCGTACGTCGCCTTCCAGGAGCTGGCCACGCGCATCTCGCACCGCAACACGGGACACCAGTCGGGCGACCCCGTCTGCGACCGGATGCTGGCGCGCATCGCGACCGACGAGAACCTCCACATGGTCTTCTACCGCAACCTCCTGAAGGCCGCCTTCGAGCTGGCGCCCGACCTCACCATGCAGGCGGTCCGGGACGTGGTCGTCAACTTCCGGATGCCCGGTCACGGCATGCCGGGCTTCGAGCGGGCCGCCGCGCAGATGGCGATCGGCGAGGTCTACAACCTGCGGATCCACCACGACGACGTGATCCAGCCCGTGCTGCGCTACCTGAAGGTGCTCGACATCGACGGGCTCGGCCCGGAGGGCCTGAAGGCGCAGGAGGAGCTCGGCTTCTTCATGGGCGGCCTGGACGCGGAAGCCACCAAGTTCGACGAGAAGCTGGCGGCACGGAAGGCGCGGATGGCGGCGCGGGGGAAGTAGGGATTCATCGGGGCCGCCGCCGGCCGGTGGCCGGTGGCTTGAGGTGGGGCGGGTGCTGATCCGCCCCACCGGTCACCGGCCGGGCTGGTTCCGATCCGCCCCACCGGCCACCGGCCGCCTCACTCGTACGCCGTCGACACCGCCAGCGCCGCATCGCGGACGTCCGGTACGGCGTGCGCCCTGAGGGACGTCAGCAGGGTCCGCCAGGGGCCCGGCCAGTCCGTCCGCTCCCCCAGCGCCTCCACCACGGCCACGGCGAAGAGACCCGGGGCGTGGCCTCCGTCCTCGGCGAGACCGCGGGCCACCGCGGGCAGAGCGGCACCGTCCCCGGCCATGTCGTCGACGCGTGAGCCGACCATCGCCGCGGTGCGCACCGCCAGCGCGGGCCGCCCCTCGTGCAGCCGGGCCAGGCGCATCAGGGCCGCGGCGAGCTCGGCGGGAGCCGCTTCCAGGTCCAGCGCGCCCGCCAGCACCTCCGCGGCCTGCGGCACATGGTCCGCGTACCCGGCGAGCAGCTCGCCGGCCTCCCGTGCCACCGTGCGATGCGTCTCGCCCGCTCCGGCCAGCTCCACCGCCAGCTGCTCGATCCGCCGCCGTGCGGGCAGATCCCGGTCCGGCCCGGTGACCGCCGCCCCGGAACCCGCGAGGGACGCGAGCGCCCCGCACAGCGCCGCTCCGCCGCGCGGCGCGGTGGCCGCCGCCACGAGCCCTCGGGCCGCCACCTGCCACGTGGCGCGCCGGGACAGATCGGCTGCCGCCGCCGCGAGCACCGGGGCCGCCTCGGGCGACCAGGGGGCCCACCGCGCGAGCGCCCAGAGCGCCTGGCCCGCCGCCTCGTCGTCGTCGGGACCCACCGCCTCGCGCACGAGACGCGCGTACCGCTCGCGATGGCCCTCCGCCAGATCGAGCGGGCGCACCCGCAGCACCGCCGTCCGCAGCACCGCCTCGCCCCGCGCGGCGTCCCGCAGCAGCTCCCACACCCGCTCCTCGCCGAGCAGCCCGCCCGCGAAGGCGACACACGCCGCCCGTACGTCGCGGTGGGCGTCCGGCGTCTCGTAGGCCTCGGTGAGCAGCGCCGCCGCCCGCGGGGCGGGCAGCCGTACGGCGGCGAGCCGTGCGGCCTCCTTGCGGCTGGTGACCTTCTTGCCCTCGCCGCACAGCACGTCCCGCAGCAGGGCGGCGAGCGCGGACGGCGCGACATGGCGGGACGCCTGCGTCGCCGCGTACACCGCGACCCGCGCCCGGTCGCCGCCCGCGTACGCGAGCAGCTCGGGCAGGCTGTCCCCCGGCCGCCGGGTGTGGGCGAGCGCGCCGATGGCCGCCTCGGCGAGCACGGTGTCGGGCGATCCGGTCCAGCGGCGGACGAGTTCCTCTCCCGCGCCGGGCATGCAGGCGCCGCGTGCGACGGCCGCCGCACGGTTCCACTGCGGCAGCCCCGCGTCGCCCGCCGCATGCTCCAACTGCCGTACCAGTGCCTCCTGTTGGCGCGGCAGCCAGCGGTGGATCTGCCAGGCGTAGGCCGGTACGGTCCACGGCGCGCCCTTGGTCAGGAACCGTCCGTACGGCGGCGTGCCGGACAGGAACGGGTCGAGCAGATCGGTGCGGCGCGCGCACAGCACCGAGCGGACCGGGGCGAGCGCGGCAGCGGACGGCTCCTGTGCGAGCACCCGCGCGACGCGTTCGTCCCGTGTCGCGGTCGGTTCCAGCCACAGTTCGATCGCCTTCGACGCGGTCGCGTTGCTGCCGAAGCGGACGGCCTGCCAGAGGAGTTCCTGCAGCTCGGGCATCGACCGCGCGCGCCGTCCGACCGCGCGGGCCAGCGCGAAGACGAGGCTGTAGTCGGCCTTCTCCGCGCCCGCCTCGATCCAGGGGCGCAGGGCCTCGAACACCTGGTGCTCCTGGCCGCGGCGCAGGGTGCGGTCGAGCCGGCCGAGGTCGGCGCCGCCGGTGCTGCCGGAGATGCGGACGAGGGTGCGCAGCGCCCAGTTCACCAACTCCCGTTCTCCGCACGCGGCATGCTCGCGCAGCACGGCGACGGCGAGGCGGCTGAGGGCGGCGCGGGTGGCGTGCGAGGAGTCGCGGGCCGCGACGGCGTCCGCGCAGATCCGGTCGAGGTGCGGTTCGGCCTCGGCCGCGAAGAGGGCGGGCCGGGTCCCGGCGAGCGCGGACAGGGCGGCGGAGCGCACCGGGTCCTGCTCATTGGCCAGACGTGTCATCTCTTCGAGTACGACGGTGACTTGGGCACGCTCCCCGGAGCGTGCCGCGTTGCGGACGAGCAACGGCCAGGCCTCGGCGCGGTCTTCGGCGGCGGGCCGCCGGGTGGCCGCCACCAGCCGGTCCCGCACCTCGTCGCAGGGCAGGAACGACTCGGCGAGCAGCACGGAACTCCAGCGCGCGCCCCGCTCCTCGGCCCGCCCGGCCATCCGCCGCGCCTCCTCGGCCACGGCACTGCGGGGCAGCACGCCGAGGACGATCCCGTTGACGGGGGTGCCGGCGCCGGTCCCCGCGCCGCGCCCCTCGACGGCCCGCGCGTACACGGCGGCGCGCTCGCCCGGCGGGTGCGCGAGGATCAGCCGGGCGAGGTCGGCGGAGTCGTCGGCTACGGAACGGGCGTACACGAGGAGTTCGGGGGCGCCGGAGCGGGCCAGCTTGCGCAGGACGGACGGAGTGAGCGCGCCGCCGCGCCGCAGCGGCCACCCCCAGGTCCCGGTGAGGATCTCCAGGACACGCCCCGGCGCGGTATCGGCCAACACCCCGACCTGCGGCTGGAGTTCACGGGGGAAGGCGCTGGGCGTGAACGCATCGAGCAGGTCGAGCACCCGCACCGGCTCCGCGACGGTGGCCGCCGCTATTCCCCTGGCGTACCGCTCCCACCAGGTGTCCCGCAGCGCCTCGGGCAGCGCGCCGAGTTCGCGCGCCGCCGCGTCGAGGAGCACACCGGCGTGCCGCCTCGCCAGCGGCCGCCAGCCGCGTACGGCGTGGAAGAGTTCCGGCAGCAGCCGCTCCACCACCGGCCTCGAACAGCCGGGCAGCAGCCTGGCCGCCTCCGTGTCGCCCCAGGCTCCCCGCAGCGGGCCGATGACACGATCGGCGAGCGCGGTGCGGCGACCGCCGACGATCGCCCGCAGCAACTGCCGCCGCACCGCTTCGGGCGCGTCGTCGAGCGCGGCCTCGAAGGCGGCGTCCGGCACCCCGTGACTCGCCGCGGCACGCAGCGCGTGCCCCCGGACGAAGGGGTCGGGGTCGGCGAGGCGCGCCCCGGTCCACTCGGCGTCCCCGCCGGCACAGGCGAGCAGGATCGCCACGCCACGTTCGTAGGGCCCACCGCCCTCCAGCTCCGCCAGGACGCCCCGCAGCGCACCGCGCGCCGCGAAGTCCCGCGCGCTCTCGGCGATCTCCCGCAGCCGTCGCGGATACGGCAGCGGGTCGAGGTCGGCGAGCAGATAGCGGGCGGCGGTCATCTCGGGCGGGGCCATGCGGGGATTCTGCCTGGTGGGATCGGCCGGGGACACCGAATTGCCGAGGCGGGGGCGCGGGGTGGATGAGACGAGGGCGCGAGGCGGGTGAGGCGAGAGGGGGGCGGGGCGGCTGGGATCGAACCAGCGTGTTCCGGTTTTGGAGACCGGCGCGACGGCCTCTGCGCTACGACCCCGCCCTTGGGGTTGATCGTATCCGCCGTCAGGGGCGCGGGGAACTGCGCGGCCGGCCCCCGCCGGCCACCCGCAGGTACGTCATGCCCGCACGTCACGTCAGAACGGGCGAGGCCCTCACCGATGCACGCTGCGTACCGCCGCGACGTCCGGCGGGACCGTCGGCGGGGCGATGTCCGCGGCGAATGCCGCGAGCCGCCGTTTGATGCTCGCCGCGACACCTTGCCCCAGCACGAAGCGGGTCGGCGTCAGCGCGAACGCGGCGGTGTCGAGGAGCCGGTGGGCCTCCCGGCTGCGCATCCCGGTGTGGCCGAGCACCAGGTGGGCCAGGCGGTGCTCGCGCGCGGCGAGGCTCTGGGCCATGGCCGTGGCCGCCGCGTCGTCGACGTGGTTGTCCGCGGCGCCGAGCGTTCCGGCCGCCCGCACCCGGCCGAGGTCGAGCAGTTCCACTCCGGCGGAGACGGCCGCCTCGACCAGCCGGGCGGCGGCCCGTGGCCCGATGCCGTTGCTCGCCACGGCGAGGCGGTCGAGCCCGCCGCCGGGCGCGCGCTCCAGTGCCTGTGCGAGCAGCAGCGCGCCCGCGTCGCCGAGCCCCGCCGCCGACACATACAGCTCGCGGACGCCGCCCCGTGCGATCAGCTCGGCCAGCGGCACCGCGCCCGCCGGGCCGAGCCGATTGCCGCCGAGGAAGACCCGCTCGACGCGCCGTCCGGTACCGGCCGCCGCGAGCAGAGCGTCGACGAGGACCGCGGTACCGGCCGCGTCCAGGCCCGTCTGGACCAGGTCCAGCGTGCGCAACGTACGGACGGATGCGATGAGTTCGGCCGCCGCGGCACCGCCCTGCCCGCCCAGCGGATTGCGCTTGAGCCAGACGCCGGTCACCACCTGCGGCGAGGCACGCAGTTGATCGGCGATGCGGCAGGCGCCGCCCGCCGTGATGCCATTGCAGCCGAGGTAGAGCGTCTCCACGCCCGTGGCGCCCTGGTCGCCGGTCGCCGTGCCCGCCGCGACGGCCGCGCCCTCGTCGCCCAGGCCGTCGGTGCCGAGCAGCAAATGACGTACGGGAGAGGCACCGTGGCCGCGCAGTGCCTCGGCGATCAGTGCGGCGCCCTCCACGCCGAGCGCCTGTTTGCACAGGTCGAGGCGGCCGTCCGGCAGCGCCGTCCCCGCCGTGAAGTCGAGCCGCTCCCCCGCCGGGCGGCCGTCCCTCAACCAGTCGAGCAGCGGGGCCAGTTCGGCCGCGGGGCGGGGCGCGACGCGGGGTACTCCCGCGAACGACGGGTCGTTCACCACTCCGCCTCCCGGTAGTCCTTGAGGAAGACCCCGGAGACGGGATCGCCCGCCTCGCCCCGCACGATCGGGTCGTAGACGCGGGCCGCGCCGTCCACGACGTCGAGCGGCGTGCGGAAGCCCGCGTCGGCCATACGGCCCTTCTTGGGCGCCGGGTTCTCGTCCGTGATCCAGCCGGTGTCGACGGCGCACATGTGCACGCCGCGCCCGGCGAGTTCGGCGGCGCTGGTGCGGGTCAGCATGTTCAGGGCGGCCTTCGCCATGTTGGTGTGCGGATGCCCCGCCATCTTGTTGCGCACCGCGAATCGGCCCTCGACCGCCGTGACGTTGACGATGTACCTATGGCGCTGCGGCGAGGCGAGGAGCAGCGGCAGCAGCCGGTCGCAGAGCAGGGCCGGGGCGAGCGCGTTGACCAGCTGGGTCTCCAGGACCTCGGCGGGGTCCAGGTCACCGAGCCGCGCGGACCAGGAGTTCTCCGGCGAGAGATCGGGCAGCAGGCCCGCCTCGTCGGCCTCCCGCAGGAATTCGGCCTCGCGCAGAAGCCCGCCGTCCCGCGGGAATTCGCCCTCCCGCAGGAATTCGCCGTCCCGCGGGAACTCGCCCTCCCGCAGCACCAACGCGAGCGCGCTCCCGGCCGCGGAGCCCGCCACCGCCCGCATCGGCCGGAACCCCGGCGCACCGCGCGCGCCGGCGGGCAGCTCGTCGGACTCCCCGGAGGCGAGAGCCGCGTACGACTCCGGCGGTCGCCGCACCGTCTGCGCCGCGTTGTTGACCAGGATGTCCAGCGGCTCGCCCGCCCGCCGCAACTCCTC
This sequence comes from Streptomyces sp. NPDC050658, assembly GCF_044457025.1. Lineage (NCBI taxonomy): Bacteria > Bacillati > Actinomycetota > Actinomycetes > Kitasatosporales > Streptomycetaceae > Streptomyces > Streptomyces sp. NPDC050658. The sequence goes on from NZ_JBITGM010000002.1 coordinate 619,905, forward strand.
GCACAAGCCCAGGACTTGACGCGGGTCGCGCAGGTCGACGGCGAGCACGGTGAGCCGGTCGAGCCATGTCCCGCTGCCCGGCACCGCGCGGAAGCGCCGCTCGGTGTCGTGCGGGAAGCGGCTGGTGACCAGCAGCTCCGCGCCGTCGCGCAGCATCATCAGGGCCAGCTGGAAGCCGATCTTCACGCGGCCGCCGGTGAGCAGCGCGCGGCGCCCGCTCAGATCGGTGGTGAGCGCGCGCCGGGACCGGTTGTCGGCGGCGCAGTCCGGACAGAGCCGGTGGTAGAAGGAGTCGACCTGTCGATACGACGTCTTGCAGACATAGCAGGGGCGTGGCCGCCGGAAGACTCCTCCGGTGCCCGCCCCGACGAGCGGCGCGTCCTCGCGGCGCTCGCCCGCGCCGGTCGCGGTGGCGGCCATCACGGCGGCGTCGGCGGCGGAGAGTTCGGCGCCGCGCGCCTTGCGCCTGCGCAGCCGCCCGTCACGGGCGAAGGACGCGGCGACCTGTTCGGCGCGCAGCCGCACCGGGTCGTCGACCGGCAGCTCGCGGAGCCGTCCGACCGTGGCGTGGAAGGCCGCGAGGTCCGCCTCGCTGATCCCGCCGCTCTCATCCATGTCCCGGCACTCTCACTCGTCCCACCGGCCCAGCCCGTGCCGTTCCCCGGTGGTCCCGGCCGGATTCGAACCGGCGTATCCGCCTTGAGAGGGCGGCGAGTCTGCCTCTGCTCTACAGGACCCACACCAGGCCGGACCAGGGATGTCCGGTCCGCCCGCGCCCGTGGATCGTATCCGCGCTGGGACCGTCGTGCCGAACGGATTTACGGTCCCGCGCCCCGGTGCAACGGTGGGCGAGGGGGTGGAACCCATGGCGCAGACCCATGAGTGGATGTTCTACGAGGTCATGTGGCGCGGCTGGGCGGGGAGGGCACGGCTGCCCTATCCCGTGCCGTGGTGGGCCCAGTCGGCCTTCCGGCGCTGGAGCGACGACTTCGACTCGGGAACGTACGAATCGAAGGAGGCGGCCTTCGCCTCCAACGCGCTGTACCGCTACTGGCACATGGTGGGCGTGAAGGACCACCGCCAGGAGTCGCTGATCGGTCAGGCGGGCGAGATCGAGCCCGTCTACGACAAGTACTGTCTCTCCTTCTTCCTCTACGAACCGGCGACCGGCGCCCTGCGTCTGCCGCAGCTGACGGACGGCGGAACGGTCGGGCAGCGCATGGAGGCGCCGCACCTTCCGGTGGTCCTGACGACGTTCCGCACCGCCGACGGCACGGAGTTCGTGCAGCGGACCTTCGCGACGGCCGTCGGCACCCGGCAGCGCGATCTCGTCGTGACCCGCCTCACGGTGGGCAGCGCGACGGGGCAGCCGCGCGAGGGCTGGCTGTGCGCGGCGGTCATGCCGGCGGGCCCGAGCGGCTTCCAGCGGCACGACCGCAACGGCCGGCAGATCACCGACCGGCGGCTGACGTTCCTGCGCCATCTGCCGGACGAGGGCCGGGTGGAGACGAACAGCGGCTGGGGTCCGGTCTTCGACACGGCACCCGAGCAGTACGGCGTGTACGGCAACCCGGACTTCACGTACGACCCCGACTCCTACCTCTCGCGCAGCCCGTTCCACGACCTGGTCAACGGGGGCAAGCTGAACGGCGCACTGCGGGCGCAGGACCAGATCGCGGGGCTGTGCAGCGCGGCGTTCGCCTGGCCCTACCGGGTCGTGGACGACGAGCTGTTCGAGCTGGACGTCCGGCTGCCGGTCGATCTCTACAGCGGGGCCGCCGATCTGGCCGAGATCAGGGCCACGCCCGCCGCGCGCCTGGAGCAGGCGAACCGCGACTTCTGGACGGACAAGCTGATCACGCAGGGCGTCCAGCCCGAACTGCCGCCCACCGTCGCGCACTTGACGGACCGTTTCCGGCAGTGCCGCTCGCAGCTCCTGATCCTCTCCGACCACGGCGAGATCCATCCGGGCCCGACGGTGTACGACTCGTTCTGGATCCGCGACTCGTCCGTCGAGGCCACGGCCTGCTCCCTCGTCGGCGATTCGGCGCTGGCCGAGCACCAGCTGGGCACGCACTATCCGCTGAAGTTCAACCGCGGTACGGGCCGGATCGGGCCCTGTGCCGAGTACGGCTTCTACGGCGGTCCGCACGAGAAGGACGACCGGGAGTGGGACAGCAACGGCCAGGCGCTGTGGGCGATCGGCCGTTTCGACCGGACCCGCGGCCGGTCGGCGGCCTTCGGCGCGAAGCTCTACACGCCGTACGTCATCGACGCCGCCCGCTGGCTGCGCGACAACCGCGACCAGTACGGACTGCTGCACAGCGGCTGGAGCGCCGAGCATCTCGGCGAGCGCGACAAACCGCACTACTGGGACGACCTGTGGGGTCTCGCGGGACTGTACGAGGCGGCGCGGCTCGCGGAGCGCATCGGTTCGCCCGACGTTCCTGAACTGTGGGGCGCCTTCGACGACTTGAAGCGTGCGACGGCGGCCTCGGTGCGCTGGGTCCTTGCCGAGCAGCGCAGGCGCGGCGCCTGGGAGACGTACATCCCGACCGGGCCCGCCGACGTGGGGCGGCTCGACTCGACGATGATCGGCACGGCGGCGTTCTTCCATCCGCTGCGGCTGCACATGGGCAGCAAGCTCGGCGAGGACATCGACCGGGCCGCGCGCCACACCCTCGACACGATGTACGCGCACTTCGTGACCGGCGGCTACCGGCACGAGGCGGCGTGGAACACCTACGGCCCCTATCTCACCACGCAGTTGGCGCACGCCTATCTGCTGGCGGGGGACGCGGCGCGGATGGACGCGCTGCTCGGCTGGATCGTGGGGGCGTCGATGCCCCGGACCGAGCAGCGGGCGGTGGCGCTCGGCGCGTGGAACGAACAGCACGCGTTCCCCGTCGCCTCCGACTTCCGCGAAGTCCCGGACCGGCACTGGTACATGGGGGACATCCCGCACGGCTGGGCGGCGGCCGAGTATCTGCTGCTGCTCCGCGACATCCTCTTCTTCGAGGCCGACGAGGACCGCGACCCGCATCTCTACATCGCTCCGGGCATACGTCCGCACTGGGTGCGCGACGGCGAGTCGGTGGCCGTCGACGACGCCCCGAACCTGTTCGGCGCGCCGTTCGGCTACCGGCTCACGCATGACGCGGACGCCCGGAAGGTCACCGTGGACATCACCCGGTCACCGGAGCGGGTCCGGTACGTCTATCCCTGCCGGTTCGGCCCGGTGCGGTCGGCGACCGCGGACGGCCGCGATCTGACGGTCACGGGCGACGATGTGCGCGTGCCGTCGGGGACGAGGAGGTTCACGGTCACGTACGGCTGAGGTTTTGCTGCGCCTGTCTCACCTGCGCCGGAGGCTGAGCCGTTCCTTCTCGGAGAGGCCGCCCCAGACGCCGAACCGCTCGTCGTTGGCGAGGGCGTATTCGAGACAGGCGGGGCGCATCTCGCAGAGCTGGCAGATGTACTTCGCCTCGCGTACGGAGCTGCCCGGTTCGGGGAAGAAGAACTCGGAACCGGTCTGGGCGCACAGGGCCTGCTTCTGCCAGGCGAGTTCCGGTTCGGTGGTCATGTCGATCTGCATGCCGCCGATGCTGGCAGCGGGCGCGAAACAATCGATCAACGAATCATCAACGCGGCGCGACGGCGCGTTTCGGCCGTTCTGCGGCGGCCCCTCTGACTTGCCCACGCGGGGCGCGGTGAAACCCCGTCCGGTGCCGCCCGGGGTCTCCGGGCGGCACCGGGCGGCCTATGCGCTCAGCCCTCGCCCGGCGCCTCGGGCTGCATCAGGGCGAACCGCGCCCCGGACGGATCGGCGAGCTTGGCGAAGCTGCCGACGCCCTCCAGGTCCATGCGCGGCACCCGCACCGTGCCACCGGCGGGCTCCACCGCGGCGATCACCGCGTCGATGTCGGTCACCTGGAAGTACGGAGTCCAGTACGCCCCGCCCTCGGCTTCCTCCGGGGCGTCGGCCAGCGGCCACAGGCCGCCGAACATGTCGTCCTCCGTGCCGTCGGCGGGGTGCACCATCGTGTACGAACCGCCGGGGAAGGCGGCCGTGGAGGTGCCCCAGCCGAAGACGGAGCCGTAGAACGCGGCGGCCGCGGGGATGTCCGGTGTGTACAGCTCGGTCCAGCAGAGGCTGTTCGGCGCCTCGACCAGGTCCAGGCCCTTGTTCGTCCCCGGCTGCCAGACGGCGAAGGTGACTCCCTGGGCGTCCTTGAGGACGGCCATGCGGCCGAGGTCCCCCACGTCCATCGCCTCGTACCGCACGCTGCCGCCGGCCTGCTCCACGGCCTTGCTCGTCGCGTCGGCGTCCGGCGTCCGGAAGTACAGCGTCCAGGACGGGGGCGCCTCCTCCGCGGGGACCGTCATGGCGCCGGCCACGGTCTGACCGCCCGCCTGATACATGCCGTATCCACCGAACTCTTCGCCACCGGACAGGAACTCCCAGCCGAAGAGCGCGCGATAGAAGGCGTGGGCGCTTTCCAGGTCCGGAGTGCCGAGATCCACCCATACGGGGGCGCCCGTCACGAAGCGGGTATTGAGCATGATCGACTCCTTTGTCGTAGCTCGCTTCCGTTCCTCCGAGTCTGGCACCCGCCACTGACAACGCACGCGGGCCGCCATCTTGTGAAGGAAACAAGTTTCTGAGAGCGCTCTCAGCAACATCTCTTGACGGCGGAATCCCGCGCCACGACAGTGGTCCCCACCGCAAGCCCCCCCCCCCACGTACGACATCCCCCCACACCCACCCCACATCCCGGGAGACCTTCCGTGATATCGCGTCGCGTGTTCCTCTCGTCCGCAGCCGGTGCCGCCGGGGCGCTCACCTATCCGGCCTGGGGCAGCCTTCTCAGCCCGGACGCCAAGGCCGCCCCCGCCACCTGTGAACTCGCCCTCCAGAACAAGTCGTTGCCCGGCGAGGTGCGGGCCTACGTCACCGGGCACGAGGAAGGCACCGACCGCTGGGTCCTGTTGAAGCCGGACGGCGGGGTCTACCGGCCGGACTCGCCCTCGGCCCCGCAGACGCCACTGCCGGTCGACTGCTCCATTCCGCTCGGCGGCGCGGGGTCCGAACCGAAGGTTCTGACGCTGCCTCATATGTACGGCGCGCGCGTCTACTTCGTCCGCGACGACAAGCTGGACTTCTTCCTCAACCCCGGCCCCTCACTGGTGGAACCCGCCTTCGCGACCAAGGAGGACCCCAACTACGGGCGTACTTGGTCGTTCTGCGAATTCACCTTCAACACTTCGCAGTTGTACGCCAACATCAGCTACGTCGACCTGGTCACGGCGCTGCCCATCGGACTGACCCTGGAGGGCGACGCCACGCACACGGTCGCTCCGCTGCCGGACGGGGCGGTGGAGAAGATCGCGGCGGATCTCGCGGCGCAGGGCGAGAAGGACGGGCAGCCGTGGGGGGACCTGGTGATCCGGGGCGACGGCGACAAGGTGCTGCGGGTCATCTCCCCGCAGAACCTCATGGCCCCGTACTTCGACCGGCCCGAGCAGATGCCGTTCCGGGACGTCTGGAACGGCTATGTCGACCAGGTGTGGGAGAAGTACCGGGGCACCGACCTGAAGATCGACCTCCAGGGCGGCCGGGGCGTGTTCACCGGGCGGGTGAGCGGTGACACGCTGACGTTCGACGGCGGGCACACGTTCGCGAAGCCCACGTCGAAGGACATCTTCACCTGCAACCACGGGCCGTTCACCAACAATCCCGGGGACTCCGACGACAAGAAGGGGCTCCTCGCGCGGCTGGCGGCGGGCTTCAACCGGAGCATCATGCTGACGCATCCGGAGCAGCCGAACGGGGCGGGCGCCGGGGACTACTACAAGGACGCGGTCACCAACCACTGGGCGCGGGTCGTCCACGCGAACTCCCCCATCGGGTACGCGTTCCCGTACGACGACGTACGCCCCGACGGCGAACCGGACGTCTCCGGAGCGGCCCACGACGGCAACCCCCGCAGGTTCACGGTGAGCGTGGGCGCGTAGCGGTCGCAGCGGCGTCGGCGGACCAGTGCGCGGCGTTCCACCGGTCGGCGATCGCGGCGGCCCGGGCGAAGTGGGCCGCCGCCTCGTCGTCACGGCCGAGGAGCAGGGCGAGTTCGCCGAGCGTGTGGGCGACCGGGCGCACCGCGAGCGACAGGCTCTCGGCACCGGCCGGGGGGCCTTCACAGTGCGGGAGCAGGTCCGCGTAGACCGCCTCGGCGGCGTCGCGGTCGTCCAGCGCGACGATCGCCATCGCCCGCAGGCTCGTCAGGAACGTGAAGAAGAAGTCGGGCCGGATCGGGCCCGGTGACCTGCGGGCCCGGCGTGCCTCGTCGCTGCGGCCCGCGGCGTGCAGGGCCAGCGCGAGCAGGTCGGCGGCCATGGGGCCGAGTGCCTCGTGGAGCGCGCGCACCTCGTCCAGGTGGTCGCCGAGCGTGCCCTCGTTCAGCCGGACCGTCGCCAGCGCGAGGCCCGCGAAACCGGCGTGTACCGATCCGGCGCGTTCCATGCGGGCCGTGGCCTCGGCGTAGCGGCGCTCGGCGTCGGCGAACCGGCCCTCGACGAGCGAGAAGGACGCCAGCGCGATCTCGGCGGCGCTGATCGCCTCCGGCATCCGGTAGGCGCGGGCGAGGTCGAGCGCCTCCTCGGTGAGGCGGCGCACGGTCGCCGGATCGTTGGCCGCGGCGGCGTGCGCGGCCTGGTCCAGCAGGCCCCGCACGCGGTAGACGGGCAGGTCGTGCTCGGCGCCGATCTCCGCGAGTTCACGGGCGTGCTCCTCCCGCTTCTTTGGCCCGTCCCGCCCGGAGTCTCCGGCGAGGATCAGGAGCGCCGCGGCCCTGAGGCGGGGATCGGCGGTGAGGTCGAGTGCTTCCCGCGCCGCCGCCATCACCGTCGGATCGTCCTCGCCCACCAGCTCGTTGGCGTACGCCGTGAGGAGGCTGGAGCGGACGTCGGGGGCGAGGCCGGGCCGCTCGAGCAGGCGGCTGAGGCGGTCGACGACGGGGCGGTCGACCGTGCCGTACGTGCGGGCCTGCCAGGGGGTGGGCTCGGTCCAGGCGATGAACGCGGCGATCATCAGGTCGTCGCGGCCGATCGACTCGGCGTACTCCACGGCCTGTTCGCGCGTCTGCCTGGCCGCGGCGACGGCCCCCGCCCTGATCTGCGCGCGCAGCAGTCTGCCGAACAGGCCCACGCGCTCGTCCGGTTCGCCGGAGAGGGCGACCGCGTCGGCGAGGAGGGCGGCCGCCACGTCGTGGGCGTAGCGCGCCTCGGCGAGCTCGGCTGCCCGCACACAAGGGCCGACGGCCTTCGGTGATCCCGCTCGCGCGTAGTGATGGGCGAGCGCCGCGACGTCCCCGCCGCCTTCCAGGGCGGCGGCGATCCGGGCGTGCATCCGGGCGGCCCGCAGGCGGGTGACGTCGGCGACCAGGGTGTCCCTGACCAGCGCGTGCACGAACCGGACGCGCCCGGGTCCGGGCTCGTCGAGCAAGCCGGCGACGACGCCCGCGTCCAGCGCGTCGAGGACGCCGTCCTCGTCGGTGTCGGCGGCCCGCACCAGCACGTCCACCGAGCTTTCCCGGCCGGCCACCGCCGCGAGCCGCAGGACGGACACGCCGCGCTCGGGAAGCCTCGCGAGGCGGCGCCGCAGGACGTCCCGTACGCCCTCGGGGACTTCGGAGAGCGCGACCAGCGCGCCCTCGCCGGTCAGCAGCCGCGCGCTCTCCCGCACATAGAAGGGGTTGCCGCCGGTCCGCTCGGCGATCCCGGCCACGGTCGCGTCGTCGGCCTCGCACTCGGCGCGTACGAGCTGCGCGACGGCGTCGCCGTCCAGTCCCGGCAGGTCGAGACGGAGGGGCTCGGTGCGGGCGAGGGTGCCGAGCGTTTCGGTGAGGCGCTCGCTCTCGTCCGAGCGGTACGCCGCGACGACCAGGATCGGGGCCCGTACGCCGACACCGCCCCCGAGGAGTTCCAGGGTGGCGGCGTCCGCCCAGTGGAGGTCGTCGAGGACCACGGCGAGCGGCCGGTCGGCGGCGGCCGCCGCGAGCCAGTTCCACACGGCCCGCCGCAGCCGGAACCGCCCGGCCGTCGCGTCGCCGTCCACCGGCGCCGAGTCGGAGAGCAGCGGCGCCAGATCGTCCGCGAACTCCCCCGGCGGCACACTTTCGGCGACCTTCCTCAGCACCTCGACCCACGCCCACGCGGGCGGCGCACTGTCCACCTCGGGGCAGCGCCCGGCGGCCACGAGCCAACCGGCCCGTCCGAGTCGCGCGCCGAGACGGTCGAGCAGCGTCGACTTGCCGAGTCCCGCTTCGCCGGTGACGAGCGCGACACGCGCCCCATGGGCGGCGGCCTCCCCGGCGGCCGCCGTCAGCGCCGCGAGCTCGCTCCCCCGTCCCACGAACGGCGTCGTGCCGGGTCCGTCGTCCACGGGCGGTGCGGTCGCCCGGGGCCGGGGCATGTCCGCGGTGGGCGAGGCCGCGGGAGACGGAGGGACGGCCGCGCGCAGGACGTCCGTGCGCTGGGCGAGGATCGCCTGTTCCAGGGCCGCCAGGTCCGGGCCGGGGTCGAGGCCCAGCTCTTCGGCGAAGGTGGCGCGGGCGCGGCGGAGCGCGTCCAGCGCGTCGGCCTGGCGGCCGCTGCCCCACAGCGCGAGGGCGTACGTGCGCCAGCCCTCCTCGCGCAGCGGAGCGTCGCGGGTGAGGCCCTCCGCCTCGGGCACCACCGCCGCGGGGTCGCCGAGACGCAACCCCGCCGCGATCCGCAACTCTCGGGCGATCAGGCACAGTTCGTCAAGACGGGCGGTCTCGGCCGCGGCCCACGGCTCGTCGGCTACCTCGGCGAACGCGGGCCCGCGCCACAGCGCGAGCGCCTCGTCGAGGCGGGCGCGGGCGGCACGGGGATCGGCGAGCGTACGGGCCTCGTCGAGCAGTTCCCCGAAGCACCACGCGTCAACCGCTCCCGGCGGCAACCGCAGGGCGTATCCGGGTGCCGCGCTCACCAGCAGGCGGGCCGGGGTGCGCGGCGGGCGGCCGGGTTCAAGGAGGCGGCGCAGGTTCGACACGTACGCCTGAAGGGAGGCCAGGGCCCGCGACGGCGGTTCGCCGCGCCACAGGTCCTCGACCAGCCGGTCGACCGGCACGACCTGCCCGCGCGCCGCCACCAGCAGGGCCAGCACGCCGCGCTGCCGCGGTCCGCCGAGGGGGATCGGCTCACCGTCCGCCTCGGCCGCGAACGAACCCAACACCCGTATCAGGAGCATGACATGACGCATCGTACGCGCGGCCGCAGCGCGCGCGTTCCAAGTCGGCTCCAAGTGCCCGCCGTCGACTCCAAGTGCCCTCCAAAACCCCGCGAGCAGTCTTGACCCGTCAAGCCGGACGACGGACGACGGACGAGGGGCAGGAAGAGATGAGCGTCGACACCCAGGACATGGAGATCGTCCACCGCGCGTTCCGCCGCGAGTCGCGGCTGCTGAGGGAACTCGTCGCGGCGGTCGCCCCCGGTGACACCGCTCGCGCCAAGGTGATCGCCGACCACTTCCGCGACTACCGCATCGGACTGAAGAACCACCACGAGGGGGAGGACGAGCTGCTGTGGCCGCTGCTCCTGTCCCGGGTCGATCTGGGCGCGGACGTCGTCCTGCGCATGGAGGTCCAGCACGAGCGCGTCGCGGCCACGACGGCCCGTCTCGACGCCGCGGTCCCGGCGTGGGAGGCCACCGCCGGAGCCGACGAGCGCGACACCCTCGTGGCGGTCCTCGCCGATCACCGGGCGGTCCTGCTCGAACACCTCGACGACGAGGAGTCCGCTCTTCTTCCGCTCGCGGCCGAGCACCTCACCGAGAAGGAATGGGCCTCCCTGGGCGACCACATGGTGGCCAGTACGCCCAAGCTCACCCTGCTCACGCTCTTCGGCCTCGTCCTGGAGGACGCGGACCCGGCCGAGCGCGCCACGCTCCTCTCCGTCCTGCCCGCACCGGTACGCGCCGTCTGGCACGTCTTCGGCCGCCCTCGCCACGCCCGCCGCATCCGCCGCGTCCGCGCGGCCTGACCCGGCCACGCGCCCGAACCCGACCTGCCCCGACAAGACCTGATCCCGTACAGACCTGATCCCGCAAGGAGACAACCATGTCGCTCAAGACCGTCAACACCGCCCTGACCGCCGCCGGCATCCTCTTCGTCCTCTGGTTCGGTACGGAGTTCATCCTGCGCCCGGAGACGGTGGCGCCGACCTTCGGCCTGCCGAGCTGGCCCTCCGGAGACGGCGACGGCTTCCTCGTCCTGAAGGGCATCCGGGACGTCGCGGGCGGCCTGGTCCTCGCCGTCCTGCTGCTGACCGGTCAGCGCCGCGCACTGGGCTGGGTCATGCTGGCGGAGTCCGTCATCCCGTTCGGCGACATGGCCAACGTGCTCGCCCACGGAGGCTCCGCCGCCGCCGCGTTCGGCGTCCACGGCCTGACCGCGGTGGCGATGGTCGTCATCGGCCTGCTGACCCTGCACGAGACCCGCGAGGTCACCGCGGCCCCGGCATCCGCTCCGGCCCCCGCCGAACCGGCCCGCGTCTGACGCGGGCCGGGCCGGAAGGAGAAGCCGCTACGCCGACCCCCTGCGGACCAGGTGGGTCGGCAGCACCACGCTCTCCTCCGGCCCGCCCCGCGCCAGCAGCATCCGGGCCATCAGCCGGCCCATCTCCTCGATGTCCTGACGTACCGTCGTCAGCGACGGCGACGTCTGTTCCGCCACCGGCAGCATGTCGTCGAAGCCCACCACCGCGACATCCTCCGGGACCCGCTTCCCCCGCTCCCCCAGCACCCGCAGCGCACCCGCCGCCGACAGGTCGTTCGCGGCGAAGACGGCGTCCAGGCCGGGGCAGCGGTCGAGCAGCGTCCGCATCGCCCGCTCGCCGCCCGCCGGGGTGAAGTCGCCGTCGGCGACCAACTCCTCGCCCGCGTCCGGCAGTACGTCCCGGTAGCCGTCGAGGCGGTCCACCGCCGACGTCTGGTCGAGCGGCCCCGTGATGTGCGCGATGCGCGTGCGGCCGAGGGACGTCAGATGGCGGACGGCCGCCGCCGCACCCCCGCGGTTGTCGCAGTCGACGTACGGAGAAGTGGCCGTCCCCTCGGGCCACCCCGGACGGCCGCCGAACACCGTCGGCACCCCCGCGCCCTGGATGATGCCGGGCAGCGGATCGTCCAGGTGCAGGGAGAAGACCAGCGCCCCGTCGACGTGCCCGCCGGACAGATAGCGGCCGACCCGCTCATGATCGGCGCGGCCCTCCGTCAGGAGCAGCACCAGCTGCACGTCGCGCGAGGTCAGCTCCTTGCTGATGCCCCGCAGCTGCAGCGCGAAGAACGGGTCGGCGAAGACCCGTGTCTCCGGTTCGGCGATGACGACGGCGACCGCGTCGTGGCGCCGCGTGACGAGGCTGCGGGCGGCCCGGTTCGGCACATAGCCGAGCTCGTCCACCGCGCGCCGCACCTTCTCGGCGAGCGCGTCCCGCACCCCCGTGTCGCCGTTGACGACACGGGACACCGTGGCCCGTGAGACCCCGGCCCGCGCGGCCACCGCCTCCAGCGTGGGGCGCGGGGCTGCGCTCGTCGGCGGCTCGGTCACCTGGGGCTCCTCAAGGACTGCGGCGGATCGTCCGCCGGTCAGGATAAGGCCGCCCGGCGCACCGGACGGCAGCGGCCGCGACCCTCATTTCCGTGCGTCCGCCCTGATCAGCTCGGCGGCCTTCTCGGCGATGGCGACCGTGGGGGCGTGGGTGTGACCGCGGGTGATCCGCGGCATCACCGAGGCGTCCACGACCCGGAGCGCCTGCACGCCGCGTACCCGGAGCGCCGGATCGGTGACGGAACCGTCGTCGTCGCCCATCCGGCAGGTGCCGACCGGGTGGTAGAGCGTCTCGGCGGCGCCCCGGATCGCCCGCGCGAGGCTCTCGTCGTCGACGACGCCGGGGTACGGCCCCATCGGTCCGGCCGTGTGCGGGGCGAGTGCGCGGCCGGCGAACAGTTCCTCGGCCCGGCGTACACCGGCGACGAGGGTGTCGACGTCGGCCTGCGTCGCCAGGTAGTCGGGGTCGATGCGCGGCGGCGAGGAGACCCCCGGACCGGTCGGCGTGATCCGGCCCTCGCTCTGCGGCTGGAGGAGGACCACGCCGATCGTGATGCCGTGCTCGGTGGGCGGTTCGAGACCGTGGTTGACGAACGGGACGGGCGCGTAGATCAACTCGACGTCGGGGGCGGCCAGTTCGGGCCTGGTCCGGATGAAGGCGACGGCCTCGCCGACGTTCGACGTGAGGGGGCCGCGCCCGGCAAGCAGGAAGCGGCCCACGTTGGCGAGGGAATCGGCCCCGGTCAGCGTGACGGGGCGCGGGCAGCGCACGGTGACCGTGTAGACGAGGTGGTCCTGGAGGTGACGGCCCACGTCCGGTGCGGCGACGCGGGTGTCGATGCCCGCCCTGGCCAGCTCGTCCGGGTCGCCGACGCCGGACGCCAGGAGCAGCTGCGGCGAGCCGATGGCGCCCGCGCAGAGGATCACCTCGCGGCGGGCGATCAGCTTGCCGGCCACGCCGTCGGCGACCACGCCGGCGACGCGTGTCCCGTCGAAGTCGAGCCTGCGGACGCGCGCGCCGGTGAGGACGTGGAGGTTGCGGCGGCGGAGGGCGGGCCGCAGATATCCGTCGGCGGCGCTCCAGCGGCGGCCCGCCCGCTGGTTGACCGGGGTGGGCGCGAAACCGCCGTTGTCGGGGCCGTTCAGCTCGGGCAGTTCGGTCAGGCCCGCGTCACGGCAGGCGTCGAGGAACGCGGCCGTGGTCGGGTTGGGCTGACGCAGCGGCGAGATCCAGAGCGGCCCGTCGGTCCCGTGGACGCTGGAGGCGCCCGCCGGACCCGCCCACCGTTCGGCCCGCCGGAAGTAGCGTTCGAACTGGGCGTAGGACCACTCCTCCCCCGCGGCCGCGCCCCAGGCGTCGTAGTCGTCGCGGTGTCCGCGCACCCACATCATGGCGTTCATCGAGGACGAACCGCCGAGGGTGTGGCCGCGCGGCCAGAAGAGTTCGCGGCCGTCGAGGGCGGACTGCTTGGTGGTGGAGTAGTTCCAGTCGTACGGCGTCTTGAAGAGTTTCGGGAAGGCGGCCGGAATCCGGATCTCGGGCTTGCGGTCGCGCGGCCCGGACTCGACGAGCGCCACCCGCGTCGCGGGATTCTCCGAGAGCCGCGCGGCCAGCACGCACCCCGCTGATCCGGCTCCGACGATGACGTAGTCGTACTCGCTGTCCTTGCTCAACTCGGCTCCCTCGGGGGACGGTTCGCGGCGGCGTGCGTACAGGACGACGTGCGGGGTGGCGCAGGGATGATCCGTACAAGGAGTACACCCAACGCGCTCCTCCGGGGAAAGGGTTGGCGCGCCGAAAGATGTGTCCTACAGGATCTCCACAAGCCCGTCTCCGGCCCACGCGGGGGCGCCGCCTACGCTGCAGTGCATGTTCAAGAATTGGCGAGCGCGCAAGCAGGCCGAGCTGCACGAGGAGTTGGCCGCCGCGCTGTGGGACGCGGACCCGGATGTCCGCGGCAAGGCGGCCGTCGAAGCGGCCGAGCGCGCCCAACCCGCGTGGGCTCTCTGCGAGTTGGCCCTCGCGATGGAGCGCGAGACGGCCACCGAGGAGCCCTTCACGTCGATGGCGGGCGGCTTCGCCGACGCGCTCTGGCGCGACCGGGAGCTGCGCCGCCGGGCGGAGGCGGTCTTCACCGCGAATCTGGCGGACCCCGAGAGTTTCGTGCGCCAGTGGACGGCCCTCGTGGCCGAACTCGGCGGCCCCGCGGCCCCGCACGAGGTCTCCGCCGACCTGCGGGAGGACGCGCGTGACCGGCTCGGCCAGCTCCGGGAGCTCGGCTGGACGGCACAGGGGATCACCGGGGCCGGGCGGCCGGACAGTGTCGCGTACGAGATGCAGTTCGGCGTCGGTGTGATGCTGGCCTGCGTGGTGCTGCGCCGGGCCACACCGCTGCCGGAGTCCGAGGCCGAGCGGCTGCGGGCCAGGACGCGGGCGACGCTGGAGGAGGCGCTGGCCACGGAGCCGAACAGCAAGGCGCGGGCCGAGCTGCTCGTCCCCCTCGCGCAGGGCCCCGCCGAGCCGTCCTGGACGGACTGGCCGCGGATCGGGCTGGAGATCGACGAGGCCGTCGCCCAGTGCGCCACCGGCGAGCCCCGGCGGGTCACGCTCGGTGTCGAGGCGCTCGCCCATCTCCTGAACCTCAACCACGTACTGCGTTATGACGCGGTGCGCGCGACGCTCGACGGACTGGTCGCGCGGGACCTGGAGCCCTTCGCGCTGAGCCAGGTCCTGGACTGCTACGACTCGCTGCACCGGTCCGTGCCGCTGACCGATCCGCCGCTGCCGCTCTTCCTCGACTGCCTGGGCCACGCCGACGAACGCGTGCGCACCGGGGCCGCCACCGGCCTTGAGGAGCTCGCGGTGGGCGGCCCGGAGGAAGGCCGCGTGGTGCGGGCCCTGATCGACGTCCTCGACCACGATCCCGAGGACGGCGTGCGCTGGATGACCGCCGGGAGCCTCGCGGGCATGCGGTGCGCCGACAAGGCCAACGCGCAAGCCGCCGGTGACGCCCTGCGCCGGTACGCGCAGTCGCCCGTCGCGGAGATCCGGGCGCAGAGCATGCGGGACGCGCTGCGGCAGGGCACCCCGGACGCGTACGACTGGCTGCTGCGCGAGTTCGAGAACCCCGACATGCACTGGCACTTCATCACGGCGTTCAAGATCGCCGCCCTGGCCGACGGTTTCCGGCTCCCGTCCGACATCCGGCCCGGACTCGCCGAACGGCTGGAGCGGCTGGCCGCCTCCCGTTGGGCGGACCGCTGCGCGGACACCGGCGCGTTCCCGGACGTCGCGGACCGCGAGGAGATGCTCGCCGAGCTGCTGGACGCGGTGCGGGAGGCCGCCTAGTTCCCGTCCGGCGGCGTCGGTCCCGCCTGCCGCCGCCGGCTTCCGCCAGGGCCTGTCCGGCGGATCTGGCCGACTGCCTGTGGGCGGTGTCTTGTCTGTGCCGGTGAGCGGTGGTCTGGTGCGTGCAGCTGCAAGGCGGCGGATCGAGGCATCGCGGAGCGACGGTGATGGACGACAGCGATGGTGATGGACGACAACGCCGCAGCTGCGCGTGCCGGGCCACCGCTTGCCAGGCCGCCGCGTCCCGGGCAAGATCCGCCGGACAGGTCCTAGTGCTCGTGCCCCTCGCTCTTCGCGGCGTGATGCGGCTCGTAGTCCGGGATCGTCCCGTCCGCCTTCTTCACCAGGAAGAGGCCGACCATCCCCATGTCCGAGTGGCTCTGCACATGGCAGTGGTACATCCAGGCGCCCGCCCCGACGCCCTCCCCCGCGATCACCTGGAAGCCGAACGAGTCCCCCGGCCCGGTGATCTTGTCGTCGAGGATCTGGCTGGGGTCGTCGGGGCCGGTGAGCAGGCCCGTGCGGTTGTCCGCCCAGCGGTGACCGTGGATGTGGAACGTGTGGTAGTACTCGCCGTGCGTGATCGAGACGAACTCCACCCGATCGCCCACCGTGGCCTCGAAGTTGGGGCTCTGGTGACCCGGCTTGTTGTTGATCGTCATGTCGTTGAAGACGATGGTGAAGGTCTTGTCCGGGAGCAGATCGCCCTTGCGCCGCACGATCAGCGGGCCGTAGAGCCCCTTGCGCAGTCCGCCGGTGCCGTGATCGGTGCCGACGACGTGGTCGTGGTAGTGCCAGTAGCCCGCCGTGCCCGGCCGCCAGGTGCCGTCCTTGCGGCGGCCGGGCGCGTGGGTGCGCCAGGTGTACGTGCGTTTGCCGCCGGGCTCGACGTCGCTCTTGGTGTGCTTGGTGCCGTCGCTGGAGATCTCGTAGTCCATGCCGTGGACGTGCAGGCTCGCGTTCACGTCCATCGTGTTCTCGAACTCGATGTGCAGTGTGTCGCCCTCGTTGAGTTCGATGAGCGGGCCGGGGATGGTCGCCTTGCCCTTCTCCAGGCCGTAGCCCATCTGCCCGTCGGGAAGCTTCTCCGCGTACATCTTGATGCGCTTGACCTCGCCGCCGGCCGGCGCGGTCTTCGGCCCCTCGGCCGTGCTCGCCTCGGGCGCCGTGGCCATCGACAACGATGTCACCCCGGCCGTCGCGGCCACGCCGCCCACCAGCATCCGTCGGTTGAAGCTCCGTCTGTCCATGCCGAACTCCCCACTGCGGTACGGAGGCTGACGGGGCAGCGGTTGCCCCCGGGACGGCCACACGGTACTGGGGGAATCTTCGTTTATCCACACTCAGGACAAAGTTCGCGCTCTTGCGGTCATACCTATTGGCGAGTGACGAAAAGAGGTCTAGCTTCATCGGCGCTGTTGCTGTGACCGACGAGGGGTGGGTGTACTCATGCGGCTCACACCGCATCAAAAACCCTTGGGCATACGAGGGTTGAGCAGACGCAGGGATCGCGGAAGACGACGCTCGCACCGGGCCTGGGCCGCCGCCCTGCTCTCCGGGGCCCTGGTCACCGGCGCGCTCTCCGCACAGGCCGCGACCGCGCGGCCGTACCCGGAACCGCCGTTGACAACGATGTCTCTCCCCTCGCCGCCCGGCGGGGCGAACGTCCGCGTCCTGGTCTTCCACGGATCGGCGGCGGGCGGCGACGAGTCCCCCGTGGTCAACGCGGGCATCGCGGCCATCGAGAAGATCGGCCAATCGGGCCCGGCCGCCCAGCGGTTCAGGATCGAGGCGACGGACGACCCGGCGGTCTTCACCAACGAGGCCAAGCTCGGCAAGTTCAACGCGGTCGCCTTCCTGACCGGCGGCGGCGACGTCCTCGACCCCGAGCAGGAGGCGGGTCTGGAGGCGTACATGGAGGCGGGCGGCGGCTTCCTCGGCATCCATGACGCGGCCCGCGCCGAGCCGTACTCGACCTGGTTCACCGGCCTGATCGGTGCCCGTCCCGCCGACTCCAGCCCGACGGACGTACAGCGTGCGACCGTTGAGGTGGGCGACCGGCAGCACCCCGCCGCCAAGGACCTGCCGCTCCAGTGGAAACGCCCCGACCGGTGGCTGAACTGGACGAAGAACCCGTCCGGCGACGTGCACACGGTGGCCCGCGTGCGCGAGGCGACGTACCAGCCGGGCGAGAGCAAGAACGGCTGGGACCACCCGGTGTCCTGGTGCCGCGACTACGACGGCGGGCGCTCCTTCTACACCGGCATGGGCGGCACGGCCGACTCCTACGACGAGACCGACTTCCGGCAGCACCTGCGCGGCGCCCTGCTCTGGACGACCCGCATCGCGCGTGCCGACTGCAAGGCGGCGATCAACGCCAACTACAAGGCGGAGCGGCTGACCCAGGCCAACCAGCCGGGCCAGAACGACCAGATCGGCGAGCCGCACGGCCTGGTCACGGCCCCCGACGGCCGGGTCCTCTACATCGGCCGCGGCGGCGCCGACTCCTCGCAGCCGGTCGTCACCGACTGGAACAACCCGGACATCGGCAAGGGCAAGGGCGAGATCCACGTCTACGACCCGAAGACCAAGAAGGTGACCCTCGCGGGCGCGCTGACGGTCTTCGGCAACAAGGGCGGCGGAGATGAGCTGATCAAGGTCGAAGAGGGCCTGCTGGGCATCGAGCTGGACCCGAAGTTCAGTGAGAACGGGTGGGTGTATCTGCACTACACGCCCCACTCGAAGATCAACCGCGACACGCACATGGGCGAGCGGTACGTCTCCCGCTTCACGCTCGACCAGGCCACCAACAAGCTGGACCTGAACAGCGAGAAGGTCCTTCTCAAGTGGCCGGTGCAGATTCACAGTTGCTGCCACGCGGGCGGCGGGATGGCCTGGGACTCCAAGGGCAATCTCTACATCGCGACCGGTGACAACAACTCCTCGCGGTTCAGCGACGGTTACTCCGGCAACAACCCGCAGCCCAACTTCAAGGGCGTCTCGTTCGCCGACGCGCGCCGCACCGCGGGCAACACCAACAACCTCAACGGCAAGATCCTGCGCATCCACCCGGAGGCCGACGGGACGTACACGCTCCCCGAGGGCAACCTCTTCACCGGCAAGGAGCCGGACGAGGGCGGCGGCAAGACGCGCGGCGAGATCTACGTGATGGGCGTCAGGAACCCGGCGCGCATCTCGATCGACAAGCAGACCGACACCCTGTACGCGGGCTGGGTCGGCCCCGACGCCGGTCAGCCGTCGACGACTTGGGGCCCGGCGAAGTACGACACGTTCGCCGCGATCACCCACGCCTCCAACCGCGGCTGGCCGTACTGCATGGGCAACAACCAGCCCTACCGGGACCGCAATCTGCCCGACCCGACAAAACCGCTGGGCTGGTACGACTGCAAGAACCTCAAGAACGAGTCGCCCAACAACGACGGCCTGGTGAACATCCCGCCGGCCGAGCCCAACAACATCTGGTACTCGCCGCAGGGCGGCGGCATCGACTACCCGCGCGACGCCAACGGCGTCCCGAGCTACAAGAACGAGGAGCAGAAGCAGCTCCTGCCGTGGCTCAAGGGCGGCGGCCAGGCCACGATGAACGGCCCGGTCTACCGCTACGACGCGGCGAACACGAGCGCCGACAAGTGGCCCTCGTACTGGGACGGGAAGTGGTTCGTCGGCGATTTCTACGACTCCGACCAGCCGCGGCACGCGGTGCTGACCGACCCGAAGACGGTCGGCGGCGGCGGGCTCCCGACGCACGCCGAGTCCCTGAAGAAGATCATCCCGATCGGCAACGACGGCATCAAGAACCTCATGGACTGGAGGTTCGCGCCCGACGGTTCGCTGTACGTGCTCGACTACGGCCGCGGCTTCTTCACCTCGGACGCCAAGTCGGCGCTGTGGCGGGTCACTTATCAGGGCGGCGCGCCGACCCCGGCCGCCGACGACCTCGCGAGGAGGGCCGGATGACGGTACGCAGGCGAAGACTCTGGACGGCGCTGCTCGCGTCGCTCCTGATGGTGCTCGGCCTGACGTCGACGGCGGCCTACGGGCGGCCCGACAACGCGGGCCTCGCGGACCAGACGCTGACCTGGACCGCGAACAACGACATCACCAAGTACGCGTCCGCGCCCGCCACAGCGGTCGCGGGCAAGACGACGATCGTCTTCGAGAACAGCGCGGCGACCGGCAACGACACGGGCATGCCGCACACGCTGACGTTCGACGTCTCCGACCCCGAGTACAACAACGACGTACCGCTGAACATCCTGGCCAACCCGAACGACGACCAGGGCGGCAAGCACACCGCCGAGGTGACGCTGACGCCCGGCCGTTACCGCTACCACTGCACGATCCCCGGCCACGAGTCGATGCAGGGCATCCTCGTCGTGACCGACGGCGGCGGCGCGGACACCACGGCTCCGGAGACCTCGGCGAAGGTGGAGGGACAGACCAACTCCGATGGCGCGTACGTCGGTTCGGCGACCGTCGCGGTGACGGCGACCGACGCGGGCTCCGGGGTCGACAAGGTCGAGTACGCGGTCGGCGCGGACGGCGCCTGGCAGCCGTACACGGCGCCCGTGGTCGTGAACCAGGTCGGCACCCACAAGATCCGCTACCGGGCGAGCGACAAGGCGGGCAACGTGGCGGCGGAGAAGGCCGTCGACTTCACGGTCGTCCCGCCGTCGACCGACGACAAGACCCCGCCGGAGACCTCGGCGACGGTGACCGGCGAGAAGAACGACCAGGGTCAGTACATCGGGATGGCGACGGTCACGGTGACGGCGTCCGACACCGGCTCCGGCGTCAACAAGATCGAGTACGCGATCGGGGACGGCGCCTGGACGACGTACACGGCGCCCGTGATGGTGCACGAGACGGGCGCGCACAAGGTCCGCTACCGCGCCGCCGACAAGGCCGGCAACGTCGCCGCGGAGAAGTCCGTCGAGTTCACGGTGGTCGCGCCGCCGGTCGAGGACAAGACGCCGCCGGAGACCACCGCGAAGGTCGAGGGCGACAAGGACTCGGACGGCGCCTACCTCGGCAAGGCGAAGGTGACGGTCACGGCGACCGACGCCGACTCCGGGGTCGACAAGATCGAGTACTCGCTGGACGGCGGCCCCTATCTCGCGTACGCCGATCCGGTCGTCGTCGACCGCGTGGGGCGGCACACCGTGGCGTACCGGGCGAGCGACAAGGCCGGCAATGTGGCGGAGGCGAAGAACGCCTCCTTCACCGTCGCGGAGGGCGGCGGCGTCCCGGCGCCCAACTGCCCCGAGTTCGACGAGCGGTTGACGGTGTTCGTCGGCACGGTCGACACGGGCATCCCGAACCGGGTCACGAACAACCGGTGCCGGATCAACGAGTTGATCGAGGACGAGAAGGAGTGGACGTCGCACGCGCTCTTCCTGAAGCACGTCAAGAGCGTCACCGACAAGCTTCTGAGGGCCGGTGAGATCGACCAGCGCGAGTACAACAAGATCAACCGCGCGGCGAAGCAGTCCGGCATCGGCAAGCCGGGCCAGACCGAGGGCTACCGCAAGATCTTCGACGGCACCCAGGAGTCGCTGGACAAGTGGGAGCAGGTCGGCGGCGGCAAGTTCGGCCTGAACGGCGACGGTTCGATCACCAGCAGCACCTCCGTGGCGGGCATGGGCATGCTGTGGTTCCCGGAGCGCAAGTACGGCGACTTCTCGCTGAAGCTCCAGTGGCGGGACGACGCACCGGGCAACGGCAATGCCAACGCGGGTGTGTTCGTGCGCTTCCCGCAGGTCCACGACCACCCGGAGGAGCCGCGCCCGGAGTGGGTCGCCATCAAGTACGGGCACGAGGTACAGGTGCTGGACCGGCCTGACGGCGACATGTACAAGACGGGGTCGGTCTACGGCTTCGACCGGGTGGGCCTCGGCGGCGCCGGCGTCACTCCGAAGGGCACGTGGAACGACTACGAGATCCGGGTGGTGGACCAGCACTACTCGGTCTACCGCAACGGCGTCCTGATCAACGAGTTCGACAACACGGGCGGCCAGGACTTCGTCCCGCCGCGCGGCGACGACCCCGGCACGGACGGGCGCCGGTTCGCGTCCGGCCATGTCGGGCTCCAGGTGCACGGGGTCACCGATGTGATCTCGTACCGGGACATCAGGATCAAGGAGCTGTAGCCACCCGGCATCGGTCACCGGCTTCGGCCCCCGCACCCCGACCAGGGGCGCGGGGGCCGTTGTCAGTGGCGTGCGGCATGCTTTTGATCAACGGAACCGAGCACGGGGGAACAGGGATGGCCACCACGGGGGCAGCGGGAGCGACGACGGGGATCGACGACATCGACTGGGCGTCGATGGTGCATGCCTACGGAGACGCGTCGGACGTGCCGCGGCTCCTGCGGGACCTGGCATCGGCGGACCCGGCCGAGCGGGACACAGCCCTCGACGGGATGTACGGCGCGGTGCATCACCAGGGCGATGTCTACGACTCCACGGTCGCCTGCCTCCCGTTCCTCTTCGATCTCGTCGCCGACACGTCGGTCGCCGACCGGGGTGCCCTGGTGGAGCTGCTGTGCAGCATCGCGGGCGAGGAGGACCCCGATCCCGAGGAGATCGGCGGCCTCTTCGAGGACGAGGAGGAGGACGCGGCCTGGGTCGCGAACTTCCTCACGGCCAGTGCCACGGTCCGGGGGCGGGCCGAGTTCTTCCTGGAGCGCCTCGCGGACCCCGATCCGGGCCTGCGCGAGGTGATTCCGGGGGCACTGGTCCACCTGCACGACGACCCCGTGCGGGTGTTTGCCGCACTGCGTGGGCGGATGGCCATGGAGGAGGAGGCAGAGGTCGTACGTTCTCTGGTGCGGGCCATCGGCGTGCTGGGCACCCGTCACACGCCGTCGCTCGGCGCGGAGGCCGGCGCCTGTCTGCGCGACGTGATCTCGTCCGGCACCGCCGATCCGGAGCTGCGGCTGACGGTCCTGGCGCAGCTGGCCCGGTGCGCTCCCGGCCAACTGCCGCAGGACTGCGTCGACATCGCCACGGAGGTGATGCGGATCGCGTACGAGACCAAGGGGACGTCCGAGGCCACTGCCGCCGCCCCCGAACGGCCGCGCACGGACACGCTGCTGTCCCATCTCAGGGACCTGGAGGCCGAGCGCCGCGCGCGTATCGACGCGAGCCTGGCCGACGACCTGCTGGCGGACCTGCACGACGCGCTCGGCGACGCGACGACCCCTCGGTTCGAGCTGCTCAACCACCAGCTGTGCAGCCCCGACTGGGGACAGCGCATGGCCGCGGTCGAGATGGGCGGGCGCCTGCTGAGCGGCTGGCGCGCGCCGGACGACCTCCTGGTCGCGCTGCTCGCGCGGCAGCTCGTCGAGCGCGATGAGCGGCTGTCCAGGGCCGCGTTGCGCCAGTTGGCGTACGCGGCTCCCATCGCCCGGGTCACGGCGAACGTGCTGGACGCGGCCCTCGCCGAGTGGGAGGACGAGTGGAGCCCGGAGGACTGGGAGACCTCGCTGTTCGGCGGTGCGGTCAAGGCGCTGGCCCTGCAGGGCGACGGGCGGGTCGTGCCCCATCTGGCCGCCGCCCTGGAGAGCGGCGGCGACGTCCCCGAGGACCTGCCCCGGTGGGTCAGGGCGATCGGCCCGGCGGCGGCGCCCCTCGCGCCGGTGCTGCACCACAGGCTGACGTCCCTGGGCCCGGACGACGCCCGGAGGGACTCCTCCCGCCTGGTCACGGCCATCGGCGGCCTGCACCTGGCCGAATCCCTGCCGCTGGTCGTCGGCGTCCTGCGGGACCACCACGGGGCGCAGTCCCAGTGGCCCGCGCTGCGGGCACTCGTCCGGTACGGGCGGGCAGCGGCGGACGACGTCGCCCCGTATCTGCGCGAGCTGGTGTCCGACGGCTCCCACACCGTCAGCCACCGTCTTGAGGCGGCCGACGCGCTGCGCGCGGTGACGGGCGAGACCGAGCGCGTCCTGCCCGTCCTGCGCGAGGCCCTGGCCGGGGACCGTCAGTCCAACCGGAGCCTCGCCCTGCGCATCGCCGGGTCGCTCGGCCCGGAGGCCGCGGAAGTCGTGCCCCGGCTGCGGGAACTGGCCGCAGCCGGGGGTTCCCTGGAGGCGACGATCGCGCTGTGGAAGGTGCGGGGCGAGGCCGCCGAGGTCCTTCCGGCCTTCCTGGCCCAGTGGACGGGCCGGCCCGGCGACCGTCCGGCGATCGCCGCGTGCCTGGACCGGATGGGCACGGAGGCGATACCGGCCCTCCCGCTGGTACGCGCGGAGCTGGCCGCCACCCGCCGCCACAACAACGACGGCTCACCCGGCATCATGCGCCACGCGATCGCCGATGACGAGCTCCTGCTGAGCAGGTGCCGCCGCATCGCCGACCGGCTGACGCAGGAGGGCGAGGGCTGACACAGGAGGGCACGGCCTGACGCAGGAGAGCACGGCTGACGCAAGAGGGCACGGGCTGACCGACCTCCCGGCCGGTCACTCCTCGTGCTTGGCCCGGCTCGGCTGCACCCGCTTCGGTTCGCCCGGCATCTTCGGGTACTCGGGCGGATACGGCATGTCGCCGAGACCCCGGTCGTGCTCGTCCCGGTCGGCCTGCTCCAGGAGCGCGTCGAGCGAGAAGGCGTGCTTCTCCATGTCGGCGTGCACATCGCCCACTTGGGCATACCGGTGCGGCATCGTGCCGATGTCGAAATCCTGCGGGACGGCGTCGTCGATCTCGTCCCAGCGCAGGGGCGCCGACACTGCGGCGTTCGGCCGGGGCCGGATCGAGTAGGCGGAGGCGATGGTGCGGTCGCGGGCGGTCTGGTTGAAGTCGACGAAGATCCGCTCGCCGCGCTCCTCCTTCCACCAGGCGGTGGTGACCGCGTCCGGCATGCGCCGCTCCAGCTCGCGTCCGCAGGCGATGACCGCACGTCGTACGCCGGTGAAGTTCCAGCGGGGCTCGATCGGCACGAAGACGTGGATGCCGCGCCCGCCGGACGTCTTGGGCCACCCTTGGAGGCCGAACTCGTCCAGCACTGCCCGGAGTTCATGGGCGGCGCGCACCGCGTCCGCGTAGTCCGTGCCGGGCTGCGGGTCGAGGTCGATGCGGAGTTCGTCGGGGTGGTCGGGGTTGTCGCGGCGTACCGGCCAGGGATGGAAGGTGAGGGTGTTGAACTGCGCGGCCCAGACCACGGCGGCGATCTCGGTGGGGCAGATCTCGTCGGCGGTGCGTCCGCTGGGGAAGGCGATGGTGCCGGTGGGGATCCAGTCGGGGAGGTTCTTGGGGGCGCGCTTCTGGTAGAAGTACTCGCCGGTGACGCCGTCCGGGAAGCGCTGGAGCGTCGTGGGGCGGTCCCGCAGGGCGCGCACGATCCCGTCGCCGACCGCGAGGAAGTACTGGGCGACGTCCAGCTTGGTGAATCCCGGCTCCGGAAAGACGACCTTGTCCGGGCTGGAGAGCCGCACCGTCCGCCCACCCGCGTCGAGCTCCACCGCTTTTCCACCCATGCGGTCACGCTAGGCCCGCGGGGCTGACACCGCATACCGGGCGTCATGCGACATACCGGTCCACAATCAAGCCATGGATCTGCCGGTCATGCCGCCCGTCAAGCCCATGCTCGCCAAGCCCGTGGCGAGGATTCCGCAGGGCATGCAGTACGAGGCCAAGTGGGACGGCTTCCGCGCGATCATCTTCCGGGACGGGGCGGAGCTGGAGATCGGCAGCCGCACGGGGAAGCCGCTCACCCGCTACTTTCCCGAACTGGTCGAGGCGCTGCTCGCGCGGCTTCCGGACCGCTGTGTGCTCGACGGCGAGATCGTCATCGCGCGGGACGGCCGGCTCGACTTCGACGCCCTCACGGAACGCATCCACCCCGCCGCATCCCGCGTACGGACGCTCTCGGAACGGACTCCGGCCTCGTTCGTGGCCTTCGACCTGCTGGCCCTGGACGACGAGGCGCTGCTGGACACGCCCCTCACCGACCGGCGTACGCGGCTGGCCGAGGCCCTTGCGGGCGTGACGGCCCCCGTCCACCTCGCGCCCGCCACCACGGACCCGGAGCTGGCGCGGAAGTGGTTCGAGCAGTACGAGGGCGCGGGCCTGGACGGTGTCATCGCCAAGCCGCTCGACCTGCGCTACCGGCAGAACGAACGCCTCATGTTCAAGATCAAGCACGAGCGCACGGCGGACTGCGTGGTCGCGGGCTACCGCTTCCACAAGAGCGGCCCCATCGTCGGCTCGCTCCTCCTCGGCCTGTACGACGACGCGGGCACCCTGCAGCACGTCGGCGTCTGCGCGGCCTTCTCCATGCAGCGGCGCGCGGAGCTGGTGGACGAGCTGGAGCCGCTGCGGATGGAGTCGGCGGAGGGTCACCCCTGGGCGGCCTGGACGGACGATGCCGCGCACGCCACCTCCCGGATGCCGGGCGCCCCCAGCCGCTGGTCCGGCAAGAAGGACCTCTCCTGGGTGCCACTGCGCCCCGAGCGTGTCTGCGAGGTCGCGTACGACCACATGGAGGGCGGGCAGCGCTTCCGCCACACGGCACGGTTCCGCACCTGGCGCCCGGACCGCACCCCCGACAGCTGCACGTTCACCCAGCTGGAGGAGCCGGTCCGGTACGACCTCGCGGATGTGCTGCGGTAGCGGAACCCTTTTCGACGCACCCTTCGTATCGCTGCCCCATGTCCGTTCACTGCCGTACGCCCGTTGGACCGGCGGCGCGATCCCGTGCACCCGCAACGCAATCACGCCAATGTTCGACCCCGCTGCCGCGCGCGGCTTCCGCGTCATCGGCCCCGACCGTATGCTCCTGCGCCTGATACGGGAGTTACCTACGGTAAGGGGGACGGGACATGGGGCGCTCGGGAGTCGGGGGCAGCACGCGGCGTACGTTTGTGGCAGGGGCGGCCGCGACCGGTGGTGTGGCGGCGCTGGGGGTGACGGCGCTTCCCGCGGCCGCCGGGACGCGCGCCCCGCGGGCGGCGGCCAGGCAGTCGGTCGCCGTGCTCGGCGGTGGTGTCGCGGGACTTACGGCCGCCCATGAGCTGGCCGAGCGCGGCTTCGCGGTCACGGTCTACGAGCGCCGGGCGCTCGGCGGCAAGGCCCGCAGCATGGACGTACCGGACAGCGCGAAGGGCAATCGCAAGCCGCTGCCGGCCGAGCACGGGTTCCGCTTCATCCCGGGGATCTATCACAACCTCCCCGACACCATGCGCCGTATCCCCTTCCCCGGGAACGCGAACGGCGTCTGGGACAACCTCGACGCGCCCCGTGAGATGTCGTTCGCGCGGACCGGCCGCGAGGACATCCGCATGCCGATCCCGTGGCCGGGCAGCGAGCCGGAGCAGCTCTCCCCGGAAGACATCGCGCGGGCGCTGACCGCGCTGCTTGACACCGCCTTCAATCTGCCCGCGCACGAGGTCGCGTACTTCGTGAACCGCGCTCTCGTCTTCCTGACCAGCTGCGACGAGCGCCGAGACGACACCTGGGAGGAGACGCCCTGGTGGGAGTTCGTGCGCGCCGAGCAGATGTCGAAGGACTACCAGCGCATCCTCGCGATCGGCGTCACCCGCAACATCGTGGCGACCAAGGCCGAGGAGGCGAGCACCCGCACCGTCGGCACGCTCGGCGAGGCCTTCGTCTTCAACGCCCTCGGCCAGGGCGCGGACGGCCCGCCGGACCGCATCCTGAACGCGCCGACCAACGAGGCGTGGATCGACCCGTGGGTGACCCATCTGAAGTCGCTCGGCGTGGAGTTCAAGATCGGCTGGAGCGTGCGCGAGCTGGGCTTCGCGGGCGGCCGGATCACCAAGACGGTCGTCGAGGACCCGGACGGCGTACGCCGTGACATCACCGCCGACCACTATGTGCAGGCCATGCCGGTGGAGCACGCGCGCAAGACGTGGAGCGCCGAGCTGAAGGCCGCCGACCCCCAACTGGCGCGCTGCGACAAGCTGGAGACGGACTGGATGACGGGCATCCAGTTCTATCTGACCGAGCGTCCGCCGACCGTGAAGGGCCACTTCAACTGCATCGACTCGCCCTGGTCGCTGACCGGAATCGCCCAGGCGGGCCACTGGCCGGACCGTGACTTCCCCGCGGACTACGGAGACGGCGTCGCGGTCGAGTGCCTCTCCGTGGACATCTCCGAGTGGGACAAGCCGGGGATCCTCTACGGCAAGACGGCCAAGCAGTGCACGCGCGACGAGGTCGCGAAGGAGGTGTGGGCACAGCTCAAGGCCGCGCTCAACGACACCGGCAAGACCGTTCTGAGCGACTCGAAGCTGCACTCGTGGTTCCTCGATCCGGGCGTCGACGGCATCGGAACGCCGAACCCGACCAACGAGGACGAGCTGCTCATCCACCCGGTCGGCACCTTCCACAACCGCCCGTCGGCCGCCACGAAGATCCCCAACCTCTATCTGGCGGGCGACTATGTCGCCGTGCCGATCGACCTGGCCACGATGGAGGGCGCCAACACGGCGGCACGCCAGGCGGTCAACGCACTCCTGGAGAGGGCGGGTTCGGATTCCAAACCCTGCACGGTGGCCTCCTTGTACCGCGCTCCGGCGATCGAACTCCTCAAGCGGCACGACCGCACCCGCTATCGGCTCGGCCTGCCGAACGCCCTCGACGTAGGCTGAAGTCAGGTCCTGACGGGGTAGGTGGTCCGCATGAGACGGTGGACGCACATCCGGCGCACGGCGGTGATGGCCGCGGCCGTCATCGCCCTGGCGCCCGCCTGCAATTTCGGGGACGACTCCGGAGGCAACGGGAAGGGACCGTCGGACGGCTCGGGCGACGGTCCCGTACTCGCCGTGAAGATCGACAATGTCCGCCCCGCGCGCCCGCAGACCGGGCTCGACAAGGCGGACGTCGTCTACGCGGAGCAGGTGGAGGCGGGACTCAGCCGCTTGATGGCCGTCTACGGAGACCCCGAACGGCTGCCGTCGATCGTCGGCCCGGTGCGCAGCGCGCGCGAGACGGACCTGGAGCTGCTGCGGCAGTTCGACGATCCGGCGCTCGCGTTCTCCGGGGCGCAGTCGAAGCTGCTCCCGCTCATCTCCGACGCGCCGTTGCGCGCCCTGACGCCCGGCAAGGCGCCCGCCGACGCCTACTACCGGTACGACGGCAGGGCCGCGCCGCACAACCTCTTCCTGCGCCCCAAGGCCCTGAACCTGGAGCCGGGCACGGGCGAGGGCCTGTCGGGCACGGGCTTCGAGTACGGTCCGCGGCCCTCGGGCGGCACTCCGGAGCAGCAGCGCACGGTGCGCTTCCCGGCCGCGCGGTTCACCTTCACGTGGTCGGCCGAGCAGGCGCGCTGGCTGGTCGCCATGGACGGGGAGCAGGCCCGCACCTCCGACGGCAAGCAGATCGCCGCGTCCACGGTCGTCGTGCAGTACGTGAAGGTGAGCGAGTCCCGCTTCCACGACCGCTCGGGCAACAACACCCCGTTCACCGAGACCGTCGGCTCCGGCAAGGCCGACGTCCTGCGGGACGGCCGCGCGTACGAAGCGCGCTGGGAGCGTCCCGGCGCGCAGGACGGGACCGAGTTCACGACCGGGTCGGGCGACCCGATGCCGTTCAGGCAGGGGCAGGTGTGGGTGGTGTACGCGAAGGCGTGAGGCGCGGCGAGGCGTCGCGCCGTACGTGCCCTGCGCCTCGGTGAGCCGAGGTCAGGCCTGGGTCGCGGTGAACGGCTCCGCGGGATGGCGCAGCCCCTCCGCCGCGTCCGAGACCCGCCGGATCAGGTCGAAGAACACGGTCTGCTCGTCGGCGGAGAGCGGGCCGAGGAAGACCTGGTTCATCCGGGCCGTGCGGACGGTCAGCTTCCGGTGGGTGCGCCTGCCCTCGTCGGTCAGGTGCAGCAGATAGCGGCGGCCGTCCTGCGGGTCGCGCACCTTGTCGAGCAGCTCGCGGCGGATGAGCCGGCTGATGACCTCGGCGATGGTGGAGCGGTCGAGGCCGACCCGCTCGCCGACGGTGCGCTGGTCGAGGCCGGGCTCGGCGATCAGCGCGTTCAGGACGGCGAACTGCGGTGAGGTGATCTCCTCGGAGACCATCGTGTTCCACAGCAGATAGTGCGCCTGCTGCAGCCGCCGGGCCAGGTGCCCGGGGTGGGTGGTCAGGTCCACCGCGGCCATGGATGCCTCCATTTTCCTTCTGGATACGCTGAGATTTTTCGTAGGTGTACTGAACAATACTCGCCCTTGACGGCCCAGGATACGAGTGGCAGCGTAAGTTCAACCTCGATGAAATAGTCAGTGCCCTGATTAATGGACGGGGCATCGAAGGCCTGGAAGAGCGGGTCTGCGCGAGCGCAGGCCCGGAAGAGATGGGGCTCGACGGATGGACAAGGTGGTGGCCTCGGCCGCCGATGCGGTGGCCGACGCGCAGGACGGCGCCTCGCTCGCCGTGGGCGGGTTCGGCCTCAGCGGTGTGCCCAATGAGCTGATCCGGGCGCTGTACGAGCGGGGCGTCTCGGGCCTGAGCGTGGTGTCCAACAACTGCGGCGCCATGGACTCCGGCCTCGCGGTGCTGCTCTCGGCGGGCCGGATCGCCCGGGTGACCGGCTCGTACATCGGCGCCAACAAGGAGTTCGCGCGGCAGTACCTGGGCGGCGAGCTCGAGGTGGAGATGATCCCGCAGGGCACCCTCGCGGAGCGGCTGCGGGCCGGCGGCACCGGCATCCCCGCCTTCTACACGCCCGCCGGAGTGGGCACCCAGGTCGCCGACGGCGGACTGCCGTGGCGCTACGACGGCTCCGGCGGGGTCGCGCTGGCCTCGCCTCCCAAGGAGGTGCGGGAGTTCGACGGCGTGGAGTACGTCCTGGAGCGCGGCATCCGCACCGACTTCGCGCTCGTACGGGCCGCGAAGGGCGACCGGCACGGGAACCTCGTGTTCAACAAGTCGACCCGCAACTTCAACCCCCTGGCGGCGATGGCGGGTCGGATCACGGTCGCCGAGGTGGAGCAGCTGGTGGAGCCGGGCGAGATCGACCCGGACGAGGTGCATCTGCCGGGGATCTTCGTGCAGCGCGTCCTCGCGCTCACCCCCGAGCAGGCCGCCGACAAGCAGATCGAACGGCGCACGGTCTCCGCGCCCACGGCACGAGGGACGGTGCGCGGCTGATGGCCTGGACACGGGAAGAGATGGCGGCCCGCGCGGCGCGCGAACTGCGCGACGGGCAGTACGTGAACCTGGGCATCGGCCTGCCCACGCTGATCCCGAACCATCTGCCCGACGGCGTGGAGGTGGTCCTGGAGTCGGAGAACGGCATCCTCGGAGTCGGCCCCTACCCCACCGACGAGCAGGTCGACCCGGATCTGATCAACGCGGGCAAGGAGACCGTGACGGTCCTGCCGGGCGCCTCCTACTTCGACTCGGCGCTCTCCTTCGGGATGATCCGCGGCGGCCACATCGACGTGGCGGTGCTGGGCGCGATGCAGGTCTCGGCGGCCGGCGACCTGGCGAACTGGGCGATCCCCGGCAAGATGATCACGGGCATCGGCGGCGCGATGGACCTGGTGCACGGGGCGCGCACGGTCATCGTGGCGATGACGCACACCGCCAAGGACGGCTCCCCCAAGATCCTCCAGGAGTGCGCGCTGCCGCTGACCGGCAAGGCCTGCGTGAACCGGATCATCACCGACCTCTGCGTTCTCGACGTCACCGGATCCGGCCTGGAACTGGTCGAGTTGGCCCCCGGCGTCACCGCGGACGAGATCACCGCCAAGACCGCGGCCGAGGTCCGCGTCCCCGAGGCCCTCGCCCGCGCCGTCCCCGAAGAAGTCGCCTCATGAGCCGGCGTACGTGTCTCGCACGCACCCCCGCTCACATCCCGCACGCATCCCGCACGCACGGAGCCCCCCGGAGCCGATGGACATGACGATCACCGAGCCGCAACCCCTCCCCGACGGGCTGAGCCAGCGCGAGATGGACGCCGAGGTCGAGAAGGCGCAGGCTGCGCGGTCCGCGTCGACCGCCGTGAACCATCCGCCGCGCGACTACCCGCCCTACCGCAGCAGCCACTTGCGCCACCCGAAGCAGCCGCTGATCCCGCTGCGCGACCCGGAGGCGGTGGAGCTGAGCGGTCCCGCGTTCGGCGTCACCGACATCACCGCGCTCGACCGTGATCTGACCCGCCGGCATCCGGGCGAGCCGCTCGGCGAGCGGATCACCGTGTCCGGCCGGGTACTCGACCGCGAAGGGCGCCCGGTGCGCGGCCAGTTGGTCGAGCTGTGGCAGGCCAACGCGTCCGGTCGGTACGCCCATCAGCTCGACCAGCATCCGGCGCCGCTCGACCCGAACTTCACGGGCTTCGGACGCTGTCTGACGGACGACGAAGGGACGTACTCCTTCACGACGATCAAGCCCGGCGCCTACCCGTGGCGCAATCACGTCAACGCGTGGCGGCCCGCCCACATCCACTTCTCGCTGTTCGGCACGGCGTTCACGCAGCGGCTTGTGACGCAGATGTACTTCCCGGGCGATCCGCTGTTCCCGTACGACCCGGTGCTGCGGTCGGTGACCGACGAGTCGGCCCGGCAGCGGCTCGTCGCCGCCTACGACCACGATCTCTCCGCCCCTGAGTGGTCCCTCGGCTACCGCTGGGACATCGTCCTCGACGGCCCGTCGGCGACGCTCTTCGAGGAAGGCGACCACCACTGATGCCGTACGCTCCGACCCCCTCCCAGACCGTGGGCCCGTTCTACGGCTACGCGCTGCCCTTCCCGCGCGGCGGCGAGGTCGCGCCCGCCGGGCACCCGGAGACGATCACTCTGCACGGGTACGTGTACGACGGCGCGGGCGACCCCGTGCCCGACGCGCTGATCGAGACCTGGCAGCCCGCGCCCGACGGCTCGCGCACCGGCGCCCCCGGCTCGCTGCGGCACGACCCCGTCACCGGTGAGGTCATCGGCCGCGACGGCGTCGCGTTCACCGGATTCGGCCGGGTGCCGACCGACGCGGACGGCCACTGGGCGGTCCGTACGCTCCCGCCGGGCGGCGTCTCGTACATCGCGGTCGCCGTGTTCGCGCGCGGGCTGCTCCACCACCTCTACACCCGCGCCTACTTGGCCGACGAGCCCGGCGACGCCCTGCTCGGCTCCCTCGAAGCGCCCCGGCGCGCGACGCTCGTCGCACGCCCCGAGGCGCACCGCACCTACCGTTTCGACATCCGCCTCCAGGGCGAGGGCGAGACGGTGTTCCTGGAGTTCCCATGAGTCCGGACTCGTCAGCCGAGTACGACAGCGGCCTGCTCGCCCCCGGGCGGGCGGGCTCCCCCGCCGAGGCGGCCACCGGCGACCGCGCGTTCCTGCGGGCGATGCTGGAGGCCGAGGCGGCCCTGACCCGCGCCCAGGCCACGGTGGGGCTCGCCCCTCGGGAAGCGGCGTCCGCGGTCGCCGAAGCGGTGGCCGGCGCCCCCGTCGACGTACGCGACATCGCGCTGCGCGCCCGCTCCGGCGGCAATCCGGTGATCCCGCTGGTGGCGGATCTGACGGCCGCGGTGCCCGAGGCGGCGGCGCCGTACGTGCACCGGGGCGCGACGAGCCAGGACATCATGGACACGGCGATGATGCTGGTCGCCGCGCGCGTCCTCGACCTGGTCCTGGCCGATCTGTCCCGCACCGAGCGGGCCCTGGCCCGGCTCGCGGCCGAGCATCGGGACACGGTGCTGCCGGGCCGCACGCTGACCCAGCACGCGGTCCCCACCACCTTCGGCCTGAAGGCGGCGGGCTGGCGCTCGCTGGTCCTCGACGCGCGGGACCGGCTGACGGCCGTCCGCGCGTCACTCCCGGCACAACTGGGGGGCGCAGGAGGGACGTTGGCCGCCTTCGACGCGTACGCGGACGGCGGGCACGGCACGGCTCAAGGGCTGGTCGCCGCCTACGCCCACCAGCTGGGCCTCGCCGAACCCGTCCTCCCCTGGCATACGTTGCGCACCCCGATCGCCGATCTGGCCTCGGCCCTGGCCTTCACGGGCGGGGCGCTCGGCAAGGCCGCCGCGGACGTACTCACGCTCAGCCGCACGGAGATCGGCGAACTCTCCGAGGGGTCGGGCGGCGGTTCGTCCGCCATGCCGCACAAGGCGAATCCGGTGGGGGCCACGCTGATCGCGGCGGCGGCCCGCCGTGCCCCCGCCCTCGCGGCGACGCTCCACGCGTCGATGACCGCGCAGGACGAGCGTCCCGCGGGCGCCTGGCACGCGGAGTGGGAGCCGCTCCGCGACCTGCTGCGCACCGTCGGCGGGGCGGCCGGGAACGCGGCGGAGCTCGCGGAGAACCTCCGGGTCCACCCGGAGCGGATGCGCCGGCACGTGGGTCTTACCCATGGGTTGATCGTCTCCGAGCGGCTGGCGGCGGAGCTGACGCCGCTCGTCGGCCGGGCGCGCGCGAAGCAGCTGCTCACCTCGGCGGCCCGCCGCACCCACGACGAGGGCCGCGCCTTGGCGGAGGTGCTCGCGGACGAGCCGTCCCTCACGGGCCTCGGCCTCGACCTCGCCGAACTCACCGACCCCGCCCGCTACACCGGCTCCGCCGGCACCCTGACCGACCGAGCCCTGGAGCGACGATGAGCAGCAAGCTGCCGCACCACACCATCGAGGGTGCCCCGACGGCGCCACCCCTCGTCCTCGGCCCCTCCCTGGGCACCTCCACCGCCCTGTGGGACGCCGTGGCGCCCGAACTCTCCACCGCCCACCGGGTCGTGCGCTGGGACCTGCCGGGCCACGGCGGCTCGCCGGCCGACCTGGTGGTTCAGGGCGCGACCGTCGCCGACCTGGCCGCGCTCGTGCTGGACCTCGCCGACTCGCTGGGCATCGGGCGTTTCGCGTACGCGGGTGTCTCGATCGGCGGCGCCGTGGGACTGCATCTCGCCGCGCACCACCCGGAGCGGGTGGCGAGCCTCGCCGTGATCTGCTCGTCGGCGCACTTCGGCGGGTCGGCCCCGTGGCAGGAGCGCGCCGAACTCGTGCGCCGCGAGGGCCTGGCCACGCTCGCGGAGTCCGCGCCGAACCGCTGGTTCACGCCGGGATTCACGGTGCCCCGCCTGGTGGACGACCACCGGAACACCGATCCCGAGGCGTACGCCGCGTGCTGCGACGCGCTCGCGGCGTACGACATCCGGGAGTCGCTGCCCACGATCAGCGCGCCGACGCTGGTCGTCGCGGGGCGCGAGGACCCGGCGACACCGCCGGCCCACGCGCGGGAGATCGCCGACGCGGTGCCGGGCGCGAGCCTCACCGAGCTGGCGGGGGCCTCGCATCTGGCGCCCGCCGAGCGGCCCGAAGCGGTCGTCGCGGCGCTGCGGGGGCACTTCCTCGGAGCGGCGGCGAGCGGCATGGCGGTGCGGCGCGCGGTCCTCGGGGACGCGCACGTGGACCGCGCGCAGGCGAACACCACGCCGCTGACGGCCCGCTTCCAGGACTTCATCGCGCGCTACGCGTGGGGCGAGATCTGGACCGACCCCACGCTGGCGCTCCGGGAACGCAGCATGATCACGCTGACCGCGCTGGTCGCGCACGGACACTACGAAGAGCTGGCCATGCACGTCAGGGCCGCCCGCCGCAATGGGCTCAGCCCGGAGGAGATCGGGGCGGTGCTGCTGCAGACCGCGGTGTACTGCGGGGTGCCCGCGGCGAATTCGGCGTTCGCGGTGGCGCGGAAGGTACTGGAGGAGGAGGCGTAGCCCGGCTCTCCTGGTAGCCCCGGCCCTCCTTGTGGCCCGGCCTTCACGGTAGCCCGGCCCTCCTTCCGAGAAGTCCTACTTGACGCCGTAGCACCCCAGGAACATGTCGACACCGGCGACGATCAGGCGCTCCGTCAGGCCGTCGCTGATGTCGGTGCCGTACGAACCGAAGACCAGGTGCGGGAAGACCAGCAGCGCGTACAGCTGGATGACCGCGACCTCCGTGTCGGGCACGTCGAGCCGCCCCTGGTCGGCCAACTCCCGCAGCGCGCCCGCGATCGCGGGGTGATGTCCCTCCGGGCCGTGCTGCTCCCAGGCCTTGCCCAGCGACGGGAAACGGTGGATCTCGCGGGCGACCAGCTGGCGCAGCGCGGTCATCTCCTGGTCGCCGCGGACCGCGTCGACCCAGCTCCGGGCGGCGCGCAGGAACGCCTCGCGCAGGTCCTCCGCTTCGGTGAGACCGTCGAGCGCCGCCACCGACGAGGAAGCGGCGAGCGGCTCGTCCAGCGCGCCCGCGACGACCGCGGTGAACAGCGCCTCCTTGCTGCCGAAGTGGTTGTAGACGGTCACCTTGGACACGCCCGCCTCGGCGGCGATGGCGTCCATGCCGACGCCGAAACCGTCCCGCAGGAACAACGTGCGGGCGGCCCCGACGATGGCCTCGCGCTTACGTTCCGCACGCGGACCCGAAGGCCCTTCGCCCTGCCCTGTCGCGCCGCTCGTCACACCCTTGCCCGCACTTCTCATGCGCCGCACTTTACCAGCCAACTGAACTGAACAGTTGAGTTCACATGAACTGCTCAGTACAGTTCACTTGCGCCAGGCCACGCCACACCACGCCTAGGAGTTCAGGAATCGCCATGACGCATCCCCACCCGACCCCGGACACCACGCCCCACACCGGCGCCCCGCCGCCCATGGGCACGCACCCCTGGGCGGCCCTCACGCTGCTCTGTCTGGCCCAGTTCATGCTGGTGCTCGACGTGACCGTGGTGAACGTCGCGCTGCCGAGCATGGCCGCCGACCTCGACCTCGGCCGGACCGCGCTGACCTGGGTCGTCACGACGTACACCCTCTGTTTCGGCGGTCTGATGCTGCTCGGCGGCCGGCTCGCGGACGTGCTCGGCGCGCGCCGCACCCTGCTCGCGGGGCTGGCCGTGTTCACCGCCGCCTCGCTGGTCACCGGGCTCGCGGGGAACGCCGCGACACTGCTCGTCGGGCGCACCGCCCAGGGCATCGGCGCCGCGCTGCTCTCCCCGGCCGCCCTCGCGATCGTCACGACGTCCTTCCACGGCCGCGACCGCCATCGCGCGCTCGGCGTGTGGGCGGCGATCGGCGGGGCGGGCGCGGCGATCGGCGTCCTGCTCGGCGGCGTCCTGACCGACGGACCGGGCTGGGAGTGGATCTTCTACGTCAACGTGCCCATCGGCGCGGGGCTGCTGCTCGCCCTGCCCGCGCTCGTCCCGGCCCGCGCGCCCCGGCCCGCCCGACTCGACGTTCCCGGCGCGCTGCTCGTCACGGCCGCCACCGGGGCGCTCGTCTACGGCCTGGTCGCGGCGGGCGACACGGGCTGGTCAAACGCGCGGACACTGCTGCCGCTGGCGGGCGCGGCGGCCGGCTACGCGGCGTTCGCCGCCGTCGAGCGCGCGCAGCGCACCCCGCTGATCGACCTCGCGGTGCTGCGGCGCCGTCCGGTCGTCGTGGGCTCGTATCTGATGCTGGTGGCGACCGCGCTGCTGATCTCGCTGTTCTTCCTGGGGTCGGTCTTCCTCCAGGAGGTACGCGGTCTCAGCGCCCTCAGGACCGGGCTGCTGTTCCTTCCGGTGGCCGTGGCGACCGCGGTCGGCGCGCACCTGGGCGGGCAGTTCGTGGGGCGCATCGGCGTGCGGCCGACGGCCTCCGCGGGGCTCGTGCTCGCCACGACCGGCACCGCGCTGCTCGCCGCGTCCGGGACCGGCGGCAGCCCCTGGGCGACCGTGGTGCCGGGCATGGCGGTGGCGGCGCTCGGGCTCGGCCCGGTCTTCGTGGCGGCCACCACCACCGCGCTGGGATTCATCGTCCCGGAGGAGGCGGGCGTCGCCTCCGGAGTGGTCAACACGTTCCACGAAGTGGGCGGTTCGGTGGGCGTCGCCGTCGTCTCCACGGTCGCCGCGGCCGGCATCGAGGGCGGGGGCGGCGACGGGTTCTCCGACGCGTTCGTGGTGTGCGCGGTGGCGGCCGGGGTGAGCGCCGCCATCACCTGGGTGCTGGTGCCGCGCGGGAATCCGCGGATGACCGGAGGTCCGCACGCACACTGACGGATGTCGTGACCGGGTGCGGTGGCGGGTTTGTCGCCGGGGGCGGTTCCAGGCCGCCGACGGGGGCGGTTCCGGCCCGTACCCGGTGCAAATGCGCCACGTACGCGTGAACGAAGGGTGACTATCGCGTCATGTCGCCGCCTGGTCACTTGGGTGACACATTTGGCGGTTAAGTTACTTGGTGACCATGAGAGTTACGCAGCCACGTGAGGCCTCTTCCGCCGTGCCGCGAGCCCGTGCGCGCCGATCGGCGCTGTTCGCGGCAGTGATCGCCGTGGCCCTGGTGATCGTCCAGTTCTTCGCGCACGGGCTCAACGAGACCGCGTCCGCGCAGGAATCCCGCACGGCACCGGCCGCGGCGCCGTACGCGCAGTGCGGCGACGACACCCACCCCGAAGAGACCTCCGAGCGCTTCCGGGCCCGTGGCCGCCCGACCTGCCGTGACCTCTCCCCCGCCGCCGTCGCGCGCCCCGACGCCGGGGCGGCGACGTGCCCGGTGGCCACCACGCGCGCGTACCACCCGGTCGTCCGCCCCGACGACGGGACAAGACCCGCCAGAGGCGGGGAACTGCCCGCGCTGCTGCAGGTCTTCCGCTGCTGATCGGTTCCTTCGGCACGAACACAGTCCGCGTGTCCGCGTCCTGACGCGGCTACGCGCCCCGAGGCTGTTCCGCGCCTCCAGGCGTTCGTTGCCGGAACCGACACGTCCACGTCACACCGATGCGTCCCCCACGACGCTCAGGAGTCATCGACATGCAGCTTTCCCCTGCCTCCATTCAAGATCGCGCCCGTGCGCTACTGAGCCCCTCCGGCACCGCACGGCACGATTTCACCGCCTCCGTAGTCGTCTTCCTCGTCGCGCTCCCGCTGTGCGTCGGCGTCGCCGTCGCCTCCGGAGTGCCCGCCGAACTCGGCCTGATCACCGGCATCGTCGGCGGTATCGTCACCGGCCTCCTTCCCGGCAGCAGCCTCCAGGTCAGCGGTCCCGCCGCCGGGCTCACCGTCCTCGTCTACGAAGCCGTCCAGGAGTTCGGCATCGCCGCGCTCGGCGTTCTCGTGCTGGCCGCCGGTCTCCTCCAGCTGGCCATGGGCGCCCTGCGGCTCGGCCGCTTCTTCCGGGCCATCTCCGTGGCCGTCGTCGAGGGCATGCTCGCCGGCATCGGACTCGTCCTGATCGCCGGGCAGTTGTACTCCATGGCGGACCTCGAAGCCCCCGCGAGCGGGCTCGGCAAGATCGCCGGTCTGCCGGGGCTGCTCGGCGACGTCTTCGGCTCGCAGCGCGCGTTGACCGCGTTCGCGCTCGGGGCAGGCACCGTCGCCGTGCTCGTGCTGTGGCGCCGGCTGCCCGCGAAGATCCGCGTGGTGCCCGCCCCGCTCGCCGCCGTCGCGCTCGCCACGGCCGCCTCGCTGCTCTTCTCCCTGCCCGTGGCCACGGTCGAGGTCCAGGGGCTCATCGAGGCGGTGCGGGTGCCGGACGCCGCGTCCTTCGGCGATCTCGCCGGTGCGGGCGCCATAGGCACCGTCCTCGCCTTCACCCTGATCGCCTCCGCGGAGAGCCTGTTCAGCGCGGCGGCGGTGGACCGGCTGCACGACGGCCCGCGCACCTCGTACGACAAGGAACTGATCGCCCAGGGCGCGGGGAACACCGTGTGCGGGCTGCTGGGCGCGCTGCCGATGACCGCCGTCATCGTCCGCAGCGCGGCCAATGTCCAGGCGGGGGCGCGCACGAAGGCGTCCCGTGTGCTGCACGGCATCTGGCTGCTGCTGTTCGCCGCGCTGCTGCCTGCCGCGCTCGGGCTCATCCCCGTCGCCGCGCTGGCCGGTGTGCTGGTGCACGCGGGCTGCAAGCTGGTGCCCGTGCGGCAGTTGGCGGGGCTGTGGCGTGAGCACCGGGGCGAGGCGGTGGTGCTGGTCGTGACGGCCGTCGCGATCGTCTCGGTGAGCATGTTCGAGGGCGTCCTGATCGGTCTTGCCCTCGCCGTCGTCAAGACCGCGTGGGAGACGTCCCATGTGCACGTCGAGGTCGTCGACAAGGGAGCGGGACCGATTCGGGCCCACCTGTCGGGCAACGCGACGTTCCTGCGCCTTCCGAAGCTGCTGGATTCCCTGGAGGCGCTGCCGCAGGACCGGCCGATCGAGCTCGATCTGAGCGGGCTGAGGCATCTGGACCACGCGTGCAGGACGTCCCTGGAGAACTGGGCGGCCCGGCACAGCGCCGAGGGCACCGAACCGGTGAAGGTGGCTTCCGGGGTGTAGCCGCCCCGGCGCCCGAGGAGCGGGGCCCCCGCTCCTCGGGCCCGGTAGGGCGGTACGCCGCCCTACCGGGCCCCGTACACCGGCTGCGGCGGCTCCGAACGGGACAGCAGTTCCAGGGTCGCCTCGCCCACTTCCGCCGCCCGCCACCGCGCGCCCTTGTCCACGCTCGGCCCCGGCCGCCAGCCCTCCATCACGGTCACCCGGCCGCCCTCCGCCTCGAACACCCTCCCGCTCACCCCGGCGGACGCCGCCGACCCGAGCCACACCACCAGGGGCGACACGTTCTCCGGAGCCATCGCGTCGAAGGCGTCTCCCTCCGGAGCGGCCATCGTCGAGGCGAACGTCTCCTCCGTCATCCGCGTCCGCGCCGCGGGCGCGATCGCGTTCACCCGCACTCCGTAGGAGGCGAATTCGGCGGAGGCGACCATCGTGAGGCCCAGGATTCCGGCCTTGGCCGCGCTGTAGTTGCCCTGGCCGACGCTGCCCAACAGGCCCGCTCCGGAGCTGGTGTTCACCACGCACGCGTGCCGCGCACGCCCGGCCTTCGCCTCGGCGCGCCAGTAGCCGGCCGCGGCCTGGAGCGGCAGGAAGTGGCCCTTCAGGTGCACCCGCATGACCGCGTCCCAGTCGTCCTCACCGAGGTTGACCAGCATCCGGTCGCGGAGGAACCCCGCGTTGTTGACGAGGGTGTCAAGACCTCCGTACGTGTCGACGGCCGCCGCGACCAGTGACGCCGCGCCCTCGGACGTGGCGATGTCACCGCCGTGCGCGACGGCCTCGCCGCCCGCCGCGCGGATCTCCGCGACCACGTCGTGCGCGGGTCCGCCGGACGCACCGGAGCCGTCCGGCCCCACGCCGAGGTCGTTCACGACGACCTGCGCGCCCTCGGCGGCGTATGCGAGCGCGTGGGCCCGGCCAAGGCCCCGCCCCGCGCCCGTGACGATCACGACACGCCCCGCGCAGATCCCGGCCTCGGCCGCCGCCTCGGAGGGGGCGGAGAACTCTTCGCTCATCAGGGGAAACTCCTTCGCTCGATGTGGAGAACTCGTCAGTTGTCGGGGCGACTCGTCACTTGTTCGGGCGCCTCGTCACTTGTTCACCGATGCGGCGTCCAGGAACGCGGGCCGCTCGCCGCCCCCGTGCAGATGCAGGGCCGCGCCGCTGACGTACCGCGCGCCCTCGGACGCGAGGAACACGCACGCCTCCCCCACGTCCGACGGTTCGGCAAGCCGGCCGAGCGGCACCGTGCGGGCCACCTCCGCGATGCCGTCCTCGTCGCCGTAGTGCAGATGCGCGCTCTCGGTCCGCGCGAGGCCCAGCACGACGGTGTTCACCCGCACCGCGGGGGCCCATTCGACGGCCATCGTGCGGGCCAGGTTCTCCAGGCCCGCCTTGGCCGCGCCGTACGCGCCCGTTCCCGGCGACGGCCGGGTGCCGCTGACGCTCCCGATCATGGTGATGCTGCCGCCGCCCGGCTCCTGCCCGCACATCACCTCGTACGCGGCGAGTGACGCGTACAGCGGCGACAGCAGGTTCAGTTCGACGATCTTGGCCTGGCGGGCGGGCGCCGTATCGGCGAGCAGCCCGAAGGGGGATCCGCCCGCGTTGTTCACCAGCGCGTCCAACCGGCCGTGATCCGCTGCCACTTCGGCCATGAACGTGCGCACCGCCTCCGGGTCGCGCAGGTCGACGGGGCGGAACTCGGCCGCCGCGCCCGCGGCCTCCACCGGCCGCTGAGGCGGTCTGCGGGCACAGACCACGACGTCCGCGCCGGTGGCGAGGAAGCTGCGCGCGATGCCGGCGCCGACGCCCCGGGTGCCGCCGGTGACGACGACCACCTGCCGCTCTCCCGCTCGCACGCTCTGTCGCGTGTCAGTCATGGCTGCTACCTTTCCAACTAACAAATGTTTGGTTGAAAGTGCCTGGTTGAAAGGTAGCGGATCCTCTGATGTCTGTCTCCACCTCGACCCCGGACAAGGGCGTGGCCGTCGTCACCGTCGACTTCCCGCCGGTCAACGCCCTGCCTGTACAGGGTTGGTACGACCTGGCGGCCGCCGTGCGCGCGGCCGGCCGGGACCCCGACACGCGCTGCGTCGTGCTGGCCGCCGAGGGCCGGGGCTTCAACGCGGGCGTGGACATCAAAGAGATGCAGCGCGACAGCGGGCACACGGCCCTGATAGGGGCGAACCGCGGGTGCTACGAAGCGTTCTCGGCGGTGTACGAGTGCGAGGTGCCGGTCGTCGCCGCGGTGCACGGCTTCTGCCTGGGCGGCGGCATCGGCCTGGTGGGCAACGCGGACGCGATCGTCGCCAGCGACGACGCCACGTTCGGCCTGCCCGAGCTGGACCGGGGCGCGCTCGGCGCCGCCACGCATCTCGCCCGCCTGGTGCCGCAGCACCTGATGCGTGCCCTGTACTACACGTCGCGCACGGCCACCGCCGCCGAACTGCACGCGCACGGCTCGGTCTGGCGGGTGGTCCCGCGCGCGGAGCTGCGCGAGGCCGCCCTCGACCTGGCCCGCGAGATCGCGCGGAAGGACGGCACGCTGCTGCGTTTCGCCAAGGCCGCGATCAACGGCATCGACCCGGTCGACGTGCACAGGAGCTACCGCTTCGAGCAGGGCTTCACCTTCGAGGCCAATCTCAGCGGCCTGGCCGACCGCGTCCGGGACGACTTCGGCAAGACGGACGGGCCCGGCACATCGAAGAACACCGACGAGCGGGAAACAGGAGGCAGGGCATGACGGAGAAGATCATGACGCCCGACGAGATCGCGGGGCGGCTGCGCAGCGGCATGACCCTCGGCATCGGCGGCTGGGGTTCGCGCCGCAAGCCGATGGCCCTGGTGCGGGCGCTGCTGCGCTCCGAGGTCACGGACCTCACGGTCGTGTCGTTCGGCGGTCCCGACGTCGGCCTGCTCGCCGCGGCGGGCCGCATCCGCAAGCTGGTCACGGCGTTCACGACCCTCGACTCGATCCCCCTGGAGCCGCACTTCCGCGCGGCACGCGAGCGCGCCGCCTTCGAACTCGTCGAGCTGGATGAGGCGATGTTCATGCAGGGCCTTACGGCGGGCGCCCAGCGGCTGCCGTTCCTGCCGATCCGCGCGGGCCTCGGCTCGGACGTGCTGCGGGTCAACCCCCAGCTGCGTACGGTCACTTCGCCGTACGAGGACGGGGAGGAGCTGGTGGCGGTGCCCGCCCTGCGGATGGACGCGGCGCTGGTGCACATGAACCGCGCGGACCGGCTCGGCAACGCGCAGTACCTGGGCCCGGACCCGTACTTCGACGACTTGTTCTGCGAGGCGGCCGACACGGCGTACGTGTCGTGCGAGCGGATCGTCGAGTCGAGCGCCCTCACCGAGCACGCGGCACCGCAGACGATGCTGATCTCCCGGCACGCGGTGACGGGCGTGACTCAGACGCCGAAGGGCGCGCACTTCACCTCGTGCGTGCCGGACTACGGCCGGGACGAGCCCTTCCAGAAGGCGTACGTCACGGCGGCGGGCGACCCGGACGCCTGGCGGGCGTTCGAGGAGCGCTTCCTCTCCGGCACCGAGCAGGACTATCAGACGGCCGTCCAGACCTGGCACAAGGAGCAGCGATGACGCAGACCGAATCGACGGCGCCCGCCGCGACCGCCGCCACCCGCGCCGAGTACTGCGTGATCGCCTGCGCCGAGGCCTGGCGGGACGCGGGCGAGATCCTCGCGAGCCCGATGGGCACGGTGCCGTCGATCGCGGCGCGCCTGGCCAAGCTGACGTTCTCGCCGGACCTGCTGCTCACGGACGGGGAGGCGCTGCTGATCGGCGATGTGCCCGCCGTGGGGGCGCAGTCGGCGGTGACGGAGGGCTGGTTGCCGTACCGCAGGCATCTGACGATGGTCATGGGCGGCCGGCGGCACGTGATGATGGGCGCGAGCCAGATCGACCGCTTCGGCAATCAGAACATCTCGTGCATCGGCGACTGGGAGCGGCCCAAGAGCCAGCTGCTCGGTGTGCGCGGGGCGCCGGTCAACACCCTGAACAATCCGGTGAGTTACTGGATTCCGCGGCATTCGACGCGCGTCTTCGTCGACAAGGTCGACATGATCAGCGGGGTGGGTTACGACAGCGCGGCGGCGGCAGGTCCGTCCGCGACGCGGTTCCATGATCTGCGCCGGGTCGTGTCGGACCTCGGGGTCTTCGACTTCGCGACCGCCGACCACGCGATGCGCCTGGTCTCGCTGCATCCGGGAGTGACGGTCGAGCAGGTCCGGGATGCGACCGGCTTCGCGCTCGTCGTGCCGGACGACGTGCCGTTCACGCGGGAGCCGACCGGGGAGGAACTGCGGCTGATCCGGGACGTGGTGGACCCGCGCGGGCTGCGGGACCGCGAGGTGCGCGGATGACGTCGGCGCCGGCGACCATGGAGACGGCGCTGACCAGACTGGTGGGGGTGCGCCACCCGATCGTGCAGACCGGCATGGGCTGGGTGGCCGGACCCCGTCTGGTCTCCGCGACGGCGAACGCGGGCGCCCTCGGCATATTGGCGTCCGCCACGATGACCGTCG
Source organism: Streptomyces sp. NPDC050658 (assembly GCF_044457025.1). Classification (NCBI taxonomy): domain Bacteria; kingdom Bacillati; phylum Actinomycetota; class Actinomycetes; order Kitasatosporales; family Streptomycetaceae; genus Streptomyces; species Streptomyces sp. NPDC050658. The sequence goes on from NZ_JBITGM010000002.1 coordinate 663,654, forward strand.
ACCAGCTGCGGTCGGCCGTCCGGGAGGTCAAGTCCCGTACGGACGAGCCGTTCGGGGTGAATCTGCGGGCGGACGCGGGCGACGCGCGGGACCGGGTGCGGGTCATCGTCGACGAGGGCGTCCGGGTCGCGTCGTTCGCGCTGGCCCCCTCCAAGGACCTGATAGCCGAGCTGAAGGACGCCGGGGTGATCGTCGTCCCCTCCATCGGTGCGCGCAGGCATGCCGAGAAGGTGGCGGCGTGGGGCGCGGACGCGGTGGTCGTCCAGGGCGGTGAGGGCGGCGGACACACGGGGGACGTCGCCACGACGGTGCTGCTGCCGCAGGTCGTGGACGCGGTGGACATCCCGGTGATCGCTGCGGGCGGATTCCGTGACGGGCGGGGGCTTGTCGCGGCGCTGGCCTACGGCGCCGCGGGGGTCGCGATGGGGACGCGCTTTCTGCTGACCTCGGACTCGACGGTGCCGGACGCGGTCAAGGAGCGGTACCTCGCGGCGTCCGTCAAGGACGTGACCGTGACGACGAAGGTGGACGGCCTGCCCCACCGCATGCTGCGCACGGAACTGGTCGCCGCCCTGGAGAAGTCCGGCCGTGTCCCGTCCCTCGCGCGGGCGGTGCGGCATGCGGCGGCGTTCCGGAAGATGTCCGGGATGAGCTGGGCCGAGATGATCAAGGACGGCCTGGCGATGCGGCACGGCAAGCAGCTCGCGTGGAGTCAGATCCTGCTGGCCGCGAATACGCCGATGTTGTTGAAGGCGGCGATGGTGGACGGTCGGCCGGAGGCGGGCGTGATGGCGTCCGGGCAGGTGGCGGGGGTGATCGAGGATCTGCCGTCCTGCGAGGAGTTGGTGGCGCGGGTGATGGAGGAGGCTGCCGAGGTGGTGAAGCGGCTGGGGTGAGGGCAGTTCTTCTGCGCATTCCAGCCGCTACCCGAATCCCTTCCGGTTCCGTCGGCCTCAAGGTGGCAGCCGTGGATCATCGGCTTCGCCGAGTTCGCCGGGGGAATCGGGTGGCTGGGCGGGACAGATCCGCCGCGAAGGGGCGGCGAGGACGGCGCCGCCCCGCCTCACACCCCCACCGCCTCCAGCGACGCCCTCGCCCGTGCCGCCAACCCGTCCGCCCCGCATGCCTCCGCAAGGTCCAGGCCGCGCGTCAACTCCCCTGCCGCGCCCGCCGCGATGCCGTACTCCACTCGGGCCACCGCGTGTTCGTACGCGCACGGGGAGGCCTCCAGGCAGGCCACCGCACGGGCGTACAGGGCGACCGCGCGCTGGCCGGTCTCCAGGGACGCCGCGCAGCGCAGTGCCTCGCCGATCGCCGTCTCCGTGCCGAACAGCTCCGCCTGGACCCGTGCGTCCGCGGCGAGTTCGGCGGCCCGCCGCGGATCCTCCGAGGCGAGCGCGCGGGCCAGGTCGTGTGCCCAGGGGGCGACGATCGTGTTGTAGCGGCCACGCGCGTTCGACGCCTTCGCCGCTACCTCCAGTTCGTTGACGCCCTCGCTCCGCCGGCCCGTCGCGATGAGCAACCGGCCCCGCACGGAGTGGATGTCGGGCACGAAGATCGTGGACGGGTACGGCGGCGCGATGCCGTACCGCTCGGCGACCTCCTCGGCCTCGTCGACCTTGCCGCGGGCGAGCAGCGTGTCGATGAGCATGCACGCGGCGTCCCAGTGCATCGGCAGGCCGCTGCCGACACGGTCGGCCAGGCGCAGGCTGTCCCGCAGCGAAGCCTCCGCCTCGGCGAGCCGGCCGCGCCTGCGGTACACCAGACCGGACCAGGCCTTGGCGAGCGCCAGATGTCCGCCGCTCCAGCCCGCGGTCTCGTAGGCACGGACCGCCTCCGAGAAGAGGCTCTCGGCACGGTCGAGGCGGTCGGTGAAGATATACGCGCTGCCCAGCATCATCAGGAGCTCGAAGCCCCACTCGGTGTCGGTCCAGCCGAGTCCGGGCGCGAGCCGGCCGTTGACCAGGGCGCGGTCGCAGAGTTCGACGATCTCCTCCGCGTTCTCCCCGCGGGTCATCGCGTCGAAGGCGCGCAGGATCAGCAGGGCGCGCTCGGAGTTGTCGCGTCCCGGCAGCGGTCCGGCGAGCGCGGCGAGGCGGCGTGAGCGGCCGGGGGCGTCCTCCTCGCCGGCGTGGATGCCCTCCCACATGTAGTGGACGCCCTGCAGCCGCATCCGGTCGGGTCCCGGCTCGAGGCGGGCGGCCTCGGCGTCCACGACGCGCAGGGCCTCCTCCAACTGGTCGTTGTGCACCAGCGCCTGGGAGAGGCGGCAGACCGCGTCGACTCTCAGGGTGCGGTCGAGTCGCTCCGTGTGCAGCGCCTCGCTGAGGTGGGCGATGGTGGTGGCGGGCGAGGTGAGGAGCGTGGCGCAGCCCAGTTCGTAGAGCACGCGCGCGTGCAGCTCGGGCAGCGGCGGTTCCCGCAGGGCCCGCTCCAGGCAGCGCCGGGCGGCATCCGGGGCACCGACCGCGAGATGCTCGGCGGCGGCCTCGCGCAACTGGTCGACCAGCTCGGGGTCGTCGTCCGGATGGACTTCGAGCAGATGCCGGGAAGCGGCCGCGGCGCCGCGCCCCGACAGGGTGACGGCCCAGGCCGCCTGACCGTGCATCGCCGTACGGGTCGCGGCCGGGATGGAGCGGTAGACGGTGCTGCCGATCAGCGGGTGGACGAACTCCATGCCCTCGTCGTCGCCGATCAGGATGCGGGCCGTGCGCAGCCGCTCCGCGCACCGCTCGGCGGCGTCACGCCGCATCCCGGCGAGCGAGGCGGCGAGGTCGAGTGGGATCGCCGTGCCGAGGATCGCGGCGGCCCAGGCGAACCGGGTGACGTCCGTGCCGAGTCCTTCGAGGCGGGCGACGAGTCCGTGGCCGCGCGCCGAGCGGTTCAGGGCGCGCAGCTCGGCGGCGGAGCTCTCCACCGGTTCGAGCTCGCTGTCCTGCACCTTGGCGAGGAGTTCCACCGATTCGTACGGGTTGCCGCCGGTGACGGCCCAGACCTCGCGGCAGAACGGGGCGTCGGCGTGCTCGCCGAGGGTGGCGCGGGTGAGTCCGGCCGCGGCGTCCGGGGTGAACGCGCGCAGGGTGGTCGAGGGGCCTGCCGCCGCGCCGACCGCGGCGAGATGGCGCGCGCTGTCGCCGGTGGCCTCGTCCGGACGGTGGGCGACCACGACGAGAACCGGCAGTTCGGCAAGGCGCTGGGCGAACGCGGCCAGCCAGTGCAGGGTCTCCTGGTCGGCCCAGTGCGCGTCGTCGACGAGCAGGACGAGCGGCCAGTGCAGCCCCGCGAGGCGGGCGACGGCCTCGACCAGGCCGTCGCACACGCCCTGCGGATCGGCCTGGCGACCGCCCGGCTCGGCTATGCCGAGCGCGGGTCCCGCGATCTCGTACCAGTCGCCGAGATACTCGCGGGCCTCGTCGGGCGTGAGCGACACCAGTGCGGGCTGCAGCAGTTGGCGTACGACATTGAAGGGGACGGAGGTGACGGTCTCGCCGCCGCGCGCGGACCAGACCGTGGCCCGGCCCTCCGCGATCCTCCGTACCTCGGCGAGCAGTGCCGTCTTGCCGATGCCCGCCTCGCCGCGGAAGACGAGCAGACCGCCCGACGTCATCGAATCGGAGCACAGCTCGTCGACGGCCCGTGCCGCCGCGGTGAGTTCCGCGTCGCGCTCCCACAGCGGGGCCCAGGTGGCTCCTCCGGGCCGTCCCTGCGTCATCGCGCTACCTCCTGAGGTCGCTCAATCGACGTACAGACCTCGAGACTAGCCGGGTGGAGGGCCTCACGGTGCGGGGTCCGGGCAGCAACCGCCACAAGGGGTGAGACAGCTGCCGTCGGAGGACGCCGTCAGAGCCGCTCGACGATGGTCACATTGGCCTGACCGCCGCCTTCGCACATCGTCTGGAGGCCGAACCTGCGGCCGGTGCGCTCCAGTTCGTGCAGGAGAGTCGTCATCAGCTTGACGCCCGTGGCGCCGAGGGGGTGGCCGAGGGCTATCGCGCCGCCGTTGACATTGACCTTCTCCGGGTCCGCCCCGGTCTCCTTCAGCCAGGCGAGGACGACCGGCGCGAAGGCTTCGTTGATCTCGACGAGGTCGATGTCGTCGATGCTCATGCCGGTCTTCTTCAGCGCGTACGCCGTGGCGGGGATGGGGGCGGACAGCATCCGGATGGGGTCCTCGCCGCGCACCGAGAGGTGGTGGATCCTGGCCCGCGGCGTCAACCCGTGCTCCCGGACGGCCCGTTCGCTCGCGATGAGCATCGCGGCCGCGCCGTCCGAGACCTGGGAGGAGCAGGCGGCGGTGATGGTGCCGTCGTCCATGACGGGCTTGAGGCCGGCCATCTTCTCCAGGGTCGTGTCGCGGCGCGGGCCCTCGTCGGTGGTCACGTCCCCGTAGGCGACGAGTTCGCGGTCGAAGCGGCCCTCGTCGATCGCGCGGAGCGCCCGCTGGTGCGAGCGGAGGGCGAACTCCTCCATGTCGCGGCGGGATATGCCCCACTTCTCGGCGATCAGCTGGGCGCCGTGGAACTGGTTGACCGGCTGGTTTCCGTAGCGTGCGCGCCAGCCCTCGCTGCCCGCATAGGGCCCTTCGGTGAGGCCGAGCGGCTCGGCGGCCTGCCGGGAGGCGAAGGCGATCGGGATCATCGACATGTTCTGCGTGCCGCCCGCGACGACCAGGTCCTGGGTGCCGGAGAGGACGCCCTGGGCCGCGAAGTGCACGGCCTGCTGCGAGGAGCCGCACTGCCGGTCGATGGTGACGCCGGGCACCTCTTCGGGCAGTCCGGCGGCGAGCCAGCTGGTGCGGGCGATGTCGCCGGCCTGCGGGCCGACCGTGTCCAGACAGCCGAAGACGACGTCCTCGACGGCGGCCGGGTCGACGCCGGTGCGCTCGACCAGCGCCTTCAGGACATGGGCTCCCAGGTCGGCGGGGTGGACGGCCGAGAGGCCGCCCTTGCGCCTGCCGACGGGGGTGCGGACCGCTTCGACGATGTAGGCCTCGGCCATGACTGCGTACTCCTCGGTCGTGCGGTGCCGTCGTGCGACGGACCGCTCACGTACGTACGGAGATGCCGTCCAGGACCATCGACAGGTACTGGCGGGCGATCTCCTCGGGGCTGTGGCCTCCGCCGGGGCGGTACCAGGACGCGGCGACCCAGACGGTGTCGCGCACGAAGCGGTAGGCGAGCCGGATGTCCAGGTCGTCGCGGAAGACGCCTTCCGCGACGCCCCGTTCCAGCGTCGTGAGCCAGGCCTTCTCGAAGCGCTGCTGCGAGTCGGACAGGTACTGGAAGCGCTGCTGCGCGACCAGGTGCTTGGACTCCTTCTGGTAGATCGCGACGGCCGCGCGGTGCCGGTCGATCTCCCGGAAGGACTCGGTGACGAGGGCTTCGAGGGTCTCGCGGGGGTCGAGCTGGGCCTGGAGCACGTTGTCGTACCCGTCCCAGAGCTCGGTGAGGAACGTGCGGAGGATCTCTTCGAGCATCGACTCCTTGGAGTCGAAGTGGTAGTAGAGGCTGCCGGCGAGCATGCCCGCGGCGTCGGCGATCTTGCGGACCGTCGTCGCGTTGTACCCCTGCTCGGCGAAGACGTCCGCGGCGATGGCGAGCAGCTCGCGGCGGCGCTCGGGCGAGGGGCTCACCGGGGGCTTCTTCTTGCCGGCGCCCTGCTGGTCACTGGTGCTCTGTTTCGGTTTCGACACACGGTCATTCTCCGCCTACGCGTGCTGGTTGCTGACCGAGACCGTCTCCCCCGTCATGTACGAGGCGTAGCCACTGGCCAGGAAGACGATGACGTTGGCTATCTCCCAGGGCTCCGCGTATCTCCCGAACGCCTCGCGCGCCGTGAGCTCTTCGAGCAGCTCCGGAGACGTGACCTTGACCAGATGCGGGTGCATGGCGAGGCTGGGCGACACCGCGTTGATCCTGATCCCGTGCGGGGCCGCCTCGACGGCCGCGCAGCGGGTGAGGGCCATGACGCCGGCCTTCGCCGCGGCGTAGTGCGCCTGGCCGGCCTGGGCGCGCCAGCCGAGCACCGACGCGTTGTTCACGATGACGCCGCCGCGGTCCGCGGCGCGCATCCGGCGCAGGGCCGCGCGCGTGGCACGGAAGGTGCCGGTCAGCGTCACGTCGATGACCTTGTCCCACTGCTCGTCGGTCATCTCCGTCAGCTCGGCCGTGCCCCCGAGGCCCGCGTTGTTCACGACGACGTCAAGGCCGCCGTGGCGCTCCTCCGCCAGGTCGAAGAGCGCCTGGACCTGGGTCTCGTCCGTGACGTCGCACGGGGTGCCGGCGACCCGGTCGGCGCCGAACTCCTCGGCGAGCGCCGCCACCGCCTCCTTCGTGCGGCGCGCGTGGGCGTCGCCGATGACGATGCGGGCGCCCTCCTCCAGGAAGCGGCGCGCGGTGGCGCCGCCGATGCCCGCCCCGGCCGCGGCGGTGACGACGGCCGTGCGGCCGGCGAGCAGACCGTGCCCCGGTTCGTACTCGGGCGCTGTCATGCGCGACCTCCTTCGGTTCACTCCCGCCGCCCCTCGACGACCGGCTCCCTTCACGGTAATCTACCAAACACTTGTTAGGGAAGAGTGCAGAGAAGATCCGACCGAACCGACCCAACCGACCGGATCGGATCGGATCGACCAGACCAATCGAAGAGGACCGAAGAGGTGGGCCACTGATGGACCTCGACTTCACCGCCGGAGAAGAGGAGTTCAGGCAGCGGGCGCGCGCCTGGCTCGCCGCGCATGTGCCGGCCGAGCCGCTGCCGTCGCTGGAGACGGCGGAGGGCTTCGCCGCGCACCGCGCCTGGGAGCACGAGCTCGCGGCCGACCGCTGGTCGGTGGTGTCCTGGCCCGAGGAGTACGGCGGACAGGGCGTCGACATCGTCAAGTGGCTGGTGTTCGAGGAGGAGTACTTCGCGGCGGGCGGCCCCGGCCGCGTCTCGCAGAACGGCATCAACCTCCTCGCGCCGACCCTCTTCGACTTCGGCACGGCCGAGCAGCGCGCGCGGATCCTGCCGCCGATGGCGAGCGGCGAGGTCATCTGGGCGCAGGCCTGGTCCGAGCCGGAATCGGGCTCCGACCTCGCGTCCCTGCGCTCCACCGCCCGCCGCACGGAGGGCGGCTGGCTGCTCAGCGGCCAGAAGACCTGGTCCTCGCGGGCCGCGTTCGCCGACCGCGCGTTCGGCCTGTTCCGCAGCGATCCGCCGGAGCGGCATCCGGGCAAGCCACACCGCGGTCTGACGTATCTGATGTTCCCGCTCGACGCGGACGGCGTGACCGTCCGCCCCATCGGCCGCCTGGACGGAAAGCCGGCCTTCGCCGAGCTCTTCCTTGACGACGTCTTCGTACCGGACGAGGACGTGATCGGAGAGCCGGGCCAGGGCTGGCGCATCGCGATGTCGACGACGGGCAACGAACGGGGTCTGACGCTGCGCTCCCCCGGCCGTTTCGTCGCGGCGGCCGAGCGCCTGGCGGCCCAGTGGCGCGCGCACGGCGACCCGGCGGACACCGCCCTCGCCGACCGGGTGGCCGACGCCGTCATCGGCGCTCGCGCCTACCAGCTGTTCACCTGGGCCAACGCCTCGCGCTTCGCCGCGGGCGAGACGATCGGCGCCGAGTCGAGCCTGAACAAGGTCTTCTGGTCCGAGTACGACATCGCGCTGCACGAGACGGCGCTGGATCTCCTGGGCCCAGAGGGCGAGTTGGCGGACGACGGCGAGTGGGCGGAAGGGTACGTGTTCTCGCTCGCCGGGCCGATCTACGCGGGCACCAACGAGATCCAGCGGGACATCATCGCCGAGCGGCTGCTCGGCCTGCCGAAGGGACGCCGCTGATGAGGTTCCTGCTCGACGCCGAGCAGCGCGAGTTCGCGCGCTCCCTGGACGCGATGCTGACGGCGGCGGACACCCCGGCCGCCGCGCGGGCCTGGGCCGCCGGGGACCCCGCTCCGGGGCGTGCCGTGTGGGCGCGGCTCGCGGACGCGGGCGTGTTCGCCCTCGCGGCCCCCGAGGAGTACGAGGGGGTGGGCCCGCTCCCCGTGGAAGTGGCCGTCGCCTTCGTCGAGTTGGGGCGGCATGCCGTGCCGGGCCCGGTGGTCGAGACGGTGGCTGCGGCCGCGCTCCTGGCCCGCCTCGCCGAGCTGGGCGAGGCGGAACCGGCCAAACGGCTGCTGCCGCCGCTGGCGGCGGGTGACAGCGTGGCGACGCTGACACTCCCCGAGGGCGGTCCGTTCGCGCTGGACGCGGACGCGGCGGCGCTCGCGCTCACCGCCTCCGGGGGTGAGCTGCGCCTCGCGTCGGGGCACGCGCGCGTGGGCCGCTCCCTGGACCCGGCCCGCCACCTCGGCCGGCTTGACGCCACCGGTGAACTCCTCGCGTCGGGGCCGTCGGTGACGGCGGCCGCGCGGTCCGCTGCGGACTGGGCGGCGCTGGCCACGGCCGCGCAGGCGCTGGGCGTCGGCCTCGCGCTCCTGGACAAGACCGTCGCGTACGTCAAGCAGCGCACTCAGTTCGGCACGGCGGTCGGCGGCTTCCAGGCCGTCAAGCACCGTCTCGCGGACACCCTGATCGGGCTCGAGTTCGCCCGGCCGCTGCTGTTCGGGGCGGCGCTGACGATGAAGCCGGCCGATGTCGCCGCCGCGAAGGTCGCGGCGGGCGAAGCCGCGTACGCCGCGGCGCGCACGGCGCTCCAGTTGCACGGGGCGATCGGCTACACCTCCGAGTACGACCTCTCGCTGTGGCTGACCAAGGCGCGTGCGCTGCGCACCGCGTGGGGCAGCCCCGCCGACTGCCGGAAGCGGGTGCTGACCGGGGGTGACGCCTGACAGACGGATGGCAGACGCATGGCAGACAGATCGCAGACGGATCGCAGAGGGGTGGCAAGCGGGTGCCATGCGGATGACGGACGGATCCCGGGCGGCCACCAATCCGGCCTGAACTGGTTCGTACGTGCGAGTGCGCTCGCCCCGTCTTCGCTGCGATGATCAAACGCACTGGTGAGGTGAGCGAAAGGGGCAGCACGTGCGCGTAATCGGGCTGATGTCGGGGACTTCGTACGACGCCATCGACGCCGCCGCGGCCGACCTGACGATCGAGGACGACCGGCTGGTGCTCACCCCGCTCGGGCTCATCACCCGCGGCTACGACGAATCGCTGCGGGCGGCGCTCGGCGCCGCCCTGCCGCCCGCGGCCACCACACTGGCGGACGTCTGCCGCCTGGACACCCGTATCGGCCAGGCGTTCGCCGCGGCGGCGGCCGAGGCGGACCGTGAACTGTGCGACAGGCGGGCCGAGTTGGTCGCCTCGCACGGGCAGACCGTCTACCACTGGGTCGACGACGGCCAGGTGCACGGCACGCTGCAGATCGGCCAGCCCGCGTGGATCGCCGAGGCGACCGGGCTCCCCGTGGTCGCCGACTTCCGCCCGCGCGACATCGCGGCGGGCGGCCAGGGCGCGCCCCTGGTCAGCCTCGTCGACCGGATGTGGCTGCGCGGCAGGCCCGGCGCCCCCGCCGCGCTGAATCTGGGCGGCATCGCCAACATCACCGCCCCCGACGGCAGCGCCTTCGACACCGGCCCCGCCAACGCCCTGATCGACGCGGCGGTGCGCGATCTCACCGGCGACCGGCTCAGCTGCGACCTCGACGGCGAACTCGCCGCGCGCGGCACGGTCGACGAGGGCCTCCTCGCGGACCTGGCGGCCGAGCCGTACTACGCGCGGCCCGCCCCGAAGACCACCGGCAAGGAGCTCTTCCATCTGCCTTATCTGCGGGCGGCCCTGGTCGGGTACGAGGCGCTCGCCCCCGAGGACGTCGTCGCGACCCTCACCGCGCTGACCGCGCGCACGGTCGCCGACGCCGTCCGCGCGGTCGGTGCCACCGAGGTCGTCGCGTCCGGCGGCGGCACGCGCAATCCGACGCTGATGGCGTTCCTGCGGGCCGAGTTGGGCTCCGGGGTCCCGGTGCGCACCTCCGACGAGCTGGGGCTTCCGTCCGCCGCGAAGGAGGCGTACGCCTTCGCCGTACTCGGCTTCCTGACCGCGCACGGACTACCGGGGACGGTCCCGGAGAGCACGGGGGCGCGGCATGCCAGCGTGCTCGGCTCGGTCACTCCGGGGCGGCGCGGCCTTCCGGCGCCCGCCGACGTGGGGGTGGTGCCGGTGCGACTGGTGGTGGACGGGGCAACTCGCTGAGCCTGCGCGGCAATTGCGGCCACGCGCGATGACCGCACGCTGCGGCCCGAATGCCCTGAACCGCAGTACTTTAGGCACATGCCGCAGACACCACCCACCGTGGCCGTGCTCACCGCCCTCCCGCTCGAGTACGCCGCCGTGCGGAGCCATCTTCCGCAGGCCGAGAAGCTCGTCCATCCGCGCCACGGCACCCGTGCGGTGCGCGGTCCGCTCCCCGAAAGCCCCTGGCACCTCGCCCTGTCGGAAATCGGCGAGGGCACGCTCACCGCCGCCGCGCTCACCGAACGCGTCGCGACCTGGCTCGAACCGCGGGCCGTGATCTTCGTCGGCGTCGCGGGCGGCCTGAAGGACGACGTCGCGATCGGCGACGTGGTCGTGGCGACGAAGGTGTACGGCATCCACGGCGGCAAGCAGACCCCCGAGGGCTTCCTCGTGCGCCCCGAGGCCTGGCGGGCGCCGCACGCCCTGGAGCAGGCGGCGCGCGAAGCCCTGCGCGGGCGTGCGCTGTTCAAGCCGATCGCCGTCGGGGACGTGGTCCTCGCCGACGCGTCGTCCGCGATCGCCGAGCATGTGCGCACCCACTACAACGACGCCGTAGCCATCGAGATGGAGGGCAGCGGCGTCGCGCACGCCGCGCATCTCGCCGGGGATCTGGGCGCCCTCATCGTCCGCGGGATCAGCGACAAGGCGGACGCGGGCAAGGCCGCGGCCGACGCCGCGGGAAACCAGCAGCTCGCCGCGCGGAACGCGGCCGAGGCCGCGGTGGCGGTCGTCCGCGAGATGGTGCTCCCGCCGGACCGCGACGCCGCGGTGCCGTCACGGCGGTACGGCGGCGACCACATCGACATGAGCGGCGGCACCTTCAACGGCCCGGTCGTCGGGAAGATCGTGAACGGACCTGGGGCGTGACGGGGTGACCACGACATACGGCGGCGACCACCCCGACTTCGGCGGCGGCACCTTCAACGACAGCGTCATAGGCAAGGTCGAGGGCGGCCTGCACCAGCACCACTACCACCACGGTCCGGTGCCGGTCGCCACCTCCTCGCTGCCCGCGCCGCCCGCCGGGTTCACCGGCCGGGACGGCGACCTGGCCCGGCTCCTGCCGGTCCTCGACCCGACCGGCGCGGACACCGGGCTGCCCGTCGTCATCTGCGCCGTCTCCGGACTCGGCGGCATCGGCAAGACCTCGCTCGCCCTGTACGCCGCCCAGCACGCGGACATCGAGGGCTGGTTCCCCGGCGGCACACTCTTCGTCGATCTGCGCGGGTACGACGACAATCCGGTCACCGCGGACCAGGCGGTCCTCGCGCTGCTCGACGCGCTGGGGGTCCGCGGCGCGCTGCTGCCGCAGACGACGGCCGCGCAGTACGCCCTCTACCGGACCCTGCTCGCCCAGGAGCGGCAGCCCCTGCTGCTCCTCCTGGACAACGCGTCCGACGCGACGCAGATCACCGCGCTGCTGCCGGGCGTCGGAGCGGGGCAGCACCGCGTCCTGATCACCTCGCGCGACCGGCTGACCGCCCTTCCGGCGCGGCTGATCGACCTCGACACGCTCTCCGCCGAGGCCGCCGCCGAACTGCTGGCCCTGGCGCTGCGGCTGAGCGACGACCGGGACGACCGCCCGGCGCGGGAGCCGGGGGCGCTGGCCGAACTCGCCGCCGTGTGCGGCCACCATCCGCTCGCCCTGCAGATCGCCGCCTCGATGCTGCGCAAGCGGCGCCACCGCAGCATCGCCTCGCTGGTCGCCGACATCCGCGCCGCCGCCGACCCCACCGACGTACTCGCGCTGCGTCCGGTCTTCGACGTGTCGTACGACCGGCTGCCGCGCCCGCAGGCCCGGTTGCTGCGGCTGCTTTCGCTGGCGCCGACCGCGGAGGTGGGCACGGACGCGGCGGCGGCGCTGGCCGATCTGTCCTCCGCGCAGGCGCTCTGGCTCCTGGACGAGCTGGCCTCCGCGCATTTCGTGACGCCGGTGCAGGAGCAGGCGGGCGAGCTGCGGTGGCGGTTGCACGACCTGGTGCGGGCGTACGGGGCGCGGCTCGGCGCCGGCGACAAGTGGGCGACCGAGGAGGCGGAGGCGGCCCGTGCGCGGCTGCTCGACTACTACCGGGACTGGACGGTGGTCGCCGACGACCATCTGCAGCGGATGCTGGGGGACCCGGATCCCGGGCTGTTCGAGGGGCGTACGCAGGCGCTGGACTGGCTGGACGCGGAGCGGGCGAATCTCGTGGCCGCGGCGCAGTGGGCCGGGCACGACCGGCACGCGCCCACAGCCATCAGCCTCGCCCTGAACCTGTGGGGCTATCTCGACTGGCGGCGGCACTTCGAGGACATGATGACCGTCGGCTGGTGTGCGCAACGGGCCGCCGAGCGCACCGAGAACGACGCCGACCTGGCCGGGGCGTGGAACCTCGTGGGCATCGCCCTGCGCGAGCAGGGCCGGATCGAGGAGGCCGTCGACGCCGGCAAGCTCGCCGCCGAGCTGTACGAGGCCGTCGACGATCCCCGCGGCGCGGCCGCGGCCTGGGACAATCTGGGCAACGCGCTGGGCGGTGCGGGCCGGCAGCAGGAGGCCATCGAGGCGCACACCCATGCCGGGGACCTGTTCCGCAGCGAGGGCCAGGTCAGGGGCGAGGCCACCTCGTGGAACAACCTGGGCATCGCGCTCGGGAAGGCGGGACGCAACGCGGACGCGGTCGAGGCCCACACCAACGCCCTGCACCTGTACCAGCAGGTCGGCGACCTCGGCGGCGAGAGCAGGGCCTGGCACAACCTCGGCGGCGAGCTGCGCACGGCGGGCCGTGTCGAGGAGGCCATCGACGCCTATGTGAAGGCGGTGGCCATGTGCATGGACATCGGGGACTGGTACGGGGCGGGCCTCGGCTACCACGAGCTCGCCGCCGCCCATGAGATCGCCGACCAGCCCGATTCGGCCCGCACCGCCCTGCTCCGCTCCGCCGACGCCTACGACCGCGCCAACGCCCCCACGGAAGCGGCCAATTCCCGCAGCCGGGCCGCCCAATAGCTCCCGTACCCGCCCCCTCTCATCCCGTTCTAACCGAATGCTCATACCCTGACGCCCATGACCCAGGTAACCCCTCCCGGCTGGTACCCCGACCCCGGACAGACAGTTGACGGTCCGCGCACCGAGCGTTGGTGGGACGGAAACGTGTGGACGGACCAGGTGCGACCGGTGGGTGCCGCCACCGGGTTCGGCGGGGCGCCGCCCGCCCATCCGCCCGCCTACCCGCACCACCCGGGCTATCCAGGGCAGCCCGTGGCCCCGCGCCGCGGCCTGCGCACCGGCATAGCCGTCGGCGTGGCCCTCGTCGTCCTCGCGGGCATCGGCGGCGGTGTGTACTTCCTGACCGCCGATGACGACGGGGACAGCGACAGCGCGGCCAAGTCGCCCTCGTCCTCCGCCCCTTCACGGCCCGGCACGCCCCAGGACCCGCAGAACCCCCAGGACCCGCAGAACCCCGACTCGTCCGAGCCCCCCGGCGCCCCGCCGGCCGAGGAGGGGTACGCCACCGACGTACTCAGCGGCATCAGTCTTCCCGTCCCCGACGAGTGGACCGGGCAGAGCGGCCGGACCGGTGGCGCCTCGGTGACGGTGGACCCCTACCCGTGCCCCGGCGAGACCTCCAAGACCTGCACCCGCGGCGGCGCCTACTCCATCCCCGCGTCGGAGCTGAAGATCAAGGAGAAGTCGGCCGAGGCGGCCGCGAAGGCGGACATCGCCGACAACGCCAAGGAGTCCTACGGCGGCAAGACCTACGGCAAGATCACCTCGCACAAGGAGCTGGAGTCCAAGGCCGTCACGGTCGCGGGCCAGAAGGGCTATCTGGTGCGCTGGAAGGCGGTCACGGAGAAGAGCGACGACGGATACGTCCAGTCGCTCGCGTTCCCGTCGCCGGCCGACAAGTCCCGGCTCGTCATCGTGCGCTTCGGCATCGACGTCAACGACAAGGCGCCGAAGGTGTCCGTGATGGACGAGATCACCAAGGGGATCAAGGCCGCCGAGGGCGGCGGCAACGGCCAGGAGGTCTGACGCGCGGGGCGCCGCTCCGGGGAGTCTTGGCCGGGCGGGCCGGAACACTGCATGATTCCGGCCCGCCCGGCGAGGGCCACGCCACCCCCGTCCCCACGGTGCGGCGCGGCGCGGGCAGATCGGGGCCGGTCATCCAGGTGGCCCCGGTCCACGATCAGTGGGGGTCGGTCAGCCCGAGGGCGGGCAGTACGCACGCCTCCACGAAGCGCGACAGATACTCCCTGTCCGCCGGCTTGCCCTCCAGGACGGGGCGCACCCGCGCCACCCCGATGAGCTGGGCCGTGATGAACTTCGTCGCCGGATGGTCCGCCGCGATCTCGCCGCGGGCCACGCCCCGGCCGACCATCTCCTCCAGCGCCTTCGTCTCGGGCTCGACCAGTGCCTCCCGCAGCGCGCTCTGCAGGTCCGCGTCCTGGAGGACCGCGTGGCTGAGCGCCTGCACCAGCATCGAGTCCTGGCTCGACCACTCCCCCGCCGCCAGGGCCGCCTCGCGCAGGTCACCCGCGAGCGAGCCGGTGTCGATGCCCGCGAACCGCACACAGCGGTTGGCGCGCAGCGCGGCCGCCACGAACTGGGGCTTGGTCTTCCACTGGCGGTAGAGCGTGGACTTGCTGCAGCGGGTGGTCGCGGCCACGCCCTCCATCGTCACGGCGTCGTAGCCGCACTCGCGGAGCTGGTCGAGGACCGCGTCGTAGAACTCCTGCTCACGCTCGGGTGTGATCTTTGAGCGGCGCGTCGAGCCCGCCGGATCCGCCGCCCCCACGGGGGCTGCTGTCGCTGCGTCTGGTGCCTGGTCCCGCGACGTCATGACTCTTCTCCTCGATGCGGCGGCTTCATCGGTCCCGGCGAATCAGCCCCTATCGATACGCCAGTGTACCGGTACGGTGGCGTATCGGTACACTCGCGTATCGGTACACTGGCGTATCGATGAGTGGGCGATCCCCGCTCACCAAGTGGGGCGAACCTCCACTCACCACCCGCACCACCCAGTCGTCACGTAAAGGGGCCGGGGGATGGAATCCCGAACCGAGCCTGCCGAAAGGGAACCGGACATATCCGTCCGGGAGTCAGACATAGCCGTCGGGAAACCCGACACATCTGCCCGACCGCCCCTCGTCCGCGAGCTCCTCCTCGTCGCAGGACTCTTCCTCGTCTACAAATTCGGCAGGCAGCTGGCCAACGGCCACACCGGCGAGGCCTTCCGCAACGCCCATCACGTGTGGGACGCCGAACGGTCCCTGCACCTGCCGGGCGAGGGCACGGTCCAGGGCTGGCTGCTCGGCAGCGACTCGCTGGTGCACATGGCGAACACCTACTACGCGACCGTGCACTTCCCGGCCACCGCGCTGTTCCTGGTCTGGCTCTATCTGCGGCGGCCCCGGCACTACGTCTGGGCCCGCAGGGTGCTCGCCGCGCTGACCGCGGCGGCGCTCGTGCTGCACCTCACGTTCCCGCTCGCGCCGCCCCGGATGCTGGACGCGGCGGGGCTCGTGGACACGGGTCAGGTGTACGGGCCGACGGTGTACGGCGCGGCTCCGCAGACGGACTCGATGGCCAACCAGTTCGCGGCGATGCCCTCGCTGCACTTCGGGTGGGCGCTGATGGTCGCCGTCGGCCTGATCGTCGCGACCACCTCGCGGTGGCGGTGGCTGTGGCTGCTGCATCCGCTGATCACGCTGCTCGTGGTCGTCGGCACCGCCAACCACTACTGGCTCGACGCGATCGTGGTGACCGCGCTGCTCGGCATCGCGCTCGCCGTGCTCAGGCTGCCCCCGCCGGGACGTTCCCTCGTCGTCCGCGGGCACGCCCCCGCGCGCGAGCCGGCCGCCTCAGGAGCCGGCCGGTGAACGCCACGCTGCTCGCCGTCGCGCTCTCCCTCGTCTCCGCCGCCGCGTACGCCACCGCCGCCGTCGCCCAGGAACGGCTCGCCGCCAGGATCTCCGCCACCGGAAACGGCGGCCTCCGGCTGCTCGGCAGCGGTGCCTGGTGGTCCTCGGTCGGGCTCAACGCGTCCGCCGCGCTGCTGCACGTGGCGGCCCTGAAGTACGGGCCGCTCACCCTGGTGCAGCCGCTGGGCGCGCTCACGCTGGTCGCCGCGGTGCCGCTGGGCGCGCGGCTCGCGGGGCGGCAGGTCACCCGCCTGGAGTGGCGCGGCACGGGGCTCACGCTCATCGGGCTCGGCGCGCTGCTCCTGACCGCGTCCGGGCCCGCGCCCGACGACACGCTGAAGCTGCCGGAGGCGCTGGCCGTCGCGGGCATCACCATGGCGGTCATCGGGGTGCTCTCCCGGCCGGGCACCCGGCCGGGGCTGCGGCACGCGACCGCTTCCGGGTTCGCGTCCGGTGTCGCGTCGGCGCTCACCCAGACGGTGACGGTCGCCGTGACGGACCGCTCGGGCCCGCTGCTCAGCCCGCAGGTGATCGTCGTGGCGCTGCTCGTCGCCGCGTTCGCCGTGGGCGGCCTCTTCCTCTCCCAGACCGCGTACCGGGGAGGCCTGGGCGCTCCGCTCGCGGTGGTAACCCTCGCCAATCCGATCGCGGCCGCGCTCATCGGCGTGACCCTGCTCGGGGAGCGGCTGCAGGGCGGGGTGGCAGGACTGCTCCTCGCGGCGGCCGGCGCGGGGCTCGCGGCGTACGGCGTGGTGGTCCTGACCCGCTCACCGCACTCCGAGGCCACCCCGGAAACGCCGACGGAGGACTTCCTCCCGTCCATCCCGGCCCAGGCGGAGCCCTCCGCGGTGAAGCTCTAGCAGTACGCCGGATCCCGTTATCCGAGGCCGCGCGAGTCCTGCTTCAGCGCCGTGTCGACCGTCAGCGCGGTCGCCACGACCAGGCTCAGGAGCGGCTCGGGCAGCTGGTAGTGGATCTGCAGGACGTAGTTGTCCGCCGTCGTGAACATCGTCTTGGCGAGGCCTTCCCAGGTCTTCGTGATCCGGGCGACCTCGTTGTCCGCGTGGTCGACGATCGAGAAGTTCCAGGCGCGCCAGTTCTCGGCCTTGATCGCACCGGCCTTCTGGCCGTTCACCTCGATCGCGAAGTTGATCTTCCCGATCACGTTCTGCTGGACGATCTCGCCGATCGGCTGGCCGTCCGCGCGCTCGACGATCACCCGCGACTTCATGAACTTGCGGGGCCGGGTCAGCTGGAGCACCGGCTGGCCGTACGCGTCGCGGATCTCCAGCTTGTGCGTCATGAACTGGTCGACGCTGGCGACGAAGCGCGCGACCTTCTTCAGCGTGCTCTGGCCCACCTGGACCACCGAGCCGAGCGCGTTGCCCGACTGGTCCATCACGCTGTACTCGTTCGTCAGCTCGATGAGCTTCGCCTTCTGGTTCACCACCAGGACCGGCTCGGTGAACAGCGTGCCACCGCCCTGCGCGCTGGGCGCGACGCCCGCCTGCTGCTGCACCTGACGCTGCACCTTGGCCGGGTCGGCCTGCGGCACGCCCTGCTGCGGATGGCCGTACTGACCCTGCGGCTGCGCCTGCTGCTGCCCGAACTGTCCTTGCTGCTGGCCGAACTGGCCCTGCGCCGGCTGCGGCTGAGCCGGCTGCGCCTGCTGCGGGACCTGCTGGGCCTGCTGGGCCTGCGGCTGCTGGCCGCCGCCCTGCTGGTCCGCGCTGGTGTGCTGAGTCCACTGGGAGCCGTCCCACCAGCGCAACAGCTGGGGTGCGCCCTGGGGGTCCGGATACCAGCCTGCAGGAGTGTTCGAATGCGTTGTCACCGGGGCACAGTACCCCGATGGACGGGGCGGTCCGCCAGCCCTTCGCGGGTCCTGTGACGTCGGCCTCATCTAGTCGCCGCACGGGATTTGACGTGCTCCCGACTACGACGGGAGGCTCGGTCCACTCACGGGGAGGCATGACATGGGATCAGCACGCGCTTCGACGGCGCGACGGGACGCGGCGGCACAGGTCACGGGACCGTTCATCGAGTCCAATCGGCCGCGGAACGTCTTCGCCCCCTGGTGGATGCCTCCGCTGACCGCGCTCGCCGCCGGAGTCCTCGCGTACCTGCTGGCCGACGACACTCTCGTCCGTACGCTGATCCCGCTCGCCGCGGCCCTGCTCGGCTGGCTCATCGGTGCGCTCCGGCCGCAGCTGCGGGCGGACACCGTCTGGCGGTTGAGCGGCGTGGGGCTGGAGCGGCTGCGTTCGGGGAAGGCCACGGCGACGTACTCCTTCTCGCGGGAACGCCCGCTGCTCCTGAGCGCGATGGCCCTGGAGGTGCGCGCGCCCACCGACTACGGCTCGACCAAGGTCGGCAACCTCTGCGCGATGGGCCTGGAGGACATGACGATCGCGATGTTCCCCTTCTGGGTCACCACCCGGCGGCTCGGCGCCCCGCTCCAGCTCTTCGACGGCCCCGGTGAGCCGGAGGGCAACGCGGCCGCCCGTGAGGCGGGCTTCGCCCGGCGCGAGGCCGCACTGCTCTCGGCCGCGGCGGAGGGCCCGCTGCCCGCGCAGGCGACCGGGCCGATCGAGCTGAGCCGCCCCGAACCCGACGTGCGCACGCGCAAGCTGGGGCGGCGGATCGCGTTCTGCATCGTGGGGCTCGTCGGGCTCGGTGTCGCCGCCATGCCGTCGGACGACGCCGTCGAGGGGCGGGTGGCGCTGATCAGCGCGCTCGCCATGGCCGTCCTGGTGTGGGCCGCGGGCTCCCTCCACAACGTGCTCCGCACCCCGCCAGCGCACTGGACGGTGAGCCCGCAGGGCATCACCGTCCGCGACCCGTGGTTCGGCACGACCGAGCTGCCCGCGACCTCGATCGCCGGGATCGTGCCCACCGAGCTGACCCGCGACCTGGGCGACGGCAAGGTCAGCGTCTCGCTGATCACGCAGTTCTACGGCCACGACCTGGCGCTGGTCGGCACCGCCTACTCCGGTGACATCCCGCCGGACGAGCTGCTCGCCGTGCTGCGCTCGCGCGGCTACCGGGTCGTCGTGGACCAGCCGCACAGCAGCGCCTACGACGTGAACCCGGGCTTCCTGCCCCACCAGGTGCTGCCCGAGGCGCGGTTCGCGCTCGGCGTCGACCACGTCGGCTGGGAGGGCGAGCAGGGCGCGATCCGCATCCCGCGCGCGGAGATCGGCGGCCTGGAGCTGCACACCCGCTCCGGCCACCCGTGGCTGCGCCTGCGCGGCTCCGGCGGCGAGGAGCTGCTGCACGCGCCGCTCGGCGCGCTGCGGGTCTCCCGGAGCGAACTGCGGGACCAGGCACGGGCGTTGGGGTATCCGGTGAGCGATCCGGAGCGGGACGCGTACGAGTCGGCGGCGTTCGCGGGGCTTTCGGCACCGACGGCGCCGGTGCGGCCGCAGTCCGTTCCCCCGCAAGCAGCCGTGGACGTGACCGTCGGCATGCCCGGCGGCACCCGCAAGTGGTACTACATCACCGGAGTCGTCGCGGGCGTCGTCGTCATGGGCGTCCTCGCCTTCAAGCTCCGCTACCTCTTCGACAGCGGCCTCAGCTGGGCGGCCTGGGGCGTCCCCGCCGGTGCGGCGGTCGGCGCGCTCGGCGGCTGGGTCTACGACCGGCGGCGGCCCGCGCTGGTGCTCGGCCGCAGCGGCGTACGGATGGCGGCCGACGGCGGACGCGGCAAGGCCGAGTGGGAGCATCCCCGCCCGGCGATCGGTGGCATCGGTGTCGACGACCACGACAACGGCGTCGAGGCGCTGCTCGTCTGGTCGCCGACGGGCCAGGTCATCCGCAAGGAGACCCTGAACGTCCCCGACCCCGAGGAGCTGCGGCTTGCCTGCGAGCGTGCCGGACTGCCGTGGGGACGGCCCGACTTGGGGGCGTGGGGGCCGCCGCCGGAGCTGTAGCGCTCCGCCGGCGACCCCGTCGTGAGCCCGTCCGTCAGGCGGAGGCGATCGCGGGGTCGCTGACGCCCGCCTCGCCGTTCTCGACGTGCCCGGCGAGGCGGCGCAGGAACGTGGCGTCCGCGTCCGACTTCACCGTGACGTCGTACCAGCGCTTGCCCGCCCGCAGGTCGACGGTGTGCTCGACGGTGCCGCCCGCCTTCACCTTGAACGTCTGCGGCTCGCCGCCGTAGGCGTTGGTGAGGGTGAGGTTCACGTCGGCTGCGCCCGCGTTCCGCAGGGTCACCTTGAGGTTGCCGGTCGCCTTGTCGTGGCGGGCGGTGACCTCGGGGCCCGCGGTCTTGCCGGGCCCCTGGAAGGTGCGCAGGAAGCCGTTCGGGCCGAACACCGACAGGTCGTACACACCCTTCGAGTACGCGGTGTTCCAGGTGTCGGAGATCGTCTTGCCGGCCTCCGTCGTGTACGTCCAGGGGCCGTCCGTGCGGTTGCCCGAGCGGACGTGGAAGCAGGCGCCCGCCGCGTCTCCCCCGCCGAAGGTCAGCGTGAACTTCCCGTCGGCGGGCGTGCCCGCGCCATCCACCAGCGGGGCGTACGGCAGCGCGCGGGCGGGCCGGGAGCCGGACTCCTGCTTGGGCAGGGTCCCCTTCGCGGGCGCCTTGGGCACGTAGTCGGGGTGGCGCTCGTGGTCCGGCGGCTCGTAGGCGCCGGTGGCGGGCAGTTCGGCGGGGTCGGTGTCCTTGCCCGCGAAGTCGAAGGCCGAGGTCAGGTCGCCGCAGACGGCGCGGCGCCACGGCGAGATGTTCGGCTCCTGGACGCCGAAGCGCTTCTCCATGAAGCGGAGGATCGAGGTGTGGTCGAACACCTGCGAGTTCACATAGCCGCCGGTGCTCCACGGGGAGACGACGAGCATCGGGACGCGCTGGCCGAGGCCGTAGTGTCCGGCGGCGTACTGCGCGTTGCCGGGGAAGTAGTCGAGCGCCGTGTCGACCGTCGACTTGCCCTGGTCGGCGCCCTTGGGGACGTACGGCGGGACGATGTGGTCGAAGTAGCCGTCGTTCTCGTCGTACGTGATGAACAGGGCCGTCTTGCCCCACACCTCGGGGTTGGAGGTGAGCGCGTCCAGGACCTGCGCGATGTACCAGGCGCCGTAGTTCACCGGCCAGTTGGGGTGCTCGGAGAACGCCTCGGGGGCGGCGATCCAGGAGATCTTCGGCAGCCTGTCGGCCTGCACGTCCGCCTTGAGGACGTCGAAGTAGCCGTCGCCCGCCTTGACGTTGGTTCCGGTGCGGGCCTTGTCGTAGAGCGGGTCGCCGGGCTTGGCGTTGCGGTACTTGTTGAAGTAGAGCAGCGAGTTGTCGCCGTAGTTGCCGCGGTAGGCGTCGTCGATCCAGCCCCACTTGCCCGCGGCGTCCAGGCCGTCGCCGATGTCCTGGTAGACCTTCCAGGAGACCCCGGCCTGCTCCAGGCGCTCGGCGTACGTCGTCCAGTCGTAGCCCAGTTCCTGGTTGCCGAGGACCGGGCCGCCGCCCTTGCCGTCATTGCCGACGTGGCCCGACAGCATGTAGTAGCGGTTGGGGTCCGTGGCCCCGATGAACGAGCAGTGGTAGCCGTCGCAGATGGTGAACGCGTCGGCGAGCGCGTAGTGGAACGGGATGTCCTCGCGGGTCAGATACGCCATCGTGCGCTCGGACTTGGCGGCGATCCAGTTGTCGTACGTGCCGTTGCCGAACGCGCTGTGGCCGCCGGCCCAGTCGTGGTCGAGGCCGGCGATGAACTGCATGCCGAGGTCCTCGGCGTCCGGGTGGAAGGGCAGCACCTCTTTGCCGCCGCCGGACTGGTTCCACACCGGTTTCCCGCTGGGCAGCGTCACGGGGCGCGGGTCGCCGAAGCCGCGTACGCCCTTCATGGCGCCGAAGTAGTGGTCGAAGGACCGATTCTCCTGCATCAGGACGACGATGTGCTCGACGTCCTCGATGGAGCCGGAGCGGCGCCGGGCGGGCAGGGACGCGGCGCGGGCGATGCTCTGCGAGAGCGAACCGAAGGCCGCGGTGCCACCGGCCAGTTGCATGAAGCGGCGCCGATTGATTTCAGGCATGGGTTGATTCGACCTCGTGGGGTGTGGGGGACGCGGGCGGGTGAAGTGTGTCAAGGGGAGCAAGCGCGGGGGAAGGGCCCGTGACCTGGATGTGAAGAGAAGTCCAACCTCTGGTGCGTGGGACACAAATGCCGGTCCGGGCGGTCGGTCGTGCCGGTCCCGTCCTGACACTGGATGCCGGGGGCAACCATGCGGGAGGATGCGGCGGGTCGGCGGACACCGCCCGCGATCGGCGGACACAGCGAGCGAGGAGAGTCATGACCGTGCGCGTCCATGGCACCTGCGCCCCCGGATTCGAGGGCGTACGCGAGGAGTTCGAGCGGAACTTCGCCGAGCGCGGCGAACTCGGGGCGGCCGTCGCGGTGACGGTCGGCGGGGAGTTCGTCGTCGACCTGTGGGGCGGCGACGCGGACAGGACGGGCACGCGCGCGTGGGAGCGCGATTCGCTGGTGAACGTCTACTCGACGACCAAGGGGATGACCGCGCTGTGCGCGCACATCCTGGCCGACCGGGGCGAGCTTGACCTGGACGCGCCGGTGGCCCGCTACTGGCCGGAGTTCGCACAGGAGGGCAAGGCGGACATTCCGGTGCGCTGGCTGCTCTGCCACCGCTCCGGGGTGATCGCGCCGAGCGAACCGATGACGTCGGACGATCTGTACGACTGGGACAAGGTGTGCGCGGCGCTCGCCGCGACGCGTCCCTGGTGGAAGCCGGGCACGGCGCAGGGGTATCACGCCGTGAGCTACGGCTATCTGGTGGGCGAGGTGGTGCGCCGGATCACCGGGGTCTCGCTCGGCACCTTCCTGCGCACGGAGGTGACGCGGCGGCTCGGCGCGGATGTGTACGTCGGCACTCCGGAGAGCGAGCACGCGCGCTGCGCGGACATGGCGCGGCCGCTGCCCACGCCGGGGCCGCCGAGCAGCCTGTACGCGCCGCCGCCCCCTCCGGTGCGCTCCCTCGACGCCGATCCGCTGGCCGCCGTCACGCTGGCGCTGCAGTATCTGCCGGTCGGCGGCGTGAACAGCGCCGCCTACCGCAGCGCCGAGATTCCGGCGGCCAACGGGCACGCCTCCGCGCGGGGACTCGCGACGGTGTACGCGGCGCTGGGCGCGGGCGAGCTGGTCGGCGAGGCGGCCCTTGACCGGCTGCGGACACGCCAGGGCGACCCCGACGAACCCGACCTGGTGTTCGCCGCGGGGACGTCGCTGGGCGCGCGGTGGGAGTGGGGACTCGGCTACATGCTGAACATGTTCGGCCAGTGCGGGCCCAATCCCCGGGCGTTCGGCCACGGGGGCATGGGCGGTTCGTACGCGTTCGCCGATCCGGAGAACGGGGTGGCGTACGCGTACGTGATGAACCGGATGGGCGCCGGGACGTCCGGGGAGGACCTCCGGAGCGTGCATCTGGTGGGGGCGGTGTACGAGGGGATGCGGTAGCGGGCGGCCAAGGGCAGCGGGCGGTTAACCTCGCCCGATGGAGCACAGCCCCCGCCCCCGTCACCGTCCCACCGGGCAGTACGCCGCCGCCGACGCACGCCGTGCGGCCATCATCGACGCCGCGCTGGCCCTCTTCGCCGAGTCCGGCTATCTGAACTCCTCGCTGGCGAAGGTCGCCGCCGGGGCGGGCACGTCCGCGACCGTCATCACCCACCACTTCGGCTCGAAGCAGCGCCTCCTGATGGCGGTGCTGCAGGCCAGGGACGAGCGCACGGTGCGTACGTTCGGGCGGCTGCACCCGGACTCCGGCGGCGCCGACGCGCGGGCGCTCTTCCGCGAGATGCTCGCCCTAGCGGAGTACAACCTCACCCAGCCGGGCCTCATCCAGCTGTTCACCCGCCTTTCCGCCGAGGCCTCCGATCCGGCGCACCCCGCGCACACGTACTTCGCCGAGCGGTACGAACGGGTCGCGGGGTCCCTGGCGGCCGTGCTGCAACGCTCCTTCGAGGCCGGGCAGTTGGTGGCCGACGCCGATGCGGAGGGCGTGGCCCGCGAGATCCTCGCCGTGTCGGACGGGCTGCAGGTGCAGTGGGCGATCGCTGAGGGCGGCATCGACTTCGTGGGCTTGTACCGCGCTTATCTGGAGCGGCTTGCCCGGGCGCTCACCGTGGACGGCCGTGGGCTGGAGGACGGGACGTGCGGGGGTACGGGCCCGGCCTGAAGCGTTCGTAGCGCGCGGCCGTCGTCGGATCGGCGTGCCGCGCCTCGGCGTTGAGCGCGGCCGGTGAGGTGTCGCCCCAGTGGCCCGTCGTGACGCGGCGCTCCGTGGTGTGCACGGCGGCGAGCTGCTCGGCCGGGCTGAAGGTGCAGTGCCCCGCGTTGTCGACGTACGCCTGACGCAGCAGCGGCGCCCGGCCCGCAGCCTTGACCCTGTCCCGGTAGGCGCTCTCGGCACGCACCGGGATGAGGGCGTCGCCCGTGGTGTGGAGGGTGAGCTGGGGCTTGGTGAGCCGGCCGGTGAAGGCGATGTTCCGTGTCATGTAGCGGACGGCGGACGGGTCGGCCTCGATGCGGGGCGCGGCGGCGAGGGCGTTGAGGTCGGCGCCCAGGGAGCGGCCCGCGGCCTTGTAGAGGGCCTTGACCTCCTTGTACTGGGAGGAGCGCGCGAGCATGGCCGTGTAGTCGACGCCGATGTTCCAGGACATGCTGCCGCCCGCGCGCTGTTCGGCCTCCTGCCGCCAGAGGAAAGCGGGCGCCTTGACCAGCCCGGTCAACGCCGCATACTGGTTGGCCTGTTGGGCGGGGTAGTCGTCGGGCGCGGGGCGCGGCTGCTTCGGATCGTTCCAGCCGGGGACGGCGTGCAGGGCCGCGGCGAGCGCGATGCGGGCGCGGCCCGTGGGGGTGGACTGGGCGGCTTCGAGTACGCCGCCGAGTCGGTCGGCGGCAGTCTTCGCCTCGGACTGGCCCCCAAATCGGGTCAGTTGGATCCCGGAGTCCGGGGCGAGCAGCGTGCGCAGGGCGAAGACGGGGTCGAGCGTGGAGTTCCAGTTGGCGACGCCGCCCTGGAGAAGTCCGCACATCGACAGGGAGCCGTCGATGCGTTCCGGGTGCCGCTCGGCGATCGCGGTGGTGACAAGACCTCCGTACGACTCACCCCAGGCGAGGGTGTGCCGGGCCTGCCCGGCCCGCGCCGTGAAGACGTCGAGCGCGGCGAGCGCGGCGAGCGCGGCGAGCTGATCGGGCACGGCCTGCTCGACGGCCCAGCCGGTGGTCGCGTACGAGGAGCCGACGAGGGCGTAACCCTCCTTCAGGAGCTTCTTCCTGACCTCGTCGTCCGGGGCGTTGACGGCCGGGTTCGGCGATCCGGCGGGGCGGTATCCGTGGCTGAACAGGAGCACCGTGCCGTTCCAGCGGTCGGGGGTGTCGATGACGTAGGCGGCGCCGGAGGGCAGCTTGCCCTCGACGTGGCCGGACGGCGTGCGGGGCAGCGCGGTCGACGGGGTGGCGGTGGCCACGAGGAGGAGGGCGAGTACACCGGTGACGGCCCTCATCGGCGTACGGGCAGGGCTGGTTGGTGGACGCATCAGGAGTGGGCTCCTTCCGTGGTACGGGGTTCGGCGGGCCGCGAGGCGAGCGTCGCGCCGCTCGTCTCCCGCATCCGCCACACCGTGAGTGCCGTGACGGCGGCACCGGCGGTGAGCAGGAGCGCGACGGCCGAGCTGCTGTCGTACGAGGCGAGCAGGCTGCTCGCGATCAGCGGGGAGAATCCGGCGCCGAGGAGGGTCGCGGTCTGGTAGCCGAGGGAGGCGCCCGTGTAGCGCACGCGGGTGCCGAACATCTCGGTGAGCAGCGCGCCGAGCGGTCCGTACATCGTGGACTGGGCGATGCCGTGGCCGATGACGCAGGCCAGGATCAGCAGTCCGGGCCTGCCGGAGTCGGCCAGGGCGAAGACCGGGAAGGCCGTGGCCGCCGAGAGCAGCGCGCCCGTGAGCACCACGGGGCGGCGCCCGAACCGGTCGGACAGGATGCTGGCCAGCGGCATCACGACCAGGGCCGTGCAGGAGGCCACGGTCACTCCGGTGAGGACCTGCGAGCGGGCGTACCCGGAGTCGACGGCGTACGAGATCATGAAGCTGGTCATCAGGGACTGCGCGGTGAACGGGCCGATGCCGACACAGGCCGCGAGCAGCACGGAGCGCGGTTTGCGCAGCACGTCGAGGAGCGGGAGGCGTGCGGTGGGTTGCTCCTTGCGGGCGGCGGTGAACAGCGGGCTCTCCTCGACCCTCAGCCGGATGTAGAGCCCGGCGGCGAGCAGCACCAGGCTGAGCAGGAACGGCACCCGCCAGCCCCAGGCCCGGAACTCGTCGTCGGGCAGGGTGCTGACAAGGGTGACGACAGCCGTGGAGAGGACCGTCCCCAGCGGCGCGCCCAGCTGCGTGAAGCTGGTCCACAGTCCGCGCGGCCGCTCCCCCGCGTGCTCGGCGACCATCAGGGTGGCGCCGCCCCATTCGCCGCCGATGGCGATGCCCTGGACGACGCGCAGCAGGACCAGGAGCACGGGCGCCCAGACGCCGATCGTGTCGTACGTCGGGAGGCAGCCGATGAGGAAGCTGCCGGCGCCCATCAGGACCATGGTCAGGAGCATCATCGACTTGCGGCCCAGCCGGTCGCCGAAGTGCCCGAAGACGATGCCGCCGAGCGGCCTTGCGACGTATCCGGCGGCGAAGGTGCCGAACGCCGCGATGGTGCCGACGGACGACTCGGCCTCGGGGAAGAACAGGTCCCCGAAGACAAGCGCCGCGACGGTCCCGTACACCAGGAAGTCGTAGAACTCCACGGCGGTGCCGAGCAGTCCGGAGAGTGCGACTCTGCGCAACTGGCTTGTGCCGTGCGCTGGTTGGGCCTCTGGCATGGTGAGCCCTCGCCGTCAGACGTAGAAGCGGGACAGGCTGCGCAGGACACAGGCGGGCTTCGCGCCGCCCTCGATCTCGACGGTGCCGTCCACGGCGATCTGCACACCGCCGCTCACGTCGTCGACGGAGTCGAGGCGGGCGACGAGGCGGATGCGGGAGCCGACGGGGACCGGCGCGGGGAAACGCACCTTGTCCAGGCCGTAGTTGACCTTCGTGGTGACGCCTTGGACGTCGAGCAGTCCGGTGAACAGGGGGATGAAGAGGGAGAGGGTGAGGTAGCCGTGGGCTATGGGGGCACCGAAGGGGCCCGTTGCGGCGCGCTCGGGGTCGGTGTGAATCCACTGGTGGTCGCCGGTGGCGTCGGCGAAGGTGTCGATCCGTTCCTGGGTGATCTCGATCCAGTCACTGGCACCGATGTCGTTTCCGGCGAGCTTCTTGAGCTCGTCGATGCCGGTGACGGTGGTCGTGGTGGGAGTGGTCTTGGTGACGGTGGCCGTGGTGGCGGTGGTCTTGCCGGTGGCGCTCATATGGCGTTCTCCTGGGGCGAGTTGGTGGTGCCGGTGCTGCCGTAGCGGCGGCGCAGGTCGGGCTTGAGGAGCTTTCCGGAGGCGGTGCGCGGCAGTTCGGCGGCGGTGACGAGGAATTTCGGGATCTTGTACTTGGCGAGCCGGCCCGTGAGGGATGCGAGGAGTTCGGCCGGATCGGGTGCGGCGCCCTCGCGGAGCACGACGACGGCGCGCGGCACCTCGCCCCACTTCTCGTCGGGCACGCCGATGACGGCGCACTCGACGATGTCGGGGTGGGCGAGCAGGGCGCTCTCGACCTCGGCCGGATAGACGTTCTCGCCACCGGAGATGATCATGTCCTTGAGGCGGTCGGCGACGGTGACGTACCCGTCGGCGTCCCGGCGCGCGGCGTCGCCCGTGCGCAGCCAGCCGTCGGCGAAGGCGTCCGCGCTCTCCTGCGGCAACCCCCAATAGCCGGGCATGACATGGGGTCCGCGCACCAGGACCTCGCCCACCTCGCCGGTGTCCGCGTCCGTGAGGTCGGGGCGCACCACGCGTACGTCGGTGAAGAAGTGCGGGACGCCCGCCGAACCGGCCTTGCTGACGGCGTGTTCGGCGTCGAGGAAGAGCACACCGGGCGACGCCTCGGTCATGCCGTAGCCCTGCTGGAAGGCGAGTCCACGTTCGGCGTACGCGGCGATGAGCGGCTCCGGGACGGGGGCGCCGCCGCACATCAGGATGCGCAGCGAGGAGAGGTCGGCGGTGCGCCAGCGCGGGCGGCGCGCCATCCGCTCGTACATCGTGGGTACCCCGAACATCGCGCTGACGGCGTGGAGTTCGACGAGGTCGAGCGTCTCGTCCGGGTCGAAGGACTCGACGACGACGCAGGTGCCGCCCTTGAGGAGGACGGGCAGCGCCAGCATGTTGAGGCCCGCCGTGTGGAAGAGCGGGGCGGTGACGAGGGCGGTGGTGTCGGAGGTGAGATCGGCGTCGACGAGGACGTTGACGGCGTTCCAGGTGAGGTTGGCGTGGGTGAGCATGGCGCCCTTGGGGCGGCCGGTGGTCCCCGAGGTGTACATGATGATGCTGACGTCGTCGCCGGTGACGGGTTCGTCGAGTGGGTCCGTGGCTGTGGTGGCGGCGGCCGTGGCGAGCAACTCCTCGTAGGGTGCGCCCACTTCGACGTACGTACGGATGGTCGGCGCGAGGGTGTGCAGTTCCTCGGCGGCCGTGGCGTGCACCGGGGCGTGGACGAGGGTTCCGGCGCCCGAGTCGGTGAGCTGGTGGGCGAGTTCGGGGACGGCCAGGCGGGTGTTGAGCGGCACGAAGACCGCGCCGAGCAGGCCCGCCGCGAAGAACGTCTCCAGGAAGGCGGGGTGGTTGGGGCCGAGGTAGGCGATCCGGTCGCCGCGCCGCACCCCGGACTCCCGCAGGGCGCGGGCGAGTCGAGTGGTGCGGGCGTGCAGTTCGGCGTACGAGACGGTGCCGTCCTCGTACCGGAACGCGGTGCGGTGCGGGGTCTTGCGGGCCCGGCGGGCGGGCCAGGAGCCGATTCCCTCGTTGCGCATGGGTGCTGCCCCTTCGGGAGGCGTGGAGGCATGGAGGCGTCGAGACGCGGGGGCCTGGAGGCGCGGAGGCCTCGAGGTGCGGTCAGCCGAGGCCGAGCAGCCGGGCCGCGTTCGCCTTGAGGATCTTGGGCCGGACCTCGTCCTTGATCCGCAGCTTCGCGAAGTCGGCTAGCCAGCGGTCGGGGGTGAGGACCGGGTAGTCGGAGCCGAAGAGGACCTTGTCCTGAAGGAGTGTGTTGGCGTACTGGACGAGCTGCGGCGGGAAGTACTTGGGCGACCAGCCGGAGAGGTCGATGTGCACGCCGGGCTTGTGCGTGGCCACGGCGAGGGCCTCGTCCTGCCAGGGGAAGGACGGATGCGCGAGGATGATCTTCAGGTGCGGGAAGTCGGCGGCGACGTCGTCGACGTGCAGCGGGTTCGAGTACTTCAGGCGGATGCCGCCCCCGCCGGGAACGCCCGCGCCGATGCCGGTCTGACCGGTGTGGAAGAGGGCGATGGCGCCGGTCTCCTCGATCACCTCGTACAGCTGATAGGCCAGGGCACGGTCGTTGGGGAAGAAGCCCTGGATGCTCGGGTGGAACTTGAAGCCCCGGACGCCGTACTCCTCGACGAGGCGGCGTGCCTGCCGCACCCCCGACCGGCCGCGGAACGGGTCGATGGAGGCGAACGGGATCAGCACGTCCGGGTGGGCGGCGGCGGCCTCGGCGACCTCCTCGTTCGGTACGGGCTCGGTGCCGGTGGCGGACTCGGCGTCGACGGTGAAGACGACGGCGGCCATCCGCCGCTCGCGGTAGTACGCGGCGATCTCGGGCAGCGTGGGCTTCCGGTTGCCCTCGACCTTGAAGTACGCGGACGAGGCGTCGTGCAGGTCGTCGTCGAGGGAGGCGGCGCCCTTCGCGGAGACCTCGGCGTGCGTGTGGACGTCGATGGCGACGAGGTCGTCCACGTCCATCGGGGCGGCGCTCACGCGGCAGGCGCCTTCGGCGCGGGGATGCCGACGGACTGCGGGGCGCCGCCCACGGAGGTGTGCCAGGCGTCGGCGATCGCGTCCGGGGTCCAACCGCCGTCCGCGTAGGCCGCGTTGACCTCCTGCGGGTGCGACCAGAGGGTGAGGCGGTCGCCGCCGATGCCGACGCACTGGCCGGTCACGTCGCGGGCGGCGTCCGAGGCGAGGAAGGGGACGAGGGCCGCGCAGTCCTCGGGCGTGCCGAAGCCCTCGCCCTTGCGCAGGAAGCCGGGCAGCGGTTCGCCGCGCTCCCTCAGCGCCCGGATGTACGGCGCGAAGGCGGGGATGGTCTCGGTCATCGCGGTGGCCGCGACCGGCACGATCGCGTTGACGGTGATCCGCGCCTTGGCCAGCTCCATCGACCAGGTGCGGGCCATCGCGGCGATGCCCGCCTTGGCGGCGGCGTAGTTGGTCTGCCCGAAGTTGCCGCGCTGCCCCGCCGGGGAGCCGACCAGGATGAGGCTGCCGCCCTCGCCCCGCTCCCGCATGTGTACGGCGGCGGCGCGGGCGCAGGTGAAGGTGCCCCTGAGGTGGGTGGCGACGACGGCGTCGAAGTCGTCGTCCGTCATCTTCCACAGCACGCGGTCGCGCAGGATGCCCGCGTTGGTGACGAGCACGTCGAGCCGCCCGAACTCACCGACGGCGCGGGCCACCAGTCGATCGGCGGCTTCCGTGGTGCCGACCGCGACGGCCTCGGCGACGGCACGGCCACCTGCGGCGCGCAGCGAATCGGCGGCCCGCTCGGCGGCTTCGGGGTCGATGTCGTTGACGACGATCGCGGCACCGGACGCGGCGAGTGCGGTGGCGTACGCGAGTCCGAGGCCCTGGCCGGAGCCGGTGACGACGGCGACCTTGCCGGTGAGGTCGAGGGTGGGGCGAGGGCTGGAGCTGGGACTGGAGCTGGAGCTGGAGCTGGAGATGTCAGGCATGCGGGGTTCCTTTCAACAGGCAACGGCAAACGGGGAGTTCACCGGGCGCGGTCCAGCGGCACGACGGCGCCCGATGGCGACGGACCGCGTCGGGACCGATCCGGAAAAGGAAGCTAAGACAAATCATTGTTGTCGTCAATGATTGCCGCCGTAATCGAGAATGCGGCATGCTGGACCCATGACCGCTCCCAGGACCCCCGACACCGCCACGCCCGCCCGGCCCGTCGACGCGGACGAGCCGTGGATGCGCGAGCTGCACGCCGACACGGGATATCTCCTGTACCGGCTCGGACTCCGCTCCGGCCAGCTCTTCAACTCCGCACTCCAGGAGTCGGGACTCCGGCTGCGCCACTACGCGCTGCTGCGCTATCTGGCCACCGTCGAGGGCGCCCTGCAGCGGGAGTTGAGCACCGCGCTGGGCTATGACCCGAGCGCCATCGTCGGCCTGGTCGACGATCTCCAGGACCTCGGCCTGGTCAAGCGGCGCCCGGCTCCCGGCGACCGCCGCAGCCGCATCGTCGTCCTCACCGACGCGGGCCGCGGCTACCTGCGCGACAGCGACGCGATGAGCCGCCGGGTGACCGACGAACTCACCGAGCCGCTGTCACAGAAGGAACGCGAGACGCTGCACGCGCTGCTGCTGCGGGTGGCCCGCCCCTAGGACGTACCGTCGTGGCGCCACCCGAAAGACCCCATGGCACACGATGGCGCCATGTGACTTGCCATGGCGCCATCGTGGTGTCAGCATTGCGTCATGGACCTCACTCCGTACGTTGACAATCTCCGGCACGAGCTCGGGGTCGCCGCCGAGACGGGCGGCGACGAAGCCCGGGCGCTGGCCGAGCGGCTCACCGCCCAGCTGGAATCGGCGACCCGGCTCACGCTCCTGAACGCACTGTCCGACGCGATGGACGAGGTCACCCGTGACCTGGCGCCCGGCTCGGTCGACCTGCGGCTGCGCGGAATGAACCCGGAGTTCGTGGTGACGGCCCCGCCGAGCGCCGAAGCCTTCGAGGCCGAGGCCCCGGTGCAGGCACCGCCACCCCCGGCGGCCCCCGTCGGCGTCGACGACGGCGCCACGTCACGCATCAACTTCCGGCCGCCGGCCCAGCTCAAGGTCCGGGTCGAGGAAGCCGCCGGCCGCGAGGGACTCTCGGTCAACGCCTGGCTCGTGCGCGCCGTCTCCGCCGCGCTCGAAACCACGGCGGACCGCGGCCGCAAGAGCTCGACGGGCGGCACGAGCACCGGAGTCGGGCAGGGGTTCACCGGCTGGGTCCGCTAGGGCCTGTCCGGCGGATCTGGCCGACTCCTGTGAGCGGCGCCTTGTCTCTGCCGGTGAGCGGCGGTCCGGTGCGTGCAGCCGCAAGGCGGAGGATCGAGGCATCGCGGAGCGATGCTGATTGACGACAACGCCGCAGATGCGCGTGCCAGACCACCGCGCCCCAGGCAAGATCCGCCGGACAGGCCCCAGGGCCCGGCCGCACCCGGCACCGCCTCGCACGTCCACCGCGTTCCAGCCACTCACCCCACTCAGCCGAAGGACGGCACAGCCATGCCTACGTTCGAGACCCCCGAACCCCTCTCCGCCACCGTCGAGATCGAGATCGGGCGGGCCCGGATCGTCGCGGGCGAGCGCACCGACACCGTCGTCGATGTGGCACCGAGCGACCCGGGCAACAAGCAAGACGTACAGGCCGCCGAGGACACCCAGGTCACCTGCTCGGGCGGGAGACTGCTCGTCAAGGGACCCAAGAAGCGCTCGCCGTTCGGCAAGTACGGCGTGGTCGACGTGACCGTCGAACTGCCCGCGGGCTCGGAGGTGAACGCGAGGACCGGTCTCGGCAGCCTCGTCGGCGAGGGACGGCTCGGCGACTGCCGGCTGACGACCGCCACCGGCGACATCCAGCTCGACGAGGCCGCGGACGTACGCCTGAAGACCACGCACGGCGACGTCCAGGTCGACCTCGTGACGGGCGAGGCCGACATCTACGGGGCGGGCCGGGTGCGGGTCGGCCGCATCGGCGGCGGCGCGACCGTGAAGAACATCAACGGCGAGACCACGATCGGCCGGGTCGGCGGCGAGCTGCGGGTGAACTCCTCCAACGGGTCCATCAGCGTCGTGCGCGCGGAGTCCTCCGTCACCGCCAAGTCGGCCAGCGGCGCCATCCGGATCGACGAGGTCGTACGGGGTCGGGTCGACCTCGCCACCTCCGCGGGCGGCCTCGAGATCGGCATCGCCGAGGGCACCGCGGCCTGGCTCGACGTGCGGTCCAAGGTGGGCCGCGTCCGCAACGAGATGGGGGCCGCCGAGGGCCCGAAGCAGTCCGAGGAGACGGTCGAGGTGCACGGCCGCACGAGCGTGGGCGACATCGTGATCCGCCGCGCCTGACCCTTCCCGCCCCGTGCGGGCCACAGCGGGCCGTCTTCACCTTCAAGGCGCTCCTGCATCCGACCTCCGGGCCGGAAGCAGGGGCGCCTTCGTGCGTATCGCCGCCCTCGCATCGCCCCAGCTCAGACACCTCAGCACCACTTGGCAGCACATATGGCGCCACGATGGCTCGACATGGCGCCATGCGTGTGCCATGCTGGTGGCACCGAGAACGAGAGCGGCGCCACGGAGGCGCCCTTCGTAAAGGAGAGGACCCCGTCATGGACCCCGCGACCCCGATCCCGGCACCGGCCCAGGCCGCCGCCCCCAGCCCCAACGGCCACCGTCCGGCCGCGATTTCAGCAGTCGGACTGCGCAAGTCGTACGGCGAGAAGGTGGTCCTCGACGGGATCGACCTGCGGATCCCGGAGGGCACGATCTTCGCCCTGCTCGGCCCGAACGGCGCCGGCAAGACGACCACGGTGGAGATCCTCTCCACGCTGATCTCCGCCGACGGCGGCCAGGCGCAGGTAGGCGGGCACGAGGTCACCGAGGACCCCGACGCCGTACGGCGCCAGATTGGCGTCACCGGTCAGTTCGCGGCGGTCGACGGGCTGCTCACCGCCGAGGAGAACCTGCTCCTCATGGCCGACCTGCACCACCTGAGCCGGCGGGAGGGCCGGCGGCGCGCCGCCGAGCTCCTGGACCGGTTCGAGCTGACCGAGGCGGCCCGCAAGAACACCGCCACCTTCTCCGGCGGCATGCGCCGCAAGCTCGACCTGGCGATGAGCCTGATGGCCCAGCCGCGCATCATCTTCCTCGACGAGCCGACCACCGGACTCGACCCGCGCAGCCGCCGCGTCATGTGGGACCTCATCCGGGACCAGGTCGCCCAGGGCGTGACCATCTTCCTCACCACGCAGTACCTGGAGGAGGCCGACCAACTCGCCGACCGCATCGCCGTGTTGGACCACGGCAAGCTGGTCGCCGAGGGCACCGCGGACGAACTGAAGCGGCTGGTCCCGGGTGGCCATGTCCGCGTCCAGTTCTCCGGCACGGACCACCTCGACAGGGCCGCGGGCCTCTTCGGTATCGCCACCCGCGACGACGAGTCGCTGACCCTGCAGATCCCCAGCGACGGCTCGATCGCCAACATCCGGGCCATCCTCGACGCCCTGGACAGCACCGACGTACAGGCCGAGTCGCTCACCGTGCACACGCCGGACCTGGACGACGTGTTCCTCAACCTGACCGGGCAGCAGAACGCCCCGACCACCACTTCCGCCACCGTCGCCCCCACCGCCACCTCCGCCGCCACGCAGAAGGAGTCGAACCGATGAGCACCCTCACCATCACCCCGGCGAAGACCGGCGGCCCGGCCCGCTCGTACGCCTTCCGCGACACGATGACGATGCTGCGCCGCAACATCAAGCACATGCAGCGCTATCCGGGAATGACCGTCTCGGTCCTCGTGATGCCCCTGCTGATGCTGCTGCTGTTCGTGTACGTCTTCGGCGGAGCCATCGGCGCCGGGATCGGCGCGGGCTCCGACCGCGGCGACTACATCAACTACCTGATCCCCGGCATCATCCTGATGGCCGCGACCTCGGGCTCCGTCCCGATCGCCGTGTCGGTCTGCACCGACATGACGGAGGGCATCGTCAACCGCTTCCGTACGATGTCGATCTCCCGCGGCTCCATCATCGCGGGCCATGTCCTCGGCAACCTCATCCAGACCTTCGCCGTGCTCGTCGTCGTCACCGGCGTCGCCCTGGCGATCGGATTCCGGCCCAACGCCTCGCCGGTGGAGTGGATCGCCGCCTTCGGTCTGCTGCTCTTCCTGGCCTTCGGCCTCAGCTATGTGTGCGCCGCGATGGGCATGGGCGCCAAGACCGTCGAGGCCGCGTCGAACGGGCCGCTGCCCTTCACCTTCCTGCCGTTCCTCGGCAGCGCGATCGTCACCCCGGACTCGATGCCGACGGTCCTGCGCTGGTTCGCCGAGTACCAGCCCTTCACCCCGATCAACGAGACCCTGCGCGGGCTGATGCTCGGCACCTCGATCGGCAACGACGGCTGGATCGCGCTCGCCTGGTGCACGGGGCTCGCGGTGCTCGGCTACCTGTGGTCGCGCTCGGTGTTCAACCGCGAGGTCACTCGGTGACGCGGGACCCGGCGCAGGGGATGCGCCGGGCGGCACGGCGAAGGGGCGGCTCCCGGAATGGACCGGGGGCCGCCCCTTCGTGCGGTCCCTGCGAAATCACCGGATGCGGGCCCTGCGATGATCACGGGATGAGTCCCGTGATTTCCGTCGGATCCGCCGCCGCAAGGCCCTGCACCCTCGTCGTCTGCCGCGGCTGCTGCTGCGGCAACTCCCGCAAGAATCCCGGCGTCGACCACGAGTGGCAGCTGGCGCGGCTGCAAGCCGCCGCGGCGGCGTCGGCGGGGCGGTTCGCGGTGCGGACCAGCGACTGCCTCGGGCCCTGCGGCCAGGCGAACATCGTCGTCGTACAGCCGTCGAGGGAAGGGCGGCGCAGGGGCGGCAAGGCGGTGTGGGTCGGCTTCGCCACGGACGACGCCTCGGTCGACGACATAGTCGACTGGGCCGAGGCGGGCGGGCCGGGACTCGCCGAGCCGTCGGCCGCCCTGACGCTCCAGCTGGTCGACCCCCGAAAGGTCTGACGGGCAGGCCAGACCGGAGAGCCCGATGGAAAGGCCTGACCAGGAGGACCGATCGGAAGGCCAGACCGGAAGGTCCGATCGGAAGGTCCGATCAGGCCGTGGCCCGCTCCCCCGCCAGGACCTTGCCCAGGAAGGCGTTCAGATTCGCCGTCGTGCGGGCGTTCTGCTCCTCCAGGGTCAGGCTCTCCTCCATCCGGCGGGCCAGCGCCGTCGTCTTCACGCCCCGTACATAGAGGGAGCAGGCCAGGTCCGCGCAGACGTAGATGCCGACCGAGTTGCCCTGCCGGCCCGCGGGGCCGGACAGGGGCGCGACGAGGAGGGTGATGCCGGAGCCGGACTGCGGGGTCACACAGACCGAGCAGATGCTGGACTTGAGCAGGCTCTTGCGCGCGCCGGTCGACGCGCGCAGCGCGATGCCCACGTGCCCGCCGTCCCGCTCCGCCACGACATAGCCCCGGTCCGGGGCCTTGGGGTCGCGCCAGCCGAGAAAGTCCAGGTCGTCCCAGGGAGTCTCGGCGAACCCCGCGGGAAGAGTGAGCCTGCGGGCCTCGCCCATGGAGCAGTTGACGAAGGACGCGCGGATCTCTGTCTCGCCGATGGGTTCCATGATGCGGAAGCTATCAATGGCCAGGGCTTGACGTCCTGTTCTTTTCCGGCGGCCGGCGCTGCCGTTCCTCGGCTGCCGGCGCCGCCTGGCCCGGGACCCGCGCCGACAGGAACCGCGTCCTGCGCCGCAGCCGGAAGCCCAGGGACTCGTACAGCCGGATGGCGTTCGTGTTCCGGGCCGAGGTGTGCAGGAAGGGGGTCTCGCCGCGCTGCCGGATGCCATGGGCGACCGCGAGGACGAGGCGGGACGCGAGGCCCTGGCCGCGGTGGGCCGGGTCGGTGCAGACCGCGCTGATCTCGGTCCAACCCGGCGGGTGCAGCCGTTCCCCGGCCATCGCGATCAGGGCGCCGCCCCGGCGTATGCCGAGGTAGGTGCCGAGTTCCACGGTGCGGGGCAGGAAGGGGCCTGGCTGGGTGCGTTCGACCAGGTCCAGCATGTCGGGTACGTCGTCGGGGCCGAGCCTGACCGCCTCCGGATCCGGCGCGGCGGCCACCGACACGTCGACGAGCTGGACGCCCTCCATGTCGAACGTCACCTCCCAGCCCTCCGGTATGCCCGCCCGCACGCCGGGCAGCGGCACCTCGACGCCGGGTCCGGCGAGGCGGGCCAGGTCGGCCCAGTCCTGCGGCCCCGGGTCGTCGGGCAGCGCGAGCCACGGCGACACGTCGAGCTGGTAGCGCAGGACGCGGCCGCGGCGCTCGGCGAACCGGGCGTGCGGCCCGGCGAGCGCTCCGTGGGCCGGGTTGTCCAAGGGGTGCGCGGGGGCTTCCGGCGGGCGTTCGGGGTTCGCCGCCCGCCGTGCGGTGTCCGCGAGTTCGGGGCCGGCGCTCACGCGCTCACCTCGATCACGATCTTGCCGCGCGCGTGGCCGCTCTCCACGGCCCGCAGCGCCTCGTCGGCCTTCTCCAGCGGGTACGTCGCCGACACCTGGGGCCGCAGCACGCCGTCGACGGCGAGTTGCGCCACCGCCTCCAGGACCTCGGCGGTCCTGGCCCGCGCCACCGGGGCGCCGCCGAGCTCGGCGATCGTGTCCTTGGCGGACGCCGTGATCAGCTTGGAGCGGTCGGTCAGCAGCTCGGCGACCGTCACCAGGTCCGCGCCGCCGACCAGGTCGAAGACGGCGTCGACCCGGCCGTCCGGCGCCGCGGCCCGTACCCGGTCCGCGAGTTCGGGGCCCGGCGGCACGTGGATCGCGCCCAGGGACTCGACGAACTCCTTCTTCGCCGCGCTCGCCGTGCCGACGACCCGGATGCCGAGATGCCGTGCGAGCTGTGCCGCGGCCACTCCGACGCCGCCGCCGACGCCGGTGATCAGGAGCGTCGCCCCGGCGGGCAGATCCAGCTGGTGCACACCGTCGTACGCGGTCGCCGCCGCGACGGGCAGGGCGGCGGCCTCCGTGAACGTCAGGCCCGCCGGCTTGTGCGCGGCGATGGAGACCGGCAGCAGGGTGTGCTCGGCGTAGCCGCCGGTGACCGGGTTGCCGAAGACGGGGTCGCCGACGGCGAAGCCGGTGACATCGGCGCCGACCCGTTCGACCACGCCGGCGATCTCGCTGCCGAGGACCTCGGGGAACGTGGCGGGCGGTGATCCGGGCCTCCGCTTGCCGGCCCGCAGCTTCCAGTCGACGGGGTTGACCCCGGCGGCCCGCACGGCGACCAGGAGTTCGCCCGGACCGGGCTCCGGCGGCGGCTGCTCCACGAAGGCCTCCGCTTCAGGACCGCCGTGCCGGGTGAACGCGTACGCCTTGGACATGTGCTCCCTCGATCCGAGTCGATGGACGACTTCCTCACGTGTGACGACCGCCAAGATCGCCCGGCTATTCCCGGCGGGACCGCGCGTTCACGAGGTCGCAATGAGCGGCGCCGCAAAAACTGAACGCCTCGCCAAGTTTTCCCTTCCCGACCCTTGACCTTCACTGTTCAACCAATCAAGACTCTGGCCCCACAGACCCGCACTGGAGCGGGCGGTGCGTTCAGGTCTTGGCGCCGCCTGCCGGTTCGGCGTGCCGAGAGCCGCGTTCAGGAGGTCATTTCGCCATGCCTGTCAGCACCCGTCGTGAACTTCTGAAGCAATTGGGCGGCGGCGCCGCGGCGTTCGCCTTCGTGGCGGCCACGGGTCAGACCGCCGCTGCCGCACCGGCCTCCCCGGGCGCGGCCGCCGCCACGCGCCGCGTCCGGGGGCTCGTCGCCCGCCTCACCCTCGACGAGAAGATCAGCCTGGTGCACGGCGCCACCGATCCGCGCAGACTCGGCCAGGCGGGCTATCTGCCGGGCGTCGAGCGGCTCGGGATACCGGAGCTGCGGCTGTCCGACGGCCCGGCGGGCGTGAACGTCACGAAGTCCGCCACGGGACTGCCGCCGGTCGCCACGCTCGGCGCGTCCTTCAACCTCGAACTCGCCCGTGAGTACGGCGCGGTGATGGGGCGTGAGGGCCGCACCCTGGAGATGGACGTACTGCTCGCCCCGCAGATCGAGCTGTCCCGCACCCCGTTCTTCAGCCGCAACAAGGACCAGTCGGGCGAGGACCCGTATCTCAACGGTCTGATCGGCGCCGCGCAGGTCGAGGGCGTGCAGGCGCAGGGCATGCTCGCGCAGGCCAAGCACTTCCTCGCCAACAACCAGCGGCTGCACGAGTTCGACCGCGAGAAGCCGGAGAACTCCTACGACTTCGTCGTGGACGACCGCACGCTGCACGAGCTGTATCTGCCGGCGTTCGAGGCCGTCGTGCGCGCCGGGGTGGCCTCCGTGATGTCGGCGTACAACCACCTCAACGGCGAGTGGAACTCCGAGCAGAAGACCACGCTCACGGACATCCTGCGCGGTGAACTCGGCTTCGAGGGCTTCGTCACCTCGGACTGGGGCGCCACGCATTCCACGGCCGCCCTAGAGGCGGGCCAGGACATGCAGATGTGGGACGGCTCGTTCTACGGCGAACCCTTGAAGAAGGCGATCAAGGACGGCTCCATCCCCGAGGCCGCCCTGGACACGGCGGTCTCCCGCATCCTCGGCCGGTACGACGCCTTCGGCATGCTCGACGGCAGCCGCGTACCCGCGAGGAAGCGGATCGACATCGGGGCCGGAGCCCGCGTCGCCCGCGAAGTCGCCACCCAGGGCGCGGTGTTGCTGGCCAACGACGGCGGACTCCCGCTGTCCCGCGCCGCGTTGCGCGATCTGGCCCTGATCGGCCCGACGGCGGGCCAGGTCGCCACGTCGGTCTCGGGCGAGCGCGCGTACGGCTTCGAGGACCGCCTGGTCAGCCCGCTGGAGGCGCTGCGCCGCACGACGAAGCGCAAGATCGCGTACGAAGTGGGGGTGGACCTCACAGGCACGGCCGTCCCCGCGTCCGCCTTCCCCGAGGGCCTGGCCCGCAAGGGCGGCGGCAAGGACAAGACGATCGACTTCGTCGGCGAAAAGGCACTCCCCGTCGGTACGACGCACGAGTGGACCGGTGTCCTTGTGCCGCCCGCCACGGGTGAGTACGCGCTCAAGATCCAGGGCTGGGGAGCGGCGGTCTCGCTGAGCGTGGACGGGAAGGAGCTGGCGACGGCGGCGGCAGCGCGGGACAGCTTCGCCCGCAAGTGGTCCTCGATCGTCCCCAC
The DNA here is from genome assembly GCF_044457025.1 of Streptomyces sp. NPDC050658. NCBI lineage: Bacteria > Bacillati > Actinomycetota > Actinomycetes > Kitasatosporales > Streptomycetaceae > Streptomyces > Streptomyces sp. NPDC050658. The sequence continues at coordinate 703,910 of NZ_JBITGM010000002.1, forward strand.
CACGGACGGCCTCGACAACGGCCAGGCGGAGCCCGTCGAACTCACCGGCGGCCGACGCCACAAGGTAGTCGTCAGGGCCACCGGCTGGACCCCGGCGATCGCTGAACGCGGCCCGGTCCAGGTCAGATTGGCCTGGGTGACCCCGGAACACCGCACCGCGTCGATGACGGCGGCAGCACGGCTCGCAGGCCGTGTGCACACCCCGGTGGTCTTCGCGTTCAACGGCTCGGGCGGATCGGTGGGCGGCGGCGGTGACTTCACCACGCTGACGCTCCCGGCGCACCAGGACGAGCTGATCGCGGCGGTGGCGAAGGCCAACCCCCGCACGATCGTCGTCCTCACGACCGGCTGCCCCTCGACGATGCCGTGGCGGAACGCGGTCGACGCGATCCTGCACACCGGCTACGTCGGCCAGGAGGGCGGCTGGTCCACCGCCGATCTCCTGACCGGCCGCGCGAACCCGTCCGGCAAGGCCACGGTGACCTGGCCGAAGAAGGACACCGACCACCCCACGCTGGACCCGGCACACCCCGAGCGCTACTACGGGGTCGACGGAGTGGTGACGTACAGCGAAGGCATCTTCACCGGCTACCGGGGCTTCGACAAGGCGGGCACAGAGCCCCTCTTCCCGTTCGGCCACGGCCTGTCCTACACGGAGTTCGCCTACACCGCCCTCTCCGTGCGCCGCGCGGGCGCGGGCTACGACGTCTCCTTCACGGTGACGAACCGGGGCCACCGCAGAGGAGCGGAGGTCCCCCAGATCTACCTGGGCGCCCCGCACGACACACCGGTGGAGATGGCCCCACGAACCCTGTCCGCCTTCACCCGCGTAGACCTCCACCCGGGCGAGTCCCACCGAATCTCCCTCCACGTCGACGCCCGCCGCATCTCGTACTGGGACACGGAAGCCGCCCGCTGGGTACGCCCGGAGGGGCGCCGCGGGGTGTACGTCGGGGCGTCTTCGCGGGACATCCGGCTGACGGGGGTGGCGCGTTGAGCGCCTGACGCCGCTCCGGGACGACGGGTCCCGTCAGCCGCGCCGCCTACCTGGACGAGGCAGCCCCGTCCAGGTAGGCCAACCCCGGATGCACCTCCCGGTACCCGTCCAACAGTCGCCGCGCCACCGTCACCGAGTCCACCAGGGGATGCATCGCGAACGCCTTCACCGCGGTTGCGCGGGAGCCGGATTCCGCTGCCGACAGGATCTCGCGTTCGACCGCCTTGACCGAGCAGACCAGGCCCGTCGCGTGGTCCGGCAGGGGGGCCACCGTCATGGGGTGTGCGCCGTTGGCGTCCACGGAGCAGGGGACCTCGATCACCGCGTCCGCGTCCAGGGGCGAAAGGGTGGTGCGGTTGCGGACGTTGAGGATCAGCGTTGCCCGCTCGTCGCGGGCGATGGCCCGCATCAGCGCCAGGGCGACCTTCTCGTAGCCACCTGATTCGAGGTCCTCGGCGGCCCGTTCCCCCACCCCTGCGGCCTCGCGGTTCTCGGACATGTACGTGGCCTCGCGTTCGGCGCGGGTGGCGTCCCAGGCCTTCCAGGCCGAGACGTCACCGCGCGCCACCTCCTCGTAGAACCGCGCCTGCTGGTCCCGCAGGAACGCCCCGCGCGTCTGCTCGGCCTCCTGGTAGGCGCGTACCGCCTCTCTGTTGAAGTAGTAGTAGTGCAGGTATTCGTTCGGTACCGAGCCCAGCGACTGCAGCCACTCCGTGCCGAACAGCCGGCCCTCCTCGAACGAGCCGAGCAGGTCCGGGTCCGCGAGCAGGCGCGGCAGTTCGTCCCGTCCCCCGATCCGCAGTCCCCGCAGCCACCCCAGGTGGTTCAGCCCCACGTAGTCGATGAACGCCTCGTCGGGATCGCCGCCCAGCATCCGCGCGACCCGGCGGCCCAGGCCCACCGGCGAGTCGCAGATGCCGATGACGCGGTCGCCGAGCGAGCGGCACATCGCCTCGGTGACGAGCCCCGCGGGGTTGGTGAAGTTGATGACCCAGGCGTCGGGGGCGAGTTCCCGCACCCGCCGCGCGATGTCCACGGCGACCGGCACCGTCCGCAGCCCGTACGCGATGCCGCCCGCCCCTACCGTCTCCTGTCCGAGGACACCCTCCGCGAGCGCCACCCGCTCGTCGGCCGCGCGGCCCTCAAGCCCTCCGACCCGGATCGCCGAGAACACGAAGTCCGCGCCGCGCAGCGCCTCGTCGAGATCGCGCGTGGCCGTCACGACCGGCGCGTCCGGCACCCCCACGGCCTGCTCGGCCAGGACGCGGGCCACCGCGTCGAGCCGCCCCGCGTCCAGGTCGTGCAGCACCACTTCGGTGACCCGCCCCTCGGCGTGGTCGCCGAGCAGCGCCCCGTACACGAGCGGAACACGGAACCCGCCACCGCCGAGAATGACCAGCTTCACGTCTCAACCACCTTCCGTAGCAACACCGCTCGACAGAGGTCACGTTACGTACGATTGCCCGGCAGCGATCGACCCCCCACGGAGGTAGCGCACCGATGACACGTTTGAAGGCATCCGCGGCACTGCTCGGAGCCGTCACCCTCACGATGACGATGGCCACCGGGGCCTCCGCCGACGCTCCCCGCTCCCCCGGCGGCTGGCAGGAGACCGGCAGCTCGAGCGTCAACTCCCTCACCGGCGGCCAGGGCCTGGCGAGCCGCGCCGACGGCAGCCTGCTCTACCGGGGGCTCGGCTCGATACCTCTGGCCCTGCGGACCAAGGGCTGGTCGCACGTCGGCGACCCGGACATCGCCGACGGCCACACCGTGGACGCCTATCAGGGCGGCGACGACGCGAAGTCGAAGATGTTCGCCGTCACGACACCCGACGGCAAGCGCTACCTGTACGAGCACCGGCTCGACGCGGGCGAGAAGCTGAACAACTCCTTCGCCTCCGTCTCCCCCGACAACCAGTGGCTGGTGTCGGGCGAATGGGGCGACCAGGACCGCCTCCAGGTCTTCCCCGCCCCGCTCCTCAACTCCTCCACCCCGCCCGCCGGCGGCGCCCTCGCGCAGGCCGGGCAGATCACCCTCGACAAGCCGGTGCGGGACATCCAGGGCTGCGACTTCGTCTCCGACACGCGCCTCGTCTGCGCGTCCAACGACGCCTCGAAGGAGCTGTGGCCCGAGGACCGGCCGATCCTCCAGGTGGACCTGGAGCGCGCCCTGGACGGCAAGCCCGTCACGGGCAGGGTCACCAGCCTGTTCGCCACGCCGCAACGGAGCATCTGCCGCGGCACGTTCGAGGCGGAGGGCGTCGACTACGACGCCGGTCGCCGCACCCTGCGCACCCAGGTCATCCCGCCGATCCCCTGCCTCGTCGCGACGTCGGTGTACGCGTACCGGCCGACGACGGGTTAGCCCCTCAGCAGGCGTACCCGTCATGGGACGTACGCCCCCTTGGGACGTGTGCGCCAGGGCCGGGCGGGGGATGGTCGCGATCATGACACAGCAACACCGAGCGACCGACGCGCTCCCCGCCCAGCCCCGCCGCCCCATACGGCAGCTGCTCGCCGCGTCGGTGGGCAACGCCGTGGAGTGGTACGACTGGTACGCGTACACCTTCCTCGCCACCTACATCGCCGACCAGGTCTTCCCCAAGGGCTCCGGCAACTCCCTCGTACCGCTGCTGTCCACCTTCGCCGTCTTCGCGGTCGGCTTCTTCATGCGCCCCGTCGGCGGCCTCCTGATGGGCGCGGTCGCCGACCGGCGCGGCAGGCGCACCGCGCTGACGGTGACGATCCTGCTGATGGGCGGCAGCAGTCTGCTGGTCGGCCTGACGCCGACGTACGCGTCCGCGGGCGTGCTCGCGCCGGTCGTCCTGGTCGTCGCCCGACTGCTCCAAGGGCTCTCCGTGGGCGGAGAGTTCGCCGCGTCGACGACCTTCCTCGTGGAGTCGGCGGGTCCCGGCCGCCGCGGGCTCTTCTCCAGCTTCCAGTACGTCTCCACCAGCGCGGGCCAGCTCGCCGCCTCCGGCATCGCGGCGCTGCTCGTCGCCACGCTCTCCGACGGGCAGATGGACGGCTGGGGCTGGCGCCTTCCGTTCGTCGTGGGCGCGGTGCTCAGCCTGGTCGGCTTCTGGATCAGGCAAGGTGCGCACGAGACCCTCCGGACGCCCCAGGAACAGGCCGACCGCCCCGGCCTCTTCGACGCCCTGCGCCACCATCCCCGCCAGTCGCTGCTGATCTGCGGCATCACGGCGGGCGGCACGATCGCCTACTACACGTGGACGTCGTATCTGCCGACGTACGCCGAGCTGAACACGGACATCGGCAAGAGCCAGGCCCTGCTGTCCGGCACCCTCTCGCTGGCGTTCTTCGCGCTGCTCCAGCCGGTCGGCGGACTGCTCTCCGACCGCTTCGGACGCCGCCCGCTGCTCCTCTTCTTCGGCATCGGCTTCGCGCTTCTGAGCGTGCCGCTGCTGCGCTCCCTGAACGGCTCGTTCGCCTCGCTCCTGATGGTGCAGTGCGCGGGCATGGTCCTGCTGACCGGCTTCACCTCGATCTCGGCGGCGGTGAACGCGGAGGTGTTCCCCGCGCGGGTGCGGGCGGCCGGGATCGGCTTCCCCTACTCGCTCACCGTCGCCGTATTCGGCGGCACGGCCCCGTACATGGGCACCCTGTTCAAGGAGATCGGTTCCCCGGGGCTGTTTCCCGTGTACGTGGCCGTGCTGTGTCTCGCCTCGTCCGCGGTGTATCTGCGTCTGCCGGAGACCGCTCACAAGGAGCTGGAGCGCTGACTCGCCTTCGGTACCTCGGCGATGGACCGGCCCGCCCATGCGGGGGCCGGTTCCACGAGGCCCGTCAGGCGCTCGCGGATCACGTCGGGGAAGGGCGTGGCGCGGCCCGCGTTCTGGTCGACGTGGATCGCGAGCAGCTCGGTGGTCGCGACGGGCACGGCGTCCGGCGCGGGCTCGTCGCCCTCTCCCTCGACGACGTACATCTCGTGCGTGAAGCGCGCCTTCTTCGCGTCGGCGCCCAACATTGTTGTGCGTACGACGAGTTGAGAGCCCTCCGCGACGTCGTTCAGATAGCGGATGTGCGCCTCGACCGTGTAGAGGGAGCAGCCGGTGGACTCGCGGTAGCCCGCGTGCAGGCCGGTCTCGATCATCATGGCGTCGGTGGCGTAGCCGAAGACGAGGACGTAGAAGGCCTCGCTCATATGGCCGTTGTAGTCGATCCACTCCGGCCGGACGGTCCGGTGCAGCAGCGGCAACCGGGCGGTGGTGTCGGTCACTTGGCGTCCTTCCGCTGCTGGGGCAGCCGGCCCGTCGCGCGCAGTACGTCGATGACGCCCTGGTCACGTTCGGCGACCAGGTCGGCGATGGTCCGCCCGGCGGCCGCGTCGTCGCATCCGGCGACCACCGCGTCGTACAGCTTCTTGTCGAGCTCGGGCGCTTCGAGGCGCGTCCACGGCGACTTCAGGGACGGGCCGAAGTGGTCGAGCATGTGCGCCATGCCGCCCTCGCCGCCCGCGAGCGCGAAGGTGAGCATGGGGCCCATGAAAGCCCAGCGCAGGCCGGGCCCTTCGGTGATGGAGTCGTCGATCTCCTGGACGGTGGCCTCGCCGTTGGCGACCATGTGCAGCGCCTCGCGCCAGAGGGCTTCCTGCAGCCGGTTGGCGATGAAGCCGGGCACCTCGCTCGTCATCGTGATGACGGACTTGCCCGCGATCTCGTAGAAGCGGGAGGCCCAGGCGACGGCGTCGGCGTCGGTGCGCTCGCCGCCGACGACCTCGACGAGCGGGATGAGGTACGGCGGGTTGAAGGGATGCCCGACGACGAGGCGGCCGGGGGTGGCCGCGTCGGTCTGCATGTCGGTCATCGGGTATCCGGAGGTGGAGGAGGCGATGACGACTCCGGCGGGCGTGGCGGCGTCGAGCTGGGCCAGCAGGTCCCGCTTGAGCTCCAGCTTCTCCGGGGCGCTCTCCTGTACGAACTGGGCGTCGGCGACGGCCTCTTCGAGGCTCGCGGCGACGGTGAGCCGCTCGGGCGACGCGCCCTCGGCGAGCCCCAGCTGGGTGAGCGCGGGCCAGGCGGCGCCGACGAGCCGGCGCAGCTTCTGCTCGGCGTCGGGGGCGGGGTCCCAGGCGGTGACGTCGTACCCGCGGGCCAGGAAGTGGGCGACCCAGCCGCCGCCGATGACTCCGGCGCCTATACAGGCGACGCGGCGGACTTCTTCGGGGGTGGTGATGGTCATGGAGCGGTCCTTCGTGGGGGGTGAGAGGTGGGTGCGGGGGTCAGGAGCGGGGCTTGAGGCCCAGCTTCTGGCGGGCCTCGTCCGGCGTGGCGACACGCGATCCCAGGTTCTCGGTGATCTGCACGGCCCGCTCGACGAGCTGCGCGTTCGTCACCTTGTTGCCCTTGCCCAGGTAGAGGTTGTCCTCCAGGCCGACGCGGACCTGGCCGCCGAGCAGGATGGACTGGGCGACCCACGGCATCTGCATGCGGCCGAGCGCGAAGCTGGCCCACTGGGCGCCTTCGGGCAGCATGTTGACCATGGACTGCAGGACGCCGGGGTCGGCGGGGGCGCCCCACGGGATACCCATGCAGAGCTGGAAGACGGTGGGGTTGTCGAGCAGCCCCTCGGCGAGCAGCTGCTTGGCGAACCAGAGCTGGCCGGTGTCGAAGATCTCCAACTCGGGCCGTACGCCCAGCTCCTGGATGCGCCTGGCACCCTGACGGAGCATGTCGGGGGTCGAGATGTAGAGGTTGTCGCCGAAGTTGAGGGAGCCGCAGTCGAGGGTGCAGATGTCGGGGAGCAGGTCCTCGACGTGCGGGAGGCGGTCGATGCCGCCGACGAGGTCGGTGCCGGGCAGCTCGCCGAGTTCCTTCAGCGGCTGGACGGGGTCGATGACGAGGTCGCCGCCCATGCCCGCCGTCAGGTTGATGACGACGTCGACCCCGGTCTCCTTGATCCGCTCGACGACCTCGCGGTAGAGGCGCGGGTCGCGGGAGGGGTCGCCGGTCTCGGGGTCGCGGACGTGGATGTGCACGACGGCGGCGCCCGCGTCGGCGGCCTCGACCGCCGACTTGGCTATCTGCTCGGGGGTGACGGGGACGTGGGGGCTCTTGCGGACCGTGTCGCCGGCGCCGGTGAGGGCGGCCGTGATGATGACGTCCTGGTTCACGGGCATGCGGAAGTCTCCCTTGGGCTTCTGTTGCGTACGGAGGGGTGGGGGCCCGCGGTCAGTCGCGGTGCGGCCTGGGGGCGGCGAGCGTCGATTCGACGTAGACGAGCAGTGCCTCGTGCATGTCGTCGGGAGAAGTGCCGTCGCCGCCGGGGGTGGAGGCGAGGACCTGGGTGGCGAGGCCGTCGATCAGCGCGGTGAGCCGGAGCGCGGCGGAGTGCGGGTCGACGAGGCGGAACACGCCCTGGTCGATGCCGCGCCGGAGCACGTCGGCGACGGTGGAGCGCCACTGGCGGTAGTAGTCGGCGTGCAGCCGTCCGACGGCGGTGGAGCGGGCGGCCTCGGCCCACAGGTCGAGCCAGACGCTCCACTGCCAGCGCTGCTGGGGGGTGCGGGGGATCTGCAGCTCGATCAGCTGGCGCAGTTCGTCGGCGGCGTCGGCGGCGTCCGCGACGCGGGCGGCGCGGCGGGCGGTGTCCTCGTCCATGCACCAGCGGACGGCGGCTTCGAGGAGGTCGTCGCGGCCGGGGAAGTGGTAGTGGATGGCGGCGGTGCTGGTGGCGCAGGCCTCGGCGATGTCGGCGACGCGGACGGCGTGGAAGCCGCGCTCGGCGACGAGGCGCACGGTTTCGCGGACTATCTGGAGGGGGCGGCCGCCTTCGGGGACTGCGGTGCGTTCGCGCTTCGACGGGGGTGCGGGCGTGGTCTGGGTGCCCAGGAGCCAGCCCGCGTCGACGCCGCCGGTGTCCGCGATGCGGGCCAGCTCGGCGGCGGTGAAGCGGCGGGTGCCGCCGAGGGAGCGGGAGAGCTTGGAGGGGTCCATCACGATGCGGCGGGCGAATTCGCGCTGGGTCGTGCCGGCGTCGGCGATGACCTTGCGGACGCGGTCCGCCACCTCGGGGTCTTGCTGCATGGTCGGTGAGCGTACCCGCACGTTGCGATACACGCAATGCGCGGGTAGCTGGCACCATGCTCACTACCGGATTGAGATGCTGACTAACGCATCAGTCATCCGTCATGCACGTCATGCGCCTCATGCACGTCATGCACCTCATGCACGTCATGCACCTCATGCGCTCTTGCGCGCCAGCACCTCCACCTCCGCCATGTTCAGCTCGGCCTTCTCCTGGGTCGCAAGCCACACCCGTACGTAGCGGCCCTTCACCTCGGGCACGGTGATCACGGTCGGGCTGCCCGCCTGTGCGGTCTCGTGGTGCGACCAGACGCCGGGCTTGTCCTTCTGTTCGGCGAGCGTGCCGGTGAAGGGCTCCTCTGAGGTGAGGACGTAGTAGTCACGGGTGCGGTCGGCGCAGCAGTCGCCCCGGTTGAAGACCCGGATCTCCTCGATCGCCGCCGCACTGCCGAGGTCGACCTGCCACCAGGGCTGTGCCTCCGTGCCACCCGTGGTGGAGAAGTTGAAGCGGTCGCCGTCGGACGACTTCTCCGCGCCGAACGGGCGCGTGCCGTCGTCCCACTCGTACTCCGAGACCTGCGTCGCCTTCGCGCCGAGCGCGAGATTGCGCAGCGGGGGCAGGCCCAGCGAGGCGTCGTGCCGGTCCTGGACACCGGTGACGAACTCTTCCAGGAAGGGGTCGGCGATCTTCACGGGGCCGCGCTGGTGGTGCTCGGCGGGGTCCACGGTGATCTCCGAGGCCTGCTTGGCGAGGCCGTCCATCGCCTTGCGCTCCTCGGCGGCCTTCTCCTTGTCGCCCGCCTCGACGGCCGTGAGCGCGGCAAGGCCGTGGCGCAGGGCCCGGCCCCAGAGCTCGGTGGCGTCGAGCCAGCGGTCGGCGTCGTGCAGGAAGAGCTTGTCCGGTACGCCCGCGCGCAGCGCCGCCGGGGTCTTCTCGATCTCCTTCGCCGTGGGGCGCAGGGTTTCGATCGCCGCGGCGGGGTCCGTCTCGTACTTCTGCCAGAACGCCTTCAGCTTCGGGCCGAGGACCGGTGACTGGGGCTGCCAGTTCTTCGCGCCGAACGTGGGCGCCGCGTGGTTGAGGTCCACGAACGTCTGCACCGCGTCGGCGAGCCGCTCATCGCCCCCGGCGAGATACAGCGCCGCCTGCCGACCGGACCGGGTCCGGTCGTACCCACGGTCGTTCCAGGAGAAGTCGTTCATGGTGAACACGGCGAGCTTGCTCGCCGCTTCCTGGTTCATCGGGTTGGAGACGATGCCGCTGAGGTGCCCGGAAAGGCCCGGCTCCCGCTTGTCGTAGGGGGCCAGGAGCAGCCTTCCGGCCGTCCGCGCGAAGTCGTTGACGGGGTAGTTGTCCCAGACGAACACCTTCCGCCCGAACAGCTCGGCCGCCTTCTCCGCCTGGGCGTTGGTGATCTCCGGCGGTACGACGTCCGTCCCGGTCCACATCACCTCCACCGCGCCGTCCAGCTCGGCCCGCATCGTCTGCTTGTAGGCGGTGTCGGTCAGGTCCCCGTACTCGGTGGGGACCATCTGCAGCGGATTGGCGCCCTCCTTCTTCGCGATGAACTCCCGCTGGATGGTGTTGAGGAGTCCCACCTGTGCCTTGGCCGCGGGACCGCGCCCCGGCTCGCCGAACTCCGCCTTGTCGGCATCGCAGTTCCACTTGGTGTAGCTGATGTCGTCCAGCGGCACCGAGAAGGACCGCACGCCCAGGTCGTACATCGCCTGGAGCTTCGCGGTCAGCGCCTTGACGTCCGCCGGGTCCGAGTAGCAGATGGACCCGCCGGGCGACACGGCGAAGGTGAAGCGGACGTGGTTGGCGGTGGCGCGGTCGACGAGCTTGCCCAGCTCGGCGAGCTTGTCCGCCGGGTAGGGCTCGCGCCACTTCTCGCGGTGATAGGGGTCGTCCTTCGGCGCGTACACGTACGTGTTCGCCTTGGTGTCGCCGAGGAAGTCAAGCTGGTCGAGGCGTTCGGCCTCGGTCCAGGGCGGGCCGTAGAACCCTTCGATGCTGCCGCGCAGCGGCATGGCGGGGAAGTCGGAGACCTCGGCCCCGGCGATCCGCCCCCTCGCCATCAGCTGGCCGAGCGTCTGCGCCGCGTAGAACTGCCCGGTCGCGTCCTTGCCGCCGAGCGCGACGGTGCGCTTCGCGGCCCGCAGCGCGTAGCCCTCCGCCTGCTCCGGCACCTTGGTCGCGCCGAGCGCCTTCGCGATGTCGGGGCGGGTCGCCGGGCCGAGCAGCACCGTCAACGGGGCCTTGCCCGACGCCTTTTCCCGTACGTCGATGTCGCGCACCCCGTGGGCGCGCAGGAGTTCGGTGACGCGACGCCGGGCGGGCTCGTCCGTGCCGTCCCCGACGACGAGTTCGGCGCGGCGGCCGAGCGGTACGTCGTCGCCCGCGCGGGCCAGGTGCTGCGGGGTCGGGGAGACGACGGGGAGCCGGCCGGTCACGGCTTCCTCCTGGGCGGATGGGGGCGCGGCGGCCGCGGACGGTGCGAGGGGGATCGCCAGGACGGCGAGCGCGAGAAGCGCCGTCCTGGGTCTGAGAGCGCGTGTCGTGCGGGGCATAGGGCCTCCGAACTTCGGGATGGGGGTGCGGGTGGGATCAGGGGGCGCGCCGGGGGAAGCGCCCGTGGGGGCGCGGGACTGTGACATATGCGGCTCCGCCGCGCGAGCGCGACCAGCCCCCCACCGGCCCGCGGTGCGGAACCGCATGACCGGCGGAGCGCTCAGTCGCGCGTGTGGGCGCGGTACAGGTCGAGTTCGCCGTCGAGTTCCAGGGCGATGACCGTGCACAGAGGATCGAGCGCGTCGTCGGTGAGACGGACGTACTCCCAGCCGGGTACGTCGCCCAGGCCGCCGACCCTCTCGTGCGGCACCTCGACGTCCTTGCCCAGGACGCGCGCGGACGTCACGCCGTTGCGCACGCCCCGCAGCACCACATGCTCGTTGGGCCGGTCGAAGAGGAACAGATACAGGGTGCGGCGGTCGGCCGAGAGAGTCGAAGGGCCGTAGAAGTGGCCGTGCGGGAGTCCGCGGATCGTGCCGTACACGGCATCGGAATGCCGCGCGATCCACTCCCCCAGCGCTTCGAGGCGTTCGGTCTGCTCGGGCAGGATCGTGCCGTCCTCCTTCGGGCCGACGTCGAGGAGCAGATTGCCGCCGCCTCCGATGGCCTCGACGAAGATGCGGACGATCTGACGCGGCGACTTGTGGTGGTCGTCCTGCGGCTGGTAGCCCCAGGAGTCGTTGACGGTGAGGCACAACTCCCATGGCTGGGACGGCGGTTCGATGGGCACGCCCTGCTCGGGGGTGGCGTAGTCGCCGTGCCCGGCGAGGCGGCCGTTGACGACCGTGTGCGGGGACAACGACCTGATCTCCTCGTCGAGTTCGGCCATCCGCCACTGCTCGGGACTGCGCTCCCACTCGCCGTCGAACCAGAGCAGGTCCGGCTCGAACCGTTCGAGCAGTTCCCGCACTTGGGCCCGGTGGAAGGCCAGGAAGTCCGCCCACCGCTCCTCGGACTCCTCGCCGACCGCCGGCATGGAGTAGCGGTTGCCGCGCTCGGCGGGGTCCTGGCCTGCGGGGCGCACGGTGGCATAGTCGGGGTGGGACCAGTCCAAGTGCGAGTAGTACAGGCCGACTTTGATGCCGCGGGCGCGCAGGGCGGCGACGTACGGGGAGATGAGGTCGCGGCCCGCGGGGGTGCGCTTGACGACCGACAGGTCATGGGCGGCCGTGTCCCAGAGGGCGACGCCGTCGTGGTGCTTGGAGGTGAGGACGGCGTAGCGGGCACCGGCGCGGACGAACAGGTCCGCCCAGGCGTCCGGGTCGTACGCGGAGGCGGTGAAGCCTTCGAGCTGGGCCATATAGCGGTCGTAGGGCACCTGGTCGTGGAAGAAGGACCAGGACTCGGCGACTCCGTCCACGCTGTAGATGCCCCAGTGGAGGAAGATGCCGAGCTTGGCGTCGGTGAACCACGGCTGCATCACGGGCAGTTCTCCCTCAACTGTCGGTTCTTCCTCATACGAATCTCTCCTCGTCGTAGCTCCAGCAGTGCGCCCACTGGCCGTCGTCGAAGTAGGTGCGCGGCGGGAAGGCGGTGGCGCAGACGGGCCTGGCGATGGGGCAGCGCGGGTGGAACCGACAGCCGGTCGGCGGGTCGACGAGGCTGGGCGGTTCGCCGAGGGTCTCCTCGTCGTCCACCACGTCCGGTTCGTCGAGGAGTCCGCCCCGGTCGGGGTCGGGGGCGGACTCCAACAGGAGCCGGGTGTACGGGTGTCGGGGGTTCTCCACCAGGGCGTCGCCCGGACCCGATTCGACGAGCTGACCGGCGTAGAGGACCTTGATCTCGTCGGCGAAGTAGCGGGCGCTCGCGATGTCGTGGGTGATGTAGAGGATCGCCAGGCCCTCGTCGTCGCGGAGCCTGCCGAGCAGGTTGAGGATGTCGAGGCGGATGGAGACGTCGAGCATCGACACGGGTTCGTCGCCGAGCAGCACCTTGGGGCGTGCGGCGAGCGCGCGGGCGATGGCGACGCGCTGACGCTGCCCGCCGGACAGTTCGTGCGGGAACTTGTCGACGAACTGGTCGGCGGGGGTGAGGTTGACCCGCTCCAGAAGCTCGATGACCGCCTTCTCCAGGTCCGCGCGCCCGCGCACATGGCCGTGCAGCTTCAGCGGCCGGCCGAGGATGTAGCGCAGCCGGTGGACGGGGCTCAGCGAGGAGAAGGGGTCCTGGAAGACCATCTGGACCTGGCGGTAGTACGCCCGTTTGTCCTTCGCCGAGCGCGCGGCGGTGACGGGCGCGCCGTCGAGCCGGATCTCGCCGTCCGTGGGCGGATAGCCGAGGGCGAGCAGCCGGGCCAGCGTCGACTTCCCGCTGCCGCTCTCGCCGACGAGTGCGGTGATGCGGCCCTGGTGGAGGGCGAGGGTGGTGGGTTCGACGGCGCGTACGACCTTGCCGTGCCGGCCGGGGCCGTGCAGCGGGAAGCGTTTGGTGACCTCGCGGGCCTCAAGGACCGGTTCACGTGCCGGCTCAAGTGTCTTTTCACCCAGGGACATTGGTGCTCCTCGGCTCGTGCTGCTGCTCCGGGTGCCGCCCTCCGTACAGATGGCAGGCGACGTCGCCGCCCTCCCGCGCGAGCAGCGACGGAACTTCCTCGTCGCAGGGTTCGAACCGCTTCGGGCAGCGCGGATGGAACGCGCAGCCCGTCGGCGGATGCCGCAGGCCCGGCGGCGATCCGGGGATGCCGGTGATCTCGCGGCGCGGGCCGCGCAGGGGCGGGAACGCGCCGCGCAGTGCGGCGGTGTAGGGGTGCTGCGGGTCGGCGTACAGCTGCCTGGCGGGGCCGGTCTCGACGACGCGGCCCGCGTACATGACGGCGATCCGGTCGGCGATCTCGATCAGGAGCGACAGGTCATGCGTGATGAAGATGACGGAGAAACCCAGCTCCCGCTTCAGCTTCGCCACTTGGCGCAGGATCTGGCGCTGCATGACGACATCCACCGCGGTCGTCGGCTCGTCCATCACCACCAGGTCCGGTTCGCAGGCGAGGGCGAGCGCGATGGTGGCGCGCTGGCGCATGCCGCCGGACAGCTCGTGGGGGTACGCGCGCACCCGGTCGGCCGGGATGCCGACCATGCCGAGCAGCTCCCCCGCCCGCTGCCAGGCGTCGGCCTTCGACACTCCGCGGTGCAGCCGCAGTACGTCGGCGAACTGGGCGCCGAGCCGGTGCACCGGGTTGAGCGCGTTCATGGCGCTCTGGAAGACGATCGCGACGCGCTCCCAGCGCAGGGCGCGCAGTTCACGCTCGCCGAGCCGCAGCAGGTCGACCGGGTCGCCGTCGCCGTGCAGATGGACGGTGCCGCCGGTGGTGACGGCGGGCGGCCGCTCCAGGCGGGTCAGGGCGGTGACCAGCGTGGACTTGCCGCAGCCGCTCTCTCCTACGATGCCGAGGGTCTCCCCGCGGTAGAGGGTGAGGTCGACGTCGCGTACGGCGTGCACCGGGTCGGCCCGGTCGAAGTAGTCGACGCGCAGTCCGCGCGCGCTCAGGAGTACGTCGGGGGCGTTCATCGTGCCTCCTCGGTGGTACGCAGCGCCGCGGCCGCCGCCCTGCGGCGCACCGCGCGGCCCGGCTTGCGCAGCCGGGGGTTGGCGATCTCGTCGATGCCGAAGTTGATGAGGCCCGCCGCGATGCCGACGACGGCGATGCACGCGCCGGGCGGGATGAACCACCACCAGGCGCCGCGCGCCAGGGCCGACGCGTTCTGCGCCCAGTAGAGCATCGAGCCCCAGCTGGTGAGGTTGATGTTGCCGAGGCCGATGAAGGAGAGCCCGGCGTCGGCGAACATCGAAAGGACCACCGCGGACAGGAAGCTCGCGGAGATCAGCGGGGCCATGCTGGGGATCAGCTCGCGGGTGATGATCCACCAGCGGCTCTCGCCGGTCATCTCGGCGGCCGTCACGAAGTCGCGGCGGCGCAGCGAGAGGGTCTGCGCGCGCTTCCCGCGGGCGCCCCACGGCCAGGACGTCAGGCCGATGATGAGGGCCACCGTGAGCCAGCCGCCGCGCCCCTTGACGTAACTCGCGACGATGATCAGGAGCGGCAAGCTGGGGATGACGAGGGCGATGTTCGTGCCGGCGGTGAGCAGCGCGTCGGCGGTGCCGCCGAGATAGCCGCCCGCGACACCGACGAGCACCGACAGAGCGGTGGAGATGACCGCGGCGACCAGGCCCACGAGCAGCGAGACGCGGCTGCCGACGACCAGCTGGGCGAGGACGTCCTCGCCGGTCGCGGTCGTGCCCAACAGGTGCTCTGCAGACGGTGGTTGCATGCCGTCGGCGGTGTGGATGGCGGTGGCGGAGAGGCCGAAGACGTCCTCCACGAGGAAGGGTCCGGCCAGCGCGAACAGGGCGAAGAACAACAGGATCGCGAGCCCGGCCCGCACCTTGCGGTTCTCCGGCAGCCGCCCCCTCAGGGTCAGTCTCATGCGCGGCCCTCCCTGGCCCGGGGGTCGATCAGGCCGTACACGGAGTCGGCGAGGAAGTTCGCGGCGAGCACCGACAGCGAGACCATCAGGAACAGTGCCTGCATCAGCGGATAGTCGACGCTGGCCACGGACTGGTAGAGCAGATAGCCGACGCCCGGATACGCGAAGACGGCCTCCACCAGGAGCTGCCCGCCGACCACGTTGCCGATGTTGATGGCGAAGCCCGCGACGCTCGGCAGGATCGCGTTGCGGGCCGCGTACCGGAACATCACCCGGCTCTTGCCGAGGCCCTTGGCGCGTGCGAGGAGGACGTAGTCCTCGGAGACCGTCGTGATCATCATGTTCCGCATTCCGATGTACCAGGTCGCCGCCCAGCCGAGCGCGATGGTGAGCGCGGGCAGCGCGGCATGACTGATGACGCTGCCGATGAACTCCGTGGTGAACCCCGGCGTCAGATCACCGTCGTACGCGCCGCCCGTCGGCAGCCACGCCAGCTGGAAGCCGAAGACGAGGACGAAGAGCAGCGCGATCCAGAAGGTGGGCAGCGCGTTCAGGAACATCGCGCCGGGGGTCGCCACCGAGTCGGCCCTGGACCCCGCGCGGCCGCCCGCCATGATGCCGCCGGCCGTGCCGATGACGAAGGACAGGACGGCGGTGATGCCGACGAGCCCGATCGTCCACGGCAGTCCCGCGCTGATGACGTCCCACACCGGGGTCGGGAAGAACGCCACCGAGAGACCGAAGTCGAGGTGCGCGATCTGCCCGAGGTAGGTGACGTACTGACTCCACAGCGGTTCGCCCGGATCGCCGAACAGCCGGTAGATGCTGGCGATCTGCTCGCCGGAGAGCGCCGAGCGGCCCTGCATCTGCGCGATGAGCGCGGACGCCGGGTCGCCCGGCATCAGCCTGGGCAGCAGGAAGTTGAGCGTGACGGCGATCCAGGCTGCGGCCAGATAGAAGCCGAGCCGCTGGACGAAGTAGCGGGCGGCGCCAAGGCGGAACCGGCGCGCGGGGCGGTCCTGCCGGCTCTCCCCCGCCGCCACGACAGCCACCGTTTCGGAGGAGGCCGTCATCCGCCTAGCCCGCCTTCGCGGGGCGCAGCGACAGGATCGTACGGACCATGTCGGTGGGGCCCGCCCAGGGCGCGGGGATGGCGTACGGGTTCTTCTCGTCGGGCCAGCCGGTCCAGTTCCTGCTGTTGTACTGGGTGGAGGCGCCGTTGGTGATGAGCGGGGCGGCGGGCACCTCGTCGATCATCAGCTTCTCCAGCTTCGCGGAGAGCTTCTTGATGGTCGCGTCGTCACCGGCGCGCTCCATCTCCTTGAGGATGCCGTCGGCCTTGGCGCTCTTGTAGTGGCCGTAGTTGGTCCACACGCCTGCGTTTTCGCTGTGCAGCATGTCCTTGAAGAAGTTGTACGGCGTGTTGTAGTAGACGGCGCCGCCGACCAGGACGTCGAACTTGGCCTGCGTGCGCGCCGTGTCGAGCTGGGCGCTGGGCATGGGCTCGACCTCGACCTTGATGCCGGCCTTCTTCAGCTGCTGGGCGAGGACCTTGTCGCGCTGGATGGCGTCGGCGAACTCCGTCACTTCGAGGATCTTGAAGCTGAGCTGCTTGCCGTCCTTGCCGACGAGCCTGCCGCCCTCGTTCTTGTAGCCGGCCTTGGCGAACTCCTTTGCCGCCGCGGCCAGTCGGGGCTTCGGCTGGTCGGCCGTCCGGTACTTTCCGTCGATCCACTTGCCCTGCGTCTTGATGTCGAGGCCGGTCAGGTTGAGCGGCTTGAACATGCCCGGATTGCCGAGGTCGGCGAGTTCGGAGCGGTCGACGGCGAGCGAGAGGCCCCTGCGGACGTGGACGTCCTTGAACGGCGCCTTCTTGTGGTTGAAGAACATGTACGTGCCGCCGTACGTCGGATACCAGGCGTGGTGGTTCTTCGGGTCCTTGTCGACGTAGCTCTTCTTCACGTCGGGGACGGCGCCGCCGCTCCACTCGATCTCGCCGCTGAGCAGCTTGCCTATCTCGGAGGACGAGGCGACGACCGGCGCCTTGAGGGTCTTCACCGGGACCTTCTGCTTCCAGTAGTCGTCCCTGGCCTCGAAGGTGAGCTGCTGGGCGGCGTACCGCTTGAGCTTGTACGGTCCGCTGGCCACCGGGTCGGGGTTGGTGAAGGTCTTGCCGTCCTTGCCCTTCCAGATCTTCGCGGGGACCGGGCGGATGGAGCCGATGCTGCGCAGGCGGGCATAGCCGGGGCTGTCGAAGGTGATGACGACGGTGTGGTCGTCGGTGGCGGTCACCTTCTCGTACTCGAACCGCCAGTCCACCGGCAGGTCCTGCTCGGTGACGTACTCGAGGGCGAAGACCACGTCCTTGGCGGTCAGCTTGGTGCCGTCACTCCAGTTGGCGCGCTTGTCGAGGTCGACAGTGATCTTCTTGCCGCCGTCGGACCAGGCGTACTTGGTGGCGAGCCAGGGGACGAAGGTGCCGCCCTGGAGGTTGTTGAAGGAGAACAGCGGCTCGTACTGGAAGCCGAAGGTGCCCTGGCTGGCCTTCAGCGAGAACGGGCTGAAGTTGCGCGGGATGGTGTTGCCGGAGAAGCCCATGTTCACGGTCAGCGAGTCGGTGTCCTTGCCGCCGTTGGCGGCGGGGGTCGCCGAGCAGCCTGCGGCGGTGACGGCGAGCGCGAGAGCGGCCGCGCCCGTGACACCCAGTCTGGTCCACTTCATGGCGGGTTGATACCTCCGGTCTGGCAACGTTGTCTGAGGCTGGGGACGGTGCGTGTGCATGTGGGGGGCGGGCGTCAGGGGGCTGCGCGGGCGGCGGTGCTCCCCCGCGCCTCCAGATGCGGCAGCTCGTCCTGGACGCGGACGGCCGGGCCGCCGTCGAGGAGCGCGACGAGCTGCTCGGCGGCGTGCCCTCCGTAGACGGCCGTGTCGCGGACCAGGGCGGTGAGCGCGGGATGGGTCGAGCGGGTGAGGACGGAGTCGTCCCAGGCGACGATCGCCAACTCGGCCGGTACGGAGATGCCGTGCTCGGCGGCGACACCGAGACCGGCCACGGCGAGTACGTCGTTGTCGTAGACGATCGCGGTGGGGCGCTGCTCCCCGGCCAGGACCCGGCGGGTCGCCTCGGCGCCCTGCGCGTCGGAGTAGTCGGTGGTGACCGAGCGCACGTCCGCGAGACCGCGCCGGTCGGCCTCCGCCCGCAGCGAGTGGATGCGCCGCCGGGTGTGGGTGAGTTCGGGGAGCCCGGCGACGTGCGCGATGCGGCGGTGGCCGAGCGCGTACAGGTGGTCGACGATGGAGGCCATGGCGAGGGCGTCGTCGGCCCAGAGGTTGGAGATGCCGGGGTAGTCGGTGTGCGGCTCCGGCAGGGTGCCGACGACGACCGCGGGCAGCCCCAGTTCGTCGAGCAGCGGAAGCCGCGGGTCGGTGCCGCGCGGGTCGACGACGAGCATGCCGTCCACCCGGCGCTCGGCCCACCAGCGGCGGTAGACCGCGCACTCCGCGTCGATGTCCTCGACGACCTGGAAGAGCAGTCCGAGCCTGCGCCGCGAGAGCACTTCCTGGATTCCCGAGACGAGTTGGAGGAAGAACGACTCGACGCCGAGGGTCCGCGCCGGGCGGGCCAGGACGAGCCCGACCGTGCCCGAGCCCTCCCCGGAGAGCGCCTTCGCGGCGGCGCTGGGCCGCCAGCCGAGCTCCTCGGCGACGCGGCGGACCCGGTCGCGGGTGGCCTCGGAGACGCCGGGCCTGCCGTTGAGCGCGAAGGACACGGCGCTCTCCGAGACACCGGCGCGCACGGCGATGTCCTTGATGGTGGGGCGCCGTGCCGGGGTGCGACGCATGCGGGAACCTCCTCTCGGGTGCTGACGGACGGGTCCTGACCCACGCGCTGCTAAAGCGCTTGAGGGCGAGCAGGCTAAAGCGCTAAAGATGTCGGCGACAAGAGGGCGTGGGAATACAAATTCCGATGCCGTTAAGGGTATTGACGAGGGGCGGTTCCTGCTTCACTCTCACCCGGATGAGCCCGTCCCCGAGCAGCCGTCCCTCCTGCGCGCATCAACTCTCCACGCACCAGCCCTTCATGCACGGCTACGACGCCGAGGCCCTGAAGAACTGGAGCCCGTCGTCCGACCGTTGGGCCCGACACTTCCGCTCGCACGTCCCGCTCGCGCCCCGCATCGCTCCCTTCCCCGCCACCCAGGCCCGCCCCCGACTACCGACGGGCGCGCAGGTGATGAACCTGTGCAACGACTACGACGGCGCCTTCTTCACCGCCCGCAAGTACGACGGCTCCTTCGCGCGCAGGCTGCTCCGCTTCTGGCAGTACACGGACTTCCTCGGCTCCTGGCACGGTCTGCCGGTCGACGGATCGCCGGTGGCCGAACCGGTGCACGGCCTGGTCAACCCGCCCAATCCGGCTTACACGGACGCGGCCCACCGCAATGGCGTCAGAAGCCTCGGCTGCTGGTTCTGGCCGCGGCCCGGCGCGTTCGCCCCGTATCTCGAACGGCGCGCGGACGGATCGTTCCCGGTGGCGGACAAACTGATCGAGATGGCGGGGTACTTCGGGTTCGACGGCTATTTCATCAATCACGAGGCGGAGACTCCGCCGGCCGAGGCGAAGCTGCTGCGCGAGCTGCTCGGGCAGCTCCGCGCGAAGGCCCCGGAGGGATTCCACCTCCAGTGGTACGACACGATCAGGCCGGACGGCAGCCTGGACTACCTCAACCACCTCAACGCCGAGAACGCCCCCTGGCTGGAGGCGGGCGCCGACAGCTTCTTCGCCAACTACTGGATGACCGAGGCCGGGGTGGAGACCTCCCGGGCCACGGCGCTGGCGCTCGGCCGTGATCCGTACGAGACGGTCTTCCACGGCACGGAGAACGAGCAGTTCGGCTTCGACCCGGAGTACGACCCGCGGCTGATCTTCCCCGACGACCGCCCCGCCAGGACGAGTTGGGCGCTGTTCGGCTCGCACTTCGTGTGGGAGCTGCACCCCGGTCACGAGGACCCGGACGCGCAGGAGGCCGTCTTCGAGCGGGAGCGCCGCTACTGGTCGGGGCCGGCGGGCGATCCGACGCGGACGGGCCGCACCCGGACGCACGAGCCGGGCAGGCCGGACCCCGCCAACCACCTCAAGTGGGACGGGGTCGCGCACTACATCTCCGAGCGGTCGGTGATCGGCGCGTTCCCGTTCGTCACGCGCTTCAACACCGGGCACGGCCGCGGTTTCTTCCTGGCGGGGCGCAGGGCGAGCGGCGCGGACTGGTACAACGCGTCGGTCCAGGATGTCCTGCCGACGTGGCAGTTCTGGTCCGAGGGCGGCGACGGGCAGCCGGACTTCGACTACACGCGTGCGTACGACGGAGGCTGCTCGCTGCGGCTGCCGGGCGGTGCGACGGTGCGCCTCCACAAGACGGACCTCGCGGTGCGGACGGGCGCGGAGACGGTGTCGGTGACGTACGCCGGAGATGTCGGCGCGCTGGAGGTGGGGCTGCTCTTCGCCGACGCCCCAGAGACGTTCGAATGGGTACGGGGTGCGGCGGAGGCGGCCGGAAACGGCTGGCACACGTCGGCCCATGGCCTGGCGCCGTTCCACGGCCGCACGATCGCGGCGCTCGCCGTGCGCACGACGTCACCCGTCCACCTCGGCGAACTCGCCCTTCGGGACGGCCGGTTCACCCCTCCCGCCCGCCCCCGGCACTTCCGTGTCGACTCCGCGTACGCAGAAGGCGGCACGGCCGAGGTCTTCCTCTCCTGGCGCATCGATGAGCCGGACCGGGTCTGGTACTACGACCTGCGGCGCGACGAGGAGTGGCTCGGGCGGATCTATGACGAGGTCTACTACGTGAAGGCGCTGCGGCGGCGCGAGGGCGAGGCCTCGACGGAGCTGACCCTCACACCCGTGGCCCCCGACGGCACACCGGGCGAGTCCGCGACCGTGCACGTGGACTGGTGCTGATCCTCACGACGGGCGGAGGTTTGAACTCCGGGGATCACGCGATGGTGTGAGGCCGCCGGGGCTCCCGCATCGGGCTGTGGCGCACGGGTAGTGCTGAGGCGCTCGTTCGCCGCCTCAGGAGGAGAAACACCGTATGTCGCAGCCCTTTGAACTGCCCGCCTTCTACATGGTTCATCCCGCCCGCCTCAATCCCCATGTGGAAGAGGCGCGGGAGCACTCCAGGAAGTGGGCACGCGACATGGGGATGCTGGAGGGGTCGGGCGTCTGGGAGCAGCGCGATCTGGACGCCCACGACTATCCGCTGCTGTGCGCCTACACCCACCCCGACTGCGACGGCCCCGCGCTGTCGCTCGTCACGGACTGGTATGTGTGGGTGTTCTTCTTCGACGACCACTTCCTGGAACTCTTCAAGCGGACCCAGGACCGCGAGGGCGGCAAGGCCTATCTCGACCGCCTTCCGGCGTTCATGCCGATGGATCTGTCCGCGCCCGTGCCGGAGCCGACGAATCCGGTGGAGGCCGGGCTCGCGGACCTGTGGGCGCGGACGGTGCCCCACATGTCGGAGGGCTGGCGGGCGAGGTTCGCGGAGAGCACGGAGAACCTGCTCAACGAGTCCTTGTGGGAGCTGTCGAACATCAACGAGGGGCGGATCGCCAACCCCGTCGAGTACATCGAGATGCGCCGCAAGGTGGGCGGGGCGCCCTGGTCGGCGGGGCTCGTCGAGTACGCGACGGGGGCGGAGGTGCCGCCGGCCGTGGCGGAGTCCCGGCCGCTGCGGGTGCTGAAGGAGACGTTCTCCGACGCCGTCCATCTGCGCAACGACCTCTTCTCGTACCAGCGGGAGATCGAGGACGAGGGCGAACTCTCCAACGGCGTGCTGGTCCTGGAGAAGTTCCTGGACTGTACGACGCAGGAGGCGGCGGACGCGGTGAACGATCTGCTGACCTCGCGGATGCAGCAGTTCGAGAGCACGACGTGCACCGAGCTGGCCCCGCTGTTCGCCGCGACGGGGCTGCCGCCCCAGGAGTGCGCGGACGTCCTCGCGTACGCCAAGGGTCTGCAGGACTGGCAGTCCGGCGGGCACGAGTGGCACATGAGGTCCAGCCGCTACATGAACAAGGGCGGCACCGCGGGGTCCTCGCCGCTCGCGGGCCCCGCCGGTCTCGGCACATCGGCGGCCGGCATCAAGGCGCTGCTCGCGGCGACGGGCGCGGAGCGGCTGCGGGGCCGCACGCATGTCCCGTTCCAACGGGTGGGCCCGTCGCTGATCCCCGACTTCGACTTTCCCTACAGGACGAGGATCTCACCGCATCTGGAGGCGGCACGCCCCCGCTGTGTGGAGTGGGCGTCGCGGATGGGCCTGCTGGAACCCCAGCCGGGAGTGCCGAGTTCGGACATCTGGGACGTGCGCAAGCTGTACGGCTACGACTTCCCGCTCTGCGCGGCGGGCATCCACCCGGACGCGGACCTCGAAGGCCTCGACCTGGACTCACAGTGGCTGACGTGGGGCACCTACGGGGACGACTACTTCCCGGTGGTCTTCGGCAGGCCCCGCGACCTGGCGGGCGCGAAGCTCTGCAACGACCGGCTGTCCCTGTTCATGCCGCTGGACTTCGCGGACATGCCGGAGCCGCTGAGCGCGCTGGAGCGGGGCCTGGCCGACCTGTGGGTGCGCACGGCCGGGCCGATGGACCAGGAGGCGCGCCGGACACTGCGTACGTCCATCGAGGTCATGACGGCGAGCTGGCTCTGGGAGCTGGACAACCAGGCCCTGAACCGCATCCCGGACCCCGTCGACTACATCGAGATGCGCCGCCTCACCTTCGGCGCCCCGCTCACGATGAGCCTGTGCCGACCGGGCAACGGCCCGCAGGTCCCCCCGGAGATCTACCGCACGGGTCCGATGCAGAACCTGGAGAACGCGGCGAGCGACTACTCCGCCCTGATGAACGACGTCTTCTCCTACCAGAAGGAGATCGAGTACGAGGGCGAGGTGCACAACGGCGTCCTGGTGGTGCAGAACTTCTTCGGCTGCGACTATCTGACGGCGCTCGGCATCATCGACGACCTGATGAAGTCACGCCTGAGCCAGTTCCAGCACGTGGCGGCACACGAACTCCCGGTCCTGTACGACGACTTCAACCTCCCCCAGGAAACGCGGGACATCCTCGACGGCTACGTGCACGGGCTGGAGAACTGGATGGCGGGCATCTACACCTGGCACCGCGACTGCCGCCGCTACCGCCAGCAGGACCTCACCCACGGCCCCCTCAAGTCCCCCACGGGCCTCGGCATGGCAGCCGTACGCCCCGACTGGCTAAGGGAGTTCGGCCGCGCGGTGGACCGGCAGATGGAAGCGGCGACGGGCATCACGAAGAGCTGATCCGGTCCGTCACCGGCGGGGCGCCCGGGGTGGAGGGGACCACGGGTAATCTGCGGTGATGGAACGTGATCTCGACCGTGCGGGGCGCGCCGCGGGCGCCGTCGTCGGATCCGCTGTCGGCGACGCGCTCGGCGCGCCCTTCGAGTTCGGCCTCGCCGGGGACTTCTCCGCGCGCTTCCCCGAGCCCGGCGGGGGCGGGGAGATGTGCGGAGGCGGCGGCTGGGACCCCGGTGAGGCCACGGACGACACGCAGATGGCCGTGCATGTCGCCGACTCGCTCCTGGAGCACGGGGAGCTGCGCCCCGCCGACGTGTACGCCCGGTTCCGGCGATGGGCGGCGTCCGACCCCAAGGACATCGGCCTGCAGACAGAGGACGTACTCGGCAACGGCCTGCCCTGGGACCGGGCCGCCGAGGCGCATTTCCAGGTCAACGGCCGTGCCGCGGGCAACGGTTCGCTGATGCGGGCGACCACCGCCGCCGTCCGTTTCGCCCGCGCCGGACGGACCGCCACGACGGACGCGGCCCGCCGCATCGCCGCCCTCACCCACGGCGACCGCGCCGCATGGGAAGGCACGGCGCTCTACCACGAGCTGCTGCGACTCGCTCTCGACGGCGCCGACCCGCTCCCCCGCCTCCCCGAGGCACTGAGGCTGGTCCACCCGGACCACCGCGACCGTTATGCCACCGTCCTCGCCCCCGACTGGCACCCCGACGACGCCACCGAGTTCAACGGCGCCGTCTGGCCCTGCCTCGGCTCGGCGGTCTGGGCGCTGCGCACGACGGATTCGTACGAGGACGCCGTGCGCGCCGCGATCGACCTCGGCGGCGACACCGACACCGTCGCCGCCGTCACCGGCGGTCTCGCCGGTGCCCGCTACGGGCTCGACGCGATCCCGGTCCGCTGGACGGATCCGCTGCACGTGCCGATGCCGGGCGCGGCCGTGGCGGGGCGGGTGTTGCGGGTCGCGGATCTGGTCGAACTCGCGCGCCGGCTGGACGCGCCCGCGCGGCCGTGAGTCCTCACCCCTCCGCCCGCGGCTCCGGCAGGATCTGGCGGAGTCGTGGGTTCGGGTGGAAGTCGCGGCGCCATTCCCGCGGGTAGCCGACCGAGACCTCCTGGAAGCGGACTCCGTCGTGCCAGGTGGTGCGGGGGATGTGCAGGTGGCCGTAGACGACCGTCTTCGCGTCGTACTTCACGTGCCAGTCCGCGGTCAGTTCCGTGCCGCACCACAGGGCGAACTCGGGGTAGTACAGGATCCGTGTGGGCTCGCGGAGCAGGGGCCAGTGGTTGATGAGGATGGTGGGCAGGTCCGGGTTTCGGCGGGAGAGCAGGTCCTCGGTGATCGCCACGCGGGCCCGGCACCAGTCGTCGCGGCTCGGGTAGGGGTCGGGGTGCAGGAGTATCTCGTCGGTGCAGACGACACCCGCCTCGTGGGCGGCTTCCAGGGCCTGGGTCTTGGTGTGGGTGCCCGCGGGGCGGAACGAGTAGTCGTAGAGGACGAAGAGCGGTGCGACGGTTACCGGGCCGCCCGCGCCTTCCCAGACGGGGTAGGGGTCTTCGGGGGTGGCAACGCCCAATTCCCTGCAGAGTTCGACCAGATGCCGGTAGCGCGCGTCGCCGCGCAACTGGTTCGGGTCGTCGCGGGGCGTCCACAGCTCGTGATTGCCGGGGGCCCACACCACCTTGGCGAACCGCTCGGTGAGGGTTCGCAGCGCCCATTCGACGTCGGCCATGCGCTCGGCGACGTCGCCCGCGACGATCAGCCAGTCCGCGTCGGTCTCCGGGCGCAGCGTATCGAGGAACTTCCTGTTCTCGTCGTACGCCACATGCAGATCACTGATGGCGAGCAACTTCGGCGTCTTCTCCGGCACTTGGTCCACTCCGCGAGGCTAACCGCCGCACGCCCGCCGTGCGAGGCGATCAGTGGTGCGAGTCGCCGCTCCGCTGGATCTCCAGGTACTCCTCCGGTGTCGCCTTGGGCACCTGAGCCGAGGGACCGAACATGGCCCTGCCCAGGCGGGCCCGCAGCCGCTGGGCGCGGGTCACCTTCCGGGCCACTCCGTTCGCGTCCACCAGCGGACCTATTTCGTACGGCTTGGGCTGTTCGTGCGCGGTGAGGGTGTACAACTCGGCCTGCGTGAGGGGGATGTGGACCTCCACGTACTCGCCGTGCGGCAGGCGTTTGATCGTGCCGCTCTCCCGCCCGTGCAGCGCCTTCTCCCGGTCCCGGCGCTGCAACCCCATGCACCAGCGGTGCGCGACGAAGTACGCGAGCACCGGCGCCACGAAGACCGCGATCCGCACGAACCACGTGATCGCGTTGATGGAGAGATGGAAGTGCAGGGCCCACAGGTCGTTGCCGCCGCCGACCATCAGCACGGCGAACAGCGTCAGCCACGCCACACCGAGCCCCGTGCGCACCGGGGCATTGCGCGGCCGGTCCGCGATGTGGTGCTCCCGTTTGTCGCCGGTGATCCAGGCCTCGATGAACGGATAGACGCCGATCGCGAGCAGGATCAGCGGGAAGAGCGCGAACGGGATGAAGACGCCGAGTTGGAGTGTGTGCCCCCAGGCGTCGATCTCCCAGGTGGGCATCACCCGGATCAGGCCCTCGGAGAAGCCCAGGTACCAGTCGGGTTGAGCGCCGGTGGAGACCAGGTCGGGGCGGTAGGGCCCCAGTACCCAGACGGGGTTGATGGTGGCGACCGCGCCCATGATCGCGAGCACCCCGAAGACGAGGAAGAAGAAGCCGCCCGCCTTGGCGACGTAGATGGGCAGGAAGGGCGCGCCGACCACGTTCTTCTCGGTCTTTCCCGGACCCGCGAACTGGGTGTGCTTGTGGTAGAAGACCAGGATCAGATGGGCGACGACCAGGCCCAGCATGATCCCCGGCAGCAGCAGCACATGCACGCTGAAGAGCCGCGGAATGATGTCGTCGCCGGGGAACTCCCCGCCGAACAGGAACATGGAGATGTACGTCCCGACCACCGGGATGGCCAGGATCGCGCCCTGCGCGAAGCGGATGCCGGTGCCGGAGAGCAGGTCGTCCGGGAGCGAGTAGCCGGTGAGCCCGGTGATGATGCCGAGGAACAGCAGGGTCCAGCCGAACAGCCAGTTGATCTCGCGGGGCTTGCGGAACGCGCCGGTGAAGAACACCCGCATCATGTGCACGAGCATCCCGGCGACGAAGACGAGCGCCGCCCAGTGGTGGATCTGCCGGATCAGGAGTCCGCCGCGCACCTCCATGCTGATGTCGACCGTCGACTCGAAGGCGCGGGTCATCTGGATGCCCTTGAGCGGGGTGTAGACCCCGTCGTAGACGACCTCGGCGCCGCTCGGCTCGAAGAAGAGGGTCAGATAGATCCCGGTGAGGATCAGTATCAGGAAGCTGTAGAGGCAGATCTCGCCGAACATGAACGACCAGTGGTCGGGGAAGATCTTGCGCATCTGGCTCTTGGCCAGCGTATGGATGCCGAGGCGGCCGTCCGCCCAGTCGGCGACCCGCTCGCCCTTTCCGGGCGGGGCGGCCCGTCCCGTGCCCCGAGTCTGTCCGGCCCTTTCGCTTTCGGTTCCGCTCATGCGACCCCCTCAGGCGGATACCAGGGTAGATCGAGCGCTTGACGGAGCCAACAGGCCGTCACGACAAGGGAGTTGACGATCTTCGTCACAAGGGCGGAAAACCCGATTGCCCGGCCGCCGCTCCGCATGAGAGATTCGCAGCTCTTCAGTGCCCCGCCTCCTCCAGGAGACCGTCATGACACTCGGCATCGTGCCCGGCCTGGTGCTCGGCGACGTCTCCCGCACTTCGACGCGGGAGCCGCTGCGCCGCTGAGCCTCCTGCCGAGGCCCGCCGCCAGCCGCCTGGCGCCCGGCGCGTCCTGCCGGGCCACGCCCCTCCCGCTCCTCGTCGAAGTGCTGTTCGTGCCCCGCACGTTCACTCACCGAGGAGTACCACCCTTGTCCGAGATCCACCGGATCCGCTGGACCGACGGCGACACCGAGCACACCGTCCGCTGGCATTCCGAGACCGGTCTGCCGCTGCCCCGCCGCGTCGTCCCCGCCGACGACCGGCTCGGCGCCGACGCCGCCCACCGCCTCGCCTGCGAAGGCACCGCCCTGCTGTGGCAGGGCGACTACCACCAGGCCCGCCAGCTGCTGCGCGCCCTGGGCCGCCGCGTCGACCGCAAGCCTCCTCCTGCTGCCGCCGCGTCGCCCGCGGCGGCCTTCCACCTCCAGCGCCGCGCGGCCGGCCACCGGGCCCGCGTGCTCGGCAAGCTGCTGGTGCCGCTGCGCGAGGACCACACCCTGGACCTGCGCCGCGCGCCGGACGTCCGGGCCGCCTGCACGGAGGCCTACGGCCCGCCCCGGCAGGGCCCGTCGGTGGTGTCGCTGCGCGAGCTGCTCGGCGTGATCGGCGCGCATCAATGGCGTACGAAGGGCGTGGAGATCCCGGCGATCGGCGCTCGGATCCATCCGCACTACGGGGTGTTCTCGCCGGTCAGGGGCGAGTATCTGGACCTGGTGGCGCGGGCCCCGCTGCCCGCCGCCGCGTACGACGGGACGGCGTTCGACGTCGGCACCGGCACCGGAGTCCTCGCCGCGGTCCTCGCCCACCGGGAGGTCCAAAGGGTCGTCGCCACCGACAGCAATCCGCGTGCCCTTGCCTGCGCCGCCGACAACATGCGGCGGCTCGGTCTGACCCGCCGCGTGGAGATCACCGCCGGGCTCTTCCCCCGGGGCCGCGCCGCCCTCGTCGTTTGCAACCCGCCCTGGCTCCCGGCGAAGCCCAACTCCCCCCTGGAGCAAGGCGTGTACGACCCCAAGGGCGCCATGCTCCGCGCGTTCCTCTCCGGCCTCTCCCGTCATCTGCTGCCCGGCGGCGAGGGCTGGCTCATCATGTCGGACCTGCCCGAACACCTGGGTCTACGCGCCCCCGACGAACTCCGCTCGGCCATCACATCGGCCGGCCTGCACGTCACGGACCGCCTCGACACACACCCCCGCCACCACCGCCCCTCCGACCCCACCGACCCCCTGCACGCGGCCCGCACCGCGGAGATCACCTCACTCTGGCGACTACGGGCAACGGAGTAGGCACGCACGCCGGACTCCACACCCATCCCCACGACCGGGCCGCGCGCCGCAGACCCACCCGGACACCGCACCCCGCCACCACCGGCCCTCCACCCCCACCGCCCCCTGCACGCGGCCCGCACCACGGAGATCACCTCACTGTGGCGACTACGGGCAACGGAGTAGGCACGCACGCCGGACTCCGCACCCATCCCCACGACCGGGCCGCGCGCCGCGCACCCACCCGGACACCGCACCCCGCCACCACCGGCCCTCCACCCCCACCAACCCCCTGCACGCGGCCCGCACCGCGGAGATCACCTCACTGTGGCGACTGCGGACGGCGGAGTGGGTGCGCCTGGCTCCGCACCCGTCGTAGCCGGCCGGGGTGCGCGTCGCACGCCGCCTCGGCATCGCCGGGCGTCCGCCCCCTCCCATCACCTGCACTCGGCCCGCACCGCGGAGATCACCTCACTGTGGCGGCCGCCGGCTGGCCCGTAGGCTCCGCGTCCACCTCCCGTACCAGCCCGATCGCCCTGGCGAGCGTGGCGAGGCGGGTGTCCAGGGTCTTGCCCGCCGGGTAGAAGCGGATCGTGTCCACGCCCGCGTCGCGCCAGACGCGCAGGCGGGTGCGGACCATGTCCTCGGTGCCGATCAGGGTCGTGGCGAGGACCATCTCGTCGGTGATCAGGGCCGCCGCTCCGTCGCGGTCGCCGGACTGCCAGCGGGCGCGGACCTCGGCGGCCGTGTCCGCCCAACCCTGCCTGCTGTAGGCGTTGTTGTAGTAGTTGGTGGTGGCGGAGCCCATGCCGCCCAGGCTGAAGGCGAGTTCCTTCTTGCGGCCCGCCACCATCGCTCGCAGCGCGTCCTCGTCGGCGGCGAAGGCGACTTCGGCGCCCTGGCAGATGTCGAGGCCGCTGCGGGTCCGGCCCGCGGCGGTCAGGCCCGCGTCCAGGTGGTCGAAGTACGCCTCCTTCGCGCCCTCGGGCACGAAGCTGGTGCCGAGCCAGCCGTCGGCGATCTCGCCGGTCAGGTGCAGCATCTTGGGCGAGAGGGTGGCCAGGTAGACGGGCAGTTCGTGTTCGGCGCGCATCGCGAGGCGCATGGGCTTCGCTTCGCCGCCGGGCAGCGGGACGGTGAACTCCCGCCCCTCGTAGGCGATCTTCTCCCCCGTCGCCGCCTGCCGCACGATCTCCACGGTCTCCCGCATCCGGGTCAGCGGTCGGGCGAACGGCACGCCGTGCAGGCCCTCGATCACCTGTGGCCCCGAGGGGCCGAGTCCGAGGATGAAGCGGCCCTCCGAGATGTTCGAGAGGGTGATCGCCGCGCGGGCGATGGCCGCCGGGGTCCGGGTGGCGAGCTGGATGATCCCCGAGCCGAGCAGCATCCGCTCGGTGCGGGCCGCCAAGTAGCCGAGCGGGGACGGCGCTTCGGCGCCCCACGCCTCCGCGACCCAGCAGATGTCCATGCCGAGCTTCTCGGCCTCGGTGACGAAGTCGGCGGTCTCCCGCCAGTCCGGCCCGGACGCCTCGATGGTCGTCGACGTACGCATCACGCGCCCTGCCTCTCCGGGACGGGCCGGGTTCCCTCGGCGAGTTCCTTGATCGCGTCCAGCGTGGCCGTCATGTTCCGCTCGAACTCCCTCATCCGTACGAAGACGATCTTCTGCTCCTTCTCCGGCATCCGGTCGATCGCGAAGGAGAGCCCCGATCGGCCGGGCCCCAGCTGCATCCACTGGGTCAGTTCGGTGCCGCCGTCGTCCTGCGGGCGCAGGCTGAACCGCCAGAGGGCGCTCGGCTGTTCGGGATCCTCGACGGCCCAGGCGAAGACGCGCGGGGCCTCGCACTCCACGACGTACGACGTGGTCTCCCACACGCCGAGCGACTCGTGCTCGCTGCGGCCCGCGAAACGCGCGCCGATCGCGGGCCCCGTCGCCCCGTCCAGCCAGCGGACCGCGCGGAGTTCCGCGCTCAGCTCCGGCATCAGGCCGATGTCCGCGACGAGTTCCCACACGCGCTCCGGTGAGGCCGCGATCCGTCGGCGCACCTCGGCCGTCGGCTTGTCCGCATAGCGCGCGCCTGTCCACTCCATCGTGGGTCGCCCTCTCGTCAGTGTCGCTGTCTTCGCCCTGCCGAACCCTGCCGAACCCTGCCGACCACGAGAGTTGCGTAGATAGACTCACTCGTCAAGGGCGTGCCGACGGACGCTCGGACGGTGGGCTCAGCGGCTGAACCGGTCCTGGATGTCCGGCCGTTCGGCGAGCCGCGCCGGATAGCCGGGGCCGATCCTGGCCCGTGTGTCGGCGGCCGTCATCGGCTCCTTGCAGTGGCCGCAGACCACCTCGGCCTCGCCCTCGTGCCCGCAGCGGTCGTGGTGGAAGACGACCGGCGGACCCTCTTCGCCGCTCAGCCAGCGGTTGCCCCAGCTGTTCATCGCCGCGAGTACGCCGAAGAAGTCGCGCCCCTTCTCCGTGAGCACGTAGTCGTAGCGCACCGGCTCGCTCTGGTAGGCGCGCTTCTCCATCAGGCCCTCGTCGACCAGGCGGCGCAGCCGGTCGGTCAGCGTGTTGCGGGCGATGCCCAGCTCCTGCTGGAAGACGTCGAAGCGCTTGATGCCGTAGAACGCCTCACGGAGCACCAGAGGAGTCCACCAGTCGCCCAGCAGATCCATGGTGCGGGCGATGGAGCAGGGCCAGTTCGCGAAGGAGGTCCGCCTCATGCCGCCACCCTACGGGTCTCGGTACTAGACCCAGCAGCCCGGAGCGGTGCCGAGCGCACGTGACGTACGACGCAAACACGGCCGGGCCGTTGTGCCGCGCGCCGGGCTGCTGATCAAGTGGCAGGAGTCATCGCGTCATTGCGCGGTCGCCCCTTCGTTCCGTGCCCATCCGGAGGCCCCGTTGCTCTTCACATCCGTGGACGATGTCGCCGAGCGGCTCGCCGAGACGGGGTATCTGGCGTCGACCGCCGTCGCCACGACCGTCTTCCTCGCCGACCGCCTGGGCAAGCCGCTGCTCGTCGAGGGCCCGGCGGGCGTCGGCAAGACCGAGCTGGCCAAGGCGGTCGCCGAGGTCGCCGGGGCGACGCTGGTACGGCTCCAGTGCTACGAGGGCGTGGACGAGTCCCGCGCCCTGTACGAGTGGAACCACGCCAAGCAGCTCCTGCGCATCACCGCGGGCCGCGACGAGACGTGGGACGAGACGCGCACCGACATCTTCAGCGAGGAGTTCCTGCTCCCGCGCCCGCTGCTCACCGCCATCCGCGGCGACGACCCGAAGGTCCTGCTGATCGACGAGACGGACAAGGCGGACGTCGAGGTCGAGGGGCTGCTCCTCGAAGTGCTCAGCGACTTCCAGGTGACCGTGCCCGAGCTGGGCACGATCACCGCGACGCGCCGCCCCTTCACCGTCCTCACCTCGAACGCGAGCCGCGAGCTGTCGGAGGCGCTGCGCCGCCGCTGTCTCTTCCTGCACATCGGCTTCCCCGAGGAGGAGTTGGAGCGCCGCATCGTCCGGCTGAAGGTGCCGGGGCTCGACGAGGCGCTCGCGAAGTCCGTCGTCCGCGTGGTCGGGGCGCTGCGCGCGATGGACCTGCGCAAGCAGCCCTCGGTGGCGGAGACCATCGACTGGGCGCGCACACTGCTGGCCCTCGGCGCCGACTCCCTCGACGAGGACGTCGTACGCGACAGTCTCGGCGTCGTCCTCAAGCACCAGGACGACGTACTGAAGGCGGCGGCCAAGCTGGACCTGGACGCCGTGTGAACGCGCCGTCCCCGGCCGGCGTCCCCGAACGCCTGACGTCCCTCGTCCAGGCGCTGCGCTCGCACGGCATCCGGATCGGCACGGGCGAGACGGTGGACGCCGGGCAGGCGCTGGAAGCGCTCGGCATGACCGACCGGGAGCGGATCCGCGAGGGCCTCGCCGCCGCGCTGCTGCACGGCGAGGGGCAGCGCCCGGTCTTCGATCCGGTCTTCGACCTGTACTTTCCGCGCGGCGTCGGCGGCCCGCAGGCACCGGGCGGCCCCGAGCGGGAATTCGACCGGGACGACCTGCGCGACCGGCTCACCGCCGCCCTCGTCGCCGACGACCGGGCGCTGCTCGCCCAGCTGGCGGCCGAGGCCGTTGACGGCTTGGGCGGATACGGCACGCGGGCGGGCGGCGAAGGGTCCGGCGGGGTCGGCGGTTCCGGCGGGTCCGACGGCTGGTCCGCGCACCAGACGCTCTCCCGGCTCCGCCCCGAGACCCTGCTCGCCCGGATGCTCGCCGCCATCCGGGAGGGCTCCCCCGGCGCGGGTTCCGGCGGGGCCGGCTTCACCGACCGGCTCGAAGCGGACGAGGCCCGCCGTCGCATCGAGGACTTCCGCCGCCGCGTGGGCGCCGAGGCCCGCCGCCGGGTCGCCGAGCGGCGGGGCGCGGACACCATCGCGCGGCGGGCGATCCTGCCGACCGCCGACCGGGTCGACTTCCTGATCGCGGGCCGCTCCCAGCTCGACGAACTCCGCAGGACCGTGCAGCCGCTGGCCCGCAAGCTGGCGACGCGCCTCGCCGCCCGCAGGCGCAGGGCCGCCCGCGGCCGGATCGATCTGCGCCGCACGCTGCGCGGCTCGCTGTCCACGGGCGGCATCCCGATGCGCCCGATGCTGCGGCGCCGTCGCCCGGCCCGCCCCGAACTGGTGCTCCTGTGCGATGTGTCGGGCTCCGTGGCCGGCTTCGCGGGATTCACGATGCTGCTGGTGCAGGCACTGCACGACCAGTTCAGCAAGGTCCGCGTGTTCGCCTTCGTCAACCGGGTCGACGAGGTCACGGACCTGATCGCGCGCGGCACGGCCGACCCCGAGGGCCTGAGCACCCGCATCATCTCCGCCGCCGCCGTGACGCGCTATCACGGCGGCAGCGACTACGGCACGTCCCTGGGCGAGTTCGCCGAGCGGTACGCCGACGTCCTGAGCTCGCGCAGCACGGTCTTCGTCCTCGGTGACGCCCGGACGAACATGAGCGACCCCCATGTGCGCGCCCTGAAGGACATCGCCGCACGCGCCCGTCAGGTGCACTGGCTCAACCCCGAGCGCCGCGCCCTGTGGCAGACCGGCGACTCGGTGGCACTGACGTACGCGGAACTCGTCGACATGCACGAGTGCCGCAACGCACAGCAGCTCAGCGCGCTGATCGGCCGCCTCCTGCCGGTCTGAGCGGCCTTTGCACGGCACCGTAAGCTGACCGGACGGGACGTCGGCAGGAACCGCGTCGTCGACAGGAACCGCGAGGAGGACCGGGTGACGGGCAGCACGGACGAGGCCAAGGCCGCCATCCGGGCACGGATCGAGGAGGTCCGTGACGAGCTCGTCGGACTCAGCCGGCGGATCCACGGGCATCCGGAGATCGCCTTCGAGGAGCGGCGGGCGGCCGGGTGGTGCGCGGATGTGCTGCGCGACCACGGCTTCGCGGTGACCGCTCCCGCGTACGGGCTCGACACCGCCTTCGAGGCGACCGTCGGCTCCGGTCCCGTGACCGTCGCGCTGGCCTGCGAGTACGACGCGCTGCCCGGCATGGGGCACGCCTGCGGGCACAATCTGATCGCGGCGGCCGGGGTGGGCGCCGCACTCGGGCTGGCGCCGTTCGCCGATGAACTGGGGCTCACCGTAAGGGTGCTGGGCACCCCGGCGGAGGAGAGCGGGGCCGGAAAGGCGCTGCTCATCGATGCCGGCGCGTTCGCCGGGGTCGACGCGGCGATGATGATCCACCCGTGCCCGTTCGAGGTCGCCGACTTCCACTCGTACGCGATGGGGGCGCTCTCCGCGACGTACACCGGGAAGTCCGCGCACGCCACGCTCAACCCGCAGGACGGGCGGAACGCGGCGGACGCGCTGACCGTGGCCCAGGTGGCGCTCGGACTGCTGCGGCAGCAGCTGCCGGGCGAGTGGAAGGTGCACGGCATCACCACCGAGGCGGGGACGGCGCTCAACGCCATTCCCGAGCGGGCGAGCGCCGCCTACGCCCTGCGGACTCCGTCCGTCGAGGAGTTGCGGGAGCTGCGCGAGCGGGTCGCCGACTGCTTCCGGGCGGGGGCGCTCGCCGCCGGGTGCGCGCTGGACCTGGAGCAGCCCGCGCCCGACTATCTCGACTTCCGGTCGGATGCCGGTCTTGTCGCGCTGTGGGAGGCGAACGCCCGTGTCCTCGGGCGGCCCGAGCCGCAGCGGCGCGGGCCCTTCGCGTCCACGGACATGGGCAACGTCTCGCACGTGGTGCCGTCCATCCACCCGGTGCTCGACATCAGCGGCGGCGACTGCGGCCCGCATCAGCCGGAGTTCGCGGCCGCGGCGGCCACCCCGGCCGCCGAACTGGCCATGCTCGACGGGGCGGTGGGGCTCGCCTGGACGGCGGCGGACTTCGCGGTCAGCCGGTCGGCGTGACCTTCGTGGCTGCCGGTACGACCACCGGGGAGCCGTCGCCCGGTGCCTCCAGGATGTCGGCGTCGATGCCGTAGAGCTCCTTGACCAGCGGCGCCGTCACGACCTCGCGGGCCGGGCCGTGCGCGACGACCTTGCCCGCGTTCATCGCGATGACCGTGTCGGCGTACCGGGCGGCGCTCGCCAGGTCGTGCAGGACCATGACGACGGTGCGGCCCGCGGCGGCCACCTCCCGTACCAGGGAGAGGACTTCGACCGCGTGGCCGAGGTCGAGGGCGCTGGTCGGCTCGTCGAGCAGCACGATCGGGGTCTGCTGGGCCAGGACCATCGCGAGCCAGCAGCGCTGCCGCTGGCCGCCGGAGAGATGGTCGAGGCGACGCCCGGCGAGTTCCGTGGTGCCGGTGGCCTCGAGCGCCTCGCGTACGGCCGTCTCGTCCTCGCGCGACCACTGGCGGAACAGGCCCTGGTGCGGATGGCGGCCGTAGCGGACGAGTCCGGCGACGGTGACCGCCTCGGGGGCCTGCGGGGACTGGGCAAGCAGGGCGATGCGGTGGGCCGCGCGGCGCTGGGTGAGCTGCCAGACGTCCTCGTCCCCGGCGCGTACGGTGCCCGAAGCCGGCTTGTGGAGGCGGGCGACGGAGCGCAGCAGGGTCGACTTGCCGCAGCCGTTGGGCCCGACGATCGCGGCGACCTGTCCGCTGGGTATGGCCAGGTCGACGCCGTCCACGGCGGTGTGCCCTGGATAGCCGGAGGTGAGCGCCTCGACGGTCAGTTGCACGGGGGTCAGGCCTTTCCGCTCTGCTGCTGGGAGTTCTTGCCGAAGAGGACCCACAGGAGGAAGGGTCCGCCGAGCACGCTGGTGACGACGCCGACCGGGATCTCAACCGGGGCGATGACCCGGCCGAGGGCGTCGGCGCCCCCGACGAGGGCCGCGCCGACCAGGGCCGAGCCGATGACGGGTACGCGGGTGGGGCCGCTGAGCCGGGACGCGACGACGGGTGCGGCGAGCGCGACGAACGCGATCGGGCCGCCGATGCCGACGGCGACGCCGGACAGCGCGACGGCGAGCGCGAGGGTCGCCGCGCGCACCCGGCGGACGTTGACGCCGAGCGTGGCCGCCATGTCGTCGTCGAAACGCAGGAGTTGGAGGCGGCTTCCGGCGACCAGGGCCAGCGGGACCAGGACCAGCAGGGCGAGCGACAGCGGCGTACCGACGCTCCAGTCCCTGCCGTTGAGCGAGCCGACCGTCCAGAGGAAGACGCCGCCCGCGGTGTTGTCGTTCTCGCGGGACATGACGAGGTCGGTGACGGCGCCGATGACGGTGGAGACGCCGATGCCCACGACGAGGATGCGGTAGCCGCCGCTGCCCGCGCCGCCCGCGCAGGCGACGACGACCATGGCCGCGGCGGCGGCGCCGAGCGGGCCGAGCCACCAGTCGCCGATCATCCCGGTGGACGAGCCGACGACGGAGGCGACGACGGCCGCGGTGGCGCCTTCGTTGACGCCGATGATGTCCGGTGTGGCGAGGCGGTTGCCCGCGAGGGTCTGGGTGAGGCATCCGGCGATGCCGAGCGCCGCGCCGACCATGAGGCCGACCGCGATGCGCGGGAGGCGGAAGTCCTGGACGAGCATGACGGTGGCGGAGTCGCCGGTTCCGAGGAGCCCTTCGAGGCTGTCGGAGA
Organism: Streptomyces sp. NPDC050658; assembly: GCF_044457025.1. NCBI lineage: Bacteria > Bacillati > Actinomycetota > Actinomycetes > Kitasatosporales > Streptomycetaceae > Streptomyces > Streptomyces sp. NPDC050658. The sequence continues at coordinate 740,453 of NZ_JBITGM010000002.1, forward strand.
AGCTCATGCCGGTCGAGCTCGCGAAGGTGGCGAGGGAGACGACCACGGCGATGACCAGGGTGAGGCCGACGGCCGCGAGCGCGCTGCGGTAGGGGAAGAGCCAGGAGAAGGTCCCGACGCGGACCGGGGTGGAGTCGGGCGGGGTGATGTCCGCCCCGGCGGTCTGCCCGGCCTGCCCGGTCTGCCCGGTCTGCCCGGCCTTCTCGGCCTTCTCGGTCCGCGGTGTCTCTTGGGCGCTCATGAGGACACCCCCGCCGTGGACATCCGCTGCGAGCGGGCGATCCAGATCAGCAACGGGCCGCCGATGAAGGCGAGAAGGACGCTCACCGGGGTCTCCCAGGGGCGGATCACGACGCGGGCGAGCAGGTCGGCGACGATCATCACGTTGGCCGCGACGAGCGCGGAGAGCACCAACTGACCGGCGATGCGCGGTCCGGTGACGGCCCGTGCGGCGTACGGGGCGAGCAGCCCGAGGAAGGCGATGGGTCCGGCGAGGGCGACCGCGGCTCCGGCGAGCAGGGTGACCGCGACCGCCACGATGAGCCGGATGCGGCCGGGGTGGTGGCCGAGGGAGCGTGCGCTGTCGTCGCCGAGGGCGAGCGCGGACAGCGGTCGTACACAGCAGAAGGCGATGACGAGACCGACCGCGATCATCGGGATCAGAGGATAGGTCTCGGACGTCTTGATTCCGGCCAGAGAACCGATGGTCCAGTAGCGGTAGGTGTCGAAGGTCGACTGGGTGCCGAGCAGGATGTACGACGTCATGCCGTGGAAGGTCGCGCCGAGCGCCGATCCGGCGAGGACGAGCCGCAGCGGCGACCCGGCCGCGCGCCCCGACGCGGCGAGCAGCAGCACGACCGCGCTCGCGGCCATCCCGCCGACAAGGGCCCAGACGAGGACGCCGTACGCCGAGGTCACGTCGAAGTAGGTGAGACCGATCACCACGCCCAGGGCCGCACCGGAGTTGACCCCGAGGAGTCCCGTCTCGGCGAGCGGATTGCGGGTGACGGCCTGGAGGAGGCAGCCCGCCGCGCCGAGCGCGACCCCGACGAGCAGGCCTGCGAGGGTCCGCGGCAGGCGTACGTCCATGACGGCGAGCCGGATCTGGGCGTCGGCCCGCGCCGACGGATCTCCCATGAGGAAGTCCCAGGCGCGGCCCATCGGCGTCGACCCCGATCCGACCAGGAGGGACAGCAGGCCGAGCAGCACGAGCAGCACGAGCAGGGCGGCGGCCGCCCACAGCGTGGGGCGATGGATCTTGGCCAGGTCCGGTGTCGGAGGTCTGGATCCGGACGTTGGGACCCGCCCCTCTTGCGCAACCAACATGAAGTTAGCCTAACCTAACCTTGACCTGGAGCCCCGAGTCGGGGTGGCCACGAACTCCCTGTCCTTTCAGGGCCAGTTCGTCATGCCCCGACGCGGCCAGAGATGACCCTTATGTCCGGACTGACCCCCGGACGACTGAATCATGGAGATCACGGACATGTCCTCGAACCACTCCCCGCGCACCCGGCTGACCGCGGCAGCAGCCCTCGCCCTGGCCTCCGCGCTCACGCTCTCCGCCTGCGGTTCGGACTCGTCCGACGACTCCGGCTCCGAGAAGAACGCCAAGAACGCCGCGAAGGACGTCACCGTCACCGACGCCACCGGTGCGGAGGTGAAGGTTCCGGCCAACCCGGAGAAGGTCGTCGCGCTGTCCGAGATGGACCTGGACTCGTCGCTCGCCCTGAAGGTCAAGCCGGTCGGCCTCTCCGCGGGCCGCGGCCAGAAGGGCGCCCCCGAGTACCTGGCCGACCAGGCGAAGGGCATCCCGGTCGTCGGCGCGGTCACCGGCCCCGACATCGAGAAGGTGCTTCAGGCCAAGCCGGACGTCATCCTCGCCGGCCAGCTCGCCGACCAGCAGGTGCTCAAGCAGCTGAAGGCGATAGCCCCGACCGTCGTCACCATCGACAAGACCAAGGACTGGAAGAAGTCCCTGGAGCTGACCGGCAAGGTGCTCGGCAAGTCGAACGAGGCCACCGCCTTCCTCAAGGACTACGACACCAAGGCCGCCGCCCTGAAGAAGGACCTCGGCGACAACGCGGGCGCCTCCGTCTCCGTCGCGCGCTACTCCGCCAAGGGCACCGCCGTGATGCAGCAGGGCGTCTTCATCTCCGACGTCCTCAAGGACCTGGACTTCAAGCGGCCCGGCATCCAGAACGACAAGGGCCAGGGCCACTCGACGCCGCTCAGCGACGAGGACCTGAAGCAGATCGACGCCGACTGGCTGTTCATCGGCACGCTCGCCGCCAAGGGCCCGGACGCCGACCTCTTCAAGGAGCTGAAGGGCAAGGCCGCGTACAAGCAGCTCGACGCGGTCAAGAAGGGCCACACCACGGAGATCGACGGCTCGAAGTGGACCAGCCTCGGCGGTGCGCAGGCCGCCGTTTCGGTGCTCGGTGACATCGAGAAGGCGATGGCCAAGTGACCTCCGGCATAGCCGAGTCGGAGCTGGCCGGCCGGGTCGCGCTGGTCACCGGCGCGGGCCGGGGCATCGGCCGGGCCGTGGCCCGCGCGCTCGCCGAGCGCGGCGCGCGGGTCGTGGCCGCCGACCGGTCCCCCGACGTCAAGCGGCAGGAGACGGGCTCCGGCATCACCGGTCTTGTCCTCGACGTGACCGACGCGGCCGCCGTGGACGCGGCCGTCGACGAAGTCGAGCGCACCGTGGGGCCGTTGGACATCCTCGTCAATGTGGCGGGCGTGCTGCGGCCCGCCCCGGTGGTCGAGCTCACCGACACCGACTGGGCGGAGACCTTCGCGGTCAACACCAACGGCGTCTTCCATACCGCGCGCGCCGCGGCCCGCCGGATGACCGCGCGGGGCAAGGGCTCCATCGTGACCGTCGGCTCCAACGCGGCCGGGGTGCCCCGTACCCAGATGGCCGCGTACGCCGCGTCGAAGGCCGCCGCGACCATGTTCACCAAATGTCTCGGCCTTGAGGTCGCCCGCGACGGCGTGCGCTGCAACGTCGTGTCGCCCGGCTCCACCGACACCGACATGCAGCGCCAGCTCTGGACGGACGACCACGCGGCCGCCGCCGCGCGCGTCATCGACGGCGACTCCGCCTCGTACCGCGTCGGCATTCCGCTCGGCCGGATCGCCGATCCCGCCGACATCGCCGACGCCGTCGCCTTCCTGGTCTCCGACCGGGCCCGGCACATCACCCTGCACGACCTGTACGTGGACGGCGGCGCCACCCTGCGCGCCTGAACGCCGCGCCGCCCTCCCCTACTTGACGAGGAGTCACCCGTGACACCCGCCCATGACGCGGTAGCACTCGCCGCCCCCCAGACCCACGGGGCCGTCGGCGCGGCCACCGCGCTGCTCGACGCCTACCAGCCGGGCGACACCCGGTTCTTCGCGTCGCCCACCCGCACCCTGCTCGCCCACGGCACCACCGCCGAGGTCCCGCACGACGAGCGGCCGCTCCCGGAGCGCGTCGCCGCCACGCTGGAGGCCCAGCGGCGCGCGGGCAACCCGGCGCCGGTCGTGGTGGGCTCGATCCCCTTCGACCCCAGCGCGCCCGCCGTGCTCAGCGTCCCCGAGGCGGTCCGCTGGGCTCCCGCGCTGCGCACCGACCCGCTGGTCGCCCTGCCCACCCCCGCACCGGCCACGGCCGGCGGCTGGCAGGTCCGCGAGGTTCCCTCGGGCGACGCGTACGCCGCGTCGGTCGAGGCCGCCGTGAAGCGCATGCAGAGCGGCGAGTTCGACAAGGTCGTGCTCGCCCGCACCCTGGAGCTCGACACCGACGGGGAGCTCGACCTGCCCGCGATGCTCCAGCGCCTGGCCCGCCGCGACCCGCACGGCTACTCCTTCGCCGTGCCCACCGGCCCCGGCCGCACGCTGCTCGGCGCCAGCCCCGAGCTGCTGCTCGCGCGGCACGGCGACCGGCTCACCGCCAACCCGCTCGCCGGTTCGACGCCGCGCTCCGCGGACCTCGCCGAGGACGTGCGGCGCGCCGCCGCGCTGCTCGAGTCGGCGAAGGACCTGCACGAGCACGCGGTCGTCGTGGACGCCGTGTACAAGGCCCTTGCCCCGTTCTGCACCGACCTCGAGGTGCCCGAGCGGCCCACGCTGGTCCGCACGGCGACGATGTGGCACCTGTCGACGACCGTCACGGGCGAGCTCGCCGACCCGGCCACCTCCGCCCTGGAGCTGGCCTGCGCGCTGCACCCGACGCCCGCCGTCTGCGGCACCCCGACCGGCCACGCCCGCGGCGTGATCGGCGAGTTGGAGCCCTTCGAACGCGGTCACTACACCGGCATGGTGGGGTGGAGCGACGCGCGGGGCGACGGCGAGTGGGTCGTCACCATCCGCTGCGCTGAGGCCGAGGAGACCGAGAACGGCAGCGGACGGCTGCGGCTGTTCGCGGGCGCCGGTGTCGTCGCCGACTCCTCCCCGGAGGCCGAACGCGCCGAGACGGGCGCCAAGTTCCGTACGTTCCTGGACGCGGTGGGGGTCGACCGATGACGACGGCACAGCACGGCGGCGGCACGGACGCGCCGCGCATCCCGGACGAGTTCGCCGAGCGCTACCGCACGGCCGGGTACTGGCGCGGCGAGACCTTCGGCGGCATGCTCCGCGAGCGCGCCGACGCGCACCCGGCGCGGGTCGCGATCACCGACGGGGAGCGGAACTGGACTTACGGCGAACTCGACGTGCGTGCCGACCAGTTGGCCGCCGGGTTCGCCGCGCGCGGCATCACCAAGGGCGACCGGGTGGTCGTCCAGCTGCCGAACGTCGCCGAGTTCTTCGAGGTGGTCTTCGCGCTCTTCCGGATCGGCGCGCTGCCGGTCTTCGCGCTGCCCGCGCACCGCGAGACGGAGATCCACTACTTCTGCGAGTTCACCGAGGCCGTCGCCTACGTCATCCCGGACCGGCTCGGCGGCTTCGACCACCGCGACCTCGCGACGAAGGTACGGGCCGAAGTGCCCACGCTGCGTGAGGTGTTCGTGGTCGGCGATCCCGGTGAACACACCGCGCTGGCCGACGTGCCCCGCGAGCCGATCGAGCTGTTCGGCCCCGAGCCGTCCGACCTCGCGTTCCTCCAGCTGTCCGGGGGCAGCACCGGCGTACCGAAGCTGATCCCCCGCACCCACGACGACTACATGTACTCGCTGTGGGGCTCCAACGAGATCTGTGGCGTGACCGAGGACTCCGTGTACCTCGTCGCGCTGCCCGCGGCGCACAACTTCCCGCTGTCGTCGCCGGGTTCGCTGGGTCTGCTGTACGCGGGCGGCCGTGTCGTGATGTGCCCGCAGCCCGACCCGGACACCGCGTTCCCGATCATCGAGCGGGAGAAGGTCACGATCACCGGCCTCGTTCCGCCGCTCGCCCTGGTGTGGACCGACGCGGGACGCACCACTCCGTACGACATCTCCAGCCTCGACGTGCTGCTCGTGGGCGGCGCCAAGTTCAGCGAGGCGGCGGCCCGCCGGGTCGCGCCCGCACTCGGCTGCACGCTCCAGCAGGTCTTCGGGATGGCCGAGGGCCTGGTCAACTACACACGCCTGGACGACCCCGCCGAGACGATCGTCACCACCCAGGGGCGGCCGATCTCCCCCGACGACGAGATCCGCATCGTGGACGACGCCGACGAGGAGGTGCCCGAGGGCGAGTCCGGCCATCTGCTGACCCGCGGCCCGTACACCATCCGCGGCTACTGGCGGGCGCCCGACCACAACGCCCGCTCGTTCACCGCGGACGGCTTCTACCGCACGGGCGACATCGTCAGCCGTACGCCCACCGGCCATCTGGTGGTCGAGGGGCGGGCCAAGGACCAGATCAACCGGGGCGGCGAGAAGATCGCGCCGGAAGAGGTCGAGAACGTCATCCTCTCGCACCCCTACGTCCACGACGTGTCGGTCGTCGCCGTCCCCGACGAGTATCTCGGCGAGCGGACCCTCGCCTATGTGATCCCGCGCGAGGGCGCGGAGCCGCTGAAGCCCGTCACGATCAAGAAGTTCGTGCGCGAGCGGGGGCTCGCCGCGTTCAAGGTCCCCGACCGGGTCGAGTTCGTGACCGCCTTCCCGCAGACCGGCATCGGCAAGGTCAGCAAGAAGGACCAGCGGACCACCGCCGCCGCCCCGGACAGCTGACCGCTGCCCGGCGCACCCCGATCCACCAGCTTTCCTGAGTTTCCCGAAAGGCCACCGACCATGGCGCTCCCCGCCGTCACGCCGTACCCGATGCCCGCACCCGACGAGCTGCCCGACAACCGTGTCGCGTGGACCGTCGACCCGCGGCGGGCGGTGCTGCTCGTGCACGACCTGCAGAACCACTTCCTGACCGCGTACACCCCGGACACCTCGCCGACCACCGAACTCCTGGCGAACGTCGGGACGCTGGCCAAGGCGGCCCGCGCGGCCGGCATGCCCGTCCTGTACTCCGCGCAGCCGGGCGGCCAGTCGCCCGAGGAGCGGGGACTCCAGCAGGACTTCTGGGGTCCCGGACTGCCGGACGACGAGCACGCGAAGGCGATCGCGGGCCCGGTCGCGCCGGAGCCCGGCGACACGGTGATCACCAAGTGGAAGTACAGCGCGTACGTCCGCACCGACCTCGAGGAGCGGATGCGCGCCGCGGGCCGGGACCAGATCGTCGTCGTCGGCGTGTACGCGCACATCGGCGTCCTGATGACGGCGTGCGACGCGTGGATGCGGGACGTCCAGGCGTTCGTCGTCGCGGACGCCGTCGCGGACTTCTCGCGCGAGGACCACGACATGGCGCTGCGCTACGCGGCAGGACGGTGCGCGGTCGTCACCACCACCGACGCGGTTCTGAAGGGGATCTGATCATGGCGCTCACTGTGGACATCATCCGGGGCGACGTCGCGGACGTGCTCGGCGAGGACCCGGCCGACATTCCCGTCGACGAGAACCTGGTCGACTACGGCCTGGACTCGGTGCGCATCATGGCGCTGCTCGAACGCTGGCGCCGCGACCACGAGATCACCGCGACCTTCGTGGACCTGGCCGAGCAGCCCGCCATCGAGGCCTGGGCGCCGATCCTGGGAGCCTCGGCATGAGGCTCACCGCTGCCCAGTCGGGCATGTGGTTCGCCCAGGCGCTGGATCCCGGCAGCCCGGCCCAGAACACGGCCGAGTGCCTGGAGATCCATGGGCCGATCGACCCGTCGCTGTTCGCGCAGACCTTGCGGCAGGTGGTGTCCGAGGCCGACGCCCTGCGCATGCGGGTCATCGAGGGCGCCGACGGGCCGAGCCAGTTGGAGGTCGCCGAGCCGACGCTGCCGCTGAAGGTGCGGGATCTGCGGGCCGCCGCGGACCCGGACGCCGAGGCGCGGGCGTGGCTGCGCGAGGATCTGGCCGTGCCGTTCGACCTGGCGGCGGGTCCGCTGTTCGCGCACGCGCTGCTCCGCGTCGGGGACGAGCGGTGGCTCTGGTACCAGCGGGTCCACCACATGGTGATGGACGGCTTCGGCTACTCGCTGCTCGCCCGGCGCACCGCGGAGATCTACACCGCGCTCGCCGCGGGCGAGACGCCGTCGGAGAGCCCGTTCGGGCGGCTCGCGGACCTGGTCGACGAGGACGCCGGCTACCGCGCGTCCGAGACGTTCGAGAAGGACCGCAGGTACTGGAACGAGGCCTTCTGCGACCGTCCCGACGCGCCGAGCCTGGCCGGGCGCACCGCCCTGCCGTCCCGCACCTTCCACCGCCGCACCGCCCGCCTCTCCCCCGAGGCGACCGCCCGGCTGCGGGAGTCGGCGACGTCGATGCGGGCGACCTGGCCCGAGGTGCTCGTCGCCGCGCAGGCGCTGTACATGTCGCGGGCGACCGGCTCGGCCGAGGTGGTGCTCGGCCTGCCGATGATGGGCCGGATGGGTTCGGTGGCCCTGCGCGTGCCCGGCATGGTGATGAACGTGCTGCCGCTGCGGCTCACCGTCACCCCGCAGGCGACCTTCGCCGAGCTGACCCGCCAGGTCGTGCTCGGCATCCGCGCCGCACGGCGCCACCAGCGCTACCGGTACGAGGACATCCGCCGCGACCTGGGCCTGCTCGGCGAGGGCCGTTCGCTGGTCGGCCCGCTGATCAACGTGATGCCGTTCGACTACGGCCTGACCTTCGCGGGCGCCCGCACGGACGCCCACAACCTGTCGGCGGGCCCGGTCGACGACCTGACGGTCAATGTCTACGACCGCGCCGACGGCAGCGGACTGCGCATCGACTACGACGGCAACCCCGCCCTGTACGGGGAGGACGAACTCGGCGTCCACCAGGCGCGGTTCCTAGAGCTCCTGGAGCGCATCGCCGAGGCCGGACCGCATGAGCCGCTGGCCTCGCACACCATCGCCCGCCGCTCCGAACAGGCCCTGGTCGTCGAGGAGTTCAACGCCACCGCGCGTCCGGTGCCGCCCACCACGCTGATCGGCCCGATCGAGGCGCAGGCGGTCCGCACGCCCGACGCCACGGCCCTGGTCTTCGGCGAGCAGGAGCTGACGTACGCGGAGCTGAACGCCCGCGCGAACCGGCTCGCCCACCATCTGATCGAGATCGGCGTACGTCCCGGAGCGCTCGCCGCGGTGGCGGTGCCCCGCTCCCTGGACCTGGTGGTCACGCTGCTCGCGGTGCTCAAGGCGGGCGGCGCCTATCTGCCGCTCGACCCGGACTATCCGGCGGACCGGCTCGCGTACATGCTGGGCGACGCCGAGCCCGCCTGTGTGATCGCCGACCACGCCGGGCGGGTCCCCGCCTCCGGCGTCCCGCTCGTCGCCCTCGACCGCCTGGACACCGCGCCGTACGGGACCTATGACCCTCCGCGCGCCCTCACTCCGCACCACCCCGCGTACGTCATCTACACGTCCGGTTCGACGGGCCGCCCCAAGGGTGTCGTCGTGCCGCACTCGGCGATCGACAACCGGCTGCGCTGGATGCAGCACGAGTACGGACTCGCGCCGGGCGACCGGGTGCTGCAGAAGACTCCGTCCGGGTTCGACGTGTCGGTGTGGGAGTTCTTCTGGGCGCTGCGGGCCGGCGCGACGCTCGTCGTCGCCGAGCCGGGCGGCCACAAGGACCCGGCATATCTCGCGCGCGTCATCCGCGAACAGGGCGTGACCGTCTGCCACTTCGTGCCGTCGATGCTCCAGGTGTTCCTCGCCGAGCCGGCCGCGGCACAGTGCACGGGTCTGCGTCATGTCTTCTGCAGCGGTGAGGCGCTGCCGCGCGAGACGGTGCGTGAGTTCGGGCGCGTCCTGGACGGCGTACCGCTGCACAATCTGTACGGCCCGACCGAGGCTGCCGTCGATGTGACGTACCACCCGTGCGTCACGGACGCGTCGGGCCCGGTGCCGATCGGCAGGCCCGTCTGGAACACCCGTCTGTACGTCCTGGACGCGGCGCTCCAGCCCTGCCCGCCCGGCGTCCAGGGCGAGTTGTATCTCGCGGGCACCCAGCTGGCGAGCGCGTATCTGGGCCGCCCCGAGCTGACCGCGACCCGTTTCGTCGCCGACCCGTACGGACCGCCCGGCACCCGCATGTACCGCACCGGCGACCTGGCGCGCTGGACCGAGAGCGGCGAGATCGAGTATCTGGGCCGCACCGACCACCAGGTGAAGCTGCGCGGCCTGCGGATCGAACTGGGCGAGATCGAGGCCGGGTTGGCCGCCGATCCGGCGGTGTCCGCGGCCAGCGTGCTGGTGCGTGAGGACCGTCCGGGCGACCAGCGGCTCGTCGGGTACGTCACCGCCGACGCCGGAACCGTCCCCGACCCGGAGGAGCTGCGGGCCCGGCTCGCCCGGACGCTGCCCGACTACATGGTGCCGGGCGCGATCCTCGTCCTCGACGACTTCCCGCTCAGTCCGAACGGCAAGCTGGACCGGCGCGCGCTGCCCGCCCCCGCCTTCGAGGGCTCGGCGGACGGCGGCCGGGCGCCCAGCGGTCACCGCGAGGAGACCCTCACGCGGCTCTTCGCGGAGATCCTCGGCGTGCCCAGGATCGGCGTGGACGACGCGTTCTTCGACCTCGGCGGCACCTCGCTGCTCGCCGCACGGCTCGTCGCACGGGTGCGTGACACGCTCGGCGCCGAACTCACCATCGGCACACTGTTCCAGGCGCAGACCCCGGCGGCGCTCGCCGCCCATCTGGACGCGGGCCACCGCGAGGCGGACCACGCCCTGGACGTGCTGCTGCCGCTGCGCGCGGGCGGCGACCGCACCCCGCTGTTCGCCTTCCACCCGGCGGGCGGCATCAGCTGGTGCTACTCGGGCCTGCTCTCCCGCCTCGATCCGGGCCAGCCGGTGTACGGACTCCAGGCGCACGGTCTGCACGGCGAGGGTCAACTCCCCACCAGCATGGAGGAGATGGCCGTCGAGTACGTGGACGCCCTGCGCGGCGTGCAGCCGCACGGCCCCTACCGGCTGCTCGGCTGGTCGGTCGGCGGTGTCCTCGCGCACACCGTCGCCGTACGCCTCCAGGAGGCGGGCGAGGAGGTCGAGTTGCTCGCGCTGCTCGACGCCTATCCGTCCGACCAGTGGCGCGACTCCGCGATCCCCGCGGAGGCGGACGCCCTCACGGCACTGCTCCGGATGGCCGGTTACGACCGGACGGACGAGCTGACCCGCGACGACGTCCTCGCCACGCTGCACCGCGAGGGCAGCGCGCTCGCCGGTCTGCCGGACCGGACGCTGACGGCGGTGATCGACATCGTGGTCAACAACGCCCGGCTGATGCGCGAGCACGACCACCGGCCGTTCGACGGCGACGCGCTGTTCTTCACCGCGTCGGCGCCGCGCGCCGAGGACTGGCTGACGCGGGAGGCCTGGGCGCCGTACATCAGCGGCGAGGTCGACAACCACGACGTGGACTGTCTGCACCCGGAGCTGACCCAGCCGCGCCGGCTCGACGAGATCTGCGCGGTGCTCGCCACCCGTCTGAAGGAGCTGGACCACGCATGACGAACACACCCGGCCCCTTCGACCCGGCCGACACGGACGATGCCGCGGCGCCGACCCATCTGGTCCTGGAGAACGCGCTCGGCGAGCACTCCCTGTGGCCGGTCTTCCGCCCGGTGCCCGAGGGCTGGCAGGCCGTGTACGGCCCCGAGCCGCACGGCCGCTGCCTGGCCCACCTCCAGGAAGCGCCCGCGTGACGGAGATCCAGCTCGTCCGCCCGGCCCCGCTCGACCTGTCGGTACTCGACAGCGGTGAGCGGCGCCGGGCGGCGGCGCTGAGGCGCACCGCCGACCGTGAGCTGTACGCGGCGGCGCACACCGCGCTGCGCCGCACGCTCGGCGCCCGACTGTCGGCGGACCCGGCGGCGGTGGACCTTGTGCGGCTGCCGTGCCCCGGCTGCGGCGGTCCGCACGGCAGGCCCGCGGTGGCCGGTGGCGCGGGCCCGCACTTCTCGCTGTCGCACACGGACGGACTGGCCCTGCTGGCCTTCGCGGACCGGCCGGTGGGCGTCGACATCGAGCGGGTGCCCGCGGCGGACGTGGTCGACGACGTGGCGGCGGCGCTGCATCCGGCGGAGCGCGCCGAACTGGCCGCGCTCCCTCAAGCGGTACGCGCGATGGCCTTCGCCCGCTGCTGGACCCGCAAGGAGGCGTGCCTCAAGGGCACGGGCGAGGGACTTGCGGGCGACGGGATACGGACGCTGCACGTGGGGACGGGGTCCGTTCCGGTGCCCGTGCCGGGCTGGACGGTGTCGGACGTGGCCGTCCCCGACGGCTACGCGGCGGCGGTCGCCGTCGCCTCGGCGCCCAGCAACCCGACGAGCCCGTCGGCGAGTTCGGTGCGCCAGCAGAGATAGTCGTGCCCGCCGTTGTACTCCCGGTACACGGCGTCGTCGTAGCCCTTCTCGCGCAGAGTCGCCCGCAGCCTGCGCATCGCGGGCAGCGCGACCCACTCCTGTTCACCGGCCGACAGCCAGAAACGGACGGGCAGTTTCTCGCTCGCTGCGAGGCGCCCGGTGAGCCACTCGGAGCTTTCGAGGTCGGGGCCGTCGGGCCACCAGAATGACCCCGACTGGGCAAGGACCCGGCCGAACCTGCCGGGTGCGGCGAGCGCCGCGTAGGCGGCAGTGAGGCCGCCGAGGCTCTGGCCCGCGACGACGGTGCGTGCCGGGTCGTCGGTCAGCGGCAGCCGGGCGGCGGCCCAGGGCAGCAGTTCGCGCTCCAGAAACCCGACGAACCGTTCGTTGCAGGCCAGTTCGGCCCAGCGCTGGTCGGCGCCCATCGACTCGGGGAGCAGCGCGACGAGCGGCGGAACGCGGCCGTCGGCGATGAGATTGTCGAGGAGCGCCGCGACATCGAGTCCCGGCTGCCACATCTCGCCGTCCATCAGGACGAGGACGGGCAGGTCGTGCCCGCCGGCCCCCGGCGGTTCGTAGACGTGCACGGGCCGTTCGTTGCCGAGCAGTTCGCTGCGGACGGTGCGGGTGGTCACCGTGCCGCGCGGGACGCCGTCGCGCCGCTGCCAGTCGTCGCCGCGCGGGGCGCCCGGCAGCTCGACGTACGAGACCGGGTCACCGCCCCAACGCCGGGTCAGGGTGCGGGGGTTGAGCGGGTCGCCCTGCTGTCGGCCGCGCAGCCAGGGCCAGTACGCGGCGTCCTCGCCCGGGCCGTCGCCCTCGTCCACGCAGAGGCTGTAGGTCGCCCGCCAGTCGGCGCGCATCCGGATCGACCAGTGCCAGATGTCCGTGCCGGGCACGCGCTCCATCAGATTGCGCGGCAGATCACGCGGGTCGACGATCTTGTTGGGCAGGACGAGGACGGCACGCGTCGCCTCGCTCCCGCGCCAGAGGAAGGTCACCACCCGGTGGTCCGGGTCGCCGGCCGGATCGGGCTCGACGACCGGCGATCCGCCGTCCTCCCGTACGGCGTCCCAGAAGCCGCCCCGCCCCACGGCACGCGCCACCCAGGCACTGGCCGCGCGCTCGACGGGCTGCGGCCGCGCGATGCGGGGCGGCCGGCGGGTCGTCCCGGCGGGCGGTGCGGTCAGCGGCATGGAAGGGCCTCCAGAAGTCGATAAGGGTGACCTTACTTGAGAGCCGCATCCCCTGGTCGGCCAGGGCCCGGCGTACATTGCCGCCTATGTCGATACCGAACCCTCCGCAGCCGGGCCCTTACCAGCCGAACCCCAATCCGTACCAGCAGCCTCCGGGCACGGTGTCGCCTCAGCCCTACGGCCAGCAGCCCGGCCCGTACGCCCAGCAGCCGGGCCCCTACGGGCAGCAGCCGGATTCCTACGGCCGGCCGCCCGCGCCGCCCACCGCCCCGCGCAAGCCGACGCCCGGCTGGGTGTGGGGAATCGGCGGTGCCGTCGTCGCCTCCGCACTCTGGGCGGGAGCGCTCTTCGCGACGGGCGGCCTCGGCTCCGGCAGCGGCGGTGACGCGGACCTCGCCGGTTACGCCTACGCGAAGAACCTCTGCGACGCCACGAAGCTGGAGGCCTTCCAGAAGGAGTACGAGCTCGACACGGACTCCACCGCGACCACGCACTACGGCTCACGGCAGAAGGGGCTCGACCAGAGCTACTGCAGCCGCAAGCTCAAGGACCCGGAGGCGGACGCGGACTCGTACGCGAGCACGTACGTCTACTCGACGGCCGTATGGCACAAGGCGACCGACCCGGAGGGCGAGTTCGCCTCGGAGTGGAAGGCCTACGAGGACCAGTCGCAGAAGACGTACGGCTACACGACCAAGGCCGTGAGCGGCATGGGCGACGAGGCCTACCTGGTGACCGAGAAGAGCGGCACCGACAAGGACTCGCTGACCAGCATGACGCTCGCCGTGCGCGAGGGCTGGTTCACGATCCAGATGCACTGGAGCTCGTACGGCGCCCCGGACGACAAGGCCAAGCAGCCGTCGGCCGCGGAGGTCGAGCAGATGCTGAAGACGGACGTCGGCACCGCGATGGACTCCCTCAAGGGGTGAGCCGAGGCTTCCTCAAGGAACGCCTCAGGGGCGCGGCCAGGGGCGGCGCTCAAGCCGCTCGATGTCGGCGTTGAACCGCTGGAGGAAGCCGGCGAACGCGGCCACTTCCTCCGGCGACCAGTCGCTCAGCACCTTCTCCAGCCCCTGGGTGTAGTCGGCGCGGTCCGCGTCGAGTTGCTGCTCGCCCTCGGCGGAGATGCGGAACTTGCGGGCCATGCCGCCGTCGGGGTCGGGGATGCGCTCGACGAGTCCGGCGCGCATCATCGCCGCGGTCTGCCGGTTGAGGGTGGACGCGTCGAGGCCGAAGGCCTCGCTGAGCTGACCGATGGACATCGGTCCGTCCATCTGGATCCTGCTCAGGACGACGTACGCACTGCGGTCCAGACGCCCGCCGGTGGCGCGCGTACGGGGGTTGTACAGGTGCGAGTGCCGCCCGAGCAGCATCGTCTCGAATTCAACTCGTCGAACGGGCTTTTCCATCTGCACATGATGCATCGTAGGTCGAGTATGCATGATGCACTCGATATGTATAGTGCACATCATCGTGCGCTTGGCCTTCGCCGCGCAGAGCCCAAGGAGAAGCCAGTGGTCAGAACCGAGCCCGAGGTGCGTCCGGGGCGCATCGTCGGCGTACTCGCCCTCGCGGGCATCGTCGCCGCGGTCATGCAGACCCTGGTGGTGCCGCTCATCGGCGATCTGCCGGGCCTGCTCGACACCTCCGCGTCGAACGCGTCCTGGGTCGTGACGGCCACGCTTCTGTCGGCGGCGGTGGCGACTCCCGTGGCCGGCCGGCTCGGCGACATGTACGGCAAGCGCCGGATGCTGCTCGTCTCCGTGGTGCCGCTCGTCGCGGGCTCGGTGGTCTGCGCGCTCTCCTCGTCCGTGGTGCCGATGATCGTCGGCCGGGGTCTGCAGGGCCTGGGCATGGGCGTCGTCCCGCTCGGCGTGAGCCTGCTGCGCGATGTGCTGCCGCCGGAGCGGCTCGGCTCCTCCATCGCCCTGATGAGCGCGTCCATGGGCGTGGGCGGCGCGCTCGGTCTGCCGTTCTCGGCGGCCGTCGCGGAGAACGCCAGCTGGCGCGTGCTGTTCTGGGTCGCCGCCGCGCTGAGCCTGCTGGTCGGCGTCCTCGCCTGGCTGTTCGTGCCGGCGGGCCGGGTCGGCGCC
This sequence comes from Streptomyces sp. NPDC050658, assembly GCF_044457025.1. NCBI lineage: Bacteria > Bacillati > Actinomycetota > Actinomycetes > Kitasatosporales > Streptomycetaceae > Streptomyces > Streptomyces sp. NPDC050658. Next base: position 755,539 of record NZ_JBITGM010000002.1, read on the forward strand.
GCGTCCGGACGCTTTGATCTGCTCGGCGCGATCGGCCTCGGGACGGGCCTCGTCTGCCTGCTGCTCGCCGTGTCCAAGGGCTCCGACTGGGGCTGGGCGAGCGGCACCACGCTCGGCCTCTTCGCCGCCGCCGTCATCGTGCTGCTGGCCTGGGGCGGCTGGGAGCTGCGCAGCGCCGAACCGCTCGTCGACCTGCGCGTCACCGCACGCCCGCAGGTCCTGATGACCAACGCGGCCTCGGTGCTCGTCGGTTTCGCGATGTACGCCCAGTCGCTGGTCGTACCCCAGTTGCTGCAACTCCCCGAGGCCACCGGCTACGGACTCGGGCAGTCGATGATGGCCATGGGCCTGTGGATGGCCCCGGCGGGCCTGATGATGATGGCCCTCGCCCCGCTCGGCGCCAAGCTCTCGGCGGCGCGCGGCCCCAAGGTCACCCTGACCGTGGGCAGCCTCGTCATCTCCGCCGGCTACGCCTCCTCGCTGCTGCTGCTCGGCTCCACTTGGGGGCTGCTCGCCGTCACGATCGTCTGCAACGCGGGCGTCGGTCTCGCGTACGGGGCGATGCCCGCGCTGATCATGGGCGCGGTGCCGCAGGAGGAGACCGCGTCGGCCAACAGCTTCAACACCCTGATGCGTTCGATCGGCAGCTCGGTCTCCGCCGCCGTGATCGGCGTGGTCCTGGCCCAGCTGACGACGGACTTCGGCGGCCACCTCCTGCCGTCCGAGAACGGCTTCCGCGTCGCGATGCTGCTGGGCTGCGCGATGGCCCTCGCGGCGGCTGCCGTCGCCTCCCTCATTCCCGTACGGCCGTTGAAGCCGGCGCCCGATTCGACCGACACCGGTACGGAACCCCAGCCGGCATCGGAGGCCACCGCATGAGCACCCAGAACTTCACGGACCACGCAGTCGTCGTCACCGGAGCCGGTTCCGGCATCGGGCGGGCCACCGCGCTCGCCTTCGCCGGAGAAGGCGCGAAGGTCCTCGTCGCCGACCTGAACGCCGAGGGCGCCGCACGCACCGCCGCCGGCATCGAGGCCGGCGGCGGCACGGCGGTCGCGGTGGTCGGGGACCTCAGTGAACAGCGGGTCGTCGACGAGGTGGTGGCGACCGCGCTGAAGGCGTTCGGCGGCATCGACGTGCTGGTCAACAACGCCGGGATCATGGACAGCATGTCGGCCGCTGCCGATGTGACCGACGCCGAGTGGGAGCGGGTCCTGCGGATCAACCTGACCGCCCCGTTCCTGCTGACGCGGGCCGCGCTGCCGCACATGCTGGCGGCCGGGCGGGGGTCCATCGTGTTCACCGCGTCCGAGGCCTCGCTGCGCGGCAGCGCCGCCGGGGCCGCGTACACCGCCTCCAAGCACGGCATCGCGGGCCTGACCAAGTCCCTCGCGGTGACGTACCGGAACAAGGGCATCCGCGCCAATGCGATCGCTCCCGGCGGCACGATCACCAACATCCAGGTCGACGCCGACCGGGACGCGCTCGGCCCGCAGGCGCTCGGCGCGTACCTGGGCAACGTGGGGCAGCCCGCCCCGGCCGAGACGCAGGCCGCCGCCGTCCTGTTCCTCGCGTCGGCCGCGGCCCGCAACATCAACGGGGTCGTGCTGCCGGTGGACGGCGGGTGGTCGGCGGTCTAGCATTTCGGCGACTGTCACCCGAGTCGCCTTTCGTCTGTACGCGGATCGTCCTCTCGTCTGTACGCGGATCGTCCTTTCGTCTGTACGCGGATCACTCTCTCGTTTGTGCGCGGATCGTCGTCCCGAGTTCCGAACGGAGTCGCCCGTGGTCGTGACAGTGCCTCAGGAACACGCTGAGCACGGCGAATTGCTCCCCTCCGTCTACGGCCGCTTCGCCCGGCAGGCACAACAGCGTCCCGACGCACCCGCCCTCGTCCAGGACGGCGTCCGGATGACGTTCGGGGAGCTGCACTCCCGAGCCGTCCGGCTGTCCGGGGCACTCCGCGACCGCGGAGTCGGCCCCGAGCAGCCGGTCGGGCTCCTCGCGGAACGCTCGCCCGCACTCGTCGTCGGGCTGCTCGCCATCCTCCGCGCGGGCGGCGCCCATGTGCCGCTCGGCACCGATCTGCCCCCGGAACGCCTCGCGTTCATGGTGCGCGACACCGGAATGAGGATCGCCGTCACCGATGCCGACCACCAACACCTGTTGCGGCAGAGGGACTTGGGCGCGGTGTTGCTGGATGAGCACTCCGCCCCGTCGGCTCACGCGACCCCGGAGCCCGCTGAACCGGACCCCGCCCGCCTCGCCTACGTGCTCTACACCTCCGGCTCCACCGGACGTCCCAAAGGCGTGGCGGTCGAGCACGCGGGTCTGTCGAACTACGTCCACTGGACGGTGTCGGAGTTCTCGGCGGGACGACCGGTCAACGCGCTGCTGCACACGCCGCTCAGCTTCGACTTCTCCCTGACGAGTCTCTTCCTGCCGCTTGTCACCGGCGGCACCCTGCACCTCGCGCCGCCGCACCAGGAGGCCGAGGATCTCGCGACGGCCGTCCAGAATCCCGCCCTCGACCTGGTACGTCTGACTCCCTCGCACATCGAGATGCTGCTCGCCCGGCTCGGCGACCGGCAGGGGCTGCCCGGACCGCGCCAGTTCGTCGTGGGCGGCGAGATTCTTCGGGCGCGTCACCTCACGGCGCTCCGGCGGCTGTTCCCCTCCTCCGTCGTCTACAACCACTACGGGCCGACGGAGACCGTGGTCGGCCGCTGCTTCCTCCGCCTCGACGAGGCCGCCGGGTTCCGCGCCGAGGACTACGCGCCGGACGACCCGCTGCCGATCGGCCACCCCATTCCCCGCACCCGCCTGACCGTCGACTCGGGTGAACTGGTCATCAGCGGTACGGGGATCGCCCGTGGCTATCTCAATCTTCCGGAGGCGACCGAGCGGGCGTTCAGCACTCTCGGCGGTGATCGCGTCTACCGGACAGGTGACCTGGTCCGGCTGGACGCGCAGGGCCGTCCGGTCGTCGTGGGGCGGGCCGACGGTCAGGTGAAGATCCGCGGCCACCGCGTCGAACTCACCGAGATCGAGGCCCTGTTGGGCGCGATGGCGGGTGTGCGTGCGGCCGCGGTGGTGAAGGCGTCCGAGCCGGGGAATCTGCTCGGCGCCTTCGTCGTCGCGAACGGCAGCGGTCCTGCGGGCATCGACACGGGACGGCTGCGCGCCGAACTCGCCCGCTCCGTCCCGCCGTACATGATCCCCGCACACTTCTCGGTCCTCGACGAACTGCCCCTCACCCGGCACGGCAAGCTCGACCGCCATGCCCTCCAGTGCCTGCTCCAGAAGGAGGCTCAGAGGCCCGACACCCGCACCGACACGGCAACCCACACAACCGACAGCGGAATCGACGAGCCGCTGCGCACGCTCTGCGCCCTGTGCGCACGCGTCCTCGGCGTGCGCGAAGTCCGGCCCGGCGACAACTTCGTCGACCTGGGCGGGGATTCGATCACCGCGATGCGGCTCGCCACCGCCTGCCGGCGGGAGGGCATCGCCGTACGCAGCGTGCGCTTCCTCATGGCGGAAAGCCTCGCGGACGTGCTCCGCCCGGCAGAGGTCAACGGCGCCCGCTGAGCAGGACCATCTGGCCCGCGACCGTCGGGTCCTGTGCCACCCGGTCCCGGTCCAGCTCGGCCAGGCGCGCCAAGTGGTCGGCGTCCGTCCCCGCCGCGCCGGACCCCGTCACCAGCCAGTCGGGGAAGGTGCAGAACGGCGTGGCTCGGGCATCGCCGAAGCCCGCCGCCGTGAACTCCGCGCGGAGTTCTTCCCGGTCGGTCAACCGCGCCCGCAGATCGGCCATTTCCCCCGGCGAATAGAAGGACAGGAACGACTGGAACCGGCACTCCGGGTCCCACGCGCTCGCCACCAGGAGTCCGCCCGGCCGCAGCGTCCGGTACGCCTCGGCGAGGAAGCGCTCGCGCTGGGCCGCCGACAGATGGTTGACCGTGCCCATCATGCAGGTGACGAGGTCGAAGGAGCCGTCACGGAAGGGCATCGCGGTGCCGTCGGCGACGGCGAACCGGCGCGCCCACCGCTCGTCGACGCAGGCGTGAATCCCCGCGTCGCTGAGATCGATCCCGTACGAGCGCACCCCGTACCGGTGCAGGACCTGCGGATAGCGCAGGGTGCCGCTGCCGACGTCCAGGGAGGTCGCCACCGCCGACGGGTCCCCGACGGCGGTGAGCAACTGGACCAGTTCCAGGCGCTTCTTGGCGCTGTCGTGCACTCCGGTGTGGTCGAACTGGACGTAGAACAATGCGTCGTACGCGGTGATCCGGGAATCGGACGTCTCCAGCAGGCCGCGCGCGTCCAGGTCCCTGACCAGCGCCGTGGCGGGCGAGGAGGGCGCGGCCCCGGCGGCCGGGCGAACGCCGGACCGGCAGATCTCGTGGCGCTGCCAGGCGTCCTCGTACGTGGCGTCCCACGCGAGCAGCGTCTCGAAGCGGCCGGCCGCCTCGGCGTGCCTGCCCTGCTCCTGGAGGGCGCGGGCACTGTCGTACAGGAGACGCCTTCCGTCGTCGCCGGGGCCGCTCCGTGCGGCCTGCTCATAGGCTATGGCGGCTGCCGCGTCCGCCCCGACGCGGTGGAAGCACTCTCCGGTCAAGTACAGGGCTGTGGCGCTGAGTCGTGCGTCTGCGGCGGCCGACTGGAGCAGCGTGATCGCCGCGCGGTGCTCCCCCGTGTCGGCCAGCGCGCGGCCCGCTTCGAGCGCGGCCCCGGCGTCATGCCGCAGCGTACGGGCGTCCTGGAGCGCGATCCGGGCGACGGCCTCGGTGACGGTGTCCGGGGGCAGCACCGCACGGTCCGCGAGCTGTCGCAGCCGTCGTACGGCGAAGGGCGCGGAGCCCATGCCGAGGTACAGGTCGGCGGCGTGCCGCGCGGTGCCGGAGTCCGCGGTCCCCAGCAGGTCCCGCTCCTTGTCCAGGAAAGCGAGGATCTCGGCCTCGGTGAGCAGGGGCCGCAGCCCGTACACCGTGCCCTGCTCGGTGCCGGCCACGACGACGGAGCCGTCGGGAGCGGCGGCGATCGCGGTGACCGGGCCGTCCAGCTCCGTCTCGTCCAGGACGATGCCGTCCAGGGTGAGGGTGAGGCGGGCGCCTTCGGCGGTGATGTGGCCGTCGCCCTGCGCCGGGAGGAGATCCTCGGCTTCGGGCGCGGGCGGGGGTGCGGCGGCGACCGGTCTGCCGCTGAGGTCGAGGACGAGGGGGCCACCGGAGCCACCGGAACCGCTGGAGCCGCCGGAGTCTTCGCGTGCGTCCAGGACGATGCGGTCGCCGTCCCGGAGGGTGCGCAGCCCCCGGACGGGTGCCCCGTGGAGGTGGGTCCAGAGCGTCTTCATCGGGCGGCCGCCTTCGCTTCCGGGCCATCGGTCAGGGAGGTGAGGGCGCGGAGGAAGCCGCCGATCAGCCCGGTCATGGTGGCTTCGTCGAACAGCTCGGTGCTGTACTCCAGGAAGCCGGTGATCTCGCCCTCCGCGCACGGCGGGTCGCCCCCGTCCCGCACGTCCTGGTTCTCCTGGAGGACGAGCGCCACGTCGGACCTGGTGGTGTCGAGGCCGACGGGCAGCTCCGCGATCCGCAGCCCCGGCAGTTCCATGCCGGGCCGTCCCGGCGTGTTGTTCAGCACCAGCTTGCTCTGGAACAGCGGGCTGTGGCGGCGGCTGCGGGGCGGGTTGAGCGCCTGCACGACGCGCTCGAAGGGCACGTCCTGGTGGCTGAGCGCCTCCAGGACGGTGCCGTGTACCTTTCCCAGCAGTTCGAGCCAGGTCGGTTCGCCTGCGAGGTCGACGCGCAGCACCAGCTGGTTGACGAAGAAGCCCAGCATGTCCTGCGTCTCGGGGGCGGTCCGGCCCGCGACATCGGTGCCGACGGTCACCTCCCGTTCGCCGGTGTGGGCGCACAGGGCGGCGCCGAGCGCGGTGAGCAGTACGGCGAAGGGAGTGGCCCCCGACTTCCGGCACAGTTTCCTGATCCCGCCCGCGGTGTCCGCCGGGATCGTGACGGGGAGCAGTCGGCCGCTTCCGGTGGGCCGGACGGGGCGCGGATGGTCGGTGGACAGCAGGGGCAGCTCCGTGACGCCGGCCAGTTTCCGCTTCCAGTAGGCGAGTTGGGTGTCCAGATGGCCGTCGTCGAGGAGGCGTCGCTGCCATGCGGCGTAGTCGGCGTACTGGACCGGCGGTGCCTCCCGGTCGGGCTCGCGGCCTTCGGCGAGGGCCGTGTAGAGCGCGGCGAGGTCGGCGTTGAACAGGCCCAATGACCAGCCGTCGTGCACGATGTGATGCAGCGACAGGAGCAGGGCATGGTCCTGCGGGGCCAGCCGGACGAGATGGACGCGGAGCACCGGCCCCGCGGCCAGGTCGAAGGGGCGGTGGTACTCCGCCTGCACCAGCCGCGCCAGCTCCGCGTCGCGGGCGCCCTCGGGCAGGGCGGTCAGGTCGATCACCGGGAACGGCACCGGCTCGGGCGGCCCGATCTCCTGCCGGGGCACGCCGTCGGGCGCGGTGATCACGGTCCGCAGCACCTCGTGCCGGGCGACGAGCGCGTCGAGGGCCCCGGACAGCGCCACGGGGTCGAGCGGGCCGTGGATCCGGTCGAAGACCGGCACGTTGTACCGGGGGTCGCCGGGGTTCAACTGGTCCATGAACCAGAGGCGTTCCTGGGCGCACGAGGCCGGCAGGACCCCGGTGCGGGGCACGGCGGCCAGCGCAGCCGGCGGCGCGGAACCGGCCTCGGTCTCGGGCTCCCGCAACTCGTCGACGCGGGCCGCGAGTTCGGCGAGGGTGCGGTGGTCGAACGGGGCACGGGCCGGAAGCGCGACGTCCAGCCGCTTGCGCAGCCGGAAGACGACCTGAAGCGTGAGAAGCGAATGCCCGCCGAGGCCGAAGAAGTCGTCGTCGGGCGTGACGTCGCCGCAGTCCAGCAGCTCGCGCCAGACCTCGGCGACCACCTCCTCGGTGGCGGTGAGCTCGCGGGTGGCCACGGTCCACGCGGCCCGCTGCACGACCTCCGGATCGGCGGCGAGGCGGCGCAGCTGGGTGCGGTCCGTCTTGCCGTTGGCGGTGAGCGGCAGCTCGGGCAGCGGGACGTAGTGCGCGGGCACCACCGGCTCGGGCAGCCAGCGCCGTACGTGGGCGTCGACGTCCGGGATCGTCACCGCGCAGGCGCGGCGCCAGTGCGGGTCGTTGGTGTGCCGCCGAGCGTCGAAGGGCTCGGCGGGCGGCATGGCGACGACGCGTCCGGTGGCGGGGGCCGCCGAGCCGCCGGTGTCCCTGTCCGTGTCGCGGCGTACCAGGATGACGTCGTACGCGCCGTCGGGGCGGCCGTCGAGCCAGCTCAGCTCCACCTCGTACGCGCACCGGTCCGCGAGGTCCCACCAGTCCTGGGGCGCGCAGCCCTGCAGCGACAAGGCGCTTGCCCTGGCCCGGAGTTCACCCACGGAGGAGGTCGGCGCGCGGTCCGCGATGAGGTCGCGCAGGGCGAGCGCCCCGGCGATCCGGGCGTTGGGCACGCCGGTGAGGACGAGCCGGGCGGGCTGCTCGCGCTCCAGCAGGCGCAGGGCCTCGTCCGGTGCGAGGGGCGATGCGGCCCAGTCGAGGACGGTGGCGGGGTGATCCGGCTCGGGCGGCTTGGGGCCCACCGTGAGGACGACGTCGTAGCGGTAGTGGCTCAGCTCGTTGTCGTCGCGACCCGGTTTGGGCAGGACGTGGACCCGGCCGATCCGGGGCCAGTGGGCGGCGAGTTCCCCGAACAGACGTGGGTCCACGCAGAGTTCGGGGTCGAGGGCGCTCTGCCGGCTGATCCGGGAGCGCAGTTCGGCGACGCGCATGTTCGCGGGCGCCCGGTGCACCTGGACGGAGGTGTGGAACAGGTCGAGCAGCGGCAGGCTGCGCAGATCGCCGAGGAAGATCCGGCCGCCGTCGGGCACCGCGTCGACGGCCTGGCGCAGGACGTCCAGGAGGTAGTCGGCGGAAGGGAAGTACTGGGCCACCGAGTTGAGCACCATGGTGTCGGGTGCCGGGTCCCCCGGTGCCGTGGCGATGCCCCGGTGCGCCGGCGCCGCGCGGACCTCGACCCGGCCGGGCGGCAGGTCCATGGCGGCCACCGTGCGCCGTACGTAGGAGACGGCGGGGTCCGAGACGTCCGTGGCCCGGTAACTCTCGCAGTCGGGGGCCAGGTTGAGCAGGATCATGCCGGTGCCGCTGCCGATCTCCAGGACGTTGCGGGGCCGCAGTGCCCGGATGCGGTGCAGCGTGCCGTCCAGCCAGCCGCGCATGTGGTCGGCGTCCAGGGGCCTGCCGGTGTAACTGCTGAGCCAGCCCGCGAGGTTGAACGACCCGTCGGGGTCCTCGGACTGCTCCCCATAGGTGGTCTCGGACAGCTCTCCGTAAGTGGTCTCGTACAGCTTGCGCCACTCGTCGACGCGGTCGCCGTCCCAGTTCCGGTCGCTCCGCGTCTCGGAGCGCAGCCGGACGAAGGCGACGATCCGTTCGTCGCCGGGAGCGCCGCCCACCACCTCGACGGCACAGTCCCGCACCTCGGGATGGCTGCGCACGGCGGCCTCGACCTCGGCGGGTTCGAGCCGGTGGCCGCGCACCTTGACCTGCTCGTCGCGGCGCCCCAGATACTCCAGGTCGCCGCCGGGCAACAGCCGGACCAGGTCCCCGGTGCGGTACAGCCGGGCGCCCGGCACGGTGCCGAAGGGGTCGGGCACAAAGCGCTCGGCGGTGAGCGCCGGGCGCCGCCAGTAGCCCTGCCCCACCCCGGCGCCGCCGACGAAGGCCTCACCCGGCACGCCGACCGGCACGGGGCGCAGCGCATCGTCCAGTACGTGGACGCGGACATTGGTGATGGGCCTGCCGATCGGTACGGGGCCTCCGGTCGCAGCCCCCGGTGCGCCGCCCGCCTCGTACGCCGTGCACGCCACTGCCGTCTCCGTGGGCCCGTACTCGTTGACGATCCGGAGGCCGCTCGTCCCCGCGCGCAGTGCGGACAGGGCGTCCTCGCTCAGGGCCTCGCCGCCGAGGACGACCGTACGGACGGGCAGCGAGAGGGGTCCGCCGTCGGCGGACTGCTCCAGGAGCCTGAGGTGCGAGGGCGTCAGTTTGACGAAGCTCAGGTCGGCGGCGTCGGTGAGCAGCGAGCGGAGTGCCGCGTCGGGTGTGCCGTCGGCGGCCGGGGCGGCGGGGAGCAGCACGCGCTGCCCGGCGAGCAGCGGCGCGAAGACGCTCGTGACGGTCAGGTCGAAGGCGAGCGGCGAGTGCACGGGGACGCCCGCGCCGTCTGCCACGGCGTAGTGATCCCTGGCCCACAGCAGGTAGTTGACGACGTTGCGGTGGGTGAGCAGGGCGGCCTTGGGGCGGCCGGTGGAGCCCGAGGTGAACATGAGGTAGATCAGGTCGTCCGCCGACACCCGGACGTCCGGGGCGGTGGAGGGCCGTCCAGCCACGGCGTCGGCTTCGGCGGCCGTCCGGACGACGCGGGCACCGGCCGGGTCCACGCCGTCCGGCAGCCCGTCGCAGACGACGAGGACGGCGGCCCCGCTGTCGGCGAGCAGTGCGTTGGTCCGGGACGGCGGATGGGCGCGGTCGAGCGGGACGTAGGCGGCGCCGGTCTTGAGGATCGCGAGCAGTGCGGTCACGGTCTGGGGCCCGTGGTCCATCAGGACGGCCACGACGGCTCCGGGCCGTGCGCCGTGGTCCCGCAGATGGTGGGCGAGCCGGTTCGCCGCCGCGTCGAGTTCCGCGTACGTCATGGTGTGTCCGGCCCCGGCCCCGGCCCCGGCCCCGGCCCCGACCCCCTCCCCGGACACCGCGACCGCGACCGCCACCGCCACCGCGTCGGGCGTGCGGGCCGCCTGGGCGGTGACCAGTTCGTGCAGCGGGGTCGCGCAGGTATCGGTGCCGGTGTCGTTCCACTCGTGCACGATCCGCCGCAGTTCGCCCGCGGACAGGACCGGCAGCGCGGAGAGGCGGCGGCCGGGGTCGGCGGCGACGGCGGAGAGCAGCTCGACGAGGGAGTCGCAGAGCCGGGCCACGGTGCCGGCGTCGAAGAGGTCCGTGGCGTAGTCGACCAGGCAGTCGAGGCCCTCGTCGGTCTCCAGGATGTTGAAGTCCAGGTCGAAGCGGCAGGACTCGGTCGCCGTGTCGAGCAGCGTCACCGCCAGGCCCGCGGGCTCACCGGTCACGGGCGGTGTGTTGTGCAGTGTGAAGTTGACCTGGTACAGCGGGTTGCGTGCGAGGTCGCGCTCGGGGAACAGGCCGCGGGCGATGAGGTCCACCGGGACGTCCTGGTGGGCGTGCGCGTCCAGGCAGGTCCTGCGCACCCGGTCCAGGTGTTCCGTGAAGCCGGGGTCGTCGTCGAGGCGCACCCGGAACAGCACCGAGTTGGCGAAGAACCCCACCAGGTCGTGCAGGGCACTCTGCCGCCGGTTGGCGACCGCACCGCCGATGATCATGTCGTCCTGGCCGCTGTAGCGGTGCAGTACGGCGGAGAGCGCGGCGAGCAGCGTCATGTGGAGGGTGGCGCCGTGCCGCGTGCCCAGTTCGCGCAGCGCCTTGGTCAGCGCCGGGTCGACCAGGAACGCGTGGGTGGCGCCCCGGTGGCTCTGGACGGGCGGCCGTGGCCGGTCGGTGGGCAGGTCGAGCCGGTCGGGGGCGCCGCTGAGGTGCGCCTCCCAGTAGGCGAGCTGCCGCTCGGCCTCCGTGCCGCCCTCGCAGGCCGCCTCCCAGCGGGCGTACCCGGCGTACTGCACCGGCAGCGGCGGCAGCGGGCTGGGCAGACCGAGCGTGAACGCCTCGTACAGCGTGGTCAGTTCGCGGCCGATGACGGCGAGGGACCAGCCGTCGACGAGGACGTGGTGGAAGACGGTCAGGAGCACCGACTCCTCGGCGGACAGCCGGATCAGCCGGAACCGCACGGGCGGGGCGTGCGGCAGGTCGAAGGGGACGCCGTGCTCGGCGGCGATGAGCCGCTCGGCCTCCGCCGCGCGCCGTGCGGGCGGCAGTGCGCGCAGGTCGACGACGGGCATCGGGACGGGAGCGGCGTCCCGGACGCGCTGTACGGGGACGCCGTCGGCCGTCGGGAAGACGGTGCGCAGGATCTCGTGCCGTGCGGTGATCTCGTTGAGGCAGCGGTGCAGCACGGCCGGGTCGAGGCGGCCGGTGAGCCGGAACGGGTTCACGCTGGTGTAGGCGGAGTTGGCCGGCTCCAGTGCGCCGAGGAAGAGGATGCGGCGCTGCGCCGACGACACCGGTGCGTCGCCTTCGGCCGGCTCGGCGAACAGGCTCAGCGGCGGGGTCATGCCGCGTTCGCGCAGCTGCCGCAGGAGTTGGGCCCGCTGCTGCGCGGTGAGGTGGTGGATCCGCTCGGCGAGATCGGCCTCAGGCATGGTCCTCCTGTCGCTCCAAGGCGGCCACGAGCGCGGCCAGTTCGTCCGTGCCGCCGCCGGACCCCGCGGTGTCCTTCGCGGCGGCGATCGCCTCGGCGAGACCCGCGGGTGTCGGCAGGCGGAAGAACGCGTCGAGGGTGACGTCGGCGCCGTACTCGTCCTGGACGCGGGTGACGAGCACGGTCGCGAGCAGCGAATGGCCCCCGTGCTCGAAGAAGTTGTCGTGCCGTCCGATGCCGGTGCGGCCGAGGAGTTCCTCCCACAGGGCGGCCAGCGCCTGCTCCACGGGTCCGACGGGTGCGCTGTGCTCGGCGGGCGTGGGGGCGGCGACGGCTTCCTCCGGCGAGGGCGCGGCGCCGAGGCTGCCGTCCCCTGCCGAGCGCACCGCGATGCCGGTCGGCCGCGCGGGGTCGTCCGGCCGGTCGCGGCGGAAGAGTTCGCCGACCGCTCCGCGCGGCGCGGGGTGGCCGTAGGGGTCGCGGACGGTCAGGACGGCACCGGCGGGCAGCTCCGCGATGGCCGGTTCCCGGCGCAGCTCCTCGGTCAGTGCGTCGGCGGGGTACGCGGCTTCCTCGGCCAGCGGGATGTCCCGTACCGCGCGGTCAGGCCGGTCGGCGAGCTCCCGCAGCGCCCGCTGCCAGGCGTCGCCCAGGGCTGCGACCGTCTCCGCGTCCCACAGGTCGGGCGAGTAGTCGAGGGTCGCCGCGAGCCGGCCCGCCGTGTTCGTGACGGTGCACACCAGGTCGAAGGTGGTGACGGCACCGGCAGGCTCGCGCATCCGGATGCGCAGTCCGGGCGCGGACAGGTCGCCGTCCTGCTCGGCGATCATCTGGAACACCACCTGGAACAGCGGGTTCCGGTCGGCTCGGCGCGCCCCGCCCTGTGCGGCGACCAGCCGCTCGAAGGGCAGTTCCTGGTGTTCGTACGCGTCGTGGCAGGTCTCGGCGGTGGCGCGCAGGACCTCGCGCAGGGTGTGGCCCTCGCGGACCGGGGTCCGCAGCACCACCATGTTCACGAAGGAGCCGATCACGTTCTGGGTCTCGGGGCGGGCGCGGCCCGACGTGGTGCCGCCCACGGCGAGGTCGCTCTGGCCGCTGTAGCGGTGCAGCGCGACATAGAACCCGGCGAGCAGCGCCATGAACGGGCTCGCGCCCTCCTCGCGGCCCAGGGCGGCAAGTCGCTCGGCGAGGTCGTCGTGGAGCGGGACGGTGTGTGCCCGCCCCTCGTAGGAGAGCTGCGCGGGGCGCGGCCGGTCGGTGGGCAGGGCGAGTTCGGCCAGGTCGCGGATGCGTTCGCGCCAGTGGGCCAGGAGCCGGTCGTGGCCGCCGGTGGCCTCGGCGCGCTGCTGCCAGGCGGCGAAGTCGGCGTACTGGAGGGGAAGTTCGGGCAGTCCGTCCGGGGTCCCGGTGGCGGCTGCCTCGTACAGCGCCGAGAGTTCCCTCAGGAAGAGATCCAACGACCAGGCGTCGGCCACGATGTGATGGAGCGTCACCAGCAGCACCGACCGCTGGTCGGTCAGCCGGAGCAGCGTGGTCCGCAGCAGCGGTACCCGCCGCAGGTCGAAGGGCTCGGCCTCCTCCTGACTGGCCAGGTCGGCGACCAGTTCCCGCTCGTCCACCGGGGCGCCCCGCGCGAGCAGGGCGCGCAGATCGACGACGCGCAGCGCGGGCTCCTGCTCGGTGACGATCTGCTTCAACTGACCGTCCATGACCCGGAAGCAGGTCCGCAGGCTCTCGTGGCGGCGGACGCAGCCGCGCACCGCCGCGTCGAGGGCCGCCACGTCGGTCTCGCCGCTCAGATCGAGGACGCGGGCGACGGTGAACACCCCGGCCCGGTCGGCGAGTTCGTCGAGGAAGTACATCCTCGACTGGGCGTAGGAGGCGTCGCTCACCAGGGCGGACCCGGTCATGCCGGTCACCCCCGCCCGTTCGCGGCGACCGCCTCGGCCATGGCGACGGCGATCGTACGGGGACGGGTGAAGGGCTCCCTGCCGTGCGCGGTCAGCATGTTGTCGACGACCAGGACGTCGTCGCGGGCGTAGTCGAACCGGGTGGCCGCCGACCGGTAGCAGTCGCGTACGTGCGCCATCACGTCGTCGGGGATGTCCGCGCCGTCACCGAAGTAGCTCTGGTTCGGCAGCTCCTTCTCGCCGAACAGCTCCAGCATGCCCTCGCGGTTCTCCGGCGACAGCGTCGAGAGGTGGAAGACCGCGGCGTGGTTGAACCACACCTCGTCTCCCGTCTGCGGGTGCCGGTGCACGGCCCTACGCAGGGAGGTCGTGCGCAGCCTGCCGTCCGCACGCCATTCGACGGCGACGTCGCCGGCCGCGCAGAGCCGCTCCACCAGTGCCCGGTCCTCGGTGCCGAAGACCTCCTGCCAGCTCAGCCCGAACTCGGAGCCGAAGTTGCGCACCACCATCCAGCCGCGCCGCTCGAACTCCTCGCGCACGGCGGGATCCAGGGTGCGCAGCACCTGCCGTGTGTCCGCGAGGGGGGTCGCTCCCCGGTCGGCCGGTGGCTCGACGCAGTAGAAGTAGAGGCTCATCGGCCAGGACGTGCGGTAGGAGTTCTCGTTGTGGAAGAAGATCTCCTCGTGCGGCGGGTACTCGGTGGAGGTGTAGACGCGGCCCTTGATGGTGCTGCGCGGCGACGACCGTTCCTCGTACGGCAGCGGGTCCTCGCCGGACAGTGCGCGGACCGCCGACTCGAATCCGTCGACCCCGCCGACCGTGAAGCCGCGCAGCAGCACGGCGCCCTCGGTGCGCAGCCGTCGGCGGATCTCCGTGCGGTCCCGGCCGATCCGGCCGAGGAGTTCCTCGCCCTCGTGTGCCTCGATGACGTGCGGCAGCTCCACGGCGGTCACTTCCGTCCGGCGGGCGGGTCGAACCGCAGCTCGTCGGTGCAGAAGACCCGCCAGCCGGTGGTCGCCGAGTCCCACAGCACCCCTTGGTCCGCCCGCACCGGATGCCTTACGACGGCCAGGTCCTCCCGCAGGTAGACCACGGTGTCGTCGGGCAGTTCACGCTGCTCGGGCGCCGCGGACGCGGCCCAGTCGGCGAATCCGCGCACGTCGCCGAGGAGACAGCCCATGTAGTACGGCGTCATCCGGCGGTCTCCCGTTCGATCCGGCGGCGCAGGCTCAGCGGCCGCATGTCGGTCCAGACGCTCTCGATGTGGGCCAGGCACTCCGCGCGCGATCCGCCGTGCCCGGTGTCCTCCCAGCCGTCCGGCGGCCGTTGGTCGGCGGGCCAGATCGAGTACTGCTCCTCGTGGTTGACGACGACCCGGTATCCGTCCGGGGTGCCGTCGTGGGGTCCAGTCGTCACTCAGCCCTCCTCGTACGCGATGCGTTGGCGGGCGACCGGGACGATCCGGTCGAGACCGCCGGGTTCTTCGGCCGCCGTGCCGGACGCGCCGGACGCGGCGGACGCGGCGGAATCGACGGAATCGGCGAGCAGCCGCTCGACCAGCGGGGCGAGGCGGGCCACCGTCGGAGCCCGGAAGAAGGCCCGCACGGTGATGTCCACGCCCCAGGTGTCGTGGGCGGCGGCGATCACGCGCATCACCTTCAGCGAGTCACCGCCATGGTTGAAGAAGTCGTCGTGCACGCCGATCCCGGTGCGTCCGAGGACTCCGTGCCACAGCTCGACCAGGGTCCGCTCGACCGGCGTACGGGCCGCCCTGCCGCTGCCGGGTGCGGTGACCTCGGTGCCGCGGGCGCCGGGCAGCGCGGCGCGGTCCAGTTTGCCGTTGGGCGTGAGCGGCAGTTCGGGCAGCAGCACGAGGCGGTCGGGCAGCATGTAGAGCGGCAGCTGCTCGCGGAGCACGGCGTGCCAGTCCACGCCCTCCTGTCCGGCGCTCGGCACGAGATAGGCGTGCACGCGCCCGGAGTCCTTGTCGCCGTCCGTGGCCTCCGTGAGGACCACGGCGTCGCGGACCCGCCGCGAGCGGCGGAACGCGGCCTCGATCTCGCCGAGTTCGACGCGGTAGCCCCGCACCTTGAACTGCTGGTCGCGGCGGCCGAGGAACTCGATGCGCAGCCCGTCAGGACCGTGCCGGTAGCGCCCGCGGTCGCCGGTCCGGTACATCCGCGCGCCGGGCTCGGCGGAGAACGGGTTCGGCACGAAGGCGTCCGCGGTGCGGCCCGGCGCGCCCAGGTAGCCGCGGCTGAGGGTGGGGCCCGCGATGTGCAGGGTGCCGGGCACGCCGGGCGGCACCAGGCGCATCCGGTCGTCGAGGAGATAGGCCTCGGTGCCGGGCAGCGGCGTGCCGATGAGCACCGACCGGGTGTCCAGGTCCGTGGCGCCGACGGTGAAGTAGGTGCTGTCGATGGTGCCTTCGGTCAGCCCGTAGCAGTTGACGACGTCCGTGTCCGGGCCGCAGAGCCGGCTGATCCGGGCCAGCTCGTCGGCGGGGAAGGTGTCGGAGCCGACGATGAGCAGCTTGAGGAAGGCGAGGTCCTGGCGGGTCTCGGTGACGTGTGCGGCGAGGGTGCGCAGGACCGTGGGCACGAAGTCGGCGACGTCGACGCGCTCCTCGTGCATCAGCCGCAGCAGCCGGGCGGGCAGGAGCAGCGTCTCGCGGGGGCAGACCACCAGGGTCGCGCCGGAGCCGATGGAGCGGACGAGTTCGCCGAGGTAGCCGTCGAAGCTGAAGTTGGCCATCTGCAGATGCCCGCGGATGCGTCCGCGCAGCGCGAAGGCGTGCTCCCAGGCGAGCTGGATGCGCCGCAGCGAGCCGTGCGTGGCCATGACGCCCTTCGGACGCCCCGTTGAACCCGACGTATACATGACATAACAGAGGCTGTCGGGGTCGAGCGCGCGCTCGGGCCGGGTGCCGGGAAAGCGGGCCGGATCGGCGCCGTCCGGCCCCGCGACCACACTGCGTACGCCGTCGCCCGCCAGGTCGGGGACGAGTCCCTCCTGGGTGACCACCACGTCCACCCCGGCGTCGGCGACGATCATCGCGCGGCGGGCGGCGGGGCTGTCGAGGTCGAGCGGCACATGGGCGGCGCCGGTCTTCCACACGGCGAGGACCGCGACGACGCTCTCGGCGGAGCGCTCCATGTAGATGCCGACGCGGGACGCGGGAGTGACGCCCTCGGCGCGCAGCCGGTGGGCGAGGCGGTTGGCGGCGCGGTCCAGTTCGCCGTAGCTGAGCCGGGTGTCGCCGTGCACCAGGGCGGGGGCGCCGGGCTCCCGCTCGGCCCACTGCTCGAACACGTCGATCACGCATGCGCCGACGGGGCCGACCGGCGCCCCCCGCGCGGCGTCGAGCAGCAGGGCGCGGTCCTCGGGGCGCGGGCCGCCGGTCAGACCGACGGGCTGCTCCGGGTCCCGTGTCATGTCGTCGAGGACGGACTCCCACTGGCGCAGCAGCCCGTCGACGGTCTCGGCCCGGTAGAGGTCGCTGTCGTACTGGGCGAGTACGTCGGTGTGCCCCTCCTCGGCGAACACGTCGACGGTCAGGTCGAACTTGGCGACGCCGGGCTCCACTTCCTCGATCCGCGCGGTCAGACCGCCGGGCCCGGTGCGGGTGGAGGGCGTGCCGATGTACTGGAAGGTGACGCCAAGGAACTGCGAGTCGCCGTCGGCGCGTTCGGTGCCGAGCGCGGCGACGACGTCCTGGAAGTCGATGTCCTGGTGGTCGTAGGCGCCCAGGCAGGTCTCCGCGACGCGGGCCAGCGCCTGGCGCACGGTCGGGTCGCCGGACAGGTCGGCGCGCAGGGCGAGCGTGTTGAGGAAGGGGCCGATCAGCTGGTCGGCGTCGATGTCGTCGCGCTGGGCGCTCGGCGTGCCGACCACGACGTCGTCCTGGTCGAGGCGGCGGGAGAGCGTGACCGCGAAGGCGGTCAGGAGCACCATGAACGGGGTGACGCGCTCTTCTCGCGCCAACTTCCGTATTCGGTCCATCAGTTCGGGGTCGAGCGCCCGGCGCGCGGCGGCGGCCGGCGGGGTGGATCGTTCGGCCGGGGTGCGGTCCGGGGGCAGTCGCCGGGCGTCGGTGAGGCCGGACAACCGCTCGCGCCAGTAGGCCAGTTCCGCCTCGTACGCGGGATCGCCCGCGGTCGGCTTGCGGCGCCGGGCGACGACATCGGCGTACTGGGCCGGGAGCGGGGCGAGTTCGGGGGCGCGCCGCTCGGCGCGGGCGGCGGCGAGTTCGAGGAACTCGTCGACGAAGACCTGCTTGGACCAGCCGTCACCGATGATGTGGTGCCAGTTCAGGAGCAGGGTGTGGTCGTCGTCGGCCGAGCGCAGCAGCGCCGTGCGGATGAGCGGGCCGGATTCCAGGTCGAAGGGGCGCCGCGCGTGCTCGTCGGCGAGGCGGCGGGCTTCGGCGGCACGGAGCTCGGGGCGCAGCCCGGTCAGGTCGATCAGCGCGGTGGGCACGGCCAGTTGGGGCGCGATGTGTACGCGGGGGACGCCGCCGTCGGCGGGGAAGCGGGCCCGCAGGACGTCGTGCCTGCGGACGATCTCGGCCACGGCGTGGGCCGCCGCTCCGGGGTCGAGGGGTCCCGTCAGCCGGATCGCCGAGCAGGAGTTGTAGAGCGCGGTGCCGGGGTGCATCCGGTCCAGGAACCAGAAGCGCTCCTGGGCCGGGGACAGCGCGTGGCCCCCGGACGGCCCCTGGTCTGCGCCGGACGTGCCGAAGCTCATGCGACCTCTCCTGCCGGGCGGTCGGTGACGGGGTGCGGCCGGGCGATACCGGTCAGGGTTCCGGTCAGCGCGACGGCCAGGACGGCGACGCCGATAATGAGACAGACCGTGGTGACCCCGAGTCCGGCGGCGGCAGCGGTGGTGATGCCCGCGCCGATCGGCCCCAGCGCCGTATGGATGGTCCAGAACGAGGACGTGACCCGGCCGAGCAGATGGCCGGGGGTCACCTCCTGGCGCAGCGACATCGAGCAGATGCCGGCGATGCCCGTACACATCAGGGTGATCGTCATCAGTACGGCGATCACGGGGACGCTGCCGGACAGGCCGATGCCCGCGACGGCGAGGCCCGCGAGGGTGAACGCGCCGACCCAGGCCACTCCGAACCCGAGCCGTTTGCGCACCCTGGCGACGGCCGCGGAGGCGATGAACGAGCCGACCGTGCCGGCCGTCAGGACATAGCCGACGGTGGTGTCCGGGTGGTGCAGCTCGTGCTTGACCAGGTAGATGACCAGGTCGGTGAGGCCGTAGATGAGGAAGGTGATCAGCGAGAGCAGCAGGGTGAGCGGGCGCAGCACGGGGTGGGCCCACAGGAACTTGGCCCCGGCGAGGAACTCCTGGCGGATGTTGCCGCGTTGGGCGGCGTCGGACCGCTCGGGTCTGCCGTCGAACTTGACCAGGAGCACACCGAGCGCGGAGACCGCGAAGGTCGCCGAGTCGATGCCGATCGCGGCGGCCGGACCGGCGGCCGATGCCACGAGTCCGGCGAGCGCGGGCCCTGCGACGCTGGCGATCGCGTACGTCGCGTACATATGGCCGTTGGCCTTGGTGATCTGGTCCGGTTTGACGATGGCCGGCACGACGGTCACATAGGTGACCTGGAAGAGCATCGAGAAGCAGCCCGCGACGGGCACGACGGTGTAGATCAGCCAGACGGGCGAGGCGGAGATCCAGGCGAGCGGGATCAGGAGATAGAGCAGACAGCGCGCCCCGTCGGCGAGCATCAGGAGCCGTCTGCGGTCGAAGCGGTCGGCGACGACACCGGCGAACAGGCCGGTCAGGATCGACGCGACACCGGTGAGGCCGGTGACGAGGCCCATTTGGAGCACCGATCCCGTGCTGTGCAGGACCAGCAGCGGCAGTGCGACATACGAGAAGGAGTCACCGAGAGCGGAAAGAGTCTGGACGCCTAAGAACATTCGATACGCGGGGTTTTTCCATAAAGAGGGCGAACCATCCCTCTTACCCGCCGACCGTGCCTGATCCTGATCCTCGGACAGTTCCCCTGACGGCACGGGTCCCCCCAATCCAGATCTGCCGGAGTGCAGTAGATCATACGGCCCAGAGGCCGTCAAGGTCACCCCTAAGTCACCCCTAAGTCACTCCCAAGCCACCCCCGAAGGAAATTTATCGATCATCTTCTTGACGCTACTCGGTCAAACATGCTAGAAATTCAATTTCGCTAGGAACGTCTGTACGCAGCCCCACTCCCCCTCTTCCCAGGAGAGAAATTGCGGGTCGCTTTTGTGCATACGCCCATGTCTACCGTCCCTATTGCACAGCGCAAAGATTTCTGGCGAAATTTCGACATTCAATACCATGCGGCACATCCAGGACTCGACCACATGCGGAAGAATATGTGGGAGCTTCCGCACTGGATGCACTGGCTGGCCGGAGTGCTGGTCGCGCACGGCTACGAAGACATCAAAGTGGTCGATCTCTACACCGAGCCGAACGCGTTCACGCGGCCCGGTCAGATGGATGTCGACGTCGTCGAGGCGGCCGTGCGCCGCTGCCCCGCGGACGTCTATCTGTTCTCGCCGATGACGGTGAACCTGTGCCACGCGTACGAGATCTCGGACGCCGTGAAGCGGGTCCACCCCGCGTCCGCCGTCGTCTACGGCGGGGTCGTCGCCACGCCGCTCGCGCACGAGGTGGCCGCTCACCCCAGCGTCGACTACGTCGTGGTGGACCGCGGCGAGCAGGCCCTGCCCGCGCTCCTCGACGCCCTGGCCGAGGGGCGCGACGTGTCCGGTGTGGGCAATCTGGTGCACCGCGGGCCGGACGGCACCACCGCGCGGACGGCACGCCGCTACCCGCAGCTGCACCCGGCCGACATTCCCTTTCCCAAAGTGGACCTGTTCCCGGAGAGCACCGGCGAGGACATTCGCTACTTACGTCAGGTGTACGCACTCGGCTGCCCATACCAGTGCACGTTCTGCACCATCCAGACCATCGGCCAACGCCCCGACTATTTCCCGCTGGACCGCGTCCGCGACGAGATCCGCGCCTACCGGGCGCGGTACGGCGACCGGCACAACATCTACTGGGGCGACGAAACCTTCACCCTGCACCCGGATCGCACCCTCGAACTCCTGGAAATGCTGGAGCAAGAAGGCGACATCAATTACGACTGCCAGACCCGGCTGAACTGTCTGACCGACGACCGTATCTTGCGCAAACTGAAGAGCAGCGGCTGTCAATGGGTGGAGATAGGCCTGGAGACCGGATTCCAGGAGAGCCACGAAACGCATAAGCATCACATGAAGCTGAGCGCGACCAGGGAAACCCTGAAGAAGGTCCGTGACGCCGGACTCGCCGCCTGCTCCTTCACCGTGAACGGCTTTCCCGACCAGAGCCCCGACGACATGCGGCGCAGCATCGACTGGGTTTGCCAGTTGCTCGACGAGGATTTGCTCCAGGCAACCTATCTTTTCGGCCTCGTCCCCTACCCGGGAAGCGCCATGTTCGAGCACCCGGAACGCTTCGGGATGAAGCTGCTGCACCGGGACTTCAGCCTCTATCACGAGGACCTGCCTCCCGTGTTCGCCACCGAAAAGACCACCCCGGATCAGGCCTACGACGTGTTCCTGGAGGGCCTCGACCTGTTCGCGCGGGCCATGGACAAGCCCCCGTACTTCGGTTCCGCGCCGGCGCCCGGCACCGCCGACGAGTACGGCACGTTCTGGGCCGATGCCCACGTATAGCCTCCGCGGCCTCGGACAGACGGGAGCACCATGACTTCTTCGCGATGGCACGTACTGCGGGACGGCGACGCGGGTCTGATCCTCACGGTGGCCTTCGACGCCGGCCGCGGGGAAGCCCGGTTCGCCGACCTGGCGCCGTCCCTGGAGGGGCGGCGCGTACTGGAGGGTGTGCCGCGGCGCTGCACGGTCGCCGAGCTGCGGCAGCACGGGCCCGGCGAGTATGTGACGCCCTGGCTGGAGGCCGTCAAGGAACACGGCCGACCGGTGCGGGCGGTGCTCGGGCACTGCGCGGGCAGCGGCCTGGCCCGTGAACTCGCCGAGCGGTTACGGATGTTGGGGCTCGGCACGCCCGACCTGATCGCCTTCGACCCGGTCCTGGTCGAGGGCCGCACCCTCGGCGAGGAGTACCGCACCGCCGTGGGCACCCTCTCCGGCCAGCTCTCCCCTCAGGACCTGGAGACCGCCCTGGCGGCGGCCGAGCCGTGCGACGCCGCACCCTCGGCGACCGGATCCGAACTGCTGCCGCTCGCCGAGGAGTTGGAGGTGTCCTACGGAACGGCGGTGACCGAGGCCTGCCGACGCCTGAACGTCGCCCCCGCCGTGCGGCAGCAGCTCGCCGACCGCTTCTCCCACTACCTCGCCTACCTCACCGCGGCGGCCTGGGCGCAGCCCGGCGGCGATCCGCCCGCGGACACGCCGCCCGCGACCAGCGTGCTGTCCGCGACCGGCGGGATCGGCACCAGTGCGGCCGACCCGCGCGGCACGGTCACCCGGTTCACCGCGGACCGGACCCGGCTGCTCGCGGACCCCGAGGTCGCCGCGTACGTCTCCCGTGCGATGGGCGGGTGACGTCATGGACCCCAGACCACCCGCCGTCCCGCAGGCCCTCGCGCGGCAGGTGCGCGAGGCGCGGGCCCACCGAATATCCCATGAGCTGTACGAGGAGGAGCGGCGCTGGCGCCTGCGCCCCGGTGACGGCGAGGACCCCGGCACCGTCTCGGACGCGGCGCTGCGCCGCGAGGGCGCGGTGGAACAGGAGGTGTCCGCCCGCCTCGGGCCCGGCGCCGGTCCCGACGACCCGCGCAGGGCGGCGGAGCGACGGCGCGTCAAGTACTTCCCGGTCCTGTTCGTCAGCGCCCCGCACATCGAGGAGGGCGCGACCGGCGCGTTCCCCGGCATGCCGACGCCGCTGCTCTACGCGACGTGTGTACTCGACCGGATGCTGCGCATCGACGAGTTCCCCGGCACACGGGTCCCCGACATCGTGGCCGTCCTCAACCCCCCTGCCTACTCGGCCGCGTTCGAGAAGGAGCTCGTCGACTCGCTGCGCGAGCACCGCCCGGTCGTCGTCGGCATCAGCAACCTCTCCGAGGGCCACCATTTCGCCCTGCGCATCGCGGCGACGGTGAAGAAGGAGTGCCCGCAGGCGATCGTGGTGCTCGGCGGCCAGCACGAGGACGCCGTGAACCCGGACGCCTACCGGGCCGCCTCACAGCGGGTCGCCGGGATGAGCGGCCGCCGCCAGGAGAACCACGACGCCTTCCGGATCGGCGCGGCCGAACTCGACCGGCTCACCGCGCTCCAGACCTTCGCCCGCCCCGAGGAACGGGAGTTCACGGACATCGTGTTCGCGGGGGACTCCGCGTTCGCGCTGCCCGAGGTGCTCAAGGTCGTGGCGGACTGTCTGCCCGCCGACGCCGAGACCGTGGAGACCGTCAAGAAGCGCATGCTCGCCGACCCGGACCGGTTCGCCGAACTGCCGGGTGTGGGCAGCCTGTTCCTGTACGACGGCACCGCACGCCGCATCGAGTCGCTGCCGCTCAGCGGCGTGCCGATCGACGGCGACCGGCTCCCGTACATCGACGTGACCCGGCTGACGCACGAGAACCGCTTCCCCGTCTTCGGACACCGCCCGACGGCCCAGATCATGGCCTGTCTGGGCTGCAAGTACTCCTGCTCCTTCTGCCACGAGTCCGCGGACGCGTTCCTCTACGAACAGCCCAAGATCCGCCAGCGGTCGCCGGAGCACGTCATCGGCGAGATCCGGCTGCGCATCGAGCAGGGCTACGAGGCGGTGTTCTTCGACGACAGCACCTTCACCCAGAACCGCCGCTGGCTGGCCGAGTTCCTGACCCTCCTGGAGGACCTCGCGGCCGGGCACCCCACCCTCGAATGGGGCTGCCAGACCACCGTCAACGACGTGGACCGTGATCTGCTGCGGCGGATGTCCGGCGCCGGCTGCAGCTATGTGTACTTCGGCGTCGAGTCCGCCGAGCCCGACGCCGTACGCGTACAGAAGGTCCGTCAGCTGCTCCTGGTGTCCGAGAGCGACTGGACCGAGCGCTTCCGTGACGTCGCCCGCTGGTGCCGAGAGGCTGGCGTCCGGGTCGGCACCTCGCTGCAGTTCGGCCTCGGCGAGACGCCCGAGCAGCGGCTGCAGACGCTCGACCTGATCGGCGAGATGCACCGGGAGGGCTGCATCCCCGACGGCTGTGTCGCCCTCAACATCAACAGCCCCTACCCCGGCACCCGGCAGTGGCTCCAGATGCTCCAGTCGGGCGCCGCGCTGCCCGACTACCGCGAGAAGCTGGTGCGCCACCCGGCCTTCGAGACCGCCCACCAGTTCTCCTCGATCACCGGCGACGACGTCGACGCCCTGTATCTGCTCGCCGCCGACCGCCTCGGCCGGGCACTGCACCAGGAGGAACCGGTCACATGACGAAACCGCCGCTCGGTGGCGCGCCGGGCCCCGAAGGCCTCCGGCAGGTGGTGCCCGCCCCCGTCACCGTCACCTCCGCGTCGCTCGTCAGCCACGCACCGCTCGCCGCCCCCGGCGAACCGCCGCTGGCCATCCGGCCGACCGCCGCCGGTGTCGACGTCGCGGACTGGGCGGGCCACGCGCGGGCGTGGCTCGACGACACCCTCGACGAGCACGGCGCCGTACTGTTCCGGGGATTCTCGGTCACCACCACGGACGGCCTCGAACGCCTGGCAGGGGCCCTCGTCGACGAGCTGTACTGCGACAACGGCGAACATCCGCGCGCCTCGCTGAGCGGCAGCATCTCCTCACCGGTGTTCTTCCCGCCGGAGGAGAAGCTGCTGTGGCACAACGAGAACTCGTTCAACGCGAGCGGGCCGTCCCGCATCATGTTCTGCTGCGCGCGGCCCGCCACGTCCGGCGGCGAGACCCCGGTCGTCGACAGCCGCCGGGTCTTCGAGCGGCTCGACGCGGAACTGCGCTCCGAGTTCCTGGCCAAGGGCGTGATGTACGTACGGAACTACGGGACGGGACTCGGCCTCGACTGGCGCGAGGTGCTGCGCACCGACGACCGGAACGAGGCCGAGGCACGCTGCGCCGAGCAGGGCCTGCGCTGGTCCTGGGACGGGGACCGGCTGCGCACCGAGGCGGTCCGTCCCGCCGCCGTGCGGCATCCGAGAACCGGCGTGTGGTCCTGGATCGCCCAGGCCACCCACTGGCATCCGGCCTGTCTCGCCCCCGAGACCCGCTCGGCCCTGGAGGCCACCCACACCCCGGACTCGCTGCCGCGCCAGTGCCGCTTCGGCGACGGATCCGCGATCCCCGACGATGCGATGACCGAGCTCTGCCGCGTCTACGCCGACCTTGAGGTCGCCTTCCCCTGGGAGCGCGGCGACGTCCTGGTCCTGGACAACATCCTGGTCGCCCACGCCCGCAACCCGTTCACCGGGCCACGCGAACTCCTGGTGGCCATGGGCGACTTGGTGCCGTTCGTATGACGGGGCGGGACACTGAACGGGGCGAGGCCGTGGGCCAGGTCAAGGGATTTTGGCTCTCGTTCCAGCAGCAGCGCGTGTGGCGGGCGTACTCATCGGAATCCGCCGGTCCATGCTGGGCGCAGGCGCTGTTCCATGTCGACGGCGCGATCGACGCGGAACGCCTCGCCGACGCACTGCGGACGGTCACCGGCCGGCATGGCGCCCTGCGAGCCCGCTACCGCCGGGTGCCGGGGACGCGGACCGCGCTCGCGGACGTCGGCGGGGAGGACGCGGGGAGCGGCGTGGCGTGGACGGTACGGGACCTGCGGGGACTGCCCGAAACAGGCGGCCTCCTGGACGCCGCCGTGCGGGACGAGCGGCTGCGCCCTGCCGGTATCGACGACGCGGCGCCGCTGCGCGCCCGCCTCTTCCGGCTCTCCGATCGGCGCTGCGCACTGCTCATCACGACTTCGGGCCTGTCCGCCGACAGCCGCACCCTGCGCGGCCTCGCCGCCGAGCTGGCACAGGCCTACGACGGGCGCGCACCGGACGCCGCGCCCCTTCAGTACATCCAGTACGCGCAGTGGCAGCACCAGCTCGCGGAAGCAGAACCGGCGGCCGGGGACGCCACGTCCGCATCCTCCCACGACGCCCTGGACCTGCCCCTGCGCCGCCCTCTCCCGGCCGGTGTGGCCACAGACACCGCGTCGGTCGTACGTCTCGACAGCACCGTCCCCGCCGCGCTCGCCCAGGCCGTGCGGGCCTGCGCGAAGGAGCACGACGTCACGCCCGACACCGTGCTGCTCGGCTGTCTGACGGCCCTTCTGCGCAGGATCACGGACCGGCCCGGGATCACCGTCGCGACTGCTCTGCCGGGCCGCCCCTTCGACGAACTGGCCGACTGCGCAGGTCACTTCACCCACTGGGCGGCGATCCGAACCGGCCCCGATGCGCCGGCCACCTTCGCCGGCCTGTTGAGCCGGGTCGAGGCCGAGCGGTCGGAGGCCGAGCGGGCCGCCGCGCGCGTTCCGGCCTCGTACGCGGACGAACCGGCCGACTGGACGGTCGTGTTCGAGGCGAAGGAGGAGACGGCCACCGCGCATGCCGACGGCGTCACCTTCACCCCGGTCTGGGACGACGTCGAGGCCGAGCCGTGTGCGCTGGGCCTTGAGGCCGTCGTCGGTGACGGCACGCTGCGGCTGGTGTGGCGCCACCGCCGGGGCGAGTTCCCCGCCGATTATGTACGCGCCCTCGGCGGGCAGTACCTGACCCTGCTGGAAGGTCTCGTCGCGGCCCCGTCGGCCCTGCTCGACACGGTCGACGTACTCGACGAGCAGAGCCGTGCACTGGTGCGGCGATCGCGTCGGGTGTCCGCCGAGCATGGCCGTACCACCCGCCGAACATCCCTGTGCCTGCACCAGATCATCGAGGGCCAGGCCCGGCGGACACCCGACGCGATCGCCGTCGCCGACCCGTCGGCCCGGCTGACGTACCGGGAGTTGGACGAGCGGGCCGCTCAAGTGGCCGTGACACTACGGCAGTTGGGTGTGGTGCCGGATCAACCGGTGGCCATCGCCGTCGGGCACACGCGGCACCTTCTGGTGGCGATGCTGGGCGTGCTCAAGGCCGGTGGCGCGTATCTGCCGCTCGATCCCGAACTGCCGGCGGCCCGGAGCGCGGAGATGCTGGCGCGGGCTGGGTGCGCTCTGGTCCTCACCGCACCGGGCATGCCTCGAGAGGGGTTGGGGGCGGTCCGTTGGGTGGACGTCGACGAGCTGCCGACTCCGGCACAGTCACAGTCACAGTCACAGTCACAGTCACAGTCACAGTCACAGTCAGAAGAGTCGTCCGCCGAGGTGACACCGGAGAATCTCGCCTACGTCCTCTTCACCAGCGGCTCCACCGGCATCCCCAAGGGAGTGCTGCTCCCCCACCGGGCCCTGGCCAACTATGTGCTCTGGGCGGCCCGTTCCTACGGTCACGAGAACGGGACAGGGGCCATGGTGCACTCCTCCGTGGCCTTCGACATGACGGTGACGAGTCTGTTCGTGCCCCTGGTCAGCGGGCGTACGGTGCACCTGGACCCGGCCTGGCGCGATGTCTTCGGCCTCACCGGTGAACTGGGCCGGCGGACCGGCCTCGACCTGCTCAAGATGACGCCCTCGCATCTGGCCGTGATCAACCCGACGCTCGGCTCCGACGCCCTGTCCGGTGTCGCGCACTCCCTCGTCCTCGGCGGTGAGAACCTCTCCTGGGAGCACATCGCGCCGTGGCGCCGGCACGCGCCGGCCACGCGGATCTTCAACGAGTACGGCCCCACGGAGACGGCGGTCGGATGCACCGTCCACGAGATCACCGCCGACGACCCGGCGGTCGGTGACGTGCCGATCGGCCGCCCCGTGGACGGCAGCGAGGTCTACGTCCTCGACGAGCGCCTGGCGCCGGTGCCGGTCGGCGCGCTCGGCGAGATCTGCGTCGGCGGGATCGGCCTGGCGCGCGGCTACCTCGCGGATCCGGCCGGGACGGCGGACCGCTTCGTGCCCCATCCCTTCTCCGACGCCCCCGGTCAGCGGCTCTACCGGACCGGCGACATCGGCTACTCGGCGCCCGACGGGACCCTGCACTGCGTCGGCCGCCGCGACGAGCAGATCAAGGTGCGGGGCGTCCGCGTGGAGCCGGCCGAGATCGAGCGGGCCCTGCTCGGACACCACTCCGTGCGCGAGGCGGCCGTGGCGCTCGGGCCGGACGGCGGCAGGCTCACGGCGTTCCTCTCACCCTCGGCGGGCGGCGCGGTCGCGCCGTCACAGCTGCGCGGCCATCTCGCCGAGCGGCTGCCGGACGTCATGGTCCCCGCCGCGTACGTCTGGCTCGACCGACTGCCTCTCACCGCGAACGGCAAGGTCGACCGTGCGGCACTGATCGCCTCCGGCACCCCGGGAGACGTCCGTGCCGAGCCGTCCGCCGAGCCGCGGGACGCGCCGGAGCCGCGGGACGCGCTGGAGCCCGGGGACCCGCTGGAGCCCAGGGACCCGCTGGAGGCGCGGATCGCGGCCATCTTCGGAGAGTTGCTGAACCTCCCGTCCGTCGGTGCGGACGAGGGCTTCTTCGACGTCGGGGGCCACTCGATCCTGGCGGTGCAGCTGATCGCGCGGGTCAACGCCGCGTTCTCGGCCGAGCTTCCGGTGTCGGTGCTGTTCGAGGAGACGGCGCCGGACGACGGGCCTCCGGTCGATCCCGCGACTCCCAGGGCGCTCGCGGCGCTGCTCCGCGAGGGCGATGGGGCCGAGCGGCCGAACGCTCTCGTCACGCTGCAGAGCCGGGGCGAGGGGACACCGCTGTTCTGCGTCCACCCCGGCGGGGATGCCATCGGGTTCCGGAGCCTCGCCGGTAGTTCGGTGCCGCGGCGCCCGCTGTACGCCGTGCACGACGAGACGCTCCAAGGCGACGACAGGGAGCCCCCCGCCGTCGAGACCCTGGCCGAGCGGCACATCGCGGCGGTCCGGGAGGTCCGGCCACATGGCCCGTACCTCCTGATGGGCTGGTCGATGGGCGGCCTCGTCGCCTACGAGATGGCCCGGCGGCTCACCCTCCTCGGGGAGCACGTCGCCATGGTCGTCCTGGTCGACAGCTACCTGGCGGGCCAGCTCCCGGCCGACTCCGGATCGGCGCCGGGCGAGGAGTACGCCCGCGCGGCCCTGCGGTACCGGCCGGCTCCGTACGCCGGTCCGGTCGCTCTGCTCCAGGCGCAGGAGAGCGACCCGGCGACACGGGCTGTGGCCGGTGCGGCATGGGCGGAGCTGTGCCCGGACCTCGCCCCGCCGCGCGTCGTGCCCGGCGACCACTACTCCATGCTGGACGAGCCGTTCGTGGCCGCTCTGGCGGCGGAGATGGAGAAGACGCTCCAGGAGGCGGACGTGCACCTCGACTGACGCCTGCCGACTCACATCGTTCGCATCGAGCATCGTTCGCTCGTGCATCGAGCATCGAGCATCGAGCATCGTGCATCGTTCGTATCGTGAAGGGAGTCACTCGTCGATGGCTGAGATGGCTGAGATGGCAGGCGAAGCCCGCGCCACGGCGCCCGCACCGGCGGGGTCCGTTCTTCAGTACTTCGACGACACCCGGCGCACGTCACCCGCCCTGCCGGCGGTGGAGTACCGGGGCCGCCGCCTTACGTACGACGAACTGGGCCGCGCGGCGGACGCGTTGGCCGCGCGGCTGCACCGGCTCTCCGTCGCCGGCACGGTCGTCGGCGTCCGCACGGACCGCTCGTTCCGGCTGCCGGTCGCCATCCTGGCCGCGCTGCGGGCCGGTGCCGCGTACATGCCGTTGGACCACGCCTATCCGCAGGCGCGGCTCGACTTCATGATGCGGGACAGCGGGATGCGCGTACTGCTCACGCATCGCACCCCTGCGGGCGTACCGCCCGCGCCCGCCGGGACGGAGGTCGTGCTGCTGGACGACGACCTGCCCGGCGACGACCTGCCCGGCGACGACCTGCCCGGCACCGTCGACGGCCCGCCGGACGTCCGCACCGCCACCGCCGACGATCTCGCGTACGTCATCTACACCTCGGGGTCCACCGGCACGCCCAAGGGCGTCGCCATGCCGCACGGCCCGCTGCGCAACCTGATCAGCTGGCAGCGCGGGGCCTTCACCAGCGGGGTCGGCTCCCGCACCCTCCAATTCGCGGCGGCGAGCTTCGACGTCCACTTCGAGGAGATGTTCAGCACGTGGGGCACGGGCGGCTGCCTGGTCCTTGTCGACGAGGAGATCCGCAGGGACTCCCACCGGCTGCTGCGCTTCCTCGACGAGCGGCGGATCAACCGGGTGTTCATGCCGTTCGTGGCCTTCCAGGCGCTCGCCCACACCGCCCAGGACATGGACCGCCGTCCGGGCTCGCTGCGTGAGGTCGTCTGCGGGGGCGAGCAGCTCTACATCACCCCGGCGGTACGGGGATTCTTCGCGGCCCTGCCGGGCGTCGTGCTGCACAACCAGTACGGGCCGTCGGAGACCCACAACGTGACGGCCCTGCGGCTGCCGGGCGACCCCGCGTCCTGGCCGGAGCGCGCCCCCATCGGCCGGTCCATCGACGCCGCGCGCGTTCGGATCCTGGACGCGGACGGCAGCCCGGTCCCGGCCGGAGTCACCGGTGAGATCGTCATCGGCGGTCCGGTGCTCGCCCGTGGCTACCTCAACCGGCCGGGGCTGACCGCCGAGCGTTTCACGCCCGACCCGCTGGGGCCGCCGGGTTCGCGGGTGTACCGGACCGGGGACAGCGGCCGGGTCGACGCGGAGGGACGCATCCACTTCCTCGGCCGCGGGGACGGGCAGGTGAAGATCCGCGGCTACCGCGTGGAGCTGGGCGAGATCGAGTCGGCCGTGCGTGCGCTGCCGGAAGCGGCCGACGCAGCGGTCGTGGTGAACGAGAGCCCCACTGCGGGCAAACGCCTCGTCGCCTACGTCGTGACGGCGTCGCCGCTCCCCGCAGACCTGCGGGACCGGCTCGCCCGGACCCTGCCCGAGTACATGCTGCCGGTCGCGTTCGTCCCGGTGGACCGGCTGCCGCTGACGCCCAGCGGCAAACTCGACCGCCAGGCGCTGGCCGTCCGCGAGTTGACGGTGACGGGCAGCGGCGAGGGACACGACGACGGCCCGGCAGCCGATGGCGGGGTGGAGAAGGATCTCACCCTGCTCTGGGAGCACGTACTGGACGCGAAGGACATCGCGCCCGACGACAACTTCTTCCGCCTGGGCGGCACTTCGCTGCTGGCCGCGGTGCTGATTTCCCGGATCAACGAGAGCTTCGGCGCGTACGCGGACTTGGAGACGTTCATCGCGCGCCCGACGATCGAGGAACTGGCCGAGTGGATCCGAGAGCAGCAGACCACCCCGACTACCCTCCCCCGACCCTACGAACGGTGAGACTGACTTCGTGGTCGAAAGGCTGGATTCGTGATCGAGAGGCTGGATTCGTGATCGACACTGACGACGGACATCTGACGGAGCTGATCGCGGAGTACGAGGAGAACGGCTGGTGCCGCGCCCCGTTCCGGTTCACCGAGCCCTCGGTGGACGTGCTCCGGGACAGCCTGGACGCGATCTGCCGACGGGGCGGCCCCGAGGTGGTCCACGAGCCGGACAGCACGGCGGTCCGCGCGGTGCACGGCTGCCATGAGTTCGACGACGCGTACGCGGCGCTGGTGCGCCACCCCTATCTCCTCGCCCTGGCCGAGGCGTTGACGGGTACGCCGGTGTACGTCTACCAGTTCAAGGTGAACCTGAAACAGGCCCGCGAGGGCCAGGCCTGGCCGTGGCACCAGGACTTCGCCTTCTGGAACGCGGAGGACGGCCTGCCGACACCCGCCGCGGTCACGCTCGCCGTACCGCTGGACGACGTCCACGAGGACAACGGCCCGCTGATGCTGGTCCCCGGCTCCCACCGGGTGGGGTATCTGGGCCCCGGCAAGGTCACGCGCCGGGACAGCGGGGACTGGCGCAAGAACTTCGCGGCGAACCCCGAGCACGTCATGGACGACGCCCGCGCCCAGGAGTTGATCGCGTCCTTCGGCAGCACGCGGGCCACCGGCAGGGCGGGCACGATCCAGGCGTTCCACCCGAACATCGTGCACTCGTCGTCGGACAACACCTCGCCGGACCGGCGGGCGCTCCTGATGGTGTCGTACAACTCCATCGACAACGCACCCCCGAACCCGACCCGCCCGGAATTTCTGGTGGGCCGCGACACGGATCAGCTGAAGCCGCGTTGGGACGAACGCCTGGCGCTCGAAACGGTCTGAGGCCGGCCGGGCGGCTGCCGTGAGGCAGGATGTCCGGCATGCCTCAGGACCCCATACGCGCCATCGCCCCCCTGGACGAAGACCGGATCTCCGCCGCCCTCTCCGGGCTCATCGACGGGAACGGGTACTGGCGGACCGGCACCCTCGCCGGAATTGCCCGCACGGGTGACTACTTGACCGGACGGACCGATGAACTCCCGGGCCAGTACCGGGGTTGGTTCTGGTCGCGTTTCATCGGCCGGATCGGCGCCGTCGCCCTGCGGGCCTCCGCCTTTCCCGTCCACACCGATCTGCGCGAGGTCCTCCTGGCGACGCTGGACGTGTGGGCGGGGACGCCGTTCGCCGATCCGGACACCGTCGCCCGGATGCGGACCGGCACCGTCGAGCTCGCCGAGGACGGCGACTACGCGGCCCGTGACGCGCGTGGCGGCGTCATCGTCGTACACGGAACCGGTGCGAAGACGAGCGGACGTCACTTTGTGGAGCTGCGGACCGGCGAGGCCGACCCGCCCGCGCCCGGCGAGATCACCGGGGCCGAGCCGGTGCCCACGGGCAGCTGGGGCACCCCGGCCCAACTGCGCGAGCTGACCGCCCTCGTACGCGCGAACGGCCCGACCCCGTGGGACCGTGACGCGGCTGTCGCCCTGGCCGATGCCACCGGGCTCAGCCGAGCCGCCGCCTCACTGCTCCTTGCCGGAATCCCGGACGCCTCGTACGTCCGGTGGCGGCTCGACGCCGATGCCCGCAAGACGATGCGGCTCAAGCAGTCGGAGGCCGACGCGGGCCTGCGCGAGCTGAGTTCCCTGTGGGTGCCCGCACGCCTGGACCTGCTCGCCGGGGTCCTTCCGGACGACCCGGTACAACTGTGGCGGCCCGGCGGGCAGGCCGCGCTGGCCGAGCGGATCGCCGAGGCGTGGCGCACGCAGCAGGGCGTACGCCCTGCCATCTCGGAGGCGACGCTCGCGGTGGCGACGGAGCACGAGTCGGTCCGGATGGCACCGGCCGCGGTCTGCGCCGTGTTCGTCGACCCGACGAGCAACGTGGTGCTCACCAAGGACGCCGACACGCGGCTGCGGGCCAGCAGCGTCATCGGCCACGGTTGGGAGGGCGACGACGGCTTCCGCTTCAAGGAACTGCTCGCGGTGATGTGCCAGGCGATTCCCTGGATCTACGCCGAACTGCCGGGCGGCGACCCGCTGCGCGCAGGCGTTCCCGAGGTGACCGCGCTGCTCCGCGAACGGCTCGCTCACCCGGGGATGCTCCTCGACACCAGGGGCCGGTCGCTGGGCGGCAGAACCGTGGCGGACCTGGCGCCGGGCTTCCCCGGCGCCGAGGAGTACCGCGATTCCGTGGACCATCTCGACCACCCCACGCTCGACGACGGACTGACCGTGATCGCCGAGGGCGACATCGACCGGTGGGGCGACCGCAGGTCGCCGCGCGTCTACTTCCGCCCGGCCCGGTACGGCGACGACGACCGTTCGCGGCGTCTGGACGCCGCCGTCGACTGCGAGGGGTCCATGATCTCCCTCGTACGGTGGCTGCGCGGGCCCGAGTGCCGACGCATCGAGGAGCGGATCAGCTCGGGCGCGCTGCCGCCCGGCGCCTACGAGACCGACCCGCGTGCCTCGGCCCCCGACACCGTCGCCGAGTCCGCCGCCGATCTCCGCCTCGGTACGGATGCCGCGACCCTGTATCTCCAGTTGCTCGCGCTGCCGGCGCCCACGGACCGCAGCATCCGCCGCTGGAACAGCTGGACGCCGGCCCGGCACAAGGCGGCGATCGCCGAGCTGCTCGACGCGTCCTTGGTGGTCGCCGACCGCCGCCCGCGCGCGGGCCGCGGGATCTTCCTGCCGGGAGACTGGGCGACGGCGGCGAAGCCGCACCACCCGATGGAGACATGGAAGGCCGACCTCCTGGGCGCCCGCCTCTCCCCCCACCGCGAAAAGGTCCTGACCACCCCTGCCACGGGCCCACTGCCCGAACTGTTCGCGAGGGCCTGGGGGTCGCGGCCCCGCTGACGGCGAGTGGCGGCGGCTCTCCATGTTTCTTGGGGGGCCGCCGCACCTTGTCGCGGTGCGCCGCACCCCTGAAAACAGAAACGGTGCCGGCCGAAAGTCGGCCAGCACCGGATGCTGTACTGCTCTGTGTCCGAGGGGGGACTTGAACCCCCACGCCCGATAAAGGGCACTAGCACCTCAAGCTAGCGCGTCTGCCATTCCGCCACCCGGACTAGGTGTCTGCCGTTCGCGGGGTGTTCCCCGCGGCGACATGGACAACAATACCAAGCTTTCGGAGTGCCTTTCACCTGCGTATCCGCCGGTCGGGAGGTGGCTGCCCGGCGACCCGATCCACCGCGTCTACAGTCTCACCATGAGTGACCGGATGATTACGGGGGCGTTCGGCGGCGGGAAGGTGCGCCGGCCCCGGATGCTGTCCCCGCTGCGCGAGCACCTCCGGGACACGATGTGGTTCGCCCCGACCGCGGGCCTGCTGGGGGCCATGGTCCTGTGGCTGGTCACGGCGGAGCTGGACAGCCGGATCGTGGCGGCCGCGCAGGACGCCGGCGACTACGACACCGTCGAGTCCCTGATGTCGGTCGCCGAGGACGCGAAGGCGGTGATCAGCACCATCGGCTCGGCGATGATGACCTTCGTCGGTGTCGTCTTCAGCATCTCGCTGGTGGCCGTGCAGATGGCGAGCGGGCAGTTCAGCCCTCGGGTGGTGCGGCTGTACGTCAGATCGCGGATCACCAAGATCACGCTCACCGTCTTCCTGGCGACGTTCCTGTTCTCCCTGATGACCCTGACGTCGTTCGACAGCGAGAGCAATCCCCGGCTCCTGTCGACCGTCCCGCTGATCGAGTCGGTCCTCGCGCTGGCGATGGTCTTCCTGAGCCTCCTGTTGTTCGTCGCCTATGTGAACGGGACGCTGCGCATGATGCGCGTCGGTTTCGTGATCGACCGGATCGCCCGGGAGTCGTTCCGGGTGGCGGTGAAGCATCCGACCGAGGGCGCG
Source organism: Streptomyces sp. NPDC050658 (assembly GCF_044457025.1). Lineage (NCBI taxonomy): Bacteria > Bacillati > Actinomycetota > Actinomycetes > Kitasatosporales > Streptomycetaceae > Streptomyces > Streptomyces sp. NPDC050658. The sequence continues at coordinate 790,134 of NZ_JBITGM010000002.1, forward strand.
GTGGACGACGAGCACTTCGGTCCGGAGACCGCCCGGATCACGCACCGCGGGCGGGCCGGTGTGCTGCGGGACGTGAATATCGCCAGGGTCGTGCGGGCCGCGCGCCGCCAGGGCGCCGTGCTGCGGCTCGTGCCCCGCATCGGCGACTTCATGGTGCCCGGTACGCCGGTCTTCACGGTGCACGGCGGATCGCCGCCCCCGCGGCGCGCGCTGCGCTGGACGGTCTCGGTGGGCGTGGAGCGCACCTTCCACCAGGACCTCGGCTTCGGTCTCCGGCAGCTCGCCGACATCGCGCTGCGTGCCCTGTCCCCCGCCGTGAACGATCCGACCACCGCGGTGCAGGCCCTGGACCGCATCGTCCAGTTCCTGGCCTCGGTGGCCGCGTACCCCCTCGGCGCCCTGCACCACCGCGACCGGCGCGGGGCGGTCCGGCTGGTGCAGCCGGTGCCGGACTGGACCGCGCTCGTGGATCTCGGGTTCGCCGAGATCCGCGGCTGCGCGGTCGGCAATCCGCAGGTCACTCGGCGCATGCTGGCCGGGCTCGACGATCTGCTCCGCCTTGCCCCCGAGGACCGCCGCGAGCCGCTCCTGCGCCACCGCGAGCTGCTCGCGCAGGCCGTGGAACGCACGGTCCCGAAGTCCGCGGACCGCACGTTCGCCCTACGCCCCGACCGACAGGGGATCGGATAGGCCTTGCCCTGCCGGTCGGGTTCGCTGACGTTCGGTTCCCGCCCAGACGGGTTCCCTGCCTCAGGTTCCCTGCCGTCAGGTTCCCGGTCGTCGGATTCCTGGTCGTCGGATTCCTGGTCGTCGGGTTCCCGGTCGTCGGATTCCCGGTCGTCGGGTTCCCGGTCGGCCGGGCGTCGCTCAGGCCATCAGGTGGTAGCTCGGGAAGTTCCCCGGTGGCCGCTCCATCGCCGGGCCCTGCGTGACCGCCCGGACCAGGAGCTCGCCGCCGACGAACGCCCCGCGCCAGGACGCGCCGAACCCGCCGAACAGCTCCTCCCTGTCGCCGCGCGAGCGCGGCTTCCCGCGGCCCGTCTTGAACGCCCGGATCTGCGGGGCGAGGCGTTCGTACGTCGCCGGGTCGTCGGTCGACAGGGTGGCGACCAGCGCTCCGTTCGACGCGTTCATGGCCGCGAGCAGCTCCGCCTCCGTGTCGACCAGGACGATGGTGTCGACCGGGCCGAACGGCTCCGCGTGGTGCAGCGGCGAGGACGGCGGCGGGTTGAGGAGCGTGACGGGATGCAGATACGCGGACGTGTCCTGGCCGGGCAGGAACCGCTCCGCGGACGGCGTGCCCCGGTACAGCGGCACGGCACCCCGGTCGACGGCCTCCGTCACCTGGTCGGCGAGCTCCTTGGCCTTGGCGGCGTTGATGAGCGGCCCGAAGTCCAGTCGTGGGCAAGGGTCTTCGGCACGCTCGACCGCCAGCGGGTGACCGACGCGGACGGTGCGTACAGCCGGGAGATAGGCGGCCAGGAACTCGTCGAAGAGGGACCGTTGGACGACGAAGCGCGGGTAGGCGGTACAGCGCTGCTTGCCGTAGTCGAAGAGCTTGGGGACGACCGCGCTCAGCGCGTCCCAGTCGCTGAAGTTCCAGATGCCCCAGGTGTTCAGTCCTTCCTGTTCGAGGATGTGCCGCTTGCCGAGGTCGGCGACGGCCGTGGCGACCGCCGCTCCGGTGTCCCGCCCGCCGACGAAGGAGACGCAGCCGATCTCCGGCGCGCGCACCAGCGCCTCGGACAGCTCTCCGCCGCTGCCGCTGACGAGGGTGACGGGAATTCCCTCGCGGGCGGCCAGCGCACAGGCCAGGGTCAGACAGGCGACGCCGCCGTCGGTCGGGGTCTTGGCGATGACCGCGTTGCCTGCGAGTGCTTGGACCAACACTGCGTGAACGAGCACGCTCATCGGGTAGTTCCAGCTCGCGATGTTGGATATCGGACCGTCCAGCGGGGTCCGGCCCTCGACCATCGGCTCGATGCCGTCGACGTACCAGCGCACGCCGTCGATCGCCCGGTCGACGTCGGCCTGGGCGAGGCGCCAGGGTTTGCCGATCTCCCAGACGAGGAGGAGCGCGAGCAGTTCGCGGTGCTGGGCGAGGGCGTCGAGGGTGGCGGCGACGCGGGCACGCCGTTCCGCCAGCGGGATGTGCCGCCAGGCCCGGTGCTGGTCGAGCGCGGCGCGTACGGCCCGGTGGGCGGTGGCGGCGTCGAGGCGCGGCGGGCCCGCGATGGGGCTGCCGTCGACGGGACTTGTGGCGGGCAGGGCCCTGCCGTCGGCCTGCCAGCCGCCGTTCCACAGGTTGAGGACGTGGTCGTCGCGGAAGGCCTCGGGCGCGACGGCGAGGCAGCGCTGCCAGGCGTCGGCCCAGGCCGTTCCGGCCTTGAGGACGAGTGGGGTGGTGAGGGTGGGTGCCATTCGGGTGTCTCCGCTCACGGTGCACAGTCGGGGCGGGGGGTGCATGGCTTGTACGGGGGGGGTGCATGGCTCGTGCGGAAGTGGTTGCCGTACGGGGCGCGTTCGGCCGTACGGGATGTGCTTGGCCGTACTGGTTGTGCTCAGCCGGACGGGAGCCTCAGGAACCAAGCCGGTCGATGACCAGGCCTGCCGTCTCCGTCGGGGTGGCGCCGACCCGTACTCCGGCGGCCTCCAGCGCCTCCTGCTTGGCCCGTGCCGTACCGGACGAGCCGGAGACGATCGCTCCCGCGTGGCCCATGGTCTTGCCTTCGGGCGCGGTGAAGCCGGCGATATAGGCGACGACGGGTTTGCTGACGGACCGCTGGATGTAGGCGGCCGCGCGTTCCTCGGCGTCGCCGCCGATCTCGCCGATGAGGACGACGAGTTCGGTGTCGGGATCGTCCTCGAAGGCGGCGAGGCAGTCGATGTGGGTGGTGCCGACCACGGGGTCGCCGCCGATGCCGACGCAGGTGGAGAAGCCGATGTCGCGCAGCTCGTACATGAGTTGGTAGGTGAGCGTGCCGGACTTCGACACCAGGCCGATCCGTCCGGGCTTGGTGATGTCGGCGGGGATGATGCCCGCGTTGGCCTGTCCGGGCGTGATGAGGCCGGGGCAGTTGGGTCCGACGACGCGGGTTCCGCGTTCTTTCGCGTACGCGTGGAAGGCGACGGAGTCGTGGACGGGGATACCTTCCGTGATGACGACGGCGAGGCCGATCCCGGCGTCGGCGGCCTCGGTGACGGCCGCCTTGGCGAAGGCGGGCGGCACGAACACGACGGTGACGTCGGCGCCGGTGGCCTCGATGCCTTCGCGTACGGAGCCGAAGACGGGGACCGCGCGGTCGTCGAAGTCGACGGTGCGTCCCGCCTTGCGGGGGTTGACGCCGCCCACGACGTCGGTGCCGGCGGCGAGCATGCGCCGGGTGTGCTTCATGCCCTCTGCGCCCGTCATGCCCTGGACGAGGACCTTGCTCTCCTTGGTGAGGTAGATCGCCATGTCCCGGCTCCTTAGGCTGCGTTGGCGTGTTGTGCCAGCTCGGCGGCGCGGCGCGCGGCGCCGTCCATGGTGGTGGCCTGCTGGACGACGGGGTGCGCACGTTCGTCGAGGATGGCGCGGCCGCGTGCGGCGTTGTTGCCGTCGAGGCGTACCACGAGCGGCTTGGTCAGCTGGACCGACTCCAGGGCCTGGACGATGCCGTCGGCGACGGCGTCGCAGGCGGTGATGCCTCCGAAGACGTTGACGAAGACGGACTTGACCGCCGGGTCGGAGAGGATGACCGAGAGTCCGTCGGCCATGATCTGGGCGGAGGCGCCCCCTCCGATGTCGAGGAAGTTCGCCGGGCGTGCTCCGCAGCCGGCGACCACGTCGAGGGTGGACATGACGAGGCCCGCGCCGTTGCCGATGATGCCGACCTCGCCGTCAAGCTTCACGTAGTTGAGGCCCTTGGCCGCGGCGGCCGTCTCCAGGGGGTCGTCGTGCGCGGTGTCATCGGCTCCCCAACGGGCCTGGCGGAAGCGTGCGTTGTCGTCCAGAGTGACCTTGCCGTCCAGGGCGAGGATGTCTCCCTGGGCCGTGCTCACCAAGGGGTTCACCTCCACCAGGAGGGCGTCCTCGCGGACGAGTACCTGCCACAGCCTGACGAGGACATCGGCGGTGGCTTCGGGAAGTCCGGCCGCCGCTGCGATCTCCGTGGCCTTCGCCGGTGTCACGCCCTGCGCCGGGTCGATCTCGACGCGCGCCACGGCCTGTGGCCTGCTCGCGGCGACTTCCTCGATCTCCATGCCGCCTTCCGCGGAGGCGATGGCGAGGAAGCGGCCTGCCGCGCGGTCCAGTACGTACGAGACGTAGAACTCGCTGTCGATCTCCACCGGTTGGGCCAGCATCACCTGGCGCACGGTGTGGCCCTTGATGTCCATGCCGAGGATCTGACGTGCCGTGATCTCGGCAGCGGCGGCGTCCGCGGCGAGCTTCACACCGCCTGCCTTGCCGCGCCCTCCCGTCTTCACCTGGGCCTTGACGACGACTCGGCCGCCGAGGCGTTCGGCGCCGACGCGTGCCTCCTTCGCCGTGCCGGCGACTTCGGCCGCCGGGACCGAGATGCCGTATTCCTCGAAGAGTTCCCTTGCCTGGTGCTCGAACAGGTCCATTCCGGCTCCTGACGCCGTGTCGATCCGGGGAGTGGACCCCGGACCCCCGAAAAGTGCCGCACGCCCCCTGGACACCACCCACCGGATGCGGGATAACAAGCTTCATACAGTATTCGTCGACTGTATGCAATCTACCGCGAGAGCACCTACGAGCAGCGCCTGAGCACCCCAACTCCCCTACGAAGGGACAGGACTTCGCCATGCCCGACGGCAGCAGCGACACCAACCAGGCCCCCCACATCTCCGGTGGTCACCTGGTCGCCAAAGCACTCAAGGCGGAGGGTGTGGAGGTCATCTACACCCTCTGCGGCGGCCACATCATCGACATCTACGACGGCTGCGTCGACGAGGGCATCGAAGTCGTCGACGTACGCCATGAACAGGTCGCCGCCCACGCGGCGGACGGGTACGCGCGCCTTACCGGAAAGCCGGGGTGCGCCGTGGTGACGGCCGGGCCGGGCACGACGGACGCCGTCACGGGCGTCGCGAACGCCTTCCGCGCGGAGTCCCCCATGCTGCTCATCGGCGGCCAAGGGGCGCACACCCAGCACAAGATGGGGTCGCTCCAGGACCTTCCGCACGTCGACATGATGACGCCGATCACCAAGTTCGCCGCGACCGTGCCGGACACGGCCCGCGCCGCGGACATGGTGTCGATGGCTTTCCGCGAGTGCTACCACGGCGCTCCCGGACCCTCCTTCCTGGAGATACCGCGCGATGTGCTCGACGCCAAGGTCCCGGTGGACAAGGCCCGCGTCCCCAAGGCCGGCCAGTACCGCGCCTCGACCCGTTCGGCCGGCGACCCCGAGGCCATCGAGAAGCTCGCCGACCTCCTCGTGCACGCCGAGAAGCCCGCGATCCTGCTGGGCGGCCAGGTGTGGACGACACGCGGCACGGAGTCCGCCATCGAGCTGGTCCGCACCCTGAACGTGCCCGCCTACATGAACGGCGCGGGACGCGGCACGCTGCCGCCCGGAGACCCGCACCACTTCCAGCTCTCGCGGCGCTACGCCTTCTCCAACGCCGACCTCATCGTGATCGTGGGAACCCCCTTCGACTTCCGCATGGGGTACGGAAAGCGGCTCTCCCCGGACGCGACCGTCGTCCAGATCGACCTCGACTACCGGACCGTCGGCAAGAACCGGGACATCGACCTCGGCATCGTCGGGGACGCCGGGCTGATCCTGAAGTCGGTCACCGAGGCGGCGTCGGGCCGCGTCAACGGAGGCGCGTCCAAGCGCAAGGAGTGGCTCGACGAACTGCGGGCCGCCGAGCAGACGGCGATCGAGAAGCGGCTGCCGAACCTCCGCTCCGACGCCTCACCGATCCACCCGTACCGCCTCGTCAGCGAAATCAACGACTTCCTTACCGAAGACTCGATCTACATCGGTGACGGCGGGGACATCGTCACCTTCTCCGGGCAGGTCGTCCAGCCCAAGTCGCCCGGCCACTGGATGGATCCGGGGCCCCTCGGCACGCTCGGCGTCGGCATCCCCTTCGTGCTCGCCGCGAAGCAGGCACGGCCCGACAAGGAGGTGGTGGCCCTCTTCGGAGACGGCGCCTTCTCGCTGACCGGCTGGGACTTCGAGACGCTCGTCCGCTACAACCTGCCGTTCGTCGGGATCGTCGGCAACAACTCCTCCATGAACCAGATCCGCTACGGCCAGAAGGCCAAGTACGGCGAGGAGCGCGAGCGGGTCGGCAACACCCTCGGAGACGTCCACTACGACAAGTTCGCCCAGATGCTGGGCGGCTACGGCGAGGAGGTCCGCGACCCCGCCGACATCGGTCCCGCGCTGCGCCGCGCGCGCGAGTCCGGGAAGCCCTCGCTCATCAACGTATGGGTCGATCCGGACGCGTACGCCCCCGGAACCATGAACCAGACCATGTACAAGTGAGGAGCCCTCACGATGACGACCAAGGCTCTTGAGGGCGTACGCGTCCTCGACATGACGCACGTCCAGTCCGGGCCCTCCGCCACCCAGCTGCTCGCCTGGCTCGGCGCGGACGTGGTGAAGCTGGAGGCGCCCTCCGGGGACATCACGCGGGGGCAGCTGCGTGACCTCCCGGACGTCGACTCGCTCTACTTCACGATGCTCAACTGCAACAAGCGGAGCATCACCCTCAACACGAAGACCGAGCGCGGCAAGGAGCTCCTCACGGAGCTGATCCGCCGCTCCGACGTGATGGTCGAGAACTTCGGTCCCGGCGCCGTGGACCGGATGGGCTTCACGTGGGAGCGCATCCAGGAGATCAATCCGCGGATCGTCTACGCCTCGATCAAGGGCTTCGGAGAGGGCCCCTACACCAACTTCAAGGCCTACGAAGTGGTCGCCCAGGCCATGGGCGGCTCCATGTCGACCACGGGCTTCGAGGACGGGCCGCCGCTCGCCACGGGCGCCCAGATCGGCGACTCCGGAACGGGCATCCACGCCGTCGCCGGCATACTGGCCGCCCTCTTCCAGAGGGAGAACACCGGTCGCGGCCAACGGGTGAACGTGGCCATGCAGCACGCCGTCCTGAACCTGTGCCGGGTGAAGCTGCGCGACCAGCAGCGGCTGACGCACGGGCCGCTCGCCGAGTATCCGAACGAGGACTTCGGGGACGAGGTGCCGCGTTCCGGCAACGCGAGCGGCGGCGGACAGCCCGGATGGGCCGTCAAGTGCGCGCCGGGCGGGCCGAACGACTACGTGTACGTGATCGTGCAGCCGGTCGGCTGGCAGCCGCTCACCGAGCTCATCGGCCGCCCCGAACTCGCCGACGACGCCGAGTGGGCCACTCCGGAGGCGCGGCTTCCCAAGCTCGGCAAGATGTTCCAGCTGATCGAGGAGTGGTCGTCCACGCTCCCCAAGTGGGAGGTCCTGGAGCGGCTCAACGCGCACAACATCCCCTGCGGCCCGATCCTCTCGACCAAGGAGATCATCGAGGACGCCTCGCTGGCCGCGAACGAGATGGTCGTCGAGGTCCCGCACCCGCAGCGGGGCTCCTTCACCACCGTCGGTTCCCCGCTGAAGCTGTCCGACTCCCCCGTGGACGTGGTCAGTTCGCCGCTCCTCGGCGAGCACAACGCGGAGGTGTTCGTCGGGGAGCTCGGTCTGGGCGACGAGGAACTGCGCCTGCTCAAGTCGAACGGAGTGATCTGATTGATGGCCGAAGACCGCGCACTGACGGTGCGGGCACTCCTCGACCGGGTGCGTGCCGAGGGCCGTACGGCGCTGACGGCGCCCGAGGGCAAGATCCTGGCGGACGCGTACGGGATCGCCGTACCCGGCGAGGAACTGGCGACGGACGTCGACGAGGCGGTGGCACACGCGGCCCGCTTCGAGGGACCCGTCGTCATGAAGATCGTCTCCCCGGACATCCTGCACAAGACCGACGCGGGCGGCGTCGTCGTCGGCGTGGAGGGCGCCGCCGACGTGCGCGCCGCGTTCTGCGAGATCGTCGGGAACGCCCGGTCGTACGCTCCGGAGGCACGCATCGAAGGCGTGCAGGTGCAGGAGCTGCTGCCGTCCGGCCAGGAAGTGATCGTCGGGGCGGTGACCGACCCGACCTTCGGCAAGGTCGTCGCCTTCGGGCTCGGCGGTGTCCTCGTCGAGGTCCTCAAGGACGTCACGTTCCGCCTCGCGCCCGTCGACGCGGACGAGGCGGCGTCGATGCTCGACTCGATCGGCGCCGCCGAGATCCTGCGCGGCGTGCGGGGTGCTCCGGCGGTGGACCGGTGGGCCGTGGCCGAGCAGATCCGCCGGGTCTCCGAACTGGTCACGGACTTCCCGGAGATCGCCGAGGTGGACCTCAACCCGGTGATCGCCACTCCGGAGGGCGCGATCGCCGCGGACATCCGCGTCATCCTCTCCGAAGAGACCGCCAAGCCGCGCCGCACGTACACGCGCGAGCAGATGCTCACGTCGATGCGGCGGCTGATGCAGCCGCGTTCGGTCGCCGTGATCGGCGCCTCCAACGAGCAGGGCAAGATCGGTAATTCGGTGATGCGCAACCTCATCGACGGCGGCTTCTCCGGAGAGATCCATCCGGTGAATCCCAAGGCCGATGACATCTTGGGCCGCAAGGCGTACAAGAGTGTCACGGACGTTCCCGGTGAGGTGGATGTGGCGGTCTTCGCGATCCCCGCCAAGTTCGTTGCGTCGGCCCTGGAGGAGGTGGGTCGCAAGGGCGTCCCCAACGCGGTCCTGATCCCCTCCGGCTTCGCGGAGACCGGTGAACACGCCCTCCAGGACGAGATCGTGGCGATCGGCGAGCGGCACGGGGTGCGGCTGCTCGGCCCGAACATCTACGGCTACTACTCGACGTGGCAGGACCTGTGCGCCACGTTCTGCACGCCGTACGACGTCAAGGGCGGGGTCGCCCTGACCAGCCAGTCCGGTGGCATCGGGATGGCGATCCTCGGATTCGCGCGCACTACGAAGACGGGCGTTTCGGCGATCGTCGGGCTCGGCAACAAGTCGGACCTGGACGAGGACGACCTGCTCACCTGGTTCGGCGAGGACCCCAACACCCAGTGCATCGCCATGCACCTGGAGGACCTCAAGGACGGCCGCGCCTTCGTGGAGGCCGCTCGGGCGACCGTCCCGAAGAAGCCGGTCGTCGTCCTGAAGGCCGGCCGCACGGCCGCGGGGGCGAAGGCCGCGGGCTCGCACACGGGCGCGCTCGCGGGCGACGACGCCGTGTACGACGACGTCCTCAGGCAGGCGGGCGTCATCCGGGCGCCCGGCCTCAACGAGATGCTGGAGTACGCTCGCGCGTTGCCGGTCCTGCCCACTCCGCGGGGCGACAACATCGTGATCATCACGGGCGCGGGCGGCTCGGGCGTGCTGCTCTCCGACGCGGTGACCGACAACGGCCTGCGCCTCATGGAGATCCCGGAGGACCTCGACACGGCCTTCAAGGCGTTCATCCCGCCCTTCGGGGCGGCCGGCAACCCCGTGGACATCACCGGTGGCGAGCCCCCGTCCACGTACGAGGCGACGATCAGGCTCGGCCTGGAGGACCCGCGCATCCACGCGCTGGTCCTCGGCTACTGGCACACCATCGTGACCCCTCCCATGGTCTTCGCCGAGCTGACGGCCCGCGTGGTCGCGGAGTTCCGCGAGCGGGGCGTCGAGAAGCCCGTGGTGGCGTCTCTGGCGGGCGATGTCGAGGTCGAGGAGGCCTGCCAGTACCTCTTCGAGCGGGGCGTCGTGGCGTACCCGTACACGACCGAGAAGCCGGTGGCCGCGCTCGGGGCCAAGTACCGCTGGGCGCGGGCGGCCGGGCTGCTCGGAGGTGGTCGATGAGGGGGTGAGTCGAGGGCTGTGGGCGGCCGGCGGCACGCGCCGGCCGCCCAGGAACCCGCGCGCACACGAAAGGAATTGGACAGGGGGCGCTGGCCAGGATCTTTTCGACGCAAGGGGTGCTAGAGCGACATGACAACCACTGACATCCATACGTCCGTCCCGTACCGGGAGGTGACGGACTCCAACGGCCGGATGTACCGGGTCGGCGAGACCGATGTCGACATCATGGGCCGCAAGCGCAAATGGATGGTCATCCTGCCGTGGGTGGGCATGATGGGCATCAGCTCGGCCGAGTACGCGTTCGCGTCCGCCGAGGACACCCTGCACACCGCGCACTCCTGGAGCAGCCAGCACATCTTCTGGATGCTCGGCGTCTGGGTCTTCTTCCAGGCCGCGGTGGCCTTCCCGGCGGGCAAGCTCCGCGAGAGCGGAAAACTGCCGGCCCGCTGGGCGATGATGCTCGGCGCGCTCGGCACACTGCTCGGCTATCTCTCCCTGGCGTTCGCGCCGCATGTGGTGGTCGCCTATATCGGCTTCGGCATGTTCAGCGGCATGGGCGCCGGCATGGTCTACGCGACCTGCGTCAACATGGTCGGCAAGTGGTACCCGGAGCGGAAGGGCGGCAAGACCGGCTTCGTCAACGGCGGGTTCGCCTACGGTTCGGTGCCGTTCGTCTTCCTCTTCACCGGCTACATGGACCTGACGAACTTCCGCTGGGTGCTGGTCTCCGTGGGCCTGCTCCTGGCGGCCATGGTCGCCGTGGCGGGCTACTTCTTCCAGGACCCGCCGAAGAACTGGTGGCCCGCGGACGTGGACCCGCTGCGACCACCGACCGACCCGCGTGCCCGCAGGGCGCTGAAGATGAACCCGCCCGCAGTGCGGCAGTACACGCCCAGGGAGGCGTGGCAGACGGGGCGCGTGGCGCTGATGTGGTTCTGCCTGCTGTGCACGTCGGGCGTGAACATCTTCGGCATAGCGTTCCAGGTGGACATCGGCAAGGAGGCCGGTTTCGCCGGCGGGATCGTCGCCACCGCGATGTCCTTGAAGGCCATCGTCAACGGCACCGGCCGCGGAGTCATCGGCTGGCTCTCGGACCGCTACGGACGCAAACGCTGCCTGATCTTCGTCTGTATCGTCCTCGGCCTCTCGCAGTACGGAATCCTGTGGTCCGCGAACATCGAGAACCTTCCGCTGTTCCTGATCTTCTCCAGCATCTCCGGCTTCGGCGGAGGCGCCATCTTCCCGATGTTCGCCGCGATGACGGCGGACTACTTCGGAGAGAACAACAACGCCTCCAACTACGGCCTGGTCTACAGCTCGAAGCTGGTCTCCGGGCTCCTCGGCTCCGGCATGGGCTCCCTGGTGGTGGGCCACTGGGGCCACGCGGGGGCGTTCACCCTGGCCGGCTCCATCTCCCTGTTCGCGGGCTTCATCGCGCTCTTCCTGTCCCAGCCCGGCAGGCCCCGTTCCAAGAAGATCGACCCCAATCCGCAACCTCTCGGTGAGGAGATGGCCTGATATGACGGCGGAGCCCATCGCCGCGAAGAACGCGCCGGGCAGCCCGGGAAGCGCTGACGCGTCGCACCAAGGAGCGTCGTTTCAAGAAGCGTCGTACCAAGAAGTCACGGACGCGCGCGGGCGCGTGTACCGCGTCGGCGAGAGCGACCGGGAGATCCTCGGCCGGCCCCGATGGACGATGGTGGTGCTCCCCTGGGTCGCCATGCTCGCCATCAGCGTCTTCGAGTACGCCTACGGAGCGGCGGAGGACACCCTGTCCGCCGCTCATCACTGGACCTCGTCGAACACCTTCTGGGTGCTCAGCGTATGGATCTTCTTCCAGGCCGCGGTCTCCTTCCCGGCCGGGAAACTGCGCGAGAAGGGCATCTTGACCAGCAGGGCGGCGATGCTGACCGGTTCGGTCCTCTCCCTGCTCGGCTTCGTCAGCCTGAGTCACGCGCCGAACGTGGCGGCGGCGATGGCGGGCTTCGGCCTCCTCGGCGGGGTGGGATCCGGGTTGATCTACTCGACCTGCGTGAACATGGTCGGCAAGTGGTATCCGGAGCGGCGCGGCGGCAAGACGGGCTTCGTCAACGGTGGATTCGCCTACGGAGCCGTGCCGTTCATCTTCCTGTTCTCCTATGGCTTCGACACGTCGAACTACCGCACGGTGCTCGATCTCGTCGGCTTCTACGTGTTGGCCGTGACGCTGGTGGCGGGGCTCTTCTTCAAGGATCCGCCGAAGAACTGGTGGCCCGCGGACGTGGACCCGCTGCGGCGGGACGGCGACTCGCGTACGGCGGTGGCCCTGGCCAAGAACCCGCCCGCGGTGCGGCAGTTCACTCCCGGAGAGGCGCTGCGGACCGGCGTCGTCCCGCTGATGTGGGTGTGCATGCTGTGCTGCGCCGGTGTGTCGATCTTCGGCATCTCCTTCCAGGTGCCGTTCGCGAAGGAGATGGGCTTCGGTCCGCTCATCGCGGCGTCGTCGATGGGCGTGATGTCGGTGATCAACGGCACGGGGCGGGGCGTGGTGGGCTGGCTCTCGGACCGGCTGGGACGGCAGCGGACCCTGACGTATGTCTGCCTGGTCCTCGCGGTGGCGCAGTTCGGCGTGCTGTGGGCGGGCGAGATCCGCAACCAGCCGCTGTTCCTGGTCTTCGCGTTCCTGTCCGGCTTCGCGGGCGGAGCCTTCTATCCGCTGTTCGCCGCCCTCGTACCGGACTACTTCGGAGAGAACAACAACGCCTCCAACTACGGGATGGTCTACAGCGCCAAGCTGGTCAGCGGGCTCTTCGGCGGTGGCTTGGGCGCGATGGTCGTGGCCTCGTGGGGGTACGTCGGCGCCTATGTGACGGCCGGTGTGGTCTCGCTGGTCGCGGCAGGGCTCTCCCTGCTGCTGCGCCAGCCGGGGCACGCGCGCGTGGCGCCCGCTTAGCGGGCCGCGCGGTACGACAGCGGCCGGCCCCCGCACTTCGGTGCGGGGGCCGGCCGCTGTCGTACCCGGAGGGGCCGTTCAGTCGCCGCAGCGCTCGCGGAGCGAGTGCAGGTGCTCGCTGGACTTGCGGGCGAAGGCGAAGGACTCGACCGGGTTGTCGTGCTCGGTCTGCCAGTGGTGGTAGCGGCGGCCTCCATGGGTCCGCGCGGTCACCTTGGAGAGGAACTTCTTGTAGTCGATGTCGCCGTCGCCGACGTCCACCATGCGGTAGCCGTCACGCGTGCTCTCGTCGCGTATGCCGTCCTTGACGTGGAACAGCGGGTAGCGGTGCGGCTGCTTGAGCACGTAGTCGAGCGGCGAGAAGGGGGCCGGGGTGCCGTCCGGCCGCTTGCCGAAGCGGAACTGGGCGCAGAACGCCCAGTAGATGTCCATCTCCAGGAAGACGGACTCGGGGTCGGTCTCGGCGAGCAGCACGTCGTAGAGGCGCGTGTTCGGCTTGTCGGTGGCGAAGGAGAACTCCTCGGCATGGTTGTGCTGGTAGAACTTCATGCCGCGCTTGCGGGCGGCTTCTCCGTACGTGTTGAAGTCCTCGGCGGCGCGCTTCCAGCCGTCGACGGTCGAGCCGTAGCGGAAGGGTCCTGACGCGGTGCCGATGTGCTTGAGGCCCAGTGCCTCGGCGTCGTCGAGGACTTTGGTGAGGTTCTGCGCGAAGGTGTAGGCGCCCGGATTGTTGTCGTCGTAATAGCCGACGTGGCTGCCGATGGGGTTGAGTCCGTGGTCGCGGGCGAGCTGCTTCAGCTGGGCGAGGGTGATGGCGCCCGCCGAGCCCTGGGTGTATCCGGCGAACTCGATCTCGTCGTAACCGTACTTCTCCAACTCGGTGAATACCGGGGCGAATCCGAGGGTGGAGACCTTGTCGCGGAGACTGTAGAGCTGGATGCCGAGGCGGCCGGGCGGCAGGACGGGCCGGCCTCGTCCCTTCTCCGCGGTGGTGGTCGCGGCGGAGGCGGGGGTCACGGTGGCGGCCGTGCCGACGATGGCCGCGGCGGTGGCGCCCGCGGCCACGCCGAGTACGCCGCGTCTGCTGAGGCGGTGGGTGAGTTCTGGGTCGGCGGAGGTGGGCTTGCGGCTCATGCGGTTCTCCTGGGATCGCGTCAGGGTTGACTCAGGGATGGGTTCGAGAAGCGGATCAGGGGCCGATCGGGGTCGAACCCTGATGGCAGGGGCCGCGCCGTCTGGTTCAGTGGAGATCAAGCTGAACTCGAGCGGCGCGGTGCACGCATCAGTGCAGTCCTGCGAGTTGGAGCAACAGCGATTTCACATCGGTGGCCGCGACGCGGCCGGTTACGGCGCGGGGGGTGGAGCACAGAATGAGCGGTCCGGAATCGAGGTCCTCGCTCGTGGGGAGGCGGCCATGGCTGCCGCGAATAGGTGACGGGTCCAGGGGCACGACCGCCATGCGGTAGCGCATGCCGAGCTTCTTGCGGGCCAGCGCGCCCGCGGCCTTGACGCGGACGTAGGGGTCCGTGGGGTCCATGAAGAGTTCGACGGGGTCGTAGCCGGGTTTGCGGTGGATCTCGACGAGCTGCGCGAAGTCGGGCGCGCGGGCGTCGTCGAGCCAGTAGTAGTACGTGAACCAGGCGTCCGGCTCGGCGACGGCGATGAGTTCGCCGGAGCGCGGGTGGTCGAGGTGGTGGGTCTTCTTGCCCTCGTCGTCGAGGAGTTGCTCGATACCGGGCAGACCGGTGAGGGCTTCGCGGGTGACCTCCAGATCTTCCGGCCTGCGGACGTAGACATGGGCGATCTGGTGGTCGGCGACGGCGAAGGCGCGCGAGGCCATCGGGTCGAGGTACTCCATGCCGTCCTGGGTGTGCACTTCCAGGAGGCCCGCGCGGCGCAGGGCGCGGTTGATGTCGACGGGTCGGCTCACGGGGGTGATGCCGTATTCGGACAGGGCGACGACGGTGCGGCCTTCGGCCTTCGCGTCGTCGAGAAGGGGGGCGATGGTCGCGTCGAGTTCGGCGGCGGCCCGGTGGGAGCGCGGGTCGTCGGGGCCGAAGCGCTGCAGGTCGTAGTCGAGGTGCGGGAGGTAGCAGAGGGCCAGGTCGGGGTGGCGGGTGTCGATGATGTGGCGGGTCGCGTCCACGATCCAGCGGCTGGAGACGATGTCGGCGCCGGGTCCCCAGAAGTGGAAGAGGGGGAACGTACCGAATTTCTCGGTGAGTTCGTCGTGCAGGGCCGGGGGCCGTGTGTAGCAGTCGGGTTCCTTGCGGCCATCGGCGTAATAGACGGGACGGGGTGTGATGGTGATGTCGGTGTCGGCGCCCATGGCGTACCACCAGCAGATATTGGCGACGGTGTAGCCGGGGTGCGCTCGGCGGGCGGCGTCCCAGAGTTTGTCGCCCGCGACGAGGCCGTTGTGCTGCCGCCAGAGCAGTACGTCACCGAGTTCGCGGAAGTACCAGCCGTTGCCGACGATGCCGTGCTCGGCGGGGGTGGTGCCGGTGAGGAAGGTGGACTGGGCGGCGCAGGTGACGGCGGGCAGGACGGTGCCGAGCGTGGCCCGCGAGCCGGATCCGCCCAGGGCCTTGAGGCGCGGCATGTGGTCGAGGAGACGAGGGGTGAGGCCGACGACGTCCAGGACGAGGAGGGGTGTGGGGCTCATGGGAGTTCCTTCAGGCCGAGGTCCGTCAGGAGATCGCGGGCCAGGGTGAGTTCGGCGGCGATGCCTTCGGCGAGCTGGGGGCGGGAGCGGGGGCGCAGCGCGGTCGGCAGCGCCTGCCAGGTGTAGGTCTCGACCTCAAGGTGGCGGGTGCGGGGATGCGGCCCGCCGACCAGGTGAGCGAGCGTTTCCTGGAGCACAGGAAGTGTGGAGGTGAGGGGCGGCGCGGGAGCGGCATGCAGCGGGACGTGGAAGTGGGCGCGCCAGGGTGCCGTGTCGGGCAGGGCGTCGCCGCCGAGGGCCTCGCCGAGGTCGTCGGCGCCGCGCAGACCGGCGGCGGTGCGGGTGCGTGTCTGGTGCAGGAAGCGGGGCTCGTCGAATGCGGCGAGGGCCGCACGGACTTCGGGGAGTTGGGGGTGTTCGGCATGCAGAGCGGCGGAGAGCTGCGACTTGACGACGGGGATGCCCGTGGCGGCGAGCGCGTCGAGCGCGGTCCGCGGTTCCTCGAAGGAGGTGGCGAGGTGGCAGGTGTCGACACAGACACCGATGCGGTCGTGGCCGACCGCGGTGAGGGGGGCGATCGCGTCGCCCGTGGTCTCGACGGTGCAGCCCGGCTCGGGTTCGAGGCCGACACGGATGGACCGGCCGGTCAACTCGGCCAGGGCGTCCAGGCGTTGGGCGAGCTTGGTGAGGGCGGTGCGGGCGGACTCGGCCCGTGCGGCGTCGAAGGGGGTGCGCCAGGCAAGCGGAAGGGTGGAGATGGTGCCTTCGGTGACGTCGTCCGGGAGGAGAGCGGCGAGCAGCCGGGCCAGGTCGGTGGTGTGGGAGAGCCGCTCGGGGTCGGTCCAGTCCGGCTTGTAGACGCGGTACTTGACCTCTTCGGCGCCGAAGCCTTCATACGGGAATCCGTTGAGGGTGACGACCTCGAGGCCGCGCCGGTCGAGTTCGGTGCGCAGTCCGCGCAGCGCGGCCGGGTCGGTGACCAGGGCGTGCGCGGCGTCCTTGGCGAGCCACAGACCGATGCCTATGCGGTCCCTGCCGAGCCGTCTGCGGACGGGTTCGCAGTGGTCGCGGAGTTGCGTGAGGACTCCGTCGAGTGTCTCCGCGGGGTGGACGTTGGTGCAGTACGCGAGGTGGACGACGCTGCCGTCGGGGTGCCTGAAGCGCATGGCTCACGCCCCGCCACGGAGGATGGAGTTGCCCTCGTGGGTGGCATCGGTGTCCGTGACGTCGAGGGCGAGCCGGCCGCTGAGTCCGTAGAAGGCGACCGGGTTGCGCCACAGTACGAGGTCGACGTCGTCCTCGTCGAACCCGGCCTTGAGCATGGCGTCGGCGACCTTGCGGGTCTTGAGCGGGTCGCTCTTGCCCCAGTCGGCGGCCGAGTTGACCAGGACGCGCTCGGTGCCGTGCTCGTGCAGGATCGCCACCATCCGGTCCTCGTCCATCTTGGTGTCGGGATAGACGGAGAATCCGAGCCAGCAGCCGCTGTCCTTGGCCTCCTTGACCGTGGTCTCGTTGAGATGGTCGACGAGGACCCGGTCCAGGGGCAGCGCGGATTCCCTGACGACGTCGAGGGTTCGGCGCAGGCCCGCCAGCTTGTCGCGGTGCGGGGTGTGCACCAGCGCGGGCAGTTCGTGGTCGGCTGCGAGCTGGAGCTGGGCGGTGAGCGCGGCGTCCTCGGCGGGGGTCATCGAGTCATAGCCGATCTCCCCGACGGCGACGACGTTGTCCTTGACGAGATACCGGGGCAGCGCGTCGAGGACCGGGGTGCAGCGGGGGTCGTTCGCCTCCTTGGGGTTGAGGGCGATCGTGCAGTGGTGGGCGATGCCGTACTGGGCGGCGCGGAAGGGCTCCCAGCCCAGGAGGGAGTCGAAGTAGTCGAAGAAGGAGGCGGGTGAGGTGCGGGGCTGACCCAGCCAGAACGCGGGCTCGACGACGGCGCGGACGCCCGCGGCATACATGGCCTGGTAGTCGTCGGTGGTGCGGGACGTCATGTGGATATGGGGGTCGAAGATGCGCATCAGGACTCCTGCTCCTCGCCGGTCGAAGGGGTCGCGGGGGCTGACGGGGCCTCGGGGACTGACGGGGCCGCTGTGGCGGAGGGCTCCGTAGGGGCGGTCAGGGCCAGGACACGGTGCAGGTCGCCGGGGACGGGGCGGCCGGCGGCGGTGCGTTCGCCGGCGTAGTCGCCGAGCATGCGGGCCAGTTCCGCGTCGGCGTGGGCGCGGCGCGGGAGGTCGGCGACGGCCTCCACGGGGACGCCGGTGAACAGGCACTTGAGGACAGCGTGCCGCCAGTCGTGCGGGGCGAGGTGCCGAGCGGCGTACGGTCCGACGGCAGCGGCGACGAGCCGGGTGTCGTTGGTGCGCAGGGCGTCCTCGACCAGGGGCAGGGCTTCCGGGCCCGGCACCAGGTGGGGCAGGGCGTGCAGGACGGCTCTGCGTTCGGCGGCGGTGCCCTGTTCGTAGACGCGGGTGAGGGTGGCCGGGTTCGCGTCGGCGGCGTGCAGGAGGAGCACGCGGGCGGCTTCGGCGTGCTCCTGGCCGCAGCGCCGGCCGGCCTCGGCGAAGCGCAGTTCCCAGGCGGGGGCCGGGTCCTGGTCCGGTTGTCCGTGGTGGGCGGCGGCTTCGGCGGTGGCCTGGTCCAGCCAGGCCCGGGCGGCTCCGCCGAGGGTGGCGTCCAGGCGGGTGCGGAGGTCGGTGATGGCGGTGGCGGGGGCGTCGGTCACGGTGTTCCTCCTCCGGCTGCGGTTCGAGCGGGGGCGCTCCGGTCCGGGGCGTGCAGACCCTGCGCGGCCCGGTGCAGGAACTCGATGGACTGGGAGGCGAGTTGGGGGCCAGCGTGGGAGTGGCGGGGCAGTTCGACGACGGTCAGGCCTTGGTAGCCGGTCGCGGCCAGGGCTTCGAGTACGGGCGGGAAGTCGATCTCCCCGTCCCCGAACGGGAGGTGTTCATGGACGCCGCGGCGCATGTCCTCGATCTGGACGTGCCGTAGCCACGGGGCGGCGGCGCGGACGCAGTCGGCGGGAGGAAGGGGTTCGAGGCACTGGCAGTGGCCGATGTCGAGGGTGAGGCCCAGGAGTTCGGGGTGGCCGAGCAGGTGACGGAGGTGGTGGAAGTCGGCGAGGGTGGAGAGGAGGTGTCCGGGTTCGGGTTCGACGGCGAGGGGCACTGCGGCGCCGGACGCGGCGTCCAGGACCGGGCCGAGCGAATCGGCGAGGCGCTGCCACGCGGTGTCTTCGGCGGTGCCCTCCGGAGTGATGCCGCTGAAGCAGTGCACGGCGTGCGCGCCCAGGTCGGCGGCGACCTGGACGGCCCGGATCAGCAGCCGGATGCGGGCCGCGCGTGCGTCACGGTCGGGGTCCAGGAGGGAGGGCCCGTGCTTGCGGCGCGGATCGAGCACATAGCGGGCGCCCGTCTCGATCGTGACGGTCATCCCGTACCGCTCCAGGCCGCGGGCCACGTGACGGGTACGGGCGGCGAGGTCGGGGGCGAGCGGGTCGAGGTGCATGTGGTCGAGGGTCAGCCCGACGCCGGTATACCCAAGGTCGGCGAGAAGCCCCAGGGCGTCGTCGAGCCGCAGATCGGTGAGTCCGTTGGTGCCGTAGCCGAAGCGCAGGGGGGCAGTCCGGAGTTGGGGGGCAGGGCCGGGCGCGCGTCGGGGTCCGGCCGCAGGGGCTGGCGCGCCGAGCGGTCCGGCCGCATGGTCGAGAGCACTGCGGGACCAGGGCGCGCGATCGGGCGCACTGCCCGGCCCAGGCGCACGGCCGGGCGCGCTGCCGGGTCCGGACGCGCGATCGGGCGCGCTGCCGGGTTCGGTCTGTGGCGGGTGCCGTCGCTCCGTTCCGTCCGTCACGTGACGCTCACCTTCCGGCCGAACCGGCGGGCTGCCGGGGCCAGGGCGGCCGTTGCCAGGGCGGTGCCGAGGGCGCCGGCGCGGGCGGAGAGGGCGGCCTGGAGCGGGATCATGGCTCGGATGCCGCCGCCGACGGCTCGTTGGGTGAGCTGCGGTGACGGATTGAGTGTGGCGTGGAAGAGGGGGCGGGCGGCGGTGGCGGCGTAGGTGGCCGAGAGGGCGGCCTGCACTGCGGCGCGGGCACCGGTGCGCCAGGCTCCGGGCGCGGCATGTTCGGCCGCGCCCCCAGCCGTGGAGCCCGGCAAGCCGCGGGTGGCTGCTGCCCGTCGGCCTGCCGGGAGTTGACGGGTGCCGTCGCTGCCGTGACGGCTACCAGTTCCGATACCGCCGGCGCGGCTGCTCGCGCTGTCACGGCCGGCACGGCTGCCGGTCCCGTCAGGGTCGCCTCCGCCATCACGGCTACCGGTGCCGTCACCGCCGCCAGTGCCATCACGGCTGCCAGTGCCATCACGGCTGCCGGTGCCGGCACGGCTGCCGGTCCCACCGATGCCACCCCCGACCGCCAGCACCCGAGCCAGCACCGCCGTCGCTGCCAGTGCTCCCAGTGGTGCCGCGGTCGAGCCGCCCTGGGCCTCTCGTCGGGAGACCGTGGTGACGGCGAGGGTGTGGGCGCCCAGGAGCAGGGCGTCGGGGGTCGCGGCGCGGAGGCCCGCAGTGGGGTGGCCCTCGGCTGTCGCCGTCGACGTCGCTGCCGCGCCCAGGAGCAGGTCCAGGGCGCGGGCCGTGGCCATGGCGGCGGGACCCGCCGGGGTATGTTTCAGGCCCAGGTCGTAGGCCCAGACGGTACCCGCGAGGGCGCCCGCCACCGTCAGGGCGGGGCGTCCCGCGCGGGAGGCGAGGGCCAGGCCCCCCGCGGTGAGGGCCGCGGCCGCGGTCAGCGCTGCGGCGGGGGCGATGCGGCCGGAGGGCAGGGGGCGGTGTGGGCGTTCGACGGCGTCGTCCGCGCGGTCGGCCCAGTCGTTGAGGGCCATGCCCGCCTCGTACAGGGAGAGCGAGGCGGCTATGGCGAGGAAGGTGCGGTGGTTGGGCCGCAGTCCGGTGGCCGCGGCCCCGGCGAGCGCGTCGCCGGGGACGGTGAACAGGGCGGGAACGCGCAGCAGTTCGGCCCAGTCACGGAGTCTTCCCCCGCCTCGGCCGTCTCCTCTGCCTCCCTCGCCTCCTTCTCCTCCCTTGTCTCGCCCGCCTCTCCCATCTCCCCTGTCTCCCTCGTCTTCTCCGACTCGCCCGCCACGCCCGCGCGAAGCGCCCCCACTCACAGCGCTCCCACTCACAGCGCTCCCGCTCACGGACATGGCCGCCGCACGCCCCGCCCCCTCACTCGCCCCCCTCACAGGCTCGCCCCCTTCAGTCGGGTCGCGAAGCCCAGTAGGGACTCGTACTGGTCGGCCAGTGACGAGGACGCGCCGGGGTCCGGGTCCTTGAAGTAGAAGGCGAGGGAGTGCAGGGGGCCGGAGAGGCCGAGTTCGTGGGAGCGGGCCAGGAGGCGGGCCAGGTCCAGGATCAAGGGGGCCGCGAGGGCCGAGTCGCAGCCCTGCCAGGTGGTCTGCAGGACCATCCGCGCGCCGAGGAAGCCGTCGAAGGCGATGTGGTCCCAGGCGGTCTTCCAGTCGCCGAGGGACGGGACGTCGTCGATGTGGACCTCGCCCTCGGGGGCAGCGCCCAGAGTGTCGGCGAGGACGCGTTCCTTGCCCGCGTTCTTCGCGGCTGCCGCTGCCGGGTCCGCGAGGGACGCGCCGTCTCCGCCGCCGAGGAGGTTCGTGCCGGACCAGGCCCGCACGGCGAGGGCGCGCTGGGCGAACATCGGGCCCAGGACCGAGCGCAGCAGGGTCTGCCCCGTTTTCCCGTCCCGGCCCGCGTAGGGCAGGCCCGATGCGGCGGCGACCGCGGCGAGTGCCGGGTGGTGCAGCCCGGACGACGGGGTGAAGTTCACGTACGGGCAGCCCGCGCGCATCGCCGCCGCCGCGTAGAGGGAACTGGCGGGGAGGCGCCCGGCGCCGTCCGGCGGCAGGGGTTCGGTCGAGGCGACGTTCACCACGACCGCTCGGGCCAGCCCCCGTCGACGTACGAAATCTCGGAGGTCGTCCGTGAAGGACACGATGAGCTCCTCGTCCGAGCGGCCGTCGACGTCGACGTCGACACCGGAGCCAGTGCCCCTACCTGTGCCCCTGCCCGTGCGCGTGCCCGTGCGCGTGCCCGTGCGCGTGCCCGTGCGCGTGCCCGTGCGCGTGCCTACGGCCCCGGGGCGCGGCCCGCCCACCCGTATCTCCGCGTCCGCCGCCGCGAGTTCGGCGTGGACCGCCGAGGGGAGGCCGTGCGGAAGGACTCCCCCGGCGGCCAGTTGCTCGGCGCGCTTGGGCAGCGGGCACTCCATCGTGTCGTGGCCGCCGAAGACGAGCGACGACAACGTTGGCAGACCGCAGTCCGCGAACGGCGGGGTCTCCGTGACCATGCCCGTCGGCGGATGCAGTCCGGCGGCCACGGCCGCGCACCCCGCGACAGCCGTCGTGGCGACGGAACCTCGCGCTCCGATCAGCCACACCCCGGTGAGACCGCTGTCAGAAGTAGAGGAATTGGACACGGCTGCTGCCCTCCTGTCGTCCGCGCGGCGACCGCGCAGGGAAGAAAAAGACGGCGGGCGGAGGTCCGGCGTCCTCCGCCCGCCGCCGTCTAGCGACCCGCGCCGGAAGCGGTGCGGGCCGGCAGTTCCTTCACCCGGATGTCGCGGAAGGAGACCTGGTCGTCGGCACCGTGGTTCTGGATGCCGATGTGACCGTCCTTCAGGCTCCGCGCGGGTTCCGTGTTGGTGAAGTCGTTGATCTTCACTCCGTTGAGATAGATCCGAAGGCGTTCGCCCTCGACACGGAGTTCGTAGGTGTTCCACTGCCCCGGCGGATTCAGCGCCTTGTCGCGCTTCTTCACGTCGGCGGACTTGAAGCCGTAGACGGAGCCGGTGGTCTTCTCCGGTACGTCGGTGGCGTCGATCTGGATCTCATAGCCGTTGTTCACGGCCGACCAGGGGTCGTCGGAGGCCGGGAAGCCCACGAAGATCCCGGAGTTGTCGTCGCCCTCCATGCGCCAGTCGAGCTTGAGGGAGTACGAGCCGAGCTGCTTGGCGCCGTACCAGAGCATCCCCATCCCGCCGACGGTGGTGAGTGTCCCGTCCGTCTCGTTCAGCGCGAACGAGCCGGGGCCTGCCTGCTTCCAGGCCTCCAGGGACTTGGCCGTGCCGTCGAAGATCGGCGTATAGCCCTTCTCCGTACGGCAGTCGGCCTGCGCCGCGCCCGTCGCCCACTGGATCCCGCCGAGCAGATGCTGCCGGTAGGCGGGGTCGGCGAACGACTCCTTGGTGTGGCCGCCGCCGGTGTAGAAGGAGCGGCCACCCTGGTAGTTCTGGCACCAGGCGATGGGATGGTCGCCCGACATCGTGCCGCCGGTGTACGACGACTCGTCGAGCGAGGCGAGGACGCGGGCCCGGTCGCGGGGATTGGAGCGGTAGTTGTACCACTCGTCGGTGCGGTCCCAGATGCCCGGAAGATGTGCGGTGGACGGGTGCGCGTGGTCCTCGGTCTGGACCTTCGCGGGCTGGATCGCGGGATGCGACTGGAAGTAGGCGCCCGCGAGGCCTCCGTAGAAGGGCCAGTCGTACTCGGTGTCGGCGGCGGCGTGCACGCCCACGTAGCCGCCGCCCTTCTTGATGTAGCCCTCGAACGCCGACTGCTGCTCGGCGTTCAGGACGTCCCCGGTCGTCGACAGCCAGACCACGGCGTCGTACCGCGCCAGGTTCTTGGCGGTGAAGGCACCGGCGTCCTCCGTCGCGTCGACGGTGAAGCCGTTCGCCGCGCCGAGGTCCTTGACGGCCGCGATGCCGTCGGGGATGGAGTCGTGCCGGAAACCGGCGGTCTTGGAGAAGACCAGGACGTTCCCGCCCGCGGCCGACGCCGAACCGGAGCCTGACTGCTCCTCCTCAGAAGCCGCTGGGCCCGACACACAGCCGATGAGCAGGGCGGCCACTGCCGTAGCGGTCGCTGTCGTTGCGGATGCGCGCATGTGATGCCCCTTCCTCAGCTCGTCGTGAAGGTGAAGTCGTCGACGTCGTACAGGGCTCCGGTGCCCTTGCCCTTGAAGACCAGGAAGAGCGTCGTGGTCTTGGCGGGTGCCCCGGCGAGCGCGGTGCTCACGTCGGTGTACGTCTCCCAGCCGCCGGTCGGCGCGACCTTCGCGCTGCCCAGGAGCTTGCCGGTGACCGAGCCGCTGCGGACCTCCAGCGTGCCGCCGGCGCCGGCCGAGGCGACGCGCGCCGTCAGCTTGGTGGCGTTGCCGAGGATGTACGGCTTGAAGGAGATCCAGTCGCCGTTGTTGATGTCGCCGACGGTCTTTCCGCCGTGCGCCGGGGTGTGGTTGGCGATGGACACGCCCTTGGAGTCGTTGTAGTGCTCGCCCTGGCGGTGCTTGGGCTGGACGACGTTCTGGTCGTGGGTGGTCAGCGCGGGCTGGCCGTTCGCGCCCTTGTCGGTGTATTCGGCGTCGAAGACCCCGAAGATGTTGGCGTTCGGGTCGTGCTCGCCGTCCGCCGAGGTCTGCAGGGTGCCCTCGCAGCCGTTGGCCGAGGTCACCGGGTGACCGTGGCTGTCATGGCCGAGGATGTGGGTGACCTTGACCTTCGTGCAGTCGATCGGCCCGTCCTCCGGGTCGCTCACCTTCACCTTGAAGGGCACCTTGTCGCCGAAGGTGAACAGCTGCCCGTCACCGGGGAGTTCGAGGGTCACCTTGGGCGCGGTGTTGCCGACGGTGAGGTGCGCGCTCGCGGAACCGGTGCGTCCGGTGGAGTCCTTGACGGTCACCGTCGCGGTGTAGACGCCGTTCTTCTTGTACGTGTACGTCGGGTTCTGCTGGGTCGACTTGCCGCCGTCCCCGAAGTCCCAGGAGTAGGTCAGCGTGCCGCCGTCGGCGTCCGTGGCCTTCGCGGTGAACTTCGTGCGCAGCGGGGCCTGGCCGCTGGTCTTGGAGGCGGTGGCCTCGGCGACCGGGGAGTGGCCCTCGGTGGCGTTCTCGATGCGGAAGAGGCCGGAGTTCTCGTCGCCGCCGAACCAGGCGGTGCCGTAGTCGAGGACGTACAGCGCGCCGTCGGGGCCGAACTCCATGTCCATGATCTGGGTGCCCGTCCACGGGAACGGGTTGATCTTCGAGACGGTGCCGTCCTCGCCCTGCTCGATCCGCTTGATCCAGCGGCGGCCGAACTCACCGGCGAAGAAGTCGCCGTCGTACGCCTCGGGGAACTTCACCGGAGAGGTGTTCGCCGCGTCGTAGCGGTAGACGGGGCCGCCCATCGGGGACTCGGAGCCGCTGCCGAACTCGGGGACGGAGCCGCCGTCGTACGGGATCCAGGCCTCCTGCGCGGGCGGCAGGTCGGTCAGGCCCGTGTTGTGCGGCGAGTCGTTCTTCGGGGCCGCGCAGTCGAAGGCCGGTCCGGAGGTGCCGGTGGCGAAGTCGTAGTCGACGTAGGCGTCGTTCTTGCCGGTGCAGAACGGCCAGCCGAAGTTGCCCGGCTTGGTCACACGGGCGAACTCGACCTGTCCTGCGGGGCCGCGCTTGGGGTCGGCCGCGCCCGCATCGGGGCCGTAGTCACCGACGTACACGATGCCCGTCGGCTTGTCGACGCTCATCCGGAAGGGGTTGCGGAAGCCCATCGCGTAGATCTCGGGGCGGGTCTTCTCGGTGCCCTTGGCGAAGAGGTTGCCGTCCGGGACCGTGTAGCTGCCGTCGTCGGCGACCTTGATGCGCAGGATCTTGCCGCGCAGGTCGTTGGTGTTGCCTGCGCCGCGCCGGGCGTCGTAGGCGGGGTTGCGGTTGGCTCGCTCGTCGATGCGCGTGAAGCCGTCGGAGGCGAAGGGGTTGGAGTCGTCGCCCGTCGAGAGGTAGAGGTTGCCGTCCTTGTCGAAGTCGATGTCGCCGCCGACGTGGCAGCAGATGCCGCGGCTCGCGGGGACGTCGAGCACCTTCTTCTCGCTGGCCGTGTCCAGGGTGCCGTCGGCCTTCAGGACGAAACGGGAGAGGCGGTTGACGCCGTCGAACTTCTTGAAGTCCTCGGCCGTTCCCTCATTGGGGGCGTCGCCCGCGGGGGTGTCCATCGGAGGTGCGTAGTAGAGGAA
This sequence comes from Streptomyces sp. NPDC050658, assembly GCF_044457025.1. Lineage (NCBI taxonomy): Bacteria > Bacillati > Actinomycetota > Actinomycetes > Kitasatosporales > Streptomycetaceae > Streptomyces > Streptomyces sp. NPDC050658. The sequence goes on from NZ_JBITGM010000002.1 coordinate 815,691, forward strand.
GATCGCGCGGTTCTCGCTGAACTTGGGGTCGATGGCGACGCCCTGGAGGCCTTCCTCGTCATGGGTGTAGACGGGTATCTTGCCCGCGATCTTGGTGTTGCCCGCGGCGTCGGTGAGCCGCAGTGTGCCGTCGCGGGACGTGTGCAGGACGGAGCGGTCGGGGAGCACGGAGAGCGTCATCGGCTCGCCCGTCTCCGGCTCGCCCTTGGCGAGGGTCACCTGCTGGAAGTCTTCGGCGGCGGAGGCCGCGGAGTCGGCAGAGGCAGCTGCCGAGGGCGGGTCGGCGGGGACGGCGCCCGCTTGCGGTACGGCGAGGGTCAGCGACGCTCCGGTGAGGAGCGTGCCGGTGAGCAGGGCGAGGGATCTGCGGAGTCTCGGGCGTTTCCTGTGCACGGGGGTTCCTCCGGAAGGGGGACGGTCGTACGCGGGTGTGTGCGCCGTGCGCCGGGGTGCGCCGTCACCCCGGAAGTTTCATGTCCTGTACACATCAGGGACGGTAGCGAGCTTTGTACTTGGCCGAAAGCCCTTGTGCAGTAACAGAGTTCAGCTTCTTCCTCGCACAGGACAAAGCCGTGGTGGAACCCGGTCCCAGTCGAAACCGGGCCACCATCGAAACCGGGTCTCAGTCAGAACCGGGTCTCAGTCGAAACCGGGTCTCACTCAGAACCGAGCCTCAATCGAAACCGGGTCTCACTCAGAACCGAACGCCGCGTCGAAAGACGCGGTAGGTGGCTCGAAGTCGTACGCCTTCAAGCGCGCCAGCGCCTCCGGCGCGCCCTGCAGCCGGTCCATCCCCGCGTCCTCCCACTCCACGGAGATCGGCCCCTCGTACCGGATGGAGCGCAGCATGCGGAACACGTCCTCCCAGGGGACGTCACCGTGCCCCGCCGACACGAAGTCCCAGCCGCGCCGCGGATCACCCCACGGAAGGTGGGAGCCAAGGCGGCCGTTGCGGCCGTCCAGGCGGCGCCGCGCCTCCTTGCAGTCCACGTGGTAGATCCGGTCCCGGAAGTCGTAGAGGAAGCCGACCGGGTCGAGGTCCTGCCAGACGAAATGGGAGGGGTCGAAGTTCAGCCCGAAGGCCGTGCGGTGGTCGACCGCCTCCAGGGCTCGGTGCGTCGTCCAGTAGTCGTACGCGATCTCGGAGGGATGCACCTCATGCGCGAACCGCACGCCTTGTACGTCGAAGACATCCAGGATCGGGTTCCAGCGCGCGGCGAAGTCGTCGTACCCCCGCTGGATCATCGACTCGGGCACCGGCGGGAACATCGCCACCAGATGCCAGATCGCGGAGCCGGTGAAGCCGATGACGGTGTCGACGCCGAAGGCCGCCGCCGCGCGTGCCGTGTCCTCCATCTCGCGGGCGGCCCGCCGCCGTACACCCTCCGCCTCGCCGTCGCCCCAGATGCGGGAGGGCAGGATCGCCTGGTGCCGCTCGTCGATGATCGCGTCGCAGACGGCCTGCCCGACCAGGTGGTTGGAGATCGCCCAGCACTTGAGGCCGTACTTGTCGAGGAGCTGGCGGCGCGAGTCCAGGTAGGACGTGTCGCCCAGCGCCTTGTCGACCTCGAAGTGGTCGCCCCAGCAGGCCAGTTCGAGGCCGTCGTAGCCGAAGTCGCGGGCGATCCGGCAGACCTCTTCGAGCGGCAGGTCGGCCCACTGGCCGGTGAACAGGGTGAACGGGCGTGGCATGACGGCCTCCTCAAACCTGGGCGGGGATGTGCGGGACGGGGGTGTGCGGGATCGGGGTGTAGACGGAGTTCTTGGCGGCGCTCTCCTCCACCGCGGCGAGCACCCGCTGCACGCTGAGCCCGTCGGCGAACGACGGCTCGGCGACGCCGCCCGCGGCGACGGCGTGCAGCAGGTCACGCGCCTGGTGCACGAAGGTGTGCTCGTAGCCGAGGCCGTGGCCCGGCGGCCACCAGGCCTCCAGGTACGGATGTCCCGGCTCGGTCACCAGGATGCGGCGGAAGCCGGACGAGACGGCGGGCTCCGTGTGGTCGTGGAAGGAGAGTTCGTTCAGGCGCTCCAGGTCGAAGGCCAACGAGCCGTCGGAGCCGTTGAGTTCGAGCCGCAGCGCGTTCTTGCGGCCGGCCGCGAAGCGGGTCGCCTCGAACAGCGCGAGCGCGCCCGAGGGGAAGCGTCCGGTGAAGACCGCGGCGTCGTCCACGGTGACGGTCCCGGTCCCGGTCCCGGTCCCGGTCCCGACGCCGCTCTCCGCCGCGAGCCCGCTGGAGGCCCCGTCGAGCAGCGGGCGCTCGCGCACGAAGGTCTCGGTGAGCGCGGAGACGCCGGCCATCTGCTCCCCCGTCAGATACTGCGCGAGGTCCACGATGTGCGCCCCCAGGTCGCCCAGGGCTCCCGATCCGGCGCGTTCCTTGCGCAGCCGCCAGGTGAGCGGGAACTCCGGGTCCACCAGCCAGTCCTGAAGATACGTCAGACGGATGTGCCGCAGCGCGCCGAGGCGGCCGTCGGCGACCATCTGCCGGGCGAGCGCCAGGGCGGGAACGCGCCGGTAGTTGAAGCCGACCATCGCCACCTGGCCCCGCGCGCGGGCCCGTTCGGCGGCCTCGGCCATCGCCTCGGCCTCCTCTACGGTGTTGGCGAGCGGCTTCTCGCACAGTACGTGCTTGCCCGCCTCCAGCGCGGCGATCGCGATCTGAGCGTGGCTGTCGCCGGGGGTGCAGATGTCGACGAGGTCGACGTCGTCACGGGCCACGAGTGCGCGCCAGTCGGTCTCCGCGGCCGCCCAGCCGAGCCGGTCGGCGGCGGCGCGCACGGCGCCGCCGTCCCGACCGCAGACCGCCGAGAGGACCGGCCGCAATGGCAGATCGAAGACACGTCCGACGGTGCGCCAGCCCTGGGAGTGGGCGGCGCCCATGAAGGCGTAGCCGACCATGCCCACCCCCAGCGTCCGCTTACCCGTCTCAGCCTCGTGTTCCGTCTCACGCATGCGGTACTCCTCCTCGTCGACGCTCGGTGGGGGGTGCGGACGCGCGCATCACTTGAAGCCGGTGGACATGTACTGGCCGACGTTCTCCTTGTCGACCACGGCGGAGTAGCAGGTGACGAAGGACGGGATCTCGAACTCCGCCATGCCGCTGACGCCCTTGTTCTGGCCGAGCGCGCGGGCCAGGTCGATCGCCGATGCCGCCATCGTCGGCGGGTAGAGCACGGTCGCCTTGAGTACGCTGTCGTCGGACTCGATGGCCTGGAAGGCGGAGAGCGCGCCCGCGCCGCCGACCATCAGGAAGTCGTCGCGGCCCGCCTGCTTGATGGCGCGCAGGGCGCCCACGCCCTGGTCGTCGTCGTGGTTCCACAGGGCGTCGAAGTTCTTCTGGGCCTGAAGGAGTTGGGACATCTTCTGCTGTCCCGACTCGACGGTGAACTCGGCGGCCTGCCGGGCGACCTTCTTGATGCCCGGGTAGTTCTTGAGGGCGTCGTCGAAGCCCTTCGTGCGCTGCTTGGTCAGCTCCAGGTTGTCGAGTCCTGCCAGCTCGATGACCTTGGCGCCCTTCTTGTCCTTGAGCTTCTCGCCGATGTAGTGCCCGGCGCTCAGGCCCATGCCGTAGTTGTCGCCGCCGATCCAGCAGCGGTAGGCCTGCGGCGACGCGAAGACCCGGTCGAGGTTGACGACGGGGATGCCCGCCTTCATGGCCTTCAGGCCGACCTGGGTGAGCGCCTTGCCGTCGGCCGGCAGGATCACCAGGACGTCGACCTTCTTGTTGATCAGCGTCTCGACCTGGCCGATCTGGGCGGCGGTGTCGTTGGAGCCCTCGGTGGACTCCAGCGTCACGTCCGAGTACTTCTTCGCCCGCTCCTTGGCGTTGTCGTTGATCGCGTTGAGCCAGCCGTGGTCGGCCTGCGGCCCCGCGAACCCGATGGTGACTTCCTTGCCGGGCTTGTCGTCGGCGACCGGCTGGTCCTTGTCCGAGGCGTTGTCGGAGTCCTTGGGCTCGTTGCTGGTGCACCCGGTGATGAGCGCCCCGGTGGACAGGGCGGCCGCTCCGAAGAGCAGTCCCCTGCGGCTGGTGATCTCTGGCATGGCAATCAGCCCTTCGGGTCAGGGAGTTGAGGCCGTACGGCGTTGGATGAGGACGGCGGCGACGATGATCGCGCCCTTGGCGATCTGCTGGGTCGCGGTCTCCAGGTTGTTCAGCGCGAAGATGTTCTGGATCGTGATGAAGATCAGTACGCCGAGCACGGAGCCGGTGATGGTGCCCCGGCCGCCGCTGAGCAGGGTGCCGCCGATGATCGCCGCGGCGATGGCGTCGAGCTCGTACAGATTGCCGTTGGTGTTCTGGCCCGACCCGGAGAGGATGATCAGCAGGAAGGCGGCGATGCCGCAGCAGAGGCCGGAGAGCAGATAGAGGTAGAGGCGTTGCCTGCGTACGTCGATGCCGGCGAGCCGCGCCGCTTCCGAGTTGCCGCCGACCGCGACCGAGCGCCGCCCGAAGGTGGTGCGGTTCAGGAGCAGCCAGCCGACGACGGTGACGGCTGCGAAGACCAGTACCAGGGGCGGGATGCCGAGGACGTAGGAGTCGCGCTCGCCGAGCTCCAACACGCCGTCCACGGTGACCATTTGGGTCTTTCCGTCGGTGATCTGCAGGGCGAGGCCGCGGCCCGCGGCGAGCATCGCGAGCGTCGCGATGAACGGCACCATCCCGCCGTAGGCGATGAGCATGCCGTTGACGAGACCGCAGCCGAGGCCGACGGCCACCGCGGTGAAGAGGATGCCCGCGAAGCCGTACTCCTGGGTGGCGACGGTCGTCGCCCACACCGAGGCGAGCGCGACGATCGCGCCGACGGACAGGTCGATGCCGCCCGAGATGATCACGAAGGTCATGCCGACCGTGACCACTCCGATGACGGACGCCTGGGTGAGCACCAGCTGGAGGTTGTCGGTGTCGAGGAACGAGTCGGGCTGGGTGATGCCACCGATCAGGACCAGTACGGCGAGCACCCCGAGCAGGGACAGCGTCCGGACGTCGGCGCGGGCGACGAGCGTGCGCAACTGGCCCCCGCCGCCTGCCGGTTCGCTCTTCGATGCGGCGGTCCTGGGTGGCGATGCGGGCTGCGTCATGACGCCGGGCTCCCTTCGAGGACGAGGTCGAGTACGCGGTGTTCGTCGAGGTCGCGGGCGGGCGCCGTATGGACGACGCGGCCCTCGCGGAGCACCAGGACGCGGTCGGCGAGGCCGAGGACTTCGGGGACCTCGCTGGAGACGAGGAGGACGGCGAGGCCGTCGTCGGCGAGGCGGCGGATCACGGCGTACAGCTCGGCGCGGGCGCCGACGTCGACGCCGCGGGTCGGCTCGTCGAGCAGCAGGACGCGGCAGCCGCGGAGCAGCCAGCGGGCGAGCACGGCCTTCTGCTGATTGCCGCCGGAGAGGGTGCGCACCGGGGCGGAGGGGTTGTCGGGGCGCAGGGACAGCTCGCGGGTGGCGGTCTGCGCGGCCTTCCGCTCGGCGCCCCGGTCGAGCCAACCGCCGCGTGAGAAGCGGGACATGGAGGACACCGACACATTGCGGGTGACGGACTCCAGCATCAGCAGGGCCTGCGCCTTGCGCTCCTCGGGGGCGAGGCCGAGCCCGGCGCGGACGGCGGCGCGGACGCTGCCGGGCCGCAACACCTTTCCGTCCACGGTGACTTGACCTGCGCTCGGCTTGCGTGCGCCGTAGATCGTCTCCAGGATCTCGGAGCGCCCGGAGCCGACGAGACCGGCGAGGCCGACGATCTCCCCGGGGCGCAGTTCGAGGTCGAGGGGCTCGAACTCGCCGTGCCGGGTGAGGCCCGTGACCTTCAACACCGGCGCGGCGGCGGGCTGTCCGATGGGCCGGTCGGGGAAGACGTACTCGACGTTGCGGCCCGTCATCAGGGCGACGACCTCGCGGGTCGGGGTCTCCTTGGCGGGCAGTCCGCCCGCCACCGCGCGGCCGTCCTTGAGGACGGTGACACGGTCGCCGATACGACGGATCTCCTCCAGGCGGTGGGAGATGTAGACGACGGCGACGCCGTCCGCCGTGAGGTCGCCGACGATGCGGAAGAGGTTGTCGACCTCGTCGGGGTCGAGGGCGGCGGACGGTTCGTCCATCACGATGAGCCGCACCTCGTGGGAGAGCGCGCGGGCCATGGAGACGATCTGCTGCTGGGCGGCGGAGAGGTCACCGACGAGCGTCCCCGGGTCGATCTCGCTGTGGCCAAGTCGCTTGAGCAGCTTGGCAGTCGACTCCTTGGCCGCCCGGCCCCGCACGACGAAGCCGGCCGCGGTGGGCTCATGCCCCAGGTGGACGTTCTCGGCGACGGACAGGCCCTCCACCAGGTCGAGTTCCTGGTAGATGGTGGCGATGCCGAGCCGCATGGCGGCGATCGGCGACCGGAGCGTGGTGCGCTCGCCGCGCCAGGTGATCTCGCCGTCGTCGGGCTGGTGGGCCCCGGCGAGGACCTTGATGAGCGTGGACTTCCCGGCGCCGTTCTGGCCGAGCAGGCAGTGCACTTCGCCGGCCTGGACCTGGAGGTCGACGCCGTCCAGGGCGCGGACGCCGGGGAACGACTTGGTGATTTTGGACATGGTGAGCAGCGGTGGTTCTGGTGCCATGAGGGCCCCTTGGGCGGGTGCGGCCGATTACGGGCAGGGCAGGGCAGAGCAGGGCGCTGTACTGGGTGAGGTGGTGCGTGACGTGTTGGTGCGTGAGGTGCTGGTGCGTGACGTGCTGGTGCGGGTCGTGCGCGTCGGCCGTCAGGCCGGCGAGAACAGGTGGTCGCTGATGAGCCGGGCACCGCCGATGACTCCGGCGGTCGGGCCCAACTCGCCCAGGACGATGGGGAGGTTGCCGGTCGCCAGGGGCAGCGACTGGCGGTAGACCTGGGTGCGGATGGCGGCGAGCAGCGTATGGCCGAGTCCGGTCACACCGCCGCCGATCACCACGAGGCCCGGGTTGAAGAAGCTGACGAGGCCCGCGATGACCTGGCCGGTGCGGTTGCCGCCGTCGCGGATGAGGTCGAGCGCGGTGGCGTCACCGGCCGCGGCGGCTGCCGCGACGTCGACGGCGCTGAGCTTCCCGGCCGCCTCCAGGCGCGTCGCGAGTTCCGGGGAGAGCCCCTGCCCGGCCGCGTCCTCGGCGTCACGGGCGAGTGCCGCGCCGCTGAAGTACGCCTCCAGGCAGCCCTTGTTGCCGCAGGCGCAGGGGCGTCCGTCCGGTTCGACCTGGATGTGTCCGATGTCGCCGGCGCTGCCGGTCGTGCCGCGGTAGACCTCGCCGCCGACGACGATCCCGCAGCCGATGCCGGTGCCGATCTTGACGCAGAGGAAGTCGCCCACGGAGCGTGCGACGCCCGCGTGCTGCTCCCCCATCGCCATCAGGTTCACGTCGTTGTCGACCATGACCGGGCAGCCGAGGTCCTGGCTGAGGGCCTCCCGGACGGGGAAGCCGTCCCACCCCGGCATGATCGGCGGGGCGACCGGGACGCCTTCGGGGAAACGGACGGGGCCAGGTACGCCGATGCCAGCGCCGTCGAACCCTTCCGCGAGCCCGGAGGCCTTCAACTTGGCGGCCATGGCGAGGACTTGCTCGAAGACCGCGACCGGGCCCTCGCGCACGTCCATCGGCTGGTTGATGTGGCCGAGGACCTCCAGCTCGGCGTTGGTGACCGCGACGTCGACCGAGGTCGCGCCGATGTCCACGCCGAGGAAGCGGAGGGCGGGGGCCAGGCGGATGTTGTGGGAGCGACGGCCGCCGCGCGATGCGGCGAGTCCGTCGGCGACCACGAGTCCGGTCTCCAGGAGCCGGTCCACCTCGACGGCCAGCTTCGACCGCGAGAGGTCGACCTGATCGCCCAGCTGGGCACGGGAGTTGGGCCCTCCGTCACGCAGCAGCCGCAGCAGACGCGCCTGATGCGCATTGGCGGGTCGAGCCGTCATACGTCTCACGCGCCCCTCCCCGCCTCATCGGCAACTGATGTCGTCGCGGCGTACTTTGCGCCACCGCGTCGGGCTTTCGAGGGGAACGTAGCAGCGCCTGCCGGGAGTGGGAAGAAGTTGCGCAGCAATTACCCATGACTTTCTCCAGTCACAGGACAAAGGGTGGGTGGGGTCGCGCTCCTAGACCGGCTCGCGGAGCATGCACCACGTACGCGGGCCGTCGTCCGGCAGTCGGACGTCCGCCGTGACGGCGAAGCCGAGCCGTTCGTAGAACGCCACGTTGCGCTCGGCCGATGTCTCCAGGAAGCACGGGTGCCCGGCGCGGTCGGCGGCCTCGAGTCCCGGCCGGATCACCGCGCCGCCGAGCCCCTGGCCCTGCGCGTCGGGGTGGACGCCCACCGTGCCGAGGAACCAGGCGGGGCGCCGCGGGCGGTGCGGCGCCAGCGCCTGGTCGGCCGAGGCGAAGCGGTCCGCGCGGTCACCGGCGAGCTCGCCGATCAGCGGGCCGATCTCGGCGAAGCCGGGTCCGGGGTCGCGCTCCGGCGTGGTCCACACGGCGACGGCGCGCCCGGCGTCGGCGACCCAGACCCGTCCGTAGACCATGCCGATGCGGGTCAGGAAGAGCTCCTGGAACCGGCGGACCCGCTCCTCGTGGCCCTCCGCCGCGACGACATGGCGCGTGAAGGCGTAGTCGGCGAAGGCCCGGGCGAGGGTGTCCACGGCCGGCGGTACGTCTTCCTCTGCCGCGGGGCGGATGTCGTGCTGCTGCGTGGCCATGTCGACTCTCCCGGTCGTTCGGTGGCATGGTCGTGTGCCTGTGTCGTATGCCTGGATTACCTCAAAAGTAATCGACGCCTCGAGTCCCATGGCGCACGGTGGTGTTCCCTGACCCCCCGCCGAAAGGTCACCCGTGTCGAACACCCTGCCGCAGAACGAGAAGGCCCGGACTGAGGACGAGAAGTCCCTGCCTCAGGACGAAACGCATGCCCGACTGCTCGCCATGGTCCCCTTCGCCGGACACCTCGGCATCGCCTTCGAAGAGGCAGGACCCGAGCGGGTCGAGGGCAAGCTGCCCTGGCAGAAGGAGCTGTGCACGGCCGGCGGCGTGCTGCACGGCGGGGTGCTGATGACCCTCGCGGACACGGTGGGCGCGGTCTGCGCCTTCCTCAACCTGCCGGAGGGCGCGACGACGTCGACGGTCGAGTCGAAGACGAACTTCTTCCGCGCCGTGCGCTCGGGCTCGGCCCGCGCCGTGGCCAGGCCGCTGCACGTGGGCGGCTCCTTCGTCGTCGTACAGACCGATGTGTACGACGACGAGGGCCGTCAGGTGGGCCAGACGACGCAGACGCAGGCGGTGCTGAGGGAGCGCAGGCCCTGAGGGTCGGTCAGCCCTCGTCCCGCTGGTGGTACGTCTGCCGGGTGTGCTCCGTGTGCGTACGCATGATCTCCGTGGCGCGGCGCTCGTCGCGGTCGGCGATCGCCGCGATCAGCGCACGGTGCTCGATCCACGACTGCTTGCCGCGCTGCCGGGCCACCGGCGTGTAGTACCAGCGCACCCGCCGGTCCACCTGCCCGGCCAGCTCGGCGAGGACGACGTTGCCCGCGAGCTCCATGACCTTGGCGTGGAAGGCCGCGTTGGTGGTGACCACCAGGTCCACGTCGCCGTCCGCGACGGCCTGCTCCCCCTTGGCGCACAGCTCTTCGAGGGCGGTGATCCCGGCCGTTCCGGTGTTCGCTGCGGCGAGCCGGGCGGCCTCCGCCTCCAGGAGCGTGCGGACCGTGAGCAGCTGGTCCGCCTCCTCCTCGGTGGGCTCGTGCACGAACGCGCCCTGCGCGGGGCGCAGATCGACCCAGCCCTCGGTGTTGAGCCGCTGCAACGCCTCGCGCACCGGCTGCCGCGACACCCCCAGATGCCCCGCGAGTTCGCTCTCCACGAGATGCTGGCCCGGCTGCAGGGCGCGCGTCGTGATGAGTTCGAGCAGCGCCTCGTAGACGCGCTCCCGCAGCGGACCGGGACGTTCGAGCTTGGGCACTGCCCCCTGCGGCAGTCCTGTGGACAGCATCGCGGCCCCCTCCTCGACGATTGCCTTTTGTCTACAGTCTACTGAGCACAATGACCAGTACCAGGGGGAGTTGGGCCGATCACACCGGGCCTTGGCCGATAGCCGCCGACGGCTACGGGCAGCGGACGACCTGTCCGGCGTACGACAGGTTCCCGCCGAAGCCGAAGAGCAGCACCGGGTCGCCGGGCACGATCTCGCCGCGCTCCACCAGCTTCGACAGGGCGAGCGGGATGCTGCCCGCCGAGGTGTTGCCGGAGTTCACGACGTCGCGCGCGACGACCGCGTTGACCGCGCCGATCCGCTCGGCGAGCGGCTCGATGATGCGCAGGTTGGCCTGGTGGAGTACGACCGCAGCGAGATCCTCGGGGGTGAGCCCGGCCCGCTCGCAGGCCTTGCGGGCGAGCGGCGGCAGCTGGGTCGTCGCCCAGCGGTAGACGCTCTGCCCCTCCTGCGCGAACCGGGGCGGCGTGCCCTCGATGCGCACCGCGTTGCCCATCTCGGGGACCGAGCCCCACAGCACGGGGCCGATGCCCGGCTCCTCGCCGGGGCCGCACGCCTCGACGACGGCCGCGCCCGCGCCGTCGCCGACCAGGACGCAGGTGGTGCGGTCCGTCCAGTCGGTGACCTCGGACATCTTGTCCGCGCCGATCACCAGGGCGCGGGTCGCGGCGCCGGCCCGTACGGCGTGGTCGGCGGTGGCGAGCGCGTGCGTGAAGCCCGCGCAGACCACGTTCACGTCCATCGCGGCCGGCGACGGGATGCCGAGCCGGGCCGCGACGCGCGCGGCCATGTTGGGCGAGCGGTCGATCGCGGTGGAGGTGGCGACCAGGACGAGGTCGATCGCGTCGGGCGTCAGGCCCGCGGCGGCGACGGCCTTGGCCCCGGCGTGCGCGGCGAGCTCGTCCACCGGCTCCTCGGGCCCCGCGATGTGCCGGGTGAGGATGCCCACCCGGGACCGGATCCACTCGTCGCTGGTGTCGACCATGCCCGCCAGATCCTCGTTGGTGAGGGTCTTGGCGGGCTGGTAGTGGCCGACGGCGGCGATGCGTGAGCCGTGCATGAACGGGTCCCCCTTGGTGCCGGAGATGCGGGACCGTCCAGTCTGCTCAGCGACTCACCAGTAACAGTGCACGTAAAGCAACAGGAAACGGGCGTGGCCTTTGGATGCTTCTCATCATCACGTCACCCGGTGAAGAGCTGGGTGGCCTTGTGTGCGAGTTCGTAGAGGCCGTAGCCCAGCGGGAGGCCCACCCAGAGCCAGGCGGCGATGATCAGCCCCCTGCGGCGCGGCGGGCTATTTGGCGGCGTGCTGGCCGGTGTCGTCATGGGCTGCCTCCCTCGGGGCGGGGATGTGGTGGCGGGCGTGGACGGGCCGGACGAACTCGTTCGCCACGAAACCCACGGCCAGCAGGCCGATCATGATCGTGAGGGACAGGCCGTAGAGCCCGGAGCCGTGCTTGCCCGCCTCCTCCTGGCGGTCGGCGACCCAGTTGACGATCAGCGGCCCGAGGACGCCGGCCGTGGACCAGGCGGTGAGCAGGCGCCCGTGGATCGCGCCGACCTGGTACGTCCCGAAGAGGTCCTTCAGGTACGCGGGGATCGTCGCGAAGCCGCCTCCGTAGAAGGAGAGGATCACCAGCGCGCAGACCACGAACAGCGGTTTCGAGGTGTCTCCGAACCGCGCGATCAGCAGATACATGAGGGCGCCGACGCCCAGGTAGACGCGGTAGACGTTCTTGCGGCCGATCAGGTCGGACGCCGAGGACCAGCCGATGCGCCCGGCCATGTTGGCGGCCGAGAGCAGCGCCACGAAGCCCGCCGCCGCGGACACCGAGACCGGCGTATCCGTGTCGGAGAAGAAGTCGGTGATCATCGGGGCGGCCTTCTCCAGGATGCCGATGCCCGCGGTCACGTTCATGCAGAGCACGATCCACAGGCACCAGAACTGCGGGGTGCGCACCGCCGACCGCGCGGACACCTGCGGCCCGTCGAGCACCCCGGGACCGCCCCCGGCCCGTGCCCCCTCCGCACGCGGCACCCGGACGAGCAGCACGCCGAGCGCCATGAAGACGGCGTACGACAGACCGTGCACCAGGAAGGCGAGCGCGATGCCCGACTTGTCCGCCCCGAAGGACTCCAGCATCTGGGCCGACCAGGGCGAGGCGATGAGCGCACCGCCGCCGAAGCCCATGATCGCGATGCCGGTGGCCATGCCGGGGCGATCGGGGAACCACTTGATCAGGGTCGACACGGGCGAGATGTAGCCGATGCCGAGGCCGATGCCCCCGACGAAGCCGTACCCGAAGACGATCAGCCAGTACTGGCCGGTCGCCGCCCCGAGCGCGGCGAGCAGGAAGCCGGACGAGAAACAGGTGAGGGCGACCGCCATCGCCCAGCGCGGTCCGTTGCGCTCGACGAGGGTGCCGCCGAACGCCGCGGAGAGTCCGAGCATGACGATGCCGAGCTGGAAGGGCAGCGCGCTCTGCGTGCCGCTGAGGTCGAGGGCGGATTCGAGTGGGGGCTTGAAGACGCTCCAGGCGTAGGCCTGGCCGATGGAGAGGTGCACGGACAGCGCGGCGGGCGGTACTAGCCAGCGGCTCCATCCCGGGGGTGCGACGGGGGGCCTCATGATCCCGAACAGTAGGAATCAGGCGGGCTGTTGGGAAGGGTGCGCACGCGATTCCGTCGACGGTATGCAATGTGCCGCGCGACCTCTTGCTGGGCCAACTTCCATACTGTAGACAATATTCCATCGACAGTTCATGACGCTGGTGAGTCGACCGTGAGTCCTCGGCGGACTCCTCAGCCGAGCCTTCTTCGGATCCCTCAACCGAACGGAGCGCGACACCGTGAAAGTCGCAGTCCTCGGCGCCGGTGCGATCGGCGCCTACGTCGGAGCCGCGCTGCACCGCGCCGGTGCCGACGTCCATCTCGTCGCCCGTGGACCGCACTTGGCGGCCATGAGGCAGCACGGAGTACGTGTCCACAGCCCGCGCGGCGACTTCACCGCACGGGCCCACGCCACCGACGACCCGGCCGAGATCGGCCCCGTCGACTTCGTCTTCCTGGGCCTGAAGGCCAACTCGTACGCGGCGTGCGGGCCGCTCATCGAGCCGCTGATGCACGACACGACAGCGGTGGTCGCCGCCCAGAACGGCATCCCCTGGTGGTACTTCCACCGGCACGGCGGACCGCACGACGGCCACCGTGTTTCGAGCGTGGACCCCGACGGCGCGGTCAGTGCGGTGATCGCGCCGGAACGGGCCGTCGGCTGCGTCGTCTACGCGGCAACGGAGCTGGAGGGTCCGGGAGTTGTCCGTCACCTGGAAGGCACCCGCTTCTCCATCGGCGAGCCGGACCGCTCTCGCTCCGCGCGCTGTCTCGCCTTCAGCGAGGCGATGGTGGCGGGCGGCCTCAAATGCCCGGTGGAGCCCGAACTGCGCGGCGACATCTGGATCAAGCTGCTCGGCAACATCTCCTTCAACCCGATCAGCGCGCTCGCCCGCGCCACGATGCGCGAGATGTGCCTGCACGGCGGCACCCGCCGGGTCATCGAGATCATGATGAACGAGACGCTCGCCGTCGCGGCCGCCCTCGGCTGCCGCCCCGACATCTCCGTCGAGCGGCGCCTCGCCGGCGCCGAGCGCGTCGGCGACCACCGCACCTCCACACTCCAGGACCTGGAGCGCGGCAAACCGCTGGAACTCGACGTGCTGCTCGCGGCCGTCGTGGAGCTGGCGGAGATCACCGGGGTCCCGGTGCCGACGCTCCGTACGGTCCACGCCATCTCCGATCTGCTGGCCGACCGCACGAGGAGCGCGGCATGAGCAAGAGCGGCATGCGCAAGAAGCGGGACCGGGTGCCCAAGACGTACACCCGGCTCACCCATCCCCTGGTACGGGACTCGCGCGACGAGCCCTTCCGGCGGGCGACCTGGGACGAGGCCCTCGCCCGGGTGGCGGCGGGCCTCCAGGAGGCGCGCGGCGCCTTCGGGATGTTCTCCTGCGCCCGCGCGACCAACGAGATGAACTACGTCGCCCAGAAGTTCGCCCGCGTGGTCATGGGCACGAACAACGTCGACTCCTGCAACCGCACCTGCCACGCGCCGAGCGTCGCGGGCCTGTCGGCCGCCTTCGGGTCGGGCGGCGGCACGTCTTCTTATGAAGAGGTCGAACACACCGATCTGATCGTGATGTGGGGCTCCAACGCCCGCTTCGCGCACCCGATCTTCTTCCAGCACGTGCTGCGCGGGATCAGGAACGGCGCCCGGATGTACGCGGTCGACCCGCGCCGCACCAAGACCGCCGAGTGGGCGGAGAGCTGGCTCGGTCTGAACGTCGGCACGGACATCCCGATGGCGCACGCGATCGGCCGCGAGATCATCCACGCGGGCCTCGCGAACCACGCCTTCATCGAGCGGGCCACGTCCGGTTTCGAGGAGTACGCGGCGCTGGTCGAGCCATGGACGCTGTCGCTGGCCGAGAAGGTGACGGGCGTACCGGCCGCCGCCATCCGGGAGTTGGCGCACGCGTACGCGCGGGCCGAGCGGGCGCAGCTGTGCTGGACGCTCGGCATCACCGAGCACCACAACGGCACGGACAACGTCCGCGCGCTGATCAACCTGTCGCTCCTGACGGGCCATGTGGGCCGGTACGGCTCGGGGTTGCAGCCCTTGCGCGGCCAGAACAACGTGCAGGGCGGCGGCGACATGGGCGCGATCCCGAACCGCCTGCCCGGCTTCCAGGACATCCTCGACCCGGACACCCGCCTGAAGTTCGAGACGGCCTGGGACACGGTCATCCAGCCGCGCTACGGGCTGAACCTGACGGAGATGTTCGAGGCGATGGAAGAGGGCTCGCTGAAGGCCGTCTACTGCATCGGCGAGAACCCCGCCCAGTCCGAGGCCGACAGCGAACAGGCGATGCGGCGTCTTCGCGCCCTGGACTTCCTCGTCGTACAGGACATCTTCCTTACGAAGACGGCCGAGTTGGCGGACGTCGTTCTTCCCGCCACGGCGGCCTGGGCGGAGACCGACGGCACGACGACCAACAGCGAGCGGCGGGTGCAGCGGGTCCGCAAGGCCGTGCGACCGCCCGGCGAGGCGCGGGAGGACATCGACATCCTCTGCGAACTGGCGGGGCTGCTGGGCCACGACTGGAAGTACGCGGACGCGCGGGCGGTCTGGGACGAGTTGCGGTCGGTGTCGCCGGACCACTACGGCATGACGTACGAACGTCTGGAGTCCCTCCAGGGCATCCAGTGGCCGTGCCCTTCGCAGGAGCGGCTCGAACCGACCTACCTGCACCGCAGGTTGTGGGACCCGGACCCTGCGCTGCGGGGGCCGCTCGCGCCCTTCGGGCTCGTCGCGCACGATCCGCCGGTCGACCTCACCGACGAGTCCTACCCCATCCGGCTGACGACCGGGCGGCGGCTCGACTCCTACAACACCGGTGTGCAGAGCGGGGGTTTCGCCTCGCCGCTGCGGCGCGGGGAGTACGTCGAGCTGTGCCCGGAGGACGCGGAGCGGTACGGGGTCGTGGTGGGCGAGGAGGTGCGGGTCTCCTCCCGGCGGGGGGCGGTCGTCGCGCCGGTGTGGGTGGACCCCGGTCTGCGTCCGGGGCTCGCCTTCATGACCATGCACTTTCCCGACGAGGTCGACACCAACCTGCTCACGATCGAGGCGAACTGTCCCATCGCGGGCACGGCCGAGTTCAAGGCGTCGGCGATACGGATCGACAAGGTGGAGGTGGGGTGACGGATGGATCTGCACTTCGGTGACAGCAAGCCGACGGACGAGGAGCGGGCGGCCGTCGACGCGGTCCTCGGGCCGCCCGAGTCCGCGTGGGAGGGTGCCGACGACCGCAGTGACGCGGATCTTCGGTGGGCGCGGGGCGGGCGTGCCGCGCGGGATCGGCGGGATCAGTTGTTGCCGGGGTTGCACGCGCTGAACGATCGGGTGGGGTGGGTGAGCGAGGGGGGCCTCGACTACCTGTGCCGGCGGCTTACGGTGCCGCCGGCGGAGGGGTACGGGGTGGCGACGTTCTACTCCATGTTCTCGGTGCGGGCGCGTCCCGCGACGGTGGTGCGGGTCTGCACGGACCTTGCTTGCGGGGGCGGCTCCGCGCTGTGCGGGGAAGTGGCGGCTCGGCTGGGCCCCTCGTCCGGGGTGGCCGTCGAGGCCTCGCCCTGCCTGGGGCTGTGCGAGCGGGCGCCGGCGGCGTTGGTGGTGCGGGCCGGTGAGCCTGCGGCGGTTCTTTCCCCAACCCCTCCCCTTCCCGAAATTTCCGGCTCCGCCGGCCTTGAGGTGACCGGAGATTCACCGGCTACGCCGAGTTCGTCCGCAAACGCCGGACGGGCTGTTTCCCGCCGGACCACCCGATCGCCCGGCAGTGAATCTTCAGCCCGTCCGGCGTTTGAGGACGAGCGCGAAGCGCGATCAACGGGGGTCCAGGGGGCGGAGCCCCCTGGTCTCGGGAAGGGGCGGGCTCGGGGAGAGAACCTGCCCTACCTCACCGCCGTCGCCGCCCCCGCCACCCCCGACTCCGTCGTCCTCGCCGCCACCAACCCAGAAAACGCCCCCGCCGAACCACCAGCCGCCCTCGCCGTCCCCCAAGCAGGCCAGGAAGACCTCGTCCTCCTCCGCCGGATAGGCAAGATCAACCCAACCTCGCTCGACGACTACCGCTCCCACGGCGGCTACACCGCCCTCCGCCGAGCCTTCGCCATCGGCCCCGCCGAAGTCATCCGCGAAGTCACCGATTCCGGCCTCGTAGGACGCGGCGGTGCCGCCTTCCCCACGGGACGGAAGTGGCAGGCCACGGCCGCCCAGCCGGACCACCCGCACTACCTCGTCTGCAACGCCGACGAGTCGGAGCCCGGCACCTTCAAGGACCGGGTGATCATGGAGGGCGACCCGTACGCCCTCATCGAGGCGATGACCGTCGCCGGGTACGCGACCGGCGCCCACCGGGGATACCTCTACCTCCGGGGCGAATACCCCCGCGCGCTCCAGCGGCTGGAGCACGCCATCACGCAGGCCCGCGCCCGCGGCTTCCTCGGCGACGACGTCCTCGGCCAGGGCTACGCCTTCGACATCGAGATCCGGCGCGGCGCCGGCGCCTACATCTGCGGAGAGGAGACCGCCCTATTCAACTCCATTGAAGGGTACAGAGGGGAGCCCCGCTCCAAACCGCCCTTCCCCGTGGAGAAGGGGCTCTTCGGCAAGCCCACCGCCGAGAACAACGTCGAGACCCTCGTCAACGTCCTCCCCGTCCTCACCATGGGCGCGCAGGCGTACGCGGCCATCGGCACCGCGAAATCCACCGGGCCCAAGCTCTTCTGCGTATCCGGAAGCGTCGGACGCCCCGGCATCTACGAACTCCCCTTCGGCGCCCCCCTCGGCGAACTCCTCACCCTCGCCGGAAAACCGGACAACCTCCGCGCGGTCCTCCTCGGCGGCGCCGCCGGCGGCTTCGTGCGGCCCGACGAGCTGGACATCCCGCTCACCTTCGAGGGGACGCGGGAGGCAGGCACCACCCTCGGCTCCGGTGTCGTACTCGTCCTGGACGACACCGTCCCGCTCCCCCGCGTCCTGCTCCGCATCGCCGAGTTCTTCCGCGACGAGTCCTGCGGCCAGTGCGTGCCCTGCCGGGTCGGCACCGTCCGGCAGGAGGAGGCGCTGCACCGGATCGTCGAGCGGACCGGCGCCGATGCCGCCGACGACATCGCGCTCCTCCGTGAGGTGGGGCGGACCATGCGGGACGCCTCCATCTGCGGGCTCGGCCAGACCGCGTGGAACGCCGTGGAATCCGCCATCGACCGCCTGGGGGCGTACAAGTGAGTGCCGTACCGCTGGGAATCCCGCGCCGCCTGGTCGAGTTCACGCTCGACGGGCAGGACACCCGAGTGCCGGAGGGGTCGACCATCCTGGACGCCTGCCGGACCGCGGGCAAGGACGTACCGACCCTCTGCGAGGGCGACACCCTCACCCCGAAGAACGCCTGCCGGGTGTGTGTAGTGGAGGTCGAGGGCGCCCGCACCCTCGCCCCGGCCTGCTCGCGCCGCGCCGAGCCCGGCATGACCGTACGCACCGACACCGAGCGCACCCGGCACAGCCGCAAGGTCGTCCTCGAACTGCTCGCCTCGTCCGTCGACATGTCGACCACCCCGAAGGTCGCGGGCTGGCTCAAGGAGTACGAGGCCAAGCCGGACCGGTTCGGTCCGGACGCGGCCCGGATGAACGAAGAGCCGCGAGTCGACAATGATCTCTACGTACGCGACTACGACAAGTGCATCCTCTGCTACAAGTGCGTCGACGCCTGCGGCGACCAGTGGCAGAACACCTTCGCGATCTCCGTGGCGGGGCGCGGCTTCGACGCCCGGATCGCCGTCGAGCACGACGCCCCGCTGACCGACTCCGCGTGCGTGTACTGCGGGAACTGCATCGAGGTCTGTCCGACGGGCGCCCTCAGCTTCAAGTCGGAGTTCGACATGCGGGCCGCCGGTACCTGGGACGAGGAGGCGCAGACGGAGACGACGACCGTGTGCGCGTACTGCGGAGTCGGCTGCAATCTGACCCTGCACGTGCAGGACAATGACATTGTGAAAGTCACCTCTCCGCACGACAATCCGGTGACCCACGGCAACCTCTGCATCAAGGGCCGCTTCGGCTACCAGCACGTACAGAACCGGGACTGATCGACATGGGACGAGTCACGGAGCGCCGCCGCGTCCTCCGCATCCGGGACGGCGCCGTCAGCGAGCGGCCCGACACCCTGGTGGCGGAGGAGCCGCTGGAGATCCGGCTCAACGGGAAGCCCCTGGCCATCACCATGCGCACGCCGGGCGACGACTTCGCGCTGGCCGCCGGCTTCCTGGTGAGCGAGGGCGTGCTCGGCTCGGCGGACGAGCTGCAGTCCATCGTCTACTG
Organism: Streptomyces sp. NPDC050658; assembly: GCF_044457025.1. Classification (NCBI taxonomy): domain Bacteria; kingdom Bacillati; phylum Actinomycetota; class Actinomycetes; order Kitasatosporales; family Streptomycetaceae; genus Streptomyces; species Streptomyces sp. NPDC050658. Next base: position 834,603 of record NZ_JBITGM010000002.1, read on the forward strand.
CGCCGGGGCGACGGCGGACGGTTCGAACACGTACAACGTCGTCGACGTGAAGACCGCTCCGGGGCTCGTCCTGCCCGACATCAACCTCGAACGCAATGTCTACACCACCTCGTCCTGCGGTCTGTGCGGCAAGGCGAGTCTGGACGCCGTACGGACCACCGCCCGCTTCCCGATCTCCGACGCTCCCCCGGTCCGGCTCGGGACCGAGCTGCTCGCGGGCCTCCCCGACCGGCTGCGCGCGGCGCAGCGGGTCTTCGACCGGACCGGGGGTCTGCACGCGGCCGCGCTCTTCTCCGAGGAGGGTGAACTCCTCGACATCCGGGAGGACGTGGGCCGGCACAACGCGGTCGACAAGCTCGTGGGGCGGGCGCTCCAGGACGGCCGGCTTCCGCTGTCGCGGGCGGTGCTTCTCGTGTCGGGGCGTGCCTCGTTCGAGCTGGCGCAGAAGGCGGTGATGGCGGGCATTCCGGTGCTCGCCGCCGTCTCGGCGCCGTCGTCGCTCGCCGTCGATCTCGCGGCCGAGACCGGGCTCACCCTGGTCGGCTTCCTGCGCGGCTCCTCCATGAACGTGTACGCGGGCGAGCACCGGATCGCCGTGCGGGCCGCGGCCGCCCAGGGCTGACCGGCGGCTCCCCGCTGCACGGCGGCGGGACCCCGGCCGGCGGGGAGCGCCCCCTGCGCCGGCGGGGTCCCGGGCCGCTCTCCGTCGCGGTGCCGCTCTACTCCTCGGTGCCGCTTTGCCGCTCCGTGCCCGAGATGCGGGTGAGCAGTGCGAGGAACTGTTTCCGCTCGGCGGGTGACAGCGGGGCGAGCAGGTCGTCGTTGGCCCGCCGCGCCCTCTCGGCGCAGCGCGCCAGGGCGCGCTCGCCGTCCTCCGTGATCGTGATCGCGTTCTTGCGGCGGTCGGCGGGGTCGGGCGCGCGCAGCACGAGGCCTGCGTCCTGGAGGTCGTTGATGACGCCGACCAGGTCCTTGGGGTCGAGCGAGATGCTGCGGCCGAGGGCGGCCTGCGCCACCGGTCCCTGATCGGCCACCGCGGAGAGCACCACGTGGTGCCACATCCGCATGCCCTCCTCCGCGAGCCCGTCCGCGACGAGTCCGCGGCCACGGGCCGCCGCGCGGCCCAGCAGCCAGCTGGGGAGGGTGCGGATGGTGCTGGGGGCGGGCGGGGTCTCGGGCATGGGGCGAGCCTATCCGAGAATCGTTGGACTTCCCAATGAAAATGTGAGTACCGTTGGGACTCCCAACGATTCATTGAACTCTTGCGCCTGGAGACTGGAGACACGTATGCGTCGCGTCCGGTACGAACACAGCGGTGGCCCCGAAGTCCTCTTCCTCGAAGAGGCGCCCGTGCCCGCGCCCGGCCCCGGCGAACTCCTCGTCCGCGTCGCCGCCGCCGGCGTCACCCTCCCCGTCGTACGCAAGGTCCGCGAGCCCCGCGAGCCGATACCGCTCGGCGGTGAGATCGCCGGTGAGGTGGTGGCCACGGGCGACGGCGTGACCGGGTACACGCCGGGCGACCGGGTCACGGGGCTCTGCTTCGGGCACGGGTACGCCGAATTCGCCCTGCTGCACGCGTCGATGGCCTCGCCCGTGCCCGCGGGGGCGAGTGCCGTCAATGCTGTCGCCCTTGTCCGCAGCGGACTTGTCGCGTACGGCGCGCTGGACGCCGCGCGGCCCGAGCGGGGCGAGGCCGCGCTGGTGACGGCCGCGGCGAGCGGCGTCGGCCATCTCGCCCTGCAATTGGCCCGGTTGAGGGGCGCGGCACGGGTCGTGGCCGCCGTCTCCGGGTCCGGCAAGGCCGACTTCGTGCGCTCGCACGGTGCCGACGAGGCCATCACGTACGAAGCGGAGTCCTGGGGCGAACCCGTCGACTACGCCCTCGACGCCGTCGGCGGCGAACTGCTCGCCCCCGCCGTGCGGGCGCTCGCCCCGCACGGGCGGCTCGTCGCGTACAGCTCGGGCGGCGGCACGGTCGAGGCGTACGACCTGCTCGTCGGCGCCAAATCGGTGATCGGCTTCCAGATGGCCCTCATCGCGCGCGGGCGGCCCGAGGTGTACGAGGCGTGGCGGCGGGAGCTGTGGCGGCTCTTCGCGGCGGGCGAGCTGCGGCCCGCCGTGCACGCCGAGTTCGCGCTGGAGGACGCGGCCAAGGCGCACGAGGCGATCGAGTCGCGGAGCAATCTCGGCAAGGTGGTCCTGGTCCCCTGACCGGATCGGCGCCTGCCTCCGCCGGATCTTCCGGGCCCCCTGACCAGGCCGCGCGCATTCGGCCCGCGCACGCTTCTTGTGGGGTGCGGAACGCCCCAAGTAGCGTCTGTGGCGCGCACATCGGACGTGGGATGTCAGGATGTCCAGTCACCTTGAAGGGTGGGCCGCACCATGCCGTCAGGAATCCGTGTACGCCTAAGATCGCTCCGTACGGCCGCGACCGCGTTACCCCTCGTCGTCTTCGGGGCGCTGCTCCCCGCACCGGCGGCGCAGGCCGCCCCCGACGCACCGACGACGGGATTCGAGCAGCAGGTCCTGTTCAAGGCATCGCAGGATCCCGGCTATGCCTGCTACCGCATCCCCGCCGTCGTGAAGACGGTGCAGGGCACGCTGCTCGCGTTCGCCGAGGGACGGGTCAACGACTGCAGCGACGCGGGTGACATAGACATCGTCGTCAAGCGCTCGCACGACGGCGGCCGCACCTGGAGTCCGCTCCAGGTGATCAACGAGGGAGCGGGCGACACGCACGGCAACCCCGCCCCGATCGTGGACCGCAGGACCGGCCGCATCGTCCTGGCGGAGACGTACAACACAGGCCGCACGGACGGAAAGAACTGCGACGTACCGTGTGACCGCACCCCGCACCTGCAGTACAGCGACGACGACGGCCGCAGCTGGTCGAAGCCGCGCGACCTGAGCGACCAGATCCTGCCCGACGACTGGAACTCCTGGTACGCGACCGGCCCGGTGCACGGCCTCCAGCTGACCCGCGGCAAGCACGCCGGACGGCTCGTCTTCACCGTCAACACCGAGACATGGAACGGGAGTCGGGTCACCGCCAACCACGCCGCGCTGATCGTCAGCGACGACGGCGGCGACAACTGGAGGATCGGCGCGAAGGACTCGTACCCGATCGCGGACGACGGCACGTTCCGGCAGAAGCCGTCGGAGATGACCATCACCGAGCGCCCGGACGGGGCGGTGTACGTCAGCGGGCGCGAACAGGACGGCACCGATCTGGGCCATCGCACGCACACGATCAGCCGGGACGGCGGCGACTCCTTCGTCGCCCCCTTCAAGGCGATCCCTGATCTCTACACACCCCAAGTCCAGGGCTCCACCCTGCAGTTCGGCAAGCGGATGCTGCTCGCCTGCCCCGGCGACCCGGACCGGCGCCGCACGATGCAGATCCGCTCCTCGTACGACGGCGGCCGCACCTGGGACAGCGTGGACCGGGGCACGACGGTCACCACGGACTGGTCCGGCTACTCGGACATGGTGCGGGCCGACGGCGATCACGTGGGTCTGATGTACGAGGGTGGCGCGGTCGACGCCCGCGACGAGATCCGGTTCGCGCGCTTCACCGAGGACTGGCTCCAGCCGCGCCGCGGCCCGGACCCGACGACCGCCGACCGCGCGCCGCACGCGAAGCCCGCGGCGGTCGTCGGCGGCGCCTCGTCGACCGACGGGCGGTTCGGCAAGGCGGTGGCCCTCGACGGGACGGACGACGCGGTGCGCCTGCCGTTCCGGAGTCAACTGCCGCTCGGCGCAAAGGACTTCACCGCTTCGATGTGGTTCCGCTACTCCGCGACCAGCGGCGAGCAGCCGCTGCTGTGGATGGGCGGGGTCGGCACCAATCAGCCGCAGGTGTGGCTGCGAGGTGAGCCCGCGAGCAACCGCGTCACGGGTCTGATCACCACGCGTGACGGTGCCACTCCGCCGAGGTCCGCGTCCGTGCGCACCACGGGCGCGTACAACGACGGCCAGTGGCATCACATCGCGCTGCGCCGCGGCGGCGGGCAGCTGACGCTGTCGATCGACGGAACACGGATCAGCGCGGCCGACGTACCGGGCACGGTGACCCGCAACTCCGGGTTCGGCTTCCATGTCGGGCAACGCGTCGACAGCCGGGCCCACTTCGCCGGGTCGATCGACGAAGTACGCGTCTTCGACCGGGCGCTGAGCGATGCCGAGCTGGCCGGGCTCGCAACGGGTGACGCCGCCAAGGCGCCTGTGACGCGGGACACCGTCGCATGGCTTCCCATGGACCACATCCGCCGGAGCAACTAACGTCCCGCCCGTGTCCGCCGACCGAGATCGACGCACGGGCTGGGGTACGCGCAGGACCACACTGGTCCTGCTGCTCGCCCTGGTCTGCGCGGCCGTACTGCTCACCGCCCTCCCGGACGACCGGGAGGGCGGTGCGGCGTGCGCGGCGCGCACGGTCTCCTCGTGGTCCCCCGACGAGTCGACCACGGCCGCCTTCGCCCGCTACGGCGACGACACGACGCGTACGGACGACTGGACCGGCGGCGACGGCACCCACTCGGTGCGACTGCCGGACGGGCGACTGCTTTGGCTGTTCTCCGACACCTTCCTCGGCCAGGTGCACGCGCCGCCCAACCCGGCGGGCCAGCCGCACACCTGGCGGGACGCGAGCACGCCGATGGTGCGCAACTCGGCGGTGGTGACGTCCCGTTCGGGCACCCCGGAGCGCACCCTGCCCGCCCCGCTCTTCCCCGACCCGGCACCGAACCAGTGGCGCTGGCCGGTGGCGGCACAGGTCGAGCCGCGCTCCCCCGGATCCTCGGACGACGTCGTACGCGTCCTGATGTGGACCCGCGCCACCGGCACCGGCCCCTGGATCTACGGGGTCCCCACCGGCACCGAGGTCGCCACGCTCTCGCTGCCCGATCTGCGGGTCGAGGGCATCGTGAAGGTCTCCGACCAGCAGTCGGTGCCGGACCCGGAGCGGCGCGTCCTCTACGGCACCACCGCGGTCGCGGACGGCGACTGGACGTACGTATTCGGCGGCAACGACGGCAAGGCGGTCGCGCGCCCCGCCTCGCACGCCTATGTGGCGCGGGTCCCGAAGGGCAGGCTCGCGGAGCCCGGCGCGTGGCGGTACTGGGACGGCAAGGGCTGGACCAGGTCCGGGAAGCCCCGGTCGGTGCTCGGCGACGGCGAGCGCAGGGGCGTGGGCAGCGCGTTCACCGTGGCCCGCGTCGGCGCTACGTACGTCCTGTTCACGATGGCCGCCGGCGCAGAGGGCCTGACCAGCGTGACCTCGTACTGGTCCTGTTCGCCCACCGGACCGTGGCACGGCCCCGCCAAGAGCTTCGCGCCGCCGCTCCCGAAGGACGGCGCGGACCGGCAGGACGTGGCCGCGTACAACCCGCAGGTCCATCCGGCGCTCAGCGGGAACGGTCGGCTGCTGCTGAGCTACGACGTCAACTGGCTGGACGCGACGCCGGCGAGCGCGCAGGCGAACGTCAGCCGGAACGTGTCCCTGTACCGACCGCGGTTCGTGTCCCTGCGTCTGGCGCCGGCTCGCTGACGAAGTCCTCCAGGTCGCGCGAGCGCCGCTTGGCGATCACCGCGCAGACCATCAGCTGCATCTGGTGGAAGAGCATCAGGGGCAGCACGGCGAGGGAGGCCTGCGCCCCGAACAGGACGCTGGCCATGGGCAGTCCGGCGGCGAGGGACTTCTTCGACCCGGCGAACTGGATGGCGATGCGGTCCGCGCGGCCGAAGCCGAGCCGCCCCGCGCCGTACCAGCTCAGGGCGAGCATCACGGCGAGCAGCACCGCCTCGACGCCGAGCAGCGCGCCGAGCCTGAGCGGCGTCACCTGGTGCCAGATGCCCTGCACCATGCCCTCGCTGAACGCGGTGTAGACGACGAGCAGGATCGAGCCGCGGTCGACATAGCCGAGGACCTTCTTGTTCCGTGCGATGAAGCCGCCGACCCAGCGGCGCAGGAACTGCCCCGCCAGGAACGGCACGAGGAGTTGCAGCACGATCTTCAGGAGCGAGTCCGCGGAGAAGCCGCCCCCGCTGCCGCCGAGCAGCGCTGCCGCGAGCAGCGGCGTGAGGACGATGCCGGCGAGCGAGGAGAAGGAGCCCGCGCAGATCGCTGCGGGCACGTTGCCGCGCGCCATGGAGGTGAAGGCGATCGACGACTGGATGGTGGAGGGCACCAGCGTCAGGAAGAGGAAGCCGCTGTAGAGGGCGGGCGTCAGGACGTACGGGACGAGTCCCTTGGCCGCGAGCCCCAGCAGCGGGAAGGCGACGAACGTACAGACGAGGACCGTGAGATGGAGCCGCCAGTGCTTGAGTCCGTCCAGCGCCTCGCGGGTGGAGAGCCGTGCCCCGTAGAGGAAGAAGAGCAGCGACACCGCCGCCGTGGAGGCCCCGGACGCGATGTCGGCCCCGGTGCCGCGCGCGGGGAGCAGCGCGGCGACGCCCACTGTCCCGAGCAACGCCAGGATGTACGGGTCGATCGGCATCCAGGAGGGCCAGCGCATCCGGGAGGCCCAGCTCGGGCGTTTCACTTCGCTCCATCGGTTTCGGTTCAGATCGTGCCCTCTTGATGATCCTCCTGATCGCCGCAATCGGGAATCCCGTATACCGCTCTGACTGTCATCACGGATCGCGATAGGCGCGCTAGGCTCGGGAGCATGTACGACCCCGCGCAGCTCCGTACGTTCCTGGCCGTGGCCCAGACGCTGAGCTTCACCCAGGCCGCCCGCCGCCTGAATCTGCGCCAGTCCACGGTCAGCCAGCATGTGCGCCGCCTGGAGGAGGCCACGGGACGGCTGCTCTTCGTCCGCGACACGCACTCCGTGGAGCTGACGGAGGACGGTGAGGCGATGCTCGGTTTCGCGCGGCGGATCCTGGAGGTGCACGAGCAGGCGGCGGCGTTCTTCACGGGGACGCGTCTTGGCGGGCGGCTGCGGTTCGGGGCTTCGGAGGACTTCGTCCTGACCCGGCTCACCGACATCCTGGAGTCGTTCCGGCACGACCATCCCGAGGTCGACCTGGAGCTGACGGTCGAGCTGTCCGGCACCCTGCACGAGCGGCTCGACGCGGGGAAGCTCGACCTGGTCCTGGCCAAGCGGCGTCCGGAGGATCCGCGCGGCGAGCTGGTCTGGCACGACAAGCTCGTCTGGATCGGCGCGGAGCGGCTGCGGCTCGACCCGGAACGCCCGGTGCCGCTGATCGTCTTCCCGCCGCCGGGCATCACGCGCGCGCTGGCCATGGAGGCCCTGGAGCGGCGCGGCCGTGCCTGGCGGATCGCCTGCACGAGCGGCAGCCTCAACGGCCTGGTCGCAGCGGCCCGCGCGGGACTCGGCGTGATGGCGCACTCCCAGGGACTCATCCCGCCGGGCCTGGTCCGGGTCCCGGAGCGGTCCGGTCTTCCGGAGCTGGGCGCGGTCGACTTCGTGCTGCTGCACGGGGAGCGGCGGGCGTCGGCGGAGGGGGCCGCGCAGGCTTTGGCGGGGGCGATCCTCGCTGGCGGGGACCGGCTGCGCCGCTAGCGCGGAAGCGGCCGGTACGTCAGCTGCTTGACCCGGCGGATGAACGGCGCCGTCTCCACGTGCTGGACGCCGTCGAGATGGCCCAGCTTTCCGCTGAGGTAGCGGTAGAGCGAGGGGATGTCGCGGGCCACGGCGGTCGCCATGATGTTGGAGGGGCCCGCGACGGCGCTGGCGTGGGCGATCTCCGCGTGCGAGGCGAGGGCCTTGCCGACCGATTCCAGGGCCGAGGGCGCTGTGGTGATCCAGAGCATGGCCGAGACGGGGAAGCCGACCAGGGCGGGGTCGTACTCGATGTCGACATAGAGCCTGCCGGACGCGAGCAGCGCGGCCAGGCGCCGCTTCACGGCGGACTCCGAGCGTCCGGTGGCCTGCTGGAGCTCGGGATAGGTCGCGCGGCCGTCCCGTTCGAGGGCGGCGACCAGCGGCTCGTCCTCCGGGTCGATGCTCAGCGCGCCCGGGGCCGGTGCCGGGTCGACGGGCGCGGGGCGGAGGGCCGCGATCTGCCCCTCGCTCAGCGGGCCGTGCTTCATCAGCCAGCCGGTCGGACCGCCGAAGAAGTAGTGCAGTGTCTGCTGGGCGCGGATGTCGATGATGTGCGGGGTGCGCGGGAGCTTGCCGAGCAGCAGGTCGTCCTGGTCGCTGCGGGTGCGGGGCCGGGTGCAGCAGACGACTTCGGTGCCCCCCGACGTGAGGCCGATCCAGGTGGTGTCGGGGCGGCGGGCCAGGGCGGCGGCGATGGCCTCGGCGCTGTCCGGGGCACAGCGCAGGCGCAGCATCCACTGGTCCTGGCCGAGCCGCGCGGAGTCCCGGACGCCGACGACCCGCAGACCGCCGTCGGCGACCAGCCTGCGGTAGCGGCGGGCGACCGTCTGGTCGGAGACGCCAAGGACGGCGGCGATCCGGCTGAAGGGCGCGCGCCCGTCGATCTCCAGGGCCTGCAGCAGCTTGGCGTCGAGCAGCTCGGACTCCGAGATTGTGGAGGATTCCATGGCTCTGCCGCCCATCGGTGTCGGATTCCTTCGGCCTGCCGCCGCTGATGGCCGGGATCGACCGGCGGCAACCCATCGTACGAGGCACGCAGATCCGTCGTACAAGGAGTTGAGGATGCGTACATGGGGGCCGCTGACAGCGGTGTGCCTGGGGACGTTCATGTTGTTGCTGGACGTGACGATCGTGGTCGTGGCGCTGCCCGACATGGCGCGGGCGCTGGACGCCTCGCTGAGCGATCTGCAGTGGGTGATCGACGGCTACGCACTCGCGCTCGCCGCGCTGCTGCTCGGGGTGGGGGCCGCGGCGGACGTGCTCGGGCGGCGGCGGCTTAATGTCGTGGGCACCGCGCTCTTCGCGGTCGCCTCGCTGGGCTGCGGGCTCGCCTCGGACGCCGATGTCCTGGTGGCCGCCCGCGCGTTGCAGGGCCTGGGCGCCGCCGCGATGTTCGCGACGACGCTGCCGCTGCTCGGCGCCGCCTACCAGGGGCGGGACCGGTCGGTGGCGCTCGGTGTGTGGGGTGCGGTCAGCGGGGCCGCGGCGGCGCTCGGGCCGATCGTGGGCGGGCTGCTCACGGAGGGGCCGGGCTGGCGGTGGATCTTCTTCGTGAACCTGCCGGTGAGTGTCGCGGCGATGTGGATGACGCTGCGGGTGGTCCCGGAGTCCAAGGGCCGGGCGGGGCGCCGGGTCGACTGGGCGGGTACGGCGACGTTCGCGCTGTTCGCGGGGGCGCTCACGTACGGAGTCGTGCGGGCCGGATCGGAGGGCTGGACCTCGGCGGCGACCACGGTGACGCTCGCCGTCGCGGTCCTCGCGCTCGGCGCCTTCGTGGCCGTCGAGCGGCGCGTCGCCCATCCTCTGCTCGACCTGCGGCTGCTGCGGGTGCCCGCCTTCACCGGCGTCCTGCTCGGCGCGATCGGCTACAACGCCGCCGCCTTCGGCCTGATGCCCTATCTCTCGATCTGGCTCCAGACCGTGCTCGGCATGAGCCCGGTGACCGGCAGCCTGGTGATGCTGCCGCTGGCCGCGACGTCGTTCGTGGTGGCGGCCGTCGGCGGGCGGCTGCTGCACGGGGTGCCGGCGCGGCTGACGATCGGCGTGGGGCTGCTCCTGATCGGGGCCGGCGGTCTGGCCCTCGCGGTGCTCGAAGCGGGGTCGTCGTGGGGGTCGCTGGTGCCGGGGCTGACGCTCGCGGGGGTCGGCACGGGGCTGGTCGCGCCGGGTCTGGCGGGGGCCGCGCTCGCCTCGGTGCCGCCGGCGAACGCGGGGATGGCGGGCGGCGCGGTCAATACGTTCCGTCAGCTCGGGTACGCGCTCGGGGTCGCCGTCTTCGGCACGGTGCTGACCTCGCGGATGCAGGACACGCTCGGTCATGACGCGGCTCACACGGCTGCGGGCGGCGGTGCGGCGGCGCTGCGTGGGACGCTCTCCGAGCACACCGTGGGGGCGGCGTTCGCGTCGGGCCTGAACGCGGCGGCGGTCGTCGCGGGCGCGGTGGGTCTGGTCGCGGGGGTGCTGGTGCTCGCCATGGTGCGGTCGGCCCGCACGGCACCGGAGGGGGAGGTTCCGACGCCCCGCCCGGGGGTATCGGAGGGGAAGGTTCCGCGGGTCCCCGAAGGGCAGCCACAGCCGTGACCTCCGCGTACAGATTCAGTGGAGATTACGCCACCGAAACTTACTGAACCGTAAGTTTTCTGTCCCTCCTCTCCCCTTGTGGCCGGATTTCACCGGCTGACCAGCATGGACGGTACGTACCGATGGGTCGGTCACCCCCTCCCGTCGGGCTGCGCGGTGGGGTACCGTCACCGGCGCTGTGCGGAGCGCCACAAGGAGCATCATTGCGCGAGTTCACGAACCCTCCGATGGCGTCGGCGCCGCTGGTGGGCGGCCTTGCCGACGTCGTGTTCGACCATGCCCTTGAGGATCCGCTCCGCATCGCGCTCGGCCGCAAGACCGACGGGGTCTGGCAGGACGTCACGTCGGCGGAGTTCCGCGACCAGGTGATGGCCCTCGCCAAGGGGCTGCTCGCCCAGGGCGTCCGGTTCGGGGACCGCGTCGCGATCATGTGCCGTACCCGGTACGAGTGGACGCTCTTCGACTACGCGCTGTGGACGGTCGGCGCCCAGGTGGTGCCCGTCTATCCGACCTCCTCCGCCGAGCAGGTCTTCTGGATGCTGCACGACGCGCAGGTGTCGGCAGCCATGGTCGAGCACGAGGACCACGCGATGACCATCGGCTCGGTGATCGACCGGCTGCCGCAGCTGCGCAGGCTGTGGCAGTTGGACGCCGACGCGGTCGGCGAGCTGAACCGGGCGGGCCTCGACATCGACGACGAGGTGGTCAACCGCCACCGGCGCGCGGTCACCCCGGACTCGATCGCCACGATCATCTACACCTCGGGCACGACGGGCCGCCCCAAGGGCTGTCTGATCTCGCACGCGAACTTCATGTTCGAGGCGGACACCGTCATCCAGCGCTGGGAGCCGGTCTTCCACTCCCGGCGCGGCGACGAGGCGACCACATTGCTGTTCCTGCCCCTCGCGCATGTCTTCGGGCGGATGGTGCAGGTCGCCGCGGTCCGCGGCCGGGTCAAGCTGGGCCACCAGCCGAGCCTGAACGCGGCGGCGCTCATCCCCGACCTGGCCGCGTTCCGGCCCTCCTTCATCCTTGCCGTGCCGTACATCTTCGAGAAGGTCTTCAACGCGGCGCGGCGCAAGGCCGAGAAGTCGGGCAAGTCGGGCCCCTTCGACAAGGCCGTGGAGTGCGCGGTGCGGTACGCGGACGCGATGGAGGCCAAGGCCTTCGGCACGGGCCCCGGCCCCTCGGCGGCCCTTCGGGTGCAGCACCAGCTCTTCGACAAGCTCGTCTACTCCAAGGTGCGCGAGGCGATGGGCGGCCGGGTGCGGCACGCGATGTCCGGCGGCTCCGGGATGGACCGCCGGCTCGGCCTGTTCTTCGCGGGCGCGGGCGTGACGATCTACGAGGGATACGGACTGACCGAGTCGACGGCGGCGGCGACCGCGAACCCGCCCGAGCGCACCCGGTACGGCACGGTCGGCCAGGCCATCCCCGGCACCACCGTGCACATCGCGGACGACGGCGAGGTCTGGCTCTACGGCGGCAATGTCTTCCAGGGCTATCTCAACGACCCCAAAGCCACCGACGCGACGCTGAACGAGGGCTGGCTCGCCACCGGCGACCTGGGCGCGCTCGACGAGGACGGCTATCTGACGATCACCGGGCGCAAGAAGGAGATCCTGGTGACGTCCGGCGGCAAGAGCGTCTCGCCGGGCCAGCTGGAGGAGCGGGTCCGCGACCATCCGCTCGTGGCCCAGTGCATCGTCGTCGGCAACGACCGGCCCTACATCGCCGCGCTGGTCACGCTGGACGGCGAGGCCGTCGAGCACTGGCTGAACATGCGCCGCAAGCCGCCGATGTCCCCGACGGACCTGGTGCGCGACCCGGATCTGGAGACCGAGGTGCGGCGGGCCGTGGTGGCGGCCAACACCCTTGTCTCGCAGGCCGAGTCGATCCGTACGTTCCGGATACTGGCGCATCAGTTCTCCGAGGAGCACGGGCTGCTCACGCCTTCCCTGAAGCTGAAGCGGAAGGCCATCGAGACGGCCTACTCCGCCGAGGTCGAGGCGCTTTACCGCGCGTAACAGGGCCTTTAAGGTTTCTGACGGTTCATCAATTACCGATGCGTCAGTTATTGACGGTTCATCAGGTCACGCACAGAATCAGCCCCACTTCGACGGAGGGGGCTCGCCCGTGTCGCGATCGATCCGCACCCGTACCCGCGGCTACACCCGCACCATCACCGCCACCGTGGCCGCACTCGTGCTCGCCACCGCCTGCAACTCCGCATCGAACAGCAGTGGTTCGGGCGGCGGGGACAAGGCCGGTGGCCAGGCCCGCGGCGTCACCGCCGACTCCATCAAGGTCGGCGGCATCGTCTCCATGACGACCGCGAGCGGCTACAGCAAGAAGGACACCGACCTCGGCGCCAAGGCCCGCTTCGACCGCGCCAACGCCGAGGGCGGCGTACACGGCAGGAAGATCGACTACCTGGGCGCGGAGGACGACGGCCAGGATCCCGGCAAGAACCTCGCGGCGGCGCGCAAACTCGTCCAGCAGGAGAAGGTGTTCGCCATCTCCCCGATGAGCTCGGTCACCTTCTCCGGCTCCGACTTCCTGCAGAAGGAGAAGGTGCCGACGTTCGGCTGGGGCACCATCCCGCCCTTCTGCGGGCCCAGTTACATGTACGGCTTCGGCGGCTGCATGGTCCCGATGCCCGGCGGCACGATCACGCAGAGCTGGCCCGAGGGCCTGAAGAAGGTGACGGGCGGCTCCAAGGGCAAGTCCGTGGCCATCCTCGCCAACGACAACGACGCCGGCACCTTCGCCATCCGCACCTACAAGCAGAGCTTCGCCGCCGCCGGGTACAAGGTGACGTTCGCCGAGTCGACGGTCCCCGCGACCTCCGTGCCGAGCGACTGGTCGGCCTACACGAAGGAGATTCTCCGCTCGGACGGCGGCAAGGCGCCCGACGTGGTCGTCTCCGTGATGCAGACCCCGTACAACATCGGCCTGTTCACGGCCGTCAAGCGCTCCGGCTTCAAGGGCGTGATCACGGACCCGACCGACTACGACCCCGGACTGCTCGCCAAGAGCGCGACGCGCAAGGCCCTGGAGGGCGTACACATCCTGCTCTCCTTCCAGCCGTTCGAGCAGAACAACGCGGCGATGAAGCAGTTCAAGGCGGACATCAGGAAGAGCGCGGGCAAAGACGTGCCGCTCAACATGCACATGATGACCGGCTATATGTCGGCGGACCTCTTCCTCGCGATCGCCGAGAAGGCCGGCAAGGATCTGACGGTCGACTCCTTCCAGGCGGCGGCGAACGGCTTCTCCGACGAGGACACGATGGTCGGCGACCGGAGCCTGCCCAAGGGGCAGAAGGAGTCGTTCGGCTGCGGCGCGCTGGTGCAGCTGAAGGGCGGGAAGTACTCGGTGTCCGCGCCCTTCAAGTGCTACGAGCCCATCCCCTTCAAGTAGCGGGCAGGGGGCGTCTCACCTCATGTCGGACCTCCTTGGATTCATTCTGAGCGGTCTCGTCTCGGGCGCGCTGTACGCGCTGCTCGCCACGGGCCTCGTCCTGTCCTACTCCGCGTCCGGACTCTTCAACTTCGCCCACGGCGCGACCGCGTACCTGTGCGCGCTGGCCTTCTACGAACTCCACTCCGGCTTCGGCTGGCCCGCCGTGCCGACGGCCCTGCTGCTGGTCTGCGTCGTGGCCCCGGCGCTCGGCTGGGGCCTGGACCGGCTGATGTTCCGCAAGCTGGCGCGGGTGGGCGAGACGGCACAGATCGTGGCGACGATCGGCCTGCTGGTGGCGCTGCCCGCGCTGGGCCTGTGGGCGGTGGAACTCCTGGAGGACGCGGGCGCGTCCGTGAAACCGGCAGAGAACCAGTTCGGTCTGCCGGGCGTCGGCCCCAGTCCGGCCAAGTCCTGGCAGCTGATGGACGGCGTCGGGATCGACTCCGACCAGCTGATCACCTGGGTGGCGACGGCCGTGGTGGCGGTGGGCCTGTGGATCCTGATGCGGCACACGCCGCTGGGGCTTCGGCTGCGGGCGGCGGTCGACAACCGCTCGCTCGTGGAGCTGCGGGGCATGAGCGCGGACCGTCTGTCGTCGGTGGCGTGGATGCTCTCGTCAGGGCTCGCGGGCCTGGCGGGTGTGCTCGCGACACCGCTGCTCGGCCTGTCCTCGCACGACTTCACCCTGTTCCTCTTCGTCTCCGCGACGGCCGCCGTGCTCGGTCGCTTCATGTCGATCCCGCTGGCGTTCGCGGGCGGGCTCGGGCTCGGGGTGCTGCAGAACCTGGTCGCCGGGTACGCCGATTTCGCCGAGAAGATCACGGGCTTCCGTACGGCGGTCCCGTTCCTGATCCTCTTCGCCGGGCTGCTCCTGCTGACACGGCGGCAGCGGACGGCGGGCACCGCGGCGGCCGACGCGCCGCCGATCGACTATCTGGCGGGGCGGTCGTGGGCGCGGAGATGGGGGCCGTGGGCGGTGGGGGCCGCGCTGCTCGCTCTCTCCTTCTACACGGTCACGACCCCCTTCTGGAGCGGCATCCTCGCGCAGGGCCTGGCGATTTCGGTCGTCTTCATCTCCTTCACCGTGGTGACGGGACTCGGCGCGATGGTGTCCCTGGCGCAGGCGACGTTCGTGACGGGCGCGGCGCTGGTCGCCGGGCTGCTGATGAGCCACGGCTGGCCGTTCGTCGCGGCGGCGCTGGTGGGGACGTGCGCGGCGGCGGTCCTTGGGGCGCTGGTCGCGCTGCCCGCGCTGCGGCTCGGCGGGCGCTCGCTGGCGCTGGCCACGCTCGCTCTCGCCTTCCTCGCCGATCAAGTCCTGTTCCAGATGGGGTGGTTGAGGAACGGTGACACGGGGTGGGAGATCCCTCGGCCGATCTTCGGCCCGGTCGACCTGACCGACGACCGGGCGATGGGCGTCGCGATGGTCGTCCTCGTGACGGTGGCGGTCGCCGCGCTGAGCGCGCTGCGGAACTCGGCGACGGGGCGGGCGATGCTGGCGGTGCGGTCCGCTCCGGCGGCGGCGATGGCTTCGGGGGTCTCCGTGATCCGTACGAAGCTGCTCCTCTTTACGCTGTCGGCGGGGCTCGCGGGGTTCGGCGGCGTGATGTACGCGTCGTTCAACACCCGGATCACGGCTACGGACTTCACCGCGATGACGGGGCTCGTGTGGCTGGCGGTGGTGGTGGCCGCGGGGGTACGGAGGCCGCAGTTCGCGGTGGTGGCGGGGCTGGTGTTCGCGGTGGTGCCGCATGTGGTGGCGGACTATGTGACGGAGTCGACGCAGCTGCCGGTGATCTTGTTCGGGTTGGCGGGGTTGGCTCTCGCCAATGATCCGGACGGGTACTGCGCGGCGGTTTCGGTGCGGATGCATCGGCGGCGAGCTGCCTCCGGCAGTGGGGTGACCGTCGATCACCGGCTTCGCCGAGTCCGCCCTCAAACGCCGGACGGGCCTGAACTACCAAGCACCGGGGGGATCGTCTCAGCCCGTCGGGCGCTTGAGGACGAGGCCAGAGGCCGATACGGGGGGCCGGGGGCGGAGCCCCCGGTTTCGGAAAGGGTCGGGGTCGGGGAAAGAGAAACCTCCGCCCTCGCCCTCGACAACCTCCACGCCGGGTACAACGGCGCCCCCGTCCTGCACGGCGTGACCCTCACTGTCCACCCGGGAGAAATCGTCGCCCTCCTCGGCCCCAACGGGGCAGGCAAGTCCACGACCTGCAAGGTCGCCGCGGGGCTCCTCGCGCCCACCCAGGGCGAGATACGCATCGCCGGGTCCGACGCCACGCGCCACAGCGCCGTCACCCGCGCCCGCGCAGGCGTCCTGCTCGCCCCCGAGGGCCGCGGCATCTTCCCCTCCCTCACCATCGAGGAGAACCTCGCCCTCCGCCTCCCGGACAGGGCGGACCGCGACGCCGTCTACGACCGCTTCGGCAGCCTCGCCGCCCGGCGGAAAATCACCGCGGGCTCCCTCTCCGGAGGCGAGCAGCAGATGCTCGCCCTCGCACCACTGCTCCAGCACCCGCCCGCCGTACTCATCGCCGACGAACCGTCCCTGGGCCTCGCCCCCCGCGTCGTCGACGAGGTCTTCCGGCTGCTCGGTGAACTCCGCGACGCCGGAACGGGGTTGCTCCTGGTGGAGGAGAAGGCGGCGGAGATCCTGGGCCTCGCCGACACGGTGGCCTACCTCTCCCAGGGCCGGGTCTCGTGGTGCGGCCCCCGCGAGGAGGTCCAGGCGGACCGCCTCACCGAGGCGTACCTGGGCATCGCGGCCGAGGACCGAGCCGAGGACCGCACGGAAGAGGTGGGCAGCAATGAGCGGTGACGAGTACGTCCTCGAAGCACGCGGCATCGGCGTCCGCTTCGGCGGCATCCGGGCCCTCACGGGAGTCGACCTGACCGTGCGCCCCGGCGAGGTCTGCGGGCTGATCGGCCCCAACGGGGCGGGAAAGACCACCCTGTTCGACGTCGTCTCCGGCATCCGCCGCCCCGACGAAGGCCGGGTCCTCCTGGACGGCGCCGACATCACGCGCCGCTCCCCCGTCTGGCGGGCACGGCACGGCATGCGCCGCACCTTCCAGCGCCAGCAGCTCTTCGGTCAGCTCACCGTCGCGGACAATCTGGTGGTCGCGCAGGAGTGGCGGGGCGGTGGCGGCGGGTTCGCGGCCGATCTCCTCGCCTCGCCGACTCGACGTACGTACGAGAAGGAGCGGCGCGACAGGGCGGCAACTGTCCTGCGCGAGTGCGGGCTTGACGCCCTGGCCGAGGACTACGCGGGCGCGCTCCCTGTCGGCCGCGCCCGCATGGTGGAGCTGGCCCGCGCGGTGGCGGACCCGCCCAGGGTGCTGCTCCTGGACGAGCCCGCCTCCGGGATGACAGCTGACGAACGTGGTCAGTTGTCATCTGTCATCCGTCACCTCGCGGACGAAGAGGGCTGCGCCGTGCTGCTCGTCGAGCACAACGTCGCGTTCGTGATGGAGCTGTGCGCCCGTGTCGTCGTGCTCGACCTGGGCGCCGTCCTGGCGCGGGGCACGCCGGCCGAGGTCCGCGCGGACCCGAAGGTGCGCGACGCGTATCTCGGCACGGCGGCCGCGTGAGGGGGCGCTCCACGGTGAGCTGGCCGATCGTCACCCGGAAGATCCGGTCCGAACCGTCCGGCTCTCCCCCGTCGTTGTCCGCGTTGGTGGTGGAGAGCCAGAGCCGCTCCCCCTTCAGCGCCGTCACCTCGTTCGGGTACGCCCGGTAGGTGAAGGGCTGCGCCCCGCGGCCGTCCGCGGCGCCCTCCACCAGGGCGCGGACCCCCTCGTGGGGCACCGAAGCGGGCCAGCGCGGGCCGCCGGTCCGGGCCCATCAGGCGCGCCCCTGGCCGCGGTCGATCGCGTCGAGGAGCGTCCACAGGACGTCGCACTTGAAGCCGAGCGCGGCCACGGCGCGTTCCTGCTCCGGTCGGGTGCGCGCCCACTCCAGGACGAGCCCGAGCGCCTCCTGCCCGTCCCGGCCGCCCTGCTCCACCCGCGTACGGAAGTACGCGAGGCCCTCCGGCTCGATCCACGGATAGTGGCGCTCGAAGGCGTCGATCCTGGTCCGCATGAGTTCCGGCGCGGACAGCTCGGTGAGCGAGGCGGCGACGGCGTCGAGGGCGGGCCTGAGGCGGCAGAAGTTGACGTACCCGTCGACCGCGAGCCGTACGCCGGGCAGCACACGGGAGACGTCGAGCAGCACGTCACGCGCGATCCCGGCGGCCTCGCCGAGCCGCAGCCAGCGCTCGATGCCGCCGTCGCCCTCCTTCTCCCCGTCGTGGTCCTGGATGCGCCGCAGCCAGCCGCGCCGCAGTCCGGGATCGTCGAATTTGGCGAGGATCAGGGCGTCCTTGACCGGGATGTGGCGCTGGTAGTGGAAGCGGTTGACGATCCAGCGGCGCAACTCGTCGGGGGTGAGGGTGCCTTCGTGCATGCGTACGTTGAAGGGGTGCCGGTCGTGGTAGCGCTCGGCGGAGACGGCGCGCAGCCGTTCCGTGAACTCGCCGGGTGTCCAGGGAGCCGTCACAGCTCGATCACCATCCGTTCCGCCGCGACTTCGATTCCCCACTCGGCGAGGAGCTTGTGCTGCTCGGCGTGTGGATTCCCCAAGGGGTTGGTGTTGTTGAGGTGGGTGTAGAGGCAGCGCCCCGGCAGTCGTGCGAGCCGGTGCGCCGTGCCGCCGGGACCCGTGACGGGCCCCGCCGCGCAGTTGCAGTGCCACCGGCCAATGTTCGCCGCCGCCTGGGCGGTTGACGGCATAGCGGGGTCGCTTTCCGGACAGGGGAACGGAGTTGGCTCTGATCACCCCACCGCCACCGCCCAGCACACATCCGGCGTCGGTCAACTCACGCCACCGGACCGACGTGTACGGCGTTGACGACGTACCAACGCCCCGGTGCCGCGCGGACGGCGAGCGAGGCGTGCCGGTGGCGGCGCTCCGGGTGGGCGCGTGCCCCAGTGCAGCCGGGGCACGCGCAGTTCCACTGGCGCAGCCCGCCGCCCGCCGTGGTGCCGAGCACGTGCAGCGGCATGGCGGCGGGGCTACCGGTCGGCGCGGCGGTACGCGGTCACTTCGGGCGCGGTCTCGACGACCTCGTACGCGGGGGTCTGCCGGCTCGCGAGGTCTTCCGCCGCAGGGCTTGTGGCGGGGACTTTCGTGGGAGTCTCGTGTTCCTTCGTGCGGGCTTCGCCGCGTTCCTGAAGAGTGGGGGTTCAGGAGCGAGTGGCCGAACGCGGGAGCCAGGATTCACCCGGCGTTCACATGAGTGTCCCATGTTCAGCGACGTGCAATAGGGTCCCGGCATGACGGAACGCGGTCAATGGTGCGGACCAGAAATCGCCGGTACTTCACCCGGTAGTGGTCAAGGAATGCAGCACCGCACCTGATCGTTGACCATGGGAGTACCACCCGACGACTTAAGGATCGAGAGCTCGTGAGCAAGGTCCCCCCGATCATCCTGAACAATGGCATCGAGATGCCGCAGCTCGGCTTCGGCGTCTGGCAGGTACCGGACGACGAGGCGGAGACGGCCGTCGCGACGGCACTGGAGGCCGGGTACCGCAGCATCGACACCGCGGCCATCTACGGCAACGAAGAGGGCACCGGCAAGGCCATCGCCGCGTCCGGCATCGACCGCGCGAAGCTCTTCGTCACCACGAAGGTCTGGAATTCCGACCACGGTTACGACGCCACGCTCCGCGCCTTCGACGCCTCGCTGGAGAAGCTGGGCCTCGACTATGTGGACCTGTATCTCATCCACTGGCCGCTGCCCGCCAAGAACCTGTACGTGGACACGTACAAGGCGCTCGAGAAGATCCAGGCCGACGGCCGCGCCAAGTCCATCGGCGTCTCGAACTTCGAGCCCGAGCACCTGGAGCGGCTGCTCGCCGAGACGTCGGTCATCCCCGCGGTCGACCAGATCGAGCTCCACCCCCACCTCCAGCAGCGCGCCGCCCGCGAGTTCCACGCGGAACAGGGCATCACCACGGAGGCCTGGTCCCCGCTCGGCCAGGGCAAGGGCCTCCTGGAGGTCCCCGCGATCGTCGCCATCGCCCAGAAGCACGGCCGTACGCCCGCCCAGATCGTCCTGCGCTGGCACATCCAGCTGGGCAACGTGGTGATCCCCAAGTCCGTGACGCCGTCCCGGATCAAGGAGAACATCGAGGTCTTCGACTTCGAGCTCGACCCCGAGGACATGGCGGCGATCAGCGCCCTGAACGAGGACCGGCGGCTGGGGCCGGATCCGAAGACGTTCGACGTGGTCTGACGCCGGTTCGGTTTCTTCGGCAGCAGGCACTGTGTCGCCCTCGGCCACCCGGCCGGGGGCGACACTCATGTCCGCCGCCTCTCTCCGCCCCGCCTACTCCCCCTTCACCCCCACATGCACCGTCTGCACCGACAGCAGGAACACATCGGGCCGGTGATGCAGGCTCTGCTCGTCGGTCTCGTCCAGGAGGCGGTCGAGCGTGCGGAGGTCTTCGGGGTCCAGGGTGTCCGCGTGCATCTCTCGGCGCCGGGTGAGTTCGCCGACGACGTGCGCCCGGGCCGTGATGGAGAGCGGGGCCGGGAGGTCCAGGAGGAAGCTGCGGGTGGCCGCGTGGCGCAGGCCTGCCTCCGTCAGGAGCGCCGGCCAGTCCTCCGTGACCGACTTGGCGCCCGGCAGGTCGCGCCGCATCTGTGTGAACCACTGTTCGTCGGCCAGGTGGAGGCGCGTCTGGAGGCCCGGGCGGCCGAAGCCGATGTCGCGGGGCAGGGTGCGGGGGCTGAGGCCGCCCTCCAGGAGGGCCAGTGCGCCGCCCGGTGCCAGGCGGTCGGCCAGCGCGGACAGGGCCGCCTGCTGGTCGCCCACATGGTGCAGGGCGCGGCCGCTCCAGAGGAGGTCCGCCGGCGGCAACTCGGCTATTCCCTCCGGGAGTTCCGCCCTGACGGTGCGGACGCGGTCCGTCAGGCCCTCGCGGGCGGCGCGGTCCCTCGCCCGTTCCAGGAGCGGCTCCGCCGGGTCGACGGCGAGCACCTCCGCCTTGGGGAAGAGCTCGGCGAGGAGGAAGGAGATGCTGCCCGAGCCGCTGCCCACGTCCGCGATCAGGGTCGGCTCCGGCTTCCACGCGCGCAGCCACGCGGCGATCTCGCGGTTCTGCGGCCCGGCGATCTCCGCGGACCGTTCCAGCATGGGCCCCATGGTCGCCCAGTCGATGTCGTCGTGGTGATGGGAGTGGGCGTGGGCGTGGGAGTGGGCGTGGGGGTCGGAGTGGGCGTGCGCTCCGGGGTGCGTTTGGTCTGCTTCTCTTGGCATCTTCTGCCGCCGCCTTCAGTGTGAACCGGGTGATCGGGAGGGCCCTCCGGGACGGCTTCCAGCCTGCTCGTCGGTGGCTGTCGATGGCCAGGCTCTTTGCTGTTTCGGCAACAGCCGGTCCCTTACGCCTGCGCCTCCGCCGGCTCCTTCCGGAAGGAGAGGAGCGTGAACTCCGGGTCCGCGCGCGGTACTTCCTGGTCCGGCAGCTCCGCGAGGCGCGCCGCGAACCGCGCCGTCAGCGGGGCGTCCGGAGGCAGCTGGGTGAACCAGCCGCGGTACAGGTCGTCGACCGTGCCGCGCGGTGACCGTCCCTGACCGTGGCCCCGGAAACGCGCCCGCGACTGCTCCGTCAGGCCGTGCGCCGCCGCGTGGGAGCGCACCGCTTCCGCGCGGTCGGGAGGCGTGCGGATCGGACGCCCGGCCAGTACCGCGTCGATGTCGCTGCCCACGTCGTGCGCCGCGGCCTTGTCGACGGTCGTCACGTAGACCCCGCCGGGCCGCAGCACCCGCGCGCACTCGGCGACGACTTCCGAGACCGCCTCGCCGTCGGCGAACAGGTGGAGCAGCCAGACCGTGCTGACGGCGTCGAACGAAGACGTGGGGAAGGGGAGTTGGCGGCTGTCCCCGAGGACGACGGAGCCGGGGACGCGGGCCGCCGCCATCCTCGTCATGCCGTCCGCCGCGTCCACCCCCGTCACCCGCAGTCCGGGCCGGGCCAGCCGCTGGGTGACCAGGCCCGTCCCGCAGGCCACGTCGAGCAGGGCGCGGGCGCCCGGCGGCACCAGGCCGAGGACCGCCTCGGCAGCGGCGGCGGCGCGGGGCTCGCCGCCGCGTGAGGCGTCGTACCGGCCGGCTTCCTTGCCGTAGTCCAGCATCGGCCCTCAGACCGCCCCGTGCCCCGGCGCCAGTTCCTCCACCCTGCGGGCGAGTTCGAGGTCGAGCGCGGTGATCGCGCCGCCCGCGCTGTGCGTGTTCACGGAGAGCGCCACGGAGTCGTAGCCGAGGGTCAGGTCGGAGTGGTGGCCCAGCTCCTCCTGGACCTGCGCGATGTGCACGACCATCGCGGTCGCCGCGAAGTGCGAGCCGAGGCGGTACGAGCGGGTGATCCGGTCGCCGTCGAGGGACCAGCCGGGAAGCTCCGCGAGCCGTTCCTCGACATCCTTCTGTGACAGCGGTTCGACAGCCATCGCCACGCTCCTTCCCGGGCGTCGGACAGGTGGGACGTACACAGGTGCGTACCTTCCTCACCCTGCCACAACCAGGGCCGGTCAGCGTGTCGGCGGCGGCGGCGCGCACCCGGCCGCCACCCGCACGAGGCCACCCCATCGATTACCGTCTGGGGTATGACAACTGTCGCGCCCCCACAGGCGAATCCATCCTCCGGAGTCGGTCCCCTCCTGCGCGGCTGGCGTGAGCGGCGAAGGGTCAGCCAGCTGGAACTGGCCCTGCGCGCGGACTCGTCGGCGCGGCACATCAGCTTCATCGAGACCGGCCGGTCGCGCCCCAGCGAGGAGATCGTGCTGCGCCTGGCCGAGCATCTCGACGTACCGATGCGTGACCGCAACTCCCTGCTCCTGGCGGCCGGTTACGCGCCCCGCTTCCGGGAGACGCCCCTGGACGACCCCTCGATGGGTGCGCTCCGGGAGAGCCTGGAGCGGCTCCTGAACGGATATGAGCCCTATCCGGCGCTGGTCGTCGACGCGACGTACGACGTGGTCGCGGCGAACCGCGGCATCGTGATGCTCCTCGACGGCGTACCGGAGCACCTCCTGGCGCCGCCCCTGAACACGATGCGTCTCGCGCTGCACCCGGAGGGCCTCGCCCCCAAGATCCGCAATCTGCGGGAGTGGCGGGCCCATCTGCTGCATCAGATGGAGCGGCAGATCTCGCTGGACCGGTCGGACGCGCTGCGTGCGGTGTACGACGAGGTGGCGGCGTATCCGGTGGAGGATCCCGGCGTGGACGCCTTCGAGGCCGGGACGGATGTGCCCTATTTCGCGCTGCCGCTGCGGATCGAGCACGACGGGCAGATCCTCTCCTTCATCTCGTCCATCTCGACGTTCAACACCCCGCTGGACGTGACGGTCGCCGAGCTGGCCATCGAGACGTTCCTCCCGGCCGACCCGGCGACGACGAAGTATCTGCAGAACCTGCAGGGCTAGGGCCGGTGCCGCATGCGGCCCCGGCCCTGGTCCCGGCCCCGCCTCCAGGGCGCGGGGCTACCCCTTCGTCGCGCGCAGCGCCGCGTACTGGAGAGCGGCGAATCCGCCGACGGTCAGGGCCTGCAGCGGGATCCACACCGCGCCCGCCGTGGTCGGCGTCAGCCAGGCGACGAGGGCGACGACGCTGAGCACCGCCCAGGCGGCGTTGGCCTCGACCACCGCCTGGACGGGCAGTGCGGGCGGGCTCTGCCGGGCGGCGAGCAGGCCGACGCCGATGCCGTAGACGGTGAGGAAGACCCCGAGCCCGAACAGCAGGCCCGAGTCGACGCCGAGGAAGTCCCCCAGCGGGCCCGAGGCGGCGACATACGCGATGCCGTTCCCGGTGGTCACTACGGAGTCGAAGCCGAGGAAGCGGCGCAGCATCATCCGCGGGTCGGTGGTGCGGGCCAGAGCGGTGAGCGAGTACGCGGACATGTCGGTTCGCCTCCAAGCGGTGGGGAGAGCAGTTCGGGGGCCCGGGCCCGGTCCGGAGTGCGCCGGACCGGATCCGGTGAGACCACTCTCCCCGGAGCGCGCCGCACGGTCGATTACCTCCGAGGTAATGACGGTCCCACCTCGGAGGAAGCGCCACCGGGCGGCCCGTCCGGCAACCCGTTCGGCGGCTGCCGACAGGTGCGCCACCGCCGCCCCGCCTAGGTTCGTCGAAGGCAGACCTAGGGAGCTCCAGGGTGACAGAGACGACCGAGCCCGCCGCCGCGCTGCTGCGCGCGGGAAAGTTCTTCCGCCGCGGCACCGCCGCCCCCGACCTGCACAGCGTGGCCCTGACCGGCGGCCGGGACGGGGACGCCTTCTACCGCGACCGGTGGAGCCACGACAAGGTCGTGAACTCGACGCACGGGGTGAACTGCACGGGCTCCTGCCGCTGGAAGGTGTACGTCAAGGACGGCATCATCACCTGGGAGACCCAGCAGACGGACTATCCGAGCGTCGGCCCGGACCGGCCCGAGTACGAGCCGCGCGGCTGCCCGCGGGGCGCCGCGTTCTCCTGGTACACGTACTCCCCGACCCGCGTCCGCTACCCGTATCTGCGCGGCGTCCTCCTGGAGATGTACCGGGAGGCGAAGGGCCGCCTGAAGGATCCCGTCGCCGCGTGGGCGGACATCCAGGACGACCCGGAGCGCCGCCGCACCTATCAACAGGCGCGCGGCAAGGGCGGGTTGGTGCGGGCGAGCTGGGACGAGGCCGTCGAGATCATCGCGGCGGCGCATGTCCACACCATCAAGAAGTACGGCCCGGACCGCGTCGCCGGCTTCTCCCCGATCCCCGCGATGTCGATGGTGTCGCATGCGGCGGGCGCCCGTTTCATGTCGCTGATCGGCGCTCCCATGCTCTCCTTCTACGACTGGTACGCGGATCTTCCGGTGGCCTCGCCGCAGGTCTTCGGCGACCAGACCGACGTACCGGAGTCGGGTGACTGGTGGGACGCCGCGTATCTGATGATGTGGGGCTCGAACGTCCCGGTGACCAGGACGCCGGACGCGCACTGGATGGCCGAGGCGCGCTACCGGGGCCAGAAGGTCGTGGTCGTGGCGCCGGACTACGCGGACAACGCGAAGTTCGCCGACGAGTGGCTGCATCCGCATCCCGGCACGGACGGCGCGCTCGCCATCGCGATGGGGCATGTGATCCTCAAGGAGTTCTTCGTCGACCGCTCGACGGACTTCTTCACCGACTACGTACGCAGGTTCACCGATCTGCCGTTCCTGGTGACGCTGACCGAGCGGGACGGGGCGTACGTGCCGTCGAAGTTCCTGCGCGCCACCGACCTCGGCCAGGGCGGCGAGGGCGCCGACTGGAAGACGGCGGTTCTGGACGAGAACACCGGGCAGCCCGCCGTCCCCAACGGCTCGCTCGGCTTCCGCTGGACCGAGTCGGGCAAGGGCAAGTGGAACCTGGAGCTGGGCAGTATCTCGCCGCAGCTGTCGCTGCACGGCTCGGACGTCGCGGCGGGGGTCGAGGTGCTGCTCCCGCGCTTCGACACCGACGGCGGCACGCACGGCCAGGGCCGCGGCGACGTGGTGCGCAGGGGTGTCCCGGCGACGCGGCTCGGCGGGCAGGACGGGCCGCTGGTCACCACGGTGTTCGACCTGCTGCTCGCGCAGTACGGCGTGGGGCGCGAGGGGCTGCCGGGCGAGTGGCCCGCTTCGTACGACGATGCCGCCACGCCCGGCACCCCCGGCTGGCAGGAGGCGCACACGTCGGTGCCGGCCGCGAAGGCGGTGAAGATCGCGCGGGAGTTCGCGCGGACCGCCGAGCGGTCGCGCGGCCGCTGCATGATCCTGATGGGCGCGGGGACCAACCACTGGTTCCACTCCGAGACGATCTACCGCGCGTTCCTCGCGCTGCTCCAGCTGACCGGCTGCCAGGGGCGCAACGGCGGCGGCTGGGCGCACTACGTCGGTCAGGAGAAGTGCCGTCCGGCGACCGGCTGGGCGACGCTGGCCAGCGGCAACGACTGGAGCAGGCCGCCGCGGCAGATGATCGGCGCCGCGTACTGGTTCCTCAACACCGACCAGTGGCGCTACGACAGGTTCGCGGCGGACGTGCTGGCCTCGCCGCTGGGCGAGGGCCGGTTCGCCGGGATGACGGGCGCGGACTGTCTGGCCCTTTCGGCGCGGACCGGCTGGATGCCGTCGTATCCGACGTTCGACCGCAACTCCCTTGATCTGGGCGCCACTTCGGCCGATCCGGTGGCCAGTGTCGTGGACGAGCTCAAGGCGGGCTCGCTGAAATTCGCGTGCGAGGACCCGGACGCGCCGGAGAACTGGCCGCGCGTCCTGACGCTGTGGCGGGCCAATCTGCTGGGTTCGTCGGCGAAGGGCGCCGAGTACTTCACCAAGCATCTCCTGGGTACGCATTCCTCGCTGCGGGCGGCGGAGGCGGCGCCGAACGAGCGGCCCTCTACGGTCACATGGCGTGACGAGGCGCCCGAGGGGAAGCTCGATCTGCTCGTCTCGCTCGACTTCCGCCAGACGTCGTCGACGCTCCTCTCGGACGTGGTCCTTCCCGCGGCGACCTGGTACGAGAAGCACGATCTGTCGACCACCGACATGCACCCCTACGTGCACTCCTTCACACCGGCCGTCGACCCGCCCTGGCAGGCCCGCACCGACTTCGACACGTTCCGCGCGATCGCCGACCGGCTCAGCGAACTGGCCGTCGAGCATCTCGGCGTACGCAAGGACGTCGTCGCCACGGCGCTCCAGCACGACACGCCGGGCGAGACAGCGCAGCCCGGCGGTGTGGTGCTCGACTGGCGCAAGGGCGAGTGCGAGCCGGTGCCGGGCAGGACGATGCCGAACCTGACGGTCGTCGAGCGGGACTACACCGCGATCGGCGCGAAGTTCGCCTCGCTCGGACCGCTGGTGGAGAAGCTGGGGCTGCCGGTGAAGGGCATCGCGTTCCAACCCGACCAGGAGGTCGAGGAGTTGAAGGAACGCAATGGTGTCGTACGCGGTGGACCCGCCGACGGCCGCCCCGCCCTGGACACCGCGATCAAGGCCGCGAACACCATCCTGGCCCTGTCCGGCACGACCAACGGGCGCCTGGCCACCCAGGGCTTCCACACCCTGGAGGCGCGCACCGGCCAGGAGATGGCTCATCTGGCCGCCGAGCACGAGGGCAAGCGCATCACGTACGCCGACACCCAGGCGGCCCCCGTGCCGGTGATCACCTCGCCGGAGTGGTCGGGCAGCGAGTCGGGCGGGCGCCGGTACACGGCGTTCACCCTCAACACCGAGCATCTGAAGCCCTGGCACACCCTCACCGGACGCCAGCACTTCTTCATCGACCACGACTGGATGCACGAGCTGGGCGAGGCGCTGCCCGTGTACCGGCCGCCCCTCGACATGAACCGCCTGTTCGGGGAGCCACGCCTCGGCCCGGACGGCGAAAAGGAGGTGACGGTCCGATACCTCACGCCGCACAACAAATGGTCGATCCACTCCGAGTACCAGGACAACCTCTTCATGCTGTCCCTGTCGCGCGGCGGCCAGTCCATCTGGATGGCACCGCAGGACGCCGACGCGATCGGCGTACGCGACAACGACTGGATCGAGGCGGTCAACCGGAACGGCGTGGTGGTGGCGCGGGCGGTCGTCTCGCACCGCATGCCGGCCGGCACGGTCTACATGCACCACGCACAGGAGCGCACGGTGAACGTCCCCAAGACGGAGACCACCGGAAAGCGGGGCGGCATCCACAACTCACTGACCCGGCTCATCCTCAAGCCGTCCCATCTCATCGGCGGCTACGCCCAGTTGTCGTGGGCGTTCAACTATCTCGGCCCGACCGGAAACCAGCGCGACGAGGTGACGGTCATCCGCCGCCGCAGCCAGGAGGTGACGTACTGATGCCCCGTGGCGAAGCCACTCAGCGACGTGTGATGGCCCAGATCGCGATGGTGATGAACCTCGACAAGTGCATCGGGTGCCACACCTGTTCGGTCACCTGCAAGCAGGCGTGGACCAACCGGGACGGCATGGAGTACGTCTGGTTCAACAACGTCGAGACCCGTCCGGGCCAGGGCTATCCGCGCCGCTACGAGGACCAGGAGAAGTGGCGCGGCGGCTGGGAGCTGAACAGGCGCGGCGCCCTGAGGCTGAAGAACGGCGGCCGGATCAAGTCCCTCCTGGAGATCTTCTCCAACCCCAGGCTGCCGGAGATCAAGGACTACTACGAGCCCTGGACGTACGAGTACAGGAACCTCACCGACGCCCCGCTCGGCGACGACTACCCGGTCGCCGAGCCCCGCTCCCTGATCAGCGGCAAACCCATGAAGATCGAGTGGTCGTCGAACTGGGACGACAACCTCGGCGGCGCCCCGCAGTACGGGGACCTCGACCCGATGGTGCAGAAGACCCGCCAACAGGCCGCAGAGAAGGTCAAGTTCGCCTTCGAGCAGACCTTCATGTTCTATCTGCCGCGCATCTGCGAGCACTGCCTGAACCCGGCGTGCGTGGCGTCCTGCCCCTCGGGCGCGATGTACAAGCGCGAGGAGGACGGCATCGTCCTCGTCGACCAGGACCACTGCCGGGGCTGGCGCAAGTGCGTGACCGGCTGCCCGTACAAGAAGGTCTACTTCAACCACCGCACGGGCAAGGCCGAGAAGTGCACGATGTGCTACCCGCGCGTCGAGGTGGGCCTGCCCACCGTCTGCTCGGAGACGTGCGTGGGCCGGCTGCGCTATCTCGGCGTCATTCTGTACGACCCGGACAAGGTGACGGCGGCGGCCTCCGAGCCCGATGAACACAAGCTGTACGAGGCTCAGTTGGGCGTCTTCCTCGACCCCGAGGACCCGGACGTGCGGCGCGACGCCGAGCGCTCCGGGATCTCGTACGACTGGATCGAGGCGGCGCGCCGCTCCCCCGTGCACGCGCTGATCTCCAAGTACCAGGTGGCGCTCCCGCTGCACCCGGAGTACCGGACGATGCCCATGGTCTGGTACATCCCGCCGCTCTCCCCGGTGGTGGACGCACTGAGCGAGACCGGCCACGACGGCGAGGACCTGGACAATCTGTTCGGTGCCATCGACACCCTGCGCATCCCGCTCGAATACCTGGCGGAGATCTTCACGGCCGGTGACGTGGGTCCGGTGCGGGCCTCGCTGGAGAGGCTGGCGGCGATGCGGGCGCACATGCGGGCCATCAACCTCGGGGAACGGCCGGAGAGTTCGGTCGCCGAGTCGGTGGGCATGAAGGGCCCTCAGATCGAGGAGATGTACCGGCTGCTCGCCATCGCCAAGTACGAGGACCGCTATGTCATCCCGACCGCGGCCGTCGGCGACGCGCGCCGCCTGGAGGAATCGGCGCTTCCCGACTCGTGCAGCCTCGACTACGAGGACGGTCCGGGCATGGGCGGCGACGGGCCGTTCGGCCAGGACTCGGGACGCAAGCAGCTTCCGCTGGTCACCATCGAGAACTTCCACGCGCTGCGGAAGCGGCAGACGGCCGACGAACAGCCGGGCGCGGGCAGGGAGGGCGAGCTGTGAGGTCCGACGATGCCGTGCTGTACCAGGCGGCGGCACACTGTCTCGCCTACCCGGACGACGAGTTCCACGACCGGCTTCCGCTGCTCACGGCGGCCGCACCGGCGGGGCTCGGCGACTTCCTCGCGCACGCGGCCGCCACCGACCCGCGGGAACTCGCGGCGCACTACGTCCAGGTCTTCGACTTCAAGAACCGGCACAGCCTGTATCTGAGCTGGTGGCGGGACGGCGACACGCGGCGGCGCGGGATGTCGCTGGTCCGCTTCAAGGAGGTCTACCGCGAGCACGGCATGGAGTTCACCGGCGAGGAGCTGCCGGACTTCCTGCCGGCGGTCCTCGAGTTCTCGGCGCACGCGGGGCCGCTGCTGCTGCTCGAACACCGCAGCGGGCTTGAGCTGTTGCGGCTCGCGCTGAGCGACTTCGGGACTCCGTACGCGGCCGTGCTCGACGCGGTGTGCGGGTCGCTGCCGGGGCCTTCGCCGAAGGACCGGGCTCAGGCGCTGGCGCTGGCCCGTTCCGGGCCGCCGCGCGAGGACGTCGGCCTGGAACCGTTCGGCGGGCTGGAACCCTTCGCACTCACCGGGGAGCGACCCTCATGAAGACACTGCTGTGGGGCGTGCTTCCGTACGTCGCCTTCGTCCTGCTGGTCGCGGGGATCGTCTGGCGCTACCGCTACGACAAGTTCGGCTGGACGACGCGGTCTTCGCAGGTGTACGAGTCGAAGCTCCTGAACGTCGCTTCACCGATGTTCCACTACGGCATCCTCTTCGTGCTCGTGGGTCATCTCGTCGGCCTGTTCGTCCCCGCGTCGTGGACGGAGAAGCTGGGCGTCGAGGAGCACACGTATCACCTGCTGTCGCTGTACGGGGGTACGGCGGCCGGGATCATGCTGGTGGCCGGGATTCTGCTGCTGCTGTACCGGCGGCGGACGAACGCGCCGGTGTTCCGGGCGACGACGGCGAACGACAAGGTGATGTACGTCGTCCTGCTGGGCGCGATCGTGCTGGGCATGGTGGCGAAGCTGACGCACGCGTCGGGGGACGGCTACAACTACCGGGAGTCGATCGCACCTTGGGCCCGGTCGCTCTTCACCCTCCAGCCGGACATCGACATGATGTCCGGCGTCCCGGTCCTGTACGAGATCCACGCGGTGATCGGCATGACCCTGATCGCCCTCGTCCCGTTCACCCGCCTGATCCACATGTTCAGCGCGCCGGTGCAGTATCTGTTCCGGCCGTATGTGGTGTACCGGGCGCGGGATCCCCGGAGGGTGGGGGCGCGGCCGGAGCGGCGGGGCTGGGAGAAGACGGGGTCCTAGTTCCCGGCGGCCCCGTCCCGCTTCTCCTCGTCCACGATTTCCGCGTCCACCACGCCCTCCTCCGCGGGGGACTGCGCGGGGGCCTGGTCCTGGGCGCCCTCGGCAGGATTCGCGTACATCGCCTGGCCCATCTTCTGGCTCACGGCAGCCAGCTTTTCCGCGCCCGTGCGCAGGGCCACCGTGTCCTCGCCCTTGTTCTTCAGGAGATCCTTCAACTCCCCCGCCGCCGCCTCCACTTCGGTGCGGGTCTGCGCGGGGATCCGCTCCTCGTTCTCCCGCACGAAGCGCTCCGTCTGGTACACCAGCTGCTCGGCCTGGTTGCGGGTCTCCGCCGCCTCCTTGCGCCTGCGGTCCTCCTCCGCGTGCTCCTCCGCCTCCCGCACCATCCGGCTGATGTCGTCCTTGGGCAGCGCCGAGCCGCCCGTGACCGTCATCCGCTGCT
Organism: Streptomyces sp. NPDC050658; assembly: GCF_044457025.1. Taxonomy (NCBI): domain Bacteria; kingdom Bacillati; phylum Actinomycetota; class Actinomycetes; order Kitasatosporales; family Streptomycetaceae; genus Streptomyces; species Streptomyces sp. NPDC050658. The sequence continues at coordinate 865,496 of NZ_JBITGM010000002.1, forward strand.
CGCGCCCCGTCGCCTCGTCCTTCGCCGAGACGTGCATGATGCCGTTGGCGTCGATGTCGAAGGTGACCTCGATCTTGGGGACGCCGCGTGGTGCCGGCGGCAGGCCCGTTAGGTCGAAGACGCCGAGCTTCTTGTTGTACGCGGCGATCTCCCGCTCCCCCTGGAAGACCTGGATGCCGACCGAGGGCTGATTGTCCTCCGCCGTGGAGAAGGTCTCCGAACGCCGGGTGGGAATGGTCGTGTTGCGTTCGATCAGCGTCGTCATGATGCCGCCCTTGGTCTCGATGCCGAGGGACAGCGGCGTGACGTCGAGCAGGAGGACGTCCTTCACGTCGCCCCGGATCACGCCCGCCTGGAGCGTCGCGCCGAGGGCCACGACCTCGTCGGGGTTGACCCCCTTGTGCGGATCGCGCCCCGTCAGTTCCTTGACCAGTTCCGTCACCGCCGGCATCCGCGTCGAACCGCCGACCAGGATCACGTGGTCGACGGCGGAGAGCTTGATGCCCGCGTCCCGCACCGCCTGGTGGAAGGGTTCGCGGCAGCGCTCCAGCAAATCGGCGGTCAGTTCCTGGAACTGAGCGCGGGTCAGTTTCTCCGCGAGGTGCAGCGGGCCCTCCGCCGAGGCCGTCACGTACGGCAGGTTGATGTCGGTCTCGCTCGACGACGACAGCTCGATCTTCGCCTTCTCCGCGCCCTCGCGCAGCCGCTGCACGGCCATCTTGTCCTTGCCGAGGTCCACGCCGTGCGCGTTCTTGAACTGTCGTACGAGATATTCGACGATCCGCTGGTCCCAGTCGTCGCCGCCCAGTTGGGTGTCGCCGTTGGTGGCCTTCACCTCGATGACGCCGTCGCCCATCTCCAGGAGCGACACGTCGAACGTGCCGCCGCCGAGGTCGAAGACCAGCACGGTCTGGTCGTCGCCCTTGTCCAGGCCGTAGGCCAGCGCGGCGGCCGTCGGCTCGTTGATGATCCGCAGCACCTTCAGCCCTGCGATCTCCCCGGCCTCCTTGGTCGCCTGGCGCTGGGCGTCGTCGAAGTACGCGGGTACGGTGACGACGGCGTCCGTGACGTCCTCGCCGAGATACGACTCGGCGTCCCGCTTCAGCTTCTGCAGGACGCGGGCGGACAGCTCCTGCGCGGTGTACCGGGTTCCGTCCACGGAGCCGCTCTCCGGGAAGCGCCAACTCCCGTCGCCCATATGGCGCTTGACGGACCGTGCGGTGCGCTCGACGTTCGTGACCGCCTGCCGCTTGGCGACCTCCCCGACCAGGACGTCGCCGTTCTTCGCGAAGGCGACGACCGAGGGCGTGGTCCGCGCGCCCTCCGCGTTGGCGACGACCGTGGGATCGCCGCCCTCCAGGACGGCCACCACCGAGTTCGTCGTACCGAGGTCGATCCCGACTGCACGTGCCATGTCCAGTCCCCTTCCACAGCGAGCCCGTTTCCCGGCGTACTCCGACCTCCATCACAAAACTTGAGCGCCACCTTGTCAATGCCGCGTCTGTGAATCCGGGGTTCTGAGGGTCTGGGGGGTCAGGGGGAGGCTGGGGATACGACTGTGCCGCCGCCCCGGGAGGGACGGCGGCACAGTCGGCGCGTACGGATCCGCGTCAGGCCAGCTTCGCCGTCAGCGTGATCGGCGTGGCCTTCAGCGCCTGGCTCACCGGGCAGTTGACCTTGGCGTCCTCGGCGGCCTCGATGAACGCGGCCTCGTCGATGCCCGGCACGGTGCCCTCGACGGTGAGGTGGATGCCGGTGATGCCGGTGCCCGGCTGGAACGTCACGTCGGCGGACGTGACCAGGCGGGTCGGCGGGGTGCCGGCCTTCGCGAGGCCGTTGGAGAAGGCCATGGAGAAGCAGCTGGAGTGCGCGGCGGCGATCAGCTCTTCCGGGCTGGTCTTGCCATTGGCCTGCTCGGCGCGGGCCGGCCAGGACACCGCCTGCTCCCCGATACCGGAGGAGTCGAAGGTGACGGTGCCCTTGCCCTCCAGCAGGTTGCCTTCCCAGACCGTGTGCGCGGAGCGCGTGGTAGCCACGATGAGATCCCTTCAATGCGTTGTGCGTGAAACCGATGGGTGGTGCGTACGGAACGTCCGCCCCCATCCGATCACACCCGCGGTCGCCGCACGCGGCAGACCGGCCCTCGGGGCAGGGGCGGCTGCCCGCCACCGGGCGCCCCCCCAGATGAAAACGGGCCGCACCGTCGCGAGGCCGGACGGCGGCCAGGGAACCCCGGCGAGACCGGCGCCGACCGCAGCCCGCACCCGTTTCCCCAGCCCCAGTACGCCCTTCACCCCGGTCGCGTACCACCCCCGCGCGCCTCTGCCAGAGGGACGGCTGATGTGCGGCGAACCCCGCGTTGCGCTGCCGCTATGGCCGGAATGGCAACTGTGCAAGGTTCCGGCGCGGTGACACTTTGAGGCCCCCTCGCACGGCACGAGGAGATCATCTCAGGGGGTTTGGCCATGCGCATGAACTACTCGGACCGCGGTCCCTCCCCGCTGGAGGCGGAGAAGCCGGGAGCGGCCGGAGACCGCGACTCCACGTTCGGCTGGTGGGGTGCGTTCAGCATCCAGAAGTTCGTCAACCAGTCACCTCTCTTCCACACGCACGCGGATGCCACCGGCTGGCTGGCGTATCTCCAGCAGTTCTACGACCGCAACTTCTGGTTCGCGGACGGCGGCGCGCAGGTCTGGGCGTACGAGGAGACCTACGACAACTGGCAGGACCGGTACGGCATGGACGCGGTGGTCGCCGTCTACCACTCCGGCCACGGCGGCATGGACGGGAACGGAGTCTTCTTCGCGCCACTCGGCGGTGTCTGGGACGGCCGCAGCGACGCGATCTCCAACCGGATGGCGCTCGGCAACGAGAAGGCCAACTACGTCTTCTGGTCCACCTGCACCTCGCTGCGGGTGCTCTCCGGGCACTCCCCGATCCGCACCTGGGCGGGGCCCAACATCGGCTTCCGGATGATCTTCGGGTTCGAGACGGTCAGCATCGACAGTCCGGACTACGGCAAGAAGTTCTGGGAGAAGTGGCGGGCCGGACAGACCTTCACCGACGCGTGGCTGAACGCCAGTTGGGACATCTACAAGGGCCAGGCGCCCTCGGTCTGCGCGGTCGGCGCCACCCAGGCGGAGGCCACCGCGCGCCTCAACGGCGAGCGCACCCTGTACCGCGAGCACGTGCCGGACAACTGGTACGCGTGGCGCTGGTACTACGCCCGCGACACCCTCAGGGAGCCGCTGACGCAGGCCCCGGCCAGTCCGCAGATCGTGCAGCTCGCGCCGCGCAACCCCGGCGAGGAACTGACCGCGATGGGCCGGATCGCCGACTTCCCGTCGGCGGCACTGCAAGAGGTGCAGGTCGAGCGGCAGGGCGTGCTCAGCGCCACCTCCGGTGACCGGATCGTCTCCACCGCGCCGCACGCGTCGCGCTGGATCAAGCTCGCCGAGGCCAACCCGCGCAATCTGCGGCAACTGCCCACCGAACAGGCCGTCGACGCGGCACGGGCGTTCGCCGAGCAGCACGCCGAAGGCGCGGACCTCGTCGTCGACAGCGTGCACGACCTGATGCAGAACTCCGGGGCGAAGGACGGCTCCGAGATCGGTCAGCCGGTGTCCCTGCAGACCCATGTGACGTTCCGGCAGGTCTTCGACGGCGTACCGGTCATCACTCCGGACCGCGGGCTGATCCGGGTGGCCCTGGACAACGACGCGACCGTAGTCCAGGCGCAGATCGCCACCCGCTCGGCGACCGGCACCACGCGTGAGCCGAGCACCGACATCTCGCCGCCGCCGCAGAGCGGCAAGGCGGCTGCCGCGCCGCTGGAGCGCGACCCGCGCAAGGCGCTGGCCGCGGCCCAGCAGCGGCTGCTCGCCGAACTCGCCGCCGTGACGGCCGGCGAACCGGGCGGCAAGGGCGCCAAGGCCGAGCAGGAGCCCCAGGTCAGGGACGTGCCCGGCACGTTCGACGTCGGCTACGAGATCGAGGGCAACGAGGCCTACCCGGCCGCCCGCAAGCTGATCGAGATCGGCCCGCCGGACGGCATGTTCACCACCCGCCGCTGGGTGGTGGCGCCGCTCGCCAGGTAGTCCCTCGCCCGGCAGTCCCTCGCCGGACAGCCCGGGGAGAGGCCCGAACCGACGGGGGTCGGGGAATCAGTGGGTGGCGGTCCGCTTCTTGCGGGCCGCCATCCACGCGTACACCAGCACGCCCGCGAAGAGGAACAGCACGCCCTGGTAGACGGCCGCGTAACCGGAGCCGGCGACCAGCCACATCGAGAATCCGCACGCGATGCCCGCGAGCGTCATGTCCCGCACCAGGCGCCCGCGGTGGACGCGCTCGCCCTGCCCGGAGATCAGGTAGTAGAGCTGCGCGGCGGTGGCCAGGAGGTAGGGCACGGTCGCGGTGAACGTGGTGATCAGGACGAGGGACTCGAAGACGCCGCTGGAACCCGCCGAGTAGTTGTAGACGGTGAGCAGCCCGGCGAGGACGACCGTGACCAGGACGCCGAAGGTGGGGACGCCACGCTTCTTGCGGCCGAAGGCCGGCGGGAAGAGCCCGTCCTTGGCGGCCGCGTACGGCGTCTGGGCGCTCAGCAGCGTCCAGCCGTTCAGGGCGCCGAGGATCGACACGACCGCCGCGCAGGCGACCGCGATGCCGCCCCAGGAGCCGCCGAACATGACGTTGACGGCGTCGGAGAACGGCGCGGTGGAACCGACGAGCTTGTCGTGGGCGACGGTGCCGAAGACCGCGAGGGTGCCGAGCAGATAGACCAGGGCGGCGCCCAGCGTGCCGAGGATCGTGGCGCGGCCGACGTTGCGCCGCGGGTCGCGCACCTCACCGGCGCTGACGGCGGCCGACTCGACGCCCAGGTAGGAGAAGAGCAGGATCGCCGCGGACGCGGAGACGGCACCGATCGGGCTGTCGTCGCTCGCCTGGAACGGCCCGAGGTTGGAGCTGTCGAAGAAGAAGAGACCGCCCACGGCCACCAGGATCAGCGGCAGGAACTTCAGGACGGTGGCGACGAGCTGGACCGCACCGACGTACCGGGTGCCCGCGAAGTTCGCGAGGGCGGGCAGGAGTTGGACGACCAGGGCGGCGAGACAGGCCGTCCACTTGTGGTCGCCGACGGGTATCAGGACGTCCAGATAGCCGACGGCGGCGACGGCGAGCGCCGCGTTCGACACCCAGGCGGTCGCCCAGTAGGACCAGGCGGAGAGGAACCCGGCGAAGTCGCCGAACGCCTCGCGGGCGTAGACGTAGGGCCCGCCGGTGCGCGGGTCGCGGTGGGCGAGCCGCCCGAAGACGAGGGCGAGGGCGATGGCGCCCGCGGTGAGCACGGCGAACGCGACGAGGCTGATCGTGCCGAAGGGGGCCACGGAGGCCGGGAGCAGGAAGATGCCGCCGCCGATGATGTTGCCCATGACGAGGCAGGTGGCGATCGGCAGTCCGAAGCGGCGGGCGTGCCTGCTCTGCTCGTCGGCGCCGGACGCCTGCTCCTCGGTGCCGGACGCCTGCTGTGCTTCCTGGCCGGGGGCCGGAGCCGACGGGGTCACGGTTCCGGTGTCGTGCATGGGGTGGTGCCTCTCATCGTGCCGGGTGCCCGGGATCGCCGGGCGGAGCCCATGGTCGGGCACGACGGGGGGCGCACAAAATCAGCGTGTTTTGTCCTGCACGGCCGGGTCGTCGACCGTAAAAGCTGTGCCGGTGGGGCGCTGCGACAGAGAATCGTCCGCGCTGCCCAGAACCCCTCCCACCAGCGGAATCTCCGGTCCGTCGTGCTCGCTCAGCCAGCGGCGCAGGACCTGGTGGACCTGCTCGGCGCCGACGAGCTCATGCCCGTCCTCGAGCGGCGCGGAGAGCACGAGCGGGGACAGGAGGAAGGGGTGGCCCTGGGCGCCGCCGAGTCCGCCGTGCGAGCCGATCTGCTCCTCGAACGCGTGGACTTCGCCCTCCTCGGGGTCGTACCAGGAGTTGACCATGATGTCGGCGGTGTGCGGGAAGCCGTCGGTGCGGCGCACGGCGTCGGCGGCGCCGGGCCCGAAGTCCGCGAGCGGCCCGAGTTCGCAGGGCGTCTCGTCGAGATACACCTCCCCCCGCACGCCGAGGACGACCGGGCCGCGCGCCTCGCTGCGTACGAGGAGGAAGCCGATGCCCGGATGGTTGGCGAGGGTGGGGAGCAGCGCCGGATGGCGGCGGTCGATCTCCTCGCGGGTCATGCGGTGCGGGACGTCGGGGAACGAGACCAGGCCCAGGTTCCCCGAGGCGAGCACGATGGGTTCCGCGCGGCGGGCCGGGCGGTGCTCGCCCGCGCCCTCCTCGACGGGGCGGCGCAGCGCGGCGCGCACGGCCGCGCGGGCCTCCGCGCCGCTGTGGGTGCGCCGCGCCCTGCGCGGCACGGGCAGCCCGCAGCCGGCCCTGACCAGGTCGGCGAGGCCCAGGCCGTACCGGGCGCGGAAGGTCTCGCCGGGGCTCTGGCCGTGGTCGGAGAGGACCACGATGCGGTAGCCGCGCGGGGCGTGCTCGGCGACCTTGGCGATGAGCGCGAGGGAGCGGTCGAGACGCTGGAGGACCTTCTCCGCGTCGCCGCTGTGCGGCCCGGAGTGGTGGGCCACTTCGTCGTACGCGACGAGGTCGGCGTAGACGGCGCTGCGGCCGGCGAGCATGTCCCCTATGACGGCTGCGACCACGACGTCACGCTCGACGACGGTCGCGAAGGCCCGAATGAGGGGATAGAGGCCGCCCCGGCTCACGCGCGGGCGGCGGCGCGCCATCCGGGCGCGGGTCGCCTCGCCGATCTCGCGTACGACCTCGGCGACGAAGGACAGCGCCGTGCGGACGGCGTTGGCGGGGTCGGAGAAGTAGGCGAAGTACCCGGCGCGGGAGCGGTTCTCCTTGCCGCGCCGGGCGGCCATGGAGAGGACGAGGGCAAGCTGGTCGGCGCCGCCGCTGAAGAGATTGCCGCGGCTGGCTCCGTCGACGGTGAGCAGTCCGCCGTCGCCGGTGCGCGCGATGGCGCGGCGCTGCAGCTCGACGGCGGACGCGGGGCGGTTGGAGACCATCACCTCGCCGGTGTCCTTCTCGTACCAGCGGAAGGCGGGGACGTCGTGGTTGGAGCCGTGCAGGATGCCGAGCTGGCTCGCGCCGGTCTGGCTCGACCAGTCGGTGCGCCATGGGGTGAGCCGGTGGCTGGGGTGGCCGTCCGCGCCGAGCCAGGACGCGACCGTGGGCATCGTGCCTCGTTCGGCGGCGGCGCACAGCACGTCGTGGCCGACGCCGTCGAGCTGGAGGAAGACGGTGCCGGGCGAGGTGGGCCCGGCGAGGCCCTCGGTTCGGCGACGGCGGCGGTCGGCCAGGCGGTAGAGCCGTCTGCGGTAGGCGTCGTCGTCACGGACGGCGAGGGCACCGCCGGTTGCGGAGGCGACCGCCGACATGACGGCGGCGACGACCACGGCGGTCTCCGGGTTGGCGTCGCCCCGGCCGTCCGGGATGAGCCGCAGGGCGAGCAGCAGCAGCGAGCCGTTGAGGAAGAAGGCGAGAAGACCGAGCACCAGCGCGGGCACGAGCAGCAGGGCCCGCACCAGCAGCGGCCAGACGAGGGCGGAGAGCAGACCGAAGGCTCCCGCGCCGAGGGCGGCGGTGACGGCGATGCGGGTTGTGCTGTCACCGTCGTCGGACTGCAGCTGGAAGTCCGGCAGGATCCCGGCGAGCACCAGCATCGTGAGCGTGCTGACCACCCATACGGCGACGGACCGCCACAGCGCACTGCCGACCGCCCGCCATCGCCCTCGCCCCACGCCGCGCCGCCTCACGTTTCATGACAGAACCGGACACCAGCGTGTCACACCGGTCCGACAGGCGCGGCGTCGCTATCGGCCGTCGTATCCGGCCGTCGGCATCGACAGGCGCCGGTGGACATGTGCCTTCATCACCGCGTCGTACGCCGGCTCCGCGAGCCCCGCCGTCTCGATCCGTACGCCCCGGCGGCCGCACTCCGCGGTGAACTCGTCGGCGGAGCGCAGCGCGAGGTCGAGGACGCGGCGGCTCGGCACGACGAAGAGGTCGACGAGGCCCGCCTCGACGTCCGTCCACAGGACGGCGTGGTCGGACGGCAGCGCCCGGACGACGAGTTCGCGGGTGACGACGTACCCCCGGGCGGCGGCCCAGCGCGCGCACATCGCGTGCTGGCTGCGGGAGTCCACCAGGAAGGGGTCGACGTCCAGTTCCTCGAGCGGCGTCAGGCTCGCGATCGACGCGACGCGCAGCCCGGTCACGCCCGCCGTGTCTCCCATCGCGTCCCCCTCGCCCCTGCCGTCGTCGCCTCGGTCGTCACCTCGGTCGTCAGCCGAAGACCCTACTCCTGGCCGTAGGCTCGTAAACAGTCGCGCGGAGGAGGGAACCGGAGTGCCGGTGGAGATCACCTGGTGGGGTCATGCCACCTGCACCGTCGAGGACTCGGGCCTGCGGGTGCTCACCGACCCGCTCTTCGCCGCCCGCCTCGCCCATCTGCGCCGCCGCAGAGGAGCCCTGCCGGGCCCCGGGGCCGCCGTCGCCGACCTGGTGCTGCTCTCCCATCTGCACGCCGACCATCTGCATCTGCCCTCCCTCGCGAGGATCACTCCCGGCACCCGCGTCCTGCTGCCGCGCGGCGCGCGCCGGGACGTGCCCGGCCTCGGCCGCAGGCTCTCCCACCTCCGGCTCACCGAGGTCGTGCCGGGCGACGAGGTGCGGGTCGGCGATCTCGACGTACGCGTGGTGTCGGCGCTGCACGACGGGCGGCGGCTGCCCGTCGGGCCGCGCCGCACGCCCGCGCTGGGCTTCGTGGTGAGCGGCGAGGCGCGCACATACTTCGCCGGGGACACCGGTCTGTTCGACTCGATGGCCGATGAGGTGGGTGAGGTCGACGTGGCGCTGCTGCCGGTCGGCGGCTGGGGGCCCTATCTGGGCCACGGCCATCTGGACGCGGGGCGCGCGGCCGTCGCGCTGGCCCGGCTCGCGGCGCGCAGCGCGGTGCCGGTGCACTTCGGTACGTACTGGCCGATCGGCCTCGACGCCGTGCGGCCGCATGAATTCCATGCGCCGGGCGCGGAGTTCGTGCGGCGGGCGGCGCTGCTCGCGCCCGATGCGGCGGTGCATCTGCTGGCGCACGGCGAGAGCGTGCGGCCAAAGGTCGCCAAGGGGGGATCCCAGTGATCCTCACCGCCGCGGCGCAGGTGCCGCCGGAGTCGACGCAGCAGGCGGTGGGGTATCCGTCGCTGTTCCTGCTCATCGTGCTCGGCGCGCTGGTTCCGGTGGTGCCGACCGGCGCCCTGGTCAGCTCGGCGGCCGTGGTGGCCTTCCACCAGACGGCGCCGTACTCGCTGCTCGTCGTGTTCGGGGTCGCGGCGCTGGCCGCGTTCCTCGGGGACCTCGCCCTGTACTGGCTCGGTCAGCGCGGGATGCGGTCGAAGAACGGCTCGCGGTGGCTCGCGGCGATCCGTGACCGGGCGCCGGAGGACCGGCTGGAGCAGGCGCAGAAGAAGCTCGCGGACCACGGGGTGCTGGTCCTCGTCCTGTCCCGGCTGGTGCCGGCCGGGCGGATCCCGGTGATGCTGGCGTGCCTGATGGCGAGGATGCCGCTGCGCGAGTTCGCCCGCGGCGACGTACCGGCGTGCCTCGCCTGGGCGGTGACGTACCAGCTGATCGGCATCCTCGGCGGCTCGCTCTTCAACGAGCCGTGGGAGGGCGTGGCGGTGGCGGTGGGTCTTACGGTGTTGATCAGTGTGGCGCCGACGCTCTGGCGGAAGGCGCGGGCCCGCTGACGGAGTCCCGGTCCAGGACGCGGGACGCGCCCACCGCCAGGTCCCACAGGTCCTCGCGGTCGAGCCCGGCCGCCTCCCATGCGGTACGGACACGGGTCAGCGGTTCCAGGACCGGCTCGCCGGAGAGCAGGAACGTCCCCCAGTGCATCGGCGCGAGCCGCTTCGCGCCGACTTCGGCGGCGGCCAGCACCGCCTCCTCCGGGTCGCAGTGGACGTCCTTCAGCCACCACCGGGGGTGGTACGCCCCGATCGGCAGGAGGGCGAGGTCGATTCCGGGATAGCGCGCGCCGATCCGCTCGAACCAGTGCCCATAACCCGTGTCGCCCGCGAAGTAGATCCGCTGCCCGTCGGCGTCCGTCAGCACCCAGCCGCCCCAGAGGGTGCGGCAGGTGTCGAGGAGGCTGCGCTTGGACCAGTGGTGCGCGGGCACGAAGTCGAAGCGGACCCCGCCCAGTTCACCGGCCTCCCACCAGTCGAGTTCGAGGACCCGGCTGAAGCGGCGGCGGGTGAACCAGCGGCCGAGCCCCGCGGGCACGAACACCGGGGTGTCCCTGGGCAGTCGGGCCAGCGTCGGGGCGTCCAGGTGGTCGTAGTGGTTGTGGCTGATGACGACCGCGTCGACCCTCGGCAGCGCGCTCCAGGCCACGCCCGCCGGGGTGACGCGGGCCGGGGTGCCGAGGATCTTCCGGGACCAGACGGGGTCGGTGAGGACGGTGCGGCCGCCGATCCTGATGACCCAGCTGGCGTGCCCCACCCAGGTGACGGCGACGGTGCGGGAGTCGACGCGGGGCAGCGGGCCCGGTTCGAAGGGCAGCCGCTGGATGTCGGCGAGGCCTTCGGGGGTGGGCCGCAGCGAGCCTTCGCGGGCGAACCGGGCCAGGGCGCGCAGCCCCGGCAGCGGCGCGGTCAGCCGGTCCGCGAACGACTTGGGCCACAGCCGCGCCCCGCCGGGGGTGAGCTGCCCTGCCTGCCGCGTCAGCTCTGCCTGCCGCGTCTGCCCTGCCTGCTGGGTCTGCTCTGCCTGCTGGGTCTGCTCTGCCGCCTGCGTCTGCTGCGTCTGCTGCGTCACCGAGGAGGCTCCCTTCGCTGTGCTGCGGCGCGGAGATCGTCGAAGGCCGCCCCGAACATGCTCAACGCCCGCTCCACGTGCGGCAATTCCAGCGCGTCCGGTGCGGTGAGGGACGCCAGCCGCTCCTGGTGGGTCGAGCCGAGCAGCGGGCCGGTGGACAGGCGGACCCGCAGCGCGCCCAGGTCGTCGCCGAAGCGGTGGCCGCCGGGGGCGGGCATGCCGAGCCGTTCGCCGATGAAGTCCTCCAGGTCCTGGGAGTCACCGATGCCGAGGGCGGTGAGGGCCGGCCGCAGGGGGTCCAGGTCCGCGTAGATGTGGCGGCCCGCCTGCGGGGGCCTGACGAGTACGCCCGCGCCGCGCAGGGCGCGCTGCGCGGCGGCGGACACCCGGCCGTGCAGGCTGACGGCGCGGGTCAGCCGGTCGGCCACCGGGTCCGGTTCGCCCAGTGCGTACGACGCCACGGCCGCGACCGGCGCCGCGAGGAGCGCGCCGAGTGCGGTGAGGACGTCGAGGGTGCGGGCCCGCAGGGCGGCGCCGCGTGCGGTGGGCGGGAAGCGGGCCACGGCCGCGGGCCAGCCGGGCGGCAGGAACGCCCCCGAGAGGTCGCTGAGGACCGTCACCCGGTCGGGGGCCATCTCGGCGGGGCTGATGAGGACGGTGTCGTGCGGCCGGTGCAGGGTGTCGCGCCAGGTCTCGTCGCTGACGATGTGCAGGCCCTCGTCAGAGGCGGCCTCCACGGTCTCGTGCAGGACTTCCGGGGGCGGGACCGTTGCGGTCGGGTCGTCGGCCACGGAGAGCATGAGGAGGCGGGGGGTGCCGCCTTCGTCGCGGATCCGGCGGACGGTCTCCAGGAGGGCGTACGGATCGGGCACGCCGCCGCTCTCGGCGGGCGTCGGCACGTGGTACACCGCGCGGCCCAGCAGCCTGGCCTGCGGGGCCCACCAGGCGGGGCAGGGGCGGGGCAGCAGGACGTCGCCCGTGCCGAGGGCGGCGGTGAGGGCGAGCAGGAGGGGCGGGGCGCCGGGGGCGGCGGCGACGTGCGCGCGCTCCGCCGCGAGGCCGCGGCGGGTCCAGTAGCCGGCCGCGGCGTCCGCGAGGGCGGGGCCGCCGCCGGGGGGTTCGGCGCGGGCGAGGGACGCTGCGGCGGCGAGGACGGCGGAGAACTCGGGCAGCACCGGAAGCCCCGCCTCCGGCAACGGCGGCCCGTACCGCACGGGCCCGTGCCCTTCCCCTACGCTCCGCATCCCCCCATGAGACCGCGCGGCCCCACGCCACGCCCGGCGACGGGCTCCGGCCGGGTGAGTCGTCCCGTGTCGTTCCCTGCCGTCCCCTGCCGTTCCCTGCCGTCCCGCGTCGTTCCGCGTCGTTCCGCGTTTCAGCCGTGCGGCGTGTGCGGCCGCTCCCCGGCCAGCCCCATCAGCCCCCGCTCGACCCCCCGCCCCCGCGTCCGCACCAGACCCGCCGCCACCTCCGCCACCCGGCGGTTCGAGCGCTGGGAGATGGTGCGCAGGACGGAGAACGCCTCCTCCGGGTCGCAGTCGAGGACGTGCATCACGATGCCGCAGGCCTGGTCCACCACGGGACGTGTCCGCAGCGCCTCGCCCAGCTGGTCCACCTCGCTCAGCGCCGCGCGATAGCGGCGGTCCCGGACGAGCCCCGCCGTGGCGAGGTCGCCGAGCGCCTGCGCGGGCCCGTTCCAGGCGTCGGCCAGGACGCCGGGCCGGAAGCTGAACAGGCTCAGCGTCACGGTGAGCCCCGACCGCTGGAAGGGCAGCGTCACGCTCGCGCGTACGCCGGAGTCCAGTGCGAGCGCCCGGTACTCGGGCCACCGCTCCTCCCGCAACAGGTCACCGGAGTCCACCGGAGCCCCGCGTTCCTGTGCGGCCGGAATAGGTCCTTCGCCGGACCGCAACTGGACGGCGACCAGTCCTGCGAGGTCGGGATGGGTCACCGCGCGGGGCTGCTCGGCGCCGCCGCCCGCGACCGTCGCACCCGCACCGCAGCAACCCGCCGTACAGCGAACGGCCTGCTCGGCGAGTTCCGAGAGCCTGCGCCCCGGCAGCGCGGATTCCGGCCCTTCCAGTTCCGTTTCGGGCAGGAGGGACATGACGCATTCCTCCTCTCCCCTTCTCGCCTGCCCGCCCGCTCCTCCGGAAAACCGCCCCAGCGGCTACGTTCGACGCATGGGCCAGACGGATGAGTTCGACGAGGAGCTCGCGGACTTCGTGCGCCGCATCAGCGAGTTGAAGACGGCACGTTCCGTTCCCGCCGGCGACCTCGGCACGGTCCTCGACGCGGCGATCTTCGAACTCGACCATGTGGCCGAACAGTTGAGGCCCGCGTACGAGCGGCTCGCGGCCGACGGGCACCTCGGCGGACGCTCCGGCGACCGGGACGAACAGCGGCTGCTGCGGGCGATCTTCCAGCGGCTGCCGCTGCCCGTCGCCCTGGTCGACCGGGAGTCCGTGGTCCGCCGGATGAACTTCGCGGCGACCGGATTCACCGGCGTACGCGCGGGTTACGCGACCGGCAGACCGCTGACCGGATTCCTGCTGCACGCCGACCGTGTCGCGTTCCGTTCGCAGACGGCGGCGGTCGCGCGCGGCGAGGGCGACCGGAGCCTCACCGTGCACCTCCAGCGGGCCCCGCACGCCCCGGTCCGCGCGACGCTCACCGCGCTGCGCCCCGGCACCGAACCGCGCACCGCGGTCCTTGTGGTGCTGCAGCCGCAGCCGCACCGCATGGAGGCGCGGCCTCCGGAGCGGGAGACGCCGGGCCCCGATCTGCGCGAGGCGACCCGGCACGCGACCCTGTTCGACCTGGCGGACGCCATGACGTGCACGCTGCTCCAGACGCCCGCCGGGGACCGTACGGCGGTCCTGGAGCGGGCCGCCGCCGTACTGCACGGGCGGTTCGCCGACTGGGTGATCGCCGATGACGGGGCCGCGCGCCAGCGGCGTACCGCCGTGGCGGGGCCCGCCGAAGGACCCGTCGACGACATCCGCGCCCAGGCGCCCGCCGCGTGCCCGCTCGTGGTCGAGGCGGCATGCGGCGGCGCGCCGGTCCTCCAGGTCAGACCCGAGGACCCGGACGCCTTCGGCAAGGACGCGTCCGGCGCCTCCGTCCTCGTCCGCGCGCAGGTCACGTCACTGCTGTGCGTACCGCTCTGCGCGCGTGCCGACGGACCGGTGGAGGCCGTCCTCACGCTCTTCAGGAGCGGTCCGCGGCTCGCGTTCTCGATGGCGGAGGCGCAGGCCGTCGATGTGATGTCCCGTCATATCGCCCTCGCGTTACGGCGGTCACGGTGAGGGACGGTTCACGCCGCGTCCCGCAGCACCTGGTCGCGCAGTCGGTCGCAGCACCTGCTGATGAGCCGTGAGACATGCATCTGGGAGATGCCGAGCCGTTCGGCGATGCGGCTCTGCGTCATGTCGCCGAAGAACCGCATGTAGAGGATGTCGCGTTCGCGCTCCGGCAGCGCCGCGATGCGCGGTTTGACGGACTCCCGGTCGATGACCACGTCGAGGGCGGGGTCGGGTCCGCCGAGCGCGTCCCGCAGCGCGTATCCGTCCTCGCTGCCGGGCAGTTCGGCGTCCAGGGAGAGCGCGGTGAAGCTGTCGAGCGCCTCGAGCCCCGTGGCCGTGTCCTCCTCGGAGAGCTGTGCGCGCTCGGCGATCTCGGCGACGGTGGGCGCCCGGCCGGGAGTGGTCTGGGTCAGGTCCTGCTGGGCGAACCGCACGCGGTTGCGCAGGTCCTGTACCCGGCGCGGCACATGGAGGGTCCACATGTGGTCGCGGAAGTGCCGTTTGATCTCGCCGGTGACGGTCGGCACGGCGTAGCTCTCGAAGGCGCAGCCGCGCTCGGGGTCGTACCGGTCGACGGCCTTGACCAGACCGAGGGCCGCGACCTGGCGCAGGTCGTCGAGGGTCTCGCCACGGTTGCGGAACCGGCCGGCGAGCCGCTCGGCCATGGGCAGCCAGGCCTTGACCACTTCCTGGCGCAGCGCGTCGCGTTCGGGTCCGTGCGGCAGCGCGGTGAGCCTGCGGAAGGCGCCCGCCGTGTCGGGGGCGTCGTCGTGCGGGTGGCCCTTCCCGTGCGGTGTGTCGGATCGCATGATGCGTCGCAACTCCCTTGTCGGTGCCTTGACTTGAAGAGTCACCGTGGGATGCGCGCAGCCGCGTCGGGGCACACCCGGGGCGCGCGAGCCGCTCCCACGGACGTGCCTCAGGTCCGAAGCACTGTGAGGGGTCGCCTGCCCACTGCCCCGGCGGCCAAACAAGTGCGAGCGGTGCCCCGCGGGAGTGGGGCACCGCCCCTGCCGCGTCACAGTGCGCGGCGTACGGCGTCCGCCTCGTCGACATCGGAGACGTGTCCGATGTGCTTGACGGGCGGCAACAGCCATTCCTCGTACCGGCCCAGCGCCAGGACGATGCCCAGCATCAGCACCGGGATGAACACAGCGAGAACCGCCATGACCTCTGCCTCCCAGCATGCCCGTGGGGGGTGTGGTCGGGCGGGTCTCCCCACTCGCGCCGGGCAAACCCGCATGGACCGGCCGGACCTGGGTACTGCGGCGGCACGACGCATCGACGCACAGACACGTACGGAAGGGCTGCTCGCCATGGCTGGTTTCGTCAGGGACGTCATGACACCGGGCGTCGTCGCGGTACGGCCCGACGCATCGCTGGTGGAGGCCGCGCAGGTGATGCGCGCCCAGGACATCGGGCATGTCCTGGTGGCGACGGACGGTCAGACACTGCTCGGAGTGCTCACCGACCGCGACATCGCGCTGCGCGCCGTCGCCGACGGGGCGGATCCGCTCACGGTCAGCGCGCATGCCGTGTGCACGACCAACCCGGTGGTGGTCGCGCCGGACGACGCGGTGTCGGCCGCGGTGCGGCTGATGCGGGAGAACGCGGTGCGCAGGCTGCCGGTGGTGGAGGACGGACTGCCGGTGGGGATGGTGTTCCTGGGGGATCTGCCGGCCGCCGTCTGACTCCCGGCCGGGCGGGGTGGCGGCCCGGCCCGGAAGGGGTGCGGGTCCGGTTGCACGGTAGTGCAGGGGGGAGCGACCGGACCCGCGGCGCGGGTCCGGCCCGACGCGGTACGCCGGGCCGGATCGCCGGGGGTCCGTCACGGTCGTGTCTTTGGGGCGGGCTGTACGGACCCTCGGACGGCGACCGGCCCAGCCGACGACAGGCGAAACGATAAATCAGTACGGACACGATCACGATCCGCTGAGCGCAACCGTTGTCCGCATAACGCAGCCCTCCGCTGTCCGGACCACGACAGCCCCTCCGGACCGGCGCGCGGGCTCACTTCCGCAGCGTCTGCGACGGCAGTTCACCGAACCGGGCCCGGTACTGCTCGGCGAACCTGCCCAGATGGCTGAATCCCCACCGGTGCGCCACGTCGCTCACGTTCAGCGCGCCCGGTTCCGCCGCCCGCAGCTCGTCGTGCACCCGGTTCAGCCGTACGTCCCGTACGTACGCCATCGGTGACATCCCCACGTACCGGCGGAACGCCTCCTGGAGCCAGCGCACACCGACCCGCGCCTCGGCGGCGAGCCCCGCGGGCGTGAACGGATGGTCGGGGCGCTGCTGCACGGCGTCCATCGCACGTTTCACCGGTGCCGGGCGCAACTTCTGTGCGGGGGCGGCGAGTTCGTCGCGCAGGGGATGGTCGGCGGCGAGCAGCACGCCGTTCAGGACGGCCTCCCGCAGCGGCGCGGCGACCAGCGGCGAGGCGAAGAGTGTCTCCGGGTCCTCGCGCAGGTCCCGGACGACCGTCGTGACGAGCCGCGCCCAGCTGCGGCCGGGACCGCGGGTGGTGTCGAGCGCGGGCGCGAGGGTCAGCGGGGCGCGGAAGGACCGGCCAAGGAGCTGCTCCAGGCGGTGTTCGAGGACCTCGCGGTCCATCTTCACCGCGAGGATCCGGCAGTCGCCGGTCCACCGTTCCACCACCGTGTCGCCGACGGGCTGGAAGACCCCGGCCCGCTCCGGCGTCGCGACGACGCCCGGCGCGCGGCCCTGGCGGTAGTGCATCCGGCCGCCGAGCAGCAGGTTGACGTGGTACGCGCCGAGTTCGCCGAGCCGCATCCGTATGTCGGCGCCGCAGCTCAGCTCCCCCACGGTGAGCGGACCGAGCCGGCCGACGTCGAACTCGGCCCGGAAGGCGTCCGGTCCGTCGATGACGTCCATGAAGTTGCTGTAGAACGTGGCGCCGATGATCTCCCGCGCCTCGTCCACGTCCCCGGTCCTGAAGGACATCCGCTGCGGCTCCGCGCTCGCCCACGGCCCGTCCGTGCCCACCTGCGCCCCCGCCAGCCCAAAGCCCGGCCCCCACGGCCCGGCCACGGGGGCGCAGAGAACGCTCTCTGCCTCAAGTGCGCAGCGTACGGCGTGATATCGGTTACCGAGAAGGCGGCCGTAGCGTCACACCTCGCGCCCCAGCAGGCTCAGGAGCTTGGTCTGTACGCTGGCGTCCGCGGGCGGTTCCACGGCAGGGGCGAAGAGGCCGCTCTTCTCCAGGTCCGCGGCGTACGGCGTGATCTCGCGCACGGAGAAGGCGACGAGGTCCTCCGGCAGCGTCTCGTCCGCGCCGATCGCCCGGGACAGGTCCCAGGCGTGCACGACGAGGTCGCAGATCATCTGCCCGCAGTAGAAGACGGCGGAGGTGTCGCCGAAGGAGAGATGGACGGTGCGGTCCAGGGCGCCCGGTTCGCCGAACGCCCTGCGGGACGCCTCGGCCGCGGTGTCCCAGGAGGCGACCGGGTCGGGGCCGAGCATGTCGCCGTCGAAGGAGTCCCCGACGGAGGCGATGGTGGCACCGTCGCGGACCAGCGAGGGCACCCACAGCTGCTCGGCGGTGAGGTGGTTGACCAGGTCGCGCACGGACCATTCGGTGCACGGCGTCGGCGCGTCCCACTGGTCGGCGCGGATCTCGTGCACACGGTCGGTGAACAGGTCCAGGGCGGCGGAGTGCCGGTCGGCGAGCGGATGTGCGTCCTTGCCGGAGGTGTCAGCCATACCCGCCATTGTCCTCCTGGGAGCCGCGGACGCTACCGCGCGCGACCGGGGCGGACCGCTACCGCTTGCGCTCCACCCGCCGCTCGTCCCACACCGGCTCCGGCGTCTCGCGGACCAGGCCGTCGCTGCCGAAGACCAGATAGCGGTCGAAGGAGCGGGCGAACCAGCGGTCGTGGGTGACCGCGAGGACCGTTCCCTCGTACGCCTCGAGGCCCTCCTGGAGCGCCTCGGCCGATTCGAGGTCGAGGTTGTCGGTGGGCTCGTCGAGCAGCAGCGCGGTGGAGCCCTCCAGCTCCAGGAGCAGGATCTGGAAGCGGGCCTGCTGGCCGCCGGAGAGCCGCTCGAAGCGCTGCTCCGCCTGCCCCGTCAGCTCGTACCGGCGCAGCCGTGACATGGCCGGCCCCTTGTCCTGGGCGTGTTCGCGCCACAGGATGTCGAGGAGCGTACGGCCGAAGAGCTCGGGGTGGGCGTGGGTCTGCGCGAAGTGTCCTGCCACCACGCGCGCGCCGAGCTTCCAGTCGCCGGTGTGCGCGACGTCGCCGCCCGCGAGCAGGCGCAGGAAGTGCGACTTCCCCGAGCCGTTCGAGCCGAGCACGGCGACCCGCTCGCCGTAGAAGACCTCCAGGTCGAAGGGTTTCATCAGGCCGGTCAGCTCCAGGCCCTTGCAGGTGATCGCCCGGATGCCGGTGCGCCCGCCGTGCAGCCGCATGGTGATGTCCTGCTCGCGCGGCGGCTCGGGCGGCGGTCCCGCCTCCTCGAACTTGCGCAGCCTGGTCTGCGCGGCGGCGTACCGCGATGCCATCTCATGGCTGACGGCCGCGGCCTGGCGCAGGTTGAGGACCAGCTTCTTCAGCTGGGCGTGCTTCTCGTCCCAGCGCCTGCGCAGCTCCTCGAAGCGGGCGAAGCGCTCGCGGCGCGCCTCGTGGAAGGTGGCGAAGCCGCCGCCGTGCACCCAGGCGTCGGCGCCCGCGGGGCCCGGCTCGACGCTGACGATCTTCTCTGCGGCGCGGGCGAGCAGCTCCCGGTCGTGCGAGACGAACAGGACGGTCTTGCGGGTCTCCTTGAGCTTCTCCTCCAGCCAGCGCTTGCCCGGTACGTCGAGGTAGTTGTCCGGCTCGTCGAGGAGCAGCACCTCGTCGCCGCCGCGCAGCAGGGCCTCCAGGACGAGGCGTTTCTGCTCGCCTCCGGAGAGCGTGCGCACCTCGCGGAACTGCGCCTTGTCGTACGGGACGCCGAGCGCGGCCGTGGTGCACATGTCCCAGAGGGTCTCGGCCTCGTAGCCCTGGACCTCCGCCCAGTCGGCGAGGGCCTGCGCGTACTGGAGCTGGGCGGCTTCGTCGTCGACGGTCATGATCGCGTGCTCGGCGACGTCGACGGCCTTCGCGGCCTCGCGGATCCGGGGCGACGAGACGGAGACGAGCAGCTCGCGCACGGTCGTCTCGTCCCGCACCGACCCCACGAACTGCGGCATCACGCCGAGCCCGCCGCTGACGGTGACCGAGCCGCCGTGCGGCTGGAGCTCGCCGGAGATCAGCCGGAGCAGGGTGGTCTTGCCCGCCCCGTTCGCCCCGACGAGCGCGACGATGGCGCCCTCGCCCACGCGGAAGGAGACATCACCGAGCAGCGCCCGCCCGTCCGGCAGGTAGTACTCGATGTGCGCGGCCTCTAGATGTCCCATGGTCACGCATTGTCAGCGGCGCGGCTCGGGGAGGGCAAATCAATTCCCCTTCGCCCACATAGTGATACGCTTATCTCATTATTCGACATGGCGGCGTACTGTTCGATCACCGCGGCAAGCGGCAGCGAACGTGAAGGAGTTCCCGTCATGCCGGAGGAGACCGCCGTCTACACGCACGGACATCACGAGTCCGTGCTGCGTTCCCACACCTGGCGTACGGTCGCCAACTCGGCGGCCTACCTCGCCGGTTCGCTCAAGCCGCACATGCGGGTCCTGGACATCGGCTGTGGCCCCGGCACCATCACGGCCGACCTGGCGGCGCTGGTCCCCGACGGGCATGTCACGGGTGTCGACCGGGCGCCCGCCATCCTGGACCAGGCCCGTGCGACGGCCGCCGGGCGCGGCCTGGAGAATGTCGGGTTCGAGGTGGCGGACGTCCATGAACTGCCGTACCCGGACGACTCGTTCTGTGTCGTCCACGCCCATCAGGTGCTCCAGCACGTGGGCGATCCGGTGCGGGCCCTGAGCGAGATGCGGCGGGTCTGCAAGCCGGGCGGTTTCGTCGCCGCGCGGGACGCGGACTACGCGGCGATGACCTGGTTCCCCCAATCCCCGTTCCTGGACGGCTGGTTGGACCTGTACCGGAAGGTCGCCCAGGCCAACGGCGGCGAGCCGGACGCGGGACGGCGCCTCAAGTCCTGGGCCCTGGCGGCCGGTTTCACCGACATCACCACGACCGCGGGCACCTGGTGCTACTCGACGGAGGACGAGCGCGCCTGGTGGAGCGGCCTGTGGGCGGACCGCACGGTCGCCTCGTCGTACGCCGACCGCGCGGTGGAGGGCGGGCACGCCGACGCCGCGGGGCTGCGGGCGATCGCCGACGCGTGGCGGGAGTGGGGCACGCGGGAGGACGGCTGGTTCACGGTGCTGCACGGGGAGATCCTCTGCCGGAAGTGAGGCGCGGACGGGCGCGCGGTGCCGCGTAGGACGGCCCGTCGGGGATACCCGGACGGCAGGAGGTAGACACTATGGTTCCCATCCTGCTCGTCCTGCTGCTGGCCCTGCTCCTCTTCGGCGCGGGGTTCGCGGTGAAGATCCTCTGGTGGATCGCCCTCGCCGTGGTCGTCATCTGGCTGCTCGGCTTCCTGATGCGCAGTACGACGGTGAGCGGGACGCGGTCCCGCTGGTACCGGTGGTAGCCGAGCCGCACTGGTCAGGGGGTTTCTCTCAGGATTCGCAGGGGTGCTGACAACACCCGGGGAGGGGGGCTCGCGGGCGTGTCCCGCGAGCCCCCCTCCGCAAGGATCTGGGGGTGAGGGTCCAAGGTCCGGCCGAACCGAGCGAGGCACACCATGGCGTACGACACCCGTCCAGAGCATCCGGAGCGCACCGGGCGGCGCGCGCGTCCGCTGCCGGTCGCCCGGTCGCGCGGCGGCACCGCCTCCGCTCCCCCGCCCGTGCACGCTGCCTTCGCGCTGTGGATCACCGCGGTCGCGGCGGGCGTCTTCGAGACGGTGCTCGCGGTGGGCGGGCTGATCGCGGACGGTGACACCACCGCCGGGGAGATCGCGGGCGGGCTGCTGCCGCGGATGGCCGTGTTCTCCGCGGCCGTGCTGGTGGCCGTACAGCTGCGGCGCGGCAGGAACTGGGCGCGGTGGGCGCTGGCGGTGGGGCTCGGCGTGTTCGGCACGCTGTCCCTGGTCGTCGGGGTCGTCGGGGTCGTCGGGGTCGTCGGGCCCGTGCGGTGGCCGGCCGACGGGCACTCCCTCGGCGACGCCGTCCGGGACCTGGGCGCGGTGGACGTCCTGTTCGGGGCGAGCCGCGTGCTGCATCTGTGCGCCGTGCTGGGGGCGGTGGCCCTGATGTTCCGGCCGGCGGCCACCGCCTGGTTCAGGGCGCCGTCCCCGGCACGCTGACCGGAATCAGCGCACCGCGGCCTGTTCGACGAGCAGCCGGCCCGCCGCCGCGATGGACTGCGCGTCGATGCCCGCCGCGTGCAGCTGCTCGGCGGGCGTCGCCGACCCCGGCATGGTGCGCACCGCGAGCCGGACCAGGCGCGGCACCGGGCCCCCGTCGCAGAACGCGTCGAGGACCGCGTCGCCGAGGCCGCCCTCGGGGCGGTGGTCCTCGACGGTGAGCAGGCAGCCGGTGCGGGCGGCGGCCTCGCGCAGGGTGGCGCGGTCGACGGGTTTGACGGAGTACAGGTCGATGACGCGCGCCTGGATCCCCGCGCGGTCCATGAGTTCGGCGGCGGCCAGCGCCTCGTGCACGGTGGCCCCCGCCGCGACGACCGTGAGCCGGTCGGCGTCGGACGAGCGCAGGACCTTGCAGCCGCCGACGGGGAACTCCTCTCCGGGCCCGTAGATGACGGGCGTGTCCCCACGGGTCGTACGCAAGTACCGCACGCCGTCGAGGTCGGCCATCGTCGCGACGAGCCGTCCCGTCTGGTGGGCGTCGCACGGGTAGAGGACCGTCGAACCGTGCACCGCGCGGAACAGCGCCAGGTCCTCCAGGCCCATCTGGGAGGGGCCGTCCTGTCCGATGGCGACGCCCGCGTGCGAGCCGACGAGGTTGATCCCGCTGCCGCTGACCGCCGCCATGCGGATGAAGTCATGGGCGCGGGTGAGGAACGCGGCGAACGTCGCGGCGTACGGGACCCAGCCGCGCGCCGCCAACCCGACCGCCGCGGCGACGAGTTGCTGCTCGGCGATGTAGCACTCGAAGAAGCGGTCGGGGTATTCCTTGGCGAAGTACTCGGTCCGCGTCGAGTCGTCCACCTCGCCGTCCAGGGCGACGACGTCGCCGCGCGCGGCGCCGAGCGCGGCGAGCGCCTGGCCGTAGGCGGTACGGGTGGCGACCCTCGTCCCGGTCTCGTGGCGGGGCAGTTCGGGGCGGCCGGTCCTGGTCGCGTGCAGGGTCCGCGCGGCGGCGGGTTTGCGGACCTCGATCCGTACGCCGGACTCGCCGCCGAGTTCCGCGATCGCCGCGTCGGCGTCCGGCAGCGGTTTGCCGTGCAGCCCCTCGCGGTTCTCGACGGCGGCGACTCCCTTGCCCTTGACGGTGTGGGCGAGCACGGCCGTGGGCTGCCGGGTGGTGGAGCGGGCCTCCCGCAGGGCGCGGTCGACGGCGTCCAGGTCGTGCCCCTCGACCTCGGTCACATGCCAGCCGAAGGCGTCCAGGCGGCGGGCGTAGGCGTCCAGCCGCCACTGGTGGCGGGTGGGGCCGCGCTGGCCGAGTCGGTTGACGTCGACGACGAGCGTCAGGTTGTCCAGGTGCTCGTGTCCCGCGTGCTCGGCGGCCTCCCAGACGGAGCCCTCCGCCATCTCGCTGTCGCCGCACAACACCCAGACCCGGTAGGGGATCCGGTCGAGCCGCTTGCCGGAGAGGGCCATGCCGACGCCGATCGGCAGCCCCTGGCCGAGCGACCCGGTGGCGACCTCCACCCAGGGCAGCCCGCGCGGCGTCGGATGGCCCTCCAGACGGCTCTCTCGGGTACGGAAGGTCAGCAGCTCGGCGTCGGTGAGCGCGCCGGCCGCCTTGTACGCCGCGTACAGGAGGGGCGAGGCGTGTCCCTTGGAGAGGATGAAGCGGTCGTTGCCGGGGTGGTCGGGCCGGTCGAAGTCGTAGTGCAGATGCCGGGCCATGAGCACCGCCATCAGATCGGCGGCGGACATCGAGGAGGTGGGGTGGCCGGACCCGGCGGCGGCCGCCGCCCGGACCGAGTCGACGCGCAACTGCCGGGCGAGTCCGTCGAGTTCACTGCTGGTCATGCCGGTCCTCCTTCTTCTCGCGGCTGTCGTGCTCGTCGCGGCCGATGTCGTGTGGCACCCGCGCCAGCTCCGGTGACGCCGTGTCCAGCGGCACCGACCAGGAGCGGACCAGGCCCAACTGGACGGCCTGGCGCGGCAGCAGCGCGTCCAGGAGCCAGTCGGCCGCCACGCGGACGCGGTTACCGGGCATCGCCGCCAGGTGGTAGCCGCGGGTGACGGCACCGGCGAGCGGCCCGGAGAGCGGGATGCCGAGGGGGTTGGCGGCGGCCTGCGCGCCGCCAAGGTCGACGGTGAAGCCGAGGTCGCGGTGGCCGTAGGGGGCGCGGTCGGTGAGGCCGAGGGACGCGGCGACGTTGCGGCCCGCCGTGGCGCCCTGCCGCCAGGCGTGCTGGGCGGTCATCGGGGTGAACTCGCCGGGGCGGTGCGCGTCGGGCACGGCGGCCGCGTCCCCGCACGCGAACACCTCGGGATGTCCCGGCACGTTGAGGTATGGGTCGACGCGCAGCCGCCCGCGCTCCAGCGGCCTGCCGAGGTCGGCGACGAGCGGGTCGGGGCGCACACCGACGCACCAGATCAGCGTACGGGTGTCGATGAACTCTCCGTCGTCCAGGAGGACTCCGTCCCGTGTCGCCTCCTTCACGGAGGTGCCGGTGCGCAGGTCGACGCCGCGCCGCCGGAGCACCGTGCCGGCGGTCCTCGACAGCCGCCGGTCCAGCTCGGGCAGGACGCGGTCGGCGATGTCGAGCAGCAGCCAGCGGGGGCGCATGCCCTTCCGCGGCGGCTGCCGTCCGCCGGCCAGCGCGTCGGTGAACAGCGTGCCCTGCGCGGCGAGTTCGACCCCGGTGTAGCCCGCTCCGACGACCACGAAGGTGCAGCGCGACCGGCAGGTGGCGGGGTCGTCTCCGGCGGCGGCGAGCTCCATCTGGCGGGTGAGGTGGTCGCGCAGGTACAGCGCCTCAGGGATGCCGCGGAAGCCGTGCGCGTGCTCGGCGACTCCCGGTACGGGCAGGAGTTTGTTGACGCTGCCGACGCTCACCACGAGCCGGTCGTACGCCAACTCGCCGCGGCCTTCCTCGGGATCGGTGTACGTCACGGTGTGTCCCTCCAGGTCGACGCCGTCCGCCTCGCCGAGCACGAGCCGTACGTGGCGCAGGGTGCCGGAGAGGGAGACGGTGACCCGGCGCGGTTCGAGGACTCCGGCGGCCACCTGGGGCAGCAGCGGAAGATAGAGGAAGTAGTCGGTGGGGTTGAGCACGGTGATGTCGGCCCGGTTCCGGGCCTGCCGGGACAGGGTGCGCGCGGCGCGGTAGCCGGCGAAACCGGCTCCGATGATCACGATGCGGGGTCGGCTCACGTCTCGCCTCCTGCGGGGTGGCGGGCGGTCGCGGGCCGGGAGCTCCCGGCCCGTGGGACCTCCCGCGTGCCCCGGCGCGCCGCCGCCCAAACTCCGCGCCGCCTCGGGGCAGGCCCCGGAACGCACCCCGTTTGCCCGTGCCGCGCGGGGATACCCGTACCGCCCCCGCACACCGAACGGCCGCCCGCCGTCCGCATCCCCCACGGCAGCCACGCGACCCAGGACGGTACCGATGAAGGACTCCGTGCCGATCGAACGACCCGTCATGTCCGCCTACACCGTGCCCGCGGACGCCCCGGAGGCGGACGGCACATTCGCCTGGGACACCACGACGATCGTGATCGTCGAGGTCACGGCGGGCGACGCGACCGGGACGGGCTGGACCTATGCCCCCGCGGCCGTCGTCGCCCTCATCGACGAGCAACTCACCCCGGCCGTCACGGGGTTGGATGCCCTGGACATCCCGGCGGCGCACGAGGCGATGGTGCGTGCGGTGCGCGACACCGGCCGTCCCGGCGCCGCCTCGTGCGCCCTCTCGGCGGTCGACATCGCCCTGTGGGACCTCAAGGCGCGACTCCTCGAACTCCCGCTGGTACGGCTCCTGGGCGCGGCCCGCGACGAGGTCCCCGTCTACGGGAGCGGCGGATTCACGACGTACCACGACACGCATCTGGCGGCCCAGCTGAACGGCTGGGTGCACGGCCAGCACATCCCGCGCGTGAAGATCAAGGTCGGCGAGAGCCGCGGCCGGGCGGCGGCCCGCGACGTGGCACGGGTCCGCACCGCGCGCCAAGTGATCGGATCGCAGGCCGAGTTGTACGTGGACGCGAACGGCGGCTACACCCGCAAGCAGGCGGTGCGGGTGGGCCGGGTGCTCGCCGAGCACGGGGTCGGCTGGTTCGAGGAGCCGGTGCCCTCCGACGATCTGCTGGGCCTCGCGCTGATCAGGGACGCGCTGCCGTGCGATGTGACGGCGGGCGAGTACGGGTGCGATCTGCCGTACTTCGCGCGCCTCGCCCCGGCCGTCGACTGCCTCCAGGTGGACGCGACGCGCTGCGGCGGGCTCACCGAGTGGCTGCGCGCGGCGGCCCTCGCGCAGGGCCACGGCCTGGAGGTCTCGGCCCACGGCGCCCCGCACGCCCATGCCGCGGCGGCCGCCTGCGTACCGAATCTGCGGCACATCGAGTGGTGCCACGACCATGTGCGGATCGAGTCGATGTTCTTCGACGGAGCGCTCGACCCGACGGGCGGCACGGTGCGGCCGGAGGGCGGTGTCGGGCACGGTCTGGAGCTGCGGCACTCGGAGGACGTGGAGGGGTTCCGGGTCGGGTGAGGGAAGTCGATGGAAACGATCACCCGCGCGGGCCCGGCCAACTAGGCTCGCCCCCATGGAAATCCTGGGAACCACGCTGCGTATCTGCGTCGAGGACCTGGAGTCCTCGGTCGCCTTCTACGAACGCCTCGCGGGCGGCCCCGCCCAGCGATTCGAGCGTGGGGGCGTCTCGGTCGCGGCGGTCGGCTGCTTCCTGCTGATGAGCGGGCCCGCGCACGAGCTGGAGATCCTCCGGAAGGTCTCCGCGACGATCGCCGTCCAGGACGTCGACGAGGCGCACGCGGTCCTGACCGCGTCCGGCGCCCATGTCATCGCGGGTCCCGTGCCGACCCCGGCGGGCCGCAATCTCATCGCGATGCACCCCGACGGCACGGTCTTCGAGTACGTGGACCGGCGCACGGCGACCTGAGCCGGGGCCTCCACGGCTTACATTTTCTGTATACCAAAAAGGGTCACCCCGCGAGGGATGACCCTTACTTTTTGGTGCATTCCGCCGCACACCGCCACTCCTATCCTTGCAGCCCACATCAGTTTGGTATACAAACTGCGGACGCGTTCCCTCCGTAACCGTCCTGGAGCAGCCCCATGTGCGTCGAGTCCATCCCACCGCCCTCCTCCCGGCTCACCCGACGCGGCGTCCTCGCGGGCGCTGCCGCGCTCGCCGGGACGACGGCCGTGCTGGCCGCCGCCGCGCCGCAGGCGACGGCCGCGCCCCGGGCGGGCGCCGCCCCGCGCACCAGGCGGACCACCGGCGACCTGGTCATCGAGGGCGGCACCCTGCTCGACCCGGCGACCGGCGAGGTCACCGAGGACGCCGTGGTCGTCATCGAGGACGGCGTCGTCCGCGCGGCGGGTGCCCGCGGCCGCACCTCGGTGCCCGACGGGTACGAGGCGATCAGCGCGCACGGGAAGTGGATCCTGCCGGGCCTGGTCGACGCGCACATCCACCTCAACACCGCCGCCGAGGCCCGCGACGCCGTACGCCAGGGCGCGACCAGCGCACGCAGCGGATCGACCAACTTCTACCAGGACGTCGCCGTGCGCGAGCTGGCCCGGCAGGTGCCCGGACAGGCCCCCCGGCTGCGCGCCGCCGGCGTCTTCGTCACGCCCGACCTCGGCGACACGATCCTCGCCGACCCCGACCTGACCCCGCTGGCCAGGCTGCGGAACGGGGTGCGCTCCCCCGAGGCGCTGCGCCGCGTCGTCGAGGTCAACCTCGCCCGCGGCGCCGACGTCATCAAGACCCGCGTCAACGAGCGGGCGGGCCTGCCCGAGCAGGACCCGCTGGCCCAGGTGTACGACCGCGAGCAGCTCTCCGCCGTGGTCGCGGCGGCCAAGCGCGGCGGCAAGGGCGTGCTCTGCCACAGCTACAGCGAGAAGGGCTGCCACGACGCCGTCATGGCGGGCATCCGCTCCCTGGAGCACGGCGCGTTCGTCGGCGAGCACACGCTGACCGAGATGCGTCGCAGGGGCACGTACTTCACGCCGACCCTCGCCGCGATCGCGGGCCTCGCCGAGTCCTCGGACCCGGTGCTCGCCGAGCGCGGCCGCCAGTATCTGCCGGTCCTGAAGCGTGCCGTGCTCGCCGCGCACGAGATGGGCGTGCCGCTCGCCGCGGGCACCGACTCCTCCGGCGGGAAGATCAAGCCCATCGGCCGCGAGGTGGAGCTGATGCGCTCGGCGGGCCTGACCGCGCTCGACGCGATCCGCACCGCCACCACCGGCGCCGCGAAGCTGCTCGGCATGGACCGCACGGCGGGCCGCCTCGCGCGCGGCTTCGCCGGCGACGTGATCCTCGTGGACGGCGACCCGCTGTCCGACGTGACGGTCCTCAAGAAGCCCGTACGCGTGGTCCGTTCGGGCATCGCGCTCTGAACCCGCGCGCCCCTCGCCTTTCCTGCCGCTCTCCCCGCACCACCTCTTCGAAGGAGTCCCTTATGACGCCCC
Source organism: Streptomyces sp. NPDC050658 (assembly GCF_044457025.1). Lineage (NCBI taxonomy): Bacteria > Bacillati > Actinomycetota > Actinomycetes > Kitasatosporales > Streptomycetaceae > Streptomyces > Streptomyces sp. NPDC050658. The sequence goes on from NZ_JBITGM010000002.1 coordinate 893,484, forward strand.
TGTCCCGTCGCGGTGTACTCGCCGGCGCCGCCGCCCTGGCCGGCACCGGCGCGATCCTGTCGAACGGCTCCCCCGCCGCCGCGTCCCGCGCCGAGGGCCGCCGCCCCAAGGCCGTGGTGTTCCGCGACGTCCGCCCCTTCGGCGCGAAGACCCCGGTGGACCTCACCGTGGTCGACGGCCGGATCACCGAGGGCCCGGCGCCCAAGGGCGCCGAAGTGATCGACTGCGGCGGGCGCGTCGCGCTGCCCTCGCTGGTGGACGCGCACATCCACCCCGACAAGACGACGTGGGGCGGCGACTGGTACTCCCGCAAGCCCGCGAGCAGCATCGCCGAGTACTGCGAGCAGGACGTCGAGGTCTTCAAGAGCCAGAAGCGTCCCGTCGGGGAGCGCGCCTACGGCCTGATGTCGCACGCCGTGACCCGCGGCACGCGGGCGATGCGCGCACATGTGGACGTGGCGCCCGCCTACGACCTGGCCGGTGTGGAGGGCGTGAACTCGGCCCGTGAGCGGCTGAAGCACGCGCTGGACGTCCAGATCGTGGCGTTCCCGCAGCACGGCGTGATCCGGACGCCCGGCACGGCCGAACTCCTTGAAGAGGCGGCCCGTTCCGGCTCCATCGACATGGTCGGCGGCATCGACCCGATCAGCTTCGACAACGCCATGGACGAGCAGCTCGACCTGCTCTTCGACCTCGCGGACCGGCACGGCGTGGGTGTGGACATCCACCTGCACGACCGCGACGAGAAGGGCACGAAGGTCATGAAGGCGATCATCGACCGCACCCGCGCCCACTCGCTGCGCGGCAAGGTCACGGTCAGCCACGTCTTCTGCCTGCCCTACCTGTCCGACTCCGCCCTGGACACCATGGCGGCGGACCTGGGCGACCTGGACATCTCCCTGACGACCGTGGCGCCCAACGAGCAGCTGGTCCTGCCCATCGCGAAGCTGCGCGAGCACGGGGTGCGGGTCGGGCTCGGCTCGGACGGTGTGCGCGACGCGTGGAGCCCGTTCGGCAACGCCGACATGCTGCACCGCACGCACATCCTCGGCTGGGTCACCGACGTCCGCCTCGACGACGAGCTGAACGAGTGCTACCGGGTGGGCGCGCACGGCGGCGCCGACGTGATGGGCCTGGACCACGCCGACCTGAAGCCCGGCGCCCCGGCCGACTTCATCCTCGTACGCGGCGAGGGCGCCCCGCAGGTCGTGGTGGACATGCCGCAGCGCGACATGGTGGTGCACGGGGGCCGGATCGTGGCAAAGAACGGCGAGCTGGTGTAGCACCGGCCGCACCACCGTTCCACGGCCGCCGCCCGCGCCGGGCCGCCCAGCCCCGGCGCGGGCGGCTTTCGTCGGCTACTCCTGTGCGGGGCGCATCCGGAAGTCGTACCCGGCGGGCAGCTCCTCGTCGGTCACGGCGTGCCACAGCTCGCCGAGCACCTCCGCGCCCTCCCGCAGGTCGGCCGCCTCGAAGCCCGCGCCGAAGATCGACCGGACGGCCGCCGATTCGCCCTCGGCGAGCAGCAGTTGAATCTCGACGAGCCGGAAGCGGCCCTCCTCGCGGGTGGCCGGGTGCAGCCGGTCCCAGACGGCGCGGGCGGCCGTGGGCCGTCCGGCGGCGAGCAGCGCGGCGATCGCCTCGCGGCCGAGCGCGGCGCTCGCGGAGGTCCACAGGACGCCGTCGTCGCGGCGCTCCTGGCACAGGTCGTCGAAGGCCTCCGCGTACCGGTCGGCGGCCCGCTCGACATGGCCCGACTCCTGGTCGGCGACGGCGAGGCAGCGCAGCAACGGCCAGCGGGACGGGGCGAGTCCGAGGCCCCGCTCCCAGCTGCGCACCGCCTGCGCGAGGTCGCCCGCGTGCCATTGGGCGACCCCCAGGTGGTACTCGGCCAGCGGCCGGGCGGGCGCCGTCTCCAGCATGTCCCGCCAGTGCGGGGCGACCAGCGTCGGTCCCGGCGGCGCGACGCGCCGGGGCTCCGGAACGGCCCCCGACTGCAACAGCTCCAGCCACGGTGCCTGTTCGGGCCCGAGCGTGGACTCCTCGAAGGGAGTGCCGGGCAACTTGACGCCCGAGCGCAGGATTTCGAGCGCGCCCCAGCCCGACCCGCCGGCGAGCCTCTCGCCGGGTTCGGTGTCGGCGCACGGCAGCCACGCCTCGTACGCCGCGTCCACGGCGCCCCTGGGCAACGCCCCCTCCAGCCGTGCTTCCGCCTCGGCGCGGGCGGCGGCCCAGTCGTCGCCGTGCACCGCGTCCCGCGCGGCCGACAGCGGCCCGTACGACTCCAGCCAGGTGAACTCGGACTCCGCGTCCAGGCGTATGTGCTCCAACTGCGTGCGCGCGAGGCCCGCCTGGATCTCCGCGTAGCCGCCGGTGCCCGGCTCGGTCAGCCACTCCTGCCAGCGCCGGCCGCCCGCACCCGAGCCCCAGACGAAGAGCTTGCGGCCGCGCAGCGTGTCGGTCGACGTCTGGACCAGCCCGTGCCCCGCGTCGTCGAGCGCGGCGATCCAGCGCCGGGTGCCGTCCGGTACGTCGTAGAAGTAGTCGGCGGCGTACTCGCTGCGCGGCGGATACGTCCGGTCCACGCCTTCGGTCGCGGGCACCGGCACCTTGCGCAGCCCGCCCGTGTACCCGAAGTGCCAGGCCTCGTCGGCCGGTGCGAGGACGCGCCGCTCCTCGGGCACCGCGATGTTGGACCACCAGTACACCGGCACCGGCTTCTCGTGCGGATTGCGGATCCGCACGCCGACATGGAGGAAGTCGGACCCCTCGGGCAGCCACAGGTCCACCTGGAACGGCACGTCGCGCAGTCGCTCCCACTCCCACAGGCGCAGCATCTCGCCGCCGTCCGGCGCGGGCACGCGGGCGGCGTGCACGGGCGCGCAGGACAGGGTCGTATGTCCGGTCGCGCCGATGTTCCACTCGATGCCGCCGGAGAACCAGGCGCCGTTGAGCGCGAACGCGGCGGGCTGCAACACCGGGTTGCGGTACAGGAGTTCGCGGCCGGTCGGCTTGTGGAAGAGGGAGTGGACCCGGCCGCCGAAGCCGGGCAGGACGGTGGCGCGCAGCCGGTCGTTCTCGATGACGAGGGTGTCGAGCGTCGTCTCGGCGCGCTCGCGTCCATAGCCGTCGAGTACGCGCGTGGGCAGGATTCCGCGCAGCGGCTCGTACCCCAACTGGCGTGCCATGTCGCGCGGCAGCCCCTCTCTGCCGCGTTCGTCGACGCGGTGCACCTCGCGCGGCGACCGCAGCGGGGGCAGCGGGTTCTCGGGGCCCAGGGGGGCGGCGGGCAGCGTCAGCACGTCACGTCGCACGGTGGTCGTCACGATCACCATGGAACACGCTTGCAGCGGCCTCGACCAGGGGCTCAGCCGGTCAGAATTATGCAAAGGCGCACTCGTCGCGGGCGACGTACGCTGTGGTCTTCGGCCGGACGAGCAGAGAGCGGGACGCACAGCATGGGCACGCAGCACACCTACCGGGTGATCGTCCGGGGCACCTGGGACGGTCTGACGGACGAGGCGCGTGACCGGCTGCTCGCCGAGGCCGGGGACGGCCTGACGCAGTTCCGGTTCACCCCGGAGGGCGCGCTCTCCTACGACCGGGCGCTGAAGCGCTTCACGTACCGCTTCGAGATCCTCTCGGACGCGGAGGACGGCGAGGAGATGGCGGAGGCGCTCGCCGAGGAGCGGGCGGAGACGGAGCTGCGGGCGCGCGGGTTCGGCTTCCGCGACCTGACCTGCTCGGCGACGGACATGGACACGATGAAGATCAACCGGAAGCCGTCGCGGAGGTAGCGGCCGTCAGCCGCGCGTCATCTCCGAGGTCAGCGCCCACCGTTCGTGGTCGCGCCACGCCCCGTCGATGAAGAGGAAGTCCGGCGAGAAGCCCTCGAGCCGGAAGCCGCAGCGGCGGGCGAGCGCGATGGACGCGGTGTTGCCCGGCTGGACGTTGATCTCAAGACGGTGCAGCTTCAGTACGTCGAAGGCGTACCGCACGACGAGCCCGAGACCCTCCCGCATCAGCCCGCGCCCCGCCGCGTGGGCGAAGGCCCCGTAGCCGAGGGCCCCGCAGCGGAAGCCGCCGTCGACGATGTTGTTGATGTTGACGAAGCCGCCGATGGCGCCGCCGTCCCGCTCGCACACGAGGAACCCGGCCTTCGTCGGGTCCTCGATGAGCAGTCCGGCGTAGCTGCGGTAGCGCGCGGCCGTGGACGGCGGAAAGAGCCAGGGCCTGTGCAGCTCCTGGCTCTCTCTGGTCCGTGCCGTGAACTCGGCGGCGTCCGCGTGGCGGAAGGGACGTATGCCCACGCGGGGGCCTTCGGCGAGATACGCGGCTCGGTCGGACATCAGGCCACGTTATCGACCCCGGCCGGGGGTCACGCGGGCGGCGGTGCGTCCCAGCGCTGCCAGGCCACGTCCTCGCAGTCCCGTACGTTGACGCCCGCGTGCTCGCTCGGGTCGCCGTTCTCCTGGATGCTCAGGCACTGGTTGTTGACCTGGGTGACCAGCCGCGAGTTGGCGACGTCCCAGCGCTGGTTGGCCTGGCCGTGGCAGTCGCCGACCACCTGTACGGCGGCGTCGACCTCTCCGTTGCGTACGTCGAGACAGTGGAGTTCGGCGCGGTTGCGCAGGGTGTTGCCCTGCCAGAACCAGAGTTGGTTGCCGGTGCCCCGGCAGGTCTGCATTTCTACGTTGTCGCCGTTGGAGGCCAGGCACTTGCCGTGCAGGCCGCTGTGGATCTCGAAGTCCGCCGCGGCGGCCGCGTGGCCGGACGGCGAGGTGGCGAGGAGGAGGGGCAGGACAGCGAAGACGGACGCGGTGAGGCCGCGCACGAGGTTCTTGTTCACGTGACAGTGTGTAGCGGGCGCGGGGCGGGTCGGGGAACACGGAAGGGCGTCGGCCCACCCGCCCGAGTGAACGGATTCACCGCCGAAACGACACTGCGCCGACCGTCTGAACAGCGCCTTCTATGCCCGCGGGCAGGTCTCGTCCCGCTTCACGACCCCGATGGTGACGGTCTGTCCGGTCAGTTCCCGGCCCGGCACCGGTGACTGTGTGCACACCTTCCAGTTGGGCGGCCACAGCACGTGCCGGTGGAATCCGCTGGTGTCGCTGACGTCGACGCGGGTGCGGTAGTCGAGGCCCGAGAAGACCCGGACGAGGTTCTTCCCCCGGAAGTCCGGCATCGGGGGCCCGGCCGCCGCGGCGGACGTCACGGTCAGGGCGCCCGCCGCGAGCGCGGTGCCTGCGACGACTCCCGCGCGCTTGAGCGTCACGTTCACTTGCGCCTCCGCATGAAGTAGGCCCCGCAGAGCCCGCCGATCAGGCCGGTGCAGAGCAGCGCCACCCACAGGGGCATCGTGACCTCGGGGATCAGCAGTCTGATCTTGGTGTGGCGGGTGTTCTCGAAGATGAAGACGAGGGTGAGGACGGCGATCAACAGGACGGCGATCCTGCCGGGCGTCATGGCGCCGCGGAGGCCGCCGCCCGAGCCGCTCTTCTTCGAGCCGCCCGTGGAGGTGCTGGGACTCATGCGTGAACCCTTCCGTCGGAGCTTGCGCCACCCTCCCCGGCGACCAGCATGGGCCGCCGGGGAGGGTTCGCGCGCGGTGGGTGCCGCTCCGGGGTGGGGGTATGGGCCGTACGGGTGAGTCCGGGGTCCCTTACGGATTCTGCGGGATCAGCGCACGACCGGCAGCCGGAGCACCCCGGTGTCCTCGGGCGCGCTGGTGACGGTGACCGGCTTGACGCCCCGGTTGCCGACGTACGCGTCGTCGCTCGCGGCCACGACGAACTGGAGCTTGTGCCCGGTCTCGTAGCGGTGCACGATCCCCGGCAGCGACACGGTGAACGGCTTGGTCACGTCCGGTACCCGCACGGGGGCCACCAGGCGGTGCACCAGCGTCTTCTTGCCGTCGGGCGCGATGTCGTACAGCTTCGCGAAGAGGACCAGCTTGTCGGCGGCGTCGCCGGAGTTCTGCACCTTCTCCGTGCGGGGCGAGACGACCTTGAGCGTGGCCTTCGGGGCGCCCACCACGTCCACCGGGGCGGTCAGCGGCTCGCTCGTCCAGTCGAGGTAGGTGCCCTTGGTGTCGTGCGGCGCGCGGTCGGGCAGTCCGATGAGCCCGGCCAGGGAGCTCTCCGAGTGGCTGGTGGGGATGAGCCAGTTCCGGTACTCGCGGCTGCCGCGGGCGACCTTCGTGCGGTTGTCGACGAGTTTGCCGTCGCCGGACAGATAGAGCTTCTGGCTGAGTGCGGGCACCTTGGAGGCGGTGGCGTAGGCGCCGTTCGGGCCGCCGGCGCCATCGACGGGAACCCAGTCCTGCCGGTAGGCGAAGGAGGGGCCGGTGTCCGCGCCCTTGTCGTGGCGGAGGTAGCGGTCGAACCACGCCAGGACGCGCCTGCCGACGTAGCTCGTCTCCAAGTTGCCCTCGGAGAGGCTGAGTTCACCGGATGCGGAGCCGGAGAGGCCGCCGCTGTGGCCGGCGGACTGCCAGATCATCTTGGCGGTGGTGCCCTGCTTGCGCAGCGTCTCGTACGTGGCCTGCGCCTCGTTGAGGTTGAAGAGGCTGTCGGCCTGGCCCTGGATCAGAAGCGTCGGCGCCTTGACGCGGGACAGGTACGAGACCGGCGAGACGCTGCGGGCGTACTCCTGGAGGGCGGCCGTCTTGTCGGCCGGGTAGCGGCCGGAGTTGAGCGTGCGGATCGTCTCGCAGGCCCTGGTGACGAAGTGCAGACAGCCCAGGGAGTTGATCCGGGACGGGTCCAGGCTCGGCACGAGCAGCGGCTGGCCCTCTCCGATGAGGTAGAAGCCGTTCATCCACTGCCACTTGGAGGCGCCGGGGACGCTGCGGTCGGCGGCGTTGTTCGGGTCGAGCGAGTAGCTCAGGTCGTTCCAGGTGATCATCGGTACGAGGGCGTCCACCCGGTGGTCGACTGCGGCCGTCGCCAGTTGGATCGCGCCGCCGTAGGAACCGCCGATCATGCCGACGCGAGGGTCGGACCGGGCGTCCTTGGTGACGTAGTCGACGGTGGTGCCGTCGTCGGCCGCGCGCTTCCCGGCCAGGAAGTCGACGAGCCCGGAGGCGGCCTTGCCGTCGATCTCCGGGTCGTCCAGCGAGATCAGGCAGCCGGACTTGCCGAAGCCGAGCCCCGAGTAGACGAGCCCGACATAGCCGCGCTCGGCGAAGGCCTTGCCCGCGGCCGCGGTCCCGCCGTCCGACTTGCTGCCGCCGAAGCCGTTCGTGGAGAGCACGGCGGGCGCGGGGTGCGCGGCGTCGACACCGGCTGGCCGGTAGAGGTCGGCGTCGACAGTGCAGCTCCGGCCGCCCGCCTCGACCGTGAACTTCAGCGCGGTGACGGTGTACTGGCCGGTGGAGCTCGCCGGTGCGGGTGCCGCGAACGCGAGCGGCGCGGCGAGCGCGGCACCCAGGGCGACGGCGAGCGGGGCCCGGGATCTGGCGACGGCACGACGGGGCGCGGGACGACGGGACACGAGACCTCCACACTGAGGACAGCCGACTACCGACCGGTAAGTAACCGGCCAGGGTCATGGTGTGACACGTGTCATGTGCCGGTCAACGCTCGTGACGGGAGTTTCTTCGCGGAGATCCGCGGTGGCGCCGCTAGGCCAGCGCCGGCACGTCCAGCGTCAACGTCCCCGCGTCCGCGTCCAGTTCGCCCGGCGCCCCGAACGGGATCGTCAACGCCCCGTCGCAGTGGCCGAAGCCGAACTCCTCGACCACCGGTACGCCGAGCGGGCCGAGCCGGTCGCGGAACAGTGCCCGCACCTCGCCGTCCGGCTCGCAGTCCACCCAGGAGCCCAGGGCGACTCCGGACACGCCGTCCAGCCAGCGGGAGCGCAGGAGTTGGGTGAGGATGCGGTCAAGGCGGTACGCCTCCTCGCCGATGTCCTCGACGCAGAGCAGCCCGCCGCGTGCGCTCACCCGCCCGCCGGGTACGCCGAGTTCGGCGGCCAGCAGGCTCACGCAGCCGCCCAGCGTGACGCCGCGCGCCCGCCCCGGCACGAGGGCGGACGCACCGACGGGGGCGATCACGCGTACCGAATCGGGTTCGAAGAGCGTCGCCCACAGATGCTCACGGGCCTCGGGACTCTTGAGGAAGTCGACGACGGCGACCATCGGGCCGTGCAGTGTGGCGAGGCCGAGCCGCGCGGCGAACGCCTCGTGCAGCGTGGTGATGTCGCTGTAGCCGAGGAACACCTTGGGCCCGGCCGCGCGCATCGCCGTCCAGTCCAGGAGGTCCACCATGCGCGCGGCGCCGTAGCCGCCGCGCGCGCAGAACACAGCGGACACCGAGGGGTCGCACCAGGCCTCCTGGGGGTCCCGCGCCCGGTCCGCGTCCGTGCCCGCGAGATACTCGAACTCCCGGTGCGCGTCCAGGACATGGGGCGCGACGACCGGTTCGAGGTCCCAGCCCCGCAGGACGTCGAGGCCCGCCCGGAGCCGGTCCTGCGGCACGGGCCCGCTGGGCGCCACGACCGCGACCCGCGCCCCCGCAGTCAGCCGCGCGGGCCGGGTCAGCGGCTTCACTTGACGAGCTCCAGGGTGGGGATGGAGCCGGCGAGGTTGAGCCCGAACACCTGGGCGTACAGGGAGAGTTCGGCCTCCAGGGCCCGCACCAGCGTGTCCGCGCGGCGGAACCCGTGCCCCTCCCCCTCGAAGGCGACGTACGCGTACGGCACGCCCTTCCCCTCGAGGTCCGCGACGAACCGCTCGGCCTGGCCCGGCGGACAGATCACGTCGTCGAGCCCCTGGAGCAGCAGGAACGGCGCGGTGATCCGGTCGGCGTGCTCGGCGGGCGAGCGCTCCGGGTAGCGCGTCGGGGTCTCGTCGAAGGGGCCGACGAGCGAGTCCAGATAGCGCGACTCGAAGTCGTGCGTGCCGCCGGCGGCCCACTCCGTGAGGTCGAGCACCGGATAGATGATGGTCCCGCAGGCGTACACGTCGGTGGTGGTGAGCGAGGCCGCCGTGGTCCAGCCGCCCGCGCTGCCGCCCCGGATCGCCAGCCGGTCGCGGTCGGCGGTGCCCTCGTCGGCGAGGGCGAGCGCGACGGCCGCGCAGTCCTCGACGTCGACGATGCCCCACTGCTCGCGCAGCCGGTCGCGGTAGGCGCGGCCGTAGCCGGTCGAGCCGCCGTAGTTGACCTCGGCGACGCCGATGCCGCGCGAGGTGAAGTAGGCGATCTCCAGGTCGAGCACGAGCGGGGAGCGGCCGGTCGGACCGCCGTGCGCCCACACCACGTACGGCGGCAGTTCGTCGTCGGGCGCGATGCGGGTGGGGTGGTGCGGCGGGTAGATGTGCGCGTGGATCTCGCGTCCGGCCGGGCCGTTGAAGGTGCGGATGCGCGGCTCGGGGTAGTAGGCGGTGTCCACCGGGTCGTCGTGCGCCGCGCCGATCACGCGGGCCCGTCCGGTCCGCGTGTCCAGCTCCACGACCTCGTACGCGCTGCGGGGGCTCGCCGCGACGCCGACGACGCGGGTGCCGTGCACGGCGACGCTCGACGCGAACTCCGTCCAGGGGCCGGCCGCGTCGACGACCTCGCCGGTCTCCGGGTCGAGCACGCCGAGCGAGGTGGCGCCCTTGCCGTGCACGACGGCGATCAGTCCGCTGTCCAGCGGCGCGAACCAGCCGAAGCCGACCTGCCAGAGCGGGCCCGCGAACTCCTCGTCGCGCGGGCAGAGCGGCACCGCCGCGCCGCCGCCGTCCGGGTTCTGGCGGTAGAGGTTCCACCAGCCGGTGCGGTCACTGGCGTACAGGAGCTGTCCGTCGGCGGTCCATTCCACCTGCGGGATCGACTCTTCGGGGCTGCCCGCGACGGATCTGGGGGCGCCGAAGGTGCCGTCCGGGCGGACCTCGGCGAGCAGGAGTTCCGTGCCGTCCCACGGCATCCGGGGGTGGTCCCAGGCGATCCACGCGGCGCGGCGGCCGTCGGGCGAGAGGCGGGGGCCGGTGAGGAACCGGTGCCGGTCGTCGGAGAGTTCCCGCAGCGCGGACCGGTCGTCGGCGGCCGAGCCGTCGAGCGGCGCGGCGACGGCGACCCGGCGTACGTCGGTGGGTCCGTCGCCGGTGAACTCCTCCAGGACGCACCAGACTTCGCCCCGGTCCAGATGCACGGTCGGGTCGACGAAGCGGAGCCCGCCGCCCACCTCGGAGACGGGGGTCAGCGGGCGCGGCCCGGCTCCGGGGGCGTCGGGTTCGTACGCGTACAGGCGCTGGTCGGGGAAGTGCGCGAACACGATCAGCGGGCCGGTCGCGCCCTCGGCCCCCGCCCAGGCCCGCCCGCCGTACTCGATGACCCGGCTGCGTACGTTCCACGGAGCGGGCAGCACCGATTCCTCGGCCCCGTCGGGACGCCGCCGCACCAGCGCACGCCGGCCGCCCTCGGTGGGCCGCGGCTCGGTCCACCACGCCTCGGCGCCGACGAAGCCGACCTGGGCCGGGGAGCCGTCGTGCGCCGCGGCGAGCGCGGCGTCTACGGGCGACGGCCATGATCCGTACGCCTGGGTCTCCATCATGTCCTTCTCTTCCCCCAAAGTCCTTGAGTCCTTGCGTCCTTGTTCCCTAGGCCGTGCGCAGATAGCGGTCGAGGACGCGGACGCCGAAGTGCAGTGCGTCGACCGGCACCCGTTCGTCGACGCCATGGAAGAGGGCCTGGTAGTCGAAGCCCTCCGGCGTCTTCAGCGGCGAGAATCCGTAGCCGGTGATGCCGAGCCGCGAGAACTGCTTGGCGTCCGTGCCGCCCGACATGCAGTACGGCACGACATGCCCCTCGGGTGCGAACGCCTCCACGGCGGCTCGCATCTTCGCGTACGTCGACGACTGGACCGGCGCCTGCAACGCCACCTCCCGGTGGTGGAACTCCCAGTCGACGTCCGCGCCGGTGAGCAGGTCAAGGGTGGCGGCGAACTCTTCCTCGCCGCCTGGCAGAAAACGGCCGTCCACATAGGCGACGGCCTCCCCCGGAATCACGTTCACCTTGTAACCGGCCTGGAGCATGGTCGGGTTGGCGCTGTTGCGCACGGTCGGCTCGACGAGGGCGGCGGCCGGGCCGAACTTCTCCAGGAGCGCGTCCACGTCGAATCCGGGCGCGTCCAGGTCGGTCTGCTCCCCGTACAGCGCGGCCAGTTCGAGCAGCGCGGCGCGGACCGTCGGGGTGAGCCGCACCGGCCAGCGGTGCCCGCCGATGCGGGCGATGGCCTCCGCCAGCCTGCTGACGGCGTTGTCGCGGTTCACCTTCGAGCCGTGCCCCGCCCGGCCGCGCGCGCTCAGCTTGAGCCAGCCGGTGCCGCGCTCCCCCGCCGCGATGGCGTAGAGCTGATTGCCCCGGCCGTCGTGGAAGGTGAAGGCGCCGGACTCGCTGATGCCTTCCGTGCAGCCCTCGAAGAGGGCTGCGTGCCGATCGGCGAGGAATCCGGAGCCGTCCTCGGCGCTGGCCTCCTCGTCGGCGGTGAACGCGATCACGATGTCCCGGCGCGGTCGCACGCCCGCGCGCGCCCAGCCGCGCACGACGGACAGGATCATCGCGTCCATGTTCTTCATGTCGATGGCGCCGCGCCCCCAGACGACGCCGTCGCGGATCTCCCCGGAGAAGGGGTGCACGCTCCAGTCCGCGGCCTCGGCGGGGACGACGTCCAGATGACCGTGGACGAGCAGCGCGTCGGCCGACGGGTCGGTGCCCTCGATGCGTGCCACCACGTTCGTACGGCCGGGGGTGCGCTCCAGGAGGACCGGTTCGAGCCCGGCTCCGGCGAGCCGTTCTGCGGCGTACTCGGCGGCGGGCCGCTCCCGGCAGTCGCCGCCGCCCCGGTTCGTGGTGTCGATGCGGATGAGTTCGGAGGTGAACCGGACGACCTCGTCGAGCGCCTGCCCGTCGACGTCTCCGGTCGCCCGATGCCCCGGCTGCTCCTCAGCCATACTGCTCCTCCACTGCGGCCGACGCGATCGTCGTGACCGCCTTGAACGTACGGATGCCCTCGTACATGGTGTCGCTGGTGTACGCCACCTTGCGCTCGCCACTACGCCGAACGCCGGGTACGACGGTGGACGCCATGGCCAGATGCTCGGCGTCGAACTCCAGCTCCACGGTGAAGGGGCCGCCCTCGACCGGCTCGTGCCGCACCGCGAGCAGCGCCGCCTCCTTGGCCGCGGCGCGGATGTCGGCGGCGGTGCGGGCGGGGGTGCGGCAGACGGCGGCGTACCGCGACACATGGTCCTTGACGGCGACCTTCAGTGCGCCGGGCGCATAGCCGAGCGCGTCCTCGCAGGCCAGGTCGTCGCCGGTGACGAGGACGACGGGCACGCCGTACTCGGCGACCACATGGGAGTTCAGGAGCCCCTCGCTGGCGCGTACGTCGTTGACCCACACGCCGGTGATCGAGTTGGCGAGGTAGGTGTGCGCGAGCACGCCCTCCATGCCGGCGCCCGCGTGGTAGCCGATGAACGCGATGCCGTCGACGTCGTCGTGCTGCACGCCCTCGACCATGGAGAGCGACTTATGACGTCCGGTCAGCATCTGGGCCCGCTCGTCCAGCTCCTCCAGGAGCAGATTGCGCATGGTCCAGTGCGCTTCATTGATGAGGACCTCGTCGGCACCGCCGTCGAAGAAGCCGAGCACGGCGGCATTGACGTCCGAGGTGAACATCGACCGGCAGCGCTCCCACTGCGGTGTGCCGGGCAGCACGTCGGCCGGCCAGGTCACCCCTGTGGCGCCCTCCATGTCGGCGCTGATGAGGATCTTCATGAGTCACAGTCCCATCGCAGGTCACAAGGGTCTTCACGCTACGCACCCATGAAGCTCAGGCCAAGCTTTCCCGCCCATCGACGGTTGCGGTTTCCCCTCCGCGCCCCTCGGCACTCCTCTGTGCTCCTCCTCCCCGTTTCTCCTTTCTGAGGACAAAGCATGGACGCGCTTCGGCCCCATCTCTACGCTGAGCGTCGCTTTGCCACAGAAATCTGCGTACCCCCCGTCGGAACCACGCAGGAGGAAGAGTGAAGCCACGCCCCAGGCCGCTGTCCGGCCCCACCCGTCGCAGGGCCCGAAGATCCACCGGGTTACTGCTCACCGCGCTGCTCTGCGGCGGGCTCATGGCTCCCGCAGCCGGCGCCGACGACGATCCCCGGCCCTTCGCCGACCTGCCGCCGCAGGAACCCGGCGTCACACTGCGGGTGTTCGACGTACAGACCCCGCTGAAGAAGCTGTGCGACCTCAAGCCCGCGCAGACCCCCAACGTCGACAAGCTGATCCCGACCGCCGACTGGACGTCGACCGAGGGCTTCGGGTTCAGCGACAACTTCGTGTCGCAGATCATCGGCAATCTGAACGTGCCCGAGGCGGGCGCCTACACCTTCCGGCTGATCAGCGACGACGGCTCCCGGCTCTTCATCGGCGACCAGCAGGTCATCGACCACGACGGGACGCACGCCGCCGAGCCCAAGGACGGCGAGATCACGCTGAACGCCGGCTACCAGTCGCTGCGTGTCGACCACTTCGACGCGGGCGGCGAACAGCAGGTCACGCTCCAGTGGAAGCCGCCGGGGGCGGACGAGTTCAAGGTCGTGCCGAACTCGGTGCTGAGCACGGACGCCGGTGTCGTACGGGTCACCGCGCCCGGCCGCAAGGAGTGCGAGGGCACGCTCGACACCCCCGGCGACGGTCTTCCGCTCACCGAGGTCAACCCCGGATACAAGCTGACCGACCTGCGCCCCAAGGGCTTCGAGCCGCAGGTGTCCGCGATGGACTGGCTGCCGGACGGCCGCCTCGCGATCTCCACCTGGGGCGGCAGCACCGAGACGAAGGGCGAGGTGTACCTCCTCGACAACGTCACCGGTGACACCGGGCCCGAGAAGGTCACGTACAAGAAGATCGCCGACGGGCTCAAGGAGCCGATGGGCATCAAGTACGTGGACGGAAAGCTGTACGTCTCGGAGAAGCACCAGCTGACCGAGTTGAACGACACGAACGGCGACGACGTCGCCGACGAGAAGAAGAAGATCGCCGAGTGGCCCTACGGCGGCAACTTCCACGAGTTCGCCTTCGGACTGCTCTACGACAAGGGCGACTTCTATCTGAACCTGTCCGTCGCCATCAACTACGGCGGCGCGACGACGGACCCGCAGCCGGCCAAGAACCGCGGCACGACCATCAAGGTCAACAAGGCGACGGGCAAGGTCAGTTACTTGGCCGGGGGCCTGCGCACTCCGAACGGCATCGGGCGCGGCCCGGACGGCGACCTGTTCGTCACGGACAACCAGGGCGGCTGGCTGCCCGCGTCCAAGCTGGTGCACGTCAAACAGGACAGATTCTTCAACCACCACATGAACCCGGACGGGCCGTACGACGACAAGCCCGTCACCAAGCCGGTGCTGTGGCTGCCGCAGAACGAGATAGCCAACTCGCCCAGTACGCCGATGCGGCTGAAGAAGGGGCCGTTCGCCGGGCAGATGGTCTTCGGCGACGTGACGTACGGCGGGCTGCAGCGCGCCGACCTGGAGAAGGTGGGCGGCGAGTACCAGGGCGCGGTGTTCCGGCACACCCAGGGCCTGGAGTCGGGCATCACCCGGATCAGCGAGGGCCCGGACGGCGCGATCTACACCGGCGGCCTGGGCGCCGACGGCAACTGGGGCCAGGCGGGCAAGCTCCGCTTCGGCCTGCAGAAGCTGACGCCGAACGGCAAGACGGCCTTCGACGTGAAGACGATGCGGGCCACCCCTGACGGCTTCGAACTCACCTACACCAAGCCCCTGTCGGAGGAGACGGCGGCGAAGCTGACCAAGGGCGCGTACTCGGTCGAGCAGTGGCGCTACGCCCCGACGCCGGCCTACGGCGGCCCGAAGATCGACGAGGAGTCGCTGCCGGTCACGTCGGCGAAGCTGTCCGACGACGGCCGCAAGGTGCGACTGACCGTCGCGGGCCTGAAGTCCGACAGAGTCGTCCACGTCCGCTCCCCACGCCCGTTCTCGTCGTCCTCCGGCGAGCAGCTCTGGTCCACGGAGGCCTGGTACACCCTGAACGTGAGGCCGGGCGCGACCGAGCCGACGACGACGTACGACGCGGAGTCGGCCCGCCTCTCGGGCAGCGCGGCCACGGACACCGAGCACAAGGGCTACACCGGCGCGGGCTTCGTCGACGGATTCGGCGAGCAGGGCGCGAAGGCGAGCTTCGACGTGGAGGTGGCCAGGAAGGGCACGTACGACGTCGGACTCCGCTACGCCAACGGACCGCATCCCTTCACCGGCACGAAGACGGTGGGCGTCAGCGTCAACGGCGGCGCGGCGCAGCAGACGAGCCTGCCGTCGACGGGCCAGTGGAACCGCTGGTCCACCAAGACCGAACGGCTCGAACTCCGTGCGGGCCGCAACACCATCACATACGCGGTGGGAGCCGGGGACACCGGGCACGTCAACCTGGACGCGCTCGACGTCCGCCGCCCCGGATCCCGGATCGACCTCTTCTCCGGCGGCAGCATCGCGTCGGCCTGGCAGCACACCGACGGCCGCAGCGCCGAGTGGCCGCACACCGCGGAGAAGTCAATGGAGGTCTGCTGCGGCGACCTGCGCACGAAGCAGCACTTCAAGGACTTCAGGCTGCACGTCGAGTTCCGGGTGCCGAAGCTCCCGGACGACGTCACGGGGCAGGACCGCGGCAACAGCGGGGTCTACCTCCAGGAGCGGTACGAGGTGCAGATCCTGGACTCGTACGGCGTGCAGAAACTCGCGAACAACGAGGCAGGGTCGATCTACCTGAAGAAGGCAGCCGACCTCAACGCCTCCAAACCACCGGAGACCTGGCAGACGTACGACATCACCTTCCGCGCCGCCCGCTTCGACGCGGACGGCAAGAAGACGTCGGACGCCAGGGTGACGGTGCTCTGGAACGGCCAGAAGGTCCACGACGACGTGCCGGTCGACGGCCCGACCGGCGCGGGCGACCCCGAGTCGGCGGCAGCGGGCGCGATCCGCCTCCAGGACCACGGCAACAAGGTCCGCTTCCGCGACGTATGGCTGGAGCCGCTGTCCTGACCTGTTCCGAGCCGTCCTGACGATCCCCCCTGCCGGTGGCCCGAGGGCTGCCGGCAGGGGACCCGTGTCAGGGGCGGGGCGCACGCACCGCCCCCACCCCCACCAGCGCCCAGACCGCGAGTGCGGGCCACAGGAGGGTTTTGCCGCAGGGCCAGAGCCAGGAGACCGATGCTGCTGTGGACGTGGAGAGGGTGGCCACCGCTGTCATGGCGAGGGGGAAGACCGTGGCCCAGCGGCGTACGTCGTAGTGGAGGCGGGGGTGGCGGAGTTCGCAGACCGTCAGGATCGCGTACCAGGCGGCCGCCAAGCCCAGGGTGATGAAGGTGACGAGCCGTAGCGCGTCGTGTGCCGGTGTCGCCCAGTGCAGGGGGCCGTGCGGGGCGGAGGCGGCCACCAGCTTCGATCCGGCGAGCGCGGAGATGGCCATGGCACCGGCGATGATCCAGTGGTCGCCGCGGCCGACGGCCAGCTGGCGGAAGTCGAAGCGCCGCAGCACCACGGCGTAGAGGAACAGGCCGATCACGAAGAATCCGAGCGCGGGCCACATCAGCCAGGCCCGGCGACCGGAGTCCGCCACCGTGGCGGCCAGGACCACGAGGGACTGCGTGGCCACGCACACGAGATAGGCGGCGCCCGGCAGTCTGCGCTGCCAGTGCCGCACGACGTGGGACATCAGCAAGGGCCAGAGCAGTACGCAGACACAGAGCAGCACCACCGACAGCGACAGTTCGCCGAGGAGGGCGAGCCGGGTGCCGAGGACCGCCGTCGCGGCGATCGCGGTCAGCGCGGGGGCCGTGTCGGTCTCCTGCCGCCAGCGGTCCCGTTCGGTCAGCAGGTGCCGGGCGAAGACGGTGGCGAGGACCAGCCAGACGAGGAGTGCCACCGCGAGCAGGGCCAGCGACAGCCATTCGACGCCGAGGAGGTGCAGGCCAACGGAGAGCACCGCCGTGGCCATCACCGCGGCGCCCGCGGCGGGCGGCAGGTCGTCGAGCCACGCCGCCCGGCGGAGGCCACGGCTGCTGGCGGTATCCCTCGGCATGGCGCGGCTCCTGAGGCGTACGAGGCCGTCGGCCCGATCCTGACACGGGTCAGCGCGTCCGGCACTTCGGCCCTGGCCAAGTCTTCGGCGGCTCTCGCCCGGAATACTCCGGCGCGCCCCGGCGCGCGGCGCGCGGCGGACGCGCCCAACGATCGCGCCCTGTCCGTCGCCTCGGAGAGTGAACACCTTCAGTACGCCGATGATCGCGCCGCACGAGCCCCTAGGCTCCGCCACTTGAACAGTGACTCAGACGACACCGCCCGCACCGGACCGCGCCGCATCGCACGCTGGCACGCCGGGCTCAGCGTCGCCGACAAGTTCGGGCTCTACGGCGTGCTGTGCGCCGTGCTGCCGCTGCTGATGGCGGGCATCACCTGGCTCGGGCAGTCCGTGGCCCCGCCCTCGCCCGTCGCCATGCTGGTGGAGGAAGTCGTCGACGCCTGCTCCACGGAGTGGCTGCTCACCCCCGAGGGCCGCTATCTCGCCGCGGGCTTCCAGGGCGGCGACGACCGGCAGTTGGCGCGCTGGCAGCGCGACGGCCTCAGCGTGCACAAGGACGCCATGACCGTCGAGGTCAGCCTGCGGGGCAACGCGGACCACGCCGTGGAGATCCGGGACCTCTCCCTCACCGTGACGAGCCGCGGCAGACCCGTGGACGGTACGCCGCCGAAGGTGATGGGCTGCGGCGGCCCCGAGTCGCCCGAGCGGATGGTCGTCGACCTGGACACGCTTCCGGTGGGGCGGCGGATCCCCGTCTCGTACCTGCAGCACAGCCCGCACCAGCGTGCGGCACGCAAGGCGGCCACCGAGTACGGCCGCAAACTGATCACGCTGCCCCGCCAGGTGACGACCGACACCTTCTACCGCTTCGAACTCGTCGCCCGCACCCAGCGGTTCGACTCCCGGTGGACCGCCACGATCACCTGGTGGGACGGCGAGGAGGTGCACCACGACACGATCGACGGCGACGGCCGTCCGTTCCGCGTGACGGCGGGGCCGGACGACTCCCGCACGGGCGGCCGCTGATGCCGCGCCTCCCCCGTCTCCCCCGTCTCCCCCGTCTCCCCCGTCTCCCCCGTCTCCCCCGTCTCCCCCGCCTGCCCCACCTGCCCCGCCACCCGTTGGCCGCCGCCGTCGCCGGGCTGCTGCTCGCCGAGGTGTGCGCCGTACTGCCCGCGCAGATCCGCTGGGCCGACAGCGGCGACTCGTGGAGCGCGCGCATGGAGCCCTACCAGTCGCCCCTCGGGAACCTGCGGCTGCTCACCGTCTCCCCCACCCTGCTGCTCGGCGGCCGCAGCGACGCCGTGGCCTGGGCCCATGAAGCCCTGTGGTTCACGCTGTTCGCCGGGGTGCTGCTCTGCGCGGCGTGGGCGGTGGCCACCCGGATCTGCGCCGGGCACGCCGGGCAGCGCCGCCCGCTCGTCCTGTGCCTCGCCCTCACCGCTTTCGCCCCGCAGGCCCACCTCCTGGCCCTGACCGCCCTGCGCCTGCCGGACCTCGTCGGCGCGCCCGCCGGCCGGGGCGCGAGCGCGCAGGAGCTGCTCGAGGACGCGCGGGAGGGCGCGGCCCACGCGGTGCTGCTGGCGCTGGCCGCGTGCGCGGCGGTGGCACTCACGCGGCTCACACCCCGGCTCCCGCGGATCTCCCGGCGCTCGCAGCACCCTCACCGGCAGACCCCCACCCCACTCCGCACCACCCCACCCCGCACCACCCGTCCAGCGAAATCCGCCGCCCTCGCCCTCTGCGCCACGGCCGCCCTCGGCGCGCTCACCTCCATCGGCGCCGCGCGCACCGTGTGGCCCGCGGTCGCCTCCTGGTGCGCGTACTCACCCGAGCCCCGGCCCTGCGTCGAGTTCATGGTCGGCACGCTCATCCGGCCGCTGCCCTACTTCGCGATGCCGGACGTCAGGGGAAAGGTGCCGGAGGACGAATTCCCGTCGTACGAGGGGCCGTTCTTCCTCGACGGCTCGCTGGTCTCGGTGCTGGTGTTCGCCGTAACGTGCGCGGTCGTGGCGTACGCGGTGCGCGCCTGCGTGCCCCGCGGCGCCGCTCTCACCACCCTGCTCACCGGCTGGCTGGCCCTCACCTGGGGGGCCGTGGGCTATGTGGTGCCGCTCCAGTACGCGATGGACGCCACGACATACGAAAAAGCCCCTCTGTACGCCCGATTGGGGCTCCTGATCCCGCCCGACGGCCTGCAGTTCGCCCTGCTCGGCGCGCCCGTCTTCGCCGCCCTGCTCGCCCTCGCCGACCGGCTGCGCCGCGCCGTGGCCCGGTCGGCGAGGGTCGCGGGCGTTACCCGGCCCGACCCACCACCAGCCACTTAGAGGGCAGCTCGATCCGCGTGCCGTCCGGGGTGAACTCCGTGGTGATGAGCGGGAGTTCCCCCTCGGCGAGCACCGTGAGGCCCGCCGCCCTGACGTACTCGGGCACCGACGCGTCGGCGACCTCGCCCGGTGCGATGCCGTGGGCGAACACCGGCGCCAGTTTGGGCGGCGGCCCCGACGGACTCTGCGCCAGGCCCCGCAGGACCGTGCCCGCCGCCTCCGCCAGTTCGACGACGAAGGCTCTGCCGCGGTCGCCCACGAGCGCGG
The DNA here is from genome assembly GCF_044457025.1 of Streptomyces sp. NPDC050658. Taxonomy (NCBI): domain Bacteria; kingdom Bacillati; phylum Actinomycetota; class Actinomycetes; order Kitasatosporales; family Streptomycetaceae; genus Streptomyces; species Streptomyces sp. NPDC050658. The sequence goes on from NZ_JBITGM010000002.1 coordinate 913,159, forward strand.
CGATGCCGTCCACGAGCGGCTGCCGGTCCTCGGCCTCGCACTGGTGGAGCACCCCGCGCATATAGACGTTCACGTCGCCGAGTTCCGCGTGCAGTTGCTCCGCCTCGGTCTTCTCGGCCGCGTCGATCTGCCGGAACTCGGCCTGTCCCGCCGGGTCGGCGTGCCGTGCGTGCTCCAGGGCGGCGGCGGACAGATCGGCGCCCATCACCCGCGGGAAGCGGTCGGCGAGGAAGCGGGTCTGCGTGCCGTTCCCGCAGCCGAGGTCCACGACAGGCAGGCCCACGGCCGTCATGTGCGGTTCGAAGAGGGCGAGATGGAGGCCGACGGTGAGCGCCGGTTCGGAGTCCCAGAAGACGGCGCCCGGTTCGTCGGGGGCCTCACGCCAGAACCCCTCCCACGCCTCCTTGTACCGACTCGTGACGCTCATGCCCAGCTCCCCACGATGCGAACGGCCGCCGCCGAATCCGACGGCGAGATCGGTCTACCGCTCCCGGGGATCGCATACAAGGCGCCCGCGCGTACCTTCACCGCGCTTTCGGCACGTACCCGCCGGGCGCACGCCCCTGGGAGCCCCAGCGCCCCCACGGGCCCCGTCAGCCGCGCCGCGGCGCCAGTTCGAACCAGACCGTCTTGCCCTGGCTCGTACGGCTCGTGCCCCACTCCTTGGCGAGCGCGCTGACCACCCGCAGGCCGCGCCCGTACTCGTCGTCCGGGCCCGCGCTCAGCAGCGTGGGCAGCGTGTGGTCGTCGTCCTCGACCTCGCACATCAGCGTGGCCCCGGAACGGACCAGACGGAGTTCGACCCGGCCGCCGCCGGAGTGCCGCACGGCATTGGTGACCAACTCACTGACGAGCAGTTCGGCCGTCTCGGTCAGGGGTTCGCAGGACCAGTCCCGCAGCCGGCCGCGGACCATTTCGCGCGCCCTGCTCACCTCGCTCGGGTCGAGCGCGAGGCCCCAGCGGGCGACGTCCTCGTCCGCGACGCCGTTCAGCCGGGCCATCAGGAGCGCCACGTCGTCCTTGCGGCCGCCGCGCGTGTTGAGAGCCCGGATGATCGTGTCGCAGGCGTCGTCCATGGAGGCCGCCGGGTGCGCCGCGGACTCGGTGAGCGTGGCGAGGCCGACGCCGATGTCCTCACCGCGCACCTCGACCAGGCCGTCGGTGCACATGAGGAGCCGGTCGCCGGGCGTGACGGCCACGGTGACCGCCTCGAAGGGCACGCCGCCCACGCCGATGGGCGCCCCCGTCGGCAGGTCGAGGAGTTCGCTGCGGCCGTCGGCGGCGCGGACCAGGACGGGCGGGATATGGCCCGCGTTGGCGAGGTGCAGCTCCCCCGCGATGGGGTCGTACACCGCGTACAGGCAGGTCGCGAGATAGTGCTCGCCGAGCCGCTGCGCCAGGTCGTCGAGGTTGCGCAGGAGCTGTGCGGGCGGCAGGTCGAGGGCGGCCATCGTCTGTACGGCCGTACGCAACTGGCCCATCATGGCGGCCGAGTTGAGGCCGTGTCCCATGACGTCGCCGACGACGAGCGCGGTCCTGGATCCGGGCAGCTTGACGGAGTCGAACCAGTCGCCGCCGACCCGGCCGAGGAGGGTGCCCGGCAGATAGCGCGTCGCGATGTCGCAGCCGGTCATCCGGGGCGCGATGTGCGGGAGCATGCTGTCCTGGAGGGTGTCGGCGACGCTCTCCTGGTACGTGTACATGCGGGCGTTGTCGAGCACGAGGCCCGCGCGGGCGGCGAGTTCGGCGCCGGTGACGCGGTCCATGTCGTTGAAGACGGGCCGCTCGCGGTGGCGCAGCAGGATCATGAACCCGAGGACCACATTGCGGGCCTTCAGCGGTACGACGAGCATCGAGCGGTGGTTGATGAGCGGGCGGATGTCGCGCTTCTCGAACTGCGCGGCGATCGCGTTGCCCATCTCCTCGGTGATGCGCGGCACGAGCACCGGATCGCCGGAGGTCATGCACTGGAAGAACGGCGTGTGCGCGGGGAACGGCATGGATTCGCCGACCGGTACGACGTCGTCCCAGCGGCCCGGCTCGTCCGTGTGCTCCACGGCGACGCGGTGCCACAGCGTCGTCGCGTCCGGCGGCCCGTCGGGGAACCCCTCGCCGGCGACGACCTGTTCGCGCAGATAGGTGCCGGCGACGTCCGTGAAGCGCGGCACGACGGCCCTGCTGACCTCGACGATCGTCTGCGACAGGTCGAGGGAGGAGCCGATGCGTCCGCTGACCTCGTTGAGGAACTCCAGGCGTTCGCGCACCGCGGCGTACTCGATGTCCTCGCCCTCGTCGGCGGCGTCCGGCGCCGGTGCGAGGCCCGCGGCGGCGGCCGCCTCCTCTCGCCGCCTGCGCTCCTTGCGCTCGGTGCGCCGCGCCACACCCCAGTCCGGGGTGACCGGCACCCGGTCGTACTTGCTGAACTCCAGGACGGGATAGCCCAGTTCGAGGATCTGGGAGACGATGCGGGAGCTCTCGCCGACGCTCATGCTGGGCAGGATCTCGGGCAGCCTGCTCGCCAGCTCCTCGGCGCCGGGGAAGTCGGTGTGCAGGGCGAAGCCGGGCGCTATCCGCTCCACCTGGCCCGGCGCGAGGCTCTCGGCGTCGGCGAGCCGGTCGGCGTCCGCCGCGAGGACGAGGAGCCGCTCGGGCCCCGGGCCGACGAGCGGATACGCCCACCACAGCACGTCCACGCGGCTGTCGTCGCGGCTGTCGTCGCGTCCGGGCGCGGAGAGCCTGGCGCGGCCTGCCGCCGGGTAGGAGATGTGCCCGTCGAGCGAGGATCCCAGGTCGGGGCCGAGGCCGTCGTACGCCGCATAGGGTTCGTACGCGTCGGGGATGGCGCCCGCGACCGGCAGCAGGTCTCCCGCGGGGACGCCGACGGCGTCCTCCCTGCTGTAGCCGAACAGCCGTCGCGCGCCGGTGCTCCAGTGGGAGACGAGGCCAGCGCCGTCGACGACGACCACGGCCAGCGGGATCCGGCCGGCCACGGCTTTCCGCCCCACCGGCCCGCCCGGGGTGCCCTGATCCATGGCCCATGCTCCTTCCGGCGGCACCGCGAAGACCTGCGCCGCCCCAACCACCGTACGACCGGTGCAGGTTGCCGTGCGGCGCAATGGGGGAATTGGCCCGCGCCGGGCGCCACCGGCGTGCGACGGGTCGCCTCAGTCCTCGTGCCCCAATTGCAGGTCCCTTTCGGTACGTCCGCCGCCCGCGACCTGGAGCACGGTCGCCACCGGCGGATACCCGGCCGCGATGACCGTGTACTCGCCGGACGACAGGTCGATGAACCGGAAGGAGCCGTCCGCGCCGGTCGTGAGGGTGTCCACGACGTTGCCCGCCGCGTCGAGCAGCGTCACGCGCGCGTCCTCGACGGGCCGCCCGCCGCCGGCCCGCACCGTCCCGCGCAGCACCGCGCCGCCCGCCAGCTCGACGTCCTGGCGGGTCTCGCGGGAGGCCTGCACGGTGACGGGGAGCGCGGCGGGGCGGAAGGCGGGGGCGCTGGCGGCGAGGGTGTACTCGCCGGCCACCAACTCCGTGATCACATAGCCGCCTTCGCGGCCGCTGCGGGTGGTGGCGACGACTTCGCCGCGTACGTCGGTGAGGGTCACCGCGGCGTCCCTGACGGGCGTGCCGTCGGCGGTGAGGACGCTCCCGGCGAGCCGTCCCGCGCCGCCCAGCACCACGTCGAGCTCCACGGGGCGTTCGCCGACGGTGACGGTGACCGCCTGCGGCTGGTGCCCGCCGGCGGCGGCGATCAGGACGAACGATCCGGCGCCCGGCGTGGAGAGCGCGTACCGCCCGTCCTCGCCGCTGGCGCCGCGGCCGATCTGCCGGCCGCCCACGTCGATGAGGGTGAGGGCGGCGCGGGGCACGACGGTGCCGTCCGGGTGCTGCACGGTGCCGCATACGGGGACTCCGGCGGCGTTCCCGGTGCGGGCCTGCGGGATGGAGGTGGGCTCGGCCGTGGGGGCGTTCTGGGACGCGGCGCTGGACAGGGGGGTCTCCTTGAGGAAGAAGGCGATCAGCATGCCGAGGACGAGCACCGGCACCAGGTAGAGGAAGATGCGCGGCATCGCGTCGGCGTAGGCCTGGATGTAGCCCTCGCGCAGCGGCGCGGGCAGCGCGTGGACGAGCTGCGGGGTGATGGACTCTGGGTCCGGCAGGCCCGAGCCGGCCGGGATGCGGTCGGCGAGGGACTCGGCGAGCCGGTCGGCGAAGAGGGTGCCGAAGATCGCGGCGCCGACGCTGCCGCCGATCTGCCGGAAGTAGTTGTTGGCGCTGGTGGCGGTGCCGAGGTCGGTGGGGCGTACGGAGTTCTGTACGGCGAGGACGAGGACCGGCATGACGAGGCCGACGCCCGCGCCGAGTACGGCCATCCAGATGCTGTAGTGCAGCCGGGGCGTGTCGACCTCTAGCCGGGAGAGCAGCCACATGCCGACGACGGAGAGCAGACCTCCCAGGATCGGGTAGATCTTGTAGCGCCCGGTGTGGCTGATGAGCTGCCCGGCGAGGATGGAGGCGCCGACGACGCCGCCCATCATCGGCAGCATCAGGAGTCCGGACTCGGTGGCGCTCGCCCCGTCGACCATCTGCAGGAAGGTCGGGAGATAACTGGCCGCTCCGAAGAGGGCGACTCCGACGACCATCCCCACTAGGCCGGTGATGTTGAAGACCGAATCACGGAAAAGTCGCAGCGGGATGATCGGTTCTGCCGCGAACCGCTCGGCGACGAGGAAGAGCACGGTGGAGACGAACGCACCGGCGGCGAGCCCCAGGATGACGCGGGAGCCCCAGGCGTATTCGGTCCCGCCCCAACTGGTGAGGAGCACAAGGCAGGTGGAGGCGGCGGCGAGCAACAGGGCGCCGAGGACGTCGAGTCGGGCCTTGGCGGTGGGCCTCGGCAGCTTGAGCACGAAGCTGACGACGGCGAGGGTGACGAGCCCGAACGGCACGTTGAAGTAGAAGCACCAGCGCCAGGTGACGTGATCGGTGAAGAACCCGCCGAGCAGCGGTCCGGCCACCGACGCGAGACCGAACGCGGCGCCGATGAGCCCCATGTAGCGGCCGCGTTCGCGGGGCGGCACGATGTCGGCGATGATCGCCTGTACGCCGATCATGAGGCCGCCGGCGCCGATGCCCTGGATGGCGCGGAAGGCGATGAGCTGGTCCATGGTCCGGGACCATCCGGCGAGCGCGGACCCGACGACAAAAATGACGATGGCGAACTGGAAGACGCCTTTGCGCCCGAAGAGATCCCCGAGCTTCCCGTAGATGGGAAGCCCGATGGTCGAGGTGAGCAGATAGGCGGTGATGGCCCAGGACATCTTGTCCAGGCCGTGCAGTTCGCCGACGATCTTCGGGAGCGCGGTGGCGACGATCATCTGCTCCAGCGCGGCGAGCAGCAGCGCGAGCATGAGCCCGACGAAGACCATCCGGACGCGGGCGGGGCTGAGGCCCTGCACGGTGGCCGCGGGGTCGGGTGGCTGCGGCGCCCCGGCCGTCGCCGGCAGCGGCGCACCCGCCGCCTCGACCCGCTCGGCGCCTTTGACCAACGTCGTCCCGCCCACGTCCTGCTCCCCTCGTCACGCCTGCGCCGCATTTCTCGCATTACGCGACAACTGCGAGCAAGCGCGACGAGCCGCCCTTGCGCGGGGCCCGGCGCACGTAAGCGCCGGTGGGAGCCCTACGGCGTACAACTGCACCGAACCGAAAACCACTCGAAACGGTGAGCGTGACAACAACCCTGATGGGCTACGGAACTTGACCGGGCCGCCACGCGCCCCGAAGGCGGTGGCGTGGGCGGGCTACTTCTCCACTTCCCCGGCCAGCTTGCCGAGCACCTCGTCGTAGATCCGCCCGAGTCCCTTGGGCGCGAAGGTCTTCTCGAAGAAGCCGCCGATGCCGCCGGCCCCGTTCCACACGGAGGAGACGACGACACGCGCCTTGCCCTCGCCGGCCGGGGTGACGGTCCAGGTGGTCACCATGGACGAGTTCCGGTCCTTCTCGACCAGCTCACCGTCGTTGGGCTCACTGACCTCGAGCAGGCAGTCCCGGATCCGCTTGCTGGTGGCCTGCAGCTTCCAGTGGACGAGCGTCCCCTCGCCGTCCCCGCCCTCACGCACCTCGTACTCGCTGAAGTGCTCCGAAAGGATCTTCCCGCGCGTGCCTTCGTAGTCGGCCAGCGCGTCGAAGACGTCCTCCGGCTTAGCCGCGATGATCCGCTCCGTGGTCGCCTCGACCTGCGCCATTGCACTTCCTCCAGCACTCGGTGTCTCGGGTGGTTCCCGGAAAGCCAACCACCCTGCCTGCCGGGGCCCCAAATCGGGGTCGGGTATCCGGTCGCACGATCAAGGGAACATGTGTTCTATTCTGTGGTCAGTGCTACCGAGGAGGCGTCATGCGTTGGGAGAACCTTGCCGACGGGCCGTCGCGGAGGGGTGTGGATGCCGCGCTGTTCGGTGCGGACGCGGTGACCACGCGGACCTTTGACACGCCCGAGTTCCGTGGGATCACGTTTCACGAGGTCCGGGCCCGGACGATCGTGAACCGGGTGCCGGGGGCCTCGCGCATGCCCTTCGAATGGACCGTGAATCCGTATCGGGGGTGCACGCACGCGTGCGTGTACTGCTTCGCGCGCAAGACGCACAGCTATCTCGACCTGGACACCGGGCTCGGCTTCGACAGTCAGATCGTCGTCAAGGTGAACGCCCCCGAGCTGCTCCGGCGGCATCTCGCCTCGCGGCGCTGGCAGGGGCAGCACATCGCCATGGGGACCAACGTCGACTGCTATCAGCGGGCCGAGGGACGGTACGGACTGATGCCGGGGATCATCGCGGCCCTGCGGGATCACGCGAATCCCTTCTCCATCCTGACGAAGGGGACGCTCATCCTGCGCGACCTCGAACTGCTGCGGCAGGCCGCCGCCGTCACGGACGTCGGCATCTCCGTCTCCGTCGGGTTCGTCGATCATGAGCTGTGGCGCACCGTCGAGCCCGGCACGCCCGCTCCGGAGCGGCGGCTCGACGTCGTACGGACGCTGACCGGGCACGGGATCGGGTGCGGGGTGCTGATGGCGCCCGTCATTCCCTTCCTCGGCGACCGGCCCGAGCAGCTGCGGGCCACCGTGCGCGCCGTCGCCGCCTCCGGAGCGACCTCCGTGACCCCGCTGGTGCTGCATCTGCGGCCCGGCGCCCGCGAGTGGTTCATGGCCTGGGTCGGGCAGCACCACCCCCACCTCGTACGCCGCTACGAACGGCTCTACGCGGAGGGCGCGTACGCCCCCAAGTGGTACCAGCGCCGCATCACCCGCCAAGTGCACGAGCTGGCCGAGGAGTTCGGCATCGGCCCCGCCCGCGCGGGCACCGCCCGTCGCATCCGCGTGCCCGAGGAAGCCACAGCACCGGAGCCCGCACCCGGCGGAACGCAGCTCACGCTGCTCTGACCCCGAGGGCCCCCGAGGGCCCCCGCAGCACGGCGACACTGCACCGAACGGTGCGCCTTCACGTCATTTCTCCGCAGAATGCCCACTTCCCTGCGGACTTTCCGGGACGATGCCGCGGGGACCGTGGCCCCCACGGTCCAAAACCCCCCATCCCGGGAGGCCCGATGAAGAAACGCGCCGTCGCCCTGTGCGGCGCCGCCGCGGTGGTGGCCTCGATGGTCACGGCCGCGGTGCCCGCCGCGAGCGCCGACAGCACCAGCGTCCCGCGCACCCCCGCACTCACCTGGAAGAAGTGCGCGACCAAGGACTACCCCACCCTTCAGTGCGCCTCACTGAAGGTCCCGCTCGACCACGACCGGCCGCACGAGCGACAGATCACCCTCGCGCTGTCCCGCGTCCCGCACACCGCGAAGAAGTCCCAGGGCCCGCTCCTGGTCAACCCCGGCGGCCCCGGCGGCAGCGGCCTCACCCTCGCCGGATTCGTCGCGAAGTCGCTGCCCGCCAAGGTCGCGGCCCAGTACGACGTCATCGGCTTCGATCCGCGCGGCGTCGGCAAGAGCGAGCCCGCCCTCAACTGCCGCCCCGGCCACTTCAAGCCGGTACGCCCCGACACCGTGCCCGCCACGCACGCGATCGAGAAGGCGAACCTCGACCGGGCACGGTCCTTCTCGAAGGCGTGCGCCCAGAAGTACGCGGACATCCTGCCGTTCATCGACACGGTGAGCGCGGTCAGGGACATGGACGCGATCCGCTCGGCCCTCGGCGCCAAGAAGATCAACTACTTCGGCTACTCGTACGGCACCTACCTCGGCGCCGTCTACGGAAAGCTCTACCCGGAGCGCGTGCGCCGGATGGCCCTGGACTCCATCGTCGACCCGACGGGCGTCTGGTACGACGACAACCTCCAGCAGGACTACGCCTTCGACGCCCGCCACAAGGCGTTCGCGGCCTGGGTCGCCCGGCACGACACGACGTACAAGCTCGGCAAGGACCCCGCGAAGGTCGAGGCCAAGTGGTACGAGATGCGCAAGGCGGTCGCCAAGAAGCCCGCGGGCAAGAAGGTCGGCGCCGGCGAGCTGGAGGACACCTACCTCCCCGGCGGCTACTTCAACGGCTACTGGCCGCTCCTGGCCGAGGCGTTCGCCGCGTACGTCAACGACAAGGACGCGGACCCGCTGGTGGAGGCGTACGAGAACTTCGGCGCGGTCGACGCGGCGGGCGAGAACGGCTACAGCGTGTACGCCGCCGTGCAGTGCCGTGACGCCGGCTGGCCGCGCGACTGGGGCACCTGGCGCGAGGACAACTGGGCGGTGCACGACAAGGCACCGTTCATGGCCTGGAACAACGCCTGGTACAACGCTCCGTGCGCGTTCTGGCCCACGGAGTCCCTGGAGCCGACGGACGTGTCCAACTCCCAGCTGCCCCCGACGCTGCTCTTCCAGGCGACGGACGACGCGGCCACGCCGTACGAGGGCGGCATCACGATGCACCGCAAGCTGCGCGGCTCGAGCCTGGTCGTCGAGCAGGGCGGCGGCAACCACGGCATCACGCTGTCCGGGAGCAAGTGCCTCGACCAGCACCTGGCGACCTATCTGGAGAGCGGCAAGGTGCCGCGCAGCGGCGGCGAGATCGACGCGGTGTGCAAGGCGCTGCCCGACCCCAAGCCGCTGAGCACCAAGGCCGGTTCGGACCGCGGGGCCACGCTGCACGGCCTGCTGGGCTTCCGCGGCTGAGCGGCAACACGTAAGGCCGGCGGGGGCGTTGTCGTACCCATGGTCCAGGATGGACGTATGAGCCGACTGACCCACATCAACGCTCCCACCGGCGTCGCCCCCGCCACGCAGTACACCCACGTGGTCCTGGGCACGGGCCGGTTCGTGGCGATCTCCGGTCAACTCCCCCTGGACAAGGACGGAAACCTGGTCGGCGAGGGCGATCCGGCGGCGCAGGCGCGGCAGGTCTTCGACAATCTCTGGCACTGCCTGGTGGCCGCGGGCGTCAGCTTCCGGGACGTCGTGAAGCTGACGTACTTCGTCACGGACATGGCGTACATGCCCGCGATCCGCTCCGCTCGGGACACCTATCTCGACCCGGCACGCCTGCCCGCCGCCTCCGCCGTGCAGGTCTCCGCGCTGGTCGCCCCGGAGTACCTGATGGAGATCGAGGCGTACGCGGTGCTGTAGCGCACCGCCGCCCGCCGGCCCGCCCGCTAGCTGCCCGGCAGCCGGGCCAGCGCCGCGGACGCCGCCGCCGCGAGGCGGGGATGGCCGCTCGCCTTCGTCAGGACGTCCCTGGCCCGCGGATCGCCGAGCGCCCCGAGGCCCTCCACACACGCGAGCGCGATCTTCCCGTAGGGGTCGTACGGGACGAGTCTGCGCTCCAGCGTGGTGATCAGGGCGGGCACCGACTCGGGCGCGCGCAGCTCGGTCAGCAGCCGCACCGGGTGCAGGGCGTAGGCGATGCGCAGTTCATTGGTGGCGAGGGCGGCCGCCGCGCGGGCCGTGCGCGGATCACCGAGCCGGGCAAGCGCGTACGCGGCGGCGGCGCACCGCGAGGGATCCCGGTGGTTGAGGAGCAGCACGAGCGACTCGAACGCCCTGCTGTCCCCGGCGGCCCCGAGCCGCACGGCCGCCAGCTCCCGTGCCCACAGCGGCTGTCCGGCCGCCGCGAGCACTTCGGCCAGCTCCTCCAGATCTCCGGTCGCCGCCAGCCTCTCGTAGGCCTTCGAGACCCCCGCCTCGCGGCGTAAGCGTTCCGTCACCGTCCGCAACTCCACGTCCATGTCCGGGAGCCTATCCGCGATGTAGATCACAAACACCGGGGACTGGCGCGCTCGTTACTCGCCGGTTAGTCTCATGTGAGCGGGGCACACTCCCCGCAAGCAGTTGTTTTCCTCGTGGCGGCCTGGTGACGCAGCCGTGACGAGTGCAAGTCGGTTCGGTACTTCAGGTACCTCAGCTCCACCCAGTACGACGCGGCCCCGGGACAGGGCCGGTCGGCTTCTCACGGGCGTGCGCGTGCTCGCCGCCCGGTCACGACACGCAGCTCCGCCTTCCGTACGCCTGGCATCCCTCGAACGCCCGCGTGCGCCCCTCAGTCGTCACTCACCTTCCTGGAGTCCACACATGGACACTCCCCTGAACACTGTCGCCGTGATCGGTCTCGGCACCATGGGCACCGGCATCGCCGAGGTCCTCGCCCGCGCGGGCCGTGAGGTCATCGGCATCGACATCAGCGAGGCCGCCGCCGCCCAGGCGGTGACCGCCGTCGAGTCGTCGACCGCGCGGGCCGTGCGCCGCGAGCAGCTCACCGAGGACGAGCGGCAGGCCGCCCTCGCCCGCTTCCGCACCTTCACCGACCTGACCGCCGCGGCCGAGGCCGACCTGGTGATCGAGGTCGCCCCGGAGTCGTACGAGATCAAGCAGCAGATCGTCCGTGAGCTGGACGACGTCGTGCGCCCCGAGACGATCATCGCGACCGGCACCAACGCGCTCTCCGTGACTCGCCTCGCCGCCGAATCGCAGCGCCCCGAGCGGGTGTTGGGCCTGCACTTCTTCAACCCGGCGCCCGCCATGAAGCTGGTCGAGGTCGTCTCGTCGGTGCTGACCGCACCCGCCGCCGTCGCCGCCGTCACCGATCTCGCGTACGCACTGGGCAAGGAGCCCGTGGCGGTCGGCGACCGGCCCGGCTTCGTCGCCGACGGGCTGCTCTTCGGCTACCTGAACCAGGCCGCCGCGATGTACGAGGCGAAGTACGCGTCCCGCGAGGACATCGACGCGGCGATGCGGCTCGGCTGCGGTCTGCCGATGGGCCCCCTCTCCCTGCTCGACCTGATCGGCGTCGACACCGCCCGCACCGTCCTGGACGCCATGTACGCCGAGTCCGGCGACCGGCTGCACGCCCCCGCCCCGATCCTCAAGCAGCTCAGCGAGGCGGGCCTGACCGGCCGCAAGTCGGGGCGCGGCTTCTACTCGTACGAGGAGCCGGGAAGTTCGACCGTGGTGCGGGACGCGCTGACCCCGCTGGAGGGCGGTCCGCGGATCGGTGGCCGGGAGATCAGGTCGGTCGGCGTCGCCGGTTCGGGCACGATGGCGTCCGGCATCGCCGAGGTGTTCGCCAAGGCCGGCTACGACGTGGTGCTCGCCGCGCGCAGCGAGGAGAAGGCGGAGAAGGCCAAGTCCCGTATCGGCAAGTCGCTTTCGCGCTCTGTCGACAAGGGGCGGATGACCGCGGAGACCGCCGCCAAGACCCTGGACCGGATCACTCCGGCCGGTTCGTACGACGCGTTCGCCGACGTCGACCTGGCCCTGGAGGCGGTCGCCGAGGACCTGGAGATCAAGCAGCAGCTCTTCGGGATCCTGGACAAGGTCTGCAAGCCGGGCGCGATCCTGGCGACCACCACCTCGTCGCTGCCGGTCGTCGCCTGCGCCCGTGCCACCACGCGCCCCGGCGACGTGATCGGCATGCACTTCTTCAACCCGGCTCCGGCCATGAAGCTGGTCGAGGTGGTCCGCACGGTCCTGACGGCCGACGACGTGCACGCGACCGTCCGCGACGTCTGCGCGACGATCAAGAAGCACCCGGTGGACTGCGGCGACCGCGCGGGCTTCATCGTGAACGCCCTGCTGTTCCCCTACCTCAACAACGCGATCAAGATGGTCGAGGAGCACTACGCCTCGCTCGACGACATCGACGCCGCGATGAAGCTCGGCGGCGGCTACCCCATGGGCCCCTTCGAACTCCTGGACGTCGTGGGCCTCGATGTCTCGCTCGCCATCGAGAAGGTGCTGCACAGCGAGTTCCGCGACCCGGGCCTCGCTCCCGCCCCGCTGCTCGAACACCTGGTGGCCGCGGGCTGCCTCGGCCGCAAGACCGGCCGCGGCTTCCGCGAATATGCCCGGCGCTAGGCCGGGCACGGAGGCGGGCGCGCCTGGCGACAGACCGCGCACGGACTGGGGAGGGCTGCTCGATCCGTCGGGCGGCCCCGTCCCACACGAGCACTCGGCTGCGCATATGCAGTACGTTCGGGGCATGCCCAAGGCCGCCAAGTCCTCACGTACGCCCGCTACGCCCGACACTCCGGAGAGTGCCGCGGGCAGCCGCGCCGCCGCCCAACGACTCAAGATGCGCCGGGAGCTGGCGGCGGCCGCGATGGAACTCTTCGCGTCCAAGGGGTACGAGGCGACGACGGTCGACGAGATCGCGGCACAGGCCGGTGTCGCACGACGGACCTTCTTCCGGCACTTCCGCTCCAAGGAAGAGGCGATCTTCCCCGATCACGACGACACCCTGATCCGCGCGGAGGCGGTGCTGAACGCGGCGCCGCCGCACGAGCACCCGCTGGACACCGTGTGCCGCGGCATCAAGGAAGTCATGAAGATGTACGCCGCCTCGCCCGCGGTGTCCGTGGAGCGGTACCGCCTGACACGCGAGGTGCCCACCCTGCGCGAGCGCGAGATCGCCTCGGTGGCCCGCTACGAGCGTCTTTTCACGCGCTATCTCCTGGGCCACTTCGACGAGCAGGCCCACCATGACGGCAACGACGATCCGCTGCTCGCGGAGGTCGCGGCATCGGCGGTGGTGACCGCGCACAACCACGTCCTGCGGCGCTGGCTGCGGGCGGGCGGCCAGGGGGACGTGGAGACCCAGCTGGACCACGCCTTCGCGATCGTCCGCAGGACCTTCGGTTCGGGCATCGGGGCGGGGCGTGACACCGGCACCGCTCCGGCGGCCTCGGTGAGCACCGGCGGGGATGTTCTCGTCACCGTGGCGCGGACAGACGCACCGCTGGACGAGATCATGCGGACGATCGAGAAGGCACTGCGGGAGCGGGCCTCGTAGGTCCGGATTCGCACCTGTTTGTCCTCGGCTTTTACGGGGGCGCTACTGCCGAGTAGCGCCCCCTTTCGCATGTCCGCACACCCTCTGACCTGCACTGATCGATCATCTATCAAAAACTCATGGCACCCAGTGTCTTGCCCACTGGCACGCGGTGCCATACGTTGATGTTGTCCGGGCGGCCGGCGTGCAGAGAACTTCCGTACGCCGGCTGTCCCCACAAGCCACGGCTCGTGCGCCCGGACGCCTGCGTCACAGGCAACCTCCCGCGCCACACCAAGCGCTGCCGAGCTCCACCCTTCGCCGAACCGACGGCACACCCTCCACCACCTGCACCAGCAGCACCCGACGTAACCCTCAAGAGCGTGCTCCCCTCAGAGGGGGGAGTCGCACTTCGCCGGAGGCATCACCGTGAAGGAAATCCTGGACGCGATCCAGTCGCCGGACACGACGTCCGCCGACTTCGCCGCTCTCCCCCTGCCCGACTCGTACCGCGCGATCACCGTGCACAAGGACGAGGCCGAGATGTTCGCCGGGCTCGAGTCCCGCGACAAGGACCCCCGCAAGTCCCTGCACCTGGACGACGTCCCCGTCCCCGAACTCGGACCGGGCGAGGCCCTGGTGGCCGTCATGGCCTCCTCCGTCAACTACAACTCGGTCTGGACCTCGATCTTCGAGCCCGTCTCCACCTTCAGCTTCCTGGAGCGCTACGGCCGCCTGAGCGAGCTCACCAAGCGCCACGACCTGCCCTACCACGTCATCGGCTCCGACCTGGCGGGCGTCGTGCTGCGCACCGGCCCCGGCGTGAACGCCTGGAACCCCGGCGACGAGGTCGTCGCCCACTGCCTCAGCGTCGAGCTGGAATCCTCCGACGGCCACAACGACACGATGCTCGACCCCGAGCAGCGCATCTGGGGCTTCGAGACCAACTTCGGCGGCCTCGCCGAGATCGCGCTGGTGAAGTCCAACCAGCTGATGCCCAAGCCCGACCACCTCAGCTGGGAAGAGGCGGCCTCCCCCGGCCTGGTCAACTCCACCGCCTACCGCCAGCTCGTCTCGCGCAACGGCGCCGGCATGAAGCAGGGCGACAACGTCCTGATCTGGGGCGCCAGCGGCGGACTCGGCTCCTACGCCACCCAGTTCGCGCTGGCCGGCGGCGCCAACCCGATCTGCGTGGTCTCCAGCGAGGACAAGGCGGAGATCTGCCGGAACATGGGCGCCGAGGCGGTCATCGACCGCCGCGCCGAGGGCTACAAGTTCTGGAAGGACGAGCGCACCCAGGACCCCAAGGAGTGGAAGCGCTTCGGCAAGCGCATCCGCGAGTTCACCGGCGGCGAGGACATCGACATCGTCTTCGAGCACCCCGGCCGCGAGACCTTCGGCGCCTCGGTCTACGTCACCCGCAAGGGCGGCACCATCACCACCTGCGCCTCCACCTCGGGCTACATGCACGAGTACGACAACCGCTACCTGTGGATGTCCCTCAAGCGGATCATCGGCTCGCACTTCGCCAACTACCGCGAGGCCTGGGAGGCCAACCGCCTCATCGCCAAGGGCAAGATCCACCCGACGCTCTCCAAGACGTACTCCCTGGAAGAGACCGGGCAGGCCGCCTACGACGTGCACCGCAACCTCCACCAGGGCAAGGTCGGCGTCCTCGCCCTCGCCCCCGAAGAAGGCCTGGGCGTGCGCGACCCCGAGATGCGGGCCAAGCACATCGACGCGATCAACCGCTTCCGTAACGTCTGAGGGCTGAGGGTTCGCACATGACAGAGCGTCAGAAGGACCGGCCGTGGCTCATGCGGACCTACGCCGGTCACTCCACGGCCGAGGCGTCCAACGAGCTGTACCGGCGCAACCTCGCCAAGGGTCAGACGGGCCTCTCGGTCGCGTTCGACCTGCCGACGCAGACCGGCTACGACCCGGACCACATCCTCGCCCGTGGTGAGGTCGGCCGGGTCGGGGTCCCCGTCTCGCACGTCGGCGACATGCGACGGCTGTTCCAGGACATCCCCCTGGAGCAGATGAACACCTCGATGACGATCAACGCCACGGCCATGTGGCTTCTGGCGCTCTATCAGGTGGTCGCGGAGGAGCAGGGCGCGGACATCACGCAGCTCCAGGGGACGACGCAGAACGACATCGTCAAGGAGTACCTCTCGCGCGGGACGCACGTCTTCCCGCCGGGGCCCTCCCTCCGCCTCACCACCGACATGATCACGTACACGGTGGCGAACATCCCCAAGTGGAACCCCATCAACATCTGCAGCTACCACCTGCAGGAGGCCGGGGCCACTCCGGTGCAGGAGATCGCGTACGCGATGTCCACCGCCGTCGCCGTGCTCGACGCCGTCCGCGACTCGGGGCAGGTCCCCGAGGAGAAGTTCGGCGACGTCGTCGCCCGTATCTCCTTCTTCGTGAACGCGGGCGTCCGCTTCATCGAGGAGATGTGCAAGATGCGCGCCTTCGGCCGCATCTGGGACCAGATCACGCGCGAGCGGTACGGCATCACCAACCCCAAGCAGCGCCGCTTCCGCTACGGCGTGCAGGTCAACTCGCTCGGTCTGACCGAGGCGCAGCCCGAGAACAACGTCCAGCGCATCGTCCTGGAGATGCTGGCCGTCACGCTCTCGAAGGACGCACGCGCGCGTGCCGTGCAGCTGCCCGCCTGGAACGAGGCGCTCGGTCTGCCCCGGCCGTGGGACCAGCAGTGGTCGCTGCGCATCCAGCAGGTGCTCGCGCTGGAGAGCGACCTGCTGGAGTACGAGGACATCTTCGCCGGCTCGCACGTCATCGAGGCCAAGGTGGAGTCCCTCGTCGAGGAGTCCCTCGCGGAGATCGACCGCATCGAGCAGATGGGCGGCGCGATGGCCGCCGTCGAGTCCGGCTACCTGAAGTCGCAGCTGGTCTCCTCGCACGCCGAGCGCAGGGCCCGGATCGAGGCCGGCGAGGACAAGATCGTCGGCGTCAACTCCTTCGAGACGACCGAGCCGAACCCGCTCACCGCGGACCTGGACACGGCGATCATGACGGTCGACCCGGCGGTCGAGCCCCGCGCCGTGAACGCCCTCAAGCACTGGCGCGACACCCGCTACCAGCCGCCGTTCAACCACCCGCGCCCCTGCAAGGCCCTGGAGCGCCTCAAGGAGGTCGCCGCGGGCACGGGCAACCTCATGGAGGCCACCCTGGAGTGCGCACGCGCCGGTGTGACGACCGGGGAGTGGGCAGGTGCCCTGCGGGAGGTCTTCGGCGAGTTCAGGGCGCCTACGGGCGTCTCAAGCGCTCCGGTGGCCGTCACGGCGGAGGAGGGCACGCCGCTCGCCCTCGTCCGCGAGAAGGTCGCCAAGACCGCCGCCGACCTCGGCACCGGCAAGCTCCGCTTCCTGGTCGGCAAGCCGGGCCTGGACGGGCACTCCAACGGCGCCGAGCAGATCGCGGTGCGTGCGCGTGACGCCGGTTTCGAGGTGGTCTACCAGGGCATCAGGCTCACGCCCGAGCAGATCGTCGACGCGGCGCTCGCCGAGGACGTACACGCCGTGGGCCTGTCGATCCTCTCCGGCTCGCACGCGCAGCTCGTCCCGGACGTCCTGGTGCGGCTGCGCGAGGCGGGCGCGCCCGACATACCCGTGATCGCGGGCGGCATCATCCCCAACAGCGACGCCGAGGACCTGAAGGCCGCGGGTGTGGCCGCCGTCTTCACCCCCAAGGACTTCGGCATCACCGAGATCATCGGCCGTATCGTCGACGAGATCCGGAAAGCGAACAAGCTCGACCCTCTGGAGGTCCCCGCATGACCGCGCCCATCAACCGCCTGCGCCCGCGCCGTTCGTGCCTGGCGGTTCCCGGCTCCAACCCGCGCTTCCTGGAGAAGGCCCAGGGCCTCCCCGCCGACCAGGTCTTCCTCGACCTGGAGGACGCCTGCGCGCCGCTCGCCAAGCCGGAGGCCCGGCACACCATCGTCAAGTTCCTCAACGAGGGCGACTGGACGGGCAAGACGCGGGTCGTGCGCGTCAACGACTGGACGACCGAGTGGACGTACCGCGACGTCGTCACGGTCGTCGAGGGCGCGGGCCAGAACCTCGACTGCATCATGCTGCCGAAGGTCCAGACGGCCGACCAGGTCGTCGCGCTCGACCTGCTCCTGACCCAGATCGAGAAGACGATGGGCTTCGAGGTCGGCAAGATCGGCATCGAGGCGCAGATCGAGAACGCGCAGGGCCTCAACAACGTCAACGCGATCGCGCAGGCCTCGCCGCGCGTCGAGACGATCATCTTCGGCCCGGCCGACTTCATGGCGTCGATCAACATGAAGTCCCTGGTCGTCGGCGAGCAGCCGCCCGGCTACCCGGCGGACGCCTACCACTTCATCCTGATGAAGATCCTGATGGCCGCCCGCGCCAACAACCTCCAGGCGATCGACGGCCCCTACCTCCAGATCAAGAACGTCGACGGCTACCGCGAGGTCGCGGGCCGCGCCGCGGCCCTCGGCTTCGACGGCAAGTGGGTCCTGCACCCCGGCCAGGTCGAGGCGGCCAACGAGGTCTTCTCGCCCTCCCAGGAGGACTTCGACCACGCCGAGCTGATCCTGGACGCGTACGAGTGGTGCACGTCCGAGGCGGGCGGCAAGAAGGGCTCGGCGATGCTCGGCGACGAGATGATCGACGAGGCCAGCCGCAAGATGGCGCTGGTCATCTCCGGCAAGGGGCGTGCCGCCGGCATGACCCGCACCTCCAAGTTCGAAGCCCCGGAGGCGTAAGACCCATGCAGTTCGGCCGCACCTACGAAGAGTTTGAAGTCGGCGCCGTGTACAAGCACTGGCCCGGAAAGACGGTCACGGAGTACGACGACCACCTCTTCTGTCTCCTGACGATGAACCACCACCCCCTCCACATGGACACCAACTATGCGGAGAAGACGACGGACTTCGGGAAGAACGTCGTCGTGGGCAACTACATCTACTCGCTGCTCCTCGGCATGTCCGTCCCGGACGTCTCCGGCAAGGCGATCGCCAACCTGGAGATCGAGTCGCTCAAGCACGTGGCGCCGACCTTCCACGGCGACACGATCTACGGCGATACGACGGTCCTGGACAAGACGCCTTCGCGGTCGAAGAACGACCGCGGGATCGTCTACGTGGAGACCAAGGGCTACAAGCAGGACGGCACGCTGGTCTGCGTGTTCCGCCGCAAGGTGATGGTGCCCACCGAGACGTACATCAAGGAGCGCGGCGGCGAGCAGCCCGGCCGCCCCGAGCTGCTTGACGTTCCCAAGAAGAGCCAGGAGAAGTAGCCATGAGCCGACTCGCGCAGACCGCCGGTCTCACCGACGTCCAGCAGGAGATCCTGTCCACCGTCCGGGACTTCGTCGACAAGGAGATCATTCCTGTCGCCACGGAGCTTGAGCACCGCGACGAGTACCCGCAGCAGATCGTCGACGGCCTCAAGGAGTTGGGCCTGTTCGGCCTGATGATCCCCGAGGAGTACGGCGGTCTGGGCGAGTCGCTGCTCACGTACGCGCTGTGCGTCGAGGAGATAGCGCGTGGCTGGATGTCGGTCTCCGGCATCATCAACACCCACTTCATCGTCGCCTACATGCTCAAGCAGCACGGCACACAGGAGCAGAAGGACACCTTCCTGCCGCGGATGGCGGCCGGCGAGGTGCGCGGCGCGTTCTCCATGTCGGAGCCGGGCCTCGGCTCCGATGTGTCGGCGATCACGTCCAAGGGCGTCAAGGACGGCGACGAGTACGTACTCAACGGTCAGAAGATGTGGCTGACCAACGGCGGAACGTCGACTCTGGTGGCCGTTCTGTGCCGGAGTGACGAAGGACACCCCAGTCCAGAAACAGCCACGGCGCCCCACAAGTCGATGACGACCTTCCTCGTCGAGAAGGAGCCCGGCTTCGGAGAGGTCCGTCCCGGTCTCACCATTCCCGGGAAGATCGACAAGATGGGTTACAAGGGCGTCGACACGACCGAACTCATCATGGACGGACTGCGCATTCCGGCCAATCGCGTGCTCGGCGGGGTCACCGGCCGAGGGTTTTACCAAATGATGGACGGCGTCGAAGTCGGCCGCGTGAATGTCGCCGCGCGTGGCTGCGGCGTCGCTCAGCGTGCATTTGAACTGGGTGTCTCGTACGCCCAGCAACGTCACACTTTCGGCAAGGCGATCGCTCAGCACCAGGCGATTCAGTTCAAGCTGGCCGAGATGGCTACCAAGGTCGAGGCCGCCCATGCGATGATGGTGAACGCAGCACGCAAAAAGGACTCCGGGGAACGAAACGACCTCGAAGCAGGGATGGCGAAGTACCTCGCCTCCGAATACTGCAAAGAAGTCGTAGAGGACGCGTTCCGGATTCATGGCGGCTACGGCTTCTCGAAGGAGTACGAGATCGAGCGGCTCTACCGCGAGGCTCCGATGCTGCTGATCGGCGAAGGTACCGCCGAGATCCAGAAAATGATCATTGGGCGGCGACTGCTCGAAGAGTATCGATTCCAGGGCTAAATGTCCGAGTTGGGGTGTTATCACCGAGAAGAAGATCACACCCTGTCAACACTCTTCGGCCGTCGACTCGGCTTCCTGGCTTGCCCAGTTGTGGCTCGCAACCGATAGCATCCGGAAAAAGCCGCCGTCCCCCGTTAACTGCGCGGCATCATCCGCTACGAAGGTCATCCATGCCCCACAGCCAAACCTCTGCACCACGCGGTCGGGTCCGCCTCGCGCGCGGAGCATCGCCGTGGCTCCTCCCGACCGTCGCCACCGCGGCGCTCAGCCTCGTCCGTGCGCGCCGTGCCCCCAGGCCGGGGGTTGCCGCGGCCGTAGCCGTACCCACCACCGCCCTGGCGGCGGGCATGCTGTGGTTCTTCCGCGACCCCGAGCGCGAGATCACCCAGGGCCGGGTGATCTCGCCGGCCGACGGTGTGGTGCAGAGCATCATGCCGTGGAAGGACGGACGCACTCGCGTCGCGATCTTCATGAGCCCGTTGAACGTCCACGTCAACCGCGCGCCCCTGGCGGGCACGGTGACGTCCGTGGAGCACATCCCCGGCGGGTTCGTCCCGGCGTTCAACAAGGAGAGCGAGAACAACGAGCGCGTCGTCTGGCACTTCGACACCGAGCTCGGTGACATCGAGATGATCCAGATCGCCGGCGCGGTCGCGCGGCGCATCGTTCCTTACGTGCCCCAGGGCACGAAGGTGGAACAGGGCGAACGGATCGGTCTGATCCGCTTCGGCTCCCGCGTCGACATCTACCTCCCCGAGGGTGTCGAAGTGGACGTCGAGGTCGGTCAGAAGACCGTGGCTGGGGTGACTCGAATTGACCGTGGTTGATCCTGAGACACAGGCAGGCTGGGTTCCCGAGGCGACGGAGGAAGAGGCCGACGAGGAGATGCCTCTCTCACTCCGCCTCTCGATAGCGGACACCCTCACGCTGGGCAACGCGACGTGCGGGTTCATGGCGGTGTACTTCACCACCACCGGGATCCTCATCCCGCACCTGTCGGGCGACGAGTCGGGCATGGCCCGCAACAGCGCGGCCACCGCGGTGATACTGATGCTGTGCGCGGCGGTCTTCGACCTCTTCGACGGCCTCGTCGCCCGCAAGCTGCGGTCGTCGCCGATGGGCGCGGAGCTGGACAACCTCTCCGACCTGATCAGCTTCGGCCTGGCACCGGCGTACTTCGTTCTCGTGTACGGCATGGTCGCGAGGGACGCGCACGAGCGGGTCGCGGCGGTGGGCGCGATCGTGGTCTTGCTGGCGGTGGTGCTGAGGCTTGCGAGATTCTCCTGCGTGACCGTGAAGGACGGCACCTTCCAGGGCATGCCGTCGCCCTTCGGGGCGCTGACGGTCGTCTCGATCGTGCTCCTGGAGCTGCCCTTCGTGGCGACGCTCCTGGCGATCATCGGCACGGCGTGGCTCATGGTCAGCCGGGTCGAGTACCCGAAGCCGCGCGGTCCGCTGGCGGTGGCCATGCTCGCGTGGATCGTCTCGGCCATGGGGCTGCTCGCGGCCTGGGCGTTCGACGCTCCGGGCGGCCAGCTGCTGCTGCAGACCGGCTGCGCGCTCCAGCTCGTCCTCGGCGCGGTGATCCCCCTCTTCGCCACGGCGCGGCGGGTGCACAACTTCCGGGACAACCGGCGTGAGGCGCGGGCGGCGCAGGTGCCGTAGCGGCGCAGGTGCCTAGCGGCGCTCGAACCGTGTGTGAGCGGGCCCGAACCCTTGTGGTTCGGGCCCGCTTCGCGTTGTGTGGATCGCCTCGGCCCGCTTATCGCCTCGGCCCGCTTTGCGTACCGCAGATCGCCCTTCGGGCTCGTCCTCAAACGCCGGACGGGCTGAAGATATCCGCCGGTCCGGGCCGGAAACTATCCGCCGGCCCGAACCGAGCCACGTCCGGGGGTCACCAGCACCTTCACGTGATCGTCCGGCGCCGCCAGCATGGCGAAGGCCTCGTCGATACCGTCGAAGCCCACCTCCCCGGTGATCAAGGCCTCCGCGTCCACCGCCCCCTGCGCGATCCGCGTCAGCGTTCCGCCGAACTCCTCCGGCGGGTACGCCATGCACATGGTCACCGTGATGTCCTTGTAGATGCCGACCACCGGCCGGAACACGTCCTCCGTCATGCACGCGCCGATCAGCAGCACCCGCGTGGAGCGGGGTGCCCGGTGCAGGACCGTGTTCAGCATGCCGGGGCGGCCCGAGCACTCCAGGACCGTGAGCCGCTGCCCCTGCGACGACGCCTCGCGCCACGCGTCGAAGGGGTCGCGTCCCGCCGGGTCCACCACCACGTGCGCCCCGAAGCGCCCCGCGAGCTCCCGTCGGCGAGGAGACGGCTCCGATACGACGACGGGGGCCACGCCCCGCTCCACGAGCGCCGCGGTCGCCCCGAGGCCGATCGGTCCCGCCCCGATGACGACGGCCCCCGTCCCCTCCTCCGGAGCCGCACGGGCGACATTCCCGAAGCCGACCGCCAGCGGCTCGGTGAGGGCCGCGACGCGCGGCGGGACATGGTCCGGGACCGGGATCAGGGCGGCGGTCTGCAGGACCACGCGCTCCCCGAAGCCGCCCGGGAAGGTGTTGGAGTAGCCGATCGTCCGCAGGGTGCCCGCCGGGTCGAGGGCCCAGGGCAGGCCCACGACGGCCTTGCCCTCCCACTCCCCCGGGCTCAGCACCCGCGCGCACAGCTCGTGCCCCATGACCAGGTCGGCCTCCGGGTCGAAGAGGAAGGACTCCGTCCCGGAATCGCGCGAGGCGGCCAGGAAGTCGGCGGTGTGCCGCGCCGCCGAGAGGTCCGAGCCGCAGATCCCGGTCGCGAGGGACTCGGCGAGCACCTGCCCGGGCCCCGGCACCGGCTCCGGGACGTCGGCCTCGACGAACCGGCCGGCCCGCAGCACCGCCGCCCTCATGACGCACCCCCGCGCGCCACGGCCGCCTCGACCGCCTGCCGCATCGCCCCCACGAACCGCTCGCTGTTCGCATGCGCCCAGTCCATCGACGCCACGCGCCCGCGGTTCGCCCCGGTGAAGCGCGGCACCACGTACTCGGCGAACAGCTCATAGCTGCGCCGCTTGGCCTCCGGCGTACCCGTCGGCAGATCGAGCAGCAGCAGCGTGCCGAAGCCGCCGGACGCCTCCGCCAGGGCCTCGATACGGGCGATCGCGTCGGCCGGGGTGCCGATCGTCGCGACGCCGAAGACGGGAAAGCCCTCGCCGGTCCACTGCGCCACCGCGTCCGACGCCGTGCGGCCCCAGCTCATCGTCGTACCGGAGAGTCCCTCGATGTAGCGCACGAGGTGCAGCACCCCGTACTCGGCCTGGGACCGCGCCTGCGCCTCGCTCTCCGCGAGGTGCATCGGCACGACGAGCCGCCAGCGGCGCCGGTCGGCGACGTGGCCGTGCTCGGCGCAGGATTTCTCGTACGCCGCCCAGTTGCCGGCCAGCGCCGCGAGGCCCGCCGGGTCGGACGCGGCCAGCGAGAGCAGGCCGATGCCGTGCCGGCCCGCCTGTACGGAGCCGGACGGCGAGACGGTCGACGCGACGGCGAGCTCCACGCCCTCGGGGGCGTAGGAGCGCAGCTGAAGGCGGGCCTCGGCCAGTTCGAACCAGTCGGTGCGCGCGGTGACGCTCTCGCCCCGAAGGAGCCGTACGACGGCGTCCAGCGCGTCGGCCATCATGGCGCGCTGGCGCATCGGGTCGATGCCCATCATGAACGCGTCCGACGCGAGCTGGCCGGGCCCCGCGCCCAGCATCACGCGCCCCATCGTCTGGTGGTCGAGCTGCCGGATGCGGTCCGCGAGGACGAGGGGGTGGTGGTACGGCAGCGAGTTCACGCCCGTGCCGAGCCTGATCCTGCGGGTGTGCTCGGCCGCCGCCGCGATGAAGACCTCCGGGGACGCGATGGTCTCGTACCCGGCGGAGTGGTGCTCGCCGATCCACGCCTCGTCGAAGCCGAGCGTGTCGAGATGCCGGACGAGGTCGAGGTCGCGGCGGATCTGGAGCGCGGGGTTGCCGTCGATGCCGTGGTACGGGGCGAGGAAGGTGCCGAAGCGGGTGGGGAGTCGGGGGGAAGAGCCTGAGTGATCCACGCGTACGCCTTTCGCCGACAGGACGTTGGACATAAGGTCGATCCTTCGAATCCTTACGTCCTATACCTGACCTCCGAAGAGGTCAACAGGCAGCAGGGGGTGGGACATTGGAGTCCGCACCACGCACGCGCCGCCGCGCCGACGGCTCGCCCAGCGCGCGGACGCTGCTGCTCACCGTCCTTGGTGAGTACGTCCGCTACGCGGGGGACGAGCGGGTCTGGTCGCAGGCCGTCGTCGGGGCGCTCGGCGGCTGCGGGGTCGGCGAGGCGGCGACCCGGCGGGCGGTGACGCGGCTGGTCCGGGAGGGGTGGCTGGGCACGGAGTCGGTGGGCCGCTGGACGCGGCTCGTCCTGGAACCCCGGCTCGTCACGCTCCTCACGGCGTGGACGCACCGCCTGGAACGGGCGGTCGAGGAGACGCCGTGGCGCGGCGAGTGGCAGCAGCTGCTCCTGCGGGTCCCGGCGGAGGCGTGGCGCGACCGGCCGCTGGTGGAGGAGCAGTTGGCGTTCGAGGGCTTCGGCTCGCTGGGGCAAGGGGTGTGGATCGCGGCGGACGCGGGGGGTGTGGCGGCGGTGCGGGGGCTGCTGCGGGAGCAGGGCCTGACGCCGTACGCGGTGTGGCTGGTGTCCCGCTCGGGCTCGCCCGCGGAGCGGCGCGCGCTCGTCGACCGCGCCTGGGACCTGACGGCGGTGCGCGCCGCCCACGACACGTTCCTGGCCCGCTTCGGCGACGTACCGACCACGCCCCCGTCCTCCGACGAGGAGTCCTTCGTCCTGCGCACCCGCCTGGTCCACGCCTGGCGGTCCACCTTCGAACGGGACCCGCGCCTGCCGGGGTCCCTGCTGCCGGCGGACTGGCCCGGCCCGGCGGCAACCCGCCTGTTCGTCGACACGTGGCGCCTGCTGCGGGGGCCCGCGGACCGGCATTGGGGGTGGCTGGCCGCCGATCCGCGGTCCTGAGCGGGCCCGCCTCACGCCCCCGGCGTGTACCCCTGCGCCGCCTCTGAGGCCTCCGGGGCTCGGGCGACGCTCATGCCGCCCGTCGCCTTCTTGTCGGGGCGCAGGATCACGCTCTCCTTGGAGGACGGGGACTTGGGGTCGGTGAAGTTCTGGGTGACGCCGAAGCCGGTGTCGTACGCGTCGATCGTCAGGAGCGCCTTGTCCACGCCCTCACGGGTGAGGTCCTTGCTCTCGCAGGCCTTCTTCAGGGCCTCGCCGAAGACGGACGCCGCCGTCCAGCCCGCCGTCACGCCGTTGTCCAGGGCGTCCTTGGGGTACGCCGCCCGGTAGTCGGCGACCAGCTTCTTCGCGGCGGCGGTGTCGGCGCCGATCGGGAGGGTCGGCGAGGCCACGTAGTAGTTCTTCGCGAGGGCGGGGCCCGCCTGCGTACCGAGGAGCTGGGGCGAGAACGCCGAGTTGTTGCCGATGATCGGTACGTCGAAGCGGCCCGCCGCGGCGACACCGACCAGCGAGGCCGCCTGCCGGGGCCCCGCGCTGATGACGATGCCCTTGACGCCGGCCTTCTTCAGGGCGGACACCTGCGCCGTCATGTCGTTGTCGGTCGCCTTGATCTTCTGCTCGACGACGGTGAGGCCCGACTTCCGGGCCATGTGCTTCGAGCCCTTCAGGGCGTTCTCCCCGTAGTCGCCCTCGAAGTAGACGTGCCCGAGTTTGTCGCCCTTCTTGAGGCCCTTCTCCTGCATCAGGAAGTCGATCGCGTTGATCGTCTCCAGGTCGTACGTCGATCCGACGACCCGGATGTAGCGGCTGCCGAGCAGGTTCGCCGACCAGGCCTGCGGCAGGACCAGGCCCTTGTTGCCGTCGACCCGCTGTTTGACGGCCGCGACGAACGGCGAGCCGATGAACTGGGCGAAGCCGAGGACGTCCGGCTCCAGTTCGGTGTACGCGGCGACCGCCTTCTGGGGGTCGTAGCCATGGTCCCGGACGGTCAGCTTCAGCTTGTACCCGCAGATGCCGCCGTCCGCGTTGGTCTGCTTGACGTAGAGCTGCTGGGCCTGGGTGACGCTCTTGCCGAGGGTCGCGTAGACGCCGGTCATGTCGGTGAGCACCCCGAGGTTGATCGTCTTCCCGGAGACGCCCTGACCGGTCTTGACGCCGCCGGCCCCCTTCTTGTCGTCGTCGCCGTCCTTCGCCTTGGAGCTGCAGGCCGCCAATGCCAGCAGCACGGCCAGCGCCGTGACCGTCGCGGTGGCTCGCTGCCGGGTACGTGAACTCATCGGTCCTCCCCTGATGTCACTGATTCCGCTGGAGCGTGGCCGGACTTCGGCCTGGAGCGCCGGGCGGCGATACCGGCAAGACCGCCGGGCAGGAAGAGCACCACCGCCACGACGGCGGCGCCGTACAGATACCGGGACGCCTCACCGGGGTTGATGCCGCCGGTACCGGGCGCGGAGACCAGCGGCAGCGCGTCGCTGTAGCGGGTCAGGAGCTGCGGCAGCAGGGAGACGACGGCTGCGCCGGCCACCGCGCCCGCGACCGAGCCGAGGCCGCCGATGACGATCATGGCGAGGTATTCGAGGGAGAGCGTCATGCCGAAGTAGTCCGGCACGGTGCGCTGGAAGACGAGGGCGAGCAGCACCCCGGCGAGGCCCGCGTACATGGAGGAGAGGACGAAGACTCCGGCGCGGTAGCGGGCGACGGGCACGCCGATGACCCCGGCGGCGATGCGGTGGTCGCGGATGGCGTTCATGGCGCGGCCGGGGCGTCCGCGCAGCACGCCGCGGGCGAAGAGCCCGCAGCCCAGGAGCAGGGCGAGTCCGGCGTACCAGAGTTTCTCCGAGGCGCCGAACGGCACGGCGGCGACGACGAGTTCGCTGTCGTCGAAGGTAAGGCCGAAGAGGCTCAGGGGCGGTACGTCACGGCCGTTGGAACCGCCCGTCAGATCATGGGCGTTGAACAGCACATGCTGCCCGATGAAGATCAGGGCGAGGGTCGCGATGCCGAGGTAGGCGCCGCGCAGGCGTCCCGCGATGGGGCTGAAGAGGCCGCCCGCGAGGCCCGCGAGCGCGACGGCGAGCGCGGCGGCGATCCAGGTCGGCAGGCCGAGCCCGGTCAGGCCGTCCGAACCGTCCCCCGCGAGCACGCAGTATCCGTACGCGCCGATCGCGAGGAAGAAGGCGTGCCCCATGGAGAGCTGGCCGGTCGCGCCGGTGAGCAGGTTGATGCCGATCGCGCCGATCGCGGCGGCCATGGCGAAGAGCCCGGCCTGCAGCCAGAAGCGGTCGAGGTAGAAGGGCAGGGCGAGCAGCAGCACCGCCCCTGCGGCCCGGACGTACCCGCGGGGCCGCCTCATCGGCGTACGCGCACGGGAGCGCAACTCGCGGCCACGGGCCAGGACTTCAGACACGGGCCAGCTCCTTCGTGCCGAAGAGTCCGGCGGGCCGGACGAGCAGGATGACGGTCATCACGAGATAGGGCGCGAGATCGCCCAGACCCCGGCCGAGGAAGGTGAGTTCGCTCTGATAGCCGGTGGCGAGCGACTCCGTCACGCCCACCACGATGCCGCCGACGAGGGCACCCGTGGTGGAGTCGAGGCCGCCGAGGATCGCGGCGGGGAACGCCTTCAACGCGGCGAGCGACGTGGCCCGTTCGAGGCCCGGGGTGGGGAAGACGGTGAGGAAGAGCGCGGCCACGGCGGCGAGCCCGCCCGCCACCGCCCAGGCGCCGAGCGAGACCCGGCCCAGGCGTACGCCCATCAGCGCGGCGGTCTCCGGGCTCTCGGCCGCCGCGCGCATCGCGACGCCCCACGAGGTGTACCGGAAGGCGAGCAGGAAGACGGTGATGAGGAGCGCGGCGGCGACGAACGCGGCGATCCGCGTGTGCGCGAGGGTGACCGACCCGACCGTGAGCACGGAGTCGCCCCACGGGTCGCCGAGCGCGAGCACGTCGGTGCCGAGGCGGCGGGTGAGTTCGGTGGTGAGCAGGATGTCGACGCCGATGGTGACGATGGCGAGGACGCTGTGGTCCGCGCCCCGGTAGCGGCGCATGACGAGGAACTCGACGGCGGCGCCGACCACGGCGGCACCCGCGATGCCGACGAGCAGCGCCGCCCAGAAGCCGATGTCGTCGTGGAGGGACGCGGTGATGTAGCCGCCCGCGAGGAGCAGCGAGGCGTGCGCGAAGTTGACCACTTCGGTGGCGCGGAAGATGACGACGAAGCCGAGCGCGATGAGGGCGTACACCGAACCCAACGAGAGCCCGTTGAGGAGGAGTTCACTGAAGGTGGTCATGGCCGGGCCTCCCCCAGATAGGCCCGGACGACGGCCGGGTCGTTCTGTACGTCCGCCGGGGTGCCGTCGGCGATCCGGCGCCCGAAGTCCAGTACGGTCACCGCGTCCGCGAGCCGCATCACCACCCCCATGTCGTGTTCCACGAGCACGATCGAGATGCCGAGACTGTCGCGCACGCCGGCGATGACGGCCGCGGTGCGGCGCCGTTCGTCGGCGGTCATCCCCGCGACGGGCTCGTCGAGCAGCAGCAACCGGGGCTCCATGCACAGGGCCCTGGCCAGTTCGGCGAGCTTCTGCTGTCCGTACGGCAACGCGCCCGCCGGTACGTCGAGCTGCTGCTCGATGCCGACGAACGCGGCGATCTCCCGGACGCGTTCGCGGTGCCGGCGCTCCTCGCGGGCGGCCGACGGGAGGCGCAGCCCGGCGGCGATGAAGCCGGTGCGGGTGAGGCGGTGGCGGCCGAGCATCAGACTGTCGGCGACGGTGGCGCGGGGCGGCAGGGCGAGGTTCTGGAAGATCCGCGCGACGCCGAGTTCCGCGATGCGGTGCGGCGGCAGCGCGGTCAGCTCGTGCTCCCCGAAGCGGACGGTGCCGCCGCCCGCGCGGTAGACCCCGGACAGGACGTTGAAGCAGGTCGACTTGCCGGCGCCGTTGGGCCCGATGACGGCGTGCACGGTGCCGGGGCGGACGGTGAAGCTGACGGCGTCGAGCGCGGTGAGTCCGGCGAAGCGGACGGTCAACTCCCGTACGTCCAGAGGAGGTACGTCCGTATCGCGTGGCGTCGGCTGCTGCGGCTGCCCGGCGGCTTCGGGCCGGTCTCCGGTCATCGTCGCTCCACCCACCGCTCCAGGACCGGCAGTGCGTGGACTCCGCGCGAGGCGTCGGCCGCGGCGGTCTCGTCGACCACGCCGAGGTAGCGGCGGCGCACCTCGTCGGACGCGGCGAGTTCGTCCGCGGGCCCGGCGAGGGCGACTTCGCCCACGTCGAGGACGTACGCGCGCGAGGCGAGGCGCAGGGCGAGCGCGGCGTTCTGCTCGACGAGCAGGACGGAGGTGCCCTGGGCGTTGATCTCCTGGATGGTGTCGGCGATGCGGGCGGCCATCAACGGGGCGAGCCCCAGGGACGGTTCGTCCAGGAGCAGCAGTCTGGGAGAGGCCATGAGCGCCCTCGCCACGGCCAGCATCTGCTGCTCGCCGCCGGAGAGCAGTCCGGCGCGCTGGCCCGCGCGCTCGGCGAGCACGGGGAAGAGTTCATGGACCCGGCTCAGGGCCTCGGACTTCGCCAGCCTGCTCCCGGCCGAGCCGAGGGCGCCCGCCCGCAGATTGTCCGCGACGGTCATCCGCGCGAACACCCGCCTGCCCTCCGGGACCTGGGAGATCCCGGCGGCCACGACCCGGTCCGCGCGCAGCCCGTCGACACGGCGCCCGCCGAAGCGCACGGACCCCGATGTGAGGGCCCCGCGGTGGAAGGCGAGGGTGCGGGAAATCGCGCGCAGGAGCGTCGACTTGCCCGCGCCGTTGCCGCCGAGCACGGCGACGACGGCACCGTCCGGCACCTCGATCGACACCTGCCGCAGGGCGCGCACCGGACCGTATCCGACCGACGCGTCCCGTACGACCAGTCCGGAACCACCCACCTGCGACCCCCTGCCCGCCGACTGCCCTGCGCGTGGCGCTCACCCCAGCACCGCGGGGACCGCCCGTCCACGGCCCGTGGCCGAATCGCTGCGGGTGACCAGCGGGACCGGCCGCCGGTTGTGCACGGGCACAACACCGCGTGTCAGGGGCCTGCCGGAGGCGGCCGAGCGGTGGCATCCTCCGCACGAAGGGGCGGCTACGGGCGGCGGCGACAGGGGAACCCATGGGCGGGCGCAGGCCTCGTACGGGTCACGACTGGAAGGTCCTGGAGGAGGCGTGCAAGGCGCTCCTGCCGCGCGTCCCCGAGCTGGTGGACGAACATCTGCGGCAGCTCTTCGAGCACTCCCCCGTGTACGCGCGGGTGCTTCCCTACGACCAGCAGTGGCAGGAGGCCGAGGAGGCGATGCGGATCGGCATCGCGACGATCACCGCGCCTCGCGCCTCGCCGCGCCGCGATCTGGAGTATGCCGAGGACGCCGGGCGGCGGCGCGCCCAGCAGGGCCTGCCGCTGGACCTGTTGGTGCACTCGTACCGCAATGCGGGCTATCTGGTGTGGGACGCGCTTCTGGAGGGCACGGCGGGGCAGGACCCGGAGCGGCTCGCGGTCCTGATGCGTTCGGCGACGATGGTGTGGTCGGCGGTCGACGCGCAGGCGGCGGCCGCGGCGGAGGCGTACCGGGCGACGGAGATGGAGCTGCGGCGGCGCACCGACGAGCAGCTGCAGGCGCTGCTCGACGCGCTCCTGGAGGGCCAGTCGTCACCGGGGCTCGCCGCGCAGGTCGCCGCGGGGCTCGATCTGCCGGAGCGGGCGCCGTACGCGGTGGTGGTGCTGCGGGCCGAGCGGCGGGACGGGCGTGCGGCATTCCACCGGCAGATCCAGCGGGCCGGGTTCCGCTTCGTCTGGCGGATGCGGACGGACCGGGAGGTGGGGGTGGTGGCGCTGGGCGCCTCGGCGGACCTCGACGCGCTGGCCGCCGCCCTCGACGGGCGCTGTCCCGGTCCCGGCGGGATCAGCCCCGTGGTGGCGGGCCTCACCGAGCTGGGCCACGCCCGGCGGCTCGCCGAACTGGCGCTGCGGACGTGCCCGCCGGACGCGAGCGGGATCGTACGGCTCGACCAGCGGATGCCGACGGCGCTGGTGGTGAGCCAGCCGGAGCTGGCGGGGCGGCTGGTCTCCGACGTGCTGGGGGAGGTGCTGGCCCTCGATCCGGCCGACCGGGCGGTGCTCCTGGAGACGCTGGACGCGTGGCTGGTGTGCGAGGGGTCCGCGGGACGGGCGGCCGGACGCCTGTACTGCCACCGGAACACGGTGTTCAACCGCCTGCGCCGCCTGGAACAACTGACGTCGCGGTCACTGGCCAGGCCGCGGGACCTGATGGAGATGACGCTGGCGTTGGACGCGTATCGGCTGGCGCCGGGCTGAGCGGAGGCTGGGCGGGCTCTTCCCGCCCAGCCGCCCGATTTGTCCGGTGCTGTTGGCCGGTGCTGTTGCCCGGTGCCGCGGCATTTCAGCCGGACCCCGGGAACGAGCCCCACCCGGCCCGGCCCCACGCGGACTACACCAGGAAATCCCGCGCGATCCGCTCCGCCACCGTCTCCAGAATCGGCCCCGCCTCGGCGATGCAGCGCTCGACGTCCGGCTCCACATCCGTCAGTGCGTACGCGCGGCGGATCCCGGCCCGCCCCAGCGCCTGGGCCGGCAGCGCGAGCCGACCGCAGACCGCGACGACCTCCACGCCCGCCGCCCGCGCCGCCGTGGCGACGCCCGCCGGCGCCTTCCCGTGCAGCGTCTGCTCGTCGAGGGACCCCTCACCGGTGATCACCAGCGAGGCACGCTCCAGCGCCGGAGCGAAGCCGAGGACGTCCAGCATGACCTCGATCCCGGGCCGGAAACTCGCGCCGAGCCCGACCAGCGCGCCGTAGCCGATGCCACCGGCCGCTCCGGCGCCCGGAGACTCGGCGTACGAGAGGGCGGAGGAGCCGACCGACTCCGAGAGCACCTGGGCGAAGTGCGCGAGCGCGGCGTCCAGCTCGGCCACGTCCTCGGGGCTCGCCCCCTTCTGCGGCCCGTACACCGCGGGCGCGCCTTTCGGCCCGGTCAGCGGATTGTCCACGTCACTGGCGAGCACGAGGTCCACCGAGGCGAACCGGGGATCGATGCCGGACAGGTCGGCCCGCGCCAGCGAGGCCAGCGGACCCCCGCCCGGCGCCACCGGCGCCCCCTCGGCGTCCAGGAACACCGCACCGAGCGCGGCCAGCATCCCCGCCCCGCCGTCGGTCGTCGCACTGCCCCCGACGCCGAACACGATCGTCCGCGCCCCCGCGTCGAGCGCGGCCAGGAGCAGCTCCCCGGAGCCGTACGTCGTGGACGTGAGCGGCGCGAAGACGCCGTCGGGCAGCAGCTGGAGGCCGGACGCCTCCGCCATCTCCACGACCGCAGTCCCCTCACGCAGCGCGTACGCCGCCGTGACCTCCTCGCCGATCGGTCCCGTGACCTTCACCTCGCGGCGCTCGAACCCGGCCGCGACCGCCGCGGCGACCGTGCCGTCGCCGCCGTCGGCCACCGGCAGGGCCTCGACGCGCACCTCAGGGGTGACGCGGCGCAACCCGGCCGTCACCCGTTCGGCGACCTCCACCGCCGTGAGCGACCCCTTGAACTTGTCCGCGGCAATGAGCACATGCTGCGCCTCCCGCGCATGCCGCACACGCTCCGCCGTCTCAGCAGCGTCCGCCACCTTGCATCCCCTTGCTTTCCGGGCCTTGCTCACGTCAAGGCAGTCGCGCCGTTGCGACCATAACCGGAAGGGTCCCCGTACGGGAAGAATGATCGATCAGCGAGACGGCCGGCTGCCGTCCTCCACCCCGCCCGGATTCACCCTTCCGACTCACCCGGTCTCAGTCCGTCCCCCCGGCGCCCCGCGAGTCGTACAGCTGGTGCGTCGTGCGCCCACCGTCCCCCATCGGCACGCTGATGTGCTCCAGCACATCCTCGAACAGGTCGATGTCGCCGGTACGGACCATCGGCTCGCACGCCTCCGCGGCGGCGGGGACCGCCAAAGGGACAACCCCCAGGACGGCGGCAGCCAGTACGGTCGTACGACGCTTCATGAGCGCTCCCTGTTTCTGCATGATTCGACATGAACAACATGGGAAGTCTGTGTTTTTCACCGAAAACATGTCAAACGTCTCACGCGTCCGTCAAAGCAGTGGCGTTGACCGCGCGAAAGCGCCGCGAATTCGGTAAACCGGACGCATGACCCCAGTGCGAGCGGAACTCGCCGACCGCGTCCTCGGCGGCTGGATCGGTCGGATCGCCGGCAACATGCTCGGCAAGCCCATCGAGCGGGGCGACTACTGGACGCGGGAGCGCATCGAACGCTATCTGCGCCAGGCGGACGCCCTGCCGCTCACCGACTATCTGCCCGAACCTCCTTCCTGGGTGGAGGAGTTCCAGCTGCGGCCCGAGTGGCAGCGGTGTGTGCGGGGCGGGGTGCACGGCAGTTGCCGGGACGACGACGTGGACTACGCGATCCTCGGCCTCGACCTCCTGGAGACCCACGGCTTCGGGTTCAGCACCGAGCAGGTCGGCGAGCTGTGGCTGCTGCGGCTGCCCTATCTGCAGACCTTCACGGCGGAGCGCGCGGCGTACCGGAATCTCGCGAACGGGCTGAAGCCGCCGCTCACGGCGACCTATGAGAACGCCTACCAGGAGTGGATCGGCGCCCTCATCCGCGCCGACATCTTCGGCTGGACCTGTCCCGGCGCCCCGCGCCGCGCCGCAGCCCTCGCCCGCCGTGACGCCGTGCTCTCGCACACCGGCAACGGCGTGTACGGCGCGATGTGGGCGGCGGCGCTGGTGTCGGCGGCGTTCACCGCGCCGACGCCGCGGGCCGCGCTCGACGCGGCCTTCGGCGTCATCCCGTCCAGCAGCCGCCTCGCCCGCACGGTGCGCCGCGTGCTCTCGCTGCACGAGGCCGGGCTCGACTGGGAGGAGACGCTGGCCACCTCGGAGGCGGAGACCGCGGGGCTCGGCTGGATCCACACGGTGCCGAACGCCGCCGTCCTGACTGCCGGACTCCTGTACGGCGAGGGCGACTTCACCCGCACCATCTCGCTGACCGTGCGCGGCGGCCTGGACACGGACTCGAACGGAGCCACGGCCGGATCGGTCGCCGGGGTGCTGTGCGGCGCCAAGGCGATCCCCGCGCAGTGGCGCGATCCGCTCGACGACCGGGTGCGCAGTGCGGTGTTCGGGTTCGACGGGGCGCGGATCAGTGAACTGGCGGCGCGGACCGTGGAGTTGGTCGAGGCGTAGGAGTGCGGCGTCGGTCGAGGGCAGGAGCGTGGCGTCGGTCGAGGGCAGCGGCGCGGCAAAGGGGCGTGGCGTCCGCTCGGTGCGCCCTTGCCCCGATCGGCGCGTCTAGGCTTTCGGCGTGACTGCTGCTCAGGACTACGCCACGTACATCGCCGGCCTGCCCCGCGTCATCGCCGGGGCCGCCGCGCTCTTCCGGGACGCCGAGGGACGGGTGCTGCTCGTCGAGCCCAACTACCGTGACGGGTGGGCGCTGCCCGGCGGGACCATCGAGTCGGACGAGGGCGAGACCCCGCGCCAGGGCGCCCGCCGCGAGACGGCCGAGGAGATCGGCCTGGACGTCGAACTCGGCGCGCTGCTCGCCGTCGACTGGGTGCCGGGCGCGGCCCGGCCGCCGCTGGTCGCCTATCTGTACGACGGTGGGGTGCTCCGCGACGAACAGCTGAAGTCGATCCGCCTCCAGGAGGAGGAGCTGCTCTCCTGGCGCCTGGTGGCCCGCGAGGAGCTGCGCGAGTACCTGCCGGGCGAGCTGGGGCTGCGGGTCCTCGCGGGGCTCGCGGCGCTGGACGCGGGGGCGGGGGCCGTGGAACTGGAGAACGGGGTGCGGGTGGGTTGAGGCCGTACGCCCGCTGAGAGCTGGGCCTAGAAGAGCGCGTCGGCGTTTGCCTGCGTCGCCCCCTCGAACACCAGCAGCCGCTGCTTGCGGTCGAGGCCGCCGCCGTATCCCGTCAGGGAGCCGCCCGCGCCGATCACCCGGTGGCAGGGGACGATGACGCTGATCGGGTTCTTGCCGTTGGCCAGGCCCACCGCGCGCGAGGCGTTGGGCTTGCCCAGTGCCTCCGCGAGTTCTCCGTACGTACGGGTCTCGCCGTACGGGATCAGCAGCAGCTGCTCCCAGACGGTGCGCTGGAACGGCGTCCCGTCGAGCCGCAGCGGCAGGTCGAACTCCGTCAACTCCTGTGCGAAGTACGCCTCCAGCTGGCGGATCACCTCGCCGAACGGCGCGGCGTCACGGTCGCCGAAGGTCTCCTCGGCCGGGCGGTGGCGCTGATCCGTCATGTAGACACCGCTGAGGGTGCCGTCGGTCGCCACAAGGGTCAGCGGGTCATAGGGGCTGTCGATGACGGTGTGCTGGCGGTGCATCGGCTCGAACTTCCTTACGCGGGGATCGTGTTGATGGGGTGATCATCGATGGCCCAAAGGTACTGGACCGCGTACGCCCGCCAGGGGCGCCAGGCCGCGGCCCGTGCGGTGAGCGCGGCCGGGGTGTGCGGCAGGCCCAACTCCTGTGCCGCGCGCCGGATTCCGAGATCCGACGGCAGGAACGCGTCCGGGTCGCCGAGCGCCCGCATCGCGATGACCTCGACCGTCCAGGGGCCGAATCCGGGCAGCTCGGTCAGGCGCGCCCTGGCCTCCTCCCAGTCGCACTCCACGCCGAGCCCCAGCGAGCCGTCCGCGAGGTGGCGTACGAGGGTGGTCAGTGTGGTGCGGCGGCTGCGGGGCAGCGCGAGCGACTCCGGGTCGAGCGCGGCGAGCGCCTCCGGGGCCGGGAAGAGGTGGGTGAGGCCGCCCTCGGGGTCGTCGACCGGCTCTCCGTGCGCGGTGACGAGGCGCGCGGCGTGGGTGCGGGCCGCGGCCGTGGAGACCTGCTGGCCCAGGACCGCGCGTACGGCGAACTCCGCCTCGTCGACGGTACGCGGCACGCGGC
Source organism: Streptomyces sp. NPDC050658 (assembly GCF_044457025.1). NCBI lineage: Bacteria > Bacillati > Actinomycetota > Actinomycetes > Kitasatosporales > Streptomycetaceae > Streptomyces > Streptomyces sp. NPDC050658. Next base: position 948,931 of record NZ_JBITGM010000002.1, read on the forward strand.
GTCCCGGAGCCTTGTCGACGAGCGGCGCGAGCAGCGGGTCGGCGCGCAGCTGGTCGTCGACGGCGACCGGGTCGGCGTCCAGGTCGAGCATGCGGCGGCAGCGGCTGATGGCGATGGTGAGGTCGCGCAGGTCGGTGAGGCTGAGGCGGCAGGCGATGTGGTCGGCGGTGGGGGTGAGGGCGGCGATGCCGTGTCCGTAGGGCAGGCGGAGGGTGCGTCGGTACGCTCCGTCGCGCCACTCCTCGACGCCGGGTACGGCGGTGGCGATGAGGTGGCCGAAGAGGTTGTCCGGGGTGAGCGGGGCGCGGAAGGGGAGGCGCAGGGAGAGGACGCCGGGTGTGCCGGGGGTGGGCGTCGCCGCCTTGGGGGCCCGGGAGCGCAGCTCGCCCGGAGCCAGGGCGAAGACCTCTCGTACGGTGTCGTTGAACGTACGGATCGAGGAGAAGCCCGCGGCGAAGGCGATCTCCGCCATGGGGAGGGCCGTCGTCTCGATGAGGAGCCTCGCCGTCTGGGCACGCTGCGCGCGGGCGAGAGCGAGCGGGCCCGCGCCGAGTTCCGCGAGGAGCTGGCGCTCGACCTGGCGGGTGCTGTAGCCGAGGCGGTTCGCCAGGCCGGGGACGCCGTCGCGGTCGACCACTCCGTCGCCGATGAGCCGCATGGCGCGGGCCACGAGGTCGGCGCGCTGATTCCACTCCGGGGAGCCGGGGCTGCTGTCCGGGCGGCAGCGCTTGCAGGCCCGGAATCCGGCCTGCTGGCAGGCCGCGGCGCTGGGGTAGAAGCTCATGTTCTCGGGCTTCGGGGGGACCACGGGGCAGCTGGGCCGGCAGTAGATCCGGGTGGTCAGCACCGCGGTGAAGAACCACCCGTCGAACCGGGCGTCCTTGGACTGGACGGCGCGGATGCAGCGGGCGGGATCCTGATGCATGACGCTGGCACTGGCACTGGCACTGGCACTGGCGCCGGCCTGGGCGGTGAGGGGCATGGCTCAAGAATGGTGCATCGGCCCCCTGACGGCTGGCGAGAATCCGACATGGACCTTGGGGCGTCCGTCGCCCCCTGCCCATCGCTCCCTTGCCCATCGCCCCCCTCGCTGTGCCCATGCCGGGCAGCGGTCAATCAGGCGGCAGGGGCAAGGCGTGGCGGAACGTGTCATAGGCCCCGGCGTCGAAAAGCACGAAGCGGATCTCCGTGAAGGAGCCGGTCGGCGCCCGGCCGACCGCCCGGAGGGCCACGCGGGCGCCGTCGTCCAGGGGCCAGCCGTAGACGCCCGTGGAGATCGCGGGGAAGGCCACCGTCCGCGCCCTCAGCTCCGCGGCCACCCGCAGCGACTCCCGGTAGCAGGAGGCGAGCAGCTCGGAGCGGTCCTCCGTGGCGGACCACACCGGGCCCACGGTGTGGATGACGTACCGCGCGTCCAGCAGTCCCGCGGTCGTCGCCACCGCCTGCCCCGTCGGCAGCCCCTTGCCGTAGTGCGACGCCCTCAGCCGCCGGCATTCGGCGAGGATCTCCGGTCCGCCCCTGCGGTGGATCGCCCCGTCGACGCCCCCACCCCCGAGCAGCGAGGAATTCGCGGCGTTGACGATCGCGTCGACCGACTGCCGGGTGATGTCCCCCTGGACGAAGGTGATGGCCGTCATGCCGAGCGGAGCCTCCTCCATACCGCCTTGGCGGCGTTGTGACCGGACATGCCGTGCACACCCGGCCCCGGCGGCGTCGCGGACGAGCAGATGAAGACCGCGGGGTGCGCGGTGTTGTACGGGAACAGGGACAGCTTGGGACGCAGGAGCAGCTGGAGCCCGCTCGCCGCGCCGCAGGCGATGTCGCCGCCCACATAGTTGGGATTGCGCTCGGCCAGCGTCGCGGGCCCCGCGGTCGCCCGCGCGAGGATCCGGTCCCGGAAGCCCGGCGCGAACCGCTCCAGCTGCCGCTCGATCGGGTCGGTGAGATCGCCCTCCCAGCCGTTCGGCACGTGCCCGTAGGCCCAGAACACCTGCTTCCCCTCCGGCGCGCGCGAGGGGTCGACGACACCGGGCTGGACGGTGATCAGGAACGGCGGGTCCGGAGGCCGGTTCTCCCGCGACACGGCCCTCAGCGCCGCGCCGATCTCCGCGCTGCTGGGCCCGATCTGCACCGTACCGGCGGTGTGCGCCTCCTTCGCCGTCCATGGAACGGGGCCGTCGAGGGCGTAATCGATCTTGAAGGTCGCCGCGCCGTAGCGGTAGTTCTGGTAGCTCCGGCCGAGCCCCGCGATCCGCGCGAGCGCGGTGGGGGACGTGTCGAAGACGTACGCGCGGGCCGGCGGCAGGTCGTCGAGCCGCTTGACCTCGTAGTCGGTGTGCACCGCGCCGCCGAGGTCCTTCAGGTACGCGGCGAGCGCGTCGGAGATCGACTGCGAGCCGCCCCGCGCGAGCGGCCAGCCGCGGGCGTGCGCCGCCAGGGCGAAGACCAGGCCGACACCGCCGGTGGCGATCCCGGTCGGCGGCGCGATGACATGCCCGACGAGCCCGGAGAGCAGCGCGCGTGCCCGGTCGTCCCGGAAGCGCCGCATCAGCCACGTCGCGGGCGGAAGCCCGACGAGGCCCAGGCGCGCGAGGGCGACCGGGTCGCGCGGCAGGGCCGTCGACGGCAGCGACATGAAGTCCCGCAGGACCGTGTCCCACTCGGCGAGGAACGGCTCGACGAGACGGCGGTACGTCCCCGCGTCGCGCGGGCCGAACGAGGCGGCCGTCTCGGCGACGGAACGCGACAGCACGGCCGCGCTCCCGTCGGGGAAGGGGTGCGCCATGGGCAGCGGCGGCTGCAGCCACTCCAGGCCGTACCGATCGAGTGGCATCGTCCTGAACACCGGGGAGTTGATGCCCAGCGGATGTGCGGCGGAACAGGGGTCGTGGCGGAAGCCGGGCAGGGTCAGCTCCTCGGTCCGCGCACCCCCGCCGACCGTGCCCTTGGCCTCGAACACGGCCACGGAGAAGCCGCGGCGGGCCAGCTCCACGGCAGCCGTAAGACCGTTCGGTCCCGCCCCCACGACGACGGCATCAAGCATCGACGGCACCTTCGGACTCCTTTGTCAGCCGATGGCCACTGCCGCCCAGGATAGGCCTGGCCACCGACAGCGCCGCGGGCGCGGGTAGCCTCTGCCGGGTGACGCACTGGTTCCGCATCGCTGACGGCGCCTCCGGTTCCGCCTCAGTCCACTGGTTCGAGACAGGGGACGACCTGATCCCCGTACGCCAGGCCTCCTTCGACGAGCCGCACGGCACCGCCCCCGTCGTCGCCTCCGTCGCCGCATCCCGCGAGGAACTCACCTGGACCGAGAGCAAGTTCGGGGAGCTGGGCGCCGGGCTCTACACGGCGCGGTACGGAGCACTCGTGGACCGTCCCGTCAGGAGTCCGGTCAGGGGTGGCGTCAGGGGTCCTGTCAGGGGTGGCGAGGCGGTCGGCGAAGCCGGGTTCGAGGCCGCGTGGCAGCGCGCCCGGCACGGTCGGAACTCCTCGTCACCGCACGAGGGCGGTCCGCTCCCCCATGGCACCCGGCTGACCGGCACGGTCAGCGAGCTGCCGTGGGGACCCGGCAGGACTGGCCTCTTCGTCGACCTGGGCCTGCCGATCACCGGCTTCGTGGACATGGGGCACCTTCTCTTCGACCCCGACGACTGGCCGCCCGTCGGCACCGTCACCGAGTTCGAGGTGACCACCGTCCGCTTCAGCCTCGAGCCGCCGCGCGGCGCCCCGCAGATCAGACTCCGGCCGACAGCAGTGCCACCACCCGGTCGACCGTGGCGGCATCCCGCGCGGCCGTGAACGGCAGGGCGTTGCCCCCGGCTATCCGGAAGGGCTCCCCCGCCACCGTGCGGTTCCCGCCACCGGCCTCCGCCACGAGCAGCAGCCCCGCCGCGTGGTCCCAGGCCAGCTCCCAGGAGAAGGCGACCGCGTCCAACTCGCCCTTGGCGACGGCCAGATACTCCAGGCCCGCCGAACCGCAGGGGCGCGGCGCGACGCCCTCGGTCCGCAGGCCGCTCAGCGCGCGCTTCTGGTCGTCGGTGGTGAAGTCCGGGTGCGAGGTGGCCACTTCGAGCACCCCGCCCGGCGAACCGGCCGTCAGCCGCTGCCCGTCCAGCCAGGCGCCCTTGCCGCGCACTGCGACGGCCATCTGGTCGAGCGCCGGGGCGTACGTCCACGAGGCCTGCACCTCGCCGTGCCGGGCCAGCGCGACCAGCATGCAGAAGCCGGGGTCGCCGTGGACGAACTGCCGGGTGCCGTCGACCGGGTCGACGATCCACACCGGTGCCTCGCCGCGTATCGCCTCGTAGCGCGCGGGGTCGGCGTGCACCGCTTCTTCTCCGACGACGACCGAGCCGGGCAGCAGCTCCGTGAGGGCGGCGGTCAGCTGCTCCTCCGCGAGGCGGTCGGCCACCGTCACCAGGTCGTGCGGCCCGCTCTTCTGCACGACCTCGTCGGCCGTGAGCTGCCGGAACCTCGGCATGACCTCGGCCGCGGCGGCCTTGCGGAGTGCCTCTTCGACCGCCGGGACGCCGTGTACGAGAAAGTCTTCGATCATGCGTCCATGAGAGCACGCCGCACTGACAACGCGTACGGACCAGGTGTACGGAAGCCGGATGTGAGGTGAATTCCACACAACGCCGTCACCGGCTTCCCACCGCCCCTCGCCTTCACCGGCGCTCCGCGTTCAGCGCGTCCACCGCTCCCCTCGCGTCGCCGATGGTCAGGTAGTCCACGGCGACGAAGTTCACCGGGCGTCCGCGCTCCCGCTCGCAGTCGCGCACGCGGTCGAGCACCGCCGCGCGGGTGTTGACCGTGCCGGCGTCGAGGCGGCTGCCGCCGTCGATGGTGATGAAGTGGTTGAGCAGGAAGAGCCGCTTGTCCGTGCCGCCCCGGTGCGGGACGCAGCTCATGTCGGCGGGGGCGCGGAAGGCGTACGGGGTCTCCATTCCGTACCGGTAGAAGTTGCGGTACCAGGGCGCGGGCCCGTCGGCGCGCTCGGCGAACACGACGAGGCGCCTGCCGTCGTCGATCATCTCGCCCAGTTCGGGCCACGGCCGGCCGGGGTCCGGGTCCGGCGTGAACAGCAGGTCGGCGAGCCCGGCCTCCTCGAACGCGGCCGCGGTCTCCTCGGCGCCCACCGCGTCCTGCACGATCAGCGTGACGACGTCGGTGGGGTGGGCGCGCAGCCAGTCGCCCAGTTCGCGCAGTGTGGGCACGAGGCCGATCGCGCCCGCCCGGCACACCGAGTGGCAGAGCCAGAGTCCTTCGCGGGGCGGGTTGAACTTGTTGATCGCAGCCTTGATCTGCCCCTGCAGGCGAGGCGAGAAGTCGGAGTCCGCCAGGCGGCCGGTGATCTGTTCCGGGCGCTCCCAGGTGTAGGTGTCGATCTGCAGGGCGCGTACGCCGTCGTTGAGCTGCGCGGTGATACGGGGGTCCTGGAGCGGCCCGATGAACTGGTCGGCGGTGGTGGACATCGCGTTGTGCGAGGTGAGCTGGGCCAGCTCGTCGTAGGGGCGGTCGCAGAGGTGTGCGCTGCCCTGGCAGACGCGCGGTTCGGCCCGGCCCGCCGCGACGGGCGCGAGGACGACGCCGCCGAGGGCCGCGCCCGCCACGCCGACGGCGAGCAGCTGCACCCGGCGGGGGCCGACCGTCAGGGCGGGCCCGGACTCCCACACCCAGCCGGCGGTGACGAGCAGCGCTCCCGCCGCGAGCAGGATGTACGCGGCGACGGTCGCGGTGGTGAGCACGCCGTCCAGGGCCGCGCCCACCACGTCGTCGACGAGCCGCGCCACGGAGGGCGGCCAGGACGCGGGCGGGTCGACGACGCCGCCGTCGGTGGCCAGGCGGGCGGCCACCGCGCACAGCCCCGTCAGGGCCCCGCCCAGGGCGAATGCCCGGCCAAGACCCATCAGGCGCCGGGCGGGGGCCGCCGGGCCCGTTACCCACAGGAACGCCAGGGCCGCGACGCCGAGCAGCGCGGCGAGGGGCTCGACGACGCCCTGGGCGAGGTGGGTGGCGGAGCGCGCCCGGTGCAGCGGGGCGAGCGTGTCGCCCGACGTGTCGAGGTCGGCGGTGATGTCCCAGGTGTCCCCGTCGGCGAGCCCGCGCAGCTGCGCGGTGGCGAGCCGGGTGCGCTCCGACGCGGCCTCGGGCCCGACGGCGGCGAGGGCCGACGCCACGTCCCCGCTCTCCAGGGCCACCTCCACCTCGGGACGCAGCTCGTCGCGGCGGTCCTCCGGCACCACCTGGAGCAGCGCTCCGGCGGCCGTGACTGCCTGCTCCCTGGACAGTTCGAGGGCGGGCAGACCGGCGGGCGGGACGCCGGTAGCCAGAGTGTTCGCGGCTCGGCCGAGGCCGTCGACGAAGGCGCGGAAGTCCGGTTCGGGCTGCCGTTGTACGGAGGCGACCAGGTCGCCGAAGTAGGTCTGGGCGAGATTGCCGACGTTGGTGAGCACCGGCCGCAGGTCCACGGTGAGCCGCAGGGTGTCGTGCTCGCCCCGCAGATACCCGGTCACCTCCGTGATCTGCCGGTCGGCCATGGCCCGCAAGGTCTCCGGGGGCAGCACGATCTTCAGGTTGGAGGTGATCGCCGCCTCCGGGACCGGCAGCCGTCCCAGGAGGTCGCGGGCCACCGGGAGGGTCCGCGGATCGACGAGGACCTCGTTGTAGAGGCGGTCGTAGGCATGCTGCTCGTCGAGTACGCGCTGGTGGAAGCCGGGGCTGAGGACCGTGCTGCGGACCGTGGCCGTCGCGGCGAGGACGGTCACGCACAGCACCGCCACGACCCAGGCGACGGGCCGCAGCACGCGCCTGAGGCGGGACGAGCGGACTTCCATGGATTCAGGTTGAGCGCACCGGGCGGACGCGGCGAGTCGGTGGGGCGCCCGCCGTCCCCGTCGCCGCGCCGCCCCCAGTCCCGTCGCCGCACCGCCCCAGTCCCGTCGCCGCACCGCCCCCAGTCCCGTCGCCGCGCCACCCCGAGCAAGCCGACATATGGTGCATAAGATCCCTCTCCGTCCCGAAAGGGCCCTCCCATGTACCCCTCCCTCACCCCGGATTCCCTGGCCCGGCTGCGCGCGGCGCGCCCCTATCCGGCCGTCACGGTCCTGATGCCGACGCACCGCAGGGAGCCGGACAACGCGCAGGATCCCGTACGACTGCGCAATCTCGTCGCCGAGGCCAAGCATCGCCTGGAGGCGGATCCGGCCGTGCCGAGGGAGCAGCGGCTGGCGGTGGTCGAGGAGCTGGACCGCGCGGTCGCCGACGTCGATCTCGTGCACGCCGAGGACGGGCTCGCGGTCTTCGCCGCTCCCGGTGAGCACCAGGTGTGGTCGCTGGCCAGGACCGTGCCTTCGCGCGTCGTGCTCTCGGACACGTTCCTGACCCGCAACGTCGTCGCGGCCCAGGCCGCCGAGCGCCCCTACTGGGTCCTGGCCGTCTCCCCCGACCGCGTCACGCTGTGGAGCGGCTCCGAGGAGCGGATCACCGAGCACACCGCCGACGGGTTCCCGCTGAGCCGGAGCCTGGAGGACCCGGACGCCGAGCGCAAGGAGCGGATCGGCGATCTGCCGAGCACCTTCCGCGACGAGCAGACCCGCAAGTTCCTGCGCGAGGCCGACCAGGCGGCGGCAGCCGTGCTCGACGCCCACCCGCGCCCCCTCTTCGTGGCCGGGGAGGCCGCCGCGCTGTCCCTCCTCGACGACATCGGGACGGTCACCAAGAAGGCCACGCGGGTGCCGCACGGCGGCCTGGCGCACGGCTCGGCGGATGCGGTGCGCCAAGCGCTGGCACCGCTGCTCGCCGAACGCGACAAGGCCGAACTGGAGGGCGTACTGCGCGAGTTGGACGCGGCGCAGGGGCGGCGCCAGTTCGCCGCGGGGCTCGACGAGGTCTGGCAGAACGTGGCGGCCGACCGGGTCCGGCTGCTCGCCGTGGAGGACTCCTACCGGGAGACCGTGCGCGGCGACGGCGGCCATCTGGTGCCGGCATCGGCGGACGACATCGACGCGGTCGACGACATCGTGGACGACATCGTCGAGCGGGCCCTGGACACCGGCGCACAGGTCAGCTTCGTACCCGAAGGCAGCCTCACCGACCGCGGCCGGATCGCCTGCGCCCTGCGCTACTGACCCCCGCGGCGAAAGGACCGTACGGAATGAACCCCCAGACACGGCGCCCCGGGGCGGCGATGTCCGCCGCCCTCGCGGTGGCCGCCACAGTGACGGCTGCCGCCGCCCTCGTCTCGTGCAGCACCGACAGCGACGCGCCCTCCGGTCAGAGCAGCCGGACCATCAGCGAGCGGCCGACGGCTCCCGACTCGGTGTCCTTCTCGGAGAAGACCGCATCACCCCTGAAGTCCGCCGCGTCACAGGCCGTGGAGTCCGCGCGGGCGTCGGCGTCCGCGGCGGAGGCATCGGCGTCGGAGCGCGCGGACGAGTTCGAGGCGTCCGTGTCGGCGGAGGCCGAGCGGCTCCAGAAGGACGCGAAGAACGCGCTGAAGGACGTCGAGGGCGAGGGCAACGCGATGTCCGACGTGTCGATGACGGGCAAGCCGCGCTCCGAGACGGGCGGGGTGCTCGCCTCGATCGTGACCATCACCAACAGCACCGACAAGAAGGCCAGTTACGCCCTCCAGGTCGACTTCCGCGACGCCGAGGGCAAGACCGTGGAGACGCGCTACATCGGCAGGGAGGACCTCGGCCCCGGCGAGCGGACCCAGGCGTACGCCATCAGTCACGCGCCACCGGAGCCGAAGCTCTCCGCGAAGCTGGTCAAGGCCCAGCGCTACTGAGCCGCCTGACGGCACATCAAAAGTGACTGATCCTCAGAAACCCACGGGGTCGCGGAGCAACGGACACGTCATGCAGTGTCCGCCGCCGCGGCCCCGCCCCAGTTCCGCGCCGACGATCGTGATGACCTCGACGCCCGCCTTGCGGAGCAGCGTGTTGGTCTGGGTGTTGCGGTCGTAGGTGAAGACCACACCCGGCTCCAGGGCGACGGCGTTGTTTCCGCTGTCCCACTGCTGCCGCTCGGAGGCGTAGACGTCCCCGCCGGTCTCGATCACCCGCAGCCCGGGGAGGCCCAGCGCCTTGCCGACCACGTCGACGAACGCGCGCGAGCCCTCGTCGGTGATGTCGAGCCCCGGCGCCTTGTCGCTGGGCCGCAGCGTGAAGGAGTGCACGGCGTCCATGATCTTCGGGTAGAGCGTGACGATGTCGCGGTCGGCGAAGGTGAAGACGGTGTCGAGGTGCATCGCGGACCGCAGCTTCGGCATGCCCGCGACGATGACCTGCTGCGCCGCCCCGTTCCGGAACAGCGCGGACGCGACCTGCGTGATGGCCTGCCGCGAGGTGCGCTCGCTCATCCCCATCAGTACGACGCCGTTGCCGACGGGCATGATGTCGCCGCCCTCGAACGTCGCCTGCCCCCAGTCGAGTTCGGGGTCGCCCCACCAGATCGTGGCGCCCGCGAAGTCGGGGTGGAAGCGGTAGACGGCCTTCATCAGGAGCGTCTCGTCGTGCCGGGCGGGCCAGTACAGCGGGTTGAGCGTGACACCGCCGTACAGCCAGCAGGTCGTGTCGCGCGTGTAGAGCGTGTTCGGCAGCGGCGGCATCAAGTACTCGCGTACGCCGGTGGATTCGCGGACGAGGGAGACATACCCGGAGCGGAACTCGTCCGGCAGGTCCGCGGTGGCCAGACCGCCGATGAGGAAGTCGGCGAGCCGGCGCGGCTCCAGGGTCTCCAGGAAGGCGCGGGTGTCGTCGATGAGTCCGATGCCGACCTCGTTCGCGGTGATCTTCCGCTCCAGGAGCCAGGTCCTCGCCTCGGGGATGGCCATGGTCTGGGCGAGCAGCTCGTGCAGTTCGAGGACCTCGACGCCGCGCTGCCGGAGCTTGTTGACGAAGTCGGCGTGGTCGCGCTGGGCGTTCTCCACCCACATGACGTCGTCGAAGAGCAGGTCCTCGGCGTTGGTCGGGGTCAGCCTGCGGTGGGCGAGACCGGGCGCGCAGACCAGGACCTTGCGCAGCTTGCCGACCTCGGAGTAGACGCCGAAGTTCGCGGTGGCGGGGGTGTCGGGGCTGGTCACGGTGCGCCTTTCGTGGAAGGGGGAGCGGGCGGCGGGGGTCGGTCGGGCAGCGGTCAGAGCTCGATCCAGCCGGCCGCGAGGGCGATCACGCCCATGACGGCGCCGGCGACCGAGACGGCGCAGATGACGGCCTCGGGGGGCGAGAAGAGGCGGCGGCCCTGTTCCCGCCGCGTCTTGACGAACAGCAGGGTCGCCGGGGCGTACACGATGAAGGAGACGAGGACGAACTTGAGCCCGGCCGCGTACAGCAGGAACGCCGTATAGAGCGTGGCGATCACGCCGATCACCAGCTCACCGCGGGTGCTCCGCCCGACGACGCCCGCGGCCCGCGGCCTGAGCCCGATCTTGACGGCGAAGGCGGCCGCGAGCAGGAACGGGATGAGGCTGAGCGAACTGGTCAGATCGAGTGCGAAGTTGAACGCGTCGTCGGAGAACGCCGTGACGACCAGCACGACCTGGCTCAGCGCGGTGGTCATCAGGAGCGCGGGGACCGGCACGTCCTCGGACGTCGCGCTGCGCAGGAAGCGCGGCATGTCGCTGTCCTTCGCGGCGACGAAGAGCACTTCGGCGGCCATCAGCGTCCAGGCGAGATAGGCGCCGAGCACGGAGACGATGAGGCCGACGCTGACGAAGACCTTGCCCCAGGTGCCGACGGCCTCCTCCAGGACGCCCGCCATGGAGGGCTGGCGCAGCTCGGCGATCTCGGCCATCGGCAGGATCCCGTACGACACGATGGTGACGGAGGCGAAGACGGCGAAGACGCTGAGGAAGCCGAGGATCGTGGCGCGGCCGACGTCCTCGCGCCGTTTGGCGTGCCGGGAGTAGACGCTGGCGCCCTCGACGCCGAGGAAGACGAAGACGGTGGCGAGCATCGTGCCGCGCACCTGGTTGAAGAGGGAGCCCGCGTAGTCCGCGCCGCCGAAGTTGTCGACGAAGACGTTCACCTTGAAGTAGAAGAGCGCGAGGACGACGAAGACGAGGATCGGGACGATCTTGGCGACGGTCACGATCCGGTTGATCGCGGCGGCCTCCTTGACGCCCCGCCGGATCAGCAGGAAGAACCCCCACAGGCCCACCGACGAGAGCACGACGGCGAGCGCGGTGTCCCCTTCGCCGAGGCTCGGCCAGATGGCGCCGACCGTCGACATGATCAGCACCCAGTACGTCACGTTGCCGACGCACGCGCTGGCCCAGTAGCCGAACGCGGAGAAGAAGCCGAGGTATTCGCCGAACCCGGCCTTGGCGTAGGCGTAGACACCGGCGTCCAGGTCGGGTCTGCGCACGGCGAGGGCCTGGAAGACGAAGGCGAGCATCAGCATGCCGGTGCCTGCGATGGCCCAGGCGATGAGCGCTCCGGCGACGCCGGTCTCGGCGGCGAACCGGCTGGGCAGCGAGAAGACGCCCGCGCCGACCATGGAGCCGACGACCATCGTCGTCAGCGTGACCAGCGTCAGTTTCGCCGCCGGAGCGGAGCCCGCGGCGGCCTTGTCGCTCGCTTCGGCGTGGGACATGGGTGACTCGTCAGCTCCCCTCGGGGCGGACACCGACGGTCGGCTGACCACCCTCTGCGGGAATCTATCCCCGGTGCGATCACTTGTCCTGATATAGGCACCCAGGCACCCATGACTCATGGGCACCCATGACTCATGGGCGCCCAAGGCGACGGACCCCGGAGGAAGCGCAGTGCACGGTGAGTACAAGGTCCCCGGCGGCAAGCTCGTCGTCGTCGATCTCGACGTCAAGGACGACGTGCTGCGGCACGTGCGCGTGGCCGGGGACTTCTTCCTGGAGCCGGATGAGGCGTTCGACGTGCTGAGCCACGCCCTGGAGGGTGCCCCCGCCGACACCGACGCGGCGGGCCTCGCCGCCCGGATCGACGCGGCACTGCCGGAGGACACCGTGCTGTACGGGCTCACCACGGAGGGCGTGGGCGTCGCCGTCCGCCGCGCCCTCGCGCACGCCACCGACTGGACCGACTACGACTGGCAGCTGATCCACGAGGCCCCGCAGTCCCCCGCGCTCCTGATGGCCCTGGACGAGGTGCTCACGGAGGAGGTCGCCGCAGGGCGTCGCCCGCCGACGCTGCGGGTGTGGGAGTGGGCGTCACCGGCGGTCGTCATCGGCAGCTTCCAGTCGCTGCGCAACGAGGTGGACCCGCTGGGCGCCGAGCGGCACGGCATCCAGGTCGTACGCCGGATCAGCGGCGGCGGCGCGATGTTCTGCGAGCCGGGCAACGCCATCACGTACTCCCTCTCGGTCCCCGACGCCCTCGTGCAGGGCCTCTCCTTCGCGGACAGCTATGCCTACCTCGACGACTGGGTGCTCGGCGCCCTCGGCGACATGGGCGTCAAGGCCTGGTACCAGCCGCTCAACGACATCGCCACCGACGCCGGGAAGGTCGCGGGCGCCGCCCAGAAGCGGGTGGCGGGCGGTCAGGGTGCCGTGCTGCACCACGTGACCATGTCGTACGACATCGACGCGGAGAAGATGGTCGAGGTGCTCCGCATCGGCCGCGAGAAGCTCTCCGACAAGGGCACGAAGAGCGCGAAGAAGCGGGTGGACCCACTGCGCCGGCAGACCGGCCTGCCGCGCGAGGCCGTCATCGAGCGGATGCTGGACTCGTTCCGCACGCGGTACGGACTGACGGCGGGCAAGCCCACCGACGACGAGATGTCCCGGGCCCGGGAGCTGGCCCGGACGAAGTTCAGCTCGCCGGAGTGGACGGCGCGGGTGCCGTAGGCCTGGCCGCCCCGCCGTCGCCCGCCGGGCTCTTCTGCCAGGCGGTGGTGCCGATGCGCCCCGTGTTGCCGAGGTCGATGCGGCCCTGCGGCGTCAGGGTCACCTTGCGTGCGCCGCGGGCCGGGGTGAGGTCCAGGTAGGTGCCGCTGACGGCGGTCGTCGTGGTGTCGGTGACGGTGTTGCGCCAGACCAGCACCGTGTGCGCCGCCTCGCCCCGCTTCAGCGTGACCGGATGCGGACCGGGGTCGTCCATCTGCGTGACGGGCTTCGGGCCTTCGAGGATCTGTACGTCGAGGGGCTCGCGGTGTTCGTCGAGGACCCGCAGCCGCGGGTAGCCGTTCAACCGGTAGGTCCGCTTGCCGCAGTTGGTCAGCGTCACGCCCATCGCACGCAGCCCCATGGCGGCGTCGACCATGCCGGGCTCGATCCGCACCCCCGACGCGGGGCAGGAGGCCTCGGGCGCGCCCTGCGCCGGCGCCTCGTCGATCGGGATCGGCGTGCGCGACGGCAGACCGGGAGCACTCGGCACCCCCGAGGCACCCGCCCCGCCCTCCGGGGCAGCAGCCTCCGTGCGCCCCGGATCCCGCTCCCGCTCCAACTCCTCCGAGAGCCCGCACCCGGCGGCGAGCAGCACGACGGCCGTGACGACGGCGGCGCGTCTGACGGCGGGTCTGACGCGTCCGACGACTGATCTGAACGGTATGACGGTCACGCGCCGATCATGCCATGCCCGAGTTGCCCGCCCTGTGTCCCCTATTGCCGACCTTGCCCCCATTCATCGCTATGAAGCCGAGCTCCGCGCCGTGACAAGCCCCGACTCATAGGCGAACACGACCAGTTGGGCCCGGTCCCGCGCGCCGAGCTTCGTCATCGCGCGGCTCACATGCGTCTTCGCCGTGAACGGACTGATCACCATGTGCTCGGCTATCTCCTCGTTCGTCAGTCCGCGCGCCGCGAGCGCGGTCACCTCACGCTCGCGACGGGTCAGCGTCTCCAGCCCCGGCGCCGTGGCCCGGTCCGGCGGCCGCGACACGAACTCCCCGATGAGCCTGCGGGTCACCGAGGGCGAGAGCAGCGCCTCCCCGCGCGCGACGATCTCGATGCCCTGGAGCAGGTCCGCGGGCTCGGTGTCCTTCAGCAGAAACCCGCTGGCCCCGGCCCGCAACGCGTCGAAGACATACTCATCCAGGCCGTAGTTGGTCAGGATCACGACCCGTACGCCCGCCAGGCGCGGATCGGCGACGATCCTGCGCGTCGCCTCGATCCCCGTCATCACGGGCATCTGTACGTCGATGAGCGCCACGTCCGGCACGCACTCCCGTACCAGGGCCACCCCACGCTCCCCGTCGGCGGCCTCCCCCACCACCTCGATCCCGTCCTCGGCGTCGAGCAACGCGCGGAACCCGGCCCGCATCAGCGCCTGGTCGTCCACCAGCGCGACCCGGATCACCGGCGCGCCCCGCCAGGCCCGGCCACGACAGCCGGTATCTCTGCCGCGCCGGAAGCCGCCGCCCCGGTGGCCGCCGCGCCGGTGGCCGCCGTCTCAGTGGAAACCGTCTCAGTGGAAGCCGCCCTAGCCGTCGTCCCAGTAGCCGCCACCCCCGACACCGTCACCCCAGACACCGCCTCCGCCCCCGAGGGCGTCCGCGAAGCCGACTCCCCCACCTCCAGCGGCAGTTCGGCCACCACCGAGAATCCCCCTTCCGCCTGCGGCCCCGCCCGCAGCGTGCCGCCCAGCGCCACGACTCGCTCCCGCATCCCCGTGAGCCCCGTCCCCTCAACCGGCGGTCGCCAGGCTTCACCCGCCCCGTCGTCCGCGACCCGCACCCCCAACGCCCGCTCCCCGTACTCCACTTCCACCGTCACACGGGCGGCGCTCCCCGCATGCCGGGCCGCGTTGGTGAGCCCCTCCTGCACGATCCGGTACACGGCGCGCTCAAGCCCTTCGGCGAGGGCCCGCTCCCGGCCCCGCACGGCGAACTCCACGTCGAGCCCGGCCGCCCGCGCACGCTCCACCAGCCGCGCGGGGCTGCCGGTCGGCTCGTCCGTCCGCAACACGTCGAGCGTGGCCCGCAGTTCACGCATCGCCTCGCCGCTGGCCTCCTGGATGGCGAGCAGCGCGGGCGGTATCTCCTCGCCCCGCTTGCGTGCCAGGTGGACGGCGACGCCCGCCTGGAGCTTGACGATGGAGATGCTGTGCGTCAGCGAGTCGTGCAGCTCGCGGGCGATCCGCAGCCGCTCCTCGCCCGCCCGGCGCAGCGCCGCCTCCTCACGGGTCCGCTCGGCCTCCAGGGCCCGCTGCTCGGTCTGCCGCAGATACGCCTGCCAGTTCTTGTCGGCGAGGCCCGTGACCAGCGCGCACAGGAACCAGCCGGCCAGCAGCATGGTCCGCTGCGTCACGTCGTCCGAGCCGGAGCCCGCCGCCGCGAAGCCCGCTGCCCCGGAGCCGGCCACGGCGAATCCCGCGAGGAACACCCCGGCGGCCAGCCCGGCCACGCCCCGGTGCCCGGCCCGCGCCGCCGTGTGCACGGCCGCCACCACCGGTATCGCCGCGACGCTGCTCGCCCCCGCGTGCAGCACCTCCCCGAGCAGGCACACCGTGGTGACGGCGAGGACGACGCGGGGTGCGGCGCGGTGCGCGGCGAGGGCCAGGGCGCCCGCCGCTATCAGCACGTGATCGAGCAGGCCCGCGTCTCCGCCGTACCCCTCGGCGATCATGACGATCACCGCCACGACGACCGCGAGCACCGCGTCACCGATCCGCTCCCGCCGCCCGGCCCGCACCGCAAGGCCCGCCGAACGCCGCGTCCGATCCGCCAGCTCCGCCAGATCTGCCAGATCCGACCGTCCCGCCCGATCCGACCGTCCCGCCCGACTCACCACTCGCTCCCCCGTCCCGGCTCCCGCCGATCCACCGATCCCCCGCCCCCCGATCCCACCCGCGCCCACCGCTTCCACCGCGCCCCCGCACACCCGCGCGTCCCCCACCGTGTTCAAAACCATAGACGCCGCCACTGACAACGGCGTCCGCCCGGCAGACCCCTTCCGCGCTACTCCCCCGGTAGTAGTCGCGCCCCCGGCCGCCCCCGCCGACGTACCCCCGACTGCCTTCCGCCATACGACGACCGAAGGCACCCGGCACCGCGAACCTCTATGCCATGACGACCTACCGATACGCCGATCCCGTGCTCCCGAAGTCCGCGACCGGCAGGACCGCCGACGCCTACGCGCAGATGGCCGACGACTTCGGCATCGCGGTGCCCGCGCCGCTCGCCGCGCTCTCCCCGGCGCCCGAACTGTTCACCGCCGCCTGGGCGCTGCTCCGCGAGTCCCTGCTGGCGGGCGACCCGCACTCCGGCGGCAGCACCCGCGCCGACCGCGAACTGGTCGCCCTCGGCGTCTCGCTCGCCAACCGCTGCCCGTTCTGCGTGAACGCGCACACGACGATGCTGCACGCCACCGGCGACCACCACGTCGCGGAGCGGGTGCTGCGCGGCGACCGCCCCGAGGACCCCGACCAGGCACGGCTGGTCGACTGGAGCCGCGCGACCCGCACCCCGGGCGCTCCCGAGCTGGCCTCGCTGCCGTTCCCGCGCGCCCACGCCGCGGGGCACATCGGGACCGCGCTGACCTTCCACTTCATCAATCGGGTCGCGTCGTCGCTGATCACGGAGGGGGTGCTGCCGTGCCGGGCGGAGCGTTTCCGCGCGGTGCGCGCGATCGGCGGCCGTTCGCTCCAGAAGTCGGTCCGGCGCAGCATCACGCCCGGTGACTCGCTGGCCCTCCTGGACGACCCGCTGCCCGGCCCGGACTGGGCGGCGGGCTCGCCGGTCGGTGCCGCGTACGCCGCGCTCCGTGGGGCGGCGCAGGCGGGCGCCGGACTGCTCGACGAGGCCGATCAGCATCTCGTACAGGAGACGGTGGCGGCGTGGGACGGCGCGCATCCGCCGCTGGCCTGGGACGGGCTGCCCGACCGCGCGTCCCGGCCGGGGGCACGCCTGGCGCTGCTCGCCGCGCTCGCCCCGTACCGCATCACGGACGAGGACGTGGCGGCCTGGAAGAAGCCGCCGTTCAGCGATCACTGTCTGGTGCATCTGATCTCGTACGGCGCGTTCGCCGCCGTCGAGCGCGTCGAGCGCGGCATCACCACCCACCTGGCCGTGGAGCGGTCATGACCGGGGCGCGCGAGGGTGTGGCCGTCTGCCCCAACTCCCGCCAGGCGGCGGCCTGGAACGGCGAACTCGGGACCCACTGGGCCGCACACCACGACCGCTTCGACACGATGCTGGGCGGCGTGAACGAAGCGCTCTTCGAGGCCGCCGCCATCGCCGCGGGCGACCGGGTCCTGGACATCGGCTGCGGGGCCGGCGCGACCACCCGTATCGCGGCTCGCCGCGCCGCGCACGGCCACGCGGTCGGCGTCGACATCTCGGCGCCGCTCCTGGACCGGGCCCGTGCGCTTACGGCCGCCGAAGGCGTCACCAACGCGGCGTACGAACGGGCCGACGCCCAGGTGCACCCCTTCCCGGCGGCCGGGTACGACGTGGCGATCAGCCGTGGCGGGGTGATGTTCTTCGCCGACCACGCGGCCGCGTTCGAGAACATCGGCCGCGCGTTGCGCCCCGGGGGGCGGCTGGCCTTCGTCTGCCCGCAGCCGGCCGACGCGACGGGTGAGGAGGGAGAGTCAGGCGATGAGTCACGGGCGCTGGCCCACTTCGGCGAACTCCTGGAGGAGCAGGGTGGCTCCGGCGGGCAACAGGGCGGCTCCGGCAAGCAACAGGGTGGCTCCGGCGGGCAGCAGGGCGGCTCCGGCGAGCAGCAGCAGGCGTCCGCCGACGCACTCGCGGCCCGCGCCGCGATGGCCTCCCTCTCCGACCCGGCCCGCATCCACGCGGCGCTCGCCGCCTACGCGGACGTGGCGGTGACGCCCGTACTCGTCGAGACGGTTTGGGGCGAGACTCCGCGCGACACCGTCGACTTCATGCTGTCGCGCGCCCCCGGCCGCACCGTGACCCCGCAGGCGCGGGCGGCGCTGGAGGACGTGTTCCGTCCGTACGCGACCGGGCGGGGCGTGCGGTTGCGGGCGGGGGTATGGCTGGTCACGGCGGTACGTCCGTGAGATCCGCGAGGTCCTGAGGTCCGTGAGGTCCTGAGATCCGCGAGGCCCGTGAGATCCGCAGCAGCGGCAGCTCACCTCCCGCCTCCCACGAACGGCCGGGCGTACCACACCAGTTGACAGGCGAGTCCCACGATCGCCACCGCCTCGACGACGGAGAGGGCGAGCAGCAGTCCGCCGCCCTCTCCGTCGGCCCAGAAGACGACGAGTCCGGCGAGCGGCACCACGCAGAACGCCACCAGGTCGACCAGGCACTGGATGGCCTTGCGCGATCGGCGCCGCGCGTCACCCCGATGGGCGGTCTCCCAGCCGAAGGCCTGGGCGGCCGCCCCTTCGTCCGTCGCTGCCGCCAACTCCACGAGGCGCGGCCCGAGTTCGCCGCGCACATAGGCCCCGATGGCCGAGATCTTCTCGTCGTTCACGAGGTAGGTCCAGCCGAGGACGACACAGACGGGCCCCAGGGCGAGCAGCATGGCGGCCTGTCCGGTCTGCGCGGCGGCGGCCACGAGTGCCGCGACGGCGGCGAGCGTCACGTACAGCAGATTGTCGCGGAATCCGATCCGCGCCTTCTGCTCCTCCTTGACGACCTGGTACTCGGTGAGCAGCAACTGCCCGACCGTTATGCCGTCCTGCGCCCCGCCCATGCGTCTCCCCATCTTCGATCCCCTACTCCCGCAAGTGTCGCGGGAGTTGTACAGTCCTCTCCACTCCGCGTTGGATCACGGCACCCGCACAGCGCCCTGTCCCTGTCACGTGGCACCTCCGCACGAGTCCTCGTGGCCGGGCGTGCCCTGTCAAGAACGGCCTGCCCATGAGCGACGCCAGCCCGCCCCCTGCGGTCCGCCCCGCCACGACCGCGCCCACGCCCCCGATCACGACCCAGCGTTCACACCCCGACGGCCGGGTGTCCCTCGCCGACGGCGTCACGCTGGACGACCCCCGGTTCGCGAACGAGGACCTGCTCCCCGTCCCCATGGAGCGACGCACCTGGGGCGTCTACAACTACACGGCCCTGTGGGTCGGCATGGCCCACAACATCCCTTCCTGGACGCTTGCTTCGGGTCTGGTGGCCCTCGGGATGGACTGGAAGCAGGCGGTGTTCGTCATCGCCCTGGCGAATCTGATCGTGCTGCTCCCGATGCTCCTGACGGGCCACGCGGGACCGAAGTACGGCATCCCGTTCCCCGTCCTGGCCCGCGCCTCGTTCGGCCTGCGGGGCGCGAACCTCCCGGCGCTGATCCGGGCGGCGGTGGCGTGCTGCTGGTTCGGCATCCAGACGTGGATCGGCGGCCAGGGCATCTTCCTTCTGCTCGGCAAGATCTTCGGCGGCTGGGCGAACGCGTCCGAGGTGGGCGGCTATCCGTGGACCCTGTGGCTGTGCTTCGTCGCCTTCTGGGCCTTCGAACTCGCCGTGATCTACCGGGGGATGGACGCGCTGCGCAGGTTCGAGAACTGGGCGGCTCCCTTCGTGCTGATCGGCGCGGTGGTGCTCCTCGTATGGATGGCGACGAAGGCGGGCGGCTTCGGACCGCTCCTGGACCAGCCGTCGGAGCTGGGCTGGGGCGCGGACTTCTGGAAGGTCTTCTTCCCGTCCCTCATGGGAATGATCGGATTCTGGGCGACGCTTTCGCTGAACATCCCCGACTTCACCCGCTTCGGGAAGGGCCAACGGGCCCAGGTCTGGGGCCAGTCGCTGGGCCTCCCCACGACGATGACGGCCTTCGCGCTCCTCTCGGTCCTCGTCACCTCGGGATCGCAGGCGGTCTACGGGGCGGCGATCTGGGACCCGGTCGCACTCTCCGCGAAGACCGACAACGTATTCGGCCTGCTCTTCGCCCTGGTGACGATCCTGATCGCGACGGTGTCGGTGAACATCGCGGCGAACGTCGTCTCTCCCGCGTACGACCTGTCCAATCTCGCCCCGAAACTCATCAACTTCCGTACGGGCGCGCTGATCACGGGCGTGATCGGCGTCCTGGTGATGCCGTGGAAGCTGACCGCGACGCCCGAGCTCTACATCTTCACGTGGCTGGGCGTGGTCGGCGGACTGCTCGGCACAGTGGCGGGCGTGATGATCGCCGACTACTGGATCATCCGCCGCACGGTCCTCGACCTCGCCGACCTGTACCGACCGCACGGCCGCTACTGGTACGCGGCGGGCTGGAACTGGCGCGCCCTGCTGGCCTTCACCGTCGGCGGCACCCTCGCGATCGGCGGCTCCTACTCGGCCCCCGGAAAGGGCCCGTTCCCCGCGGACGGCCTCATCCCCTTCCTCAAACCGCTGGCCGACTACGGCTGGGCGGTCGGCCTGGGCGCGGCGCTCTGCCTCTATGTGGCGACGAGCCTGGGAAGCCGTCACAAGCACTGAAGCCGGGAAGCCGGGCAGCCGTCACAAGCGCTGAAGCCCGAGAAGCCGCCGCAGGCGCTGAGCCCGCTCGCGCCACCGTGACCTACGCCACAAACAACCCCCGTGCTGTCACAGGCCGGCCTCCCATCCCGTCGGGTGTATGAGCGCCCACGGGAGGCAAGGGATGTCCGAGAGCACCACCAGGCAACGGACCGAGCAGTCGGCACCGCGAGGAGAGCGCGTCGCCGACTGGGCCGACGGACGGCTCGGCATCTATGGAATCAGCCGCAAATACCTGCGGAAGGTCTTCCCCGACCACTGGTCCTTCCTGCTGGGCGAGGTCTGCCTGTACACCTTCATCATCCTCATCATCACCGGCATCTATCTGACCCTGTTCTTCCACCCGTCGATGAACGAGGTGGAATATCACGGCAGTTACATCCCGCTGAACGGGGTCAGGATGTCGGAGGCGTACGCGTCGACGCTCGACATCAGTTTCGACGTACGCGGCGGACTGCTCATCCGGCAGATCCACCACTGGTCCGCGCTGATCTTCATCGCGGCCATGCTGATGCACATGATGCGGCACTTCTTCACGGGCTCGTTCCGCAAACCCCGCGAGATGAACTGGCTGTTCGGCTGGCTGCTGCTCTTCATCGGCCTGTTCGAGGGCCTGTTGGGATACTCGCTGCCCGACGATCTGCTGTCGGGGACGGGAATGCGCTTCGTCGACGGCGCGATTCTCTCCGTACCGATCGTCGGAACGTATCTCTCGTTCTTCCTCTTCGGCGGCGAATTCCCCGGCGACGACATCGTGGCGCGCTTCTACTCCCTCCATGTGCTGTTGCTGCCCGGCATCATGGCGGCGCTGGTCGTGACGCATCTGATCCTCGTCTTCTACCACAAGCACACCCAGTTCCCGGGCCCCGGAAAGACCGAACGCAACGTCGTCGGCGCGCCGTTCTACCCCGTATACCTCGCCAAGGCGGGTGGATTCTTCTTCCTGGTGTTCGGCGTGGTGACGGTGATCGCGGCGATCGCCTCGATCAACCCGGTCTGGTCGTACGGCCCTTACCGCGCCGACCAGGTGTCGACGGGCGCGCAGCCGGACTGGTACCTGGGATTCGCGGAGGGCCTGGTCCGTGTGATGCCGGGCTGGGAGATAACACTGTGGGGCCACACACTCGCCCTGGGCGTCTTCATCCCGATCGTCGCCTTCCCGCTGGTCCTGGTCCTGATCGGCGTGTATCCGTTCATCGAGTCGTGGATCACCGGCGACCGGCGCGAACACCACCTCCTGGACCGACCACGAAATCGCCCGGTACGTACAGGACTTGGCGTCGCCTGGCTCACCATCTTCTTCGTGGCGCTGATGGGCGGCGGCAACGACATCTGGGCGACGCGTTTCCATCTCTCCCTGAACGCGGTCACGTGGTTCGTACGCGTGGCACTCCTCGTGGGTCCGGTGCTCGCGTTCGTGATCACGCGCCGGATCTGCCTGGGCCTGCAGCGGCGGGACCGCGAGAAGGTCCTGCACGGCAGGGAGACGGGCCGTATCCGCCGCCTCCCGCACGGCGAGTTCGTGGAGGTCCACGAGCCGCTGCCACAGGGCGAGTTGTACCGTCTGACCCAGCACGAACAGCCGAAGCCGCTTTCACGGGTGCCGTCCATGGACGAGCACGGCGTGCGCAGACGAGTGCGTGGCACGGAACGACTGCGGGTGGCGCTGTCGCGGTGGATGTTCGGGGAGGGAAGCCAGATCCCGAAGGCGCGACCGATGGTGGGGAGCGGAAACGGGAGCGGAATCGGGAGCGGGGGCGGAAACGGGAGCGAGCGGCCTGTCGACGAGGGGCCGCGCTCCGGGGACGCGGCGTTGCCCGAGGGAAGCGGGACCCCACCCGACGGACGCGCACCGGCTGCCGGGCAGGGCCACCGAAGCTCTTGAACCCCTGAGAATGTGTCAGCGGACATCCGGCAGCCCGCGCAGAGCCGCCTGCCGCAGCTCGCTGGGCGGCAGGCCATACGCGGAACGGAACGCCCGGCTGAAGTCGGCCGGGCGCGGAAAGCCCCAGCGTGCGGCGATGGCTCCGATGGAGCGCCGCCCCAGCCGGGGGTCGGTGAGGTCCTCGTGGCAGCGCTCCAGGCGGCGCCTGCGGATCGAGGCCGCCACGGTCTCCCCCTGCTGCCGGAAGAGCGTGTGCAGGGAGCGCACGGAGATGTGGTGGTGCGCCGCGATCTCCGCCGGGCCCAGGTCCGGGTCATCGAGGTTGTGGTCGATGAACGCGTTGACGCGGGCCAGCATGGCCTGCCGGCGGGTGTCCGCGGGAAGATCGTCGTAGGCCCCGAGATGCTGGGCGAGGCCTGCGCCCGCGAGGTCGACGGCCATCGCCCCCAGCCGGTTCAGTTCACGCGGGTCGCAGTCGGGGCCGTAGGCATCCAGCGTGGTCATGAACCGGGCGAGGATCGCCCCCATGCCGTGGTGGGAGGAGAGGGGCTTGGCGAGGAGCCGGTGGACCCTGCCCGCCGGAAGCGGCAGCTCCTCGCGCGGCAACTGCATGATGACGACCTGGGTGTTGCGCCCTTGATCGGGTACTTCACCCTCAAAAGGCTGCGAGAGGTCGAACAACACCATGTCGCCGAAGACAAGCCCGGAGTCCTGACGCCGCTGGCTGATCCACAGGGGGCTACCGGTGACGAACATCAGCTGGTACGTGCCCGGATCGGCCCGCCGGACGTCCGCCCAGGTACGGCTCAGATGCGCGGGAGGACTGCCGAACGCGGCCATCCGCACGGACCCGAGGTCAAGAACGGAGGCCCAGGCCCGGAAGTCCACCGCGCCGCCCTCGCTGCTGAGGGTGAGCGGCGCCAGCTCACGGGAGACAAGATCGCCCCAGAAGGGCAGCTGCTCCCGCGCGGGCAAATGCTTGTTGGACACCTTCAGCCACATACAGCCCCCCCCTGGAAACCCGACCCCGGAATCCCGACCCCCTAATGGTTGTCCCACACGGGATGGAAGATATCCCTGAGGGCCAGGTCTTCCAGCGGCGGTGTTCCGGGGCGGTGCTCCGGCAGCTGCGTCAGACAGCCTTGCCCCCGGTGCAGGCCGCGCCCGGCTCAGGAGTCTGCTCGCCCTGCACGTACTTGGCGAGGAACTTCTGCACGCGAGGATCGTCGGCGGACTTGACCTGCAGTTGCTTGCCCCAGGCCGACAGGGTCAGCGGCGACGCCTGACCGGCGTAGGGACTCATCAGGGTGTACGGGGTGTTCTTGACCTTGCTCTTCAGGGCACTGACGTCCTCGGCAGCGGCCTTGTCGTTGTACGTCACCCAGACCGCGCCGTGCTCCAGGGAGTGGACGGCGTTCGTCTCGCCGATCTCCTCGGGGTAGATGTCGCCCGCGCAGTTCATCCACGCCTGGTCGTGGTCACCGCCGACCGCGGGGGACATCTCGTACGTGACCGGGGTGGTGACATGATTCCGACCGAGGTCCTTGAAGGTCTTCTCACCCCGCACCGGCCGTTCGGCCGCCGCCGTCTCGGCCCGTTCCTGCTGCCGCGCGTCGTCCACCAAATACCAGCCGCCGCCGATGAGCCCGGCGACGACGACCCCGCTGAGGGTCACGGTGATGATGCGGTTGCGGCGCTCGCGGGCGGCTTGCGCGCGGCGCTGCTCCTCGAGCTTGGCCTGGCGCTGTGCGCGGTGCGTCTTGGCGTTACTGGATCCCATGGCAAGTCCTAGTCCCCACCGGCCATTTCGGACACGGCGGCGGTGTGCGGCAGCGGTCATACGGATAGGGGGTTTCGGCGGTACGCGGCGCCCGAGGGCGGGCGCACACGTACAAGGCCGCCTAGATCCGCTGGACTTGGAGTCGATGGATGCAGGGTGCGCCGAGGGCCGCATTCGGGGAGCCGCGCACGGACCGGCCGAGCAGGTCCTCTCCCACCGGAAGCGCCGCCGCTTCGTGGAGGGGCAGGGAGGGCAGCGACCCGGCCGCACCGAGCAACGCCTCGGCGGAGGCACGGCAATGGGCATCGCCATCACCGTGATCCAGTCCGGTGCAGGAGTGAGCAGTGCTCTGACGGCCGCCAAGGGAGCCCGCGACACCGTCGACGCCGCTATCGACGCCGGAGCTGAAGCCGGAGCCAGAACCAGAACCGGAACCAGAACCAGAACCGGAACCGAGTTCACCTCCGACCATCGCCACGGCCGCACGGTCGTCGCCCATACCGACCGGATGCGGACACAGAGGCAAGGCCCACAACACCACCGCGAGCAGCGCGGCACACCGCAGCACGAAGCGCACGGACATCCGCCGTGCCGCACCACGCAGGCCGTACCGCCGATCACTCATCGCGGGGATCGTAGCCTCGCGCGGTTCGGCAGGGAACAGCCCCCAGGCAGAAGACCCCGGAGACTCAAGTCGCGCAACTGACCCAGTGGGATACTCATTTGGGACGTGACGACCTAAGGAGTCCAGGGCATGACATCAGGCGCCTACGACGGACCGGATTCCGCAGCAACCGAACGTGGGCGGCGCGTCCTCGACCTCCTCGACAAGGCAATCGGCGGCCAGAGCCCACTGGTGCGCAAGAACATAGCCCGCGCCCGTCAGCGGAACCCAGAAGCGACACCGGATCAGGTCATCCGCAATCTGGAGCGGATGTACGTCAGCGCCTTGGCCGGGACGGGTGCCGCAGTCGGTGGAACCGCGGCCGCGCCCGGCGTCGGCACGGGAGTCGCACTGGCGCTGTCGGCCGGTGAGGCGCTGTCATCCATCGAGCTGAGCGCCCTCTTCGCGCTCTCGGTCGCCGAAGTCCACGGAGTCCCCATCGACGAGATCGAGCGCCGCCGGACGATCGTGATGGGAGTCATGCTCGGCGGCACCGGCACCGGCACCGCCACCATCGCCGGCGTCGCCGAGCGTACGGGCCGGCACTGGGGACGGCAGGTCGTCACCAAGGTGCCAGTCGAGACGTTGCGTCAGATCAACAAGATCCTGGGCAGGAACTTCGTCACGAAGTACGGGACCAAGCAGGGAATCATCGTTCTCGGTCGAGTGGCGCCGTTCGGCATCGGCGCCGTGATCGGCGGTGGCGCCAACGCCGCCATCGCCGCTCTGACCGTGCGGGCCGCCCGTCGCGCGTTCGGCCCGCCCCCGACGTCATGGTCGCCAACGTCCGACGTCAGCCCCGCAGAGCAGGGATGACCTGCGCCCCATACCCGTCGATCACCCGCTCCCGAGCCTGACCCGGCACGAACAGCCGAAGCCACTGGTGGCACCACCGGCCACGGACGAGCGTGGCGTACGCAGGCGGGTACGGAAGGCAGAGCTGCTGCGGGTGGCGCTGTCCCGGTGGATGTTCGGCGAGGGGCGCAGAAACCGAAGGCCCGGCCGATGGTCGGGGCCGGGACTTCGGGCGAGAGGGCGCGGGACGGGGCGCTGACCGTGGGGCAGGAGAAGACCCCGCCCCACGAGCCGATGCCGGCCCGCCGGATCCCGTGGCCGGCCCGGCGGAACGCGAACTCGACGGAAGTGGCTGACGGTTCAGCGGACGTACAGGTACAGCATGGCCATGTAGGGCGCATAGCCCACGCACTGGTACTTGACCGCCTGACCGTTGGCCACATAGCGCATCCCGGCGACATGGCACACCCAGATGGGCCCGGACCCGGCGTAGACCCGCCGCAGACGGGCCGCGGACGACGCCGACTCGGCGCTCTCCACGGCGGTGGTCGTGGCTTGGGTCGTGGCTTCGCCCATGGTTTGGGTCGTGCCTCGGGTCGTGGCGTACGTCGCGGACGAACCAGCGGTGGCGGCAGTGGCGCTCCCGGTCCCGGCGACCGTGAGGGTGATGAGGAAGGCCCCGCCCAGTACCCCAAGTCGCTTACGCATCCTGGAACACTCCTTCTGTCGTGGGTGATCGGCGACTGCGACCGGAACGGACGGGCCCGGCACCGCACGGCGCCGGGCCCCGGCTCCCCGGTGCCCTCACATCGTGACGCGCGCCCCCGGCGACGACTTGGCTCTGCGTGCGACGTTATTTGTCACTCAGCGCGGCTACTTGCCCATCCGGCAGTCCACCCGCCCTCGCCTGCCGGAACTCCCTGGGCGGCACGCCGTACGCGGCACGAAACGCCCGGCTGAAGTCCGCCGGGCGCAAGAAGCCCCACCGGGCGGCGATCGCGCCGATCGATCTCCGGCGCAGCCCGGGGTCGGCGAGGTCGGCACAGCAGCGTTCCAGACGGCGCCTGCGGATCGAGGCGGCCACGGTCTCGCCCTGCTGCCGGAAGAGCGAGTGCAGCGAACGTACGGAGATGTGGTGGTACGCCGCGATCTCCGCCGGCCCCAGATCCGGATCGTCGAGGTTGTGGTCGATGAACGCGTTGACACGGGCCAGCATGGCCTGTCGGCGCGTGTCGGCCGGAAGGTCCTCGTAGGCCCCGAGTTGCTGGGCCAGACCTGCGCCCGCCAGATCGAGCGCCATCGTGCCGAGTCGGCTCAGATCGCGCGGGTCGCAGTCGGGGCCGTACACGTCCAGCGTGGTCATGAAACGGGCGAGAATCGCGCCCATGCCGCTGCGGGTCGGCATCGGCTTGGCGAGGAGCCGGTGGACCTTGTCCGGTGGCAGCGGCAACTCCCCGCGCGGCAGCTGCAGGATGACCACCTGGGTGTAGCGGCCCAGGTCGGGCACTTCGCCCTCGAAGGGGTGCGAGAGATCGAAGAGCGCCAAGTCGCCGTAGAGGAGGCCCGAGTCCTGACGCCGTTGACTGATCCACAGCGGGCTGCCGGAGACCAACATCAGCTGGTACGTCTCCGGGTCGCCCCGCCGGATGTCCGCCCAGGTACGGCTCAGGTGCGCGGGAGGGTTGCTGAACGCGGCCACCCTTACAGAGCCGAGGTCGAGGACCGATACCGACGCGGGGAAATCCACCGCGCCGCTCGGGCTGCTGATCGTGAGCGGAGCGAGCTCGCGGGAGACCAACTCTCCCCAGAAGGGCAACTGCTCCGCCGCGGGCAATTCCCTGTTCGACACCTTCAACCACATGTGGCATCCCCCCTGAGACCCGACCCCTAATGGTTGTCCCACCCGGGGTGGGAGTTATCCCTGAGGGCCGGTGCTTCCCACTGCGGCTGCGCCAGACCGGCCTCCCCTGCTCCCGTCCGGAACCGGACAGTTCTCTTGCGGAGGAAGTCCCGGTGGTCATGGACCGTCGCGTGGACCCCATCTGCCCGGCCCGTGGACGCGGTTCACCCGTTGCATTCCGCTCGCTCCCGGCCCGTACGCCGGTTCCCTGACCAGCCGCCGCGCCGCACACCGGAATCCCGCACATTCGTGATTCCAGAGTGGATCATGACGGCATATGCTCCGGCCGACCAGCCGCCGGGGCAACGAGATGAACAACGTCCGGAAAGCCCGCTTGACGCCAGGCACGCCCCTCGGGCGTTCGCCCTGTGCTGCCTACAGTGACGCACGCTGTTCACGGCACAGATGGCGGTGAGCACCGCCTATGAGCTCAGGGGGATTCATGAGACACCGACGGTTGCCAAACTCTGCCCTCGTCGCGGCGACCGCTCTGGCCATGCTGGCCGGAACGGCACCGTTCACCATGGCGTCGACGCCCGCCACCACACCGCCACCCGGGGGCGACGACCAGGTCATGCAGGTGGTGAAGGAGTACTTCATCGAGCGGGACAAGGGCTGGCTGAATCCACAGCCCGCCCTCGTCCGCGACGGCGAACTCGACCATGGCAGCACGGCCGAGCAGCCGCGCCGCGCTGCCCGGGACGTGGCTCGCATCGCCCAGGAGACCCGGCGCGAACGCGGGCTCCAGGCAAAGAAGGTGCTCACCGGGTTCGCCGACGACAACGACGTACGCACCCGCGGCAACACGGCGACCGTCACCGTCTCGACCGGGACCTTCCTCGCCTGGAACAACGAGAAACTCGGCACCTCCGAGGTCGGCGACAGCTACAAGGTGAAACTCCGGCACCAGAAGGACGGCTGGCAGGTCACGCACGTCGCCGCGGCACCGATCCCCAGCACCGAGGGCAACGACGGCCCGGTCATCGACGTGGACGACGAGGTCCCGGCGGCCCGATCGCTGGCCGCCGAGGAAGCCGAGAAGAAGAAGCAGAAGAAGCGGTCGGCCGCGGAGCCACAGCCGCGCGCCGCGGGCACGTACAACCGCGAGAAGGCATCGAACTACGCCTCGTACTGGTCCGGAGAGTGGCTGTGGTCCGAGGGACTGGGCGAGTACGTGTACTCCGGGGGCAACTACAACCCCGACTACGAGAAGTACGACAACGACTGCGCCAACCTCGCCTCACAGGCCCTGCACGCCGGCGGCTGGCCGAAGAAGCCCGGCAGCGGCTGGTTCCAGGACCCCGCCGACCCCGCGGTCTGGAGCGACAACATCAGCGGCATCCGCGGCCCGGCGTACAACTGGACCAAGGCCTCCTGGCTTCACTCCTACTCCATCGAATCGGCCCGCGGTGTGCCCTGGCGCTCCGGATCTCCCGCCGACACAGAGGACATCTGGCTTCTCCAGCCCGGTGACCTCCTCTTCGCGGACTGGGACCCCGACGGGCACTACGACGGGAACGTCGACCACGCGATGTTCATCAGCGACACGTACACGGAGCTCGGCTTCACGGAGCCCGCGTACTCACAGCACACGCCGCACCGCAAGAACCTGCCGCTGAGCATCGGCATCAAGATGGCCGTCCAGGAACAGCACCGCTCGGTCATCTACCACCCGGTGCACATCAAGGACAGCTTCACCGACTGACGCGGCCGGCCGTACGGAGCCCTCCACGGTCAGGGCTCCGTACGGCTGGAGCATCCACCTCTCCGTAGGGACTCAGCCCCGCAGGGCCGGAATGACCGTCGACCCATACCCGTCGATCACCCGCTCCCGAGCGTCATGCATGTCGTACACAGCGAACTGATCCACCCCCAGCCCCTTCAACTCCCGCAGCTTCGCGACATGTTGCTCCGCTGTCCCGATCACGCAGAAGCGGTCCACGATGTCGTCCGGGACGAAGGCCGTGTCGGGGTTGTCGGTGCGGCCGTGGTGGGAGTAGTCGTAGCCCTCGCGGGCCTTGATGTACTCCGTCAGCGCCTCGGGGACCAGGTCCGAGTGGGCGCCGTACTTGGACACCAGGTCCGCCACATGGTTGCCCACCATGCCGCCGAACCAGCGGCACTGTTCACGGGCGTGTGCCAGGGACTCCGGTGAGTCGTCCTCCGTCAGGTAGGCGGGGGCCGCGACGCAGATCGTGATGGACGACGGGTCTCGGCCCGCCGCCGCTGCCGCTTCGCGGACCGTCCGCACCATCGACTCCGTCAGGTACGGGTCGGCCAGCTGGAGGATGAAGCCGTCCGCCTCCTCGCCCGCCATTTTCAGGGCTTTGGGGCCGTACGCAGCCATCCAGACCGGGAGTTGGGCGCCCGGCTTGATCCACGGGAAGCGGATCGTGGTGCCGCCACCCGGGTCGGCCTCCCCACCCGAGGCCAGCGTCCGGATCACCTTCATCGCCGCGCTGATCTTCGCGAGGGTGTTCGGCGGGCGGCCCGCCACCCGCATCGCGCTGTCACCGCGGCCGATGCCGCACACCGTGCGGTTGCCGAACATGTCGTTGAGCGTCGCGAAGGTCGACGCCGTCACCTCCCAGGTGCGGGTGCCGGGGTTGGTGACCATCGGGCCGACGATCAGCCGCTCGGTGTTCGCCAGGATCTGGCTGTAGATGACGAAGGGTTCCTGCCACAGCACCGCCGAGTCGAAGGTCCAGCCGTAGCGGAAACCGTTGCGCTCGGCGCGCTTCATCAGGCTGATGACCTGCGAAGCCGGCGGGTCGGTCTGGAGGACGAGTCCGAAGTCCATGATGTGCTGCCTCTCCTAGCCGAGGTACTGCGTCGTGCCGCGCGGGACGTACGCGCCGTGCCCCGCCCTGCCGGTGAACTTCCGCTCGTCGATGACCACTTCGCCCCGCGACAGGACCGTCACCACCTGTCCGGTGACCTGTTTTCCCTCGTACGCCGAGTAGTCCACGTTCATGTGATGCGTCGACGCCGACATCGTCTGCGTGGCGGCCGGGTCGTAGATGACGACGTCCGCGTCCGCGCCCGGCGCGATCGTGCCCTTCTTGCCGTACAGACCGAACATCCGCGCCGGCGTGGCGCAGGCGATCTCGATCCAGCGGCGGCGGGTGATGTGACCGTCCAGGACAGCCTGGTGGAGGAGGTCCATGCGGTTCTCCACGCCCGGCAGGCCGTTGGGGATCTTGGAGAAGTCGCCGCGGCCCAGCTCCTTCTGGCCCACGAAACAGAACGGGCAGTGGTCGGTGGACACCACCTGGAGGTCGTTCGTGCGCAGGCCGCGCCAGAGCGCTTCCTGGTGGTCCTTGGGGCGCAGGGGAGTCGAGCAGACGTACTTCGCTCCCTCGAAGTCCGGCTCGGCCAGGTTGTCCGTGGACAGGAAGAGGTACTGCGGGCAGGTCTCGCCGAAGACCGGCAGCCCCTCGTCACGGGACCGGGTGATCTCCGCGAGGGCCTCCTGCGCCGATACGTGCACCACGTACACCGGCGCACCCGCCACCTGGGCCAGCTTGATCACCCGGTGCGTCGCCTCCGCCTCGAGCAGCGCCTTGCGCACCTCGCCGTGGTAGCGGGGGTCCGTCTCGCCGCGCGCCAGCGCCTGCTGGACCAGGACGTCGATCGCGATGCCGTTCTCCGCGTGCATCATGACCAGCCCGCCGTTGCCGGAGGCCCGCTGCATCGCGCGCAGGATCTGGCCGTCGTCGCTGTAGAACACCCCCGGGTAGGCGGTGAACAGCTTGAAGCTGGTGATGCCCTCCTCGACGAGGAAGTCCATCTCCTTCAGCGACCGGTCGTTCACGTCGGAGAGGATCATGTGGAAGCCGTAGTCGATCGCGCACTTCCCGTCCGCCTTCGCGTACCAGGCGTCCAGGCCCGCGCGCAGGGACTGGCCCTGGCTCTGCACGGCGAAGTCGACGATGGTCGTCGTGCCGCCCCAAGCGGCGGCCCGCGTGCCCGTCTCGAACGAGTCCGAGGCGAACGTGCCGCCGAACGGCAGCTCCATGTGCGTGTGCGCGTCGACACCGCCCGGAATCACATACTTGCCGGCCGCGTCGATCACGCGGTCCGCGGTCCACTGCTGTGACTCCGGGGAGGCGATGGCCGCGATCCGGCCGTCCTCGATCAATACGTCTGCGTGGATCTCTTCGGCGGCGGTGATGACGAGGCCGCCGCGGATCAGGGTGCGGGTAGTCATGGTGCGCTCCCTTTCGTGCTCGGGGGTACGGGAAGACGGGCGACGGATGACGGGGAGCAGATGACAGATATCAGATGACAGATACTGAAATCTGTCGGAGCGCTGGGCGCACCAACTACACGCCCCGCAGCGCCCCTTCCAAAACCCCCGCCCCCTCCTCCGCCTCCGCCACCGTCAGCGACAACGGCGGCGCCAGCCGCAGCACGCTCGTGTCGTGGCCGCCGCCCTTGCCGATCAAGAGCCCGCCCTCACGCGCCGCCTCGAGTACCGCTGCCGCCGCCCTCGGGTTGGCCTCGCCCGTCGCGGGGTCGACCAGTTCGATGCCGATCATCAGGCCCCGGCCCCGCACTTCGCGTACGACCGGCAGCTGGGCGCAGATCGCGCGCAGGCGTTCGATGAGGAGGCCGCCGACGCGTCGGGCGTTGCCCTGGAGGTCGTGTTCCAGGAGGTACGTGAGGTTGGCGTTGCCCGCCGCCATCGTGACCGGCGAGCCGCCGAACGTCGAAATGGAGTTGGAGTCAAGGGAGTTCATGATCTCCGCGCTCGCCACCACTCCGCCGATGGACATGCCGTTGCCGATGCCCTTGGCGAAGGTGAGGATGTCGGGCGGGCCGCTCGCCGCGTGCGCCTGCCAGCCCCAGAAGTGGTCGCCGGTGCGGCCCCAGCCCGTCTGTACCTCGTCCGAGATCCACAGGATGCCGTGCTCCCGAAGCACCTCGCGGAACGCCGCGTACAGCCCGTCCGGCGGCGACGTGAAGCCGCCTACTCCCTGGATCGGCTCGGCGATCAGCGCCGCCACTCCCCCGCGCGCCTGTCCGAGCATGTCGCGCAGGTCGGCCACGCACGCCGCGGTGAACTCGGCGTCGCCGAGCTCGGCGTACGGGCCGCGGCCCCGGACGCCCCCATGGACGTACAACGTCTGGAGCGGCGAGAGGCTGGTGGGCGACCAGCCGCTGTTCCCTGTGATGCCCACCGCCGTGAACGAACGGCCGTGGTAGCTGTTGCGCATCGCGAGGATCTGGTTCGAGCGGCGGTGCGCCGTGGCCAGGAGCAGGGCCGTGTCATTGGCCTCCGTGCCCGATGTGGTGAAGAAGACGCGGGCGTCCGGGATTCCGGACAGGCCCGCCACCCGCTCGGCCAGGTCGATCATCGGGCGGTTGAGGTAGAGGGTCGACGAGTGGATGATGCGGCCCGCCTGCTCGCTCACCGCCTTGGTGACCTCGGGCAGCGCGTGCGCGGTCATCGTGGTGAGGATGCCGCCGAAGAAGTCGAGGTATTTGCGGCCTTCCGCGTCCCAGACGTGGCGGCCCTCGCCGTGGGTGATCTCCAGCGGGTCGGCGTAGTAGAGCGCGAGCCACTCGGGCAGCACGGCCTTGTGGCGGGAGTACAGGTCCTTCACGGTCACGGCTGCACCAGTCCTTCGTACGCGTCGGGTCGGCGGTCCCGGTAGAACGCCCACTGTTGGCGTACTTCCTCGATGAGGGCGAAGTCGAGGTCCCTGACGACGAGTTCCTCCGTCTTGTCGCTGGCGGTCTCGCCGACGAACTGGCCGCGCGGGTCGACGAAGTACGACGTTCCGTAGAAGTCGTTGTCTCCGTACTCCTCTACGCCCACCCGGTTGATGGCCGCGATGAAGTACTCGTTCGCGACGGCCGCCGCGGGCTGTTCCAGCTGCCAGAGGTAAGCGGAGAGGCCGCGGGAGGTGGCGGAGGGGTTGTAGACGATCTGGGCGCCGTTCAGGCCGAGCTGGCGCCAGCCCTCGGGGAAGTGCCGGTCGTAGCAGATGTAGACGCCGACCTTGCCGACCGCGGTGTCGAAGACGGGCCAGCCCGCGTTGCCCGGCTTGAAGTAGTACTTCTCCCAGAATCCCTTGACCTGTGGGATGTGGTGCTTGCGGTACTTGCCGAGGTAGGAGCCGTCGGAGTCGATCACGGCGGCGGTGTTGTAGTAGAAGCCGGACTGCTCGACCTCGAAGACTGGTACGACGATGACCATGCCGGTCTCGCGGGCGAGCGCCTGCATGCGCGTGACGGTGGGGCCGTCCGGCACGGGCTCGGCCCAGCGGTAGTGCTCGGGCTCCTGGACCTGGCAGAAGTAGGGGGCGTTGAAGACTTCCTGGAAGCCGATGATCTTCGCACCCTGGCGGGCCGCCTCGCGGGCGTGCTCCTCATGTTTGGCGATCATGGATTCGGTGTCGCCGGTCCAGGTCGCCTGGACCAGTGCGGCGCGTACGACGGTGGCCATGAGGGCTGCTCCTTCGCATGTCCTTGATGGGACGTCAGAGAGCTTCTACGCCCGTAGACTTGGTGCGTAGATAGGAGAACGTAAGCCTCGTCGACCTGCTGGGCAAGACCATCGCCGTTAACCGGCGGAGTCGATCATGTTTCACACCCGAGCGGGCCAGAAGCGGTCATCCGGCGATCACGAAGCGGGCCCGCGGACGGCTCGGCGCGCGCCCGCGTCAGGCGTGCGGTTTACGCGTGCGGTTCACGCGTGCGGTTCAGGCACTTCACTCAGGCACTCCGCGCAGGCACTCGCCTCAGGCGCTGAATCCCGCCACCCGCAGCGCATGCACCAGGTCCCAGTGGTGTTCGTCCGACACCCCTCGGGCCGCCTCCAGGAGCAGCGGTATCAGGCGGTAGGGGTCGGTGTGCGCGCAGCCCGCCGCGTCCTCCGGGGTGCGGACGCGGAGATAGGCGTCGAGCAGCGCCCGGGCCTCGCGCTCCCGGCCCGCGTCGATCAGCGCGAGCACCGCTTCGGCGATGTCCGAAGCGGGTCGTGCGACGCCCTGTCGCAGCAGCTTGCGGCAGTCTTCCGCGCGGCCGGCCCCTGCGAGTGCGTCGGCCAGGGCGACAAGACGGTCGGGCGGCAGCGACGCGGCCTCCCAGAGCAGCGTCGACCAGTCGGCGCCGAGGCCCGCGCGGTGGAGTTCGCCGGCGAACGCGGGGAGCCGCTCGGCGGGCCAGCCCGCCGCCTCGACGAGCACCCCGTGCGCCTCGCCGCTGCGGCCCTCGCCGCGCAGTCTGACCAGGGCGGCGACGGCGTCGGCGGTGACCCGGTCGCCGTCGCGTTCGGGGCCGATGAAGATGCTGCCGCTGTCGACTTCGATGTCGACGGGTTCCGGCCGGCGCGGCCCGTCGTCGTCGGCGTGTGCGTACCGTGCGCCGCGCGGCGCACGCCCGGCCGCAGGCGGTTCGACCGTCGCGGGTACGACGACGGGGTCGGCGGCATCCTCGTCCAGCCCCGCGAAACGGGCCCCGCGCGGCCGGCGGCGCGACGCCCGCGCGGCGCGGCCGGACGCCTGCCCGGGGACGCGGGGTTCATCGACGGCGGGGGCGACGTCGAACACTCCGGGAGTCGCCCCTCCGGGAGCCGCGGAGTCGTCCACATCGACGCCGTACGACGAGACATCGGCATCCGGCGTCCCGAGGTCGACCCATTGGGGACGCTCGGCCCGCTCCAACCACTCGATGCGTTCGCGGAGTTCGACGCAGCGCGCGGTCGCCCGCTCGTGGTCGTCCCGCACCCAGGCCAGATCCCGGTTGAGCCGCTCCA
This sequence comes from Streptomyces sp. NPDC050658, assembly GCF_044457025.1. Lineage (NCBI taxonomy): Bacteria > Bacillati > Actinomycetota > Actinomycetes > Kitasatosporales > Streptomycetaceae > Streptomyces > Streptomyces sp. NPDC050658. Next base: position 984,072 of record NZ_JBITGM010000002.1, read on the forward strand.
CCTCCTCGGCCGTGGCCGCGCCGGCGATGGAACGCCCCAGCTCCGCCTGCCGTTCCACGGCGTACCGCTGCTCGGTGAGCATCATGTCGAGGCGCTCGCCGAGCAGCTGACGGCCGCCGGGGCGTGCGTCGTACGCGGCGAGCGAGGCACGGTGCAGCCGGCGCGCCCGCTCGGCCTCCTGTCCCGCGGCCCGCTCACCGTAGCTCGCGGCGAGATCGTGCAGCAGGGCTTCCACCACGTCCCAGGGCGGCACCTCGGCGCCGTCGACGCAGGCCCGCATCCCTTCGGGGTCGCGTGACCAGAACACGCCGCACCACCCGGCGCCGGAATCGAGGCGCGCCAGGAGATCCCGCAGGTATCTCGCGAACTCCCTTACTTCTTCCGGGAGTTGTCCTACTGCCATTCGAGCCTGCACCGCCCCACGGAGGCTGGAGTCTTCCGGTCCGGAAGATAACACCAGTTGTGTTACGGGACGACTACACGCAGTTTTCCGGCACGCGGCCCCAGGTGCGCCGCTAGACCGGCACCGGCACGCAGGCGCGCGCCACTTCATCCAGGGAAAGGCCCAGCGCCGCGGCCAGCGCGGACACCGTGAAGAACGCCGGGGTCGGCGCCCGGCCCGTCTCGATCTTGCGGAGGGTCTCGGCGGAGAGCCCGGCGCTCGCGGCCACCTCCACCATGCTGCGCTCACCGCGCGCCGAGCGCAGCAGCCGGCCGAGCCGCTCGCCGCGTTCGCGCTCTTCGGGGGTCAGAGGGGTCCGCACCATGGGGTCAGTCTAGCCCGGACACCGGCATGAAGCCTATTCTCATACCGGTATAGTTATTGGCATGGTGGAACTCAAGACGGACTCATCGATCGAAGCGATGCGCGAGGCGGGCCGGATCGTCGCCCGGGCACTGACGGCGGTGCGGGAGGCGGCCGGCGTCGGCGTCTCGCTCCTGGAGCTGGACGAGGTGGCGCACGCGGTCCTCAAGGACGCGGGTGCCACCTCGCCGTTTCTCGGCTACCGCCCCTCGTTCGCCCCCACCCCCTTCCCCGCGGTCCTCTGCGCCTCCGTGAACGACGCGATCGTGCACGGCGTCCCGACCGACTACCACCTCCGGGACGGCGACCTGCTCTCCGCCGACTTCGGCGCGACCCTGAACGGCTGGGTGGGCGACTCGGCGATCAGCTTCACCGTCGGGACCCCGCGCCCCGACGACGTACGGCTCATCGAGACGGCCGAAGCCGCCCTCGCCGCGGGCATCGCCGCGGCCACGGTCGGCAACCGCATCGGCGACATCGCGCACGCGATCGGCACGGTCTGCCGGAAAGCGGGGTACGGAATCCCGGACGGCTTCGGCGGCCACGGCGTCGGCCGCAGCATGCACGAGGACCCCGGGGTGCCGAACGAGGGCCGCGCGGGCCGCGGCATGCCCCTGCGGCACGGCATGGTCATCGCCATCGAGCCGATGGTGATCGGCGGCGGCACCGACCACTACCACGCGGCGCCGGACGGCTGGACGCTGCGCACGAACGACGGCAGCCGTGCCGCCCACGCCGAGCACACGGTGGCGATCACGGACGACGGACCCCGCATTCTCACAGCACTGTGACATCGCCACGACATCGGCGACGAAGATCATTCGTACGATGCTCCGGTGACACACGAGATCATTGACTACGGACAGTTCGCCGACCGGCTGGAGCGTCAACAGGGGCGCCCCCGATGGTCGTTGCTCGACGAGGTGCAGCGGGAGTGGGGATACGAGGATCCGGGCGGCGAACCCGGCCACTCCCGCTGGGGCGGTGAGAACAAGCAGTCGGGCATCGACTGGGACCTGCCCGTCCCGCAGGCGCTCAACGAATGGTGGGACTCGCCCCTCAACTCGTTCTCCTTCAACCCGCGCCTGTACTGGGTGCACACGCAGTGGCCGCCCATGATCTCCGACCTCGAGGTGGACGAGGACAGTGGTCTCATAGCCCCCGGTGACGACGACCGTGTCTGCGTCTTCATGTCCGAGTACCACTACGCCCACGAGTGGGGCTATCTGGCCGCCGAGGCCGAACTCCCCGACCCCCGGGTCGTCGTGAGCATCGGCGGCAAGTGGGTGGTGCAGAGCCGCTCGCTCTCCGAGTTCCTGATGCAGCTGGCCTTCGAGCGGATGCCCGCGCACTACGGGTTCACGCTGCGGTTCCGCCGCGCGACCGTCGAGGCCGACCCCGAAGTCGTACGCCGCCTCGAGTCGTCGTACCGCGAACTGGGCCTGCTGCCCTGGCAGGAGATGGGCACCGACGCGCTGTCGTACGGCGCTCCGGACGCGGTCATCCGGCACGGCCGGGGACCCGGCGCCGACTTCAAGATCGTGATCAACGCGCGGACCCGCGATGCGCTGCTCGACGTCGCCCGCACGCTGGGCCTGGAGTGGGTCGACAAGGACATCAGGCCGCCGGCCGAGGTTCCCGTACCGCTGGAAGACCTCGGCCCGGTGGCACTGAACGCCGGGGACGCCGACGAGCGCGGCCGCTGGACGGTCCTCGCCCGCGAGTACCCGCAGCCGCCCCTGGCCGCCGGATCGGCGTCCGAGCTCGTAGAGGACCGCGAGACGCTCCGGGCGGTGGCCTCGCTGCTGGGCCCGACGCTCAACGTCGCCGGGGACACGGCGGGCCAGGTCCACGTCCGCGAGATGGACGACGAGGACCCCGAGACCATCACACTCACCCTGCACCGCGCCCCGGTGACCTCGGTGACCTGTGTTGAGCTGGCGAGCGGCGCCCGCCTCGTGCTGAGCGGCGACGCGAACGGCGTGGTCCGCTACTGGTCGACCCGCCGCAAGCCGCTGCGCGCGCCGCTGGAGCGCAGGAGCACCCCGGTCAACGCCGTGGCGGCGGCGATGCTGCCGACCGGCCCCGCGCTCGCCACCGCCTGGGCCGACGGCCTGGTCCGCCTCCGGGACCTGGCGACCGACGCGGTGGCCAACCTCCGCCTCGGCACCGGCATCAAGTTCCTCGGCCTGAACCCGGACGGCACCCTGCACGTCACGGACGCGGAGTCCACGGCCAAGCTCCAGCTCGACCTGGCGAAGCTGTGGCCGCACCGCGAGCTGCAGTCGAGGCTGGAGGACGTCGACTGGGGCTCGCTGTGGACCACGCGGGGCCCCGGCCACATGGTCCCCGACCTGATCGGCAAGGTGGCGTCCGACGACAAGAAGACGGCCATGGACGCGGTGCACGACCTCTACCGCCTCCTCGTCTCCAAGGAGGCCTCGTCGACCGCCGCCGTCCCGGCCGTCCCCTTCCTGGTCCAGCTGATGCTCGACCCGGACAACAAGTCGCGCAGCACCCTGCTGCTGCTCATCGCGGACCTGGCGGACGTCCACCAGGCCCGCGGCGGCCGCGGCGACGCCCAACTGGCAGCGGTGCGCGAGGCGTTGCCGGCCCTCCGGTATCTGCACGACGACCCGGAGGGCCCGATCCGCTGGGCGGCGAACGAGCTGGAGCAGAACTGCGCGGAGCGGTAGCCGGGCCCAGCGAGCGGTGCGGCGCCTAGCCCGGCCGCACCACCATCGCGGAGCCGCCGCCGCGCCGCTCCTTCTCCGCCGCGGCGAGCCACTTGCCGCCCGGCAGGCGCTGGACGCCGGTGGCGGCCCCGATCTCCGGGTTCTGCCTGAAGGAGTGCCCGATGCCTTCGAGTTCGGCCCGCAGCGGGCTGTTCCACAGGCCCGGTTCCAGTTCGGTCTGGGCGGCGTTGCGCTGACTCGCGCGGGGCGCCGCGATCGCCTCGACCAGCGGCAGACCCCGGTCGACGAATCCGGTCAGGGTCTGCAGCACGGTCGTGATGATCGTGGCGCCACCCGGCGAGCCGAGCGCGACCACGGGCCTGGCGTGCTCGTCGAGCACGATCGTCGGCGAGATCGACGACCGGGGCCGCTTCCCCGGACCGGGCAGGTTCGGGTCGTGCACGGAAGGACTCGCGGGCGCGAAGGAGAAGTCGGTCAGCTCGTTGTTGAGCAGGAACCCTCGCCCGGGCACGGTGATGCCGCTGCCGCCCGTCGACTCGATGGTCAGCGTGTAGGCGACGACGTTGCCCCACTTGTCGGCGGCCGTGAGGTGCGTCGTGTTCTCGCCCTCGTACGTCGTCGGGGCCGCCTTGTCACCGGTCTTGCACGCCGCGGGGTTGCGCGGATCGCCGGGCGCGAGCGGGCTCTTGAGGACCGCGTCGTCGCGGATCAGGCACTCCCGCGAGTCGGCGAACCGCTGCGAGAGCAGTTCCTTCGTCGGTACGTCCTCGAAGGCGGGGTCGCCCACCCAGCGCCCCCGGTCGGCGAACGCGACACGGCTCGCCTCGATGTAGCGGTGCAGGTACTTGGCCTGCGACGCCTTGGAGAGGTCGGTCCGCTCCAGGATGTTGAGCGCCTCGCCGACGGTCGTGCCGCCGGAGGACGAGGGCGCCATGGAGTACACGTCGAGGCCGCGATACGACGTCTTCGTCGGGGCCTGGTGCTTCGTCGCGTACGCCTTGAGATCGGAGGTGGAGAGGTCTCCGCGCCGGGCGACCCGTCCCGACGCCGGGTCGACGGGCGGCTTGTTCACGGTCCGTACGACGTCCTCGCCGATGCCCCCGTGGTACAGCGCGCCGACGCCCTTGCGCCCCAGCTCCTCGTACGTACGGGCGAGATCGGGGTTCTTGAACGTGGAGCCGACCACCGGCAGCCGGCCGTCCGGCAGGAACAGCTTCGACGTGTCGGGGAAGTCCCGGAATCTCTTCTCGTTCGACGCGGTCTGCGCGCGGAAGGTGGGGTCGACCGTGAACCCGTCGCGGGCGAGCCGCTCGGCGGGCTTCAGGAGCATGCCGAGGCGTTTGCTGCCCCAGCGGTCGAGGGCCGACTGCCAGGTGGCGGGGGTGCCGGGGGTACCGACGCCGAGGCCGCTGGTCATGGCCTCCTCGAAGGGGATGGGCTTGCCGTTCTCCAGGAAGAGGCCGGAGTCGGCGGTCTTCGGGGCCGTCTCGCGGCCGTCGATCGTGCTCACCTTGCGGGACTTCGCGTCGTAGTGGACGAAGTAGCCGCCTCCGCCGACGCCCGCCGAGTACGGCTCGGTGACGCCGAGCGCCGCCGCCGTGGCGACCGCCGCGTCCACCGCGTTGCCGCCCTTCTTCAGGACCTCGATGCCGGCGGCGGAGGCGTCCGCGTCGACGCTGGCGACCGCGCCGCCGTAGCCGACGGCCACCGGGACCTTCTCCGTGGTCGCGGCGGTGGGTTCAGCCGAGCGCGGAGACGAAGGGGGCGCGGCGGCACCGACCGACACCAACACCCCTCCGACCGCCAATAGCGTCAGATTCCGTACGACAGCGGGACGCATCCGTACCTCCAGTCAACAGCCGTCTGCGCAGCGTAACTTCGACGCCCCCACCACGTCAGGACCCCCTCGAACACCGGTCCTAGAGCCCGCTAGCATGCGCCCCCATGACCGAAGACGTGCGCAATATCGCCCTCGGCCTGATCGCGGCCGGCCTCTGTGCCGCGCTGGGCTGGCTCGCCCGCTCCTACCTGTGGCGGCGCAGGCTCCGCCGCAAGCAGGCCTTCTTCGGGCTGCCCGACAACTCCGAGTCGCTGCTCGTGGTGAACCGCGACGCGGGCGGCCCCGAGCTCACCGTCGTACGCCATGACGTGTTCGCGCTCCTCGAACTGGCCGCGCTGATCAAGGACTGCGGTGCGCACGCCCAGCTCGTCGCGCACGACGCCGCGCAGCAGAGCTTCGGCGAGCGCACCGAGTTCTGTGTGGGCTCGCCTTCGGTGAACCGGCGGATGGCCGCGCACATGCACTCGCTGCTGCCGGGCGTCCGCGTCAACACGGACCCGGAGCCGGGCCCGGACCGCGGCGCCTTCCAGATCGGCAGCGAGCGGTACCGCATGGAGGGCGGGACTTCGGAGTACGTGATCCTGGCGCGGCTCACGGCAGGGCAGGGCCAGGAGGCGAGACCCGTCTTCCTCTTCTGCGGCCAGCGGGCGATCACCAACCAGGCGGCGACCCGCTATCTCGCCCGCAACCACGAGAAGCTGGCCCGCAAGCACGGCGGCAACACGTTCGTGCTGCTCCTGAAGGTCGCCAATTCCCAGGCGTACGGTGCCGACGTCGTCGAGGTCGTCGCGGATGTGACGAAGGCCGCCCAGGCCCCGGCCCCGGTGGCGTCGCCGCCGCGCAATTCGCATCGCGCGAAGTAGCCCTAGCCCGCCGGGCAGCGGCTCCGCCACACCGGGCACCACGGGTCGTCCGTCAGCGCAGCGCGCTCTTCGCCTGCCAGTCGGCCCACGAGAGATTCCACTCGCCGTAGCCGTTGCCCGGATCCGGGACGCCCTTCGAGCCGCTGCCCGAGACCTCGAACGGGTCGCCGACCTGGACCTGGTCGTAGAGCCAGGAGGCGTCGGCGTCGCTCATGCCGATGCAGCCGGAGCTGTGGTTGGTGTTGCCGAAGTACGCGGCGTTCCACGGGGCCGCGTGGGCGTACATGCCCGACCAGGTCAGCCGCATCGAGTTGTCGACCATCTTGTCGTAGGCATCGCCGAGGCCGACCGTCTCGGAGCGCATGTTGATCGTGCCCTCCTTGGCCATCAGGACGGAGGTGCCGCCCCAGGAGGCCTTCTCGCCGCCGGGGGTGCCGGCCGACATCGGGACGGTCTTCGCGTTCTGCCCGTCCCGCACCAGCGTGGCCTGCTTGCTGTCGAGGTCGACCTTCACCTTCTGGCTCTTGCCGACGGTGAAGCCGGTGACGTAGTCGCGGACGAACCAGCCGCCGTCCGCGCCGGAGTCGACGCCATTGAGCTGCGCGTCCAGCTTCACCTTCGTGCCGGACTTCCAGTACTCCTTGGGGCGCCAGTCGACGCGGTCCCTGCCGTCGTAGTTCTTGATCCAGCCCCAGGACCCGGTGGTGTCGTTCGAGGTCGTCACCTTCAGGTGCTTCTCGACGTCGGCCTTGTTCTTCACCGGGTGGTCGAAGACGACCGACAGGGGGTGGGCGACGCCGACCGTGGTGCCCTTGCCGGGGGCGAGGGTCAGCTTGTTCACCTGCTCCGGGGCGGCCGTCTTGAAGGAGGCGGTCGCGCTGCCGCCCTGGTCCGTCTCCGCTTCGACCTTGTACGACGTGCCGGGCGCCGCCGCGCGGTCCGAGGTCCAGGTGGTGCCGTTCGCGGAGACCTTTCCGGTGAGCTTCGCGCCCTCGGTGCCGGTGACGCCGACCTGCTTCAGCCTGCCGTCGGCCAGCTTCACGACGACCGGGGAGCCCGCCTTCGCCTGCTCGCCCCGCAGATTCACGGAGATCTCCGGCTTGTCCGCCCCCATGTCGGCGGCCCCGGCCGAGCCGCCGCCCGAGCAGGCGGTCAGGGCGGCGGTCAGCGCCGCCAGACCCGCGGCCGTGGTCGCGGCGCCGGTGCGGCGCGGGCGTATGGGGCGTCGGCGGCTCGACGAGCTCAGGGGCCTCAAGGAAACGTACCTCCGTGCGAATGTGGAACTGCACGGAGAGAGGGGCAAAGGCCCCGTTCGGTTGCCTCTTGCCCGGAAATTTCCGGGCAAGTCACAGAGGTGCCGGATGACAGATGACAGATGACAGATGACAGAAATCAACACCGCCAACCGCCGACCGCTCAACAATAGAGCGCTCAACAATCGTTACCCCCGCGTAACTTACCAACGGGTTACCCCCGGTAAGACACTGACGTTACCGTCGGGTCACTTTGCTTGCACGAGTAAGGAGTGACCCGTGGGACTTCCGCGCAAGGCTCTGCGTACGACCACCGTGGGCGCCGTCTCGGCGACCCTCGTCGCCGGCGCCGCCTTCGGGCTCGCTCCGGCGGCCCAGGCCGCGCCGGCCGCCGCCCCGCGGGCGGCAGGCTCCACCGACGTACGCTTCGTCGACATCCCCGGCGACGGCGGCACGATCCTCAAGGCCAACGTCTTCACCCCCAAGGGCACGAAGACCGGCGCCGCATACCCGGCCATCGTGCTGCCCACCAGCTGGGCCATGCCCCAGATCGAGTACGTCGCCCAGGCCCAGAAGCTCGCCGACTCCGGCTATGTCGTGGTCAGTTACAACTCGCGCGGCTTCTGGCAGTCCGGCGGCGAGATCGAGACCGGCGGCCCCGAGGACATCGCCGACGCCTCCAAGGTCATCGACTGGACCATCGCCAACACCCCGGCCGACCCCGACAGGATCGGCATGGGCGGCGTCTCGTACGGCGCGGGCATCAGCCTGCTCGCCGCCGGGCACGACGAGCGGATCAAGGCCGTCACCGCGCTCAGCGGCTGGGGCGACCTGATCGAGTCGATCTACAGCGGCCGCACCCAGCACGCCCAGGCGGCCGGACTGCTCGGCGGCGCCGGCGTCCTGACGGGCCGTCCGAGCGCCGAACTCCAGCAGACCCTCAAGGACTTCCTCGGGTCCAACCTGGACAAGGAGGACGAGATGATCGCGTGGGGCAAGAAGCGCTCCCCCGCGACCTATCTCGACCGGATCAACCAGTACGGCGCGGCCGTCATGCTCGGCAACGCCTGGGGCGACACCATCTTCCCGCCCAACCAGTACGCCGAGTTCTACGAGCGCCTCACCGGCCCCAAGCGCCTCGAATTCCGCCCCGGCGACCACGCCACGGCCGAGCTGACCGGCCTGTTCGGGCTGCCCAACGACACCTGGACCTCCGCCCAGCGCTGGTTCGACCGCTATCTGAAGGGCGAGCGGAACGGCGTCGACTCCGAGCAGCCCGTCCGGATCAAGTCCCGTTCCACGGGCGGCTACGAGGGCTACCCGGACTGGAAGTCGGTCGGCGCGACGAAGAAGAAGATCGACCTTGCGGGATCCACCACCATCCGCGCGAACGCCGACTCCGGCGCCAACGGCGGCACCGTGCTGCTCTCCAACGCCCTCGACCAGTTCCTGAAGACCCCGCCACTGGCCTCGGTCCCGCTGCTGCCGCGCCGCTACGCCGCCGTCTGGCAGTCCGAGCGGTACGACACGCCCCAGCGCGTGCGCGGTACGGCGAAGCTGCACACCACGCTCACCGGCACCAAGGAGAGCGGCACCCTCGTCGCGTACCTCTACGACGTGGGCCCGCTCGGCCTCGGCAAGCTGGTCAGCAACGCGCCGTACACCTTCCACGGCAAGACCCCCGGCAAGCCGTTCGGCGTGGACCTGGAGTTGTTCTCCACGGCCTACGACGTACCGGCAGGACACAAGCTCGCCCTGGTCGTCGACACGGTCGACCCGCTCTACATCGAGCACAACCCCTCCGGCGCGCAGCTGACCTTCTCCTCGTCACCGGCCGACCCGTCGTACGTGTCGGTCCCGCTGCGCGAGCAGTGATCTCCGGCTGCTGCCGGCTGGGCTCTGGCCCCTCTAGCTACTGCGGACCCGGCAGCAGCGTCCCTGGTTCGGCCGGTGCCACTTCCACGGCCTCGGTCTTGGGATTGCGCCGCTGACGCTTGGACACCCACTGGGCGAACCACGAAAGCAGCATGCACATCCCGATGTAGATCGGCGAGATCACCAGAACCACGGGGATGAAAGGTAGATCGTAGTCGAGGTTCGACGCGATCAGCTTCCCGGCGTGGAGGAACTCCTCATAGGTGATCAGATAGCCGAGCGAGGTGTCCTTCAGGGCGACCACCAACTGGCTGATGATCGCGGGCAGCATGGCGCGTACGGCCTGCGGCACCAGGACATGGGTCATGACTTGTGTCTTGCGCATGCCGAGGGCGTACGCGGCCTCCCGCTGCCCGCGTTCGACCGCGTTGACTCCGGAGCGGAAGACCTCGGCGAGCACCGAGCCGTTGTAGAGCGTGAGCCCGGTGACGAGTGCGGGCAGCGGCTGCACCTTCAGCGCCACGAAGACGAAGAAGATCATCACCAGCACCGGCATCGCGCGGAAGAACTCCACGATCAGCGTGGCCACCCAGCGCACGGGGCGGTGTTCGGAGAGCCGTCCGGTGGCGAGTACCCCGCCGAGGGCGAGCGAGAGCACGGCGGAGATGGCGAACGCCTTGAGGGTGTTGCCCAGGCCTTCGAGCAGCAGCTCCTGGATGCCCTTGTACTCGAAGGGCATCCACTTGGTGTAGGTGAACTGGTCGGTGTCGAAGAGCAGATACAGGATCCACCCGAGGAGAGCGAGGACGGCCACCGTGGAGAGCAGTCCGTAGAGCTTGTGTCTGCGCTCGGTCTTGGGACCCGGTACGTCGTAGAGGGCGGTCGATTCGTGGGAGAGGGCTTTCATCGGGCGACTCCCCAGCGCTTCTCGAGGACATTGAAGACGGCGCTGATGGCGAGGGTGATGATCAGGTAGCCGACGGCGATCCAGATGAACGTCCAGATGATGCTGTAGCCGAGCTCGCTGAGCGTCTTGTACGTGCCGAGCAGCTCGGTGACGCTGAACGCGCCCGCGATCGCCGAGTTCTTGGCGAGTGCGATGAGCGTGGAGCCGACCGGCGGGATGACGGAGCGGAACGCCTGCGGGAGCACGACCACGGAGAGCGTCTGCCCGAAGGTCATGCCGAGGCTGCGGGCCGCCTCGCCCTGGCCCCTGGGCACGGTGTTGATGCCGGAGCGCAGGGCCTCGCAGATGAACGCTGAGGTGTAGCAGCCGAGTGCGATCACGGCGAACACCTTGAAGGGCAGCACGAGTCCGAAGCGCGGCAGGCCGAGCAGCACCGCGAAGAAGAGCAGCGTGAGCGGGGTGTTGCGCAGGACCGTCACCCAGGCGGTGCCGAAGGCCCGGAAGGAGCCGACCGGCGCGACCCGGAACGAGGCCATCAGGAACCCGAGCACGAGCGCCAGGATCGAGGAGTACACGGTGAGTTCGACGGTGCCGAGGAAGCCCTCGCCGAACGTGGAGAAGTTGTCTGTCAGTACGTCCACGACGCCTCCTCAGCTCGCCGGGTAGCGGTCGATGGCGGGCGGCTTCGGCGCCGGGACCCCGGAGAGGCCGAGCGTGGCGTCGTAGGCCTTCTTCCAGTCGCCGTTCTTCTCGCGGGCGGCGAGGGCGTCGTCGACGGCGAACCGGAGCGCGTTGTCCTTGCGCGGGACGCCGATGCCGTAGGGCTCCTCGGAGAACGGCTTGCCGACGACCTTGAGTTCGTCGGGCACCTTGGCCGCGTACCCGATGAGGATCGCGTCGTCGGTGGTGACGGCGTCGACCTGGTAGGTCAGCAGGTTGTCGACGCAGACCGAGTAGGTGTCGTACGCGACGAGGGTCGCCTTCGGGTAGTCCTTCTGGATGCGCTGGTACGGGGTCGAGCCCGCCGCCGAGCAGACCCGCTTGCCGTCCAGGTCCTGCGGCCCGTTGATGTCGTCCTCGTCGGAGCGCACGAGCAGGCCCTGCCCCGCCATGTAGTAGGGGCCGGCGAAGCCGACGAGCTTCTTGCGGAGGTCGTTGATGGTGTAGGTGCCGACGTAGTAGTCGATCTGCCCGTTCTGCAGGGCGGTCTCGCGGTTCGCCGACGCGATGGTCTTGTACGCGATGGTCTTCGGGTCGAAGCCGAGCGAGGCCGAGATCATCTTGGCGATCTCGATGTCGAAGCCCGAGTAGACGCCGGTCGCCGGGTTCTTCTCGCCGAGGAACGGCTGGTCCTCCTTGGCCCCGACGACGAGGTGACCGCGTTTCTTCGCCTTCTTCCAGGTGCCGGAGTCCGGCAGCGTGAAGCCGGTGGCCACCTGGTACTTGGGCAGTTCACCGGGGGGCGGGCCCTTGACCGGCGGGCTGCCCTCCTTGCCGCAGGCGGTGGCGGCGCAGGCGGCGAGGACGAGCGCCGCGAGCAGACGTGTCGTACGCATCATGGCTGTGTCCCCCCGTCAGTGCTTGAGGATCTTGGAGAGGAAGTCCTTGGCGCGGTCGCTCTCCGGGTTGTTGAAGAAGTCCTCGGGCGCGCGGTCCTCGACGATGCGGCCGTCGGCCATGAAGACGACGCGGTTGGCGGCCGAGCGGGCGAAGCCCATCTCGTGGGTGACGACGACCATGGTCATGCCGTCCCGGGCTAGCTGCTGCATGACCTCCAGGACCTCGTTGATCATCTCGGGGTCGAGGGCCGAGGTCGGCTCGTCGAACAGCATCACCTTGGGGTCCATGGCGAGGGCGCGTGCGATGGCCACGCGCTGCTGCTGGCCGCCGGAGAGCTGCGCGGGGAACTTCTCGGCCTGTGAGGCGAGGCCCACACGTTCGAGGAGGTCCCGGGCGCGCTTCTCGGCGTCCTCCTTCTTGCGGCCGCGCACCTTGATCTGCGCGAGGGAGACGTTCTGCAGCACGGTCTTGTGCGCGAAGAGGTTGAAGGACTGGAAGACCATGCCCACCTCGGCGCGGAGCATGGCCAGTGCCTTGCCCTCTTCGGGCAGTGGCTGCCCGTCCAGTGCGATGGATCCCGACTGGATCGTCTCCAGCCGGTTGATCGCCCGGCACAGCGTTGATTTGCCCGACCCTGACGGGCCGATGACCACGACCACCTCCCCCTTGCCGACGGTGAGGTTGATGTCCTGGAGGACATGCAGCTCCCCGTAGTACTTGTTCACATCACGCAGCTCGATCAGCGGATCGACGGCCATGCCCTGCCCTGCCCACTCTCAGCGGTGTCGGTCCGCGCAAACTATCCACGTGAAAACGGGACTTACTGGACGACACGCACTTATGGGCATTAACCGTATTTGCAGCTACGTCACCCGACAGTCGGGCGTTCGACGCCTCGGGTCAGGTCTCCGATGTCCCGGAGTTACGTCTCCGACGCCTCCGCGTAGACCTGTGACAGCTCGGGGGCTCCGTGCACCGCCCAGTCGAGCCCGGCCTCGACCACCTGGATCTCCCGCCCCGACGCGAGCCGCACGACGGGACTGCCGCCGGGCCACACGTGCCAGGCGGCCCCGGGCACTCTGCGGACGATGACCGAACCGAGGTACAGGCCCGCGTCGTTGCCGAGCCACGGCAGCAGCTCGGGGTCGTCGCGCCAGCGCGGCAGGAGCTGGTCGAGCGCGCTCAACGAGCCGGGGGAATCGTCGAGTTCAAGACCCGCGGTGGCCGCCTGCGAGCGCAGCAGCTCGCACTCGGAGAGCAGTTCGGCCACCCCTTCGGGGTTGTCCTCGAAGGCCACCGCGAGGCCGCGCGCCTCGGGCTCCGGTGCGTGCCGCCGGCGCCACCTGTCCAGGAATGGAATGTTCACGATCGATCCCTCCTCGCCCCCCGATGCCCTGAGCCCCCAGAGTCGTCGAATCTATCTTGCGTACGTTGGTTGCGGAATCACCCGAAATCTCGCCACGCGGCGAGCGAGCACCCCGCACGGCGTCAAGGCGGCGCACCGGGGGTGCGCGAGGTCACGCAAACGCGCCTTCACCGGTCAGCAGGTAATGTGCGGGTAATACAGGGGTCAACTCGACGACAAGGCGCACATGCTCGTGACGTTGTGGAAGCGCTACGGCCTGGTCTTCGCCGCCGGGGCCCTCTGCATTCTGGTGAACACGCGGGGCCTCGGTCCGCTCTGGTACACCGGGGTGGCCCTGGTCGTCGTCGGGCAGATCATGCGTGTGACGCTGATACGCACCCAGCGCCCGCCCCTCGACCGTGCTCCCGTGCCGGTGCTCGCCCCCGTCGCGGGGCGCTGGAGCGCGCTCAACGGCCCTGCCACGAAGGTCCCGAGTCATACGCACAGCCATGCGCAGACGTACGCGATCGACCTGAAGCACGTGCCGCGCGAGGACGGTGCGCCCGAGGCCCCGCCGTTCCGCTGGCTCTGGCCGCTGGGGCGCCGGGCGAGCGTCTATCCGTCCTTCGGCGTGCCGCTGCTCGCCCCGGCCGACGGGACCGTCGTCGCGACGGCGGACCGGCAGCGCGACCACATGTCCCGCATGTCGCTGCCCGGCCTCCTCTTCCTCTTCCTGGAGGGGTTCGTGCGCAGTCTGGGCTGGCCGCGCCATCTGCTGGGCAATCATGTCGTCATCGACATCGGCGACGGCGTGTACGCGGTCTTCGCGCATCTGCGGCGCGGTTCGCTGCGGGTCGCGGTGGGCGACCGGGTGACGGCCGGTCAGGCGGTCGCCGCATGCGGCAACTCGGGCAACTCCTCCGACCCCCATCTGCACTTCCAGCTCATGGACGGGCCCGATGTGATGACGGCGCGGGGCGTGCCGTTCGCGTGGCGGTACCGCGACGACGAGGGGGTGCAGCACGTCGGCGTACCGGAGGATGCCACGCACTTCGTGCCTGTGGGCGGCAGCGCGGTGCACGGCGGTGAATCACCCGGCCGTCGTGGTGAGTTGGGGTGATATTCACACGCGGCTCATTGACGGGCCTCTGACGTCTCCTTAGCTTCATGGCGCACCTGTCATCACGTCAGTGTCAGCGTCAGTGTCGCTAGTGGGAGGGGTCTGGTGTGCGTCGACGTACATGGGCACGGGTAACGGGAGGGATCGCCGCGCTCGCCGTCCTCACGGGCATCGCCCCCGTGGCGACCGCGCAGGCCGCCCCGCACAGACCGGAGCCGCTCCCCTTGGAGCGGCTCTTCGACAACCGGGCGATCAGCGACGACGCGCGGCCCGGCGAGGCGGACTTCGACGGCTCGGGCGGCTCCCTCTCGGCGCGCGACCTGACGGCGGCCGGGTGGACGCCGGGCCGTTCGCTCGCGGTGGACGGGGCGCGGCTGACCTGGCCGCGGACGGCGGCGGGCGATGCGGACAACGTCCGCGCCGACGGACAGTCCGTCCGGGTACGCGGACGGGGTGACGCCCTCGCCTTCCTGGTGGCCGGCACGGGCGGCGAGGCGAGCGGCACGGGCACGGTCCGCTACCGGGACGGCTCGAAGGGCGGCTACCGCCTGACGGCACCGGACTGGCGCTCGGGCCCGCTCGCCACGAAGGCGGTCGCGCTGCCGCACGTGAACACTCCCGGCGGCCAACTCGCCGAGAAGGCCCGTCTGTACGTCGTGACGGTGCCGGTGGCGCGGGGGCGCGAGGTCGCTTCGGTGACCCTGCCGAAGGATCCGGGCGGCGCGGATCTGCACGTCTTCTCGCTCTCCGTGCGGGAGGCGGCGAAGGGGTGGACGGGCAGCTGGTCGGCGTCGACCGCCGGGTACACGGCGGTGGGCCCGTGGGCCGACCGGACGGTGCGGCTCGTCGTCCACACGAGCGTGGGCGGGCCGCGGGTGCGGATCCGCCTCGACAACACCTTCGCCTCGGGCCCGGTGCGGATCGGCGGCGCGACGGTGGCGGTGCAGGAGTCCGGGGCGGGGGCGCGGGGTGAGCCGGTGCCGCTGACGTTCCGGGGCGCCGCGGGCACCGCGATCCCGGCGGGCGCCCAGGCGTTCAGCGACCCGCTCGACTTCGACGTACCCGAGGACACGAACCTCCTCGTGAGCTTCCATCTCCCCGAGACGGTGACGACGGCGCCGGTGCACAGCCAGGCGATCCAGCGGTCGTACGTGAGCTCTCCCGGCGATCACTCGGCGGAGGGATCGGGGGCGGCGTACACGTCGACGATCTCGACGTGGCCGCTGCTGACGGGAGTCGACGTGGGCGGCGGCCCCGGCTCGGTGGTCCTGCTCGGCGACTCCATCACGGACGGCGTGAAGTCGACGCAGGACGCGAACCACCGCTGGCCCAACGTCCTCGCCACCCGGCTCCTCCGGCAGGACGAGGTCCCCCGGTTCGGGGTGCTCAACCAGGGCATCTCCGCGAACCGCGTCGTGGCCGACCGCTATCCCGGAGACGGCGTCTCGACGGACACGGGCGGCGTGAGCGCCCTGCACCGCCTCGACCGTGACGTCTTCGCCCAGACATCGGCCCGTACGGTGGTCGTCTTCGAGGGGGTCAACGACGTCCGCTGGGGCACGAAGGCGGACCAGGTGACCGCCGGGCTGCAGGAGATCTCCGAGCGGGCGAAGGCGCGGGGGCTTCGGGTCGTGGCGGCGACGATCGCGCCCTGCCAGGGCGAGTCGCTCTGCACGGCGGCGGCCGACACGGAGCGGATGGCGGTCAACTCGTACATTCGCGAGAGCGGCGACTTCGACGCCGTGCTCGACTTCGACGCGGTGCTGCGGGATCCGGCGCAGCCGGCGCGGATGCTGCCCGCGTACGACAGCGGGGATCATCTGCATCCCGGGGATGCGGGCCTTGCGGCGATCGCGGAGTCGGTGGATCTGGGGCTGCTGGTGCCGTAGGGGCGGATCCGTTCGCCTGAGCGGGGGTGGGGGGGGGGGGGGGCCCCCCCCCCCCCCCCCCCGCCGGGCCCCCCCCCCCCCCCCCCCACAAGCCCCCCCCCCCCCCCCCCCCACACCCCACCGGCCAACCCCGACAACCGAGCCCCCCCCCAACCCCAA